>NZ_JBEYVQ010000002.1:357704-657752 GCF_040644075.1 Nocardia sp. NPDC047038 | reverse complement strand
CGCCTGATGGATGGAACGGGCCGGGCACGGAGCGTATCCGGGCCCGGCCCTTCGCATGTCGCGATCGGCGGAGGGACGTTGGTGAAGCACCGGAGCGGCTCATCGCTCGCCCTGCCCGGTGTGGCTACCATGAACGCACCTCGCCACACCGGACGGGCGGCTGACCCTCGCCGAAAGTGCTGTGTCGCAACTCACTTGCCGAGCGGCGGCACAGGCGGTCGGCGGATCTCGTTCTTGTGTACGCCCGCGCGCCGACACCCCGGCCAGTGCCGCCGTCACCCGATAGCGCGGGCGACGTGCGAGCGGTCGTCGTGAGGTCAGGGACTGGTATTTGTGCCGGTCAAGTCCGTTTCCGCCAGCCGGGTGGTGCCTTGGCCCACCGCGCACAGGACCGGTTCGCGCCCGGAGCTTTCCGCGTAGATCGCGCAGTGGGCAACCGCCTGGCGGCGCGTCGCCCCGGTGACGGATGCCTCGATGCGCAACCGGTCGCCGGCGGCGGGCCGCAGGTAGGTGATGGTGACACCTCCGGTGAGGACGTTCGCGCCGAGAACCGTTCCCGCGGCGAAGGTGAGGGCGTTGTCGGCGGCATAGGCGAGCACGCCGCCGTGCACGTAGCCGAATTGCTGGGTCAGTTCGCGGCGCAGCGGGATGATCAGGGTCGCGGCGCCGTCGCCGAAGGCGGTGATCTCGGTGCCGATCAGCGTGGCGAAGGGCTGGGCGGCGAGTATCTTCTTGGCGCTGTCCAGGTCGAGGGTGTTGGTCGCGGTCACTCGGACAGCTGCCCTGCGGCCGCGGTGCGATCGGCGGCGAGCGCCAGCCAGGCGGCGTCGGCCAGCTCGCCCGCGACTTCGGCAGGGGCGATGCGCATGTCACCGCCCAGCCACTGCCGGGTGTATTCCTGCGCCGGACCCAGCCACAGCGCGTAGACCAGATCGATGGGCAGATCGCGCACCACCTCGTATCCCGCGTGGGTGCGCCACCACCGCGTCACGTCGGACATGAAGCGGCGATTGCTCTCGCTCTCGCGCACTCCCGGCGGCCGCGCGGAGGTGAGTACCGTTGCGCGATATTGATTTTCGCTCACCCACCGCAAGTGTTCGCGCACACCGGCGGTGACGCCTTCCCGCGCGTCGGCGCTGTCGCCGACCACCGCCCAGAAATGCTTCTGATAGTCCGCCAGCGCGTTGGCCCACACCTGCCGGTACAGGTCGGCCTTGTCCGGGAAGTGGTGGTAGAGCGCACCGACGCTGGCGCCCGCCGCGCCCCGGATCTGGGTCAGCGTCGCGTCGAGCGCTCCGTGCTCGGCGAACTGGCGCTCGGCTGCCAGTAGCAACCGATCTCGAATCTTCATATCCAGAATTTAGTTCTGTTCTGCGGGCCGCGCAATGTCAGGGCATCCGTGTGAGGGGATCGGGCAGTGGGACTCATCGCGGTGTTGCGGACGATGGCACGATGCCGGTCGGCGGGCGCTCGCGCCGGAATTGCGGCCGGGTGTCGCACCCCTGCGGTAAGAACGGCATGTGGCCAGATGGCTGTTGCATGTCGATCTCGATCAGTTCCAGGCAGCGGTGGAGTTCCGCCGTCATCCGGAACTGCGGGGGCTGCCGGTCATCGTCGGCGGCCACGGCGATCCCGCCGAACCGCGCAAGGTGGTGACCTGCGCGTCCTATCCGGCGCGCGGGTTCGGTGTGCGGGCCGGAATGCCGCTGCGCAGCGCTCAGCGCAAGTGCCCCGACGGAGTGTTCCTTCCTTTGGACATGGCCGCCTACGAGGACGCCTCCGACGAGGTCATGGCCCTGCTGCGGACGTTTCCGGGGCGGGTCGAGGTGTGGGGTTGGGACGAGGCGTTCCTCGCCGCCGACACCGACGACCCGGAAGCCCTCGCGCAGCAGGTGCGCGACGCGATCGCCGGACTGGAACTGACCTGCTCGATCGGCATCGGGGACAACAAGCTCACCGCCAAGCTCGCGACCGGCTTCGCCAAGTCGGCGGGCAAGTCGTCGGCCGAGCCCGCCGCCGATGCGGGCGCCGCCGCGGGCGTCTTCCGGCTCACCGCCGCGAACTGGACCGAGGTGATGGCCCATCGCCCGACCAACGCGCTCTGGGGCATCGGCAACCGCATCGCCGCCCGGCTCGCCGAACTCGGTATCGGGACCGTAGGCGAGCTGATGACGGCGGACCGGCATCGACTCGCCGCCGAATTCGGGCCGAACACCGGTCCGTATCTCTGGGTGCTCGGCCACGGCAAAGGCGATACGGACGTCACCACCGAACCGCGAATCCCGGTCGGCCGCAGCAAATCCGAGACCTTCCCGCACGATCTGACCGATCCAGGCGAAATCCGCGCCCAGGTCGCGCGGCTGGCCACCGAGGTCGCCGAGGAGATGGCCGCGGCGGGCCGGATCGGCACCCGCGTTTCGGTGACGGTGCGCACGAACACCTTCTACACACGCAGCAAACAGGAAAAACTGCCCGAACCGACCATCGACGTCGCGCGAATCGCCGAGACGGCGCTGCGCATCATCGAACGGTTCGACCTCGACCGCCCGGTTCGTCTGCTCGGCGTGCGGCTGGAACTCCTGCCGCGGTAACTCCCGGACCCGTCCGGACGCTCGTATGCTCGTCCGCATGAAGTTCTGGGCGATGGTGGCACACGAATCGGATAGCGGGATCGTCCTGACCCGGCAGCAGGCCGGCGAGGATTTCCTCGGGCCGGGTGACGTGACGATCAAAGTGCACTACTCGAGCGCGAACTACAAGGACGGGCTGGCGATCACCAAGGGCGGCGGTGTGGTGCGCAACTACCCGATCGTCCCTGGGATCGACATCGTCGGCGAGGTGGTCGAGTCCGGCGACGACGATTTCGCCCCGGGTGACCAGGTGATCGCGCACGGATACGACATCGGTGTCGCGCACAACGGCGGCTTCGCCGAATACGCCAGGGTGCCCGCCGAATGGGTGGTCAAGCTGGAGGGCCTGAGCCTGCGCGACGCGGCCGCGCTCGGCACCGCGGGGTTCACCGCGGCCCTGAGCGTGCAGGCCCTGCTCGATCGCGGCCTCATGCCGGACGCGGGCCCGGTGCTGGTCACCGGCGCGACCGGCGGGGTCGGCAGCGTGAGCATCGACATTCTCTCCGGCCTCGGCTTCGAAGTCATCGCTTCCACCGGCAAGACCGACGCGAACGATCTGCTCAGCGAGATCGGTGCGAACGAGGTGATCGGCAGGCTGCCGGAGGACCCGAACGCCAAGCCGCGGCCATTGACCAAAGCGCGGTGGGCCGCGGCCGTGGACAGCGTCGGCGGCGCGTCGCTGGCCTACGTGCTGAGCGCCATCGGCTACGGCGGCGCGGTCGCGGCCAGCGGGCTCACCGGCGGAGCGGAACTGCCCACTACGGTGATGCCGTTCATTCTGCGCGGTGTCACCCTGGAAGGCATCGATTCGGTCAACCTTCCGATCGAGCGCCGCAGGGAGGTGTGGGCCCAGCTCGGCAAAGAACTACGACCGCAGCATCTTTCGACCCTGGAGAACTACGCTCCGATCACCGATGTGGAGCGGGTGCTGCACTCCATCCGCAACGGCAGCCACCGGGGGCGCACCGTTCTCGGCGTCAAGGGCGAATTCTGACCGCAAGTCCTCGGTAGCGCTCGGACGACATCCACGCCGGATGCGTTCCGGACCTACCGAGACCGCAGGGCATGAGACCGATCAGCGAAGCCCGGCTCGATTCGTTCGAGCCGGGCTTCGCCGGTTCGCCCGAGCGTGCTCCCCTTCCGCGGACGGCCTTGATCGGAGCTCGCCGCGCGGGGGAAGCCGTTGCCACCGTCGCGAGCACCGATCCGATACGGTTCTTCCGCATCCACCTACGTGCTCGCTCCGGTCGAGAGGCGAATTTCGTTGTCCACGAATCCGTTCTGGCGTTCGATGTCGATAGTGGCGGTGTCCGCACTGCTGGCCGCGCCCGCGTACGGCCGGGCCGAGCCGGTGGCCGACTCGCACCCGAGCGGCGCGGACCGCTTCTACCGCCAGACGCTCGAGTGGAAGCCGTGCGGCGTCGAGAACTTGGACAAAGCCGGTGGCGAGTGCGCGAATGTCCTCGTGCCGCTCGACTACGGGCGTCCCGACGGTCGCACGATCACCTTGGCGATATCCCGGGTGAAGGCGAGCGATCCGGCGCGGCGGCGGGGCATCCTGGTGTCGAATCCGGGCGGTCCCGGCGGCCCCGGCCTGGACAGTGTGGATCTGCTCGGTGACGTGCTGTCGCCCGACGTGCTGGCGAGTTACGACCTGATCGGGATGGACCCGCGCGGAGTCGGCGAATCGACCTCGAGTCCGCGGTGCGGGTGGCCGGTCGGCGAGATGGTCCGGTCGGCGGGCCTTGATCCGCTGGGTTTCGTGCACGACACCGTTCAGTCCGCAGGCATGGCCGCGAGCTGCGTGGTTCGTGATCCGGAGTTGGTGCGGCAGTTCACCACTCGCAATACGGCGCGGGACATGGACGTCGTCCGGGCGGCCCTGGGCGAGGAGAAGATCAATTTCTACGGCTTGTCCTACGGCACGTATCTCGGGGCGGTGTTCACCCAGATGTTCCCCGAGCGCAGCGATCGGGTCGTGCTCGACAGCGCGATCGACCCGGATCGGTATTGGACGGGCTTGGTACAGGATTGGGGACCCGCCGACGAGATCGCGCTGGACGATTGGGCGGTGTGGGCCGCCGCCCACGACGAAGAGTTCCGGCTCGGCGCGACACCGCAGCAAGTGCGCGCGAAGATCGAGGAGCTGGTCCGCATCGTTCACCGCCAGCCGATCGTCATCGACGGATTCGCGATCGACGACCATTGGTTGCCGTTCATCCTGCACGCCTTGCTGTGGAACTTCCGGCTGAACGAACCGCTGGCCGCGACGGTGCGCGAACTCGCCGACGCCGCGGGCGGTCCGCCCACGACCTCGCAGACGCCGCGGTTGCGCGCCATCGTGGCGGCGCTGCGGGACAACGAGAACTCCGTCCTGGCGGAGGTCGCATGCGGCGATGTCAGCGCGCCCATCGATCCCCTCTGGTACTGGCGCAATATCGAGGAGAGCCGGGCCACGCAACCGGTGTTCGGCGCGCTGGCGGGCAACATTCAGCCGTGCGCCTTCTGGCCTCGACCGGTCGAACCCGCGACCGTGGTCCGGAACGCGGTGCCCGCCCTCATCGTGCAGGCGACGGGAGATCCGCGCACTCCCTATGCGCACGGCGTCCGGCTGCACCAGTATCTGTCGCAGTCGCGGATGGTCACCTTGCAAGACGTCCGTATCCACATGACGTTCCGGCCGGAGCTGAGCAGTTGCGTGAACAACGCGATCAACACCTACTTCGGCGCGGGAACCCTGCCGGACGCCGACACGACCTGTACCGCGGACCAGACGGCGAGCTGACCGGACGACGGATCACGCCGCGGCCGTGACGGGTTCCTCGGCGAACTGCGTGCGGTACAGCTCCGCGTAGCGGCCATCGGCGTTCAGCAACTCGGGGTGCGTGCCGCGTTCCACGATCCGGCCGTCTTCCAGAACCAGGATCTGGTCGGCGGCGCGGATGGTGGACAGCCGGTGTGCGATCACCAGCGCGGTCCGTCCCTCCAGCGCTTCGGACAGCGCCTCCTGCACGGCGGCTTCCGAGGTCGAGTCCAGCGAAGCGGTCGCCTCGTCCAGGATCACTACGCGCGGCTGCTTGAGCAGCAGGCGCGCGATGGTCAGGCGCTGGCGTTCACCGCCGGAGAGCCGGTAGCCGCGCTCGCCGACCACGGTCTCCAGCCCGTCCGGCAGCGACGCGACCAAGTCGCGCAGCCGGGCGCGCTGGAGTGCGTCCCAGAGTTCGTCCTCGGTGGCCTCCGGCCGCGCGAGCAGCAGATTGGCGCGAATGGTGTCGTGGAACAGGTGTCCGTCCTGGGTGACGAGCCCGACCGTGTCGCGGATCGATCCGGTGGTCAGCTCGCGCACGTCCACGCCGTTCAACCGCACCGCGCCCGCGTCTACGTCGTAGAGGCGGGAGACCAGCTGCGCGATGGTCGACTTGCCCGCGCCCGACGAGCCGACCAGCGCGATCAGCTGACCGGGCTCGGCGCGCAGCGACACGTCGTGCAGCACCTCCACCCCGCCGCGGGTGTCCAGATTCGCCACGTCCTCCAGCGAGGCCAGCGACACCTTGTCGGCCGACGGGTAGCCGAAGCGCACCGCGTCCAGCTCCACCGCGACCGGGCCCGCCGGCACCGTTTTCGCATCCGGCGCGTCCTCGATCAGCGGCTTCAGGTCGAGTACTTCGAAGACGCGCTCGAAGCTCACCAGCGCGGCCATGATCTCCATCCGGGCGCTGGCCAGCGCGGTGAGCGGCGTGTAGAGCCTGGTCAGCAGCAGCGACAGCGACACCACCGCGCCCGCGTCCAATTGCCCGCGCAGCGCGTACCAGCCGCCGAGCCCGTACACCAAGGCGATCGCCAGCGCGGACACCAGCGTGAGCGAGGTGACGAAGACCGTTTGCAGCATCGCGGTGCGCACGCCGATGTTCCGCACCCGGCGGGCCCGCAGGGCGAACTCGTCGGACTCCTGTTCCGGACGACCGAACAGCTTGACCAGCGTCGCGCCCGGCGCGGAGAACCGCTCGGTCATCTGGGTGCTCATCGCCGCGTTCAGCCGGGCCGCTTCCCGCTGCAAATCGGCTAGGCGATTGCCCATCCGGCGCGCAGGCAGCACGAATACCGGAAGCAACACCAGCGCCAGCAACGTGATCTGCCACGAGATGCTGATCATCACCCCGAGGGTCAACACGAGGGTCACCAGATTGGCCACCACGCCGGACAGGGTGTCGCTGAACGCGCGCTGGGCGCCGATGACGTCGTTGTTCAACCGGCTGACCAGCGCGCCGGTCCTGGTTCGGGTGAAGAAGGCGACGGGCATCTTCTGCACGTGGTCGAACACGGCGGTGCGCAGGTCGAGGATGAGCCCTTCCCCGATTCGCGCCGACATCCACCGGGTCGCCACCCCTAGTCCGGCGTCGAACACCGCGAGCACGCCGATCACCACCGCGAGGACGACCACCACCCGCGGCGCAGCGCCGCCGACTATGTGGTCGACGACCCGGCCAGCCAGCACCGGCGTGGCCACGGCGAGTACCGCCGATATCACGCTGAACAGCAGGAACGCGCCGATCCGCCGCCGGTGCGGCGCGGCGAACCGAACGATGCGCCTTGCGGTGGCGCGGCGGAACGGGCGCTGTTCCTGCGGCGCGTTCGCCCGCCGGTACATCTGGCTCCACGCCACGGATTCGATGCTCACGTTGTTCTCCCTCTCGCTCCCCGCCCCATCCAAGACCTGGCCACCGACACTAAGACCTCAACAATGGTTGAGTTCAAGTCGATTCCGGGCAGGCGGTGTTTCCGCCCACGGCGAAACGAGCACAACCCGAACCCAGACGGCTGATCGACATTCGCGTAACTAGCGCATCGCGTGCACCACAACCGCAGCAGTCGTCATTGGCGTATACCGCCGAGCGTGAACACGGAGACACCGGCTCCTCGAGGCTGCGGTCCGGGCATCGACGCGGCGAGCCGGCGACTACGACCAAATGGCTCTTCCTCGAACCGGCCTGATACGAGTGATCTTGTTGCGAACACGTCGCGCCATCGCGCGCGGTCCAGAGGGCCATCACGTCCTCGACGAGCCACTACTGCCGACGAGCCTGACAATGGCCGCCCTCACTCCGCGCGCACCGGGTCCGCGACTCACATACCCGACGCGCAAAGCGCACCTCAGCCATGTCTTTCGAGCGAAGCGAGACCGAGCCTGTTCCGTTCGCGGCCCGGCTCGCGAACGCGAGCCATAAGAGGGCCGCGAACACGCCGCGCCGAAGGCGTGGCCAAACAACACAGCCCGCGAACACCCAGCGCCGCAGGCGCTGGAAAATAAACACCGTGAACCGTATGGCGGCGCTGCGCGCCAGGATCGCGGGTGAGGTCGACGCCTCCGAGCGGCGGCGGGCGGAGTACTCCTCGGACGCGTCGAACTATCGGGTTCTCCCGGCGGCGGTCGTCTTCCCGCGGACCGACGAGGACGTCGCGGTCACCTTGGAGTTCGCCCGAGCCGAGGGGCTGCCGGTGACCGCGCGTGGCGCGGGGACGTCGGTGGCGGGCAACGCGATCGGTCCCGGGCTGGTGCTCGATTTCAGCAGGCATATGAACCGGATCGTGGCGATCGATGCGGCCGCGCGCGTGGCTACCGTGCAGCCGGGCGTGGTGCTGTCGGAGCTGCAGCGCGCGGCCCGTCCGCACGGACTGCGCTTCGGACCGGACCCTTCGACACAGAATCGCTGCACGCTCGGCGGCATGATCGGCAACAACGCGTGCGGGCCGCGCGCCGTCGCGTGGGGCCGCACCTCCGACACGGTGCGCGAACTGCGCATCCTGGACGGCACCCGCACCGAACGCACACTGGCCGCCGACCTGTCCGCGGTGCCGGGCCTCGCGGAATTCAGCAGGGCGAATCTCGCGGTGTTGCGCACCGATCTCGGGCGCTTCGACCGCCAGGCATCCGGATACGGTTTGGAACATCTGCTGCCCGAGCGCGGCGCGTCGGCGGCGAAGGCGTTCGTCGGCAGCGAGGGCACCTGCGGTCTGCTGCTGGACGCGACCGTCGAGCTGGTCGAGCTGCCCGCGGCCACCGTGCTCACGGTGCTCGGCTACCCGGACATCGCCACCGCGGCCGATGATGTCGCCGCCGTGCTGGCCTGCGCGCCGATCGCGGTGGAGGGCATCGACGCGCGGCTGGTCGACGTGGTCAGGGCGCATCGGGGAACGGTGCCCGACCTGCCGCGCGGTGGCGGTTGGCTGTTCGTGGAGACCGCGGGCGCGACGCAGGCCGACGCGCTGGCCGTCGCACAGCGACTGTGCCGGACGGCGGGCGCGATGGACAGCAGGATCGTCACCGATCCCGGTACCGCCGCGCAGCTGTGGCGGATCAGGGCCGACGGCGCGGGGCTGGCCGGTCGCACGCCGGACGGGCGGCCGGCCTGGCCGGGCTGGGAGGACGCGGCCGTCCCACCGGAACGGCTCGGCTCCTACCTCCGCGATTTCGCCGCGCTGACGCGCGAGCATGGTGTCGACGGCCTGCTCTACGGGCACATCGGCGACGGCTGCATCCACGTCCGCCTCGATCTTCCGATCGCCGACGCGCCGCACCGCTTCCGCGCCTTCCTGTTCGACGCGGCGGAGCTGGTCGTCCGGCACGGCGGTTCGCTGTCCGGCGAGCACGGCGACGGCCGGGCTCGCTCCGAGTTGCTCTCGGCGATGTACTCCCCCGCGGTGCTCGATGTCTTCGCCGGGTACAAGGCCTTGTTCGACCCCGGCGACATCTTGAATCCGGGCGTGCTCGTCGCGCCGCGTCCGATCGATGCCGACCTGCGGCTGGCCGGACTCGGTGACGTCGGCACATCGAACGGTTACCCGCTCGGAGAAGACGACGGCGATATGAGCGTCGCGGTGCACCGCTGCGTCGGCGTCGGCAAATGCCGGGCCGACGGCGGTTTCATGTGCCCGTCTTACCAGGCGACCCGGGACGAGAAGGACAGCACACGCGGGCGGGCGAGGGTGCTGCAAGAGGTGGTGCGCGGCGCGCTGCCCTGGTCGTCGGAGGCCGTCGCCGAGTCGCTCGATCTGTGCCTGTCCTGCCGGGCGTGCCGGTCGGACTGCCCGGCGGGCGTGGACATGGCCACCTACAAGTCGGAGACGCTGTATCGCCGCTACCGCCACCGGCTCCGGCCGATCGATCACTATTCGCTCGGCTGGTTGCCTCGATGGCTGTCCGCCGCGAGCCGGATGCCGCGGGTCGTCAACGCGCTGGCGGGCCGGACCGCGCTGCGTCGAGCCGGGCTGCGGGCGGCAGGCATCGACCCGCGTCGTGAGGTGCCGCGCCTGGCCGCGCGTACGTTCCGCCGCATCTGGCGCGATCTGGACGAAGGCGCGCGCCTGGCCGAGTCCGCCTACGCGCCCGAGGTGCGGGCCGAAAGCGGTGTCTCCGGCGAGGTGATGCTGTGGATCGATACGTTCACCGACGCGTTCGACCCGGAGATCGCCTTGGCCGCGGCGCGGCTGCTTGCCAGCTTGGGCTACCGCGTTCGCATCCCCGAGCAACGCGTCTGCTGCGGACTCACCTGGATCAGCACCGGTCAGCTCGACGGCGCCCGCGCGCGGTTGCGGGCCACGTTGACCGCGTTGCAGGAGCATGTGGAGGCGGGTGGAGTGGTCGTGGGACTGGAACCGTCCTGCACCGCGGTTCTGCGCGCGGACCTCACGGAATTGTTGCCGGACGATCCCAGATCCGCCCCGACCGCCGCCGCGGTGCGCACCTTGGCCGAATTCCTCGCCGATCAGCCCTCCTGGCGCCCCCCGCAGCGCACCGGCCGATCGGTGGTGGTTCAACCGCATTGTCACCAGCACGCGATTCTCGGATTCGATGCCGATCGCCATTTATTAGCCAGTATGGGCGTGACGGTGACGGAAATCACCGGGTGCTGCGGTCTGGCGGGAAATTTCGGAATGCAGTCGGGCCATTACGACATTTCGGTCGCGGTGGCCGAGAACGGCATGCTCCCCGCGCTGCGCGCCGCGGGAGACGACGCGATCCTCCTCGCCGATGGCTTTTCCTGCCGCACTCAGGCCGCGTCCCTCGCTGGGCGCCGGGCGCGGCATATCGCGCAATTCCTACTGGGCGAGTGACCTTTTGGGGCGCCCGCCGGACAGGCAGGGCGGGCGCCGCGCGGTTCAGCTGCCGAACGGCAAGGTGCCCGGCGGAATCTGGTAGCCCGAGCTGCCCGCGGAAACTCCACCCCAGGCGTTGAGCAGCCAGTTGAGCAGATTGGTGATCATCGAAGAACCTCCGTCATTGCTACTGCCAGATATTTGCCGAACGAAAACAATATCGCCGTGAATCTCATGCCGTTACATCTGATTGCGAAACCATAATCATGTGCGATCGGTATGAATGGCTTTAGGTGTGGCTCAGATAATAATCCGCGTGTCCCGGTGGAGGGGGACGCGGCGCCGCGCGCCGCACCGGGCAGAATGTCTCGGGTGCGCAGCATGACGGTCGAGCCGGGAGCCAGCCGGACCGTGACCACGGATCGGCCGATCGACCTGGCGTGCACGCTCGCTCCCCTCGGTCGCGGCACCGGCGATCCGTGCCACCGGGTGACCGGCGACGGCGCGCACTGGCACGCCTCCCGTCTGCCGACCGGGCCGGTCACCTACCGCCTCGCCCAGTCCGATCCGCGCACTGTGCAGGCCCGCGCCTGGGGGCCGGGCGCGGCGGAATTCCTCGCGGGTCTCGAGCACATGCTCTGCCTGGACGAGGATGTCTCGGCGTTCCTCCCGGATCATCCGAAACTCGTGGACGCCCATCGCCGTTTTCCCGGGCTCCGCATGCTGCGCACGGGCTTGGTCTTCGAAGCCCTGGTGCCGTCGGTGCTGGAGCAAAAGGTGCACACCGTCTCCGCGCGGGCGTCGTGGCGGAAATTGGTGCGGCAGTACGGCGAACCGGCGCCCGGCCCCGCACCAGAGGGAATGCGGCTGCCGCCGGACGCGGACACTTGGCGGCGAATTCCTTCCTGGGTGTACTACCGGGCCAATGTCGGACCGCAACGCGCGCAGACCATCGTGCGCGCGGCTCGGATCGCCGAATCGCTGGAGCGCGCGGCCCGGGTCGATCCGGTCGAGGCGGCACGAAGGTTGTGCGGTGTCCCCGGTATCGGGGTGTGGACGGCCGCGGAGATCGCGCAGCGGGCTTTCGGCGACGCGGACGCGCTGTCGGTCGGCGATTACCACCTGTCCGCCGCGGTCGGCTGGACTCTGCTCGGCCGTCCCATGGATGACGATGCGATGGTCGAATACCTGGAGCCGCTGCGCCCGCACCGTTATCGGGCGATCCGCCTGCTGGAAATCAGCGGCCACTTCTACAAGCCGAAGTTCGGCCCGCGCACCCCGCTGACCGATCACACCTGGCACTGAGTTCACAGCGGCCCCTCGGCGCGTTCACTTTTCCGCAGTTTTGCCCATTCTTTATCAGTCGGTTCCGGCCGGAGAAAAGCAAAACTATAGGTAGTCGCGCCACACTCGGCCATCGCCGCATTCTCATCGGTACGCGAGCGGTAGCCGGAGGGGTTCCGTATGGCGCGCACTCATCGTCGAACCACACAACTGCAGGGGGTTGTCAGTGGAGCAGAGGCCACTCGGGGATACGCCACGATCCAGATGCCTGTTCTACCGGCGGGAATGCGATCTGCCCGCCGTTGTGGATCCGCCCGAGCTCGGCCGGATCGTGATGCGCGCAGGGTCGGTGTGGGCGTTGACCACGCCGAGCAGCCTGGGTCAGGCGGTCAAGGCGCACATGCAGAGCAAGAGCGTGCGGCTGGGCCCGATTCTGGCGCACCCGCGCTCGAATCGATGGACCTTCCTGATCGCGCCGGACCTGCCGGAAAACGATACGCGCCTGTTCGCGGAGTTGTTCCGGCTCAACGTCTCGGTCTGCCGCACGGGGTCGACGATCGCGTTGCCGTCCCCGACGGCGTCGGTCGGCGCGATTCGGTCTTGGATAGTGCCGCCGCGGAACACGTTTCGCCCGTCCGGCCGGGTGGTCGTCGCGGCCATTCGTGCGTGGGCGGAGCCCGCGCCACGTCGCCGCTGAGCGCAGGCGGCGAATCACGTGGTCGGTCGGAGTACCGGGCCGTTCTTCGTCGGTTGTTCGCCCGACAGCGCCGGTCGGCGGCGGTACTATCGGGCGCGCGTGCGTGCGCCCAGCGGTGGTGCTGGGTTCTCGGTCCGTACACACGTCTCCCACGGCAGATAGCGAAGGAGTCCGTCTCGTGAGCATTCAAGGCAACACGAACATCGACCTGTCCGGCGCCACGTGGCGGAGGGCCGGGGAAGGGGCGGGCAACGACAGCGTCGAAGTGGCGCTGCTCGCCGACGGACACGTGGGAATGCGCAACGGGAACGATCCCGAGGGGCCGGTGCTGATCTTCACGCCCGCGGAGTGGGCCGCCTTCACCGCCGGTGTGCAGGACGGAGAGTTCGACCGGCCGCGATAAGGCACGGCCGCCTTCGAAGATCACGGAATGACACATTTTCGGCAACGAAAAGACGTTTATCGAGGCCGAATACGGGTAGCCCATCATCTGTGGACCGAGGGCTCAAGAGTTCCCATCCCCGGTACCGGAAATTGCGGCCGGACGATTGGGTGGAATGGCTGATCGTCGCGCTGTTGTTCGCGGTGTCGGCGGTCGGAGTCTTCGTCCTCACCAGCTCGCTGTTGTCGGCGCTGCTCGTCGGCATGCTGGTGTGGGTCGTGGCCCTCGGCGTCGTGGCCATGTTGTAAGGGTGCGCCGACCGGCCGGGGATCGCCCCGGCCGGTTGTCCGGCGTCTATCGGCGGAACAGCTTGTTGCCCAGCCAGACCAGCGGGTCGTACTTGCGGTCGGCCACCCGCTCCTTCATCGGGATCAACGCGTTGTCGGTGATCTTGATGTGCTCGGGGCAGACCTCGGTACAGCATTTGGTGATGTTGCACAGACCGAGCCCTTGCTCGTCCTGGGCGAGTTCGGTGCGGTCGCCCGCATCCAGCGGGTGCATCTCCAATTCACTGATCCGCATCAAATAGCGCGGTCCGGCGAACGCTTTCTTGTTCTCTTCGTGGTCACGCACCACGTGACAGGTGTTCTGGCACAGGAAGCACTCGATGCACTTGCGGAATTCCTGCGAACGTTCGACGTCGACCTGCTTCATCCGGTACTCGCCCGGTTTGAGATCGGCGGGTGGCGTGAAAGACGGTATCTCCCGCGCCTTTTCGTAATTGAACGACACGTCCGTCACGAGGTCCTTGATCACGGGGAAGGTGCGCATCGGCGTCACCGTAATCACTTCGTCCTGGGTGAAGGTGGACATCCGGGTCATGCACAGCAGGCGCGGCCGCCCGTTCACTTCGGCCGAACAGGAACCGCACTTGCCCGCCTTGCAGTTCCAGCGCACGGCCAAATCGGGCGCCTGGGTGGCCTGTAGCCGGTGGATGATGTCGAGTACGACCTCGCCCTCGTTCACCAGCACGGTGAAATCCTGCAGTTCTCCGCCGTCGAGATCGCCGCGCCATACGCGGAATTTGGCGTCGTAACCCATCGTTACGCCTCTCGCTCCGTCGATTGTCCGGCCGCGGCCGGGTGCCCGGCGAGTTCATCCGGGGTGTAGTACTTCTCGAGCTCGCCGAGATCGAAGAGGGCGAGCAGGTCCGATCGCATCGGGATCTGATCCTTGCGCGTCACGGTGACGCCGGGGATCGGGTCGCCGGCCGTGCCCGGATCCACCGCGCAGACCAGCAATCTGTTCCGCCAGTCGGGGTCCATCGACGGGTGGTCGTCCCGGGTGTGCCCGCCGCGGCTCTCGGTTCGCAGCAGCGCCGCGTGCGCCACGCATTCGCTGACCAGCAGCATGTTCTGCAGGTCGAGCGCGAGATGCCAGCCGGGGTTGAACTGGCGGTGGCCCTCGACGGTCACCTGGCGGAACCGGGCACGCAACTCGGCGAGTTTGTCGATCGCCTCGCGCACCTCGTGTTCCTTGCGGATGATGCCGACCAGGTCGTTCATCGTCTGCTGCAAATCGGTGTGCAAGGTGTAGGGGTTCTCGCCTTTGCCGTCGGCGGGCGGATCGAACGGCGCCACGGCGGCCTTCGCGGCGTTCGTGACATCGTCGTCCGCGACTGCGGGCCGCTCGTCGAGCTGTTCCACATAGGCCGCGGCCCCGAGCCCGGCCCGGCGGCCGAACACCAGCAGGTCGGACAGCGAGTTCCCACCGAGGCGGTTGGACCCGTGCATGCCGCCGGAACACTCACCCGCGGCGAACAGACCGGGCACCGTGGCCGCGCCGGTGTCCGGATCGACCTCGACTCCGCCCATCACGTAGTGACAGGTGGGCCCGACCTCCATCGGTTCCTTCGTGATGTCGACGTCCGCCAGCTCTTTGAACTGATGGTGCATCGAAGGCAGTCGTCGCACGATCTCCTCGGCGGGCATCCGGGAAGCGATGTCGAGGTAGACGCCGCCGTGCTCGGTGCCGCGCCCGGCCTTGACCTCTTCGTTGATGGCGCGGGCGACCTCGTCACGCGGCAGCAGGTCCGGTGTGCGGCGAGCGGAGTCGTTGTCGCGCAGCCACTGGTCGGCCTCTTCCTCGGTCTCGGCGTACTGCCCCTTGAAGACCGGCGGAATGTAGTCGAACATGAAACGCTTGCCCTCGGTGTTCTTCAGCACCCCGCCGTCGCCGCGTACGCCCTCGGTGACCAGGATGCCCTTCACGCTGGGCGGCCAGACCATGCCGGTGGGGTGGAACTGCAGGAATTCCATGTTGATCAGCGTCGCGCCCGCGCGCAGCGCCAGCGCGTGCCCGTCGCCGGTGTACTCCCAGGAGTTCGAGGTCACCTTGTACGACTTGCCGATGCCGCCGGTCGCCAGGACCACCGCGGGGGTCTCGAACAGGATGAAACGGCCGGATTCGCGCCAGTAACCGAACGCGCCGGAGATGCGGTCACCGTCCTTGAGCAATTCGGTGATGGTGCATTCGGCGAAGACTTTGATGCGCTTCTCGTAGTCACCGGTCTCGGCGAAATCCTCCTGTTGCAGCGACACGATCTTCTGCTGCATGGTGCGGATGATCTCGAGGCCGGTCCGGTCGCCGACATGCGCGAGCCGCGGGTAGGTGTGGCCGCCGAAATTGCGCTGGCTGATGCGGCCGTCCGCCGTCCGGTCGAACAGCGCCCCGTAGGTCTCCAGTTCCCACACTCGATCGGGCGCTTCCTGAGCATGCAATTCGGCCATGCGCCAGTTGTTCAGGAACTTGCCGCCGCGCATCGTGTCCCGGAAATGGACCTGCCAATTGTCCTTCTCGTTCGCGTTGCCCATCGACGCCGCGCAGCCGCCTTCGGCCATCACGGTGTGCGCTTTGCCGAACAGCGACTTGCACACCACCGCGACGGACAGGCCGTGCTCCCTGGCTTCGATGACCGCCCGCAATCCGGCGCCGCCCGCTCCGATCACGACGACGTCGTACTTGTGCCGTTCCACTTCTGCCATGCAGAGAAACTCCTCGATGAGGCGGTCAGTCGATGAACCGCAGGTCCGAAATCGTTTGGCTGGCAACCAACATGACGTAGAAGTCGGTCAGCACGAGCGTGCCGAGAGTGGTCCAGGCCAGCGCCATGTGCCGGGTGTTCAGCTTGGAGACCTGGGTCCAGAACCAGTAGCGCGCCGGATGCGCGGAGAAGTTCTTGAGCCGTCCACCCGCGATGTGCCTGCACGAGTGGCACGACAGCGTGTAGGCCCACAGCAGGATCACGTTGACCAGCAGCACGATATTGCCGAGGCCGAAACCGAAGCCACCGGTCTTGCCGTGGAAGGCGACGATGGCGTCGTAGGTGTTGATCACCGAAACCACCAGGGCCACATAGAAGAAGTAGCGATGCGCGTTCTGGACGATCAGCGGCAGCCTGGTCTCACCGGTGTACTTGGCGTGCGGCTCGGCCACGGCGCAGGCGGGCGGGGAGAACCACACCGCCCGGTAGTAGGCCTTGCGGTAGTAGTAGCAGGTCAGGCGGAAACCGAGCAGGAAGGGCAGCACCACGAAGCCCAGCGGCAGGATCGCGGGCAGATCGCCGAAAGGGGTGCCGAAATGGCTGGAGCCCTCGACGCAGGAAGTGCTCAGGCACGGTGAATAGAACGGGGTCAGATAGTGATAGTCCGGGACCCAATATGCCGTGCGCACATACGATCTGATCGTCGCGTAGATGACGAACGCGGCTAGCCCGAGCACCGTGACGAGTGGGGGGATCCACCATCGGTCGGTGCGCAACGTGCGATCCGAGATTCGGGCCCTTGTTCTGCTGAATACGCCGGTGCCCGCTTCGGGGGCGGCGGTCGGTGCGGCACTCACAGGCGGATGCCTCGCTGATCTTGTGTGCGGGTGGTCATCGTTACCTCCGCAATCGAATGTGATGCTGAGCACCATACGACACGTGCGCTATTGATCGAACGGGGTCTCGACAAACATGCCCCGCCGTCAACCGTATGATTTGCGCCACATCAGGCATGCCTCATGCTTGTCTACGCGGGTTCCGGGCCAACCGGACTTTTCGAAGTCACGTTCCGCGAAACAAGATTCGAGCAGGCAAAAACGGAATGCCGGAATTGTCTCTTCAACCGCCGGGTGAAGACATCGATCGTCGGCCATACCCGACCGGAATCAACCTGTTGACCTGCTCGGATGCGCCCCGGCAACGGGAGGGTGCGACCGGAGCGCCTGTGCAGGCAGCGGCACGCGCCGCGCGGCCTCGCCGGATGTCGGTCTCGATGGTGTGCCCGCCGCGGTGACCGAACGCTCGGTGCGGGAACCGACACGGGTGGCGGTCTCGGCGCCGGTGCGCGGGAGAACGACTCGATCGTCGCGCCGGGCAAGGTGAACATCTTGATCGCGCTCGGTGTCCGGCCGGGGTGAGCGGCTTGCGCACCATGGCGGGTCGCTGCACGAACTGTGTCGTGCGGGGGGCCGATACGGCTCAGACGTCCAGCGCGCGCTGTGCGATCACGGCGGCGCCGTGCGCCAAGTCGCCGGGACCGCGGGCGGCCCGGTGGCACGGGTGCGGCCGCCACGGCAGGCATCGGGCAGGGAGTACCGCGATGGGCGGCGCGTGCCGCCCACCCCGGAACTACTTCGTCCGCGGACGGGAGTGGAAGCCGAGCCCCTCGTCCTGTGCGCCCATCCAAGCGGCCTCGTCGGACTTGCTGTCCGGCACGTAGATGACGTCTTGGGCGGTCCGCCGCACCTCCGGCGGCGGTGACTGCTCGAGTTCGTCGGCGTCGATGGCGAGGCGCTCGAGGTCGTTCTCCAACCGCCGCACCGTGCTGGCGTCGCCGTACTGGGTGCGGAGTACGCCGATGGATTGCCGGAGTTGGCCGACCGCGTAGCGTAGTTCCGCGAATTCGCTGCGAGTCATCGATACCTCCTGGATTCCCTGGCGGACATGCGAACTCGGTGCCGTGACGCGCGGTTGCCCGTTCGCCTTGGGCCGCGCTGTACCGAGCCGTGTGACCCACCACACAACGTGATCTACAACACAGTACCGAAAGAATTCGATCCTGGCTCGCGTGCGGCCGAAATCCGACGGTTGCCGCTCGATTGCCGAGCTCAGCCCGCTGCGGCGTACCCGGCACCCGACGGCGCCGCGGCGAACGCGCGCTCGGCGAGTCCGGCGATGGACAGCGCGACTTCTTCGGCCCGCTCGAGCAGCACGCTGTGCCCGGCGCCTTCGAGCCGGACCAGTTCGGAACCGGCCAGCTGGGAGGCCAGTGCCACCGAGTGCGCGAACGGGAAGATGAGGTCCGCCGAGCCCGCCAGCACCAGCGTGGGAATCGCGCCGAGCCGGTGCAGAGTCGCCGTCTCGTCGAAGGTGATCAGCGAGTGCAGGAATCCGGCCATGGTCAGCAGCGGCGTGTCGTTCAGCATGGCCGTGGCCAGCGCGGCGATCCGCGGGTTCACCTTCCTGGTGCCGAATTCGGCCTCGCGCAGGATCGGCGTGAACAGGCGGCGGGTCAGGTGCCTGGACGCCTGCATCACCTTCGGGGCGTGCGTGACGGCGGCTTGCAGCGAGTTCACTGCCCGCCGGTTCAACAGGCGCGCCAGCCCCACCTCGGTGATCCCGGCGGCAGCGGCCGCGAGCAACCCGACGCCTGCGATCCGCGTGCCGATGGCCTGCGGGTAGAGCCGGGCATAGGCGAGCACGACCATCGCGCCCATCGAGTGGCCGACCAAGATCACCGGACCGACCGGCGCGACCGTCCGCAACACGGTGTCCAGGTCGTGCCCGAGCTGTTCGATGGTGTAGGTCGACGGATGCGCCACCCCGGATTCGCCGTGGCCGCGGTGATCGTAGAACACCATCCTGGTGTCGTCTCCCCACTGCCGCAGGAGGTGCTCGCGCAGGTAGATCCAGGAGTCGGTGCGCAGGCAGTGTCCGTGCACGAAGACGACGGTCGCGAGGGCGTCGTCGCCGCCGAAGACGCGGACCGCGAGGGGAACGCCGTCTTCGGCCGACACTGTGACGTGGTGGCCGTCGTGATCTACGGCGCGGCGGGCGATGGTCGTGGACATGGCACCCTCCTGTGGGCGCGGCGCATGTTCGGCGCCTCTTGCCCAGATGTCGCACTGGATTTCCGCCCCGTTAACCCCCTACACCTGCCGTTACGTACACGTTGTCCAACCGACGCTGCCGGTCGATCGAGCAGCTGGCTTCGCTCGCACAGAAAAATCTACGAAATAGTAGTTGGAGAACTAGATAGCTTTAGATTGCCCTGATCGCTTTGTGCGGCGCGCTCGCGAGAAATATCTGCGGTTCTCTAGGAGAATTCCGATATCGGCGAATAGTTCGCGAGCGACCGCCCGCCGCACGCTCGGGCGGGCGTGCGGCGGGTCCGCTACCGCTCAGGCTTCCGCGTGGGGACGCGTGGACGGCAGGAATGGATGCAGGAGGTTCTCCTCGGTGGACGGGCCCATCTGCCACTCCGCGATCCACGGGCCGGTCCCCTCGCTCGGGTCGAGCACGCCGCCCTCCAGCCATTCGTAGCGGCCGTCGAGCACGCCGCGGGTGAGGGTGCGGTCGTCGTCGTCGGTGTTGTCCCACAGCGCGTCGAACAACTCGCGCACGCGCAGCCGCGACTGCCTGCAGAAGGTGTCCGCCAGTTCTTCGGCCGCCTTGCCCTCCGGCGCGTCGGCGGCGCGCAACGCGTGGGCTCGCACGCAGGCCGCCGACATCGCGAACAGCTCGGCGCCGATGTCGACGATCCGGCCGAGGAAGTTCTGCCGGTACTCCAGGCCCGCCTGCCACCGGCCCATCGCGTACATCAGGGACCTGGCCTGCTTGCGCGCACTGCGCTCGACGAAGCGCAAATGCCGGGCGAGCACGCCGAATTCGGTGTACGCCGCGGGTACCGTCCCCGCGCCGACCGCGAGCTGCGGGAACCACTTGGCGTAGAAACCCGTCGCGCCGACCGCGGCCTTCGCCTTGTCCTTGAACTCCGCTTTGCGGTCGACCAGCGCGCCTGCGGCCGCCATGTGCGCGTCGGCCATCTCCCTGGCGATCAGCAACCGCATGATCTCGCTGGAGCCTTCGAAGATGCGGTTGATCCGCAGATCGCGCACCAGCTGCTCGGCGGGGACGGCCCGCTCGCCCCGCGCGGCGAGCGAGGCCGCCGTCTCGTAGCCGCGGCCGCCGCGGATCTGCACGAGTTCGTCGGCGATCCGGCAGCTCATCTCACTGGCCCACAGCTTGGCCAGCGCCGCTTCGATCCGGATGTCGTTGCGGCCCTCGTCGGACATGGTGGCCGACAGATCGAGCGCCGCCTCCAGCGCGAACGTCGTCGCCGCGATGAACGCGATCTTCTGACCGACGGCCGCGTGCTCGCCGACCGGCCTGCCCCACTGCACCCGCTGGGTGCTCCACTCCCGCGCGATCTTCAGCGACCACTTGGCGGCGGCGGTGCACAACGCGGGGATGGCGAGCCTGCCCGCGTTCAGGGTGGTGAGCGCGATCTTGAGGCCGTCGCCCTCCCGGCCGATCAGGTTGCGCTTGGGCACCCGGACGTCGTGCATCCGGGTCAGGCCGTTCTCGATGCCGCGCAAGCCCATGAACGAGTTGCGCCGCTCGACGGTGATGCCCGGTGAGTCGGCTTCGACCACGAACGCCGAGATGCCACCGCGGTGCCCTTCGCTCTTGGGTACGCGTGCCATCACCACCAGCAACTCGGCGACCACGCCGTTGGTCGTCCACAGCTTCACGCCGTTGAGCAGGTAGGCCTCGCCGTCCTCGGTCGGCGTCGCGGTACTGGCCATCCTGGCCGGATCGGAGCCGACATCGGGCTCGGTGAGCAGGAACGCGCTGACCGCCCCGGCCGCGCAGCGGGGCAGGAACTCGGCCTTCTGCTCGTCGGTGCCCGCCAGTTTCAGCGGTTCGGGCACCCCGATCGACTGATGTGCGGACAGCAGCACGCCGAGGCTCGGGTGCGCCGAGCCGACCAGCATCAACGCTCGGTTGTAGCCGAACTGGGAGAGTCCCTGGCCGCCGAACGATTGTGGGATCTTCAGGCCGAAGCAACCGAGTTCGGCCAGGCCCTTGACGTATTCGTCCGGGATCCGGCTCTCCGCTTCGATCACCGATCCGTCGATGGACTCGCACAGCGTCCGCAGCCGGGACAGGAACGCCTCGGTCCGCTCGGCGTCCTCGGGGCCGGGCTCCGGATACGGGTGGATCAGGTCGAGCCGGAACCGCCCCAGGAACATTTCCTTGGCGAAGGACGGCTTGGCCCAGCTCGTTTCGCGGGATTCCTCGACCAGTGCGCGGGCCTGTTCTTCGGTGGCGTCGACTTTCGCGGCTGTCGCCATGATGTCCTCCCTCGGACGTGATCAGGATCACATCCGAGTGTAGGAGGGTTTGTTACTCATCGGTAGGCCTGCTGGTCGAGATAAATCTACGAATATCTATTGATCTTGAAAGACGGGCGAATAGTTGGCAATCAATCGCTGCGCGGGCGGCCGGCGGGCGCTCAGACCGAGCGCAGATAGCGGCCGAAGTGCGGCACCGTGAATCCGATGGTGCCGCGCTCGGCGGAGTAGATGAGGCCTTTCTTGATCAGGCCGTCCCGGGCGGGCGAGAGGGAAGCCGGTTTGCGGCCGAGTTCGTTGGCCACCGCCGCGGTCGCCACCGGGCCGTCGTCGCCGGACAGGTCGGCCATGGCGCGCATGTATTCCCGCTCAGCGGGGGTAGCCCGCTCATAACGGGAACCGAAGAATCCGACCGCCAACTCTTCCTCGGCGGCGGGCGAGGCCACCTCCACATCCTCGGCCGTGATCGGGCTCTCCGGCGCCTGATCCCATGCGGCCTTGCCGTACGCCTGCACGAAATACGGGTAACCATCGGCCCTGCTGTACAACGAGTCCAATGCCTCGTCGGTGAACTTCACGTCCTCGCGCTGGGCGGGCGCGATCAGCGCTTGGTCGGCGGACTCCCGATCCAGGCGGTCGATGCGGTGATAGCTGAATAGTCGTTCCGAGTAGCTCTTCGATGCGGACAGCACCGCGGGCAGGTGCGGCAGGCCCGCGCCGACCACGATCAGCGGTGCGGCGTCCTGGCTCAGTTCGTGGCACGCGCCGCAGATCGCGGAGATGTCGGCGGGCCCCAGATCCTGCATCTCGTCGATGAAGATCGCGATGCCGACGCCGATGTCACCGGCCAGCGCCGCCGCCTCGACCAGCAGCTCCACCAGATCGATCTCGATGTCGCCGGAATCGGCCCGGCCGCTCACCGCGGGCACGTCGATGCCGGGCTGCCAGCGTTCCCGCATGCCCTTGTCCGCGGTGGACCGCAGCGCGAAAGCCTTGAGGATGCCGAGGAAGTCGTCCACCCGTTCCGGATTGCGGTGCGCCGTCGCGATCGCCCGCGCCGCCATGTGCAGCGCCGAGGACAGCGGGCGGCGCAATTCCTGGTCCGGGCGCGCCTCGATCTTGCCGGTGCCCCAGCCGCGCGAGATGGCGGCCGAGCGAAGCTGGTTGAGCAACACCGTCTTTCCGACGCCGCGCAAGCCGGTGAGCATGACGCTGCGTTCCGGCCTGCCGCGCGCGACGCGTTCGAGCACGACGTCGAAAGCCGTGAGTTGCTTGTCGCGCCCGGCCAATTCGGGCGGGCGCTGTCCCGCCCCAGGGGCATACGGATTCCGCACGGGGTCCATGCCCCGACACCGTAGCGCGTTTCGTCCGGATAATCTGGGCACATCTATGGCGTGTTCTAGAAAGCCTTAGCGTTTCGTATTGCACTATTGCTCTCGCCGCCGGCTCTCTAGGCTGGTTGCGGTTCGCCAGAACGGTCGCGCGGCACGGCAGCGCGGGAACGGAGGGGCATGTCCGACGAACCACCTCTCGCCGGCCTCGCCGAGGTAGTCGGGTCTTGGAACGTGCCAGCGGGCGCCACGGTGGCCCAGCGCATCCGGTCCAACATCCTCGTCGCGATCGAGCGGGGCTACGACGATCCACAGCTGGTCGCCGATCTCGCGGTCGGCCCGCTGGTCATGGCGCTCGGCAAGCTCGAGGTCGAGCTGGCCGAGGCGCGCCGCAGGATCGACGAACTCGAGCGCGCGGTGCACGGAACGCGCCCCTGAACCCGAGTGGTCGGACGGGCCGGCGATGTCCTTCGGTGACCTCGCGCCGCCCGGCGAGATCAGTCCGTGACCTTCGCTTGGGCGGCCATTTTCCGCCGATCCAAGCGGGCTCCGGTCGTGATGGAAAAGACGCAGCTCTGTGGGGTGGACAACATCGCGTCGGCACCGTAATCTCTTCGTGACTTAGTGGAACCAGTCGCTTCGTAAGAGAAACGGCGCCACTAGTTACCGCCTTAACGGCTGTCGGGGCCCAACCGGTCTCGGCTTGTCGTACCGGGGACCCACAGGTTCGTCTGGGGTGAATCCTCGAGGCCGATTTCGGTCGCGAGGTAGGGCCGCTCTCCCGGCCCGAGCCCGTCAGCTAACCCGGTCGGCGGGAGAGCAGCAAGATCGGAGACGTAGCTCGGTGGGTAAACACAGCTTGCAACGGGATTCTCGGGTTCCGAATTCCGTCAAGGGTGCGATTGTCATGGGTGCGGTGGCCGCGACCGGCGCCATGCCCGCGATTCCGGCCATGGCCGCGACCATCAACGTTCCCGGTGTCGGCAATTTCGATGTTCCGCAGGAATGGGAACAGCCGGTCCAGCAGCTCAATCAGCAGATCCAGCAGGCGCTCGCGGCCGTTCCCGCCGCCCCTGCCCAGGCGCCGCAAGAGGTCGCTCCTCAGGCTCCCAATTTCGCGCCCATGCTGCCGGGCCTGTTCGGCCAGCAGCAGAGCAACTCCCCGGGTGACATCGCCCTCGACGCCGCCAGGACCAAGGTCGGCGCCCAGTACTCCTGGGGCGCGGCGGGTCCCCGCTCCTTCGACTGCTCCGGTCTCGTCCAGTGGGCATTCCGTCAGGCGGGCATCGAGCTTCCCCGCACCAGCTTCGAGCAGTCGCACGTCGGCGCTCCGGTCGCTTACAACGAGCTGAAGCCGGGTGACATCGTCATCACCAACGGCGGCGGTCACGTCGGCATCTACGCGGGCGACAACAAGCTCCTGAACGCGGTGCAGACGGGTACGCCGGTGTCCTACACGCCGCTGCGCCCCGACATGGTGGTCACCGCACGCCGTATCGTCTAACGAGTGGCCCGCGCCGAATCCGGCATCCAGAACACCGCCACCCAGGCCCGCGTTGATTCGTGGACCTGGGCGGTGCGTCTGTTCAAGACCAGATCCGCCGCTGCGGAGGCATGTCGTGGCGGGCACGTCCGGGTGAACGGCGCGACAGTCAAGCCCGCGCAGCCCGTGCGTCCCGGTGACGAGGTCCGCGTCCGCGCGGGCGGTATCGAACGCATTGTCATCGTGGAGCGGATCGTCACCAAGCGCGTCGGCGCTCCGATCGCCGCGCAGTGCTTGATCGATCGCAGTCCGCCTCCTCCCCCGCGCGAAATCCTGGCGAGCATGCCCCGCCGTGACCGCGGCGCAGGGCGGCCCACCAAGCGCGAGCGTCGCGAGACCGACCGTCTCATGGGCCGAGACGAGCACTGAACGAAAGCCGGCGACCGCTGGTCAGATCATGGCCACCGGGCTGAGTTGGCCCGCCAGATAGCGTGCCCTGCACTCGCCGCGGCGGAGCTTTCCGCTGCTGGTCTTGGGGATTCGCCCCGGTTCGAGGAGCAGTACCGCACCGGGCATCACCTCGTGGGTGGACGCGACCGCGGTGCGGATGCGCCGGGCCAGGGCGAACAGTTCGATCGGCTCGCGTCCGTCGACCGTGCCGAGTTCGGCGGCGACGACCAGGTCTTCGCGCAGCCCGTCGTCGTGCCCGAACGCCGTCACGTGACCCGGCCTGACCTCTGGCGCGCATGCCTGCACCGTCGCCTCGATGTCGGCGGGATAGTGATTGCGTCCGTCGACCACGATGACGTCCTTGCGGCGGCCCGCGATGTAGAGCTGGCCCTCGTGCTGGAAGCCGAGATCGCCGGTGCGCAGCCAGCGGGCAGTGCTTCCCGGCAGGGTGGCGCAGAATATCTCCGCCGTGGCATCCGGTCTCCCGAAATATCCGTCGCACACATTGTCTCCGGCCACCCAGATCTCGCCGACGCGTCCAGCGGGCAGCGCGGTTCCGAGCACCGGATCGACGATCCGCAGCTGTTGTCCAGCGGGTGCGCCGCACCCGACCAGCGGCACACCGTCCACGGATCCCGCCGCGTCCTCGGACAGCGCGACCGCGCGGCCTTCGGACAGTGCGGCGCGGTCGAAACGGTGCCATACCGGGTTCTCGCGCTGGTCGCAGACGGTGACCGTCAGGGTGGCCTCGGCCAAGCCGAAGCCGGGAGTGTGCGCGTGATGGCGAAAACCGTAAGGGGCGAAGGTCTCGGTGAACTCCTGCAAGGCGTCGGCGCGGACCGGCTCCGAGCCGTTGAGCACGATGTCCAGTCCGGACAGGTCCAGCCCGGCCCGCTCGGCGGGGGTGGTGCCGGACACCGCGAGTTTCAGGCCGAAATTGGGACACCCCGTGGTACCGGCGCGGTAGTCGGCGATCGCGCGCAGCCAGCGGACGGGGCGCTTCACGAACTCGGCGGGCGCCAGCGTGATGCCGTGCACGCCCAGGAAGAGTGGCAGCGAAAGGCCGAGGATCAGACCCATGTCGTGGAAGAACGGCAGCCAGGTCACGACGGGCCGATCGTCCGCGACCGACACGGCGTGCCCGAGTTGCGTCAACGCCGTGGCGAGATTGTCGTGCGTGACCCGGACGCCCGCGGGAGACCTCGTCGATCCGGAGGTGTACTGCAAATAGGCCAGCTCGTCGCACACCGGATCGATCACCGGTGCGGCCGGCGGCGTGGCGGGACGAATGCCGGGTGCGACGAAGCGTGTCTCGAGTGACCCCGCGCGGCGTGCCGTCGGGTCGGCCACGCTCGCCGACGCCATCGCGGTAGGCGCGCCGGACCTGATTCCCTCGGCTGAACCCCAGTCCGGCACACCGGGATTCGCGGGCAAGGCGAGTGCTCGTCCCAGTGCGGTGCCCAGGATCGGCGCGGTGATCTCGTCGTGAGCGGAGAGCAGGCTGAGCGAGGGCCTGGCATCGGCCAAGACGGCGTGCAGGCGTTCGCGGTTGCGTGCGCCCGCGGCCGGGAACAGCGGCACCGCGACTCGATTGCTGTACAGGCAGGCGAGAAACGCCACCGCGTAGTCGATGCCGTGGGCGCAGAGGATGCCCACGCGGTCGCCGGGGGCGCTTTCCTGCCGCAGTCGTGCGGCCAGCGCGCCCGACGCGGCATGCAGGCGCGCGTAGGTCAGCGTGACGGGCTTGCGTTCCTGGACGCGGAACCGCAGCTCGGTGAAGGCGGGCTCGTCCGGGCGGGTGGCGGCCCACGCGGCCACCGAAGTCGCGAGACCATTCCCCGCCGGGTGGTCGCCGCGGCTCACGAGGTCTCTCCGGTGTTCGCGGCGACCCGATCCAGCAGGGCGGCGCCGAGGGCGGTGATGGTGGGGTGTTTGAACAACTCCGCCGTCGCGATCCGGACGCGTAGCCGCGCTTCCAGGTTTCGGCGCATCTCGATCGCGAGCAACGAACTGAGTCCGAGGTCGTTGAAGTCGGCCCCGGCGTCGATGTGCTCGGCGGGCAGATCGAGCGTGCTCGCCAGAACGCGGCGGATGGTCGTGGTCAGCGGTTCGGCGGGCTCGGGCGTGCGCTCACTCGCCTCGGCGCGGGCGGGCGCCGGGTCGGGACGGCCGACGGGCACGAGCAGATTCGTCAAACGGATCGCGATCGGGGAAGTGTCGGTCGTCGGCGTGTGCTCCAGCGCGAGGAGGTATGGGCCGTCGTAGCGCAGGACCTGGGACAGTACGGCACTTCCGCCCGGCAAGTCGAACGCGCCGATGCCCGCTCGACGCAAATGGCTCGCGCCGCCCGCCGCCGCGGCGAGGCCGGAATCCCACAGCCCCCAGCCGACGCTCAGGATCCGTCTGCCCGGAACGCGCTGCGCGAGTGCGTCCATCGCGGCGTTGGCGGCAGCGTACGCGGCCTGCCCCGGCGCACCGAGGGCGCCGGTGGCCGAGGAGAACAGCAATACGAAGTCGGTGGCGTCGGTGGCGGTGAGCTCGATCAGATTGCCCGCCGCGGTGGATTTGGGCAGGAACGTCCTGGTCAGCTGGCCCGCGGTAATCGCGTCGAACCCGGCGTCCTCCAGCACGCCCGCTGCGTGCACGACACCGCGGATCATCGAGTCGGAGGCCCGGATGTCGCTGAGCGCGTTGGCCAGGTCGTCCCGGTCGGCGGCGTCGCAGCGCACCACGACGATGCGGTCCTCCAAGCCGTCGAGCAGCGCGGGCACCGGGCGAGGCGCCCTGGTCAGCACCACCACGTCGCGCGCGCCCGCGTCGAGCAACCAGCGCACGGCGACCGAGCCGAGCGTGCCCAGTCCGCCGGTGACGACGTATGTTCCGTTCGCGTCGACGCCGACGGCAGGCACGGCGCGTGGTCGCGCGGGCGTGAAGCGACGCACCGCGGTCTCGCCCGCCGACAGGCGCAGCTCGTCGGGAACGGCGCTGTCGGTGGTCGCCACCAGGCGGGTGAGCAGCGGCAGGTTCCTGGGGTCGGAATCGGCCCAGACCAGGCGCACCGTACGACCCGTCTCCAGTTGCAGCGAGCGCACCAGCCCGGCGATCGCCGCGGGGACGACCGAGGCCGCCGCGGCGGGCTCATCGGGCCGCGGGAGCGGGCGGGCCGGATCCTCGTGCGGCAGTACCACCGTCACGGACGCGGTGGCGTCGTGAGCGGAGATCAGTTGCAGCAGTTCGAGGACACGACCGGCCGCCGCGGCGCTCTTGCCCGCGCTCACGCCGAAACCGGTGGGCCAGACGGCCACTACGGCGTGGTCACCGCTGCGCCTGGCCATTACCGCGCTGACGAGCGAGCTCGCGTCGTCCGGTTCCCGCGCGACCCGTTCGGTGGGCAGCTCGGCGTCCAGCGCGCGAGCGAGCCGGACGGCGAGGTCGGAGGCGCCGACCACCACCGCGCGCCGCACGAGGGTCGCGGGTGCGTCACCGAGCCCGAGTGAACCGGGATCGCGCGACTCCCAGGACTCCTGACGGAAGGGCGCGTTCCGCGTTTCGTGTTCGGCGTGCGCCGTGCGAAGCCTGCCGAGCCCCTCCTCGTCGGTGGGGTCGGCATAGCGAATGTGTACACCGGAGAAGGCGAGACAGGGCACCCCGTGCTGGTCGGTCGCGATGACGTCGCCGATCAATCCGGTGTCGGCGCGCTCGCGGACCAGCGCGTGCACCTCGAGCACGTGGCGATTCGGTTCATGTGACAGCCAGGCCGAGTCGATGCCGATCGGCAGCGGAATCGACGTGCCGGGCAATTCGTCGAACACCGCCGCGGCGAGCACGTGCAGGCAGCCGTCCAGCGTTGCGGTGCGATGCAATTCGGCGGCGTCGAACAGGCCCAGCGCCCGTCCGGTGCCCGCGGCGATGCCGCGCAGCGTGCGGAATCGCGGACCGTACTCCAGCCGTCTGCGGCGCAATTCCTGGTAGAAGACGCCGGTGGTGATGACGCGCATGTGATGTCTTGCGGCCCGGTTTGCGTCGACCACCCGCATCCATGCGACGATATCCGCGGGTGTGGGGTCACCGGCGGGCCGGGCCGAAGCCAGCGTTCCGGTGCCCGTGACCTCCGCCCGTACGCTTTCCTCCGCTCCCGGCCCGCGATAGACGACCTCGGGCAGGGCGCTGCGATCGGTCCTCTCATGTACGGCGAAGTCGGCCAGTGCGGCCGCCCCCGCCGTGTCCTTGGCGAGCCGCAGCAGCCGCCGCAGCCAGAAGACGGCGGGCACGATGTTGTCGCCCTGTACTACGTGATGGGTCAGATCCTCGGCGGCGAAGGCGGATTCGGGGACGTGCGCGCTCGCGGGTCCGGCCACCAGCAGCGGGAATTTCCGCTTGCGCCACTGCCGCGGTACGGGTGTGCCGAAGGGGCCGAGTGCGGACCAGTCGACCGGCCGCCCCTCCAGGTACAGCCCGGCCACGCCGGTGAGGAAGCCGCTCGCCTCGTCATCGCGCAGCGCCACGGCATGCGTGCCGTCGCGGAAGTCCGGGTACTCCCGCACCGCCGCGAGCAACACCGGCTGCGGGCCGATCTCCACCACGGTGGCGATGCCGTCTTCGGCCGCGCGCTCGAGCGCGGCCGCCAATTCCACCGTGCCCGCGGCATTCTCCGTCCAGTAGTCGCGGTCCATGGCGGCGGTGGTGATTTTCGCGCCGCGCCGCGCCGTCGAATACACCGGCAGGCGCGGCGTCAGGGGCGTGATCTCGGTCAACGCCGCGACGAAAGGCGCGAGCACGGTGGTGACCTGCGGGCTGTGCGCGGCGAAGTCGACCGCGAGCCTGCGCGCGAACATGTTGCGGCGGGTGGCTCGCCGCACCAGCGTGTCGATATAGCGCGGGGTGCCGGACACGACTACCGACCTCGGGCCGTTGATCGCGGCGACGGCCACTTCCGATCGCATCGGCTCCACGAGTTTGGCCGCCTCGCCCGGGGCCGCCTCCAGCACTGCCATCGCGCCGCGCCCGTCCAGATGCGCCAGCGTCGCGCTGCGCAGCACCACCACGCGCGCCGCGTCCGCGAGGGTCAGCGCGCCGCTCACCGCCGCCGCCGCGATCTCGCCGAGACTGTGGCCTGCCACCGCATCAGGGCGGATCCCCCATGCCGCCAGCAATTTCACCAGCGCCACCTGGAAGGCGAACAACGCGGGCTGCACCAGATCGGTGGCTTGCGCCGCACCCGCGGAGGTGAAACCTTGACGCGGCGTCCAGACCCGCGGCCCGCCCGCCGTCACGATCGCGTCGGTCGCCTCGGCGAGTGCGGCAGCGAAGACCGGATATCGCGCCGCCAGCGCACGGCCCATCTGCGGATGCTGGCCGCCTTGCCCGGAGAACAGGAACAACAGCCCGCCACGGCGGCGGTTCGCCACGGGGCCCAGCGCCGCGTCGGCGTCGCCGTGGCCGAGCGTGCGCAATCGGTGCACCGCGTCGGCGTGATCGTGCGCGAGGATCGCGGCCCGGGTCGGCTCCGGCACCGCTCGCGCCGCCGCTGCGACCGATTCGGGCAAGGAGGGCGCTGTTCGGTCGAATTCATCGGCCAGCCGCAGCGCGCGGTCGCGCAGTTCCTCCTCGTCACGTGCGGTGAGCGGCAGCAGTATCGGGAAGTGCGCATCGTGTTCGGCCCGCGCTCGCGTGGCGCCGCGGAGCACGAGATGCGCGATCGTGCCGCCGAATCCGAACGAGCTGATGCCCGCCACGCGTTCCGTCGCGTCCACCCCGCTCCAGTCCACCGGCTCGGTGGGCACGCGCAGGCCGCGCTCGGCCAAGTGCAGCAGCGGATGCTCGGTGTGCACGTTGATCGTCGGGGCGATCACCCCGTGGTGGATGGACAGCGCGGTCTTCACCATCCCGGTGACTCCGGCGGCGGCCTCCAGATGCCCGATGTTGGACTTCACCGAACCGATCCAGATCGGGTCGTCCGCGCCGGGCCCGAGCGCGGCGGCGAGCGCGCCGACCTCCACCGCGTCACCCAAAGGCGTTCCGGTGCCGTGGCATTCGATGTACCCCGCGCTGCTGGGCGGGCGCCCGGCTCGCGACCACGCGGCCCGCAACGTCTCCTGCTGTGCGCGGCCGTTCGGCGCGTACAGGCCATTGGAGCGGCCGTCCGATCCGACGGCGGTTCCGACGATCTCCGCGTACACCCGGTTGCCCTCGCGTACCGCGTCCGCGCTGCGCTGCAGAATCACCACGGCGCAGCCGTCGCCGCGGGTGTAACCGTCCGCGGCGACGTCGAACGGCGTCGAGCGTCCGCCGGGCGACAGGAAGCCGCCCTCGGCCAGGTAGTTCGAGGTGTGTTCCAGCAAGACGAGATTGACGCCGCCCACGATGGCGAATGGGACGGCGCCGTCGGCGAGCAGCCGGACCGCGAGGTCGACCGCGGCGAGCGAGGACGAGCACGCGCTGTCGAGTACCAGACTCGGCCCGTGCAGGTCGAGCACGTACGACAACCGGTTGGCGATGATGCTGAGCGCCGATCCGGTCACCGCGTAGGGCGCGTCGTGACCCGCGCGGCCGAGCACCGCGATGCCGTGGTCGTACCCCGACGCGCCGAAGACGACGGCCGCGCCGGAACCCCGCGTGCGATAGCCGATCCCGGCGTCGTCGAGCGCCTCGACCGCCACTTCCAGCGCGAGCCGCTGCTGCGGATCCATCAGCGCGGCCTCGCGGTCGGAGATGGCGAACCAGTCGTTGTCGAAGGACTCGACATCCGCGAGGTACCCGCCGCGCCGCGAGCCCAGCCGCCCGGCGGGCGGGGCGGACGTGGCGTCCCGGCCCTCGAGCAACAGCTGCCAGAACTCGGCGACGCTCGCCGCCCCGGGCAGTCGGCAGCCGATGCCGATGATGGAGACGGGTGGATGCGAGCCGACGGAATCAGTGGCCGCGCTGCTCATCGCATCGCGAGATACTCGACAAGCTGTTCGATGTCCGGATGGTCGTAGAGCGCGGTCAGCGGAACTTCGACTCCCATGGCGTCCTCGAGATAGGCGGTCAGCCTCGCGAGCTGAGTGGAACCGAGGCCGAGATCGGTGAATGGCGAGCTGGTCGACACCGAGGCGGCGTCGACACCTAGTAGATCCGCTACGGCAAGGACGGCGGCACAAGTGAGTGCGGTGCGTCGGCTATTGCCGAGCGAACCGTCGTGTTCCGGTGCACCACTGTGCCCGTCCGGAAGACCGGGCCGCATCGCGTCCTCCCTCCCCGTCTCCCCGGCTGCTGTCACCGCTCGAGAACGGTACCCCCGCGATTATGCCGCAGAAACCGCCCGGAGCAACGTCGCATATCCGCTGCCTGCCCGGCTCTTTCGCGAACCGGCGTGATCACATACCGTGGCACCGTGACCGAACCGGACAGCGGTGCCGCCACCCGTGCCGAGCGCACGCCGACTCTGCCCACCCTGCTGCGCTGCTGCGCCGCGCTGGCGGCCACGCCGGGCCGGTTGTTGCGGCCGCGCCGCCCCGACACCGCCCTGCTGGCGAACCTCGAAGCGCTGCCGCCGCCCGCCGCGAGCGCCACGGTCCGGCTGACCGTGCTCACCCAGGCCACCATGTCGGCGCCGACCACGATCGTGGCCGAGGGCGTGCGCAGCCTGCGGGAGATGCGGCTGTCGATGGCGGCGTTCCTGGTCGAGCATCCGAAGGCGCGGTTCCTGGTCGACCCGGCCCTGTGTGCGGGCGTGCACGAGCGCGTGCTGCCCGAATTGCCGTTCCCGGTGCCGCTGCTCGTCGCGCCGGACAAGCCGGTGCTCGGGCTGTCCGACGCGCTCGCCGCGCACGATGTCGCGGGCGAGGACATCGATTTCGTGGTGCCGACCCATCTGCACTGGGATCATGTCTCCGGCCTGCTGGAGCTGCCCGCCTCGGTCGAGATCCGATTGCCCGGAGTCGAGTACGACTGGGCGATGGGCGGCCCGCACGCACCGGCCGGTGTGGCGCGCGGACCGCTGCGTGGGCGCAGTTTCGACCGCTTCGAGCTGGACGGACCGCCTGTGCTGACCTTCCCGCGCAGCAAGGACCTGTTCGGCGACGGCTCCGTGCTGCTGGTCGATCTCGCGGGCCACACGCCGGGCAGCATCGGCGTATTGCTCGCGGTGGACGACGGCAGCCGCGTGCTGTTCGCCGGCGACGCCGTCTGGAGCAAGTTGCAGGTCGATCTGCTGCGGGAGAAGGCGCCCATGCCGGGCAAGCTGTTCGACGCCGACCGGGACGCCGCCTTCACCACGATCCATCGCCTGCACGCGCTGCCCGACGGCATCGAACTCGTCGCGAGCCACGACTACGCGGCCGTCACCGCCCGCGCGGCCAAGTAACCGCGGTCAGCCGACCACCACGGTTTCGGCCAGACGGGCCGTGATCAGCTCCTCGGCCTCGGTGACCATCCGGCCGATCAGCTCGGCGCAGGTCGGGATGTCGTGGATCAGGCCCTGGCACAGGCCGACCGACCAGATGCCCGCGTCCAGGTCGCCCTCCTCGAACACCCGGCGGCCGCGCGCACCCGCCACCAGGTCCCGCACGTCGTCGAAGGTGCCGCCGGACTTCTCGATCTCGACGACCTTGCGGCTGATCTCGTTGTCCGCCACCCGCGCCGTGTTGCGCATGGTGCGGAAGATGAGCTGGGTGTCGCGCTCGGAGTTCGCGACGATCTTCTCCTTGACCTTCTGATCGATCGAGGACTCCTGCGTGCACAGGAACCGGGTGCCCATGTTGACGCCGTCCGCGCCGAGGGCGAGCGCGGCGACCAGGCCGCGGGCGTCGGCGATGCCGCCGGAGGCGATCATCGGGATGCTCAGCTCCCGTGCGGCGGCCGGGATGAGCACCAGGCCGGGGACGTCGTCCTCACCGGGGTGGCCCGCGCATTCGAAGCCATCGATGCTCACTCCGTCCACGCCGATCCGCTCGGCCTTCAGCGCGTGCCGCACGCTGGTGCACTTGTGCAGCACCTTGATACCCGCGTCCTTGTAGTACGGCAGGAACGGTTCGGGGTTGCTGCCTGCCGTTTCGACGATCCCGACGCCGCTGTCGATGATCGCCCGCACGTATTCCGCGTACGGCGGCGGATTGATCGACGGCAGGATGGTGACGTTCACGCCGAACGGCTTGTCGGTGAGTTCTCTGGTGCGCTCGATCTCGCGGCGCAGGTCGTCCGGGGTCGGCTGGGTCAGCGCCGTGATGAAGCCGAGCCCGCCCGCGTCGGCGACGGCCGCGACGAGTTCGGCCCGCCCGACCCACATCATGCCGCCCTGCACGATCGGGTGTTCCACCCCGAACTTCTCGGTGAACCTGGTCCGCAGCATTGCGCTTCTCCTATGTCTCGCGCGGGCGTGCCGGTTCGCCCGTTCTGGTCGATGGTGACACGAGAATCGGCCCGCCTTCAACTCACAAGTGAGCCGTGGTTCGCATATTTGATGATCTTCATCGCTGCTGATTCCGCTTCGCAACTGGTCGGTGGGATATCAAACAGCCTGCTAGAAGAGTTCAAGACGGACCGGGTCCCAGATCCGGGATGATTAACCCGGATTCATTCCGCAATCTCTTGCCGGGCGTTTAAGTTAGTTGCTATTCTGCACGCGATTCAGCCCGTCGCCGCCGTCGGACCACCCGGCGGGCCGATGACGGTCCGAGAGGAGTTCGTGGCAATGACCACCGGGGCAGCAGCGCTCGACGAGCCGATCAGGTCGCGGCGTAATCACTGGAACAACCAGATCGCCGTGCACGCGCAGATGCGCCCGGACGCGGTCGCGATCCGGTTCCGTGGCGTGGACACGACCTGGCGGCAGTTGCACGAGCGGTCGCTGAAGTTCGCCGACGGACTGGCGCGCCGGGGCGTCGGGTTCGGCGACCGGGTGCTGATCCTGGCGCTGAATTACCCGGAATACCTCGAGGCCGTGTTCGGCATCAACGCGCTGGGCGCGATCGCGGTCCCGGTCAACTTCCGGCTCACGCCGCCGGAGGTCGCCTATATCGTCGGCGACAGCGGGGCCAAGGCGGTCGTCACCGATACCGTGCTGCGGCCGCTGGCCGCCGCCGTGCGAGCGCAGGCGCCCGCCCTGGAGACCCTCGTGGTGATCGGCGGCGCGTCCGAGGACGGCGTGATCGGCTACGACGACCTGATCGCCGAATCGGGTGAGTCGCACACCCCACTGGACCTCCCCGAGGACACCCCCAGCCTCATCATGTACACCTCGGGCACCACCGGCAGCCCGAAGGGCGCGGTGCTGACCCACGCGAATATGAACGCGCAGGCGCTGACCTGCATCCGAGCGCTGGCGCTGGAACCGGACTCGATCGGGCTGTGCACCTCGCCGCTGTTCCACATCGCCGGTCTCGGTAGCCTCGCGCCCGCCTTCCTGCTGGGCTCGAAGACGGTGCTGCATCCGCTCGGCGCCTTCGACGCCGGTGAGTTCCTGGACGCGCTGGAGCGCGAGCAGGCCACCTCCGCGTTCTGCGTGCCCGCGCAGTGGCAGCTGGTCTGCGACCATCCGACGGTGAAGGATCGCAAGCTCGCGCTCGAGGTGCTCAGCTGGGGCGCCGCGCCCGCCTCCGACACCGTGCTGCGCGCGATGGCCGAGTGCTTCCCGAACTCGTTCAACGTCGCGGTGTTCGGCCAGACGGAGATGTCGCCGATCACCTGCGTGCTGGAGGGCAAGGACGCCATCCGCAAGCTCGGCTCGGTCGGCAAGGTGATCCCCACCATCCAGGCGCGCATCGTCGACGACGAGATGAACGACGTCGCGCCCGGCGAAGTGGGCGAGATCGTGTATCGCGGTCCCACGCTCATGCAGGGCTACTGGAACAAGCCGGAAGCCACCGCCGAGGCCTTCGCGGGCGGCTGGTTCCACTCCGGCGACCTGGTCCGCCAGGACGAAGAGGGCTTCGTCTACGTGGTGGACCGCAAGAAGGACATGATCATCTCCGGTGGCGAGAACATCTACTGCGCCGAGGTGGAGAACGTCCTGTTCGCGCACCCGAAGATCCGGGAGGCCGCGGTGGTGGGCCGCACGCACGAGAAGTGGGGTGAGGTGCCGGTCGCGGTGGTCGCCCTGCACAACCCGGACGACGAGCTGACCTTGGCCGAGTTGGAGCCGTTCCTCAACGAGAACCTCGCGCGCTACAAGCACCCCAAGGAGCTGGTGCTGCTTGCCGAGCTGCCGCGCAATGCGAGCGGCAAGGTGGTCAAAGTCCAGTTGCGCAAGGACTATTCGTCCTGAGCGTGCGGTGCGTTCGGTTTCACGTGAATCGGACAATGCACGCGGGCGCGGATGCGTAAGGTCGTCACATGGCGATCCGACGCATCCGCGCCGCCGTGCTGGCGCTGCACTGGCAGGTGAATGTCATTCGGCCGGAGGGTTTCTTCGGTCCCATGCTGGCCGCGCCCGTGGCGGCTTCTGGCGTCGTGGCGCGGGCGACGGACTTCCACGCCGCGGCGCTCGCGGCGCGGCTGCCGGTGGTCTTCACCCGGTTCACCATTCCGATCGGCGAAGGAGAACTGGTGCGCAACACCGGATTCATGCGCTCGGTCGGCGCGGCGCAGACCGAGTTCCGGCCGGAATCACCGGGCGCCGCGATCATTCCGGAGATGGCGGCGCAGCCGACGGAAGTCTTCGACAACCAGAAACTCTCCGGCCTGGCGGGCAGCAAACTGCCGGAATGGTTGGCCGATCAAGGGATCGAGACGCTCTTCGTCACTGGCGTCGCCACCAACCTGACCGTCGAGCAGACCGCACGGCACGGCACCGATCTCGGCTTTACCGTGCACCCGGTAGCCGACTGCGTGGCCGCCGCCACCCCGGAAGCGCACGAAGCCGCTTTGGCCAACCTCGAACTCGTCACCGCGGGCAGTGTGCGCGCCGCGGATGCACTGGAACTGATCAGCGGCTGAGCATCGCTTCTCACGGAGGAAATGCCTTCCCGCCCACACAGGAATCGACCACATCGGAACTTCCTCACGAATATGGGATAGCTCGGCCTCTCGAGGAGTGGCCGATGGCGCACACCGACGAGCTGGTTGGCAGGGAGGGCCGGTCACGCACTCCGTCCGGCCAATCCGGGGCCGATGAGGCGGACCACCTGCTGGTACGCCTCCTCGGCCGAGAGCGGTGGGTGTCCTTCCGCGATCGCGCCGAGCAGGCCGACGACACCCCAGGACAGGAACGTCACGGTGGTCGCGAACTCGTCTTCCGGCATCGTCAGCCGGTCGCGCAGCCGCTCGGCGAGGATCTGCGCGACCATCACCCGCGTGGTGCGCAATAGCACGGTGCCGCTCTTGCGGCCGAGCAGCGGCCGGTAGATCTCCGGGTGACCGGCGGCCAGCTCGAACAGCGTGCGCACCGGCGCGAGCGGTTCGGGAGCGTCCGCGTCGGTCTCGGCCGCGGTCATGGCCGCGCGCAGGTAGTCGGTGCTGCTGCGCAGCAGCAGATCGTCTTTGTCCCGGTAGTGGGTGTAGAACGTCGACCGCCCGACGTCCGCGCGCTCGAGGATGTCGCGGACGGTGATCCGGTCGTAGGCGCCTTCGACCATGAGTTCGATCAGCGCTCGGTGCAGCGAGGCCCTGGTGCGCCGGACCCGGCGATCGGCGCTGTCCTGTTCTTCCTGCACGGTGCCTCCCGGACAAATGTCTCGTACGCGTCCGATTACGGACGGTTTCCGTGGCATTGATCCTGGTCGGCACGGCCATATCGGCAGATCCTGAACTCATGTCCGGAAACGAACACCAGTCTGCCACCGATAGCCACCCCGACGTCGGCGTGCTGCTCACCCAACCGCGCCGCTACCGTGCCCTCAAAGCCGCGCTTCTACTCGGCCGGGCGAACCGCCTGAACGCCCGGCTCGCCGAGTTGGCTCGTCCCGCCGCCGGCGCCGAGGTCGTCGATGTCGGTTGCGGTCCGGGCGACCTCGCTCGCGTGCTCGCTCGCCGCGCCGGCCGGGTCACCGGCGTCGATCCGTCGCCGCAGATGATCGACTACGCGACCGCGCGCTCACATGACCTGGCCAATTGCCGGTTCGAAGTCGGGACGGCACAGGATCTTCCGCTGCCCGACGCGTCCGCCGATCTCGTGACCTCGACCTTCGCGATGCATCACATCCCCGCGTCGCACCGTGCCGACGCCATCGCGCAGATGTTCCGGGTATTGCGCCCGGGCGGCCGGCTGCTGCTCGCCGACACGCTGCCGACCGATCCGTTGCTCTCCACCGTGGTGCGCGTCATGGCGAGATTCGCGGCGCACCGCACCCACGATGCCGATCACGACCACGGTGATCCACTGGCGGGCATCGATATCCGCCGGTATCGAGACGATTTGCGCGCGAACGGTTTCGAAAGTGTCGAATTCGTCGTCGTCCGCCCCGCGACCGCCGTGCTGCTGGCGAACAAGCCAGGCGAGACCGCCGCTTAGATCAGGTCCTTCTTCGCCAGCCAGCGCATGGCGCCCCAGCCGCAGAACACCGGAAGCCAGCAGGTGAGTACGCGGTAGAGCAGCACCGAGGGCACCGCGATGTTCGCGGGCAGGCCGAAGGCGGCCAGACCACCGATCAGCGCCGCCTCGACCGCGCCGACACCGCCCGGGGTCGGCGCGGCCGCGGCCAGCGTGCCGCCGATCATGGTGACGATCGTGACGGTGATGAAGGTGGTGCCGCCGCCGAACGCCTGCACGCTGGCCCACAGCGCGCCCGCCATACCGACGGTGAGCGCCGCGCATCCGCCGATGATCACCGCGGAACGTTTGGGATCGCGGGCCAGGTCGGCGAGTTCGCCGATGACCTCCTGCAACTGCGGCCGCACCGCGTCGTTCAACCAGCGGCGCAGTTTCGGCACGAACATGAACGCGCCGACGATCCCGACGCCCACGCCGGCGAGCAGATACAGCACCGTGGCGTGCGGGACGAAATGCGACAGGTCCGTCGAGGTGCCCGCCAGGATGCTGAACGCGAGCAGCAGGCCGACATGCGTGATCACCTGCACCGCCTGTTGCAGCGCGACCGCGGCGGTGGCGCGCACCGTGCCGATACCTGACTTCTGCAGAAACCGCACGCTCAACGCGAGTCCGCCGACGCCTGCGGGGGTGGTGGTCGCGGCGAAAGTATTGGCGACCTGCATGATGAGCAGATTCCGGATGTTCACCGCGCCGAACGCACAGGCCCACAGCGCCGCCGCCGCGCCGACGTAGGTCAGGGCGGAGACGAGCAGCCCGAGCAGCGCCCACCACCAGTTCGCCGTGCGCAGCTGGGTGAAGAAGGTCGGCACTGCGCTGATGAACGGGTAGGCGACGTACACCAGCCCGATCAGCAGGACCAACTGGATGATCTGGTTGCGGGAGAACCGGGTGATCTGCTCGGCTTCGATCCGGTCCTGACCGGTCTGTTTGCGCACCTCGTCGCGGGCGTCGGACAGCGCGGTCTTCCATTCCGGGACCGCTTTGCGGATGCCGGTCGGTATGGCCGACTTGGTCAACCGGCCCGCCGCGGCGAGTACCCGCGCCTCACCCAGGGTTTCGATCGCCGCGCGCACGGCGGGCTCCTTGCCGAACGTCGCGGTGGTCGTCACCAGCAACTGGGCGATGTCGGATTGCAGTTGCGCGTCCGACGCTCCGTATTCGGCGTTGCCGAAGCCGCCGAACAGCGTGACGCCGTCGGCCACACGGATGTCGACCGGCCGCAGGTCGCCGTGTGAGATCTGCTTCTGTTGCAGAGTGTCCAGCGCTCGCCACACTCCGGGCAGCACTTCGGCGGACTGTTCGGTGATCGCCGTGCCGCACGGCTGCGTGTGCGCGTACAGCATCCAGCCACGCGACAGCGCGGCGACCGCGACGGGGGTGCCGCTGCCGAGCCCCAGGTCGGCGACGGCGATCGCCATGAGCGCGCGATGCTCGACCGCACGGTGCATGGAACCGTGGATGGCCGCGGTTTCGCTGGAGCGGAAGGTCAGCCAGCGCCACAGCTGGCGCAGCGCGCCGAAACTGCGCTGGTTCTTGCCGAACATCTCGACGAGCAGCTCGCGTTCCGGCCCTTCGATGGCGGCGGCGAGCACCAACGGACCGCGGCCCGCCGGATGCACCACGGTGAACCCGGTGACCGTGTGACCACGTTTGGCGAGCACCCGCACGGCCGCGTCGAGCGGGACCTCCAGCGCGGGCGTGCCCACCACGAGCACGATCACCGCGCCGACCAGCCAGCCGACCGCGAGCCCGAACATCGCCCGGGCGGGCACCACGGTGCTGACCGCGAGGTGGATCGGCGCGAACGCCAGCAGCAGGAACCACAACCAGCGCCGCGGGCGGGTGGGCAGCCACGGACTGGCGACGGTGAGCATGGCGGCGATCATCGCGATCCAGCGCGGATCGTCGAGGAACTGGGACAGGAAGGTGTCCAACCGGTCCGGCACTTGCAGATGCCATTTCGGCGCGGAGAGGCCGGTGCCGGTGATGGACAACAGCAATCCCGCTACCGCCCCGGCAGCGGCGTAGCCGGCGAGCAGCTTCCACTGCCTGCCGATGATCAGCTCGATCAGGATCGCGAACGGCAGCGCGAGAATCGCCATGCCGTAGACCAGGTACACCAGGTTCGACTGGTCCGGGTTGAGGAAACCGACGATGTTGGAGACCGAGCGTTCCAGGGCCAGCCATTCCGGGCGGGTGATCAGTGAGGCCGCGATCACGACCGCCACCCACAGTGTTGCGAGGACGACCCGGATGATGTCGCTCGTGCGCCGGATCAGCGGCTGTAGCAGGCTCCCCGTGACCGGGATCTCCCGCCCGTCCACTCGCATGCTCGCCCGCCTCTCCGGGTATTCAGGCCGTACTGGTTGGAGCCGCGAGACCCGCGTTCAGGTCCTGCGTCGAGTGCCGCTCCCCTTTTCTGGGCGTACCCGGTGAGTTACCCATGTGCGTACGAAGTCTGTTGTTACGTTCGCTGCACGATACCGGCTGGTGTGGACGATCCGGCTCGCGGAACCCCGCCGCTGTCTCCGCTCGGTTGTGCAGTGTGCCGGACATCACTCACGCTCGAGGTTGATCTTCACATCAGTGTCAAGTTTCAGCATGAGGGCATGGACAACGAACTCTTCGAGTACAGCCCGATCGTCGATCGTCCGCCGTTGCGGTGGCCCGGCGGTGCCAGGGTGGCGTTCTATGTCGGACTCAATGTCGAGCACTATCGGGTGGACCGGCCGTCCACGAGCATCTTTCCCGGTACTGCCGGGCTCGCGCCGGATCCGCTGAACTACGGCTGGCGTGATTACGGACCGCGGGTGGGCATCTGGCGGGTGATCGAGGTGCTCGACCGGCACGGTATCCGGGCCAGCGCGTTGCTGAATTCCGATGTCGCCGAGCGGTATCCGCAGATCATCGCGGCGGGTGTACGGCGGGACTGGGCGTGGCTCGCGCACGGGAAGAACAACTCGATCTTCCAGCCGGACGTTCCGGCGGAGGAGGAGGGCGCCTACCTCGCCGATGTGGTCGCGACCATCGAGCGCGCGACCGGACGGAGGCCGCGCGGCTGGATGGGGCCCGCGCTCACCGAGTCCTTCCGCACCCCGTCGCTGCTGGCCGAACTCGGCCTCGGCTACGTCCTCGACTGGACCAACGACGACCAGCCCTATCCCCTGTCGGTACCCGGCGTGCTCAGTGTCCCTTACTCGGTGGAACTCAACGACAACACACTGTTCCTCGGCAAAGCCACCAGCGGACCGGATTTCGTGCGCATGGTCCGCGATCAGTTCGACCAGCTCTACGCCGAGTCGGCCGACAGCGGGCGGGTCATGGCGCTGGCCCTGCACCCCTTCGTGATCGGGCAGGCTTTCCGGATCAGATACCTGGACGAAGCACTCGCATACGTGTCGGGCCACCCGGGAGTGTGGCTGACCACCAGCGACGAGATCGCCGCCCACTACTCGAGCGCGTCGGTGCTTGCCGAACCCGCGCGAGCCGATGACGATCGGGTCAGGTAAACCGATCTGCGAGAGGCAGCGATGGCAGCGCAGGAACAGACACAGGACCAGGACCTCACCGGAAAGACGGTGGTGGTGACCGGCGCGAGCTCGGGCATCGGCGCCGCAGCGGCGCAGCGGCTCGCGGCTCGCGGCGCCACCGTCGCCGTCGTCGGCCGATCACCGGAGCGCACCGCCGAGGTGGCGGCGAAGGCGGGCGCGCAGCCGTTCGTCGCCGACTTCGCCCGGCTCGACGACGTGCGCAAGCTGGCCGACCAACTGCTCGACCGGTACCCGACGATCGACGTGCTGGCCAACAACGCGGGCGGCGCGTGGCCCAAGCGGACGGTCACCGACGACGGCAACGAACTCACCTTCCAGGTCAATCACCTGTCCCCGTTCCTGCTGACCAACCTGCTGCTGGAGCGTTTGACCCGTTCGCGGGCCCGGGTGGTGAACACCGCGAGCACGACCTACCGGATGGCGAAGCTGGACTTGGACACGGCCAACGCGCCGACCGGCTCGTTCAACCAGCTCGGCGCGTACGGCGCGTCCAAACTGGCGAACATCTTGTTCACCAGGGAACTGGCCCGCCGCACCGAGGGCACCGGCATCACCACCGCGGCCTTCCACCCCGGTGTGGTCGCGACCCATGTCTACGACAACGCGCCGCTCGGCTTCGGCTGGTTCGTCCGGTCTCCGCTGGCGCGCCCGTTCTTCATCCAGCCGGACAAGGGCGCCGAGCCGCTGGTGCATTTGGCCACGACCGCCGACGGTGCGGCGATCAACGGCCAGTACTTCCATCGTTTCCGACTGGAGCCGCCGCGCAACAAGCAGGCGGTCGACGCCGATCTCGCGGGACGGCTCTGGACGCTGTCCGAGCGGGCCACCGGGCTCACGTCGACCGAATAGTCAGGCGGTCACGGTTCTGCGAGCCGGAGTGAGGAGCCCGCTGCCCGCTCCGGCTCGACACCGACCCCGTACACCCCACCGGACACCGCGCTCGCGTCCAGCTCGACGATCGCCCGCGCGACTTGCTCGGTGGGGACCAGGGCCGGAAAAGTGGTCGGGGCGACCGCGTTCGCGCGCACCCCGAACTCGGCGAACTCGGCGGCGATATTGCGGGTCAGCTGGTTGAGCGCGGCTTTCGACGCGGAGTACAGCGTCTGTCCCGGGTAGACCTCCGAGCCGGAGATGCTCGAGACATTGACGATGTTGCGGTTGCGCGCGTGATTCTCGGGGCCCGCGTGCAACCAGCATCGTTGTGCCAGCCGCGCCGAAAGACGCAGGGGTACCGCTACGTTCAGCGCGAAGTGCGGATCGAAGTCGTCCAGCGCTGCGTCGCCGTCGACGATGCCGCCCGGATGCAGCCGGACGTGCGCCGCGTTGTTCACCAGCAGGTCGACTCCGCCGAACCGGGCCAGCGCCAGATCGACCACCCGTTCCACTTCACCCGGCTCGGTCAGATCCGACCGCACTACGAACACACGGGAATCGTTCTCGGGCACGGTCGCGTTCGGCGCCAGCGGATCGATGTACCACTCCAGCTGCGACGGCACCGCGGGCGTGCGCGTGCGGCACACGGCGACGATGTCGTAGTCGCGGTAGTAGGCCTGGCAGAACGCGTCGCCCAGCGTGCCGCTCGCACCGGTGAGCAGGCAGACGCGGCGTTCACCAGTGGACAATCTTGTCTCCTCCCCAGCGCCGTTCGGCGTCCGCCTTGGTGCGGTGCACCCACATCACCACGCTGTTGCGGTCGTTGACGTTGTTGCCCGCGAACGTGTGCCAGGTGCGCGGGGTGACCTCGAACAGCAGCAGCGAATTGTCCAGCGGCGGGACGAGGGACACCGACGGCAGCGCGGCTCCCTGGGCGACGTGGTCGTACAGCGCGGTCTCGCCGCCGTCGCCCGGCTGCCATCCCGGATTGCTCAGATAGAACAGCACCGCGACGCCGCGCACGGTCTCGCGCGCGACGACGCCGGGCGCGCGTGCCCCGGTTTTGGTGTGCACGGTGGCGTCGGGCAGGCGTACTTCGCCGGGACCGGGCGGCGGGCCGGGGAACCAGGCCGGGTTGAGATCGTTGTGCGGCCAGCCGAACGGGCTGCCCGGCCCGTGGTGGTGCACCGATCCTTCGACGTCGCCGGTCGGTTCGACGCCCCCGAGCCGGGCGACCAGGTCATGCCACTCGCGTGAGGTGAACACCGCGAGCGGGCCGTCGCGCAGGTCCCCCAGCCGAATTCCGTCGGCGCTGTAGCCGTCGGCGACCGGGGCGACCAGGTCGGGGCGCTCGCCGCGAACCCGCTCCAGTTGCTCGGTCAACCGCTGATAGAACTCGGGAACGAAGACATCGCGGGCGTACACGTGCGGAAAGGGCCTGCTGCGCCGGATCCAGCGTCGGTGGGCGAACAACTCTGCGAACCACTGCGGAACCGGCGGTGTCGCGAGCTCCGGCTCGGTTGTCACCATTACTCCCTCCCGGTCGAACCTCCGTGATCATATTGCCCGTACCCGGAACACGCGGGCCGGTCGCGGCCCTGCGAGGATCACGCGAATGAACCGGGATCTGCGTGTGTGTTTCGTCGGGGATTCGTTCGTCGCCGGTGTCGGCGACCCGGATTTCCGGGGGTGGGTGGGCAGGCTCGCGTCCGCGGCACATGCGGAAGGGATTCCGCTGACGGCCTACAACCTCGGGGTGCGCAGACAGACCTCGGCCGAGATCCTGCGGCGCTTCCGCGCCGAATGCGCGCCCCGCCTGCCGGAGGGCGTAGACGCGCGGGTCGTGCTCTCCTTCGGCGTGAACGACGCCATGCACGAGAACGGCGGTTCGCGGGTCGCGCCCGAGGAGTCGGCGGCCAACCTCGGCGAGTTGCTCGCGCAGGCGGGCGAGCGAGGGTGGCAGGTGCTGATGGTCGCTCCGCCGCCGATCGCCGACGACGAGCACAATGCCCGCACCGCCGCGCTGGACGAGCGATTCGCGCAGGTCTGCGCCGCGGCGGAGGTGCCGTACGTGCGAGTGCACCAGCTACTGCGCGACAGCGCGGTGTGGGCCGCCGACGTGCGCGCGGGTGACGGGGCGCACCCAGGGGCCGCGGGTTACGAGGAGATGGCCGCGCTCATCGCTCCGCAGTGGCGCGCGTGGCTGTCGCGGTGACACGTCGATTTCGGATCGTATAGTCTAATCTGTCTCAGACAGAACAGGCTACTATTTCGAATTCGGCGTCACCGACCCGGCGTTGCACCGAAATCCGCTGCGCCCCATAGTGACCGGAATTACCCGATCGACATCCCCCGCTTGGCCGCCTCTGCCCGACGTCTCCGCGCGGGCTCCAGATCCAGTGTCGGCGAACCGGCCTTCGGCGCCTCGTCCGAGACGAACGCCTCGCTCAATTCCGGTACCCAACGGACGATCTCGTCGCGATAAGGACCTTCGGTCTCCAGCTGACCGAGCACGCCCACGAGCGTGAGGAACGAGCGGGCGAACGGCGTGAAGTAGGCGGGCATGGTCAGCTGCCGGACCACATTGGTCAATCGAGGATTGGTGGTGCGCAACACTTGTCGCCGCAACCACCGGGTGGTCAGCCGGTAGGTCTCGTGCCGGAAGGGTTCACCGCAGGGAGTGATGGCGGCGTAGAGCGCGTCGCTGTCGAGAGCGAGTCCGTTCGCCACGAAGCCGTGTCGGCGCGTGGCGTCGGCCAGATCTCCTGGCCCGCCCCGGAATATCGCTTTACAGCAGTCGAGCGTCAGTTCGCCGAAACCCGCAGGAGGCCACGGGCTGCACGCGCCGAAGTCCATGACGCCGAGCCGGCCGTCCGGCAGCACGCGGAAGTTGCCCGGATGCGGATCGGCGTACAGCAGGCCGTGGCGAGCCCAGCCGGAGGTCACGAAGCGGACCATGAGCATGCCCACCCGGTCACGCTCGGCCTGCGTGCCCGCGGCGAGGACGCGCGGTACGGGTGTGCCATCGATCCATTCGCTGATCAGTACGTCGCCATGTTGCGCAACCACATTCGGCACATAGAAGTCGGGATCATCCGCGTAGGCCGCGGCGAAGGCGCGCTGATGCTCGGCTTCCGCCGCATAGTCGAGTTCCCCGGCGACCGACGCGCAGATCGCTTCGGTCACCGCCTTCACGTCCGCGCCCGGCAGGAAAACCGTGGCGAGATAGGAGATCCGGCGCAGGTGGTCCAAATCGCGGGCCACCGCCTGCCTGCCGCCGGGATACATCACCTTGACCGCGACCGGTCTGCCGTCGTGCCAGATCGCCCGGTGCACCTGCCCTAGCGAGGCCGCGGCGGCGCGTCGATCATCGAATTCGCGGAAGTGCGAATGCCATTCCGTCCCCATGCTTTCGGCTATGGCAGCGCGGACGGTGTGCGGCAGCATCGCGGGCGCGGCGTCCTGCAACCTGCTGAGCGCGATCCGGTACGGCTCGGCCACCTCCCGCGGCAGCGCCAACTCGTAGATGGCCAGCAGTTGCCCCAGCTTCGCGGCGCAGCCTTTCAGCTCGCCGAGCACCTCGAAGATGTGCTGCGCGGTGCGGAGCTGAATGTCCCGATTGACTTCTTCGGCCGATCTGCCGAGCGCCCGCTTGCCGATGCCCGCGGCCTGCCGTCCCGCGAAGGCCATCGGCAGCACGGCCAGTTTCGCGCCGCGAACAGCGCCGCGAACAGGCGGTTTATCGTGGGAACGCGACGCGAAGAGCCGGGATCGTTTGCCCGCGGCCCCCGGCTCGGGGCGCTCTCCGATGGGCCGGATGGTCATGACTCACCTCACAGTCGCGGGCACAAGTGTGACACAGGTGCAGTACCCGACAGTAGGGCTTAGACTGTCTGGGACGTGTTCGAAAGTAGTCGAAAGGTGACTTCGATGGGATCCCAGACGGTGGTCGCCGACGTTGCCGACGAGCTGGCGCGCCGGGTTGCCGCGGGGGAATATCAGCCGGGGGATCTCATGCCGTCGGTGCGTCAGGTCGCCGAGGAATTCGATATGAACCGCGCGACCGCGCAGCTGACGCTGGGCAGGCTGGAGTCGTACGGTTTCGTCGAAGCCCGGCGCGGCAAGGGATTCACGATCCGTGACGTCCGAGAGGCGGGCGGGGTGGACGTGTACCGCCAGCTGTTCCGATTCTCGATTCCCATGCCGGACATCGCGATGGAGATGTTCCGCGACATCGTGGACGTCGAGCGCAATCTCGTGCTCGAGACGCTGCTCGCCTACACCGGTGGCGAACAGCGGATCGATTCGGCCGAACTGAAATCCACCATCGACGAGCTCGAATCCCTGGCGCGTCAGCAGGTTCCGGATCTGCGGCAGATGCTGGCGCTCGAGGTCGCGCTGGTGCGCAGACTGCTGACCACGCTCGGTCTCACCATGCAGCGGGCGATCTTGAACTCGATCGGTGAGACGGTGCTCGAGGTGCCGGAGGCGGTCGAAGCGTATTTCGCGGGCGCGCCGGATCTGCACGTTCTGGTCTGGCGAGCGCTGGCCGCGGTGTGGGATTCCGGCTCGGGGCCGAGCGAGGCTCAGCTGGCGCTGTTCGAGGATCTGTTCGGCATGTACCACGAGAAGGTGATCGCGCGCTTCGAGGAATTGGTGGTCGGCATCGAGGAAAGCGCCGGCGTGAAGCAGGCCGCCAGCGCCTAGTCGTTTTCGTACGCTGCACAGTGCGTCTGGGACGATTTGTGCCGACCATCCGCTCGTTGCGCCGAAGTCAGCTGGGCCACTGCGTTCTCTGAGGGCATCTGTCCCAGACGCTAATAGGTCGAATGGGATGAATCGGCCGCGGCTCGCGTGGGTGTTCGGGCCGCTGCGCACCGCGCTGACCACGACGAAATCGTCTCCGGCACAGGGTCTCAGCGACCGAGTGCTTCTGGGCAGCGGGGTCGAGTTCGGCCCGAAGTCGTGAACCGGAGATCGCACCGGCGTAGGGGTGGCCGCCGCTACGCCGGTGCGATCGTCCCGGACTTTCGACCGGACGGATGCCGCACGGCATCGCCGTCCCGGAATCGACGCCCGGACTCAGGCCCCGCCGTTGAGCTTGTTGAGGCGCTCGCACGCCTCGACGTACTCCTGGATCAGGCGGTTGACCACATCCGCGGAACGCTCCACCCGATTCATCATGCCGACGATCTGGCCGACCGGATTGAAGTTGACGTCCTTGGCGGCCTCCGGATAACGGTGCCCGCGCTTCACGCCTTCCAACGCGACCATCATCTGCAGCGGCATCGGCAGCGGGTCGGGGGTATCGGCCCGCTCCCACGCCTCGGTCCAGTCGTTGCGCAGCATGCGGGCGGGCTTGCCGGTCCATGCGCGCGAACGTACGGTGTCGTGGCTGGTCGCGTCGATGTAGGTCTGCATCTGGGCGGGCGGCACGTTGGCTTCCTCGACGGTGAGCCACACCGAGCCGGTCCACGCGCCCGCCGCGCCCATCGCCATCGCGGCGGCCACCTGGCGGCCGTTGCCGATGCCGCCCGCGGCCAGCACGGGCAGATCGCCGACGGCATCGACGACCTGCGGCCACAGCACCATCGAGGAGACCTCGCCGCAGTGGCCGCCGCCCTCGGTGCCCTGGCAGACCACGAAGTCGAGGCCGGCGCGCTTGTGGTTGAGCGCGTGCTTGACCGAACCGCACAGCGCGCCGATCAACCGGCCGGAATCCTGCACCTGCTTGATCACGTCCTCGGGCGGGGTGCCGAGGGCGTTGGCGACCAGCTTCGCCTTCGGGTGCCGCAGAATCACCTCCACCTGCGGGCCCGCTGTGGTGGCGGTCCAGCCGAGCAGTTGGTTGTGGTGCTCGCCTTCGGGCAGTTTGGGCACGCCGTGGTCGGCGAGGATCTTCTCGGCGAAGTCGCGGTGCCCCTGCGGGACCAGTTCGGCCAGCTTGGCTTCGAGTTCCTCCGGGCTCAGTCCATCGATGCCCTTGCCCTCGTACTTGGAGGGAATCACCAGATCGACGCCGTACACGCCCTGTACGTGCTCATCCAGCCAAGCCAACTCGACCTCGAGCTGCTCGGCGGTGAAGCCGACGGCGCCGAGCACGCCGAGTCCGCCCGCATTGCTGACCGCGGCCGCCACGTCGCGGCAGTGGGTGAAGGCGAAGATAGGGAATTCGATCCCGAGCCGTTCGCAGATTTCGGTACGCATGGCGTGCTGGTCTCCCTAACTGCTCCGCCGCGAACGGCGCGGCGCAGATGTACTAGAACGAGTTGCATAAGTGGCGCTCGGTTCGGCCTGGTCGCCGCACGTCGAGTCCACCGCGAGCCGCTGATATCGCCATGAAGCGGCTGCGGCATCCTCGACTGGCCTTCGCACCATGCCTCGACAGTAACACGTTCTAGTTTTCTGCGGAATGCGATGCCGGATCAGGCGGTGGCGCGCTCCAGTTCGGCGAGCGACTCCTCCAGGTGGTCGAGCAGACGGGGCAGCTGCGGCACACTGCGACGGCAGCCGACCAGGCCGAAGTCGAGATTGCCCGCGTTGGAGGTGAGCGTGATGTTCACCGCCTGACCGTCGAACGGGATCGACAGCGGGTAACTCGCGTCGAGACGCGCGCCGTTCCAGTACATCGGCTCTCGCGGCCCGGGCACGTTCGAGATGACGATGTTGAAGGTCGGACTGGTCCACGGGATCAGCGCGGGCACGAGGTTGAGGGCGAGCGGGCTGAGCATCAGTGCCGACAACGCCATCGTCTGATTGCACGACAGCGTGCGATAGACGTCCTTGCCGTCGCGCATCGACGCGGCGACCACCTGCAGGCGCTCCAGCGCATCGGCGATGTCGGTGCCGAGGTTGCACAGCACCGCGCCGACCTTGACCCCGTTGGTCTCGTCGTCGTCCTCGGCGCGCAGCGACATCGGCACCATCGCGACCAACGGCTTGTCCGGCAGAGCGTCTCGTTCGAGCAGGTAGCGTCGCAGCGCGCCCGCCGACATGGTGAGCACCACGTCGTTGAGCGTCGAGCCGGTCGCCTTCTTCACTTGCTGCAACCGTTCCAACGGCCAGGACCGCACCACCGCACGGCGCGCGCCGCCGATCGGGACGTTGAACATGGTGCGCGGCGCCGCGAACGGCAGGGTCAGCTGCTGCCGCGACAGCGCGGTGCGCGCGGCACGCAGCACCGATGCGCCGGATGTCGCGGCGGAGAACAGGTTTCGCGCCACACCATCCGTACCGGACGGCGTCCTACGCCTGCCCCGAGGCAGGTGCCACGGCACGCGCGTGACACTCGAGGACGGATCGCCGGTCAGCGTGCGCCGGAGCAGACGCTGGGCGGAAACGCCGTCGATCAACGCGTGATGCATCTTCGAATACAGTGCGAACCTGCCGTCGGCGAGGCCCTCGATCAGGTGGAACTCCCACAGCGGGCGGTGCCGGTCGAGCAGACTGCCGTGCAGGCCGGAGACCAGCTCGACGAGCTGGTCCATGCGTCCCGGCCCGGGCACGGCCAGCCGCCGCACGTGATAGTCGAGTTCCACGTCCTCGGCGCGCGTCCACGCCATCTGCGGAGACCCGAAGATCGTCGCGGGATGCTTGCGAAAGGCCGGATCGATGTCGGTGCTGCGTAATAGCTTGTCGTGCACTTGTGCGGCGAAGTCCGCTCCGGCGTCCTCCGGCGGCTCGAACAGCTGCAACGCTCCCACGTGCATCGGCTGTTCGCGGGATTCGGCGAGCAAGAAGACGGCATCGACCGGCGCGATGAATTCCATGATGAGTCGCCCCCTGACGACATGGTGAGGATGTTCGGAGTACGAATCGACCACGTTGTCGGCGGGCCCGCGCAGCCATGAAACCGCCGCGACACGACAAACTTACCCGGGCGCGACGGACCGCGTTCGGTGAATCACCGAACCTTCGAGGCCAGCAGGTAGGCCTGCCCGAACCGCTCGTCGGGACCCGGCTCGCGCACCATGCGAGCGATCATGGCGAACCCGGCGTCACCGAGCAGACGCACGAGACGCTTCGGCGCCCACCGGTAGGCGCGAGTCACCTTGTGGTCGAAGGCTTCCACCGCGTCGGGCTGGTCGGCCGTCTGGAAAGCCAGCAACACGTGCCCTTTGCTTGCGAGTACCCGATGGAACTCGCTCAACACGTGCGGCACGCGATCCGGTGGGAGGTGAATCAACGAATACCACGCGACTATGCCGCCGAGCGCCTCGTTGCCTATCGGTAGCTGCTCTACGGAACCTTGCGCGAAAAGTAGCTGCGGATGTTCCACGCGGGCCAGCTCCACCATTCGCGGCGAGAGATCGATTCCGAATACCTGCGCACCCAACGCAGCGAGGTGTCCGGTGATCCGTCCCGGGCCGCAGCCGACATCGGCTATGGGGCCGGAGCCGTTGCCCGCCACCGATTCCACGAAGGCGCCGAGCATCGCCCGATCGAGCACCGCACCGGCGAGGTGGTGGCGGAAAAGCTCGGTGTAGAGCTCGGCGACGTCGTCGTAGGCGGCTCGGGTGACGGCCACGTCAGGGTGTTCGTCTGCGAAGTCTTCGGTCGAATCCAGCACCCGGAGCAGCGTATTACGTGCTCACTCCCCCGAATCGAATGCCAGGGCGACGGCGAGGCCGTCCTCGTAGACGCGGTGCCGGGTGATCAGGCGCCGTGGCGATCACCTCTCGGGTAATTGGGCGGCAGCCTCCGGCGCGGCGGGCGCGTCCGCTCGTGCCGCTGTGTCGCGACCGCGCGCGGTTCCCAGCACGGAACCGAGGATGACCAGCGGGAAGCCGATCGCCATGCCCGCGGTCAGCGGCTCGCCGAGCGCCGTGACGCCGAGCAGGATCGCCACCGCGGGATTGATGTAGGTGATCACCGTCGCACGGGCCGGGCCGACCTCGGCGATCAGCGCGAAGAAGAACAGGAACGCTACGGCCGTGCAGATCACCGCGAGGCCGAGCACCGACCAGGCCGCGTCGGCGGTGATGCGCGACGGGCGCAGCCACCCCGCGAACGGCGCGTAGATCACCGCCGCCAGCAGCAGCGATGCGGTCACCACACCGAGCGGGGGCAGATCGGCCAGTGCGCGATTGATGACGATCGGACCGACCGCGTAGCCGACCGTGGTGAGCCCGATCGCCGCGATCGCCGCCGGATTCCCCGAATCGACATCCAAGCCGACGAGCGCGGCGACGCCCGCGAACCCGACGAGCAGGCCGACCACCCGGCTCGCGTCGAACCGGTCGTGGCCGAGCACGGTCACGATCACCACGGCGATCAGCGGCACCGCCGCGATCAGCAAGCCGACCGTCGAACTGTGCAGCGTGGTCTCGGCGTATCCGATCAGGAACCACGGCCCGGTGATCTCCACCAGGGTGTAGAGCAGCAGAGGCCGCCATCGCCGGAACACCGGCGCCAGCGCGTCGGCGTAGAGCGCGACCGGCAGGAGCAGCAAGCCACCGATCAGCGTGCGGCCGAACGCGACCACGATCGGGTCGAGATCCTCCACCGCGATGCGGATCATGGCGTACGGCACGCCCCAGATCACGCCCATCGCCAGGAAGAGGGCCCACCCGCGGCGGGTCATCGCACGACCACCGCGCGGTGCGGACGGACGGCGACCGATTCGGTGCCGGGGGTTGAGAACATGCTCCGCTCGCTTTCGACCACTGGGAGCTTATCCAGGTGATCCGATCATCCGACAGATCCACTTCCCCGCTCCGGCAAGGCCGGTTCGCTCCGGTTCCATGTCCCGTTCGTCCCATTTGAGCGAATGATGCGCGAGTGCAACGTTGTTCGGGCTAGTCTTCGCCCGGAGCGAAGGGAAGGCATCATCGTGGTCGACGTCATCCGCCGACTGGCCCCGAGCGAGGAGATGTTCGCCGCGGGCGAGGTCTTCATCGGTTATGCGGCACGGGTATCCGGTCGGTTGGACCTGCCCGCGTTGACAGCCGCCTTCGAGGCAGTCGCCCGGGCGCATCCCATTCTGCGCGCCCGCATCGAGTCGTCCGCCGACGGCGGTCGAGTCTTCACCGTGACGGACGCGGCACCCCAGGTCTTCGTCGCCGACGGCGATACCGAATTCGCCTTCAGCGGAGCGAAATTCGACCAGCGCACCGGCGTCTGTGGGCTGTGCGTGGTACGCGACGGCGACACCGCGAGCGTCACCCTCGTGATCCATCACAGCATCGCGGACGCGTTCCACGCGTTCGCCATCGTCACCGAGTTCTGGGCCGGGTATCGAGACGCGGTCGGCGGAAAGATCCCCGAGTCGCCGGTGCACGCGTTCCCCGAATCGATCGAGCATCTGCTCGCGGCGCGAGGCATCGAGAAGATGGCGCTGCCCGGAGCCGGGGCCGCTGCTACCGCGCCACAGGTACCGCAGCCGCGCGACGACGACTATCCGACGCTGCACACCACCCGATGCCGGCTCTCCCGAGAGGAGACCGCGGCGCTGGTCGCCCTCGGACATCGCGAGAACGTCACGGTGCACGGTCTGGTGTCGGCGGCGCTGTTGCGGACCGAAGCCGAGATCCGCGAGCTACCGCTCACCGGGCTGCTCTACCTGTACTCCGTCGACCTGCGGACCAGGGTGAGCCCCGAAATCTCCGCCACCGAAGGGACGAACGTCCTCGGTTTCGCCAATTACCTCTCCCCCGAATCCGCCGTCACGCTGGTGGAATCGGCCCGCGGCATCGGCGCGGCGCTGCACGCGGGCCTGGCCGCCGGCATCGTGCAACGCACGCCGTTGAGCATCCCCGACATGGCGGCGGCGCCGCGACCGGCTCTGCCCGGCGTGGTCATCGCGACCAACTGGGGCACTATCCCGCCGCTGCCCGAGCAGGACGAGCTGCGCATCGACGACTTCCACTCCACCATGCTCGCGAAGCCGGACCTGACCGGCCGCCGTCCGCAGCAACCGGGCGGCGGCACCTGCGTCATCAGCACTTTCGCCGGACGGCTGAGTGTGGAAATCCATCATCCTGAGGAATTCACCCAGCTCCAACGCCATCGCGTCGAAGTGCTGGCCCGCAACCTTCGCGCCGTGCACGACTGATTCCGCCCGACACCGAGCGCACCCGGTTACACGTCACCGCTCGCGCGTTGGCGGGCGAATACGCCGCGGCCCGCGATCACGCCGAACGGCTGTGATCGCGGCCCGCGGGTCGATCAGTTCGACGCCTTCGCGGTCGCGGTGGTGGTCGGCGCCGCGGAGTGCGTTGTCGTCGTGGTCGATTCGGTGGTGGTGGTGGTCGGCTTCGTCGTCTCGACCGGCGCCGCGACCGGAGCAGGCGCGGGCGTGGTGGTGGTGACCACCGGCGCCGAGGTGGTGGTCGAGGTCGGCGCCGTCGTCGTCGGCCGGTCCGTGGTGCCGGTCGTCGTAGGGGCGGCGCCGGTCGGCTTCGGTGCCGTGGTCGAGCTCTTGGCGGGTTCGGTCGTCGGAGCCGCCGAGGTGGTCTCCGCCGCCTTGTACACGGCGGCCAGGTCCGCCTCCTGCGGCTTGGATGTCGGGTCGACCTGCTTACCGGCCTGCGCCTGCTTCGCCAGATGGGTGAGCCACGCGGCCGCGTACTCCGCCGAGGTCAGCGGCTTGCCCGCGGCGGGGTCCGCGTCGTCCCAGTAGTCGAAGTGGTGACCGGTGTGATTCGGGCCCAGGGTGAGGTTGTACGGGTCGCTGAGGATGACCGGGATCGTGTTCTGGTTCGTCACGATGAGCCCGACGATCTCGTTGAGCACCTTCTGCGGCAGGTAGGCCAGCGGCGACATGTCGTTCGTGGCAATGGAGTCCGCCTGCACCGGCGCTTTCTTCTCACCCGGCTTGTACGCCGGGTCCGACACCCGCAGCAGCACCTGCAGGAAGGTCTCGTCGCTCTGCATCCAGTTCGGCTGCGACTGGATGTCCGCGAACGCCGCCATCGCGATCCGGCCGAGGACCACGGCGACGTCCTGCCCGGTCGCCGGCGTGAGCCCGTCGCGCTCGAGCGCGTCCACGTTCAACTGCCTGCCGACATTGACCACCAATTGCAGCAGGGAGATGTTCTGCGGCGCCGAGCAGGTGAGATCGCCGTCGGAGCAGAACGACGCGATCTTGCCGTTCAGCGCGCCGAAGTCACCGCTGGTGCCGCGCACCGCGCCCTGCCCGGGAACCGCGTTCGTGCCGTTCTGATATTGCTGGTCGAAGCCGTCCGGGTTGCTGAACGGGTCCTTCGATCCCGGGAACGGCCCGTCGCCCGCCGAGCGACCCGAGTCGGCGAGGATGACGACGCCGACGACGTCGTCCGGATCCACGATCCCGTACGCGCCGTCCTGGCCGGGTTCCTGATGGCCGATCTGCATCGCGACGCGGCGGACGACGTCGGCGCCCTCGCTGTAGCCGACGATCGAGAACTTGGTGTCGGGGCACGCCTGGGCGATCTCCCGCATCACCCGCTCGGTGTTCGCGACACCGGCGTTGACAGCGTCCTCGTAGGTGGACATATTCGCCGGATAGGCGATGTAGACCGCGGCGTACGCGTCCGGATCGACGTCGTCGGCCGGTGCGTTGACGACCGGATCGACCCACTCACTGCTGTGATCACCCGACAGCGCGGCGGGCAACGGGTTGCCGTTGGCATCCACCAGCATCCTGGTGGTCCCCTCCACCGGAGTGTCGTTGCGACCGGCCACCGAGATGGTGACCATGTCGCGGCATTCCGTGACAGAGGTCGTGAGCTGGGTTTCCCTGGTTTCCGGCGTCGACGTCAACGCCAACGAGGTGGCGACCACCGCCGCCACGCCCAGCACCGCCGGAGCGGCAACCGCCGAAGCGATGCGATGCCGCGCGAAGAACTCGCGAAGAGCCATGTCCTGATTTCCATTCCATACACCGACAAAGTGGACGGACAAGCCCCCCGACGGGCCATACGTCACCGAGGACGTCGTGGTAGGGGCCCTGAGCGTTACTTAGTGCCGGATGGAAGGGTTCGAACCGCGAAGCGTCCCCTCGCGCCTGATTGCTGCTTGACCTTCACGTATGCGTCAATCCTTAGCGTCGGGGCATGAAGACTGTGACGCGAACCTCCCGAGCGATTCAGCTGGCCGCGCGACCGAACGGATTGCCGGCATTGCCGGACTTCCGGCTGATCGAAGAGGCGGTACCCGATCCCGCACCGGGACAAGTGCTGATCCGCAACCTGTACCTGTCGCTCGATCCGGGGATGCTGATGCAAATCGGCGGATATCCCGAAATCCCGATGCCCGCCTTCGCTGTCGGCGAAGTGATGTCCGGTGGCGCGATCGGTGAGGTCGTCGCGTCCGCTGACCAGTATGTGCCGGAGGGAGCATTGGTGCTGCACCAACACGGCTGGCGCGAGTACGCCATCGCGGACGCCGACAGCGTTCGGGTCGTCGACGCACAGGCGTATCCGTCGCCGTCGACGTACCTCGGTTTCGGATTGGTCGCGTATGTGGGGCTGACCGTGGTCGCGGGGTTACGCGAGGGTGAGACCGTTCTGGTCTCCAGCGCCGCCGGAGCTACCGGAAGCCTGGCCGGCCAGCTCGCGCGACTGCTCGGCGCCGGGCGAGTCGTCGGGAGCGTGGGATCACCGCGGAAGGCCCGCTACGTCATCGACGAGCTCGGCTTCGACGCGGCGTTCGACTATCACGACCAGCCGTTGTCCGACCAGTTCCGGGCAGCCGCGCCGGAAGGGGTCGACGTGTATTTCGACAACGTCGGCGGCGCGCAACTGCGCGCCGCGATCGAGACGATGAACGTCGGCGGACGAATCGCCCTGTGCGGCGCGCTCGCCCGGCAGCGCGCGGGTGGGACGCCCGATGGTGGGCCCGGAGACCTGCTGCCGGTGATCGCGAAGCGAATCACACTGCGCGGATTCACCGCCCTCGATCACCTGGATCTGGCGCCGGAATTCGGACGGCGGTTACGCCAGTGGCTCGCCGAGGGTTCGCTGCGGCACGCCGAGAATGTCGTCGATGGGCTGGAAAACGCTCCACAGGCACTGCTCGACCTGGTGCGAGGTCGCTACACCGGGAAAGTAGTTGTGCGGCTCACGCGTTGAACAGTCACCACGGGAAGGACACGACAATGCTGATCGGTGAACTGGCGGAGCGGACCGGAACGACCACGCGCGCTCTGCGCTTCTATGAGGAACGAGGTCTGCTCACCTGTGAACGCACCACTTCGGGCTACCGCCGCTACGACGAAGAGGCGGTGAAGCGGGTACACAACATCCGGGAACTGCTCGATGCCGGATTCACCATCGACGATGTCCGCGCGTTCGTGCCCTACCTCGACCGCGACCTGCCCCAAACTTTCCCGTTCGAGCCGCGGTGCCCCAACGGGTACGCATCCGTCGGCCCACCACGGTTCGCCGAGCTCAATCGGCGCATCGCGAATCTGATCGAACTACGTGATCGCCTGATCGACCGGATGCCGTGGCTGGCACAGGACAGCCCGAGCGAGCCGACTGGCGAAGACCAACAGCCGTGCGGTACTTGAGCCCAGCCTCCCCCGAACTCAGCCGCGCGCCATATCCACGAACCGCGACAAATGCAATTGGTGGGCGACGGTGATCGTCGCGGTGGGGCCGTTGCGGTGTTTGCCGAGAATCAGGTCGGCCTCACCGCCGCGCGGGTCGTCGCGCTCGAAAGCGTCGGGACGGTGCAGCAGGATGACCATATCCGCGTCTTGTTCCAAAGATCCCGACTCGCGGAGATCGGACACCATGGGGCGCTTGTCGGTTCGTTGTTCGGGACCGCGGTTGAGCTGGCTGATCGCGACCACCGGCACTTCGAGTTCCTTGGCCAGCAGTTTCAGATTACGGGAGAAGTCCGAGACTTCCTGCTGACGGGATTCGACCTTTTTGCCGGACGTCATCAGCTGGAGGTAATCCACGACCACGAGTTTCAAATCATGGCGCTGCTTGAGCCGCCGCGCTTTGGCGCGGATCTCCATCATCGTCAGGTTCGGCGAATCGTCCACGAACAGCGGCGCCTCGCTGATCTCACTCATCCGCCGCGCCAACTTGGTCCAGTCGTCGTCGCTCATCCGCCCGGACCGCATATCCCCGAGCTTGATCTTCGCCTCCGCCGACAACAACCGCATGACGATCTCGGTACGACTCATCTCCAAGGAGAAGATGACGCTCGCCAAGCCATGCTTGATCGAGCAACTGCGCATGAAATCCATTCCCAGCGTCGAGTTGTGCGTGGGAATCATCGAGCGTCCGGCCAGATACAGATGATCGGCGTTGTCCACTTCGACGCAGCGCACCGGCACGCTGTCGATCCGGCGCACATCGACGACGAATCGCGAGTTCGATCGCACCGTGCTGCGGCTGGCGCGCCGTTCCTTGTGCAGCAGAGCCTTCCGATACAGACCGAACACCTCGTCGTCGGTAGCGAAGGTGAGGATGTAGGCGGTGGAGGATTCCTCGGAACGACCTCGGACTCGCTTGGTGGAGATATGGCAGCGGTAACCGAGGCCGACGATCAGCTCGTGCACGTCTGCGGCGAGCCGGGGGTTCGTGACACCGAACTGTACGGAGCCGCCGTTGGTGACGGTGCCGTCGGTGTCCAGCAAACCGGCCAGTAGGGACCGTCGCTGTTGCTCGGACGCGCGCAGGTAGTCGATGGGAATGTGCTTGTCACCGAGGACACCGAGCGACCGCAGGCGCGCCTGCACGCTCCCGACGGTGTTCCGGCACTTCTGGCACAGGCGCAGACCGATCGACCGCTCGCCGCAATTCGGGCAGCGCGGTGCAGGCACGGGAGCCGAATGGAACCGAGCCTTTCCGCCGCAGGACCGCTCACAGGTGCGGACCTCGCTGGTGAAAGGAACGAATTCCTTGCCGCAGACCAGGCACTCGCGTGCGGCGATCGGCTCGTCGGCCGGCAATCTCAGCTGATAACGCAGCCGAGCCGACCGCGAGGGCACCGCGACGATCCCCTCGGCCTCGATTCGCGCGATGATCTCTGGATCGGCGCAGGTGAGCTGTGCGGCGGCGGACGTTCCGTCGCCGAGCCAGGCGCCCAGCGTGTAGGGCGGCACCGTCAGGGCGCGCGCAGGCAGTTGTAGCGGGCCGGAATTGCTGACCGAGTGGTTCAGTCTGCGATCCGCGGTGTCGCACCGAAGCGTTCTCGCGATCTCGGCGGTCGTACGCACCTCGGCAGCTGCCCGTTTCGACCGTCTGGATGCCCTGGTCTCCGTGAGCCATTGATGTTGTTCATCCGCGACGAGCACGGAGCCGTCGGAGAACTCCACCTCGTAGCAGGGACGCCCGGACAAAACCTCGGTCGCCGCTACGACGCGGGTGGGACGACCTTTCGCGTCCAACAATTCGTCGCCGACGTGGACCTCGCCCATGGTGGTCCATCCGGTGGGTGTCGGAAGGGGGGTATCCAGGGCCAGCGCCTTGCCCACACCAGGCCTGGCCGCGACGATGATCATCTGACCGGGGTGCAGGCCATTGGTGATTTCGTCGAGTTCGGTGAAACCGGTGGGGACGCCGAGGGAGATGCCGCCGCGGCTGGCGATGGAGTCGATTTCGTCCATCGTCGGCTGGAGCAGTTCTTCCAGGGGGAGGAAGTCTTCGCTGGTGCGGCGTTCGGTGACCTCGTAGACCTCGGCTTGGGCGCGGTCGACGACCTCGGCGACGTCCTGGCCGTCGGCGCCCGCGTAGCCGTACTGGACGATGCGGGTGCCCGCCTCGACCAGGCGGCGCAAAATGGCCTTCTCGGCCACGATTTCGGCGTAGTAGCCCGCGTTGGCCGCGGTCGGCACGGTTTGGGTGAGCGTGACCAGATAGGGCGCGCCGCCGATGCGCTTGAGCTCGCCACGGCGGTCCAGGCCCGCGGCGACGGTCACCGGGTCGGCGGGTTCGCCGCGCCCGTAGAGATCCAGGATCGTGTCGTAGATGGCCTGATGGGCGGGACGGTAGAAATCGCCGGGCCGAATCGCCTCGACGACGTCGGCGATGGCGTCCTTGCTCAACAGCATGCCGCCGAGCACCGACTGCTCGGCCGCCATGTCGTGCGGAGGCTGGCGGCCGAAGTCCTCGCCGGGAGGTTCGGGCGGGAAGTCCGTGTGCCCGCGGTCATCGGTGGTTGTCACCAGACTCGACCGTCCTCTCTACCCCACGACCGGGATGCACCCTGTCGACTCGTTTTACTCCCGGGCACCGACACGTTCGAAAAAGCCTTTGACCAGGGCTCCAGCTACCGCCGCGGCACCGGTCCGTGCGCGCGCTCGGGAGCGGCCCGCGCGCAGCGATGCGACGAACCTAGGCGACCCGCTGGCTGTGCACCAAACCGCACTGTGCACACAGCTGTGGATAACTTGGGGAGAGTTCACTCAACCGTGTGCACCCCCTGTGTACAACTTGGGGAAAACCCAGGTCGGCGGGGTCAAATACGCAGATAGATATGGACTTCCGCGTTCTTCCAGGTGTGGATTAATGAAGTACCGGCGTGTCGGCCAAGTTGAACAGCCGGGCGTGTTGGGTTAACAGCACGTGAGCTGCATATGGCCTGAATCACATTGCGGACGGTCGGTTCGACCAGTAATCCACAGGCTGGGTAGACCAGGCGTCGTTGCGGTGTGCGGTGCGGCCCAGATTGTCCCTGATGACGCGCTCGGTCATCCGGCAAATAATTAGCTACAAAGCGGCTCGCGGCAGCAGAGCACGACCGAGGACCACTCCCGTGAACGGACGGGAGTGGTCCTCGACGCGATGCCTGGTATCAGGCGGCGGTGACCGTCAGGTCGAACTTCGCCGCCACGTCCGGGTGCAGGTGCACCAGGATGGCGTGCTTGCCGGTCGACTTGATGTGCGCCTTCGGCAGCTCGATGCTGCGCTTGTCGACGACGGGGCCACCCGCCGCCTTGACGGCCGCCGCGACGTCCGACTGGGTCACCGAGCCGAACAGCTTGCCGGTGCCCGCGGTCTTCACCGCCAGCGAGACCGACTCCAGGTTCTCGATGGCCTGCTTCAGCTCGTTGGCGTGGTCCAGGTCGCGGACCCGGCGGGCTTCCTGCGCCCGGCGAATGCCCTCGACCTGCTTCTGCGCGCCACGGCTGGCCGCGATCGCCAGGCCGCGCGGCAGCAGGTAGTTGCGGCCGTAGCCGTCCTTGACCTCAACGGTGTCGCCGGGGGCACCGAGGTTGTCCACATCAGCGGTAAGAATCAACTTCATTGGCGTGCCTCCCTTTCTCAGCGAGCCGTCGACACGTAAGGCAGCAGCGCGACCTCACGCGAGTTCTTGACCGCAACCGCGACATCACGCTGGTGCTGGACGCAGTTGCCGGTGACGCGGCGGGCGCGGATCTTGCCGCGGTCGCTGACGTACTTGCGCAGCAACGCCGTGTCCTTGTAATCGATCGTGACGGTTCCGGTCTTGCTCTCCTTGCAGAACGAGCAAGCCTTCTTCTTCAGCACCTTTTCGCGCGCGGGCGCTTTAGGCATGGTCTTGTACTCCGTAATCAGTGATGGCCCGAATTCGTGCGGGCCGTTGTGGCCGTTCTCAGAACGGCGGTTCGTCATCCATGCGGCTGTTGCCCCCGAAGGAGCCTGCCGCGGGCGCACTGCCCCAAGGGTCGTCCTCGGCACCGCCGGAACGCCCACCGCCACCACCGGAGGAGGCATAGCCGCCACCGCCGCCGGACCCGGACCCGAAGCCGCCGCCACCGCTGCCGCGGCTGGTCTTGTTGACCTTCGCGGTGGCGTAGCGCAGCGAGGGACCGACCTCGTCGACCTCGAGCTCGACGACCGTGCGCTTCTCACCCTCGCGGGTTTCGTAGGAGCGCTGCTTGAGCCGTCCGCTCACGATGACACGGGAACCCCTGGTCAGGCTTTCAGCGACATTCTCTGCGGCCTCGCGCCAGATATTGCAGCGCAGGAACAGCGCTTCGCCGTCTTTCCATTCGTTCGAATTACGGTCGAACACACGGGGAGTCGACGCGACGGTGAAATTCGCCACCGCCTGTCCCGCCGGTGTGAATCGAAGCTCCGGGTCGGCCGTCAGATTTCCGATGACGGTGATGACCGTGTCGCCTGCCATGTGGTTCCTCCTGCTCGGTGTGCAGTCCGCGTCTCGCTGTTGCGCTAGAGCCTAGGCACAGGCTCCGACGCAAACGAGGGTTGCCGGACTACTTGTCGTGGCGCAGAACCTTGGTGCGCAGCACCGACTCGTTGAGACCGAGCTGGCGGTCGAGCTCGCTCACGGTGGCGGGCTCGGCGGTCAGGTCGACCACGGCGTAGATGCCCTCGGCGTGCTTGGCGATCTCGTAGGCGAGCCTGCGGCGGCCCCAGATGTCGACCTTGTCGATCTTGCCGCCCTCGGTGCGAACGACACTGAGCAGGTTGTCCAGCGACGGACCAACAGTGCGCTCGTCCAGGCTCGGATCGAGGATGACCATCACTTCGTAATGACGCACGGACCAATCACCTCCTGTGGACTAGGAAACGGCCACGGACGGTCCGTGGCAGGAGGGTCGTTGCGTCAGCAACCCGAACAGGCTACATGAGCGGCACCTGAGCAGTGAAATCGCCCCGCGAGCCGCCCCGGCTCGCACGTGTTCGGCTCGCGCGTTCGCGTCGCTAGGAAGGGGAATGGCGGCACGGCCCCGACCGTCCGCCTAGGGTGGATCCATGCCGACCGGACTCGCCGCCAGCGACCTGCCCGCGGGTGGCGTGCGACGCCGCGCGGCGTTCGCCGTGGTGGTGGTGCTGCTCTGCGGTCTCGTCCTCGCGCTGGCGTACGCGAACAAGGCGCGTTGCGCGGGTGCGCCGTTCGACCGGGACGGGCGCAGCACGGTTTTCGATGTGATCAAGGATTCGGACGTCTGCTATTCCGATATCCAATTCCTCTGGCTCGGCCGAGACATCAACGAGCATGTCTTTCCCTATGTGACCGGCGGCATCACCGACGACGGGGCATTGGTCGGCGGCGCGGTGGAATATCCGGTGCTCAGCGGCGTGCTGATGTGGTTCGGCGCGGTGGGCGCGCACAATGACGCCGATTTCCTGCGGTACTCGGCGCTGCTGCTGGCGCCCTTCGCGTTGCTGACCGCGTGGATGCTGGCTCGCCTGGCCGGGGGCGCGGCCCTGCTGTGGGCGGTCGGACCGCCGCTGGTGCTCTATGCCTTCCACAACTGGGAGCTTCCGGTGGTGTGCACGGCGGTGGCGGCCGTCTACGTGATGACCGCGTTGACCCGCTACTCGGTGCGTACCAGGGGCATCGTGGCCGCGGTGCTGCTCGGGCTCGGGTTCTGCCTCAAGCTGTACCCGGGGATCTTCGTGTTGCCCTTGCTGGCGTACGTGCTCACCGGCGGTGGCGAGCGCGACGCGGGAGCGGGCGATCGCGGACCGGACGTCCGTGGCGCTCTGCTCACCGCGGGCGCGGCGATCGGCACCGTGGTAGTGGTGAATCTGCCGTTCGCGCTGGTGGGTTACGAAGGCTGGCGCGCGTCCATCACCTTCCAGCAGTTGCGTCAGGCCGATATCACCACGAATTCCATCTGGTACTGGGGACTTCGGCCGATGTTCGGTCCCGATCCGCGCAGCGAGGCGGCGTTCCAGCAACTGGTCTCGGTCGCTTCCCCGTTGCTGGTGCTCGCGGCGTTCGCGCTGGCCATGTGGCTCGGCTGGCGGCGCTACCTGGCGACCGGCGTGTTCCCGTGGGTCGGTGTGAGCGGCGCGATGCTGTGTGGGTTCCTGTTGTTCCACAAGGTGCATTCCCCGCAGTACACCCTCTGGCTGGTGCCGTTCCTGGTGCTGCTCGAGATCCCCTGGTGGTTGGTCGGCAGCTATCTCGTCGCCGACGCGGCCATCGGGATCGGGGTGTTCCGCTACTTCTACTCGATGGGTACGGGAAAGTCGGTCGAGTTGATGGAGCACATCGTCCAATTCGGTGTGTGGGGGCGCGCGAGCCTGCTGATCGTGTTCTTCTTCGTCTTCTTGTGGGCGGCGCCGCGTGGAAATCGTTCGATGACGCCCCGGGCCGCGCGGTCCGACCCCCGCGATCTGGTTCCGGTGGTCTAAGGCCCACCGTGCCGGGCCCGAAAGGCCGCGCTTTTGGCGCGGTTGCCGCACAGGGTCATGTCGCACCATCGGCGCGAGCCGCCACGGGAAGTGTCCACATACAGCCGCGTGCACACGGGGCGACCGCACTCCTTGACGAGCGCCCGGCTGCCCAGTAACTCGATCGCGGAACGTGCGACGGCGGCCAAGGCCGCGTCCGCGTCGCCGGAACGGACGACCGTGCCGTCGGCGCGCAGGCTCATCGAGGGCGGGACGCCCTCGGCGAATTCGTTGACGGTCCGGCGATCGCCGTCGTCGAAGGCGGTTTCGCGGGCAGCGGCCAGCGCCATGCGATAGGCCGCCTCACGCAAGCGCACCGCCCGCGCGAGGGTGTCCGCTTCGCCGGTTGGCGGGCTGTCGAGCAGGCCCGCGGCGACGATCCAGTCGGCCAGCGCCGCGGGTGTGGAGAGGACGTCCTCGAACCTGGTCGAGCGCCCCATGACGGTACCGGCGAAGTCCAGGGCGAGGTTGCCGCTCACGAAGGTGAACACCTCCTCATAGTAACCGCCTTGACAGGTTATTGAACCGGATGCCACTGTGATAACCACCCAAGGTGGTTACTCGAGGAGGGTCCGTGCAGAGCCGATTCGCGATGGTGGCCGCGCAGCCGCTGTTCGTCTTGTTGTGGAGCAGTGCGTTCATCGCGGGGGTGATCGGGGTCGGCGCGGCGCCGCCGCTACTGGTGCTGTTCGTGCGCTTCGCCGTCGCGGGAGTGCTGCTCACGGCCTACGCCCTCCTCGCGCGGGTCACGTGGCCGCAGGGAGGCCAATTGCGTCACGTGCTCGTCGCCGGGCTGCTGATGCAGATGGTCCAGTTCGGCGCGTTCTACACGGCGATGGCCGAACATGTTTCGGCGGCGGTGATCGCGCTGGTGCAGGGCTTGAATCCGGTGGTCATCGCTCTGTGCGCCGGACTGATCGGCGAAGTCGTCACGATGCGGCAGTGGTTCGGCTTCGGCATCGGCGGCATCGGAGTCGCACTCGCCGTGTTCGACCAGTCCCACTTCTCCCTGGCCGGACTGCTGCTGTGCGTGGCAGGGCTGCTCGGGTTGAGCATCGGCACCGTGTACCAGAAGCGATTCACGCCCACCGTCGATCCCAGGGCGGCCACGGCGCTGCACGTGGCGATCAGCGCGCCGATCGCCGGGGTGCTGACCTGGCTGTCCGGCCAAGTGCACGTGTCGGACGTGGGCCGGTTCGCCGGGTCGCTCATCTGGATGGTGCTGGTCAACTCCATGGCCGCGTTCCTGCTGCTCAACGCCATGTTGCGCCGGTGGGACGCGACCAGGGTGGGCAAGCTGTTCTTCGCGACGCCCGCCGTGACCGCGATCCTGGCCTGGTTGCTGATCGATCAGCCGCTGCGACCGTTGACCGTCGCCGGACTCGCCATCGGCCTGGTGGGCTTGGTGTTCGCGGCTCGCAAGCCGGCGTCGGCGGTCGTCGCGCGGCAGCCGGTGCCCGTGCCGCGGTGACCTACTTGCGCCCGGCCTGCCACTGCATACCCCACCGGTATGCCTGGTCGAGTTCGCGCTGGGCGCCGTTGATGTAGTGCACTTCCCGGTGCACGGTGATCCCGGCCCCCTGGTTCTGCAGCAGGGCGATGGCGCACGAGCGAGCGCCGTCCACCGGAGAATCGAGGCGGACCTCGACCTGCGGACCGGATGTGGGGTAGAGCGTCACCACACCGTCGGCGGCGGCCCAGTTCGGCACGCCCTCGTAGATGAAGGCGAAGATCAGGATGCGCCGGAACAGCTCGGGCCGCGCGAGGTCGATGTGCAGGTTCTCGCCCGACGCGGCCGCGCCGCTGCGATCGTCGCCGTCGAGCCGGATGTAGGGCTCGGCCTCCAGCGTGCCGAAATTGCCGCCGATCGCCTGGACGACGCCCTTGGCGCCGTTGGACAGTTCGTAGAGACAGCCGAGGTCGAGATCGATCGGCTTGGCGCGGCGGAAGAATCCCTTCGGTCCGCTCGACCAGTTCAGATTGACCCGCATGGTGCCCTGCTGCTCACCCGGCTTGGTCAGGTTGATGCTCGGTGTCGCCTTCGACAGGGTCACCTTGGACAGGTTGACGCCGCCGGGGTTGTCGTCGATCGCCATGGCGCGATCCCCCCTCTGTGGAAACGAGAGCGGCAGCGGCCATCCCTCGGGATGGGGCCGCTGCCGCAACGGGTCTTCGGGCTGCTTGCCGGGAATCAGCCTACCGGCGTCGGTTCCCGTTCGCTGTCCAGTTCCTCTTCGTCCGCTCGGCCGTTGCGGACGATGCTGGTGATGAACGCCGCACCGATGAACGCGACGCCGACCAGGCCGGTGACGACCTCGTTGATGTGCACTCCGATCGAGACCAGCAGGATCGCCGCGAGCGCGCCGATCGCCCAGTGCGCGCCGTGCTCCAGGTAGACGTACTCCGACAGCGTGCCCTTGCGAACCAGGTACACCGTGATCGACCGGACGAACATGGCGCCGATCAGGCCGAGGCCGAGCGCGATGATGATCGGGTCGGAGGTGATGGCGAACGCGCCGATCACGCCGTCGAAGGAGAACGACGCGTCGAGCACCTCCAGGTAGAGGAACAGGAAGAAGCCCGCCTTACCGGTGGCCTTGACCAGCTCCGACGGCCCTCCGCTCTGCTCCTCGGTGTGGAACATGGAGCCGAGCCCGTCCACCGCGATGTAGGTGATCATGCCGAGCAGGCCCGCGACCAGCACGGTCGAGCGGTGCGCCTCGTCGGCGATGAACTCCGCGGTGAGGATCAGGCCCGCACCCGCGACCACCACGGAGAGCATGTCCAGCTTGCCCGCCTTGGCCAGCGGCCGCTCCAGCCAGCTCAGCCAGGTGATCTCGCGTTCCTCGAAAATGAAGTTGAGGAACAGCAGGGCCAGGAACATACCGCCGAACGCCGCGATCTGCGGATGCGCGTCGGTGAGCAGTTTCTCGTAGCTCGGGCTGCCGTCCGGGAAGGTAAGGGCACCGTCCGGGGGCGGGTTGAGGGCCAGGTCGAAGGCCCGCACCGGATCCAGCCCCGCGGTGATCCACACGATCGCCAGCGGGAAGACCAGCCGCATGCCGAACACGGCGATCAGCACGCCGACGGTGAGGAAGATCCGCTGCCAGAACGCGCTCATCCGTTCCAGGACGGTGGCGTTGATCACGGCGTTGTCGAACGAGAGCGACACCTCGAGGATGCCGAGGATCGCGGCGAGCGCGAGGGCGGTCGGTCCGCCGTACACGACCGCGACGACGAGCGAGAGCACCGTGACGACGAGGGACATGCCGAAAATGCGCAGGACCACGCTGGGACCTTTCGTGAGTGAAAACGAGGCGGCGACGTTTGCTACCAGCGTGGCTGCTGGATCGCCGGTTGTCCAACGTTGCTCCCAGGGCGCCGGCATGCCTGGGTGGCACGACGAGGGGGCCCGTCGCCGGGCCCCCTGTGAACAGCTAAGTGGTGCTCAGACGTTCACGCCGTAATCACGGGCGATGCCCGCCAGACCGGAGGCGTAGCCCTGACCGATCGCGCGGAACTTCCACTCCGCGCCGTTGCGGTACAGCTCGCCGAAGACCATGGCGGTCTCGGTCGAGGCGTCCTCGGTGAGGTCGTAGCGGGCGAGCTCCTCGCCGTTGCTGCGGTCCACGACACGGATGTAGGCGTTGCGGACCTGGCCGAAGGACTGCGACCGGGAGTCGGCGTCGTAGATCGAGACCGGGAAGAAGATGCTCTCGATCGTGGGCGGGGTGTTCGCCAGGTCGACGTTGATGACCTCGTCGTCGCCCTCGCCTTCGCCGGTCCGGTTGTCGCCCGCGTGCTCGATCGAGCCCTCGGGAGAACGCAGGTTGTTGAAGAAGACGAAGTGCTGGTCGGACAGGACCTTCTTGTCCCCGCCGGTCGCGATGGCGCTGGCGTCGAGGTCGAAGTCGGTGCCGGTGGTGGTCCGCACATCCCACCCCAGGCCGACCGAGACAGCAGTGAGGTTAGGCGCCGCCTTGGTCAGCGAGACATTGCCGCCCTTGGACAAACTGACACCCATGCGGGATTCCCTTTCAATAGTCCGTCATTGGTTCCCAGCATGTCCGGATCGCCGGGGACGCCATCGACAGTAGTAGGTTTCCGCGAACTTTCGTAGGAACCCGCGTAACCCCCGGCGAACAGGAAGATCTCCTACCATCGGGGCGTGGCAGGCCGGAGGCGTGGATGGTTTCGTTCGTCGGGGAACGACGAGTGGATCGAGCATGCCCGCACGACGCTGGCGACGGCTTTTCTCGACATGGATCGGCGCCAGAGCGCGGCCGAGGCGGCGGTGCACGCCGCCGATCAGATCTTCCCCGAGCGGCGCACGGGCGCGCGCTGGGAACCGTTGCGGCACAGATGCTATGGCGCCGCGGAGGTGTATCTGACGCTGAGCGCCGAGCTGGAGGCCGCGCAGCAGGGCGGCCCGCTGGTGCCGCAGGGTCGGCAGCGCGTCGACGCGGCGGCACGGCAACTGGCCGACGCGGCGCGCGCGGTCGACGAGTTCTATCGCGGCGACCAGGGCAAGCTGGAGGAGGCGGTGGCGGTGCTCGGCGCGGTGCCGCAGTTGGCCCAGCAGGTCAAGGTCGCCGCGGCCGGTGTGCGCGGGCGGGCCGCCGAATCGGAGTTCGCGGACTATCCGTCGGTGCGCAGGCACGCCGCCGCGGTCGATGAGGCGCTGGTCACACTGGAGGCGGCGGGTTCCGGCGGGTCCGCGGGCACCGTGCGGGAGGCCGCGAACCATCTGCAGGCGGTCACCAACGAGCTGGCGGATGCGTTGGCGCAAGCACCATCTCGGGCGGCGGCCGCGAACAACGCGATATCGTCCGTGACAACCCGGCTTGCCGCGGTCCGGACCAGGGCCGAAGGCGTTCCGCAGGCGTTCTCGGCGCTGCTGCGCGAGTTCAATGCTGCGAGTTCGGCCGATCTGGCTAACAATGAGCGGGAAAGTCAGCGAGCCATCGAGGCCGCGGACGCGGCCCTCGGCAGGGCGCGTGCGGCGGCGGTAGAGAACAATCCGGAGTTTGCACTTGATCTGACCACATCCGCGCGCGGGTTCCTCGCCGAGGCCGAGCAGCGAGTCGACGCCGTCACCAAGCGGCTCGGCCTGCTGCGTGCGATTCGGTCCGACCCGCACGAACAGGCCAAGGCCGTACGATTCCGGCTGCGGGACGCGCAGATGCTCGCGGTGAGCCGCGGGCTGGTCGCCGAATGGGGCTCGGTCCTCGACGCGCAAGCGGCACGAATCGACCGAATCAGCGAAACACTGTCGGGGCGTCACCCCGACTACTGGGCCTATGTGGCGGAACTGGATGCCGTCACCGAATTCATAGCCGGGGTAGTGGATCGAATGAGAAGACAAGCAGGACCACGACGAGAATGAGAATGGGGCAACGATGACCGCAGGCATCGCCGTCCAGCAGGAGGTTTCCCTGCGGAAGCGAATGCCGCTGCGCCACTTCCGGCAGTTGCCCGGACCGGAGGCGAGGCGTCTTTTCCACCGGCAGCCCGAACCGTTCGGCGACGACAACACCGACCGCGAGCTGCTCGCGATCGGTCTCGGTGCGACGCTGTACGCGCCCGCGACCAGGCCCGATCTCGCGCTGACGATCGGCAGGCGGGCCGGGCACGGCGTGTGTTCGATGGTGATCGACCTCGAGGACGCGGTGGCCGATCACGAGGTGGAGTACGCCAAGCGGCAGACCGTCGACGCGCTGGATCTGCTCGCGGGCAGCCACGACGCCAACCCGCTGTTGTTCGTTCGGGTGCGCGACGCGGACACGATCACCGAGCTCATCGAGCAACTCGGACCGGGCGCCAAGGTGCTGACCGGGTTCGTGTTCCCGAAGTTCGACAGCGTCACCGGGCCGAAGTACCTCAACGCGCTGAACGTGGCGGCCCAGCGGCTGGGCCGGCCGCTGTACGGGATGCCGGTGCTGGAGTCGGCGGGGCTGGTGCATCGGGAGACCCGCGATTACGAACTCACCCAGATCGCGGCGCTGCTGGCCGCGCACCGGGACCGGGTGCTCGCGGTGCGGGTCGGCGCGACCGACATGTGCTCGACCTTCGGCATCCGGCGCGACCGCGACCTGACCATCTACGACGTGCGCGTGGTCGCCGACGTCATCGCCGACATCGTGAACTACCTGGGGCGCGCGGACGGAACCGGTTTCGTCATCACGGGGCCGGTGTGGGAGTACTTCGCCGATCACGAACGGATGTTCCGGCCGCTGCTGCGGACGGCGCCGTTCGAGGAGTCCGACGCGGTGCCGTTCCGGCAGTACCTGGTCAGCCGGGATCTGGACGGTTTGCTGCGGGAGATCACGTTGGACCGGGCCAACGGCATCCAGGGCAAGACGGTGATCCACCCGTCCCACGTGGCGGCCGTGCACGCGTTGTCGGTGGTGACGCACGAGGAGTACTCGGACGCGCTGGACATCCTGCGCGACGACGTCGGCGGCGTGGCGGCCTCCGGCTACCGGAACAAGATGAACGAGATGCGGCCGCATCGCAGTTGGGCGCGACAGACCTTGTTGCGCGCGCGGGTGTTCGGCGTGGCGAACAAGGGAGTGTCGTTCGTGGATCTGCTGACGGCGTTGGTCACCGTATGAGCCGAACCGCGACCGATTTCGGCGACAACGAAACATTCTGGGCGACAAAAGTACTCGGTATAGACCTGCATCACGATCCGGTGCGCGAACTCGGCTCTGACCGGCTGCGCACGGCGCGTTTGCCGATCACGGCCCTGGTGCAGCCGGGTGTGCGCCACAACAATCGGCGCCGGGCGCACCTGCTGGTTTCCACCGTGCTGGGCAAGCATCTCCCGACCGATCCGCGGGTGGTGCTCGGTGCGGGCGATCAGCTGGGCGATCTGGTCCGCGCGGTGCTCGGTGAGCGCGATGCCGTCGTGCTCGGATTCGCCGAGACCGCAACGGGTCTCGGTCATTGTGTGGCCGCGCGAATCGGCGCGAGCTGCTACCTGCATTCGACCCGGCGCGCGGTGCCGCACGCGTCGACGCTCGCCGGTTTCGAGGAAGGGCACTCGCACGCCACTTCCCACCTGCTGCAACCGGCGCCTGCCGACATCTTCGTCAACGATCTGCCGCTGGTACTCGTCGATGACGAGATATCCACCGGCGCGACGGCGATCGATGCGGTGCGCGCGCTGCACGCCTTCGCGCCCCGTGCGCACTACGTGCTCGCGTCGCTGGTCGATCTACGCACCGAGGCCGATCGCGCCCAATTCGACGCGGCCGCGGCCGAACTCGGTGCCCGGATCGACACGGTCTGTCTCGCCATCGGTCGCGCGTCGCTGCCCGAGGGGCTGGTCGACGCGGTCGGCGCCCTTCCCGAACCGCGGCTCAACCCGACCGCCGCGCATCTCGGTTCGTTCGGACGCGTCGAACTCCCCTGGCCGACCGCGGTTCCAGAGGGTGGCAGGCACGGCGTACTCGCTTCCGACATCGGCGCGTTCGAGGCGGCGTTGCTGGAAGCAGGCCAGGCTTTGACCGCCCGGCTCGACGCGGACTTCGCGGGCAGGCCCGTCATCGTGCTCGGACACGAGGAGCTGATGTACCTGCCCCTGCGATTGGCGGCGCTGCTCGCCGAGTCGGGCACGCCCACCCGCTTCCAGACCACCACGCGATCGCCCGCGTACGTGCTGGATGAGCCGGGATATCCGTTGCGGCGAGGGTTTCGCTTCACCGCACCCGAGCCGGGCGATGCCGCGCCGCGCTATCTCTACAACGCGCAGTGGCCCGCGACCTCGCTCGACCTGTTCGAGGCCGATCTGGCGGGGCTGGTCGCCGCCCGGTCGGACCGCGATGCCGCCGTGACGATCACCGACGACGGTGTGGACAGCGGCGCGGAGGGCGACGGCCCGGCCGCCGATCCGGTGCTCGTCGTCGTGGTCGACTCGCCTGCCGACACCGCGGAGCTGACGGCCGAACACGGGCTGATCGATGTACTGACCGCTTCCGGGGCCGACGTGCTGCTCGCGGTGCTGCCGGAGGCGGATCCGCGGCGGCTGTACGCCGAACGCGTGGAGTCGAACGGGAGCCGGAGATGACCGGTACCAGGGTGGGCGCGCTACCCATCCCGCTGCACGGACCGGAATTCGGCTCCTACGCGGCCGAGGAAGTTTCCTGGCTGCTGAAGGATCTGTCGGAAGTCGACCTGGAGGCCGACATCGCCGAGCGGGAACGGCGGATCCAGGCCGGGAAGGCGCACTACGCGGAGTCGCTGCCGATCGAATATCAGCCCGACGCGTCGTACCGCGCGCTCTTCGACGAGGTGCTCGCGGCCAGCGCCGAACGGCTCGCGCTGGCCGTGGCGACCGTGTCGGAGCTGGTCGTCGCCGAACGTGGCGAGGACGTCGTCCTGGTGTCGCTGGCCCGCGCGGGCACGCCGGTCGGCATTCTCATGCGCCGGTGGCTGCGTTCGCGGCGTCCGAGCCTGGAGGTGCCGCACTACGCGGTGTCGATCGTGCGGGATCGCGGCATCGACGCGGTGGCGCTGGACTATCTGGCCGAGCAGCACGATCCGTCCTCGGTCGTGTTCGTGGACGGATGGACCGGCAAAGGCGCGATCACCCGCGAACTGACCGAAGCGCTGGACGCCTACCACGCCGCCGGTGGCCCGCGGTTCGACGACGAATTGGCGGTGCTGGCCGATCCAGGGCACTGCGTGCGCACCTACGGCACCCGCGACGACTTCCTGATCGCCTCGGCCTGCCTGAATTCGACTGTCTCCGGCCTGGTTTCGCGCACGGTTCTGAACGACACGCTGATCGGGCCCGGCGATTTCCACGGCGCCAAGTTCTACCGCGAACTGGCCGGTGACGACGTGTCCGGCCGCCTGCTGGACACCGTGAGCGGCGCCTTCGACGCGATCCGCGATCGGGTGCCCGCCGAGGTGGCCGCGATCCGCGCGAGCGACCGGACGCCCACCTGGACCGGCTGGGCATCGGTGGAGCAGGTGCGGGAGCGGTACGGCATCACCAGCGTGAATTTCGTGAAGCCCGGTGTCGGCGAGACCACGCGGGTGCTGCTGCGGCGGGTGCCGTGGCGGGTGCTGGTGCGCGAGGCGGACGCGCCGGAGCACGCGCACATCCGGATGCTCGCCTCGGCCCGGGGTGTCCCGGTCGAAATCGTCGCCGACCTGGCATATTCGTGTATGGGATTGATCAAGGACGTGCAGCAGTGAACCTATCCCCGGCAACCCATCGAAGACGGGCGCTGATCGCGACCGACCTGGACCGGACGATGATCTACTCGCGTAACGCCTTCAGCACCACCGCCGACGTGCCGACGGTCTGCGTGGAGCATCTGGAAGGGGCGCCGCTGTCGTTCATGACCACCACCGCGGCGCTGCGGATGCAGACCCTGACCGAACCCGCCGCCGTCGTTCCCACCACCACCCGCACCATCAAACAGTTCGACCGCATCCGGCTGCCCGGAGCGCCGTGGCGCTACGCGATCACCAGCAACGGCGGGAACATCCTGGTCGACGGCGTGCCCGACCTGAGCTGGCGCATCGGCATCGACGCCCAGGTTCGCGCGGGGGGCGCCACCCTGTCCGAGGTGAGCAAGGAACTGCACACCCGCATCGATGACTCGTGGGTCACCAAGTTCCGCGTGGCCGATCATCTGTTCTGCTACCTGGTGGTGAAGCCCAAGGAGGTTCCCGAGGGGTTCTTGGCGGAGTGGGACGACTGGTGCCGTCCGCGCGGCTGGTCCGCGTCCCAGCAGGGCCGCAAGATTTACACCATGCCGCAGGCCGTCTGCAAGAGCCGCGCGGTGGACGAGGTGCGCAAGCGCCTCTGGGAAAGCGGCGAACTCGCCGACGACGCCCGCACCCTCGCGGCGGGCGACGGCGCCCTCGACGCCGAAATGCTGCGCGCCGCCGACTCCGCCATCCGCCCCCGCCACGGCGAACTCGAACAACTCAACTGGACCCACCCCAACCTCACCGTCACCCGAGCCACCGGCATCCTCGCGGGCGAGGAGATCATCAACTGGTTCATCAAGGCAGCTCCGACGCCTTCCGCGTAGCGAGCACGGCATCGGTGTACTGCTCGGTGGTGACATCGCCGTCCGCGATGCCGAGCTGTCGGAGCGTGGTCCGTACGACCTCCAGCGCTTCCGCCAGCTCCGATTCGGGCACGATGGTTTCCAGCTCGATGAACGTGCCGTCCAATTCGGGGACGGTCAACAGCGTGGCCAGCAGCTCGCGTCCTTCAGACACGAATCTATAATTGATGCAATGCTTTTCGAAGCCGACCAGGACTTTCAGATCGAGACCGCGTAGCAAGGAGTCCATCACCGAAGGGTCGTCCACCTCGGTCTCGTATTCCGGCTTCGATCCACTGGCCGTGTCGATCGTGGGTTCCTTGTAGGTCAGCAGGGATCGCCGACCATTGTCCGTAGTGATTGTCCGCAACCGCAGTTCACGGCCCTCCGAAGACAATCGGTCGTCCGCCAGGTCATAGTAGGTGTCCTGATATTTCGAGCGCTGACCTGCGCTCCGCGCCGCCAGTGCAGCTTTCACCGACTCGACGTCACGGACTCGAGCCTTGAGTTCCGCCTCGATCATGTGACCGATCCTCCCGGTGAATGCTTGCGCGATCTCGGCGTGGCCGGTGAGTGTATGCGCGTGACGTGGAGCAAGGCCGAACAAGACGCGCGCGTGGTCCGGCATCGAGATGCCATCCGCGATCCGCTCGAACACGTCGAAGCGTGTGACAGTTCTTCTGCTGTTGATGATCTCGTTGACTCGGCCTTGGCCCAGCCCTACCGCCGCTGCGATGCGTGCTTGGCTCGCTCCGGTGTACCGCTGAACTGAGCGGAGTAGCGCCGACACATCGCGTCGCCGCAAGAGCGCGCCCACTTCGGGCTTGTCATCCACCGCGTCGAGCAGGAGACGGATCGATGAGCATCTCGCTCGCCGACGCCGGGCAGTGGCGCAGGATGCACCGAAACTGCGCGATGGATGGTTCCTTCCGATCGCTGGAGCAAGCGCGGTTCGTGGCGAATGTCCACTGCGGTCACGGCCCCGGCTGCAAGCAGTACCTGTCCGCCGCGGCCTACAGCTTTGGATTGTCGGAGGATTAGCCGTGGGCAGACAGGGGAGGAACGAGCAAGACGGTCCTGCCGCCTGGATGGAGCACGCCGATGGGACGTGGTCGGTCGTGGATGAGTACGGATTCGCCAGCGAACCTTTCGTAATCATCGACGGGAAGGCATTCCCGATCGACTCGACCAGCGAATAGGCCGCCCGTCTATCGGCCCGTCGGATGCATTCGTCGACTCACACCATGTCGGCGGCGGGGTCGAAGGTCGACTTGAAGTCCGGGCATTCGACCAACGGGTCGTGGGTGCAGGTGGCGGCGTGGCGGAGGCTGTCGCGCATGCGGATGAGGCGGGTTATGTCGTCGTCGAGTTGCCGGGCTTTGTCGGCCATGCGGGCGCGTAGTTCGGCGTCGGAGGGGGAGGCGCGGAGGAAGCGGGCGATTTCGGTGAGGGTGAAACCGGCGCCGCGTGCGCAGATGATGAGGGCCAGGCGGCTCAAGACGTCGGGGTGGTAGGTGCGGCGCAGGCCGTTGCGGCCGGTCGGGGCGATGAGTCCGCGTTTCTCGTAGAAACGCAGGGCGGAGGGGGCGAGGCCGGTTTGTTCGCCGACCTCGGCGATATCGAGCAGGTCGGCCATCTCGTCTCCTTGACTTGAACCGCGCTTCAAGTCACAGACTAGCTCACATGACAATCCATCACCTCAATTGCGGATCGGTTCGGCAGATCGAAGCCACCTACGACGGACCCGCGCCCGCGCATGCCGTGAACCACTGCCTGCTGGTCGAGACCGCTTCCGACGGCCTGGTCCTGATCGAGACGGGCATCGGACTGGACGACGTGCGCGACCCGGCGGGCACCCTCGGCGCGGACTGGGTGGCGATGGCCCAGCCCATCCTTTCCGAAGACGAAACCGCGATTCGGCAGGTCGAACGGCTCGGCTACGAGCCCGCCGACGTCCGGCACATCATCCTCACCCACCTCGACGTGGACCACTGCGGCGGATTGCCCGACTTCCCGCACGCACAGGTCCACGTCCTCGCCGCCGAACTGGCAGCGGCGCAGGCCGAAGCGCCGAGCTTCCGCTATCGCTCCGCGCACTGGGCGCACGATCCGAACTGGGTGGCCTACCCGTCGGAACCGACCGGACAATGGTTCGGTTTCAACGCGATCCAACCGAAGGACCTGCCCGACGACTTCCAGCTGATCCCGCTGGGCGGGCACACCGCGGGCCACACCGGGGTCGCCGTTCGCCACGGCGACAGTTGGTTGCTGCACTGCGGCGACGCGTACTACTACCACCGCGAACTCGATCCGGCTCCGCAGCCGCACCCGGTGCTCGACGTCGTGCAGACCGGTTCCGAGGTCCACCACGACCTGCGGCTGGGCACCCAGGCTCGGCTGCGCGAGCTACACCGCGATCACGGCGACGAGGTCACCCTGATCAGCGCGCACGACCCGTGGGAGTTCCAGCGCGCGAGCTGACCCCTAGCGGCGCTGCCAGCACTGTGCCCGGTCGCCGAGATTCCACCACGAGATATAGCCCGGGTCTTGGTCGAGCAAGGTCCATCCGGCTTCGAGCAGGTCGAAGAACGCGCTGTCGGCCGTCCGCCCGCCGCGTGCTTCGCCGATGTAGATCAGCGACGAGCCGCCCGCCTCCTGGTAGGCGGCGAGGGTGCTGGAGGCCATCGGGTTCTCCCAGCCGGGCGGCCAGCAGAGGAACAGCGCGTGGTCGGCGTGCCCGGCGACCAGATCGGCCGTGGAAGACGGCGGCGTGGCGGTGGGATGCCAGGTCGCGGCCTGCCCCGGCGCGGCGGGGAAGGCCGTGTTGGTCGCCCGGTCCGGCGGGTGGGAGTCGAAAGCGCTGATGGGCACGCCGATTCGGGTGAGCTGATGCGCCCAGTAACCGCGCCCGGAGCCGACTTCCAGCACCGGCCTGCCCTGCGCGACGTCCGCTACCCAGCGCAGTGTGGCAGGTGCGGGGATCGCGTACGCGTACGCGGCTTGCAGCACGATCTGCGCATACGCCAGCCGCGCACTGCCTTTCGGGTTGCCGCCGTTCACCTCGGCGCGGTTCGCGCGCTCCCTCGGTCCGGGCGATACCGCGGCGGCGACGATGTCCCAGTACGGATTCGTGCTGGCACCGCCGGTCATGTAGTGCAGTAGGTGTAGGTCGAACGTGGCGTCGGTGATGTCGTCACCGGTGCCGGGCAACCGGCCCGCGGTGGACCAGTAGTCCGCGACCCGCGGATACGCCGTCGCGAAGGTGGATTCGTCTTGGACGAGGTTCGTCAGCGCCGTGCGGCGCTGCGGCGAAAGCGCCAAGTCAGCCATCTTTCGATTCTCCGCCGACCGTCACCGGCCCTTGGGGAACATCGAGACGAGTTCACCGACCTGTCGCGAATCCTTCGCTCTCCGTAAGTGATACGCCCACGAGTCTGTTCTGCTCCGACGCGGTTCGCGCGCCCCGGCTCACCCGCTGTCGCGCATCGACACCAGTCCGCCGAGTGTGCCGAGATAGGCCGCTCCGTCGGGGCCGAGGGCGATTCCGGCGTAATTGTTGTTGAAGCCGAGGCCGGTGCCGGACAGCTGTTTCCACACGGTCGCGCCGGTGCGGTAGTCGAGGGCCGTCCAGTACCAGGGATCGCTCGGATCGGTGCCCTTCGTGTAGGTGTAGATCAACCCGGTGGCCAGGGACAGCTTCGGTACCACCGACGGCGCGGCTTCGACCGCGTTGGTCCAGGTCAGATGGCAGCCGTTGCCGTCGGCGTCGATGTCGACACGGGCGAAGCCCGCGGCGGTGGTCTTGCCGGAGGCGACCGCGTCGGGGTGTCCGTAGCCGTAGTTGTTCTCGACGATGAGTGAGCGTCCCGCGCCGATCAGCGAGTTCTCGGTGGCGCTGTGGCCCGGCTCGAACACCGGCACCGCGCACACCTGCCGTTCGGCGACCGAGGGCGCGGTGCGGTAGACGACGACGTTCATCGGATCGGCATTGTCGGTGATGGCGACATAGCCGTCGGGCAGGACGGTGGGCGTGGTGCCGGTTCCGTCGTCCACTTGGCCCGGCTTGCGCTGGTTGCTGTTGGCGTAGGTGGTTTGCCAGGTGATCCGGGGCGCGCCGTCGGGACCGGCGTCGAAACGCAGGAGCCGCCGGTTGGTGGCGATGTAGACCTCACCGGCCGCACCGACCGCGAACGAGTTCTCGATCTGATTCTCCGTACCGTCTCCGAGCCGAACCACCTGCGCCGCTCCGGTATCCGGATCCAGTGTGCCGACCACGCCGTTCGTCTTGGCCACGAACCAGATCAGGCCGTTCGAGTCCGGCAGTGCGGAGTTCAGCGTCTCCTCGGGGTGCAGCACGCCGGTCAGGTCGTAGTCGCGTACCAGCGAGAACCCGTCGGCGGCGGGGTTCTCGGCGAACACTTGAATGTGTCCGGTGCTGGTGCCCACCACGGCGCGGTCTTCGTCATCGAGGTAGAAGTACCCGCCGCCGCCGAAATTGTTGAAAGCGCCGGGCCGCAGCGTATCGAGGGGATTCTTGCCCGGCAGTGGATGTTTGCCGAGGACGCTCATCGTCGTCGGGTCGATGAGGTAAAGGCCCGGTTGCAGCCCCAGGCAGGTGCTGACGATGCGTCCGGCGCGGTCGAACGCCACCGAACCGCACTCGCTGCCGAGCAGCAGGGAATCAGTCCGCGGTGACCGGCCGAGCGGACCGGGGCGGCGGTAGGTATCGCTCATCCACCCGTCGTTGTGGACTCCCGAGTTTCCGTTCGGCGCGAGATGTGGATTCTGCGGGACCGGTGGGATGCCGGTGACCGGTTCGCCGCTCGCGGCGGCACCGACGAATCGCGCCGGTTCCGGCACGGCGGGCACCGAAGGGATCGGCGTCGCGGCGGCGGGCACCGCGACTACCGCGGCGAGGATTGCCGCAGGCAGGGTCGCGCGCAGAACCTGGGAGGGGAGGATGTGAAACACGAATGAACGGTATCCGGGTCCGGCGGGCCGCGAATCCCCCACGCGAGTGATTACGCGGGCACGGCCGCGACCGTCGGTACCCGATTCGCGTCGTCGCCGCGTTTCAGTACTGCTGGTGCCCGGCCAGTTGCTGGGCGATGAGTCCTTGCAGTCGTTGCAGGCCGCCGACGGTGATGCCGCTCTGGATCTGTCCCTCGATGGTGCGCACCAACACGGAGTCGCTGAGCACCTTCTCGCTGGACTGGATCAGCACGGTCCCCGCGCCGGTGAAATCGAACTGGCGCTCCTCACCGGAGTTCACGCCGAATCGTGCCGCACCGGCGGCCAGGAAACCCGAGATCCAGCGTTCGTCGTAGTGGTGGCTCGGGGAGGGGCAATCCGCCCAGCCGACCAGCGACTCGGGGTCGACGCGCAGCGGTGGCTCGGCGAACATCACCGGCCCGTTGGACGAGGCGAGGAACTTGCCGGTGCCGATCAACGTGAGGAACCCGGGCACGATGGACTGGTTGAGCGACAGGCCCGGCTCGAAGGCCAGCAGGTTCGCCGCCCGGATGGTCAGGTTGCCGTTGTCCTCGAGATCGTAGGAGTTGATGTCGTAGCCACGGTCGCCGATGATCAGCTTGCCGTGCCCCTCCGCGACGACGTAGTCGCCGGTGAACAGCGGCGCCGAGAACTGCTGCGACACCATGTGCAGCAGTCCGCCCTGCAACCCGTGGCTGAGCGCCTGGAACCGGATGTCGCCGTAATAGGCGATCATCGCGCCCTTGCGCATGAACCACGGCTTGTTCAGGTCGATGCAATAGGCGTAGCTGTTTCCCGGGATGTTGTCGCTCTCACCGAGGTTCATGGGGTTGAGGATCTGGGACATGCTCACAACTTCTCTTCGGAGGCCTGCACGTAGACGACGCCCTGCCCGACGCAATGCAACTGCATCGCCTCGCCGGACCCGCGCCCGACGGCGTCCCGCCAGCTCAGCGCCGCTTTGAGCTCGGTCTGCACATTGCCGTAGGCGGCGACGAAGGCTTGCGGATCGACCACGACCGGATTCGGGCCGCCTACTTGCAATTCCAGGAATCCGCCGTGCGCGAGCAGCACCGCGGCGCCCTGCCCGGACAACTGGGTGGTGAACAGGCCCTGTCCGGTCAACGCCCCCGAGGCGGCGCCACGCAGCGCGCCCATCAGGCCGCCACCGCCTCCGCCACCCGAACTCATCACGGAGACGACCGAACTCTGCAATCCGGCGGTGTTGGCGAGCAGCCGCGAAGCCTCGACGCGCAACGTCGCACCCGGCTGCATGTGCACCACGTGCACCTCCAGGCCGGCGAATCCGTAATGGACCTCGCCATTGCCCTGCGCGAGCATGGTGCGCTCGTGCTCACCCGCCATCGCGCGGCCCGCGAGCCCCATCAGCCCGCCCATGCCGCCCATCCCTTGCGCCCCCGGAACCTGGTGGGGGGCAAAGGAAACATCGCCGGTGTAGAACAGCATCGCGCCGTTGCGGGCGACCACGCCTCCCGCCATTCCGACGTTGACCTTGACGACTTTGCCGTTGATCTTCTCGAACATCCGTCTCTACCGTTCCGCCGGTTGGATCAACACCACGCCGTGGCCGTCCCAGCGCAGCGAGAACGCCTCGCCCGCGTCCTGACCGACGAAACTGCGCCAGGACACGTCGGTGACGAAGGATTGGTTGAGGTTTCCGCGCGCCGCGACGAACGCGTCCGGATCGACGATCAGCGGGTACTGCGGCGAGACCTCCAGGTGGATGAGCGGACCGCCGGCCGAGAGCAGCGCGACCTGGCCCTGGCCGGAGACGGTCGTGGTGAACAGGCCCTGTCCGGTCGACGCACCGCGCAAACCGGCGAAACGCACGTCGGTGCGGAGGTTCCCGGCGAACGCGAGCAGTTGTTGCGACTCCACTTGCAGCGTCTCGTTGTTCAAGTTGACGACGGTGACGTGCTGGCCGTTGACCGCGAAGAACACTCGTCCGTGACCGGCGCACTCCATCAGCGAGAGCTTCTCACCGGTGGCTCGGCGCTTCAGCCCGGCGAGCACGCCGTCGCCACCGCCGAAGCCGGCCGCCTTGAACTGCACATTTCCCTCGTAGGCGATCATCGAACCGGAGATCGCGCGGAGACTGGTGCCGGCCAGGTGGGCCTCGATCACCTTCTTCGACTGCTCGAACAGTTGCGCCATGGAATGTTTGCCTGCTGTCTCGATCGGGAACACGGTGGAATCGCCGTATTCCATCTACGTGCCGTCACCCTAACCGATGCTTCCGTGGGTGTCGGGGCAGCACGGCCGTTCGATTCCAGCGCCGCGCAGCGCGTTTCTCGTAGAGTGTCAGGCGAACGCACCGACAAGCGAAGGGTCGAACTTGTCCGCAACTCTCGCCAAGGGCCAGAACGGTCCGCTGGCCACCAACGACGTGGTGATATCCGTCCAGCTCACGGCGCCGGCGGATTTGTCGGCGCTACTGGTCACCGAGCGGGGCAAGGTCCGTTCCGATGCGGATTTCGTCTTCTTCAACCAGCCGAGCGGCCCCGGGGTCAATCTGCAGCCTGCGCCCGCGGGCCAGCCCGCGTCGCTGGCGGTGTCGCTGAACGCGGTGCCCGCCGACATCGATCAGATTCGCGCTGTGATCACGCTCGACGACGCGAACAGCAATTTCGGTAGGTTCCCCGCCCCGACCGCGATCGTGTCGGATGCGGCCGGAAATCAGTTGTACGCCTATCGGATCGACGGGCTGAACACCGAGTCGATCGTGATCGCGCTCGAGCTGTACCGCCGCCAGGGTGCGTGGAAGGTGCGTGCGGTCGGACAGGGCTACGCGGGCGGTTTCGCCGCGCTGGTCACCGATCACGGTGTGACGGTCGACGATGCTCCCGCCCAGCCCGCTCAGGCTCCGCAGGCCCCGCCGCCGCCTCCGCAGCAGCCGGTTCAGCAGCCGCCCGTCCAGCAGCAGCCGAACTACCCGCCGCCGACCACCCCGGCGTACCCCACCCAGCAGCAGGCGCCGCAGTACGCGCCGACCGGTGGTTATCCGCCGCCCGGACCTGGCTACCCGCCGCCCGGCCCCGGCCAGCCACCGCAGGGTGCCCCTGGTTATCCGCCGCCCGGTCCGGGTTACCCGCCGCCGCCCGGCCCCGGGCCCGGCTACCCGCCGCCCGGCCAGCCGCCGCAGCCGCAGCAGCCCGCCGAGGTCAGCCTCAGCAAGGACCGCCCGGTCAGCCTGGTCAAGGGGCAGCGCGTCACGCTGCGCAAGGAAGGCACCGCGCTGACCTTCGTGAAGATGGGTCTCGGCTGGGATCCGGTGCGCAGCCGCGGCATGTTCGGCAACCGCACGGTCGACATCGACCTCGACGCGTCGGTCATCATGTTCGCCGACATGAACCCGGTGGACGTCGCGTACTACGGACAGTTGACTTCCAAAGACGGCTCCATCCGCCACCAGGGCGACAACCTCACCGGTGAGGGTGAGGGCGACGACGAGGTGATCCTGGTCGACCTGACCCGCGTCCCCGCGCACGTCAACACGCTGCTGTTCATCGTGACCTCCTACAAGGGCCACACCTTCGAGCAGGTGCAGAACGCGTTCTGCCGCTTGGTCGACGGGACGAACAACGGCGAGCTGGCCAGATACACCCTCGCGGGCGGCATGCCGTTCACCGCGATGGCGATGGCCAAGCTGTACCGGGTGGGCAACGACTGGAAACTGCAGGCGCTCGGCGAAGGCTTCCAGGCCAAGCATCCGGGTGAGGCGGTGCCGCAGCTCGGCCGCTTCCTCGTCAACGGTTGATCGGCGGCGGGACAGCAGGGCGGACAAGGTGATTAAACTGCAGGCCGGTCAGAACATCCCGTTGACCGGTGAGGTCGTTCGTTTCGGTGCGAAAGCCGAGGCTGCCCTCGATGTTTCCGCGCTGGTGGTGGCGGAGAACCTGAAGGTGTTCTCCAGCGACGATTTCGTCTTCTACAACCAGCCCGCCACGGCAGGGGTCGCCTTGGCGGCCGACGGGGTCACGATCACGCTCACCGAGGTGCGCGCGGACGCGAAGGCCGTACTACTCGTGGTCAGCGTCGATCCGGCCGCCCCCGCGCGGGCGGGCGGGCTCGGGCCGGTCACCGCCACCCTGTCCGAGAACGGCAGCGCGACCGCCGAATTCGCGATCGCCCCGTCGTCCGGTGAGACGGCGCTGATCTGCCTGGAGGTGTACCGGCGCGGTCCGGCCTGGAAACTGCGGGCGGTGGGCCAGGGTTACGCGGGCGGCCTCGCCGTGCTGCTCACCGCGCACGGTGTCGAGGTCGACGGTGCGGCCCCGGAGCAGGCCGACCAACCCGGTACGCACACCATGTCCGGTCCACTGGCGGGTGACGCGCAGATCGCCGCCGCCGGTGCGCCGCTGGAAGTCGGTCACGGCCTGGAACGGCTGTGGATGGTGTTCGAGGACGCCGCGCGGTCGGCCGCCGCGCTGGTATCGGCGCGAGAGTACGCGGCCAAGCGGTTGGATCACGAACTGTCGCTCGCCGTATCCGATCCCGCGACCAGGAACACTCCGGCGGCCGAGCAGGCGCGCAGCGCCGCGCAGCAACGGCACGACGAACTAGTCGACACCGCCGAGCGCAACCACCAGCGGGATGCCGAACAGCTGATGGGCGAACTCGCCGCGGCCGACCGGGTGCTGCCGCCCGCCCTCGCGTCCTGGGAATCACCCGCTTGGGACAAGCCGTCCGCGCCGAGCGACGGTATCCGGCTCGGTGAGTTGTACGCGCTCGACCGGGGGTCGCTGCGTGTTCCGTACTGTGTTCCGGTGCCGCTGAATCGGCCGCTGTGGATCGATGCCGAGTCGACCCGTGCGGTCGCGCCGGTCGTGGGCGCACTGCTTGCCCGGTTGCTCGCCACGGCGCCGCAACGGCGAACGCTGGTCGACATCATCGACCTCACCGATGCGTTCGGCGGCTTCACCGGCCTGCTCGCTCCCGTGCTGAACGGACCGCCGGTCACCGACCACGCCGACATCTCGGCGCGGCTGCAAGCGCTGGTGGACGCGGCCGAACTGGCGGAATTGGCTTATACGAGCGGTGCTTTCACGCCGCCCAGCGAGCACCGGGTCCTGCTGGCCGCGGACTTCCCGCACGGCTACCAGAGTTCGGACGCGCAGCGCATCGGCGCGTTGATCACGCGCGGCGAGCTGATCGGACTGTCCATCGTGATCGTGGGCGCGAACGAATCCGATTCGGCCGACACCACCGTGGCGATGCTGTCGCAGTCGTGCCGCCACCTGCCGACGATCGGCGGCACGCCGCTGTTCGATCCATGGACCGGCAGCGCGTGGCAACTCGATCTGGACCTGCTGCCGCACGAGCCGGAACGGCAGGCGCGCTTCCTGCGTACGAGGTGAGCGCCTGAACCGGCGACCGGGTCAGCCGCCCGCGACCGCCGTTCGCGGCCGCAGCGGCTCAGGCAGCCAGGGCAGCGGCGGATCCGGCATGCGGTCGACGACACCGCCGACCGGGTCGTCGACGAAGTCGCGCCGCACCAGGTCCTCCTCCGGGCGGTAGATCTGGCGCACGATCAGGGCGCACAGTCCCACCACCGCCAGGTCGCGCAGGGCGACGGTGCCGGTGAACCACTGCTCTGGCAAACCTTTGCGGTCCAAACCGAGGTAGTAGAACATTCGCGGCACCCAGACCAGCGCGTCGACGGTCATCCAAGTCAGCAGGATGCGCCGGTGCGGCAGCGCCAGGACGGCCAGCGGCACCAGCCACAACGAGTACTGCGGACTCCACACCTTGTTCGTCAGCAGGAACGCCGCGACCACGAGGAAGCACAGTTGCGCCAGCCGCGGCCGTCGAGGCGCGGTGAATCCGATGTAGGCGATCACCGCGCAGGCCGCGACGAACGCCAGCAGTGAGACCGCGTTCAGGATCGCGGGCTGCTCCCCGTAGGTCAGCGCGCCGTCGAAGCCGCGCCAGCCGGTGAACGAGGAGATCACGTTGTAGATCGAGTCCGGGTCGGCGTGCCGGGTGGTGTTGAGCCGGAAGAATTCCTGCCAGCCGTTCGGGAACAGCGCGGCGATCGGAAGGTTCACCACCAGCCAGGTCGCCAGCGCGGCGCACATCGCGACGGACGCGGCGCCGATCGGTCGGGCGCTGAGGAATTGGATGCGGTAGGGCGTCTCCCGCACCCACGCCAGGAAGGTCGGCCAGCCGTCGATGTCGCGTATCCGCAGGCCGAGGTGCGTGCGCAGCGTGCGTTGCCTCGTCTCGGTACGCAGGCACAGCACGAGGATCGGCCCGAGCAGCAACAGCGGATACAGTTTGGCGGCACCGCCCAGACCGAGCAGCACGCCCGCCAGCACGGGTTTGCGCCGGGCCCAGGCGAGCAGGCCGGTTGCGGCGAAGGCCGTCGCGAGCGCGTCGAAATTGGTGAAGGCGTGCACGATCACCAACGGCGAACAGGCGATCAGCGCCGCGTCCCAGATCCGGCGGCCGGAGAGCAACGCCGACGCCCAGACGGTGATCAGCCAGGCGATGGCGAGACCGACCGCGACGACGTTGAAGTAGATCACCACTTGGAGCGCGCCGGGCAGCGGCGAAGCGTCCCAGCTCTTCGCGATCCGCATCGAAAGGTACTGGTACAGGCCCGAGAGCACGGGATATTCCATGTACCGCGTCTCCCGCCCACCGTCGGGAGTCTGTTCGGTCCACTGCTTCTTGTACGGGAAGGCGCCTTCGTTCAGGCGCTCGGCCCCGTAGAGCGGCACGGTGTCCGAATAGCACATCGCCACGTACTGGCGGCCGTTGTTCCAGTCGAGCGTGGGACCGTCCGCGCCGGTGGTCTGCTGGATGCATCCCGCTTTGCCGAACCAGCCGAGCGCCAGGAACACCAGGGCGAACGCCATCATCACCCGCATGGGCGTCCAGAACCGCACCCGCCCGATCAGCGCATGATCACCGACCGGCCCACCGATCACCGTCGACAATTGCGCGGCGAGCGAATCGTTGCGACTCGGCCGGTCCCGCGCGTCCGCCGATCGCAGATCAGAGGCGAGCGGAGCAGGGGCGGCGTAGTACGCCCCACCGGGCGCCTTCTGGTCCGACAGCGGTGCCCTCCCATTCCTCCGTGGCTCCACCAGCTGCTGATCGGTCACGGAAACCGAGGCTACCCGGAGTACGGCCCACGGTCCGGACCGAGTCGGCTTCGGTCTTCCGCGCGTTGCCATCCGCGCACGGCCTCCGAGCATCGCGAGCGTAATCCGCTTCCGCGGCAATAACGTAGCTGTTATGATCCGATCGGTTGACGCACAATTCTGACGCGTCTGCTTTGAAACGGGGTGGGTATGTTCAAGAAGATTATCGTCTCACTGACTGTGGCTGGAGCGGCATTGGTGGGGCTTGCCGGAAATGCCTCGGCAGGGTATTCGTCCTACTCGGAGTGTCTGGGGTGGAAAGGCATACCGGACAAGTGTGTGCAGATATCCGACGGAACGTATGTCGTCCTGCAGGGATACTTCAAGTACACAGAATGCTTGAGCTGGGCGGGTGCCAGGGAGAGGTGCTACCAGGATCCGAATGGTTTCTGGTACAAGACTCCGATCTGATCTCTTCCTTCGTGTCGGCCCTGGCTGCGATCGGATACGTTGGCCAGGGCTGAAAGGATTCGGTCTTTCGACCGCTGTTGGGCGGTCGAGCCTTTCCGCATTTTCTCATGCGTTGGGTATGAATGACGCCGGGCGGGGATGGCCCGCATGACTGCTGACCAATAATGTCTGCCCAGAGAGGGCGTTTTTTCACGGTGATCCTGTCCACCGAAGTTCGGATATGTATTTGCGTCCGAGGGCGCCGGGAATGGAATTCGCCGACCGGACCGATCGATCACGGCTTCCCGGAATTACCAGCCCAGGGAGCAAGCCGTCTCTCGGCAATCCGGCGCAAATACGACGAAGGCCGGGACCGGACCTGATGCGGTCGGACCCGGCCTGTGCGCCGGCGAACTATCGGCCCCGTGTCGGAGCGGTTCCGTTCGTGCCTTCGTTGTTACCCGAGTTGCCGTTGTTGCCGGGTCTCGGTGAGCCGGTGGCCGTCGGTGCGGCACCGTCGGACGGTGCGACCGGTTGGCCGGGCAGCGGTCCGGAGTCCGGTTCACGCTGCTGCTGCGGGCGCTGCTGCTGAGGTGCGGGCTGGACGCCGGGGACCGGGATCGTGATGCCGGGCAGAATCTCCACCTGGGTCGGCGCGACCACCACGGGTGGCAGAAGCGGAGAGTCGACAGTGGACGGCGGAGTGTAGGGCGCCGACCATTCGGGGACACCGGCCTGGCCCTTGATGGGGGCGGGCTTCGGGAATGTCTCGTTGCGAGTCCCCGAGAGCGCGCCGTCCATGGTCGCTTTCCAGATGTCGGAGGGCAGACCGGAGCCGTAGATCATGCCGCCGCTGTAGTTGCGCAGCGGCGAGTTGTCGACGCTGCCGACCCACACCGCTGTCGATAGCGACGGGGTGTAGCCCACCATCCAGGCGTCCTTGTTCTCGCCGGTATCCAGCAGCTGCGCGGTACCGGTCTTGGTCGCCGATTCGCGCCCGTTGGCCAGCCCGTGGTTACGGGAGTAGGCCGCGATCGGCTTCATCGCGGCGGTGACGTTGTCGGCGACAGCGGCCGAAACGCGCTGCTCACCGGCTACCTCACCACGGTCGAGCAGGACCTGACCGTCGGCGGTCACGACCTTCGACACGAAGTGCGGCGCGTGGTAGACGCCGGAGGCGGCCAGCGTCGCGTACATCGAGGCCATGTCGAGCGGCCGCGCCTGGTACTGGCCGAGCACGATGCCGTTGTTGGGCCCGGAGCCGTCCGACTCGGTGAGCGTCTTGCCGACTCCCGCGATGGTGTCCGGCATGCCGAGCTTGTACGCCATGTCGGCGATCTTGCGCGGGCCGTTCTGCATGTCCAGCTCCATCCGGTAGAAGCTGGTGTTCAGTGACCGTTTCAGCGCCTCGGCGATGGTGCACGTGCCGCACTGCTCGCCTTCGACGTTGGAGATCTTGATGCCGTTCACGGTCAGCGGCGAGCTGTCGTACATCTGCGACAGCGGGATGCCCAACTCCAGGTTCGCCGCCAAGCCGATGACCTTGAACGAGGAACCGGTCTGCAGGCCGGCGTTGGCGTAGTCGTAGCCCTGGCCGTTGTTGCCGCCGTAGTAGGCGCGCACGGCGCCGGTGCGGGGATCGATCGAGACCACGGCGGTACGCAGTTGCTCCGGTTCACCCTGCATCTTCGAGGTGGCCGCGTCGACGGCGGCCTGCTGGGCCTTCGGGTCGATCGTGGTGGTGATCTGCAAGCCCGCGGTGTTCAGCTGCTGCTCGCTGATGCCCGCCGCGCCGAGTTCCTTGAGCACCTGGGTCTTGATCAGGCCCTCGGGGCCGGAGTCCTGCGCCTTGTCCCGAGTCGAGGAGAGCGGGACGACCTGCGGGTACTGCAGGCCCTGTCGCTCGGTCGCGCTGAGGTTGCCGCCGGAGACCATGCCGTCGAGCACGTAGTTCCAGCGGGTCTTCGCGCCCTCGGGGTTCTTCTCCGGGTCCAGGCTGGACGGCAGCTGGATGGTGGCGGCGAGCACCGCGCCCTCGGCGACGGTGAGTTCCGACACCGGCTTGCCGAAGTACGCCTTGGCCGCCGCGTCGATGCCATAAGCGCCGCGACCGAAATAGATGGTGTTCAGGTACGCGGCGAGGATCTCGTCCTTGCTCCACTGCCGCGCCATCTTGGCCGAGATGACCAGCTCGTGCATCTTGCGGGTCAGCGAGTGCTCGTCACCGACCAGCGCGTTCTTCACGTACTGCTGGGTGATGGTCGAGCCACCGCCCGCACTCTCCCGGCCGAGAACGTTGTCCCTGGCCGCGCGCGCGAAGCCGGAGATCGAGAAGCCGGGGTTGGTGTAGAAGTCGCGGTCCTCGGCGGCCATCACCGCGTTGCGTACGTGCGGCGGGATCTGGTCGATGGTGACGTCGGTCCGGTTGCCTTCCGGCGGAACCACTTTGCTGATCACCGAGGTGCCGTCGGAGGCGAAGATGGTCGCCACCTGGTTCGACTTCAGGTCGCCCGGCTGCGGCACCGACACCGTGGTGTACGCGGCCAGGAAGATGCCGCTGGGCAGCAGAATGGCCAGCGCGATCAGCACGTAGAGGGTGCGGCGCACGATCCGCCATGGGAATTTCTTCTGCTGCCCGGGTTGCCGCCTTCCCGGCCCGTCGGAGCCGCCGCTGCCGCCGCGGCGCGGCGGCGGGCCCGACGGCGGACCGCCCGCGGCCTGCCTGCGTTCGCCGGTCGTGGGGCCGCTACCGGGGACGCGACGTCCGTCACGGTCCACCGCCGGACGTGCGCCGGTGGCCGGACGCGGTCCGGTGGCGGGGCCGCGCCTGTCGCGTTCGTTCACCGCCTCGGTCAGGGAACCCGGCCGCTGCGTCCGCTGGGCAGGCTGGGGGCCGGGAGCGCCACCATTGGGCGCGCCGCGGTTGGGCTGTGGCGGTCGGCCCGGCTGGGGCGGACGGCCGCCCTGCGGAGGACGACCGTTCGGCGGAGGGCCGGGACGGCGCGGCGGCTGGGGGCCGCGCGGCTCACCGGGGAGGGGACGCGCACCGGGCGGCGGGACCGGACGGGCGCCGGGAGGTGGTCCGGGACGGGGATTCTGATACGGGTTGGGACTTGGACGTGAACTCTGCGGAGGACGACCGCCATGTGGCTCATCGCCGTAGGGCTCGTAGGGCGAATTCACTGACAAGATCTCCATAACTCGTAGCGGTCCAGGTGGCAATCAGCGGTAGTCGTCACCGCGGCGGACGCATGCCGGCTCCGCGAGTCACCCGCCGGGGACGACCCAGGCACTTCATTCGGCGGCGGTGCGCCGGTTCGCGCGTGTCCCGGAGCGGCGTCGCGGCGGTGCCGGCGCGGAACCGAGTACATAGGACTGCACCAGATGATTCCAGCTGCAGGTCCGGCATACCTCGACGACATGAACCGAGAATTCTTCGCGCGTCTCGGCGAGTCGCGCAAGCTCCTCGGGTGTGCGAGCCGATCCGGCGACCGGCCCCAGGCCGTCGCCGAAGACCCAGGATACGAGGGTCAGCTGTTCCTTCCGGCAGATGGGGCATGTGACCTCGCTCCCGCGGCCATGGAACTTCGCCGCACGCAAGAGATAAGGATTCGCATCACACACCTCGGCGACATCGACCCGGCCCGCATAGACGTCAGCCAGCAGCGACCGGCGCCGCAGGGCGTAGTCGACAACTTGCCGCTGAATTCGCACGAGAACCAGAGTAGCGGGGATGGAATCGGGCCGCCCCGGGCTGCTGCGGATTGACCGTTCCCGACCGGGCCGATCCAGCGCGTCGCGCCGCTACCCGGACTACGATCCGTCTGTGTCCACCGCAGCATCCGGGCGCATGCGAGCGCGTGATCTCGACCGCGCCGACGCATCCGGTCTTCTGGATGCCGCCTACGCCGAGGGGCAGCTCGGCGCCGACGAGTACCACGACCGGATCGCGCAGGCCGCGGCGGCGAAGACGCTCGGCGAATTGGCCGCGCTCACCGCCGACCTGCAAACCCAGGCCGCTGCGCGCGGGTTCGCCGCGCGGCGCCCGTCGGGCGCGCGAAAAGTATTGCGCCGCTCCGGTTCCGGCGGCAGTTATCCCGGTCACACCAGGGCGCGCGATGCCGATCGCGCCACTACGCGCGAACTCCTCGACCGCGCCCGTGCCGACGGTCAGCTGTCCGAAGACGAGCACGACGCCCTCACCGAACTCGCCGCGGAAGCGCGCACCCTGGGAGATCTGGACGATCTGGTCGCGGATCTCCAGCGGCCACGCGACGTCGCCCCCGCGCCGCGTCCGCCGCGGTCGCATCGACCCCAGTGGTATCGGGCCGCGGTCGCTGCGGCGGCGGCGCTGGCCGCCTGCGCCGGTTTTCTCGCGGTCACCAGGGAGGCGGAACCGCGATCCACGGCGCAAGCCCCGCCGGTCGTGGACGTGGGGGCGGTGCAGCCCGTGGTGGTCCCGACGCCGAGTCTGGTCACCACCGAGGGGATCGCCACCTTCCTGCGCAACTACCAGCGGAAATTCGGCGACCTCCAGGTGGACGAGCTGTATATGCACGGTGATTACGCCTCGCTCACCCGGGCTGTGCCCGGCCAGCCGAACCGGAAGGTCCAATACGACTACCGCGGTGGTTTCGCCCAGTCCATGCAGATCGAGACACGCAAGGCGGACACGCCGTCGGTGGATCTGGCCGGACTGAACGTGGAGGCGATCGGCCGGGCTCTCGCCGACGCGGCCACCATGACCCGAGTGCCCGGCGGCGTCGTCACGCATTTCAAGGTGGGCGTGAACGGTCTGTCTCCCGGGTACGGCGTTGCTGCCGGGCAACCCGTCATCGAGGTCTACGTGAGCAACGCGGTGAAAGAAAGCGGCCACTTCGTGCTGACCCCGACGGGCGAGGTGCGCCGCGTATGGCCGTTCGGAGGATGAGCGATGGCGACCACCCGATACAGCGACGTCCGGGCCCGCGACACCGACCGCGCCGACGTGTGCGGGCTGCTGGACGCCGCGCTCGCTGACGGCCAGCTCACCGCCGACGAGCACGCCGCGCGTACCGCCCAAGCCATGCGCGCGAAGTCCTTCGGCGAGCTCGAGGCGTTGATCGATGATCTGCAGATCCCCGACGGGCTGGCGAACGCCCCGGTGGTCCGGGTCGACCGGCGGCGTCCGCGCCGCTGGCTGGCGCCGGTGTCGGTGGTCGTCGCGGCCCTGGTGGCAGGCGCGATGGTCGGGGGGATCAGTCGTTGCGGCGTCGATCTGCCCGGCTTCGGGGAGGACGTTCCCGACTTGACCACCGGCGCGGGGCTGGCCTATTTCCTCGCGGAGTACCGGGCCGAATTCGGCGATATGAACGCCGACGAGGTCACGTTCTATCCGAAGTATGCGGTTGTGGACCGGCAGAAGCCCGGTAGCGCCTCCGAGACCGGCGACTACCACTACAACGGCGACTTCCGCACCTCCGGGACCTCCCAGCGGGAACGCGGGGCCCGCAGCTTCGACCTGGCCGCCATCGACGTGCCCGCCATCGCAGGCCTGCTGGCCGGTGCGCCGCGGACGGTGAGGTGCCCGGACGGCGTGATCACCCTGGTCATCGTGCAGTTCGATACGCACGGTCCATACGATCGCGGCGCCGTCGTGGAGATCCACGTCACGGGCAAGGACGGCTCGTCCGGCTACCTGACGACCACTTTCGCGGGCGAGCCGCTCGCGGTCTTCCCACCCACTCGCTGAACCGCGAGTTCGGCCGCACCGGGCCTACGGCTGTGCACAGATGTATCGCTCCGATATAGTGGAAAGTCGCATCCATCGGTTAGGTTCTGTACACAGTCAGGGGGTGAAGCCCGGTGCTCGAACTGGCAATCCTCGGGCTGCTCCTGGAAGCGCCCATGCACGGGTACGAGCTGCGCAAGCGGTTGACGGGCCTGCTCGGGGCCTTCCGTGCCTTCTCCTACGGATCGCTCTACCCGACACTGCGCCGCATGCAGGCGGACGGGTTGATCGCCGAGGAGATCCCAGCGGGCGCGACGACACGCCGCGCGCGACGGGTCTATCAACTGACCCCGGCCGGGCGGGAACGGTTCAGCGAGTTGCTCGCCGACACCGGGCCGCAGAACTACACCGACGACGGCTTCGGCGTTCATCTGGCTTTCTTCAGCCGCACTCCCGCGGAAGCGCGGATGCGGATCCTGGAGGGCAGGCGGCGTCAGGTCGAGGAGCGCCGAGAGGGGCTCCGGGAGGCGATCAAGAAGGCCAGCGGGTCGCTGGATCGCTACACCCGGCAGCTCCATCAACTCGGACTCGAATCAAGCGAGCGCGAAGTGCGCTGGCTCAACGAGTTGATTGCGGCGGAGCAATCGACGAAGGCGGCACCACAGAAAGAGGGAAATATCGGCCATGAGTGACGTCAAGAAGGCTGACAACGCCACAGAGGTTCGCGTCGCCATCGTGGGTGTGGGCAACTGCGCCTCCTCGCTGGTCCAGGGCGTGCAGTACTACAAGGACGCGGACGAATCCGCGACCGTCCCCGGCCTGATGCACGTGCGTTTCGGGCCGTACCACGTCCGCGACGTCAAATTCGTCGCCGCGTTCGACGTGGACGCCAAGAAGGTCGGCTTCGACCTGGCCGAGGCGATCTTCGCCAGCGAGAACAACACGATCAAGATCTCCGACGTGCCGCCGAGCGACGTCGTCGTGCAGCGCGGGCCGACCCTCGACGGCATCGGCAAGTACTACGCGCAGACCATCGAGCTGTCCGAGGCCGAGCCGGTCGACGTGGTGCGGGTGCTGAAGGAAAACAACGTCGACGTGCTGGTGTCCTACCTGCCGGTGGGCTCGGAGGAGGCCGACAAGTTCTACGCGCAGTGCGCGATCGACGCGGGTGTCGCGTTCGTCAACGCGTTGCCGGTGTTCATCGCCTCCGACCCGGTCTGGGCGGCGAAGTTCACCGAAGCCGGTGTCCCCATCGTCGGTGACGACATCAAGAGCCAGGTCGGCGCGACCATCACCCACCGCGTGATGGCCAAGCTGTTCGAGGATCGCGGTGTGCAGCTCGACCGCACCATGCAGCTGAACGTCGGCGGCAACATGGACTTCAAGAACATGCTCGAGCGCGAGCGCCTGGAGTCGAAGAAGATCTCCAAGACCCAAGCCGTCACCAGCAACCTCAAGAAGGAACTCGGCGCCAACGACGTGCACATCGGCCCGTCCGACCACGTGGGCTGGCTCGACGACCGCAAGTGGGCCTACGTCCGCCTGGAAGGCCGCGCCTTCGGTGACGTGCCGCTGAACCTGGAGTACAAGCTCGAGGTGTGGGACTCGCCGAACTCCGCGGGCATCATCATCGACGCCGTGCGCGCGGCGAAGATCGCCAAGGACCGCGGCATCGGCGGACCGGTCATCCCCGCCTCGGCCTACCTGATGAAGTCCCCGCCGCAGCAGCTCGCCGACGACATCGCGCGCGCCCAGCTGGAAGCCTTCATCATCGGCGCCGAGTGATTCGGTGACACCGACGCGAGCCGGCCGGAGGCAGAAGCCTCCGGCCGGCTGCGTTGTGCGGCGTCCGCGCTAGTCCAGCGAGACGTAGACCTCCACCGACGCCGGGCCGGTGTAGCGCTCCACCTCGGCGGTGTGGGAGCGGGTGATGGTTCCCGCGTTCTCCGCCTTCGCCACCTGTGCCCAGGCGGTGCGCAGCAGGTCGTAGGGCTTGTCGGAGACGACGAACTTGGCGTAGCGGCCCTGCGGGATGATGGTGAGCACATCGCCGGAGTCCAGCTCGTCCATCGCGCCGATCTCGTAGCCGAGTACGGCGACGGCGTGGTCGTTCTGACCGATGTAGGCCGCCACCCGCGGCACGTTCTTCTCCCGCGCCAGATAGCGATCCCAGGTGAAGTTCACCAGGTCGAGGTCACGCGCGGTCACCTCCCGGCCGGCCAGCGGCACGGTCAGGCCCGCGACCATGCTCTGCGGCAATGTGACGATCTCGAAGTCCACTGTCTGTTCCTACCCGTTGCCCTGATCGTCTGCCACTGCCACGAAAACTTCCACCGTCCGTGCGTCCGGATAGTGTTCCCAGTCGCCGGTATAAGCGCGAATGAGCCGCCCCGCGGCCTCCGCGTCCCACACTGCTCGCCAGATGCTCACGATGGTGTCGCCGAGATTGTCTCCACTGGCGACGAACCGGGCGAAGCGCCCGGCGGGCACCCGGGCGAGCACGTCTCCGGGCTGCAGGTCGGCCAAGCTGTGACAGCGGTAGCCGACGATATGGGTCAGGTACGAATTGATCTCCGGCGCGTGGTCGACGTACGCGGTGGTCGGCGGTCCGGGCAGCTTGCGGGCCAGGTTGCGCTTCCACGCCTCTTCGACTTTCGCGCGGCGCGGCCCCTCGACCGCGAGCGCGGGGCTGCGAAGCACTGTTCCCGCCACCAGCGTCTCGGGTTGGTCAACGACATTGAAATCCACCGGCGTAGCCCCTATGTCTCGTCTGTCCTCAATTGGCGTCGGTCCCGGTGCCCTCCGTGGTGACGCAGGCTACCGCCTCCGGGCCCGTCGCTCGCGCCGCGCTGTCGTCGCTCGGGCGCATATCCTTCCGCATTGTTTTCGCGGTTTCGGCGTCGGCCCGTTCCGACGCACTCGCTGTTCGCTCTCACTCTGGCAAACGATGCTGCCATGTCATGCGTTCCGCCGGGCCACGGAAGGTCACAGCATCATCGCTATCCAGGAACCGGAATGCTCAGTCCGGGGAAAATCTCGACCTCGCTGGGCGGTTGCGGGCTGGGCGGGATGATGACGACGGGCTCGCGCTGCGATGACGGCTGCGGTGGGTTCAGGATGTCGTAGGGACCGCCGGAGGGCGGCTTGCTCGGATTCGGCCGGGCCGGGGCTTGCGCGCCCGGAGCCTGCGCACCAGGGAACTGTTCGATCGGAGCGCCGTCGAGCGCGTCGTCCATGACCTGTTTCCAGATGTCGGCGGGCAGGCCGGAGCCGTAGATGTCGGCTCCGCGTGCGGTGCGGATCGGTTGTGGCTGATCGGTTCCGACCCACACCGCCGTGGACAGCGACGGGGTGAAGCCGATCATCCACGCGTCCTTGTTCGACTCGCTCGCGCCGAACTGCGTGGTACCCGTCTTGGCGGCCGATGGGCGGTTGTTCTTCAGCGCGTGCCCGTTGGAGTAGGCCGCGATCGGGAGCATCGCCTCGACGGTGTTCTCCGCGATCGTCTTGGAGATGCGCTGTTGACCCGCGGGCGGCTGGTCGCCGACCTTTTGCTCGCCGCGATCCAGCAGCACCCGCCCGTCACCGGTCACCACTCGCTGCACGAAGTACGGCCGGTGGTAGACGCCCGACGCGCCGATCGTGGCATACGCCGAGGCCATATCGATCGGCCGGACCGAATACTGCCCGAGGACGATTCCGTTCAGCGGTTTCCCGCCGTCCTCGGTAAGGGTCTTGCCCGCGACGCCGGGCAGCTCCTCCGGAATCCCCGACGCGTGCGCCGCGTCCGCGATGGACTGAGGACCGTCGAACATCGTCATGGTCAGCCGGTAGAAGCTGGTGTTCAGCGAGCGTTTGAGCGCCTCGGCCATAGTGCACTTGCCGCACGATTCGCCGTCCACGTTGGTGATCCGGGTACCGCGGTCGGTCACGGGGGAGCTGTCCAGCACGCGGGAGAGCGGAATGCTCTGCTGTTGCGCGGCGATCGCCGCGAAGACCTTGAACGCCGAGCCGGTCTGCAACGGCGCCTGGGCGAAGTCGAAGCCGATGCCGTCGTAGCCGCCGAAGTACGCGCGTACCGCGCCGGAACGCGGATCGATCGACACCACTGCGGCGCGCAGTTCCGGTGGCTGCGCACCGAGCCGGTCGCGCACCGCGCCCAGTACCGCGTGCTGCGCTCTGGCGTCGATGGTGGTGGTGATCTGCAGCGCGCCCTTGTTCAAGTCGCGCTCGCTGATACCGGAGTCGCGCAGCTCGCGCACGACCTGGTTGCGGATCAGGCCCTCGGGGCCGCGAGCCACGTTCTCGTCCGGGATCTGGCTGAGCGGGATGATCGGCGGAAAGGTGGTCGCGTCCCGATCGCCCGGCGCGAGCGCGCCCATCTCGACCATTCCGTCGATCACGTACCGCCAGCGCGCCTTCAGGTCCGCGAGGTGGGTTTCCGGGTCCAGGATCGAGGGCGTGCGGATCAGCGCCGCGAGCACCGCGCCCTCCGCGAGGGTCAGCTGGTCGACCTGCTTGTCGAAGTAGACCTTGGCCGCCGCGCCGATGCCGTACGACCCGCGGCCGTAGTAGATGGTGTTGAGGTAGGCGGCGAGGATGTCGTCTTTGCTCCACTGCCGTGCCATCTTCGCCGCGATGATCAGCTCACGCATCTTGCGGGTGACCGTGCGCTCGGAGCCGAGAAAGGCGTTCTTCACGTACTGCTGGGTGATGGTGGAGCCGCCGCCCGCGTTGTCCTTGCCGAGCAGATTGTCTCGCGCGGCGCGCAGGAAGCCGGAAGTCGAATAACCGGGATTGGTGTAGAAATTGCGGTCCTCCGCCGACAGCACCGCGTCGCGCACCGGGCGCGGCACATCGGACAACGGGACCGGCGTCCGATTCCCGTCCGGCGGGACGATTTTCGCGAGCACGGTGCTGCCGTCGGCGGCGAAGACGGTCGCGATCTGATTCGTCTGCACCGCATTCGGATCCGGGATCTCGGCGCTCCAGTACGCCAGGACCGACAGCAACGCGGGCACCACGCCGAAGATGATGAACAAGGCCAGCAGCAGGCGACGGAGGCGTTCGGCCCGGCTGCGCGGCGGACGATCCGGCTCCGCGGGGCGTGGCGCGGTCGGTCGCGATTTCCGGCGAGCCGCCGCGCGCTCGCGCCGCTCCCGCGCGTTCCGGTTCGCCGTATCCGGCCGCTGCGTCCAGCCCGCGATCGAGGCATACGGTGCGGTCGGAGGACCCCCCTTGGCGCCACGCCTGCGTTCACGCGGTTTGCGGAACGAGCTCACGATCATCTCCTCCCGGAGCGTCGGACGAACTCACCTGCACGAACGGACGGAAAAGAGCATCGAAAGGCCGAGTTTACCGCGTACGTTCACAACCGGGTTTCCACTTCTCGGGCCGTTGACACAGCGGTGCACGCAGACCATAAGCGTGCTGCGCGAAGCGGCGAACCTATCTGTCCCTAGCGATCCCGCCGACGCCACCACACCAGCTCAACCACGGGTTTCGAGCGAAGCGGCAAAAGACTCAGCTCTTCACGCCGCCCGCGGTGAGGCCGGAGATGATCCGGCGCTGGAAGATCAGGACCATGACGACCAGCGGGATGGTGACGATCGTGCCTGCCGCCATGATCGCCGCGTACGGCTGCACCAGCGGGTTGTTGCCGGAGAAGCGGGCGATGGCGACGGTGACCGGCTCGGTCTTGTCGCTGGAAAGCAAACGGGCGAGCAGGTATTCGTTGACCGCCGCGATGAACGCGAGGATCGCGGTGGTGAACACGGCGGGAGCGGCCAGGGGCAGCATCACCAAGCGGAAGGCCTGCAGTTTGGTGGCGCCGTCGATCCGCGCGGCTTCTTCGAGTTCCCACGGCAGTTCGGCGAAGAAGGACGCGAGGATGTAGACCGTCATCGGCAGCACGAACGAGATGTTCGGAATGATCATCGCCTGGTATTCGCCGATCCAGCCGAGGTTGGTGAAGAGCTGGAACAGCGGGGTCACCAGGACGACCACCGGGAACATCGAGGCGCTGAGAATCAGTCCGGACACCACGTACTTGCCGTGGAAGGTGAGCCGGGCCAGCGCGTACGCGGCCAGCACGCCGATCCCCAGCGCGATCACCGTCGTGATGGAGCCGATGACGAGGCTGTTGACCAGCGCCTTGCCGAAGTCGTTGCCGCGGCTGGTGTCGAACGCGTTGCGGAAGTTCTCCAGCGTCACGTGGGTCGGCCACGGAGTGTTGTCGAAGGTGTAGTCGGGATCGCGGAACGCGGTGACCGCCATCCAGTAGAACGGCGCGAGCCCCCACACCAGCACGATCAGCGCGCCCAGGTACAGCCGTACCGAGCCGATGCGTTTGGTCCACGGCACCGGCGCCGCGGCGGATTCGCTCGTCACGGCCTGCTCCGCTGTCTGCACGGACATCAGTGCGCCTCCCGCTGTTCTTCCTGGGTACGAACCGCGTTGGCGCCCAGGATCTTCACCAGCACGAACGCCACGGCGAAGATCAAAAGGAAGGTGATCGTGGACAACGCGGCCGCGCTGTTGGGGCCTTGCCGGACCTGATCGACCACCAGGATGGACACCGTGCGGGTGGCGGGGTTGCCCAGCGTCATGATCGCGGGCAGGTCGTACATCCGCAGCGCGTCCATGGTCCGGAACAGCACCGCGACCAGCAGGGCCGGCTTCAGCAGCGGCAGCGTGATCTGGGTGAACCGCTGCCAGGCCGACGCGCCGTCGACGCGAGCCGCCTCGTACACGTCGGCCGGGATGACTTGCAGGCCTGCCAGCAGCAGCAGCGCCATGAACGGCGTGGTCTTCCAGACGTCGGCCGCGATCACCGCGATCCGGGCGGGCCACGGGTCCGAAGTCCACAGGATGTGCGTGCCGAGCACGCGGTTCACCACGCCGTCGTACTGGAACATGAATTCCCACAACCGCGCGGTGACGGCGGTCGGGATCGCCCACGGGATCAGCACGGCCGCGCGCAGCAGCGCCCGGCCACGGAAGGTCTTACCCATCACCATGGCCATGCCGAGGCCGAGCGTGGCCTCCAGCGCGACGGTGACGACCGTGAAGAACAGCGTGACCCCGATGGCCAGCCAGAATTGCGAGCCGAGATTGCCGGTCGGGCACGGAACCGTCTCGCCAGTCGCGATCTGGCACTGTTGCAGCAGCCAGTGCGTGTAGTTGTCGAACCCGGCGTTGCCGCCTTCGACGAACATGCCGGTCGCCGGGTCGAGTCCCGAGTCCTTCTGGAAGGACATCCACAGCGCCCGGAACACGGGATAACCGATGACGACCGCGAGCGCGATCAGGACGGGGGTGACGAACAGCCAGGCTTTCCCGGAGCGACGCAGCTCCGAGGCCAGCCTGGCGGCGAAGCCGCGCCTGGCCGGAACGAATTCGTCTTTCGGCACGCTAGTCGCCGTTCCCGAAGGATCCGACACCGTTTCTCTCCTGCGGGTTCGTCGGGTCCGTTGCGTTCAACCGCTCACGATCCAGCGGTTTCGATGCCCTTTTGCATACCGGTGATCGCGTCGTCGACGGACTTGGTTCCGTTCAACGCAGCATAGGCGTTGTCCTGGATGGCCTTGCTCACGGCGGGGTAGAACGGCGTCACCGGGCGCGGCACGGCGCTGGCGATGGAGTCCTTGAGCGCGGGCAGGTACGGCATCTTCGCGATCAGCGCCGGGTCGTCGTACATGGACGCGCGCACCGAGGGCAGCGCGCCCGCGGCGACGATGTGCTGCGCGTCCTCGCTGATGAGGAAGCGCAGGAAGTCCAGCGCGGTGGCCTTGTTCTTGGAGTAAGCGCTGATCGCCGCGTTGTAGCCGCCGAGGGTGGAGGCGCCGACGCCGTTCTCCCCCGGCAGGGGGGCGACCGCGAACTTGTCCTTCACGGCGGAGGCCTCGCCGCCGACGTCACCGAAGGTGGACGGCCACGAGCGCAGGAACATCAGCTTGCCCGTCGCGAAGGCGTTGCTGGACTCGGGCTCCTTGAAGGTGATGGCCTCTTTGGGAATGTCGCCGTTGTTGTAGGCGTCGACCAGGACCTTCAGTCCGGCGCGGGACTGCGGGCTGTTCACCGTGGGGGTCTTGCCGTCGGCGCCGACGAAGCTGCCGCCGTAGGCGTTGATCACCTCGGCCGCGTTCACGGTCAGACCCTCGTAGGGCGCGAACTGACCCGCGTAGCAACCGATGTTCTGCTGGCGCGCGATGGGGCACTGGGCCAGCAGCTCGTTCCAGGTCTTGGGCGGGTTCGGCACCAAATCCTTGCGGTAGAACAGCAGGCCGCCGTTGGTGTTGCGCGGCGCGGCGTACAACGTGTTGTTGTAGGTGGCGCTGGCGACCGGCGGGGACAGCAGCGCGCTGGTGTCGATGGCGAAGGAATCCTTCAGCGGCTGGATCCAGCCCTTGGCGGCGAACTCGGCGGTCCACGGCACGTCCAAGGCGACCACGTCGTAGTTGGACTGCTTGGAACGCATGTGCTCGACCAGGTCGTCGTACTGCTGCGAGGCGTCGTTCGACTGCTCCTTGAACGTCACCTGCTCGTCCGGGTGCGCGGCGTTCCAGCGCTCGATCAGCTGCTTCACCGCGCCGGTCTCGGTGGTGTCCTTGCCCTCGACGTAGGTGATCGGGCCGCGACCGGTGAGATTCTGGCTGATCGGGCTCCCGCTGCTGTCGCTGGAGCAGGCGCTGGTGAACGTCGCGGTCAGCAGCCCGACCGACGCGAGGGCCACCGCGGCCCGCGGTACGAGCGACGAACGTAGGGACGTCACCTTCTTCACAGCCATCGCAAACACTCCAGGATCGTTCGTGAGCGGCAGCACACCCTGCCGGTGCACAAGGCAAGATACATGGTGCCGATCCGGCGTGCGGGACAGTGGCTGGAACTCGCCCACTAGGCTGGGGCGCGATGTCTTCGCCGAACGCGGTTCCCGATCGGATGCTCACGCGCATCGGTGGGCTGCTGCGCAAGGCCGAGTGCACGGACAACGAACACGAGGCCGAGGCGTTTCTCGCCGCTGCTCAGCGGCTGGCCACTAAGTCGTCCATCGACCTCGCCGTGGCGCGTGCGCACATCGCGGGACGCGAGCGCAGGCCCACACCGGTGCAGCGGATCATTCCGATCGGCGAGCCCGGCAAACGCGGGTTGCGCACCTATGTCCAGCTGTTCGTCGCGATCGCGGCCGCGAACGACGTGCGCTGTGACGTCGCCCGGACTTCGACGCAGGTCTACGCCTACGGGTTCGACTCCGACATCGACACCTGCGAGGCGCTCTACGCCAGCCTGCTCGTGCAGATGGTGCGCGCGTCCGACCAGTACATCAAGTCGGGGGCCTACCGATCGGCCACCGTCGAGAAGATCGTGGTGGAGAAGCGGTGGGGTCGCCAGGTGCGGCGCCGGGTGCAGGCGCCGGTCGCCGGTGTGACGGCGCGGCTGAATTTCCAGATGGCGTTCGCCGCGCGGATCGGGCGGCGGCTGTCGGAGGTCAAGGCCGAGGTGGAAGCCGAAGTGTTGCCACGCGACGCCGAGGTGTCCGGGACGGCGCTGGCCCTGCGGAACAAGGAGATCGAGCTCACAGACTTCTACGCGAAGACGTCGGAGGCGCGCGGCACCTGGCGCGGGCCGCAGGAGTCGGCGGGACATTCGGCGGCGGCGCGGGCGGCGGGGGACCGGGCGGGGCGGGCCGCACGGATCGGTAATTCGCCCGAACTGCCCGCCGCGCGTAAGAAGTTGAACTCTTCCGAGGGCGGTTGACCGGCGTGAACGTCACGGGCCGAACCGGGCGAGCGGCTGCCGGGGTCCGGTCGGCGCGACTCGGCGACAGGCCGATGCCGCCCGTGGGATCGGCGGCGCGGCGATGACCGTGCGCGACGGCCAGCGTGCCAAGGTCTACGACGCCGAGCAGTTGGTACGCGGGGTGTTCGATCGCGCGGACGAGCACGGTGTGCGCACCGTCGAACTCTATGGTTCGCAGCTCACGTTGCCGATCGAGCGCCGCTTCGCCTCGGTGGAATCCGTACAGAGTTATACGGACAAGGTGCTGGCGCTCAATTGGGTACGGGCGCGCTGGGAGCGGGCCGCCGTAGCGGTGCGCGTGCGTTCTCGCGCCGGAACAACGGCCGCGCACTACGAGGCGGCCGGGAACGTTCTGGCGGTTCCGCTGCACACCGGCGGCACCGCGTGGGCGCTGCGGGAACTGGTGATCCTGCACGAACTGGCGCATCACCTGGAATCCGACCACGGGTCGGTGGCCGCGCACGGCCCGGAATTCTGCGACCGCTATGTGGAACTGGTCGACGGCGTCGTGGGCCCGGAAGCGGCGCTGCTGCTGCGTACCACCATGCTGGGCTGCGGCGTGCGGATCGGGTGAGCCCGCCGCTCACCGTGCGAACAGCGAGCGAAGTGCCGTCGGCTGGGTGCCGTCGCGCTCTGCGTGCGGCGATGGTGTCCGCCGCGGTGCGCGATCGGAGCCACCGTCGGACAGACGGCGTCGAACGCAACGGTTCTCACGCTATTGCGCGGGCGAGACCAGGGCAGCGACCCGCGCGAATCGATCCTGCCACCACGCGGTGCGATCGGCATCCCGCTGCCGATGGCTTTCCAGCAGTTCCGGTTCCGGCTCGGGTGGGGTGCGCAGGACCGGCAGGTAGCCGTCGACCGCACGGAGGGAGCCGCGCGTCACGTCCCCGGTGAGCAGGCTCAGCGTGCCCAGGCCGCAGGCGAAGTCGAGTTCGGGCAGCGCCCCGGCCAGCGCCAGCTGGGCGGCGAGGCCGACGCTGGTCTCCAATGCGGAGGAGACCACGCAGGGCAGCCCGGCTGCCTCGGCCACCTGCAAGGCGCGGCGGACTCCGCCGAGCGGCGTGCATTTGAGGACGGCGATGTCGGCGGCCCCGGCGACCGCGACCCGCATCGGGTCCTCGGCGCGGCGGATGGATTCGTCGGCGGCGATGCGCACGTCCACGCGGCGGCGCACCGCGGCGAGTTCCTCGATGGTGCGGCACGGCTGTTCCACGTACTCCAGCCCGCCCGCGGCCTTGTCGATCAGCTCGATGTGGCGCACCGCGGTGTCGACATCCCAGACCGCGTTGGCGTCGACTCGGATCGCGCCGTTGGGGCCGAGCGCGTCGCGGACCGCTTCCACCCTGGCCAGATCCTCGGCGAGCGATTCCGGGTGGTCGGCGACTTTCACCTTGGCGGTGCGGCAGCCGGATCGGGCCACGATCGCGTGCGCCTGCCGCGGGTCGACGGCGGGCACGGTGCAATTGATCGGAATGCGATCCCGCACCGGTTCGGGCCAGCCGGTGGTCACCTGCTCCACGGCGGTGGCCAGCCACGCGGCGGCCTCCCGGTCGTCGTATTCGGGAAACGGACAGAATTCGCCCCAGCCGAGCGGCCCGTGGATCAGCATGCCCTCGCGCACCGTGATGCCACGGAAGCGGGTGCGCATCGGAATGGCGTAGACGACGTTCTGCGCTGCGGAGTCGCTCATCGCCGACCAGCTTATGCGGCTGCGGCGGCCGATCGCGGGATTGCGCATGCGGACTCGAGTAGTTTCCCCGAGTCGGCCCGGCGCGCGAGACGGGATCGTTGGCGTCATGATCCACACCGGTACCCCGCAGCCTTGGCCGTACGGCACGCCGCCCGTAGGGCAGCGGCCGGTGCGGACCTGGGACGTCGTACTCGCCGTCGTGCTGTACTCCGTCGCCGTAGTTCTGGGTGCGGCCGCCGCCTATTTCACCGTCTTCTTCGCCTTCGCCTCAGATCCGTGCGGTCAGGACAACTGCCGCACCGAATACCTCGGCTGGGCGTTCGCGGTGTCGTGGGGCGGGACGGCGACCGCGATCGTCGGGGTTACCGCGATCCTTGTTCTCGCCGCGATCAAGCGTTGGTACATGTGGTACTGGCCGGTGCTGGCGATGGCGCTCATCGTCCTGTCGTTCGCCGGCGGCGTCGCGCTGGCTTCCCAGGTCTACACAGGCGCTTGAGATGCCCTGCGGCCGTTGACCGGTCATGCTGAAGCAATGGCGTGGCACATCCGGCGACGAACGGCCGATGCCTTGCGCGTGGCGCTGGGGTCGGTGATCGTCCTCGGATTCGGCTGGGTGATGGCCGCTTTCGTCCCGCTCTACGAAGTGCTCCTGCGCGACGGACACGAGGGCCGAGGCGTCGGGTACCTGCCGTGGGCGCAGGTCATCGCCTGGGCGGGCATCGTGGCGTCGGTGCTCGCAGCGGTCGTCTCGGCCCTGGAGAAGGTGCGCGACCGGAGGCCGATCGCTTGGACTCCGCTGATCGCGGTGCCGCTGATCCTCGAATCCTGGCTGGTCGGCTTCCTGATCGCGGTCGTGCTGGTCTCCTATTGATCTGCCGCTGCTCCGAGTTCGATCTGCCCAGGTGTGGGCAGTTTTCGAGCGGAGGGTGCCGGTCGAAAACTGCCCACAGATCCGCCCATGGACTCGGATGGGACAGAAGCGGGTCAGCCCAGCCGCTCCACGATGGTGGCGTTCGCCAGACCACCTGCCTCGCACATGGTTTGCAGGCCGTAGCGGGCGCCGCGGTCCTGCATGGCGTGGACCAGCGTGGTCATCAGGCGTGCGCCGGACGCGCCGAGCGGGTGCCCGATCGCGATCGCGCCGCCGTTGACGTTGACCTTCGCCAGGTCCGCACCGGTGTCGTGCGCCCAGGCCAGGACCACCGGCGAGAACGCTTCGTTGATCTCGATCAGGTCGATGTCCGACAGCTGCAAACCGGCCCGCTGCAAGACCTTTCTGGTCGCCGGGATCACCGCGGTGAGCATCAGCAGCGGGTCGTCGCCGGCCACCGCGAAGCTGTGCAGCCGGGCGAGCGGCTTCAGCCCGAGTTCCTTCGCGCGCTCGCCGGTCATGATGAGCACCGCCGCGCTGCCGTCGCTGACCTGGCTCGCGCTCGCGGCCGTGATCGCCCAGCCGATCTGCGGGAAGCGGGCGGCCATGGCCGGGTCGTAGTAGGCGGGACGGAGTGCGCCCAGCGTCTCCAGCGTGCTACCGACCCGGATGCCCTCATCGGTGGCGAGTCCGTTGATCGGCGCTAGTTCCCGCGCGAACAGGCCGTTCTTGGTGGCGAGCGCGGCCTTCTCGTGGCTGGCGAGCGCGAACTCGTCCAGCTGGGTGCGGGTGAGTCCCCATTTCGCCGCGATCAGCTCCGCGCTGATGCCCTGCGACACCAGGCCTTCCGGGTAGCGCTCGGCGAAGCCGACGCCGGAGATGTCGTCCGATCCGACCAGATTGGCGCCCATGGGAATCCGGCCCATCGACTCCACGCCCGCGGCGACCACGATGTCGTAGGCGCCCGCGATCACGCCTTGCGCGGCGAAGTGGATCGCCTGCTGGCTGCTGCCGCACTGCCGGTCGACGGTGGTGGCCGGGACCGATTCGGGATATCCGGCGGCCAATGCGGCCCGCCGTGTCATATTCGCCCCCTGCTCGCCGAACTGGGTGACGACGCCGCCGATCACGTCATCGATGAGGGCGGGATCGATGCCGCTGCGGTTCACCACTTCGCGCAGGCTGTGGGCCAGCAGATCAACCGCATTGACGTCGTGCAGTGCTCCGTTCGGCTTGCCTTTGCCGATCGGCGTGCGTACCGCTTCGACGATCACCGCGTCTCTCATGGTGCTTCCTTCCGGACCGAGAGCCGGGCCGCCATGCCTGGCTCTATCAACACATAGTCAGGTTACACCTGGCAATAGTTGACACAAGTCAGCTCCGGTATGATGTTCGTCATGGCAGCAGTGATGGAAGGACCGTTGGCCGATCTCAGCGCGTGGAAGGCCGAGGAATGCTCGATCGCCAAGGCGATGGACATCGTCGGTACGCGCTCGGCGGTGCTCATCCTGCGCGAGGCGTACTACGGGACCCGGCGGTTCGACGGGTTCGCCAGCCGGGTCGGCATCACCGACGCGGCGGCCGCGGCCCAGTTGCGCAAGCTCACCGAGGCGGGCTTGCTGGCGAAACGGCCCTACCAAGAGGAAGGCAAGCGCACCAGGCACGAATACGTGCTCACCCGGATGGGACGAGATCTACTGCCCGCCGTGCTGGCGCTCATGCAGTGGGGCGACGCCTACTTGCAGCCGGGGCCTGCCCCACTGCTCTTGGTCGAGGAGTCGACCGGCGCCCCGGTGCGGGTGCAGGTGCGCAGCGAGTCCGGCCGCGAGATCGAACTCGAGGAACTGGGCGTACGGCTCAACGAGGAGTACGCCCAGCAGCGGCGCGAGCGCCGTCGAGTGGACGCGACAGACTGATGCCTGCTCGCGGCGCTGTGCCGAGCGGGCCGTCAACCTGCGATGCCGCGACCACACCTGAGCTGCCGAGCCGCCGGCGGTGACCGCCTCGCGCTGGATCGAGCCGAGAGCCGAAGCCGTGCGGCCCACCCGGCAGCGTGCTCAGTTGAGCCTGCGTCCTTCGGTGTCGAAGAAGTAGACGTGCTCCGGCGCGGTGGCCAGCCGCAGCCGGGCGCCCTTGGCAGGCGGATTGCGCCAATCCGCGCGCGAGACGATGGTTTCCCCGGCGCCGTCGGTCCCGCCTTCGGCGACGGTGCGGCCGTAGATGTAGGCGTCGGAACCGAGTTCCTCCACCACGTCGACTTCCATCTCGATGCCGGAGCCGTTACCCAGTTCGAAATGCTCCGGGCGGATACCGACCGTCACGGTGTTCCCCGCCTCGTCCGCGACCGTGCGCGGCAGCGCGATCGCGTGCCCGCCCAGCTCCACCCGGCTATCGGTGACCGGAAGCGTGAACAGGTTCATGGCAGGCGAGCCCATGAACCCCGCGACGAACACGTTGGCCGGATCGCGGTAGAGGTCGCGCGGAGTGGCGCACTGCTGTAACAGGCCGTCCTTCAGCACCGCGACCCGATCGCCCATGGTCATCGCCTCGACCTGGTCGTGGGTGACGTACACCGTGGTGGTGCCGAGCCTGCGCTGCAACTGCGCGATCTGGGTGCGGGTCTGCACGCGCAGCTTGGCGTCCAGGTTGGACAGCGGCTCGTCCATCAGGAACACCTGCGGCTGCCGCACGATCGCGCGGCCCATCGCCACCCGCTGACGCTGGCCGCCGGACAGCGCCTTCGGCTTGCGATCCAGGAAGGGCTCCAGGTCCAGCAGCTTGGCCGCCTCCAGGACCCGCTTCTCCTTCTCCGCCTTGGCCACCTTGGCCAGCTTCAGCGCGAAGCCCATGTTCTCCGCGACGGTCATGTGCGGATAGAGCGCGTAGTTCTGGAACACCATGGCGATATCGCGTTCCTTCGGCTCGGCGTGCGTGACGTCGTTCTCGCCGATCAGGATGCGTCCGCCGTTGACCTCCTCCAGCCCGGCGAGCATGCGCAACGAGGTCGATTTCCCGCAGCCGGAGGGACCGACCAGGACGAGGAATTCGCCGTCCTCGATCTCCAGGTTCAGCCGATCCACCGCGGGTTTGGCGGATCCGGGGTAGAGCCGCGTCGCGTTGTCGAAGGTCACAGTGGCCATGACGAATTCACATCCCATCCCGGCAGGAACGTGCCGGACGATCCGAGTAAGGGTGCGGCGATCCTATCGGGCGGGCCGGCGACGAGCCACGTCAGCGGGTGCGCGCCTCGAAGAACGCGCGCGGGACGTCGACCAGCATGGTGTCGATCTGCTCCTCCGTGACATCGCGTTCGAGCACGTAGGGGAACACATCGTCGAACAGGTGGGTGTAGTGCCACTGCGGCAGGGCGGCCATGGCGGCGGGCTCGATCCAGTCGATGTAGCAGCTCGCGTCCTGGGACAGCACCATCCGGTCGGTGTAGCCGCGGCGGACCATCTCGATAAGGGTGTCGGCGCGGGCTTCGAAGGTGGTGTCGAGGTTGATGCCGAAGCGGTCCATGCCGAGCACGAAGCCGGCGTCGGCGAGTTCGGCGAGGTGATCGCAGTCGGTGGTGTCGCCGCTGTGCCCGAGCACGATGCGACCCGGGTCGACGCCTTCCTCGTCGCACATCACGCGCTTCACGTCGAGCCCGGCGCGCGACTCCGGATGGGTGTGCACCGTGATCGGCACGCCGGTCTCGAGATGGGCCCTGGCGACCGCGCGCATGACCCGTTCGACGCCCGCGGTCAGCCCTTGCTTGTCGATCGCGCACTTGAGCATGCCCGCCTTGACCCCGGTGCCCGCGATGCCGTCGCGGATGTCGCCGACGAACATGTCGACCATCGGGTCGGGGACCTGCGCGCCGACGATCTCGTTCAACGCAGGGCCGCGGTAGTGGAAGAAGAACGGGACATCCCCGTAGGTGTAGATGCCGGTGGCGACCACCAGATTCAGCGGCACCTGCTCGGCGATCCGCTGGATCCGTGGGATGTAGCGGCCCAGCCCGACCACCGTCGGATCGACGATCGTCCGCACCCCGGCGTCGTAGGCGACCCGTAACCGTCGCACGGCATCGGCGATGCGTTCGTCCTCGGAGCCCCATTCGGCCGGGTAGTTCTGCTGGACGTCCCCGGTGAGCACGAAGACGTGCTCGTGCATAAGTGTCACTCCGAGCTCGGCGGAATCGATCGGCCCGCGCACGGTTTCCAGCGTCGACACAGCGATTTCTCCTCATCTGAGCTGCGCATTCGCAGGAATCGTACGAACCGGTATGTGAGGTGGGCCATATTCGCCGGTGCTGAATCTTCGTACAACTTTCGTGCGCATCGCACAGAAGGACGCGGCTCAGGCCACCGGGCACGGTTGCAGCACCGCCGGTCCGAACCAGCGGGCGGCTTGCAACGCCAGATGCAGGTGCAGCGTGCGATCGTGATCGTCGAAGTCGTGGCCGGTCAGGTCGAGTGCCTGCCGCACCCGGTACTGGACGGTGTTGCGGTGCACGGCCAACTCCTGCGCGGCCGCGGCGTAGCTGCGGTTGTTGGCCAGGAAGACGCGCAGGGTTTCGCGCAGCCAGAGATTGCGCTGGTTGCCGGTCGCGAGTTCACCCAGGCAGTCGGCCACGTACTGGCGCAGTTCCTCGATGTCGCCGCCCAGCAGCGCGACGGCCGCCACCTGGTCGTGCGACACCGCGCGGGGCGCGTCGGGACCGGCCAGCAGCACGAGTTCGCGCACCCGATCGGCTTGCCGCAGGCTGCGGCGGAATCCCGCGACGCCGGAGCCGCGCCCACCCACCGCCACACGCACCGGCAACGCCAGTGCCGACAGGGCACGCTCGATGGCCTCGGCATCGATGGTCGTGTCCCGAGCGATCGAGAACCACAGCCGCACTTCGCGTTCGTCGGTCGGCACCAGCAGCGCCCGGCGGGGGTGGCCGAGCAGCGGAACCAGCGCCGCGCGCACGGCGTCCAGGACATCCACCGCGGCCCGTGCGGACAGCTGCGGCTCGGTCCAGGCGTTCACCGCGACGTGCCGGCCGGACAAGGGATAGCCGAGCACTTGCTCGGCCTGGCCGATGTCGTCGGCCGAGCCGTCGAGCACCCGCGCCACCCATTCCTGACGCAGGCCGCCGCGACTGCCCACCCACCGGTCGCGCTCCTGCTCGTAGGCGATGCCGACGTGCTCGCACACCCGGTCGATGTACACCGCTGAGCGATGGACGATCCGGATGATCGCCGCCGCGCTGTCGGAGCCACCCAGTTCCGCCGCGTGGCGCATCGCGATGTCGAGGAACCCGGCATGTCCCACCCGGTACGCCCGCATCAGCGCCGACAGCGGGACGTCGCGCTGCGCGAGCGTGCGCGCGTACACCAGCGCCCGCGCCGGGGCGTGCACGTCGTGCTCGGCGGCGTCGTTCTGCACGAAGTCGAGGACGGACATCAGATTGTCGGTGGTGCCCGCCTCGAACAGGCCCCGCAGCCGGGTATCGAGGTCGAGCGCCGCGACTTGCGCGCGCATCACCGCCGACAGCTCGGCGATCAGCTGATCGCGACCGCGCAGCATCGTCGAGACGACCGCGCGAACCACTTCGTTCTCGCCGTCGGCCACTCCGACACCTCCCTTCGCCGGGCTCGGCATCGGTCTCAACCTAGCCCCTGCCGGACGCGCCGGAAGCATCGTGCGGCGACCTGCGGGAACCCCACCGCGCCGGTAGCCTCGGGGCGGGGGCGGCCCGAGCGACGAGGAGTAATGCCATGAGTCGTCCAGTTCGTATCGGAGTTCAGCTACAACCGCAGCACGCGCCGGAGTACCGGCTCATCCGTGACGCGGTGTTGCGGTGCGAGGACGCGGGCGTCGACATCGTGTTCAATTGGGACCACTTCTACCCGCTCACCGGCGATCCCGACGGCGCGCACTTCGAGTGCTGGACGATGCTGGGCGCGTTCGCCGAACAGACCGAACGGGTGGAGATCGGCGCGCTGGTCACCGGTGGCGGCTACCGCAATCCGGATCTGCTGGCCGATATGGCGCGCACCGTCGACCACATCAGCGGCGGGCGGCTCATCCTCGGCATCGGCGCGGGCTGGTTCGAGAAGGACTACGACGAGTACGGCTACGAATTCGGCACCCCGGGCAGCAGGCTCGAGTTGCTGAAGGAGACCCTCGCCCGGATCAGCGCTCGGCTGCCGAAGCTCAATCCGCGCCCGACTCGCGACCTGCCGATCCTGATCGGCGGCGGTGGCGAGAAGAAGACCTTGCGGCTGGTCGCGCAGTACGCCGACATGTGGCACACCTTCGCCGACCTGGACGTGCTCGCGCACAAGAACAAGGTGCTCGCCGAGCACTGCGCCGCCGTCGGCACCGATCAAGCGCGCATCGAGCGCTCGGTGCAGTGGCCGGGTCTGGAGAAGGCGCCCGCTTTCGTCGAGGCGGGGGTGACCACCTTCACCATCGGGGCCAGCGGACCGGATTACGACCTGAGCGAGGTCGCGAAGGCCGTGCGGTGGCGCGACGAAGTCAACCCGGAACCGGTGAGCGGGCTGGCCTGATCCGGATTGCCCGGCGACTGTTGCGCGAGGGCGGTGTGGAGTTCGAATCACCGTGATCGAAACTCTGGACCGCCGCAGCGGCATGGATTCCGGCAATTCCGGCCCTGGGGTAGCCGTGAGTTAGCAGAATTCCGCCGCTAGGGTTGTCCGTCATGGCTGTTCTGCCCGCTGTTCGGTCTCGTGCGTTGATCGCCGTGATATTGCTTGCCGTCGGTCTCAGCGCGACGGCGTGCGGTTCCGGCTCCGACGACACGAGCACCGAGCGCAACCTCTGCGCACCGCCCGGCCCGGCCGCCGCCTCCGCCGCGCCGACCAACCTGGCCTCGTCGGCCGCCGCGGGCAGCGACCGCTACACCACCGCGACCACCGCGCCGCTGACCTCGATCGACGTCTCGAAACTCGGCTTGATCACGCCCGGCAAGCTCAGCGTCGGCACGCTCTCGGACGCGCCGCCGAGCATCTGCGTCGACCGGCAGGGCACGTTCACCGGCTTCGACAACGAGCTGCTGAAGGCGATCGGCGCGAAGCTCGGCCTCCAGGTGGAGTTCTCCGGCACCGAGTTCGCCGGGCTGCTCGCCCAGGTGTCCGGCGGTCGCTTCGACGTGGGCTCGTCCAACATCACCACCACCGACGCGCGCCGCCAGCTGGTCGGCTTCACCAACGGCTACGACTTCGGCTACTTCTCCCTGGTGGTGCCGAGCGGCAGCGCCATCAAGGGGTTCGCCGACCTGAACCGGAGCACACGGATCGCGGTGGTGCAGGGCACCGTGCAGGACGAGTTCGTCGTGAACCAGCTGCATCTGGACCCGGTGAAGTTCCCCGACTACAACACCGCCTACGCCAACTTGAAGTCCGGCCAGGTGGACGCCTGGGTGGCCCCGTCCGCCCAAGCGGAAGGCGCGATCAAGCCGGGCGACGGAACATCGGTGTCGCAGAACACCTTCAGCCTGGACAACTTCGTCGGCTACGCGGTCGCCAAGAACAACCAGCCGCTGATCGACGCGCTCAACAGCGGCCTGGACGCGGTGATCGCGGACGGCACCTACGCCAAGCTCTACACCGACTGGGTGCCACGGGAGCTGCCGCCGGGCTGGAAGCCGGGCTCGCGGGCCGCGCCCGCGCCGCAGCTGCCGGACTTCGCGGCGCTCGCGGCGGGCAAGAAGAAGGACGAGACGGAGCAGAACGCGCCGAAATCCACGGTGCAACAGTTGCGGGAGACGTTCTTCGACTGGTCGCTGTACCGCAAGGCATTTCCCGATCTGTTGAAGACCGGCCTGCCCAATACCTTGATCCTCGCGGTGGTCTCGGGTGCGCTCGGCACCGTGATCGGCATGCTGCTCGCGGTCGCCGGTATTTCGCGGACTCGCTGGTTGCGCTGGCCCGCGCGGGTTTACACCGACATCTTCCGCGGTTTGCCCGCCGTGGTGATCATCCTGCTGATCGGTCTCGGCGTCGGGCCGGTGGTGCGCAACCTCACCGGCAACAACCCGTACTGGCTCGGTGCGGTCGCGCTGGCGTTGCTCGCCTCGGCCTACATCGGTGAGATCTTCCGCTCCGGCATCCAATCGGTCGAGGCCGGGCAGTTGGAGGCGGCGCGCGCCATCGGTTTCGGTTACCGCCAGGCGATGACGCTGGTGGTGATCCCGCAGGGCGTGCGCCGGGTGCTCCCGGCTCTGATGAACCAGTTCATCGCCCTCATCAAGGATTCCTCGCTGATCTACTTCCTCGGCCTGCTCGCCACCCAGCGCGAGCTGTTCGCCGTCGGCCGCGATCTCAACGCGCAGACCGGCAATCTCTCGCCGCTGGTCGCCGCCGGTCTGGCCTATCTGCTGCTCACCATCCCGCTCACCCACCTGGTGAACTACATCGACCGCCGGATGCGGACCGGCCGACCCGACCGGCCGATCGACCAGGTGGAGGCGGCCACGATCACGGAAGGGCGCGGATAGATGAGTGCCTCCCTCACCGGTACCGGACTGCATCTGACGCTCGGACACAACCACGTGCTGCGCGGGATCGACATCCACGTCGACGCGGGCAAGACCGTCACCGTCATCGGGCCGTCCGGGTCGGGCAAGTCGACCCTGCTGCGGGTGCTGAACCGGTTGTACGAGCCCGATCAGGGCGACGTGCTGCTGGACGGCAAGTCCGTGCTCACCGAGAATCCGGACCGGCTGCGGCAGCGTATCGGCATGGTGTTCCAGCATTTCAATCTGTTCCCGCACAAGACCGTCGCGGAGAACGTCGCGCTGGGCCCGCGCAAGCTGCGCGGCCTGTCCAAGGACCGAGCACGGGCGCTGGCCGTCGAGCAATTGGAGATCGTCGGTCTGGCCGACAAGGCCGATTCCCGTCCCGGGAACCTGTCCGGCGGGCAGCAGCAGCGCGTGGCCATCGCACGGGCGCTGGCGATGCAGCCGGAACTCATGTTCTTCGACGAGGCCACCTCGGCGCTGGATCCCGAGCTGGTGAAGGGCGTGCTCGGTCTGATGACCGACCTCGCCTCCGGCGGCATGTCGATGGTCGTGGTCACCCACGAGATGGGCTTCGCCCGCACGGTGTCCGACAGCGTGGTGTTCATGGATCAGGGGCAGGTCGTGGAGACCGGCACGCCCGACGCTTTGTTCGACGACGCGCAGACCCCGCGTTTGCAGAGGTTCCTCGCCCAGGTGCTCTGAGTCGGTAGCACATTCGGGGCAACTTTCATTGATGCGCATCTGCTAATGTATTTGTCATCACGATTCCAGCTATCCGCGCGAGGAAAGAGGGAAATTCGATGACCACAGCACACGCCCAGCACACCGACCACGACCATGTGCACGGCCCGGACTGCGGGCACACGGCGTTCCAGCACGGCGATCACATCGACTACGCCCACGATGGTCATCTGCATCGCGAACACGCGGGTCACTACGACGAATGCGAGCGGTCCGAGCACTGCGAGTGCCGCGATCACCCGCACCGGCACGGTCCGAACTGCGGCCACGAGGCCGTCCAGCACGGCGACCACGTCGACTACCTGCACGACGGCCATCGTCACGCCGCCCACGACGGTCACTTCGACGAGCACTGATTCGCGTCGGTCTCCGGTTCTAGAGTCGGGCGGGTGATCGAAGAACTCGAGATTCGTACCGGGGCGGGAACCTTCGACGTACTGGCCGCCGGCGCTCCCGGCGGACGGGAAGTGCTGTTGCTGCACGAGTTCCCCCAAGGCGCACGGGAGTGGGAGTTCCAGCTCCGCGTGCTCGGCGGCGGCGGGTGCCGCGTCGTCGCGCCCGACCAGCGCGGGTACTCGCCGGGAGTGCGGCCGGAGCGAGCCGCCGACTATCGGCTCGAGGAACTGGTCGGCGACGTGGTCGCGATAGCCGACGCGCTGGGGTGGGAGCGCTTCGACCTGATCGGCCACGGCTGCGGCGCGCGGGTCGGATGGGCAGTGGCGGCGGAGCTGCCGGAGCGCGTCCGCACGTTCAGCGCGGTGTCGCATCCGCATCCTTCCGCGCTCCAGCAGGCGATAGCCGAGGACGAGGATCAAGCGTTGCGATCCCACCATGTGATCGCCCTTCGGCAGCCGCGCACCGCGGAGCGGGCTCTGCTCGCCGACGACGCCGCCGCGCTGCGCCGGATCTTCGAGTGGAAGATCCCGGAGGAACGCGTCGAGGATTACGTGCGCCGGTTGTCGCGGCCCGGCGCGCTCACCGCCGCGTTGAACTGGTATCGCGCCATGGACCTCGCCGGTCCGACCGGCCCGGTGTGCGTTCCCACCTTGTACGTATGGGGCACCGAGGACGCGACCTTCGGCTCCACCGCGGCGCTGGCGACCGGAAAGTACGTCTCCGGCCCGTACCGATTCGAGATGCTCGAGGACGTCTCGCACTGGGTTCCGGAAGAGGCGCCCGAGGCGCTGACCCGCCTGCTGATCCAGCACCTGCTCGCCCATCGCGGGTGAATGCCTCGGCGGCGCTGTTCATCCCGCCGTTCCCCGCACACGGTGTGCGGACGGAGGGAAAGCTGAGTCTCGTCCACCGACAAGCAAGGGAGGTGAACCGTGGACGTCAAGGAAGTCAATCGGCGAACCATCGCCCAGTTCCGAGCGGGCGGCGAGATCGAGGGCATGCAACGCGACCGTCTGATCTTGCTGACCACGATCGGCCGCAGAACCGGCGCCCCGTACACCACCCCGCTGATGTTCCACCACGACGGCGACCGCCTGCTCGTCGTCGCTTCCAACATCGGTGCGCCGAAACATCCCGACTGGTACGTGAACCTGCGGGAGAACCCGCGCGTCACCGTCGAAGTGGGCGAGGAGAGCTATCCGGCGCTGGCCGCCCCGTTGACCGGCGACGACCGTGCCCGCACCTGGGCGATGCTGAAGAACGCCTACCCGTTCTTCGCCGAACACGAGATGCAGACGTCCCGGGTCATCCCGGTGGTCGCCCTCACGCGGGCGTGACGAGCACCGGACTAGCGGCGGGCGCGCGTGTCGGCCGCGTCGACTCGCCGGTCGGCGACCAGGTCGAGCAGGGCGGTCAGATTGTCGGGGTCGGTGGGGTCAACGGCCCCTTCCGGTAGAGCCAGTTCCGTGAGCCGTTGGCCCCGGTGGAAGGCGGCGGGGCGCAGCGGCGGCGCGTCGTCGGGTTGCCCGAGGATGGTGGCGAGGTTTCCGTCGTTGTCGTAGACGGCGTAGTAGCGCATTGGTGGGCTCCTCAGAGGCCGGTCGAGGCGGTCATCCAACTGGTGTTGCTGGTTCTCCTGGTCGCGAATCGTGATGGGTGACGGCGTTCGAGCTTATCCACACGTTCGAAGCTGAGTGTCGGTTTGCGCACTAGTTGCGTTACCCATTCTCGCGCGTTTCCCGCGGCATCGCTGCACGTAGACCGGTATATGGAGACCGCGCGGGATGGTTTGCCCGAGTTAGGCGCACACAGTGGCGAAGGCCGCCCAGAGCACCGGGGAATGCTCGATCCGGCCGGTGTCGCGCCATGCGCTGAGACGGTCGCGCTGCCATTCGGCGATGGCGGTCACGGGGTCGGGTCGCTCGTGCGCCTCGTCGATGGCGCAGATCGTCTCCTGGAGCGGCTGGACCTGCGCCGGTGCGCCCGCGACGCGCTGAAAGGCGAAATCCGTGGGCAGCGGCCACCGGCTGGCGGTGACCAGTTCCGCGCCGCCGGTGATCATCGCGGCGGTCAAGCCGAGCGCTTCGCTGAACCGCAGGTCGCCGCCGCTCTCACAGGCGATCAGCGCGACCCGGCTCGGTATCGGCCACAGTCGTTGTCCGGCAATAGGTTCCGATTCGATGGTGTGCGTTCCGAGCAGGAGGTCTTTGGCCGAGAGCGGCCGGTGGGTGCGGGACGGTTCCGCGAAGCCGACGGCATCGGCGGTGCAGGCGAGATGCAGTTCGGCGTCCTCACTGCGGCCCGATCCGGGCGCGGCGGCGGTGACGTGTCCGACGTACAGCAAGCGGCTCGCGCCCGCGCGCAGGACGGAGCCGAGCCAGTCGCGATCGACATCCGTGCGTCGGAAGGTCTCGACCGGGTTCGCTACCGCGGGGCGCAAGCGGTCGTTCGCGGTGTACATCGCCATTCGTTGTGCGAGCGGGGCTTCAGCGGTCATCCGGCCCAGCACCGAGCCGAGCGTCGAATCGGCGCGGAAGCCGGGAATGCGCGGATCCAGCACCGCGACGACCGGCCGCGCGGCGGTCTCGGTCCAAGTGCGGGCGATCCGTCCGGGCGCTTGCGCGACGCCGGCAGGCGCGAGCAGGCTGACGTCGGCGATGTCGATCAACCGGACGTCGCGATCCGGCGCGATGAGTTCCCACGGCACCTGGGCGACACGCGGCGACGGTTGCAGCCGGATATGCGGGCGCATGCCGCGCTGCCACAGCTCGTAGAGCTGTGCGGCCAGGCCATAAGGCAAAAGCGCTCGCGAAAGCGCCTGTGCGACGGCATATTCCCGTTCGTAGTCGGCGAACGCGCCGGTGGTGAGCGCCTGCTCGAGACCACCGGGCTCGGCGGGACGCGGCAGCGCGTCGGCGAGCAGTCCGACCGCCCGCATCGCCGCGTCCTCCGGGAGCACTCCCGCGCCGCGAGGCGCGCTGTCGTCGGCCCATCGCCACGACACGTAGATGTCTCCCGCGTCCGCCATGCGGACCAGCACCGTCGGTCGCGTCATACCGTCAGCACCCGATCGTCGCGGATCACCCGGCCGTAGCGCTGTTCGGCGGCGGCGATGAACGGCGCGAGCGCGATTCGGCCTTCCGCGGCAAGTGCCAGGCGCGGTGGCGGAGCGACCGGCAGACCCGCTCCGGCCGCGACCTCTGCCAAGGCGGCGCCCAGTTGCAGGGCGGCGTTGCCGGGATGATCGGTGAAGTCCTCCGGCGGGTCGAGCAGATCGAGCGGAAGCCGTGTGCGAGTCGCCCGTTCGGTGCGATCGAGCGCCAAAGCTGTCCCAGCGCACTGTGTTTCGACCAAGTCGGCGACGAGGACACCGTTGCCGGAAAGGTAGGCGAAGCGGAACGCAAGCCGCATCGCGGGGTCGGCGATCTGCCGGTTCCACTGCTCGCGCTGCGTACCGTTCGGCAAGGTGTGGCGCACGGCGTCGATGGCCAGGGCGGCGGGAACGGCGATCCCCACAGCGCGCCAGAGCAACTCCGCGGGCGGCGACTCGGACGCGTCGATCGCGCCTTCCAGCAGCGTCGCGTGCCAGAAATCGAGCTGGGCGCAGTGCAGGCCTAGGCCACGCTCGGCATAGACCGCGAACGCGGCGGCGAGCAATTCCTCGCACTCTGCGACCCGCCCGGACTTGAACGCCACGGTGGCGGAACGAATGCGCAGGTCGGCGGCATCCAGTACGGCGCTGGACGTGACGAAATACGAGAGGCTCCGCCCGTAGAGATCCTGGGCGTCCGCCAGATCGCCGCGGCCCTCGGCGAGAAATCCCATGGTCTTGAGTCCGACCCCGGCCCGATACCCCAGCCCGGCCTGCTCGAAATAGGCCTGACTGGATCGCAGCGGCGCCTCGGCCTCGTCGTACCGCTCGAGGCGGACGAGCATGGTGGCGAGATTCTGTTCGGTCTCGGCGACCGCGTTGCGGTCGCCCGCGGACTCGAACGCGGCGAGCGCTTGCCGCGTGAAATCGACGGCCAAGTCGCGGCGTCCGGTCTCGAAGTAGGTGGCGGCGAGATTCATCAGCGGATGACCCGCCAGTTGCGGCGCGAAACGCCGTGCCGCGTCGAGTGATTCGGTGGCGATCTCGGCGGCGTAGGCCCAGTTCTGCCGGTGCAGTGCGACGGCGGTCAGGGAGAGCAGGCAGGCCACGCGCAGCACACCGAGATCGGTGTCGGTGTTGTCGGCGAGCAAGGCGCGTGCTTGCTCCAGCGCCGCCTGCGCCGCGTCGAGATCGCCCAGATGCTGGAGCGCTTGCGACATGTTGACCAGGGCATTCGGGCGCAATCGCGGTGCGTGTTCGGGCATCTCGGCCAACGCCGAGCGGTAGAGGGCGAGCGAGGCGGCGTGGTCGCCGAGTTCGTCGGCCATGCTCGCGGCGTTGATGATCGCGCCGAGCCGGATATCGCCGGTTGTTCGTTCAGCGGCGTCCTCGAACAGGCGTTTCGCCTCGGCGGGGTCGCCGCGGGTGTATGCGGCGGCGCCAGCGGCGAGCAGTTCCCGGCCGTCGTCCGGAGTCGCCTCGGTCATATCAGAAGTCCGAATCCGACGCGGCAGCGGCGATTTCCGCCAGCAGGAGCGAGTCGGCGGGGTTGCCGGATGCTTCGTCCGCGCGGTGCAGCCGCGTCGTGACCAGGTCGCGAATCCGCGCTCGGCGCGTCGCCGCGTCCGGCTCCTGTTCGTCCACGCCGACGCCCGGGACGTAGATGTGCACGGTCACGCCCGCTTCCGCTCCGGCCGGGGCCGTGCTCTCGGCCCGCCAGAGCTCGCCGTCGCGGATCAGCGGCACGTCGGCGGCGTCTGCCGGAGTGCGAATTCCGGCCCTGGGATGCAGGTGCGCCGGTAGGTCCGTTGGCGAAAGTGGGGCGGCGACCGCGCTCACCCGCACTATCGTGGTCCCCGCCGCGCGCACCACTTCCCAGGACACTGCGCGCTCCGAGGCGTCGAGCAGGCCCGGCGGGCAGCGATGCCAGTCCCAGCCCGCGCTGCCCCTGGCCAGGACGAGAGCGCCGGGCGCGACGATGGTGGCCGGTCCGGCGGCGAGCGCGTAATCCTCCGCGCGGCCGAGTGTCCGTGCGGCCGTGCGTTCTTCGGGAGTCGCGTCGGCGCCGTCGACGATCAGATCGCATTCCTCGCTCAGCGTGGCTATCTCGTCTTCCAGCAGGTCTTCGTCCAGCGGGGCGATGCCGTCCAGAGTCGACGCGGGCCACCAGCGTGCCGCCCAGCGGGCGTAGCCGAGCCGCCAGGCATGCGCGGCGAGGTCGGGCAGTGCGGGCTCGGCCGTGTATTCCCCTGCACTGCCGCTCGTTTCGTCGAGAGCGATGGCCACCTCTGGGCCGTACACCGCCCAGATCCACTCCTGTGCGAGGTCGAGGTCGTCGAGCACCGCCGCCGGGGTCGTCTGCCCGCTGAGCAGGCTCCACGTCAGATGCCCGCCCGCCACCTCGAGCACGAGCACGTCCACCCCGGCCGCGCCGTCCACGACGGTCGGAGCGTCGTCCGGCGCGATGATCCACAGGCCGTCGCGGCGGCGGATGCGTACGGTCGTCATCAGCTCGCCTTCGTTTCCGCCGCGTCCGGCTCACCCACGCTCGCCCGCACGCTCAGCGCCCGCTTGACCCGCGTGCGATGGTCCAGGATCACCGAACGCGCCACACCGTCGAGCAGATCCCACAGCTCGTCCGGATCGTAAACGGCGAACTCTCGGACATCTCTGCCGTGCAAGCGGACCCACAAGCGCCGCAGGTACGGCTGCCACGGCGTGATCAGCTCGGCGGCGATGGCGGCCAGCGGACCGGTGGGCCGCTCGGCGGACACCACCAGCCGCCGCGCCTGCAACACGTATGCTTCCCGCTGCCAGCGGCTGTTCACCACCTGATGCGCCGTGGATTGCGTTGTTTCCGTCGCTGTTTCGGCTAGACGTAGCCGCGGTCGGCCCGTCGACTGTTCACGACGGTGCTCGATGGGCGCCAAACCGGTCGCCAGCGCGGTCCCCGCCGTCGCTGTTACGCGCAGCGACTCGTCCAGCAGCGCCCACGGTGCACAACTCCGCGCGATCTCGGCGTCGACCAGCTCGGGGATCGGCGGCAGCTCCGCGCGCTCGGTGGATGCCTGGAGCACGGTGAACACCCGCTCGTACACGGTGCGATCGAACGGCAGCCCGAGGGTCGATTTCGAGGCCGAAGAACCGATCGCGGGGCGAGGCGGCACCGGATGCGTGGTCAACCCGAGTTCCTGAGCGGACGCCTCCTGCCACAGCCGGATCCCCGCGTGCGTACCCGCATGGGCGGCGATCAGCCGGTCCAGGGTCTCCTGTCCGTCGGCGTCCTTACCGAGTCGTGCGGCCGCACAGGCTTCCAGCAGCTCGTCCACCTCCGCGTCGTGGTCACCGCCCGGCGGGCCGGTGAGCGGACGCCGCCGCCAGGCCAGCTCGAGCAGACCGGCCAGCTCCCGTTCCCGCTCGCGGCCGGTGAGGTATTCCTTCAGCGCTTGCGTGGTGCGTCCGGCGGTGTACTCGTGGATCTCGCGCAGTGCGTCCTCCGCGACTCCGCGCGCCCGCGCCGGATCCGGCATACCCGAGGTGGTCGCCAGCTCGAAACAGCGCTGGAAATACAGATCCTGCGGGTGCCCCTCGGTGATCCGCAGCGTCCGCCGCACCTGCTTGAGCACCGTGAACCAGGCCGCCGTCGCACGCAGTACATCGGCCGCCGCCTGAATGCGCGCCTCCAACAACACCGCGCCATCCGCCGTCAGGATCGGCCCCGCGCACAACGGATGCTGCACGGGCCGGATCACCAACGGGTCGAGCACGAGCTTCACCGTCCGGCGCAGCGGACCCCCGTGCGGGCCGCTGAGCGGTTCGACACCCTCGAGCCTGCGCCACACCTCATCGAGCACCATGGCGCGCGGTCGTCGCATGCGTGCAGTGTATTGCCGCGACTCTCGTCCCGGCGGGTTCGCGGCAACCTCACGACGGATTCCTCGGCGTCGGTCGTACACGAACCGGCGCCGCAAGCAGTCGCGCTGCTACCTGTCCGGAGCACTTATCTCTTCAAGGGCTCCGAGGTGAGCCGTCACCACCAGGAACGGACGTTTCGTATCGGACACCGAATTGTCCACACTCACTGTCGGTTTCAGATCTGCCAGTCGTAACATCCAGCCGCTGACGGCCGAAGAGAACCCTGAACAGGAGGAGATTCTATGAAGAAAGTGTTGACTACCGCTGTACGCGTCGCGGCGGCCGGTGTTTCGGGTTTGGCATTCGTCGCAATTGTCGGTTCCGGGACCGCCCAAGCGGCTCCGCAGGATTGCGTCGTCGAGCGTGACCTTTTCGGTGCGTCGGCGACTTGCCAACCCGACGGAGGAAGCAACTACGTCTTGCACGTCGACTGCTTCGGCCTCTACGCCAGCGGGCCGTTCCCGCAGTATGGTGTCGGCTCCTATCAAGCGCTCAGCTACCCCTTCACGCCGAGCGGCCAGCGCGTCACCACGGGATGCACGGGAATGGGTCCCGGTGTGGTGGCGGTGGCGACCAACGCTTACGTCGAGATTTATCGCGGTTAGGTTCTGTCTCGAAGTGGTGTGACTTCGAACTGGGTGTGGCTTACCGCACACCATTGAATCCGGGGCCTAAGGTCTGACTCGGTCCGCCCATCGGGGGCAGCTGAGTGGAGGGATTCGAAGAATGAAGTTCGAGAAGATCACCGCTGCCGTTTTCCTGGCCGTCTCGGCCGTGGGTATCACCGCGGCGACCGCCCATGCGGAACCGGCCATAACGGAGCAGCCGACTGCGGGGTACACGACTTCCGGTGTGGATCACGGAATCCCCTACGAGATCAATGTTTCGCCAGTCGACGGCGTCGTTACCACTACCGTCGAGAACGGCAGGTTCGAGATCGCACAGAACGGTGCGGTGGTGCTCGAGTCCGGCGACGGAGCGGCAGTGACCGAAGTGCCGCAACAGTACGACGTCGACGGGCATTCGATCGCGATCGCGCAGCACATCGGCGCGGACGGCCGCACCCTGACCTCGACACCGACCGCAGAAGATACCGCGCAGCTGAAGGACATCAGCTCCTACGACCGGCTCAAGGAGCAGATCAACAAGAACCTGCCCGGCGTCGTCGCCGGTGCCATCGTGGGCGGTCTCCTCGGGGCGTGCGTGATCCTGGTCTGGGGAGTCAGCATCCCCATCGGTGCGCTGATCGGTGGAACCATCGGCGGATACGCCATGGGCGGCCCGGAGTTCCTCGATGCCGTACAGGCGTTCGTCGCCAACCAGGGCAGATGAGATAGCGGCCGACTCGACACGGCCGGTCGCCCGCGGACCCGGCCGCACGGTACGAGCCCTCCCGCTGTGCACGACCGCGACGAGGACATCACTGGAAGGTTCGCAGTCTGCGACGCCCGTGTTGTGCCGGTGACACCAGATCTAGTGACACTAGATTGTCAAGCAATGCTACAGTCGGTATATGGGGATCCAGACGCGACGAGAACGTGAGCGCGCCGAGCGGCACCGGCTGATCATCGATACCGCTCGGGAGTTGGCCGAGTCGCAGGGCTGGGACGCGGTGACTGTGCGCAGGCTGGCGGAACGGATCGAATACAGCCAGCCTGTGCTGTATTCGCATTTCGCGGGCAAGGATGAGATCGTCACGGCGGTCGCCGAGGAGGGTATCGCGGAGATGGCCGCGTGGAGCCGCGCGGCGTTGGAGTCCGCGGGCGGTGAGCCGCGCGCGGCGTTGGCGGCGGTGGCGCGGTCCTACCTCGAGTTCGCGACCGCGCGGCCCGCGCTCTACGACGCGATGTTCCTGATGAAGGTGAACCTCGCGTTCGGCGAGAATGCCTCGCAGCCGCTGCGGGACGCGTTCGCCGTCATGTTCGCTGCCTTCTCACCGTTCGCGGGCGAGCACGATCCGGAGACTTTCACCGAGGTCGGCTGGAGCGCCCTGCACGGCCTGGCGACCCTGGACCGCGGCGGACGTCTGCGACCGGCTCAGCGGGACGCCCGTGTGGCGGTGTTGATCGACCAGTGGACCCGGTAGACCTCTGCCGTGGTGAGCGCACCGATCTGGGGTCGTCATTTCTGCCCTGGCCTGCGCGTTCCCAGAACTCTTGTCTCCCAGAGACTCTTCATCCCTGATTTCGTCGCGTAGTTCCGTACGCGGTTTGTGACCGATTCGCGGTTTCGGCGAGCCGCGGTTTCCTGTTTCCGGTGCGCCGAATCCAGGTCGGGCCGGAAACGGCCATTTTTCGCCCCATCGCATCGCGCGGTACGCGGCAGAGGGGTGCGTCTGTACGGGTGGCCTCGGTGTGCGGCCGTGATGCCGCCGCTCGAGCTGCGGCGGCGTCACCGGGCAGCAGGTCGGCTCGTCCGCGTCGAGGTGGGGGTTGTCGGGTGCCGTCGATCGCCGAACCCGAAGCGGTCGGGCTGCCCGCAACTCGGTCGACGAGGGCCGGGACGGTAATGAGCCCCAGTCCTACCGGCGGATCCGGCGGACCGAAGACCTGTCAGCGTCAGGTGACCGGCTTGCCGGGCGACGGTGTCCGCTCGGTCGGAACACGCATGTGCGGCTTGCTGATCCGAGCGGGACCCTGCGGTAGCGATCTGAAATCTAGCAAAGCTAGACAAGATAGCGAGCGAATGTTACCGTTGCTCCAGTTCCTAACGACGCTAGAATTTTGAAAGGGAGCCGAGAATGCTCATCGTCACCGGCCAGATCATCGCCGCCGTCGCCGTTGTCTCGAATGCCATCGTCTATGGCACCGATGTCTCCGTGGCCATGATCACCCGATCGGTCTACCGCAAGCTCGACGACGCGACCGTGACCATGAGTGCGGGATGGGGTCACTACTACGGCGACAGACGCATGCCGGTCGTCGGCGTGGTCGGTGTGGTCAGCGCGGTACTCACGCTGCTGATCGCGTTGTGGGCCGGGCAGATCGGCGCCGCTGTTGCGGCGGGGATCACGGTGGCGGCACTGCTCACCTGGCTGGCCTTCTACGTCCGCATCGCCAAGCCGATCAATTCCCAGCAGACCGCCGCCGCGCGAAGCGGCATCATCCCGGCCAATGCCCGTGCCCTGCAGGACAAGTGGGACAGCATTCTGAAATACCGGGTCACCCTGCAGTTCGTCGCCATCGCCGGACTGTGCGCCGCGCTGATCCTGTTCTGACCTCAGAGCACGCGGCAGGCAACAGCTTGCGCTTCCCGCGCCCGACAACTCACAGCTGATCGCCGGGCGCACATCTGATATCGAATCCACCAAGGAGTAACCGACATGACCTTCACCATCAACGAACAGCAATTCCTCGCCGAGGCCGGGATCGGTCGGCTGGCCACGGTGTCGCCCGACGGCGTCGTGCAGAACAACCCGACCAGCTATCGGGTGAACGCCGACGGCACGATCGACATCGGGGGCATGCGGATGCGCGCCAGTCGAAAGTACCGCAATGTCGAGGCAGGCAGCCGGGTCTCGTTCGTCATCGACCAACAGGTTTCATTGGAGCCATACGTGATTCGCGGCATCGAGGTACGCGGCACCGCCGAGGCGCTCGATGACGAGGAGCCACCGTTCCACCCCCAGGAACGCGCGATCATCCGAATTCACCCCGAACAGGTCATCTCCTGGGGCATCGACGGCGGACCCTTCGACTTCACCAGTCGCCGCGCCGAGTAGCGAGGCATCGTGGGCTTCCCACGAGGAAGGCCGTCACCGACCGTCCGCCTCAATCGACCGACCTCCGGCACGGCCGGAACCGACAGATCGCGCTCACACCCCTCATCGCGCTCACGCCTGCGGCCGGTAAGGCCCTCGAAGAGAATTCGGTGGAAGACGACATGCCGAGCCAACCAGAAGTCGGCCCAGTCGCGGACGTACTGAACAGGAAGCTCCCACTCCGGGCAACATGCACGCCGGGGAGCTCATCGAAGAGTCAGCAGGGCCGTGGATCATCGGTCGAGGCGAAGTTCCAGCAGGCAACGCTGTTCGGTCAGGTCGGCCACCGTGTCGAGGGTCAGGCCGTGGGCCGTGGCGAGCGTGCGGAATTCCTCGATGCGGCGTTCGCGTCCGCCGAAGATCACGAGCATGGCCAGGTCGAACTCGGTGCCCGCGTGGCGGTCTCCGACCGGTTCGATGATCATGATCCGGCCGTCGGGGTGGACTGCTTCGGCGCAACGGGCCAGGATGCGGTGCGCGTGGTCGTCGTCCCAATCGTGCAGGATGTCACACAGCAGGTAGGCGTGTGCTCCTCGCGGCAGGGGCTCGAAGAAGCTGCCTGTGCTGACGCGGGCCCGGTCGCCGAGTTGGAGGGCGGCGAAGGTGTGTACCGCTGCGGTGGCGGTGGGTTCGAGTTCGACCAGACGTCCACGGACGCCGGGGTAAGCGGCCAGGATCGCGGCGAGCAGGGCGCCTCGCCCGCCGCCGACGTCGATGATGGTTGGGAAGCGTGCCCAGTCGACTGCGGTGACGATGCGGGGGATCTGGTCGGTGAACCGGTCGATCATCTGCTGGTCGAACGATTCCCGCAGGTGTGGGTGCTGGTCGAGGTCGGCCCAGAAGTCCTGTCCGTAGCGGCGGGTGTAGCCGGCTTGCCCGGTGGTGATGCTGTGCAGCAGTTCGGCGAACGCGAGTTCGGCCCGGCCGCCGGCTTTGTTCAGGTGCAGCAGGTTGTTCAAGCCGTTGGCTGCGTCGGCGCACAGGGCCTGCCCGTAATCGGTGGTGCGGTGGCCGGTGGGCGAGTGTTCGACGATGCCCAGGACCACGAGGTGGTTCAGCAGAAGTTCCAGTGCGACTTGGGGGACCCCGAGTTCGACCGCCAGAAGCTCGGTGCTGGTGCCGTCACCACGCAGCCGGTCCGGTATTTCTAGGGTAACCGCGACACGTAGTGCCATCGGTGTGGCCAGGGAAGCCTGGCTCCGAAGCGCGGGGACATGGTGAGTATTCACGCGGGGTAACTGTGGCACACACTCAACGATGGCTCGACGCGAAAGACGGTGAGGACGATGGCACGTAATTGGAAGGATGTGAAGACTGACGTGCATGCGCAGGGGCTCATCGATCCGTCGCATGTCGCCGAGGCGAAGCTAGAGATCGAAGGGGCGCAGCGGGCTTGTCGGCTGGCGCAGGTCCTTATGGCTCAGGAGCGCACGGAGTGAGATCGCCGAGGCGATGGGTGTTACGCAGGCGCGGGTGTCCAATATCAGTCGTAGCCAGTCACCGGTTTGTGGCGGGTCCGTTCCAGGAGAATTCGGTCGACCAAGTGAGTCCTGCAGTGTGGTCGGTGACGGTCAATTCGAAAAACCATGGTGTATCGGCGATGTCGTCGGAAAGCGGTACCTGGAAGGTTCTCATCGTCCGTGTCGCGGACGTCGATTCACCGGACACGATCTTCCAGGTGCCGAAGTTGGCTTGCAGGACGGCATCGACCTGGTAATCCCAGATCGAGTGTGCGTGCTCACCGAGCGCGGTGGCGGAGTAGAGGAACTCGATGCCGTGGGGATCGAGTATGACCGGTCCGATCCATGCCTCGACCGATGCGTCCGCGTCGGTGAGTATGGCCGGATCGGTCAGCAGGGCCAATCGGCCTCGTGGGTCGGTCAGCGGGGCGCTGTAGACGGTGTCGTTCGGCCAGGACAGTCGTTTCACCCATGGGCCATCTGTGGTGAGATCGTCGACGGTCAATTCGATATCGACCGACGCCGCGTCCGGGTCGAGATCGGGCAGTGTGAAGGTGGTGCGGGCATGGGTGTCGGAAGAGTGGCTGCTCCAGCCCACCCTGGTGGGGATCCCGTCGGCCAGCGCCGACACCCCGACAGGGTGGTCACGCAGCGACGGCGCGTCCGGTCCGACCGCTTGCGCGTCGAAGGCCATCCGCAGCCCGGTGGGTGTGCGCAGCGTCGATCCCGCCCAACTCAGGATCCCGTTGCTGCCATCGGATACGAATTCCGGTGGCGCCCACACTGCTAGGACGCGTTCAGTAGTGCGGTCGCGATTGTTCGGTGACATTCTCGGCAGTGCTCCTCGGGATCGCGGTGATGGCTGCGGAACGGCCGGTTCGGGCCTGATCAACGTAACAGTGACGCTCACCCACCGCGGCGGCTGCGTGCCAGATTCACTCGGCACGCAGCCGCCGCGGCGATCAGGATGATTCGGCCGCGTGGTTCATAATGTGTTACTCCCTACCTTCGACATCGCCGCAGGCCAGCGAGAACACCTCCGATATCGCGGATGTCGCGTGTGGGCCGGCGTTGATCCAGCCCTTCGCTCGGTACCTGTTGGTGGTGCTAGTTCGGCACCGATCGTTGTTGTAGTGCAGAACGACCACAGGTTTTCCCTGGTCGGCTGCGGGGCTCTGCCTCCGCAGCACCTGCACCCACGTACCGCCGACCTGCGTCTCGAGCTGCACGGTGACCACGTGCGGGTGCCAGTCGTTACCGGTGCACTGCGAGGTCATCCCCCATTCGATGAACCCGTTCACGTCCCTGATCACATGGAAGTTCCCAGCGCATACGCCCGACCCCGCGGCCGCAGTCGCCGAGTTCGTGATCAATCCCGCCGCCGTGAACGCGCTGACAACAAGAGCCGCCACGACAGACTTACCAACCTTCATAAGAATTCCCCCAGATCGAGCGTTTGGTACTGAGCCGTAAGCTCTTTCGGTGTCTGCCACGCGTTGCTGCTCGCCCAGAACCGTGATGACACTGAATATGACGCACCTCAACCCGGTCTGGTTCCATTCGATCCGAACCAAACTGCTCGAACTCGAAGCCGAGGCTGCACCCTAGGTGGATAAGCCCCAGCAAGATCAGCAGCAGACCCGTGAGGTGGCTGTCTACCCACACCGCGCACTCGAAGCCTCGTGCCCTCCCTCCGCGTGGGCCGATCCGGCGACCGGGCACCGCCCCCGACGGGGACGTAGTCGTTCAGGACGTGGTCCGGCGAGTGTGTCCGAGGCAATTGCCGGGGTCGCCCCGCCTGACGGCTTGACCCTCACGCAGCGTGAGGCTGGAGGGTGGGGTGCATGAGTGATTACTACAGCGCGTTCGAGATCAGTCCCGTGCCCGCTCCCGGCCCGGACGCGGTCCCGCCGAAGCCGTTTCGTGGCATTTATGGAATGCCCGCGTTCGTGACTATCCCCACGAGCGATTTGGCGGCGTCGGTGGATTTCTGGATTCGTGGGCTCGGGTTCTTCGAGCTGTTCAGCATTCCCGGTCGGGTTGTGCATCTGCGCCGGTGGGCCTTTCAGGACGTACTCCTCGTCCCGGCGGGGAGCGTTCCGGAGCAGGCGCCGGCGGTGAGCTTCAGTTTCGCGTGCGTGCTCAGCCAGGTCGATTCCCTTGTTGAGAACTGTCGTGCGTTGCGCCCGAACTCGGTCGATGGTCCACGGGATACCCCTTGGAACACCCGTGACGTGGAGGTGATCACCCCCGAGAACGTGCGGATCGTTTTCACCGCGGCGAAGCCCTTCGATCCGGCCAGTCCGGAGGCGCGGAATCTCGAGGCCGTCGGGATCACCCCACCGGGTGTCGGTCGCGGCGACAATGTTGAGCATGCCTGATGCCACTGACGCCGATGGCCTGACTGTCGGTCAGGTCTCGACGCGTCTGGGCGTGACGGTCCGCGCGCTGCACCACTGGGATGAGATCGGTCTGGCGCGCCCGTCGCTGCGGACGGTTGTCGGATATCGGCTCTACACCGCAGGTGATCTGGAACGCCTGCACCGCATCGTCGTCTACCGTGAGCTCGGTCTCGGCCTGGACAGGATCCGGGCCATCTTGGACGATTCGGCCGCAGACGTGCCCGGCGCATTGCGCGCGCAGCGCATCCAGATCGCCGAACGGATCGACCGGCTCCAGCAACTCGGCGCCGGACTGGATCGGATGATCGACGCCCACGAGCGCGGCCTGCTGCTGACCGTGGAGCAGCAGGCCGCGATCTTCGGCCCCCAGTGGCAGCCGGACTGGCCCGCCCAAGCCCGTCAGCGCTACGGAGACACGACGCAATGGCAGCAGTACGCCGAACGCGCAGCCTCTCGCGGTCCGGAGGAATGGCAGGCCATCGCCGACGCCATGGCCGACCTCGACCGTGCTCTCGGGGATGCGATGGAAGCCGGGGTCACACCGGGGAGCCCAGAAGCGAATCAGCTCGTCGAGCGGCACCGCGAAGTTTTCGCTTCGTACTTTCCACTCACCAGGCGGATGCAGGTCTGTCTCGGCCGCAGGTACGAGGCTGAACCGGGATTCGCCGCCCACTACGACGGCATCCGCGCAGGCCTTGCCACGTGGTTCCGTCGAATCATCGACGCCAGCGCGCGCGCCCACAACATTGATCCCGACACCGCGACCTGGGAGTAGAGCGGGGCGGAGTCATCCGAAACGGATGAACGATCGCACGGGTTGTCAGAGGCCGCGGAGGCCTTTGCCGAAGACGACGGTGCCCATGATGAGCAGCACGATGGCCAACACCAAGTGGCTGTTGGCCTGGAGCCGATTGCGCAGGCGTTCGAGCGGGGTGCGTAGCCGGTCGGCGGCGAGGATGTAGCCGAGAATCACGGCCAGCACGCTGGAGGCGGCGAGCAGAGTGAAGACGGCGACGGCGACCACCTGGCCGCCGATGCTGGTGTTGCTGGAGCCGATGATCACGCCTGCCGACAGGCACAGCAGCAGATTCTTCGGGTTCACGGCCGACAACAAGATCCCCAGCCCGGTGGCCCTGGCGACGGTGAGTCGGTCGACCGCGCGCATCCACCCGGGTACCTCGGTATCGGTGCGCGACCGCCACTGTGCCACGGCCAGCGCGAGGAGCAGTATCCCGAGCACGATCTTGACCCATGCGCCCGCCGTCGAGGGTTGCCGATCAGCCGAACCGCCCAGCGACCCGGACACCAGCGCCACAAGCGTTGTCGCCGCGAGGATGCCCACGACCCAGCCGAGCGCGAACCCGCGACCGGCTCCGCCCGCGTGGGCCGACAGGATCATCAAGATCGCCGCGATGATCGGAATCGGTGAGATCGCGACCCCGACCGCGAGAGGCAACAGATCGCCCAGGACAGCGCCCATCTTCCGAACCCTAGAGCAGCCACCGCGCCGTTCAGGGGATGCGGACCTTTGTCGGCGGCCTTCGTAACCACCCTGTGCCTTGGCCAGGTTCCGGCGTGGCGATTTCAAATGCTCCAGGGCCACCTTCTGTAGTCAATTCGTGGTGGGTTGCTCCCGATACTGGTCGACGAGGTGCTGGTAGAAGGCGTTCTCTGGCGATTCCAGCGAGATGGCTCGCAAGCCGAGGGTGACCTTCCGGCCGACTACTGTCGAGTATCCGTCCTGGTCGATGCCGAGATCCTCTGCGACCGCCAGTACCAGTTCATCCAGCTCGTCATCGGTCACAGAGACGGCGAGACGGCATTCGACCGGGACGCGCGTCGGGTCGTACGCGTCGCCCCACGCGCGCTGAGCGAACTCATCGACCGCGGTGACCGGTCCGAAGCTGGTAAAGCACGGGATACGGTTCCAACCGCGGATCCGATGGGTGCTCTCTTCGAGCGCCATCGCGATGGGGTGGATTCCCTCGCCGTCGAGGGTGCTGGGCCCGGTCACGTCCGGCAGCCCGAGTCCTATCGCGAACTCCCACACTTGGTGTTCGTCGTCGTCCACGTACAACCTCCTGTTATTTCTTCGATGAACTCTCGACGCGGCAGCACGCCGCAGCAGCGCGTCGAGCCTGAGCTCTACGCACCCGAACAGACCCGAGCTACTCTGCTGAACTCGTGCAGTCCGCTTCCGACACCGGCGATGCCGAGGCAGCATTCGTTCGGTACCAAGCGGCGGCGCCGAATCGGCACGGCCGCTATCCGGGTGTATTCGCCCTGGTCAACGGTTTGGCGTGGTCGGGATTCCTCACCGTCGAGCAGGAGGCGTTCCGGCGACGTGAAAATAGTTGGTATCGGGAACATCTCATCGATCCCGGACAACTCGATTTCTCGCCCTACGACCGAACCCGCCACCCTCGGGCAGAAGCATGGTTCAAGTCCTCAGCCACTCGGTTCATCGCCCCTGTGGACGGCTACCTCGCGATACTGGACGCCCACGGCGTCGCATGGACTCGTCTGGAATCGGATGACCCAGGTCATGTTCTCTACGACGATCCCTACCAGGTCATCGTCACCCCTCGCTGATTCCGACTCGGACGTATGTAGTTCGCATGGTGGGAAGACCACGAGTGGCACATGGCTGCGGCAAAGCCCGAGAGCCCTCTCCACCATGTGCCACTCGCGGATCTCTTCCTGTTGGCGTTGAGCGTTCATGGTCCGTCGTAGAGGCGCTCGTTCGGCAACCGACGTAGGCCGGTCGTGTCGCCGGGGATCACCTCGACGGAGTCGACGAAGCGTCGCCGGTGCTGCTCTTGGAGGAACCATAGTGCGGATGTGAGGCAGGCGGCGAAGTCCAGGCGGTGACCGTCGATCACCACCGCCAGGCGCACGTCCGGCTGCTCCGGGTGCGGCGACACTTGCTCTCGGGTGTGGTCGAGGGCCGGTTGGTGCTTGCGCCGCACGGAAGAGTCCGCGTGGGCGGCTTGCATGATCACTCGCCGACGATGATCTTCGGAAGTACCGAGGAGCGCGCCCCCTGGACGCTCCGATTTCCTCAGTTTGTACAGCGCCGCTATGTAGGTGGCGCAGGTCATGGGTGGGCAATCTTGGTGATGGTGGTAGGCCGTGCGCGCGGCCTCGTAGCTTTGCATCGGCCAGTGCGGGTTGTTGTGGTCCAACCACGAAAGCGTCCGGGCGAGGACGTTGGTGTCGTAGCACGGTCCGCTCGGGTCGGCCTCGGCATCGCCGTTGGCTGCCATCTTGTTCGAACACCTCCCGCGAAACGGCGGCACGGAGCCGCGACGGAATTTCGGAGTTAAGTGCGTATGGCCGCCACGCTTCAGATGCAGGCCGCAGCGGTTACGCCGGAATCGGCTCCGCGTGCGCCCACGGATCGCGGCGCGGCTCGGTGAGGTCACACATGTGCTGGATATCGGCGTCGGATGGGAGCGGTCGGCTCGCGGCCAGTTCCAGATAGAGCTTTTCGGCGCAGGTGACGCGGTAATCCAGGATGGCGGCGCTCACGAAGAAGCAGATCGCGAGCCACGAGACGACGCCGAAGGCGATGAGCACAGAGATCATTGCGCTATCGGCCATAGCGCGGAGCCGGTGTTTGTGGAGCCACTTCCGACCATGCCCGCACGGCATCGATGACAGCGAGGCCGGATGGAAGGAAGGCGCTCCGAGCCGGGACAATCCATTGCCGGATCGACCCGTTCGGGCTGGGGGAGGGCAGTGCGATGACGGCTCCCTCTCGCGCGATGCTCACGTCCCTGCGGAACATCTCAGCGAACAGTTTGACGTCGTCGTCTTCGATGTCGGGACTGATGAGGAACGTCCAGCGACCCGAACGCGGGTGTCCGACAATTGGTCCGAGCGCGACGCCTCTGCTCTGCATGTGCGCTTTCACCGCTCGCCCCAACCTGCTGGGCATCGTCACCGCCCACACCGAACCGGCGCGCATCACGATCCGGCCGAGTTCCGGTGGGTCGATCACGGCGTTGAAACCGCAACTCCTGCGGTAGAACATGCAACGGGAACGCGGTGTGTCCCCGAACTCTCCTTCGTCCATCGGTAGGCCTCAGCTCACATCGACTGGCGGGTTAGGTGCGCCCGGCCCGGCCACCCATGCTGGGCGGTGAACCGGTGTCGGGAACGTGAGCGGAAGATCGCCGCCGCCTGCTCACGCCGCCGGGCGCACTACAAGGAGACAACCAAAACCCGTGCCGTCGCGACTGTTTCATCGCAAACGTTTCCAAAAATCTGGCGCTGTTTTAGTTGTTGCGGCATCCTTGTTCGAGTTGCAACACACTCCGGAAGGTAGAGATGGCAACAGATTCCACAATCGCCCGGCGCATCCTGGGCATGCAGCTGGAGACGCTGCGCGAGCGCGCCGACATCACCAGAGAGGCCGCAGCAACCGCGATCGCCTCGGCTCGGTCGACGATCTGGAAGATGGAGACCGGTCAACCCGTCCGCTTCAACCCTGTCCTGATCGAGCGACTGTGTCAGCTCTACAACGCCACTGAGAAGGAAACCCAGGTCGTACTCGAACTGGTGAAGGAAACCAAGGGCGCGAAAGGGTGGTGGCAGGCGTTCACCGATGACGCGATCCCGAAAGACTTCAACCTGTTCGTCGGCCTAGAAGATGCCGCCAACCGGATCACGTCGTACCAGACGACGTTCTTGCCTGGCCTGCTGCACACTGAGGAGTACAAGCGGGCGCTGATTTGGACGGAGTTCCCGAACAAGCCTGCCGAGGATGCTGAACGCATGTTGCAGGTCGGACTCAAACGCCGATCACGGCTCACCGACGAATCCAATCCCCTCACCTTGAATGTGCTTGTCGATGAGTCTGTGCTTCGACGCACGACAGGAAACACCGAAATCATGACTGCCCAGCTCCGACACTTGTTGGAGGTTGGACAGTTGCCGAACGTGTCGATCCGGGTTGTGCCCGCGTCAGTTGGCGCGTACCGCGCTCTTCTGGTCGGCATGTTCGTGCTGTTGGAGTTTCCGCGCCACCCGACCGCAGATTTGACGGTGCCACCTGTGGTCTATGTGCAAGGTTTCCTGGGCGACTTGTACCTTGAAAGCGCAGACGAGGTCCGGCAGTACCGTCAAGCCTGCGCCGAACTGGACCGTCTGGCGCTGGATGAGGCAGGCAGTCGAGCCCTCATCTCCAGGATTGCAAAGGAGTATGACCGTGAGCGTTGACCTATCCGGTGCGAAGTGGTTTAAGAGCAGCCGCAGCAGCGGGTCGAAGGATTGCGTCGAAGTCGCGTTCCTTGACGGTGGCCAGGTCGGCGTCCGCGACTCTAAGAATCCGACCGGCCCCGCCCTGGTGTTCACCCCCCGCGAGTGGGACGCATTCACCGCTGGCATGAACGACGGCGAGTTCAAGCGCCCGTAGCAGTAGCAACAATTGCGGCCCGGCACACTGTCAGCATGGACAGGGACCGGGCCGTTTTCGTTGAGATTCGCGGCGCTATGTGGCGGTGTTAGATAGCCGGTTCAGCCGTGCGTAGCCTGGCGGTCGAAGTTGGCGCGACTATGCGAGGCGCACATCCGCGGTCGCCAGTCCGAAGATCTTGCGACCTGCGGATTTGGCGACGATGACGATGACGGCGGTCCTGGTGTCGGGGTCTACCGACTTCACGCGCCCGGTGAACTCGACACTTCCGGCGGAGGCGGCTTCCACGATCGTGTAGTTCGAGAGCCGGACCGCGTACCTGGTCATCGCGCCCGGGTCACCCAGCCACTCGGTGACGAAGCCTGCTCCCAAACCCATCGTGAGCATGCCGTGCGCTATCACGTCCGGAAGGCCCGCGAGAGCCGCGATGTCGTCGTGCCAGTGGATCGGGTTGGCGTCTCCAGCGACGCCGGCGTAGTTCACCAGGTCGCCCCGCGTCAGCCGCGCGATCCGTGCGGGAAGCTCGTCACCGACCGAGATGTCCTCGAAGCGGATGCCGGTGCGCGGGACTCGCGTCCGGGCGGTCGTGGACTGGTGCGGGCGGGGCTCCGAAACCGGATGTGTCACCGTCTGCCTGTCCGCCGCTGCGTGGCCTGCGGTGGCGGTTCGAGAGGGCACATCGATACCGTGCATGACCACGCGCTCGATCGCGCCGCTGATGCCCGCGTCGACGTCCTCGCCGGTGATGCCGACGACGGTCGTGTGCATGACCTGCACAACCCGGCCTGTCCGGTCGGTGAAGGTGTTCTTGACGGTGAGCAGATCCTTGCCCGCTATGCGGCGAACCGAAGCGAGCTCGACATCGCTGATCAGCCGGTCACCGGCTACCACCGGGTGGTGCATCTCGAAGACCTGATCGGTTTGCACGAACACGTCGTAGCCGGTGATGACACTCTCGAAAAGCTTGCGGTTGGCGAGCATCGCGGCGATCGAGATGAATGTGGTCGGCGCGACCAGGCCCGCGTACCCGAGCTCATCGGCAGCGTCCTCGCTCCAGTGCGCGGGGTGGAAGTCCTGCACGGCTCGCGCGTACTCGCGGATCTTCTCCCGACCCACCTCGTAGTAGTCATCGACGCGATAGTGATGCCCCACCTGCCCGGCCACATCGAATGTCGCTTCCACCAAGCCGCTCCTCGCTTCGGATTCCTACAGGCCGCCCGATCGGGTAATCGCAGAACCCGACTTCACGAATGGACACCACTCTTTCACGACGCACGGCTATGTCCGGCAGAACAAGTCGAGGATGCCGACCGTCAGTACTCCCAAGTGTCTCGTGCGTGACTCCACGTCGCTTCGTGATCGGCAGCGGGTAGCGAACTGAGGATTCGGCTGTAGCAACGGTTTGCCGCTGCGAGCGCCGCGGCGAAGTCGTAATAGTCGGCAGCGAGCGGGCTCTCACGCGCCGTGGCTGACCACCTGGCCGGCCAGGTAGAGCCGGGACTCTCGAGGGTGGTGGGCAGTGCTGGGATGCTGCGGAGTGCTCTTTCGCGTTCGAGAGCGGTGACGGTGGAGGAAAGATCGATGGTGAGAAAGCTGCTGATCAATAGGAGATCCACCAGGTCGCGGTAGCGCCCTGACTCTGTACCGACGGCGCCATATACCTCATACATCGCGCAGATCTTGTCTGCGATCTGGTCGGCGAGCGGATAGAGCTGGGCGGTGGGCTCCTGCGAGAAGTCGTCGGTATCGACCAAGCGGGGGATGGGACGCCGCTCGACTTGCCCGACGAGTTCACGGCGGGCCGAGGAGAGGTCGATCGAAAAAGCGTCGAAAACTTTGCCGCCGAGCAACGCCTCGACACGCACAGTCACTCCCTTGCCGTTGCTCAACTGGGTTGGCGGCCCGACTTCGAAACGGAAGTGGTCGATAGCGTGGTCGCGACCGGCATGGCGCAAAGCTTCCACCGCCTCTGACATGTCCGTGGCTACGAGTAGGTCGATGTCCTTGCTGTAGCGCGCGTCAGGCAGGCGCACCATCATGCCGACTCCGCCTTTGAGGATCCATCCGTCAGGGTCCGCGTCGAAGACACGCGCCAGGAACCTGGCCATGACGAAGCGGCGGCGCACAAGGTTGAGGCTCTGTTTGTTCGCTTTCGCGTAGTTGTTCAGCCGGGTCGTAATGCTCGTCCGAACGGCATGGGGTGAGCGCGATGACGAGCTCATTGGTCGGGGCTACTCCTCATCCGTGTTGCGTGTGATGGTTTGCAGGACGACGGGATCGATCTTGCTCAGGCTTTCCGCTGCCTGCCGCAGCGACCTCAAGGTGTCGGGATCGATCCTCCGCAGTTGTGCGACGGCAGCCCGCAGGATGGATTCGAAAGCGGGAGCTTCAGGGTGGCGTCTCGCGATATCCGCCATGGTTAAGGTGTTGACCGGTACTCCCGCTTGCGCGATGAGCCCGTCGAGGAAGCCATGCCCGTCCAGCGCTCGATACCCATAGCCGAAGGCGTGGGGCGCGAGTACCGCGACGACCTCTTCGGTAGTGGTCAGGTTGCGAGTGAGCGCGTCCCGGACGACCGAAGCGAGATGTCCGGAATCGAGAGACGCTGCGGCGAGGTCGCTGATAGTGCGCTTGGGGGTTGTCACGGGTAGTTCATCGACTATCTGCCAGTCGTCGCGGGCGAGGTGGCCACGATGGACGGTGATGTCGGGCAGCGACAGCCGGATTCGCCGGGTAGCGGTCAGTTCCACGACATCGGCCTCCACGTCTCCTAGTTGGTGCAGTTCGGCGGCTGTTCGATGGGATAGCACACCGGTAGGCACTTCCTGCTCCAGGCGTTGCCACGCGACGAGGCCCGGATCCAGCGCGAACCACGCCACCCGCATCTCCAGATGCGCGTCGTGCGGAACGCGGGACAGCCGATAGAGGCCATGGTGAAGCCGCTCCAGGACTCCGGCGTCGGTCAGGCGCTTGAGCTGTTGCGGGGACACGGATGCGACTTCCCGCGCCTGTCGACTGGTGACAAGCCCCTTTTGCTCAGCTGCCAGAGAAATCAGCTGAGCGACGAGAGTATCTGGAGCCATGTCACGATGATAGCCATATCAGGCTACTTCTAAGCCATATGAAGTAATTTTCATGCCAATCTAGCGAAGCTTGGGCGGCGCGTTATCCAGCCGTACCCATCCTGCCCAAGGTGTCGAGCCGGTTATCCGAGAAGAAGACCCCGTTCCACCCGGAGTGCGCCGGGTGCAGTCGCACGTCCTCTACCTGCGTAAACGCCGAAAACCTGGGATCGGTAGGGCGGGAATCGTTCCTACATTTTTCTCAACGGCCCGACAGGAGGCCGGAGGAACCGAACCAGGGGCGCCGCCCCTCGAACGACAAGGACACAGACCATGAACACCACTTCGCTCCGCATCGCCGCCGCCGCCATCGCCGCTGCCGCCGCAGTCGGCGTGCTCACCGGATGCGGTGACAGCAAGGGCAGCTCGCCCGCCGCGCCCTCCTCGGCGCAGCCTGCGGCCCCGGCGGGCAAGTCGGTCGCTTCGGTCGACGGCAAGGCCTTCGACGCGAAGTTCGACACCACCTGCGCCAAGCAGGGCGGCACCCTGGCGCTCGCGCTGACCGACATCGCGAACTCCGCCTACGGCAACCTCTCGGTGAGCGCGACCATCACCGCCGCGAACACCGTGCAGGCGGTCGCGATCGCGGGCAGCAAGGGCGGCGACAACGGCCTGCCCTACGCGGTCGGCTTCGGCAACGGCATGCCCGGCGGCTCCGCCAAGGTCGTCAAGGACGGCAACACCTTCAAGGTCACCGGCGAGGGCGTGGGCGCCCCCGACTTGACCAACCCGCTGGCCGGGCCGAAGACGTCGAAGTTCGACATCACCTTCGCCTGCTCGTCCATCGTCGGCGCCTGATCGCCGCATGCCCTCCGATCCGCCCCCGTCATCCTGGCGACCCACCGGGATGACGGGGCGCGGTGAAATCTCGACTCTCACAAAGGAAGTGCCATGAAGAAGATCCGTTCGACCGCCCTCGCCCTCGGCGCCGCCGCGATCGGCTATTACGTCTACCACGCCGTCACCTACGTCCCCGCCAGCGAATGGGAGCCCGCCGGAATGGGTTGGCTCGGCGTCGAAATGGCGCTGCCGATCATCGCGCTCACCCTGATCCCCATCGTGTTCGCGTTCACCGGCGAAGGCATCCTGAGCGCGCTGACCGGACGCAACAGCGCGGAGTTCCGCGACGGGCTCACCGGCCTCGGCACCGTCCGATCGGTGCGGCAGACCGGCGTCACCGTCAACGACCAGCCGCAGGTCCACGTCGAGTTCAGCGTGGAAGGCTCGGACGGCAAGATCTTCCATTCCTCCGCGAAGATGATCGTGCCGCTCACCGAACTGGCCCTGCTGCGCGCCGGGGTGGTGCTGCCCGTGCGTTACCTGCCCGGCCGGACCGACAAGGTCGAGGTCGACCTGTCCGGCGACGCGGCCGCCGCGCAGCACGCGATGAACGAGTCCCTGATCCGCAAGGGCATCACCACGCGGCACAAGCTCGACATCGCCGAGCGCGGCATCGCCACCCAGGCGGTGGTGCAGTCGCTGTCGGTCACCGGCAATATCCGCGACGGACACTCCGAGGTCGAACTCGGACTGGTCGTCACCCGGCCCGATGGCTCGAGCTTCGCGACCCGCGTGACGAAGTTCCTCGCACCGGCCAGCGTCGGCCACGTGCAGGTGGGCCGGGTACTGCGGGCGCACTACCTTCCCGAGAACGAAAGCGAGGTCGTCATCGCCCTTCCGGTGAACGCCTGATGGGTGAGCCGGACGAAGCCGCCTTTCGACACCCATGCCGCGTCGATTCGAGATCATCGAATCGACGCGGCACTCGTTTGTTCCCAGGTCTGGCGGCCCGGCAATTTGAGGGTTACCTAATTGGGCGGTTGTTCACTTTGCCGTCCCTTCCGGATTGTCCGGATGGTTTACCGTGCGGCCATCGGCCAAACCCAGGAGTCACCGTGAGTCTTCAGCCACTCGCCCTTTTCGTGAAGCACGACGGACAGTCGTCGCGCGCTGCCGTGACATGTGAGTACAAGTGCGCGAACGCGTGCTTCCACGAGGCGCCGAACACCTCCTCGGGCGCCTACTTCGGTGACATCGTCAGCTCCCTGAACCGGCGCGGACTGATCAAGGGCGGTGCTGCCGCCGTGCTCGCGGTGGGTGCGGGCAGCGTCCTCGCGGCCTGCGGCGACGACAGCGAGCCGACCACAGTGGGCTCCACCTCGCCCGCGGGCCCGCCCGGAACCGGCACCGACTTCGCCGCCGTCGCGCCGAACAAGGAAGACGCCGTGGTGATCCCGGACGGCTACGAGCAGTCCGTCGTGATCCGCTGGGGCGACCCGCTGTTCCCGGACGCGCCCGCCTTCGACTTCGACAAGCAGACCGCCGCCGCGCAGGCCAAGCAGTTCGGCTACAACAACGACTTCGCCGCCCTCCTGACGATCGAGGGCCAGGCCAACGGCTATCTGCTGGTGGTCAATCACGAGTACACCACCAGCCCGCACATGTTCCGCGGCTACAACAAGGACGCGCCGACCGACGAGCAGATCGCGGTCACCATGGCGGCGCACGGCTTGACCGTGGTGGAGGTGAAGGGCGAAGCCGGTTCCGGCAAGCTCGTTCCCGCCTTCGGCAAGTACAACCGCAGGATCACCGCGAGCACCGAGTTCAAACTCACCGGTCCGGCCGCGGGCAGCGAGTTCGTGAAGACTTCGGCCGATCCGACCGGCACCAAGGTGCTCGGCACCTTCGCCAACTGTTCGGGCGGCCTGACGCCGTGGGGCACCGTGCTGTCCGGCGAGGAGAACTTCCACGGCTACTTCGCCAACGCGGACAAGGTGACCGAGTCGGCCGCCGCGCCGCGGCTGAAGCGCTACGGTTTCGCCGCGGGCAAGACCACCAACCTGTGGGAGCGCGCGGACAAGCGTTTCGATCTGGCGCAGGAACCCAACGAGGCCAACCGATTCGGGTACGTCATCGAGGTGGACCCGTGGGATCCGAACTCGACGCCGATCAAGCACACCGCGATGGGCCGGGTGAAGCACGAGGCCGCCACCATCTACGTCACCAAGAACGGCGATGTCGTCTCCTACACCGGCGACGACGAGAAGTTCGAGTACATGTACAAGTTCGTGTCCTCACGCAAGATCCAGCCGGGCACCGGCGCGGCGAGCATGCGGCAGAATCTGACCATCCTGGACGCGGGCACGCTGTATGTCGCCAAGCTCGCGGGCGATCACGCGGACAAGATCGACGGCACCGGCGCCAAGCCGTCCGACAAGGGCTTCACCGGCACCGGCCAGTGGATCCCGCTGCTGGAGACCGGCGCGGACGGCAAGGGCAAGTCGCTGGTCGAGGGCATGAGCGCGGAAGAGGTGGCGGTCTTCACCCGCCTGGCCGCCGACAAGGTGGGCGCGACCAAGATGGACCGCCCGGAGGACTTCGAGGCCAATCCCTACACCGGCAAGGTGTACGTGGCGCTGACCAACAACGACAACCGCGGCGCGGACGGCAAGCAGGGTCCGGACGAGGCGAACCCGCGCAAGCTGAACAAGAACGGCCAGATCCTGGAGATCGACGACAACCACACCGGCACCACGTTCACCTGGTCGCTGCTGCTGGTCTGCGGCGATCCCGCGGCGGCCGACACCTACTTCGCCGGGTACGACAAGTCCAAGGTCAGCCCGATCTCCTGCCCGGACAACCTGGCCTTCGACCCGTACGGCAACTTGTGGATCGCCACCGACGGCAACGCGTTGAAGTCGAACGACGGATTGTTCTCCGTGGTGCTCGACGGCCCGAATCGCGGCCGGACCAAGCAATTCCTCACCGTCCCGCGCGGTGCGGAGACCTGCGGTCCGGTGGTCAGCGAGGCGCGGGTCATGGTGTGTGTGCAGCATCCCGGCGAGGCCGACGACGCCACTCCGGAGAACCCGTTGTCGCACTGGCCCGACGGTGGCACGGCCCAGCCCCGCCCCTCGGTGGTGGCGGTCTGGAAGAAGGCCGGCGGCCGCATCGGGGTCTGATACCACAGCCGCGGCACCCCCGGCCCCCTGCAACCACGGCCACCCTCCGCGGCTTTCCCGCGAGTGGAGCCGCTACTCGACTGGGCGGGTAGCGGCTCCACTCTTGACTCGGCGTTTCCTCCCGACGCCGCTTCATCCGCCCAGCCAACCGGCGAACCGGCGGGTGAGGAACGGCATCACAACCCAGACCATGGCGGCCACGGCGATGGGAACGATGACGGCCAGCCGGAGCGCGGGCGGCAGCTGCTCGAGCTGCGGGGCGGTGGCAGTCACCAGGAGGACGAGCAGGGGATACAGGCCGACGACGGTCAGCAGCCAGATCTTCCATTTGGTCGGGCCGGTACCGGTTTCGGCGGTCACGAGCCGGCCGCCAGGATGTCGGTGACGAGGCGGACCGCCTCCGGGAGTTCGATGTGGTCCTCGGGGTAGTCGCCCAGATGCCGTCCGTCGGGAAGGACGACAGCGGCGGCGCCGAGGTTGCGGACCAGCAGGCCGACGTGTTCGACGGGGTCGGGGATATTGACCGGGTCGTCGATTGCGGAGAGGACGCGGAACTCGCCGGCGGCATTGCGAATTCGTTCCCAATCGAAGGGCTGCTCGAAGAATTCCGCCAATTCGGCGTATCCGACTTCGTGGGCGGCGGTGGATACCAGCACCGCCCCCGCGAAGCGGCCATGGGCGTCGGGATCGTGCTGTTCGAGCATGCGGAGTACGTTGACGCCGCCGATGCTGTGGCCGATCACGACCGTGTCGCGGGCTGGGCCGGCCTCGGAAGCTGCCGCCGCCAGAGTCTTTCGCCACGGGTCGAGGCGGGGTGCGCTGGGGTCGGGGAGGTTCGGGACGACCACTGTGTGGCCGAGCGCTGTCAGCTCCGTGGACAAGTAGGGGAACCACACGCTGTCGCCGGCCGCGTTGTAGCCGTGCGAGACGATGATCGTGCTCATCGGATTGTCACCTCTGACTCGTTTCAATCGAAACGCTCCGTAGCGTTTCGATAAAAATGTAGCAGACCGATACACTCGGCGCCATGACAATCGGTCGGACCGGCGGACGGCAGCGCAGCAGTTCCGCGCGACAGGCCGTCCTGTGCGCGACAGCCGAACTCCTGGACGAACAGGGCTACGGCAAGATCACCATCGAAGGTGTCGCCGCGCGCTCCGGCGTGGCCAAGAGCACGATCTATCGCTGGTGGAAATCCAAGCCTGCGCTGGTGATGGAGGCCCAGGCCGAGGCGGTCGCGCAGCGCATGCCGGAACCCGATACCGGATCCGCCGAGGCCGACCTGATCGCCTTCGCCGCCGCACTGTATCGCGTCGTCGAGTTCCCGCTCCGCGTCGAGGCGCTGCGCGGCATGATGGCCGAAGCCCAGCTCGACTCGGATTTCGCCGGTCATTTCCGCGAATGGGTGCAATCTCGCCGAAAAGTGGTGTCCGACATCCTCTCTCGCGGCGTAGCCCGTGGCGAACTCGCCGCCGACCTCGACCTCGACCACGCCACCGACCTGATCTTCGGCCCCTTCTGGTACCGCCTGCTCGTCGCCCATGCCCCGCTCGACCCCGCCGACGCCCCCGCGCACATCACCCGCCTCCTCGCCGGCCTTCGCCGCCCCTCTGTCGGCTGAAACCCGGAGGGAAGGTGTGGCGGTCGGTCGATGAAGGCCTACCCGCTGCCGGTGCCGCTCATGTTGGCGTAACCGGCGAAACTGCCCTGGGCGCCGCTGTAGACGTTGAGGTCGACGCGGCCCGCGATGCCCGGAATGGTGCCGCTGTCGGTGGTCTGCCAGAACGTCCAGGTGGACCAGCCGCCGGGGACCTCGGGTTGGGGGTTGCCCCGGTAGTCGGCGATCCACAGCGGGTACTCGGCGAACTCGTCGGTGTCGGCCATCGCGGTACGCCAGAAGTTGGGGTAGGTGTAGACGATCGGGGCGCGGCCGGTGAGCATTTCCACGGTGTTCAGATAGCGGCGGGTCCAGTCGATCAACGCCGCGGGGCCGAGACCGCCGGTGTTCTCCAGATCCAGCACCGGCGGCAGATCGAGCGGCCCGTTCTGTCCCAGCGCCACCGCCGCGTAGAGCGCGGCCTGCGGTTCGGGGGGCAGGTTGGGCCGGGCGTAGTGGTAGGTGCCCCGAGCCATTCCGGCCGCGCGCATCAGCAGGCTGTCGGGCACGAAGTACGGGTTGACGTAGCTGAGCCCCTCGGTGGCCTTGACCATGGCGAAGTCGTGGCCGGAGCGTTTGACCGCGAACCAGTCGATCACGGTCGCGTCGGTGTGCTGCCACGAGGAGACGTCCGGACCGGTCGGCGCGGCGGTCGCGGGTAGCGTGGCGGCGAGAATGCCGGACAGCGTGATCAGTGACAGCGCCGCGCCGCGGCGAGTGGTCGACCTCCAGATGTCCATGCCGCAGGACGATAGCCATTCGCTCTGGCCGTTACCAGTGTGACGGCTGGGGTGTCAGAAGTGTTCTGAGCTTTCACCCCATCCAATCCAGCACCGACGCCGCCGTCCACGACTGCTGCATGCTGCCGAGCGGCTCGCCGGTGAACGGCTCGTAGTACTCGGCGAAGCTGCCGTCGCTGGCCTGGCGCAAGCCCTCGGCGCGCAGCATGAACGAGCGCTCGGCCCAGCCGCGCCGAGCGAAGACCCAGGAGAACAGCCAGCTCATCACCGGCCACACCGGCCCGCGCCAATACTCACGGGAACGGAAGTCCTTGGACACCGGCGAGGTCGATGGCGGCAGCGCGTAACGCAGATCCGGATGGCCGCAGAAGCGCGGGCCCTCGAACAGGCGCAGCAGAGCGCGCTCGGTGTCGCGGGGGAGGCCGCCGCACAGCAGCGGCGCGAACATCGAGAGCGTCTCGGTGTTGATCCACCGCTGCAACCGCACGTCGAAATCGCGGGCCGCGCCGGTGCGGGCGTCGGCCGTCGCGACGACGCCCGCGCGGAACCGGTCGGCCCACGCGTAGAGATCGCGCACGTCGGCGTGGGGTTGCTTGTACTCCTCGCCGATATTGGCCAGCACCTCGCAGGCCAGCGCGAAGATTCCGGTGACGAACACGTCCTCGACGGCGAAGCTCATGGTCGAGGCGAGCTGATAGTCGTCATAACCCGCTCGGCGCATCTGCTCGACCAGCCACAGATAGCGGTCGTACTCGCGGTCGGTGGGGCGCTGGGTCGGATCGGAGACCACCAGCACGTCCTCACGGCGATAGGGCGGCAGATCGCCGGGGACCACGTGCTCGTAGGCGCGATCCCAGCGCGGCGAGTTGTCCATCCCGGACTCCCAGCCGTGATACAGCGTGATGCGGCCGGTCTCCTTGGGGTCGCGGGCATGCGCCAGCCAGCGGTGCCAGCGCACCAGATCCGGCCAGCGCCGGTTGAGGAACTCCTCGGCCACGGACCTGGTGCTGCGGCCGTGCCTGCGGGAATGATCCAGGATCCGCTGCACCGCGATGGCGTGCACGGGCGGCTGGGTGATCCCCGAGGTGTCCGGGCCGTCGGGCGCGTTGGCCGCCAGCTTGCGGCACTCCCAGCGGGCCGGGCCGGGGAAGTAACCGTCCACGCCGTTGGCGAAGACGATGTGCGGGATCATGCCGTTCTTCCACTGCGCGGACAGCAGGGTGTCCAGCTCGACCACGGCCCGCTCCACGCTCAGCGGCGCGAGCCCGACCGCGACGAATGCCGCGTCCCAGCTCCACATGTGCGGGTACAACCGGGGCGCCGCGCTGGTCATCGTGCCCAGGTCGTTGCCGCGCAGCAGGTAGGCAGCGCGGGCCGCGAGCTGAGTGGGGGTGAAGCCCGGATGTGCCATCCCCCTATTCTGCGATGTCACCCGCAGATATGCCCGCTCAGCGGTGTTCGTTTCGTCTCCATCAGATCGGCCTGTGGCCGCTTCGTGTTCGGCGGTTCTCACTTTCGCATGCCCCGTCCGTGATTCGCTGCTCGAGATTCTCGCCCCGAACCAGCCTGCATCGCTAGTCGTTCGTCCAGTGCTACGGGTTTTTACGCCTTCTTCACCCAGCCGGTTACGGTGGGGCCCATGACTTCCGCCGCGACCACGAAACCGACCGCGTTGATCACCGGCGCCAGTCGCGGCCTCGGCGCCGCGATCGCCAGGGAGCTCGCGCCGACCCACGACCTGCTGCTCGGCGCCCGGTCGGCGGAATCGCTGCGCGGCATCCTGACGGAGTTGCCCGACGCGCGGGGCTGGCCGGTCGAGTTGACCGACTACACCGCCGTCGCCGCGGCGGTCGAGCCGATCCGGAGCCTGAACGTGCTGGTGCACAACGCGGGCATCGCCGATCTCGGCACGATCGCGGAATCCACCGTCGAACAGTGGCGAAACACATTGGAAGCCAACGTTATCGCGGTCGCCGAACTCACCCGGCTGCTGCTGCCCGCGCTGCGGGCGGGCCAGGGTCACGTGGTGCTGATCAACTCGGGCGCGGGGCTGCGCGCCAATGCGGGCTGGGCCTCCTACGCGGCGAGCAAGTTCGGCCTGCGCGCCTTCGGCGACGCGCTGCGCCAGGAGGAGCCGGAGCTGCGGGTGACCTCGATCCATCCGGGCCGGATCGACACCGATATGCAGCGGGCGATCATCGCGGGCGAGGGGCGCGAGTACCGGGCCGAGGACTTCCTCGCCCCCGAGACCGTGGCGTACACGGTGCGTTCCGCCATCGACACCCCGCGCGACGCGCACCCCACCGAGGTCGTGCTCCGGCCGTACTGAGCCCGGAGTCACCCGGCGGCGCTCTTTCGGCCGAAGCGCTCGCTCGGCTGTCGGCGCGCACATCGCCGATTGTGTGTTCCGTCGGTACTGATCCCGTACAGGTCCGCCGACGCTGTATCGGCCCACGCGTTCCCCTCGCGACTGTCGCACGCACGTCGCCGATCGGCTTTTCGCCCGTGCGATCGACCTGCTGATCGACGGGGAGACGGGTGGCCACCGACCTGATGACGCGCTGTAGCTCACCGCCGTGCTCTCGTCCCTGTGATTTGCCCAACGGACCACGCGGGTTCAGGTTCCCGTCAAGTTCGCTCGTTAGCGTCCGGCCCCATCCCCGAGGGTTCGTCGCGGGGAGGTTCGAGCGAGCAAGAGGGATCGGGTTGTGGACAGACGTCGCATGCTGGCGTTGCTGACAGCGGGCGCGGCGGTCGCGCTGACCGGATGCGCGGTGGCCGAGGGCGACCCGATCGACAGCGGTTCCGCGGGCGGCGTGCCCCGGCCGCCCGCACCGCCGTTGTTGCCGCCTCCGCCCGGCGGACCGAAGACGCCGATCCCGGCGGGCACGATCACCGCGCTGCCGGGGCCGGGCAGCAGCATGGCGCTCACCGTGGACGACGGAGCCAGTCCCGAGGTCGTCGGCGCTTACATCCGATTCGCCAAGGACACCGGCGCGCGGTTCACCTTCTTCGTGACCGCCTACTACGACTCGTGGGCGATCCACCGGGCCGCCTTGCGGCCCTTGGTCGAATCCGGGCAGATCCAGCTCGGCAACCACACCTGGGATCACCCGGATCTGACCAAGCTGTCCGCGTCGGCCGTTGCCGGGCAGCTGGAGCGGGCGAAGACCTACCTGCGCCAGAACTTCGGGGTGGACGGCACCCCGTACTTCCGCCCGCCGTTCGGCAGGCACAACGCCACGGTCGACCGGGTGGCCGCCGACCTCGGCTACACCGTGCCCGCCATGTGGTACGGCTCACTGTCCGATTCCGGTGTGATCACCGAGGAGTATCTGATCGAATGCGCGCGGCGGTATTTCCAGCCGCAGACGATCGTCATCGGGCACGCCAACGCACCTGCAGTCACGCACTGCTACGGACAGCTGGTCGACATCATCAAGGAGCGCAACCTGTCCATGGTCACGCTCGACGACGTGCTGCTCCCGCCGCGCTGACCCGCCGTCAGGCGACGATGTTCACCAGGCGCCCCGGCACCACGATCAGCTTGCGCGGCGCCTTCCCGTTGAGCAGCGCGTCGATCTTCTCGTCGGCCAGCGCCGCCGCCTCGATCGCCGCGTTGTCCGCGTCGGCCGCCACCTGAATCCGGCTGCGCACCTTGCCGTTCACCTGGATCGGGTACTCCACCGACTCCTCGACCAGCAGCGCCGGATCGGCGACCGGGAACGGGCCGTGCGCCAGCGAGGCGGTGTGACCCAGGCGGTCCCACAGCTCCTCGGCGATGTGCGGGGCCAGCGGCGCCAGCATCAACACCAGCGGCTCCACCACCGAGCGCGGCGCGCCGTCCGGGTAGCTCTTGGTCAGGTGGTTGGTCAGCTCGATCAGCTTGGCGCCCGCCGTGTTGTCGCGCAGCGCGGCGAAATCCTCGTCCACGCCCGCGATCGTCTTGTGCAGCAGGCGCAACGTCTCCTCGCTCGCGGCGGCATCGGTGACCCGCACCGCGCCGGTCTCCTCGTTCACCACCAGACGCCAGGCGCGCTGCAGGAACCGGTGCGCGCCGACGACGTCCTTGGTCGCCCACGGGCGCGAGGTGTCCAGCGGACCCATCGCCATCTCGTAGAAGCGGAAGGTGTCCGCGCCGTACAGATCGCACATCTCGTCCGGGGAGATGGCGTTCTTCAGTGACTTGCCGATCTTGCCGTACTCCTGGCGCACCTCGATCTCGGCGCCGGTGGGGTCGGTCCAGAAGAACTTGCCGTCGCGCTCGACCACCTCGGCGGCGGGCACGTACGCGCCGCGCTCGTCGGTGTAGGCGTGCGCCTGGATGTAGCCCTGGTTGAACAGCCGCCGGTACGGCTCGCTCGCGGACACGTCACCCAGATCGAACAGCACCTTCTGCCAGAAGCGGGCGTACAGCAGGTGCAGAACCGCGTGCTCGACGCCGCCGACGTACAGGTCGACGCCGCCCGGGTCGTTCGGCCCGCCGACGTCGGCGCGCGGGCCCAGCCAGTACGCCTCGTTCTCCTTGGCGCAGAACGTCTCGGTGTTCGTCGGGTCGGCGTAGCGGATCTCGTACCAGGAACTGCCCGCCCACTGCGGCATGACATTGGTGTCGCGGCGGTAGCGCTTCAGCCCGTCGCCGAGATCCAGTTCGACTTCCACCCAGTCGGTCGCCTTGGCCAGCGGCGGGGAGGGTTCGGAGTTCGCGTCGTCCGGATCGAAGGTCACCGGGGCGAAATCGTCCAGCTCCGGCAGCACCACCGGCAGCATGGATTCCGGCAGCGCGTGGGGTGCGCCCTGCTCGTCGTACACGATCGGGAACGGCTCGCCCCAATAGCGCTGGCGCGCGAACAACCAGTCGCGCAGCTTGTATTGGATGGTGCCCTTGCCGTGTCCGTCGGCCTCGAGCCGGGCGATCATCGCCGCTTTGGCCTCCTCGACGGACAGGCCGTCGAGGTAATCGGAGTTCACCAGCGCGCCTTCGCCCGCGTGGGCGCCCTGCTCCAGGTCGCCGCCGCTGATCACCTCGATGATCGGCAGCCCGAGGACGGACGCGAATTCCCAGTCGCGGTGGTCGTGCCCGGGAACGGCCATGATGGCGCCGGTGCCGTAGCCGCTGAGCACGTAGTCGGCGATGAAGATCGGCACGGCCGCGCCGTTGGCCGGGTTGATCGCGTGATTGCCCAGGAAGACGCCGGTCTTCTCCTTGTTCTCCTGACGCTCCAAATCCGACTTGGCCGCGATCGACTTGCGGTAGGCCGCCACGGCTTCGGCCGGTGTGGCGGCGCCCTCGTTGGTCCACCTGGGGTCGGTGCCCGCAGGCCACGCGGCGGCGGTCAGCTTGTCGACCAGCTCGTGTTCCGGCGCGAGCACCACATAGGTGGCGCCGAACAAGGTGTCGGGGCGGGTGGTGAAGACCTCGATCTGCTCCCCGTCGGCGTCGAACTTCACCTGCGCGCCCCGGGATCGTCCGATCCAGTTGCGCTGCATGGCCTTGACGTTCTCCGGCCAGTCCAGCCGGTCCAGGTCGTCGACCAGGCGATCGGAGTAGGCGGTGATGCGCATCATCCACTGCCGCAAGTGCTTACGGAACACCGGGAAGTTGCCGCGCTCGCTGCGGCCGTCGGCGGTGACCTCCTCGTTCGCCAGCACGGTACCCAGGCCAGGGCACCAGTTGACCATCGAATCGGTCTGGTACACCAGGCGATACGAGTCCAGCAGCGCGCCGCGCTCGGCGGGCGGCATCGTGTCCCAGGACTTGCCGTCCGGAACGGCCCGCACGCCGGAGGCGAACTCGGCCGCCAGCTCGGCGATCGGGCGGGCCCGGTTCAGCTCCGTGTCGTACCAAGCGTTGTAGATCCGCAGGAAGATCCACTGTGTCCAGCGGTAGTACTCCGGATCGGTGGTCGCGAACGAGCGACGCCGGTCGTGGCCGAGCCCGAGGCGGTCCAGCTGACGCTGCATGGTGGCGATGTTCGACTCGGTGGTGTCGCGCGGGTGCGCGCCGGTCTGCACCGCGTACTGCTCGGCGGGCAGGCCGAACGCGTCGTAGCCGAGGGCGTGCAGCACGTTGCGCCCGTGCATGCGGTGGTAGCGGGCGAAGACGTCCGTGGCGATGTAGCCGAGCGGATGCCCGACGTGCAGGCCCGCGCCCGACGGGTACGGGAACATGTCCTGGATGAACAGCTTGTCGGCCGGTGTCGGACCGGCCAGCGGTCCCACCGGGTTCGGCGCGTGGAAGGTTCCGCGTTCGTCCCACGTCCGCTGCCACCGGCTCTCGATGCGGCCGGCAAGCTCCGCGTTGTACCGGTGCTCAGGTACATCGCTTTCGGTTGCACGTGTGTCTTGCACGGTCCTGCCTTCTTGTGGTCGCCGATCCCCGACAAACTTCGTCTATCAGGGTAGAACGTCGCATCGGCAGGACCGAAAATCGGGCTGGCCTGCGGTTGCGGCCGGGTTCGCCGGACGAGGCGCCCGTCGGCGGGCGCGGAGCACCGATGCGCTAGCCTGCATGGGTGTTCGTCGTCGCTCTCGTCCTGTTCGTGCTGGCTGTCGTGGCCGTCACAACCGGAGCACTCGGGCTGACCGGCCGGTTGCCCCGGAATCGTTTCTTCGGTGTCCACACCGAGGCCGCGCTGTCCACGGACGAGACGTTCCGCGTCGCCAACCGGGTCGCCGCTCCCACCTCGATCGCGGCCGGGGCGCTGCTGTTCGCCGGTGGTCTCGTCGGGCTGGCCGCGGGCGGCTTCGTCGCGCTGGCCGTCGCGGCCTGCGCTGCCGTCGTCGCCCTGTTCACCCTCGGCGCCGGTGCGAACGCCGCCGCGCAGGCGGCCGAAGCCATCGCCCCGCCGCCGCAGACCGGTGGTTGCGGCAACTCCTGCGGCGCCTGCTCGCTCCGCGACGCCTGCCAGCCCGCGAGCTGAGGCCGCTCACCCCGCGTCCGCGCACTGCGCGATGTCTGTCGGCCATGAGTCGAGGCCGATGGCCCGTGTCCGCCCACTCCGCGACGCCTGCCGATCCGCGAGCTGAGGCCCATCACCCCGCGTCGGCGCACTCCGGCGGCGGGACGCTGCGGGACAACGGACTGTCGACCGGCGTGAAGTAGAGCACACACAGCAATACCGGCACCGTTCCGAGATTGCGCGCCACGTGCGGGTAGCGCGGCCCGCTCGGTTCCCGGAAGATCCGCGGGCGCCGGTAGGTGACCGGCGCGCAGTCCGCACCGGGATGATCCAGCGTCCCCCGCGCGACCAGCACGAACAATGTCCCGTCGTGGTAGTGCCACCCGCTGCTGCCACCCGGCTCGATGAGCGTCTGGCGCAGCACGACCGCCCACCGTCCCAGAGCCAACCGGAACAGGACCCTACTGGCCGTCCCATGAGCGGGCGCCGCGTTCACCTCGAAATCGGACCACACGCTTCGATCGAACCACTCTCCGCGCCGGGTCCACTCGATCCGGCCGAGACAGGTACGCCGCGCTCGGCGATCCGATGCGGGGCGACATCAGCAACGACCGGTCTCCGGACTGCGAACCGCAAGCGGGACGCGAACGCACATGCTTCCCGCATGGCGGCGTGCGCAGCACGACCGCTCTGTGTAGAAACTCCGATCAGGTCGTCACGCGCGGTGGATCGGCGGTCAGGGCCTGGAGTACCGCGTCGTCGGACGCCGGGTCGCCGACGGCGATGCGGGCGCTGCCGTCGGCGTAGGACTTCGCGGCTATGCCCGCGCGCCGCAGCGCCGTGTTCGCACCAGGGCCGGGTACGTACAGGAAGTTCGCGTGGCTTTCCGGTATCGCGAATCCATGAGCCAGTAGTGCGCTGCGGAGTGCGTCGCGTCTTTCGGCGATGCGCAGGGTGCGCGCGGCGAGTTCGGGTGCGGCGGCGTACGAGGCGGCGACCGCGGCCACCGCCGCCGCGCCCATCCCGAAGGGCAATTGCAGTGTGCCGATTCGCGCGATCAACTCGGTCCGGCCGAAGGCGTAGCCGATACGCAGCCCGGCCAAGCCGTACGCCTTCGAAAAGGTACGTAACACAACAAGGTTGGGATGCTTCGCGATCAGCGCCCGCGGGTCGACGTATGCGGTGGCGCCGAGGAATTCGACGTACGCCTCGTCCAGAACGACCGGGACCCGGCTGGGAACGTCGGACAGGAATGCCTTCAGCTCGTCGGCCGGGATGACCGTTCCGGTGGGATTGTGCGGACGGCACACCACGATCAGCGCGGTGCGACGGTCGACGGCCCGCCGCATCGCCCGCAGATCCTGGTTCCCCGCCGAATCCAGCGGCACCGGCACCGCGGTGACGCCGGCCATCTCGGCCATGATCGGATACCCGTCGAACGTCGGTGCGCTGTAGACGATCTCGTCTCCCGGCGTGGTCAGGGTCTGCAAGATCTGCAGTGCCACGCCGGTCGCCCCCGACCCGACCACCACTTGGTCCGCCCCTACACCGAGGTGCTGGGCGATCAGCGTCGGCAGGCGGCGCGGCAGGAACTCCGGGTATCGATTGGCCTGAGCCAGCGTCATGTGCACGGCTCGCAACACCGAAGGCAGCGGCGGGAACGGATTCTCGCTCAGAGCGAGGTCGAAGCGGGGTGGCACCCGGTGCGTCCGATACCGGTGCGACGGCCGGGTGCCGTCGACGACGCGCACGCTCATCGCGCGGCTCCCCAGCGGACGGCGGCCGCGCCCGCGAAGTCGCCCGCGTGCGCGAACGCCGACATCAGGACCAGCGATCCGTTGCGCAGCCGTCCCGCCCGGTTCTCCACGTCCAGGGTCACCGGGATGCCGGCGGCGAACAGGTTTCCGCAGGAATCGAAGGTGTCGGGGTGACGGTGCGGCGGGAGCTCCAGCGCGTCGTGCCAGTTGCGCAGGAACAGCCGGTTCGGCTGGTTGGTGACGAACGTGTCGACGTCGCGTCCCCGCACGCCGATCCGATCGCACACCGCCAGGGCGACTTCCGGAACGAGCCGATTGCCCCTGGCGAACACCTTGGTGATCTTGGACTCGGTGAAGCTGACGCAGCCCTGGCCCTCGCCCGGCTCCCAGTACTTGCGCTCGCCGTTGGTGGAGAAGTCCATGTCGCCGGCGAATTCGGGATAGGTCCGGCATTCGATGTCGAGAATCGGCGCGCTGTCGTCCTTGCGGAGCAGTCCGACACCGCAGCCGTCGCCGGGCACCGGAGCCTGCGCCAGCTTGCGGATATCGGTCTGGGTGAACACCGGTCCCGCGCAGTTCTGGGTCGCCGCGATCAGCGCGGTGCGGGCGGGCGTGGTCTGCAGGATCATCCGAGCCATCGCCATCATGTGCACGAACGCCGCACACCCGCCGTTGTGCACGTCGTAGACGTACGAGGGACGGATGCCGAGCCGTCGCGCCACCTCGGGCCCGCAGCCGAGCACCGGATTGTCCGGCAGTTGGGTGTGCGTGATCAAGACGTCGACCTCGGCGATCGCGTCGGCGCCGTTGCGTTCGATCAGCGGTGCGACGGCGCGCTCGACCATGTCCACCGCGGTCTCGTCGCGCGCGACGTGGTGGCGGCCCTTGGGCGAGCGGAACATGACGTTCTTCGCCATCCGGTCCGAGCGCGAGAATTGGGTGAAGTACTCGGTGCCGACCGGCTCGCCCGGTAGGTACGAGGCCACGTCGACGAGACTGACCTCAGGGAGATGTTGTTGCGTGGTGGTCACTCGAGCCTCACTTCATCCAGTCGGGCTTGATCGGCAGGCCGTGCGCGGCCCGGTACTCGCAGATGGCTTTGAGGTTGTCCATCTCCAGCTGATGCCCCGCCGAGAACATCTCCCAGAAGTCGCCGACCCACACCGGCCGGTTCGGGGGAGCGGACTCCGGGTACGGGTTGTCGTCGTAGAAGGGGTGCTTGCAGTTGACCCACAACACCACCGAACCCGGCTTGTGGAACACCAATTGCGCGTCGACCACGCGCAGCAGGTAGATCATCCACAGGTGTTGTCCCTGGTCCCAGGCACAGTGGTAGTCGACGGTCATGGCGTCGGGGTTGGCGACGGTGCGGGTGAAGATCTCGGTCTCCGAGCCCAGCCGGTCATAGGCCAGCCAGAGTCCGGGTTCGTCGGTCTCCACGAACCCGCGCAGGCTGTAGGTCCACTCCTCCAGCGACCTGGTGTCGGCGAGGTATTCGTAGACCTCGCGCGGCGGCGCGTCGATGTACGCCTGCACCGGACAGTATTCGCCGAAGATCTGCTCGTGCGGATACACCGACCGCAGCATGTCCATGATGATCGGCGTGGTCGCGTCTTTGTCGGAGTTCTCGATGCGGAGCACGCCGGGCACGGCCTGTTCCGGGATATCGCTGAGGGCGGGGAGGGAACTGGTGGTCACGGTGATACTCCTTCGGGTAGGCGTCGGCGGGCGCCGCCGCGTGGGGTTCATCGAAGATCGCGGGATTGCTCCACGGCGTTAATGAAGGGCAGGAACGGAGGAATCTCATCGGGATCGCATTCGATCGAAAGGAACGACGGCCCTTCGGTTTCCAGGCAGCGACGCAGTGTGGCGGCGAGCTCGCCGACGGTGCGCACCGAGAACGCGGGCAGGCCGGGGAACATCGCGGCGATGCCCGCGCCGAGGTCGGCCGGGCGGAATCGGTTGAAGCTGTAGCGGTCCTGGTAATACAGCTGCTCCCTGGTCACGCACATGGCGTGCGCGTTGTTGTTCAACACGACGAAGGTGACCGGAAGGGCGTGCTCGATCGCGGTGTGCAACTCCATGCCGTGCATGTAGAACGAGCCGTCACCCGCGATGACCACCGTCCGCCGGACACCGTCGGTCCGCGCGTGCCGCGCGAACGCGGACCCGATGCCCGCGCCGAAGGCGTAACCCATTCCGCCCATCCCGAGGGCGACCACGAACCGCCCGTCCCGCGGCACCCTGAGGTGGTGCACGACCGACGCGCCGGTGTTGCCCGCGTCGGCGAACACGTCGGTGCCCTCCGGCAATGCGGCATCGATCGTCTCGACCACATCCCGGTACCGCAGACCGGGGCCCGAGGAGTCGGGCACCCGCAGCGAAGTCAGCGGTTGCGTCGCGTGCACGCGTTCGGATCCGGTACTGCCGTCGTCCAATTCGTCGGCGAGCTCGGCGAGTGTTCGCGACAGATCGGTACTGGTCGCATGGATGGCGGGCAGATACGGTGGCGCCACGCCGATGCTCGCGACCGTTCGCTCGGCGAGCGCGGCCTCCGAGCCGGCGCGGGTGGTGACCGGCAATCGGGTGCCGACCAGCAAGCACAGGGCCGAGGACCGGATGGCCGCCGCCAGTTCCGGGTGCCCCATGGTGCCCGCGACGCCGCAGAAGGCCGGATCGGCGTTGTCGTAGACGTCCTTCGCGTCCGGCGCGACGCCCACCGCGGCGTCCAGGGCGGTGGCGAGGCGGGCAAGCTCGTCGCGCGCGTCGTCGCGCGCGACCTGATCACCCGCGATGATCACGATCTTCCCGGTGTGCCGGGCCGTGGCGAGCGCGGCGCGAACACTAGCGAGTCCGGCCCGGTCGGACCGATGTGTCCTGGTGGCCGGACAGAGCGGCGCGATCGGGCCCGCGTCGGCCTGCTGCACGTCTTTGGGCAGCAGCAGCACCGCCGGGCCGCCCCGGCGGGCGGCCTGCACCGCTCTATCCAGCCGATCCGCCAGGTCGCCAGCGGTTTCCACCCGTGCGCAATAGGTGCTGACCGCGCCGAACAGACGGACCGCATCGATGGTGCCCGCGCGTCCGCTGGTGTCCTGGAAGGCGCCGTTGCCCTCCAGCGCGGTCGGGGGCTGCCCGACCAGGGCGAGTACCGGTACCCGCGACGCGAACGATTCGGCCAGCCCGGCGACGAGATTCATCGCGCCGCCGCCGGATGTCGCTGCGACCACGCCCAATCCGCCTGTGCCACGGGCATATCCGTCGGCCATGGTCGCCGCGGAGAACTCGTGTTTCGCGACCACGCCGGTGACGTGGTCCGGCGCGTCGAAGATCGCGTCGTACAGGTCCTCGATATTGGCGCCGTCCACTCCGAAGATGTGTCGCACGCCCAACGCCGAAACCGCTTGCACCAGATGGTCCACGACTCGAGTCCGCATCCGCACTCCCTTCCGCTGACGAAATTTCGACTGCGTACACGAGTGATACGGACCTGGTCGCCGAACGGTTCAACGGCGGATCAGAAGATGTGCCGACCAACCTTGCGTGTACGTATACATCTACGTATAGTTGGGCCATGCCCAACAAGACGATCTACGTGGCCGACGACGACCTCCCGCTGTTCCAGCGCGCGCAGGAGTTGGTCGGCGGCAACCTCTCGGGGGCGGTGGTCACGGCGCTGCGCCGGTTCATCGAACTCGAGGAGGGGCGGCTGGAGGGCTATGACGAGATCGTGCTCAAGGTCGGTCGCGATGGTGTGCGACAAGTCCGCTTCTCCGGGACCCTGCTAGGGGAGTGGCACGAGGTGAACGATACGCGCATCGAGCACGTCCAGGTGTATCGCAGCCGCAAGGGCAAATTCGTGATGCACGCCCAATATTCGAACTGGGACGAGTATCCCGCCGAGGCGGGCACGAATTGGCTCAAGGACTGGCGAGACCCGAAAAGCTGGCGGCGTTTGCTCGGCGTCGGGCAGCAGGACTGGGGTGACTTCATCTTCGTCGTGGTGGATTCCCTCGACGAGTTGAAGGACCGACTGCCCGACAAGCTCTACCGGCGGGTGGTCGACGTGGCCGAAGGGCCGAAGATCGAGGACCTGGATATCTAACCGCCGCAACCGAATCGACTGACGCCGCGCCCCAAAAGGGGAGCGGTGTGGATAACACATGCCCATATGCGCATAGTGAAATGTATGTCAGAAAGGAAAGACCATGGTGAACGGCCATCGCGTGCCCGCCGTCTCGGTGCGCGGCCTGCGGAAATCGTGCGGCGAGCAAGTCGTGCTCGACGGGATAGACCTCACCGTCCCGGAGGGAACGGTCTTCTCGCTGCTCGGGCCGAACGGCGCGGGCAAGACCACCACCGTGCAGATCCTGACCACACTGATCCCTCCCGACGCGGGCGAAATCCGGGTGGGCGGCCATGATCTCACCGCCGAGCGCAAGCAGGTGCGCGCGCAGATCGGCGTGACCGGGCAGTTCTCGGCGGTCGACGAACTGCTCACCGGCCGGGAGAACCTGCTGCTGATGGGCGATCTGCATCATCTGTCCCGGCGGGACAACCGCAGGCTGGCGGCGGATCTGCTGGAGCGCTTCGACTTGGTCGACGCGGCGGACAAGACGGCGTCCACCTATTCCGGCGGCATGACCAGGCGCCTCGATCTGGCCATGACGCTGGTCGGCGATCCGCGCATCATCTTCCTCGACGAGCCGACCACCGGGCTCGATCCACGCAGCAGGCGCGCGATCTGGGACATCATCCGCGGGCTGGTCGACGATTACCGCGTCACAGTCTTCCTCACCACCCAGTATCTGGAGGAGGCCGACCAGCTCGCCGACCGCATCGCGGTGCTCGACCGGGGCAAGCTCGTCGCCGAAGGCACCGCGGCGGAGTTGAAGCGGCTGGTGCCGGGTGGCCACATCCGTCTGGAATTCGCCGATCGAGCCGCCTTGACCGCTGCGGCCGACGCGCTCGGCGCCGTGGCCCCGCCGCCGGACGACGACGAGGACCTCACCCTCGCGGTGCCCAGCGACGGCGGCGTGAAATCCCTGCGCGCCGTGCTGGACCGGCTCGACGACGAGCGAATCGAGGTCGAGGGCCTCGCCGTGCACACCCCCAACCTCGACGACGTCTTCCTCACCCTCACCGGCCACCCCACGACCGAAAAGGAACCCGTGCGATGAGCATGTCCTACGCCCTCGCCGACTCGGCGACCATGCTGCGGCGCAATCTCGTGCGTGCCAAGCGCTATCCGAGCATGACCTTCGGCGTCATCGTGATGCCGACGGTGCTGTTGCTGGTGTTCAACTTCGTCTTCGGTGGCGCGCTGGAGAAGTCGTCCGGCGGAAACTACATCGACTATCTCGCGCCGGGCATGCTGCTGATGATTCCGGCGTACATGACGGTCTCGGTCGCGGTGGCGGTCGCCACCGACACGACCAAGGGCATCGTGAACCGGTTCCGCACCATGGACATCGCGCAGTCGGCCATGCTGACCGGTCACGTGGTCGGCGCGCTGATCCAGGCGTTGATCGGCATCGCCGCGATGGCGGGCGTCGCACTGCTCATCGGCTTCCGCCCGAACGCGAACCCGGTCGAGTGGCTCGCCGTGTTCGCGCTGCTCGCGTCGGTGATGTTCGCGCTCACCTGGCTGTCGGTGGCGCTCGGCCTGCTCGCGCCGACCCCTGAGAGCGCCAGCAACTCGCCCTTTCCGCTGGTGATGCTGCCGTTCCTCGGCAGCGGCCTGGTCGCCACCGACACCATGCCCGCCGGGTTGCGTCAGTTCGCCGAATACCAGCCCTTCACGCCGTTCACCGAGACCATCCGTGGCCTGCTGATGGGCACCGAGATCGGCGCCAACGGGATCATCTCGCTCGCCTGGTGCGTCGGGCTCGCGGCGGTCGGGTACCTGTGGTCGTCCTCGATCTTCCGGCGGCAGACGCGCTGAACCGGTCGCCGACGCAGAGATCCCCCGCGGGCAGCGCCTGGCGGGGGATCGCTCGTCGCTCAGACCGTGCCGGTGAGCAGAACCTTTCCGGTATTCGCCGCGCGGATGTCGACCGAGCGGATCTGGTCGGGCGGGCCCTCGATGGTCTGATCGATGGTCAGCTCGGTGCCGGGGCTCGCGGGCCACTGGCCGAGCTGCTGCTGCAGACCGTTGATCCGGGTGGCGTACAGCACGAGATTCGGGTTATAGGGCAATGGCTCGCCGGGGGGATAGCTGCAGGTCATCACGAGTCGCGTCTGGTCACCCGCCGGGATGAGCTTGAAGCTCGCCGAGACCGGAGTCGGCTCGACCGGCGTCATCTGACGTTCGGCGAACGCCTGCTCGCTGGTGCCCGGCCCCGGCGCGTTGTGCGTTCCGGACACCGTGACCGCGATCGGAACCGCGATCGCCACCGCGGCCGCGGCCGAGGCCAGCGCGATGCCGACCGACGCCAACCCGCTGCGGCGGCGCCGCCGCTCGGCCGCGTCGGCCAACCGCGATGGCGGCGGGAACTCGGGCATCGGCGGAGGCGGTGGTTCCGGCGCGGCGTGCGCGGGCGGCTCGATCATCGTCGTCGCGATGTCGGCATCCACGAGGGCGAGCATGCCGGGCAAGCCCGCCAGCTCGGCCACGGACGCCCGACAGTCGGGGCAGCTCGAGAGATGGCTCTCGTACTGCAAACGCTCGTGGCGGGTCAGGGACCCGAGCACGTACGGGGCGTCCCACGTGCTGAAATCGTCGGTGATATCTGTCACTGGTTTGTCACCCCCATCTCCTGTAATGCCAGGCGCAATGCGCGCATGCCGTAGTGCATCCGGGACTTCACCGTGCCCGCGGGGACGTCGAGTTCCTCGGCGATCTGGTGGGTCGACAGTCCCCGGTAGTAGGCCCGCACGATCACCTCGCGATGATCGGCGCTGAGCCTGCCGAGCGCGTCGGCGACCAGCCAGCCGTCCAGCGCGCGGTCGGACTGGTCCGGGGTCGCCCGCTCGGGCGGGTTGTCGGTGCGGAACTCGCGCCTGCTGCGGGCGCTGCGGTGCTCATCCACGGCGAGATTGCGCGCCACGGTGAACAACCACGCCCGCGCCGACGTGGTGGACTGATCCAAGACGTTCGGGCGTTGCCATGCTCGCAGCAACGTTTCCTGCACGATGTCCTCTGCCCGTCCCGGGTCCCGAACCAGGCCGAGCGTGTACCGCCACAACGGGGTGGCGTGTTCGCGATAGAGAGCCCGCATCAATTCGGATTGATCGTCGGGCTGTCCCGTCTCGCCACGTTTCTTGCGCACAACTGGATACCTCTCCGCTCGAGTTGCGGGGCCGGTCGGTGGGCGCACCCGATGCGTCACCCATGCTTTCGCCGGTTCAGTTGTCGTGTCTCATGCCGTGTCTCCTTCGATCCTTTCGAGGAGTACACGTGCTCAGTTGCGTTCGAGTTCAATCGGGTGTGTCGCGAGCAGGGACAGCGGGAGCGGCTGGCGGCGCAGCACGTGCGCCCACAGGTCGGGGCGGCCGGTGCTGATCGGATCGGATGGCAGGGCCGATACCACGATCCAGTCGTCGTTCTCCAACTCGCCCTCCAGCTGCCCGAAGGTCCAGCCGGCGTAACCCGCGAAGATCCGGATGCCCTCGACCAGTGGGCCGACCCGCTCGGGGTCGGCGTCCAGGTCGACCAGCACGACGCGTCCGTCGATGCGGCGCAGCCCGGGGACACCATCGATCCGGGCGCCCACCCGGACCGTGCCCAGGCACAGCGCGGCGTCCCGTTTCACCGGGCCGCCGATGAACAGCGTGCGTGGGGCCGCGACCGCGTCGGTCCAGCGCGGCAGCACCTCGTGCACGGCCGTGTCGCTCGGGCGGTTCAGCACGACGCCGAGACTGCCCGCCTCGTTGTGCTCGATGATGTAGACGACGGTGCGCCGGAAGGTCGGCTCGACCAGTTCGGTGGCCGACACCAGCAGCGTCCCGGCACGAACCACCTGCTCACCGTGCCGGAAATCGCGTCGCCTGCGGTCGCCGTGCCCGCCGCGAGTCTTCCGATCGTCCGGGTCTTCTGCGCGTGCCACTCCGACATCATCGCAGCTGTTCGCCCACAATGCGCCTTCTGCGGCCCACTTGTGTGTTCCGGATTTGCCGAACGGGTCGCGGACCGGGCGTCGGACGTCACGTTGCGCCACCGCCGCCACATCGTAGAGTCCACGTCATGGAATTGCCCGAGGTGCGCCTCGAGAACAACGACGCCGTGTACGACTTCTATCGCGAGCACCGTCAGAACCGTCTGAAGGCATGGGGTGCGTACGCCATTCTCGGCCGCCGCTACCATCCGCGCGTCACCTACGCCGAGGGCGCGCGCGAAGCGCTCCGCACGGTGATCAGGCAGAACAGGCCGCTGCTGATCGCGATCAACCACCTTTCCGAGAGCGATCCGTACACCGTGGCGGCGGCCGCGTGGCGCAGCGGACTACGCCGGGTGATCGGCCGGGTGCGCGTGCTGGCCAAGGACGAACTGTTCGCCGACCCCGATCAGCGGCGCAAGATCGACATGATGGGCGGCATCCCGGTGTTCCGCGGCAAGGACCACGGCATTCGCGCGGTGAACGCCGCGGGACAACTCATGATGGACGTCTGCGCGGAGCGGATGGCCCGTGGCGACGGCATCGCAGTGTTCCCCGAGGGCACCTGCAACGACGTGGACCCCTCCCGCGTGCAGGCGGTGGGCAGCGGCATCGGGCACATCGCCTTCCGGGCGATGAAACTCGGCGCCGAGCCCGTGCTGGTGTCCATGGCGCTGAGCTACGGTCCGCGCACGGACCCGGCGGTGCAGCCGACGAAGGAGGAGGCCAAGGGAGCCAGCTTCTACTTCAATGTCCCTGTGCTCGATTTGCCGCCCCGGCCCGGCGACATCGCCCGGCTGGTGCGCACCGATCTGCAGCAGGCGCTCGACGGCGCTGTCGCGGCCTACTGAGGCAGGTTCAGCCGGTCGCGCGCCCAGTGCGGCACCATCACCAGGTATTCGGGGCGGGTCTCGATGAAATGGTGGACCGCCCGGCACATGGGCAGCGCGCCGAGCTTGTCGTCGCGAGTGCTGTCGAGCGCGGTCTCGATCAACAGCCGCGCATAGCCCTGCCCCTCGTAGCGCGGATAGATCTCGGTGTGCACGAACGCGCGCTCGGAGGCCGTGTCCTGGTATTCGGCGTAGCCGGCGATCGCACCGTCGACGTAGATCTCGAAACGTTCCAGTGCGGTGTTGTTGCTGACCTCGGTCGACATGGCTCGACGCTACTCTGTGCGCCGGTGTCCCGGTAAATCACGCACGCGGCGGGGCGGAATCCCGCCACCGACTTGTCTGTCCGGGCGGGCCTGCGCAGAATGCTCTTGGTCGGGTCCGTCGTCGCGCGCGAGCGGGCAGGCTCGGGGAGGTACCGGAATATGTTGAGGACACCGCGGGTTTCGCGGATCGCGGCCGCCGTCGTCGCCGTGGGTCTGCTCGGTGGATCGATCGTCGCGGGCGTGGCGGACGCCGCGCCGGGTGTCGCGTTCGGCAAGTGCCCCGAGGGTTCCGTGCCCGCCGATCGGGGCGTGCAGTGCGCCGTCGTGAGCGTGCCGATGAACTACGCCGACCCGGATGGCGCGAAGATCGAGCTGACGGTCAGCCGCATCGCGGCTACCGGCGAGCGGGAAGGTGTGCTGTTCGCCAATCCCGGTGGGCCGGGCGCGGATGCGCTGGACTATTGGGCGCGCCGGTTGGACGTGTTCCCCGCCGCGCTGGCCGAGCATTACGACCGGATCGCCGTCCAGCCGCGCGGACTGCGTTGGGCGACACCGCTGCAATGCGGCACGAGCGCGAAGAACGGGGAGGGGCAGCAGGTCTCGCTCGGCGGCGGCAACCGCGACGAGATCAAGAAAGCCTGTGACGCGGCGCAGCCCGGCTACCTGGACACCATTACCACCGAGAGCACCGCGCGCGACCTCGACGCCGTGCGTTCCGCGTTCGGCTTCGAACGGATCGACTACCTCGGCACGTCCTACGGCACCTACCTCGGGGCGGTGTACGCGGCACTGTTCGGCGACCACGTGGACCGGATGATCCTGGACTCCAACGTCAATCCGGACTGGGTGTGGACCGAGGAGTTCGCCCAGCAGCAGGTCGCGGGCAAACAGCGCCTGGACGATCTGTTCGCCTGGATCGCCGACCACGACGGCGAATACCACCTCGGCGACACGGCGTTGCAGGTCTACCGCACCTGGGTCCGGTTGGCGGCAGGCCAGGGCGGCGGTTGGTACGCCAACCTGACACCGCCGCCAGCGAGCATCGCCGACCTGCCCGGCGTGCTGCCGGAGCCGTTGGCGGAGATCGCACGGGACGGCTACACCGGCAGCGTAGAGCAACTCGGCAAACTGCAGAATCTGTTGCGCACCTTGGTGAGCGGCGGCGTATCCGCGCAGGTTCCGTTGCTCGGCGCCACCACCGTGGCCACCTATACCCGCACCTTCTGGCCCACCTTCGCCCGCGCGATGGCCGACGCCGCTGCCGACCCGGCGAACGTGCAGCGGTTGCGGGCCATCGAGGGCGCGACTTCGACCGACCCCACCGGGCGGTTCGTGTTCAGTGCGATCACCTGCAACGAGAACGCCGTGGCAGGCAGGCCGGAACTGCTCGGCGCGGCGGCAGGCACCATCGCCTCCGGCGGCAACGCCATGGACGCGCGCGCCGACCTGGTGCGCTCGGGGATGGCCTGTGGTTCCTGGAAACCCGTGACGAAACCGGTGCCGATCACGGGCGCCGGGCTGCGCACCCCGCCCCTGGTACTGCAGAGCCGCCACGACGCGCTGACCAAGTACGAAGGCGGCCCGGCCATGGCCACGGCGCTGGGCGGCGCGCTGGTCGTCGTGGACGGCGGCGACCACGGCACGTTCGGTCGCGGCAATCCGGCGGTGGACGAGGCCGTGCTCACCTACTTGCGCACCGGAAAGGTCGGCATCACACGGGCCGACGAGGCTCCGCTGCCCACACGCTGAAAGTCCGACCCCACGAAAGTGGTTCGTGACCGCTGTCCGACATCGCGAGCTGGGACTCATGGCGGCGTCAAAGCCCGGTCGGCGGCCTCGACTACGAATTCGCGGTCCGGCTCCGCCTCTCGCCAGGTAGGGCAACCCGCACTCGCTCCCGTGGCGGCCGAGCCTTTCGCCGGCGGCCGGTGGTCCTCACCACGGTCGCGAACTCGTCATCTCGATCGGGCCGACGTTGTCCTCGCCCGCTGTCGATCCGGCCTGCGGGGTCGATCGAAGCGCGGCAACCGCGTGCAGGTCCGGATGTTCGTTCCCTGTCGACGCCGGTGCGATTCACGTCGCGCAGTTCAGCGATATCCGCCGGTCAGGACACCGTTCACCGCTTTCGTGTGCGGAGTCCACGCTTGTCCGAGGTCGGCGAAGACGACGGCTGTGGCGGATGTGTCGTGGTGCGACCGGCCCGGTCGCGTCCGAGAATGTGGGGATGACACCCGCTGCGCGAGTCATCCTCGCTCCGGACAAGTTCAAGGGGTCGCTCGCCGCGCCCGAGGTGGCGGCGGCGCTGGCTGACGGTTTGCGGCGGAGCGCGCCGGAGACCGAGATCCGGCAGCTGCCGGTCGCAGACGGCGGTGACGGCACGGTCGAGGCGTTCGTCGCGGCTGGTTGGGCGCGGGTGGAGGTGACCGCTCCGGGGCCGACGGGGGTTCCGCGTCGCACATCCTATGCCCGGCACGGTGCGACCGCGGTCGTCGAACTGGCATCCGTGGTCGGACTGTCGATTTTGCCCGAGCGTCGACTGGACCCGTTGGGCGCGAGCACATACGGGCTCGGCGTCGTGCTGGCGCATGCCATGGAGCACGGCGCGACCGACATCGTGCTCGGTCTCGGTGGCAGCGCCTCCACCGACGGCGGCGCGGGCATGGTGCAGGCGCTCGGCGTCCGCGTGCTCGATGCCGACGCACGGGAATTGCCGCGCGGCGGAGCGGTCCTCACCCGTGCCGCGCGTCTCGACCGTTCCGGCTTGCACCCCGGCGTCGCGGAAACGACGTTCACGCTGGCTTGCGACGTCGACAATCCGCTACTCGGGCCCACCGGCGCGGCGGCGGTGTACGGGCCGCAGAAGGGCGCAGGGCCCGCCGAGGTCGATGTCCTCGAATCCGCTCTCGGCACTTGGGCGCAACTCGTCGGCCCGGAGTTCGCGCGGCTGCCCGGCGCGGGCGCGGCGGGCGGTACCGGTTTCGGCGCGCTCGCCGTGCTGGGCGCGCGGGTCCGCAGCGGCATCGAGGTCGTGCTCGAACTGCTCGATTTCCCCGCCCTGCTCGCTACCGCCACCCTCGTGGTGACCGGTGAGGGATCGCTCGATCGGCAGAGCTTGCACGGCAAAGCGCCGGTCGGCGTGTGCGCGGCCGCGCGTAAGGCCGACGTCCCGGTGATAGCCGTGGCGGGCCGCACGCTGCTCACGCCCGACGAGATCCGGGCCGCGGGCTTCGCGGACTGTTACGCGCTCGCCGCTCTGGAACCCGACCCGGAACGGTCGATGGCCGAGGCGGCGTCGCTGCTCCGACGCGTCGGCGCGCGGATCGCCGCCGACCGGCTGGATTAGCTCGCCGACGCCAGCGTGCTCGCGGCCAGTTGGTGCTTGTGCCGTTCGCCCCATTCCTCGAGCGGGCGCAGTGCCGCGGCCAACTCCTCGCCGAGCGGCGTGAGCGAGTACTCCACCCGGGGCGGGACCTCGGGATAGACCTCGCGGTGCACCACACCGCTGGCCTCGAGCTGACGCAGGTTCTCGGCGAGCACCTTCTCACTGACTCCGTCGAGCAGTTTGCGGATCTGGCCGAAGCGCTGGGGGCCGATGCCGAGGACCCACATCAGGTGCATCTTCCACTTGCCGCCCACGACATCGATCGCGACCGTCATGCCGCACACTTCGTGATCCGCGTCACTGCTCATGCCCACCGCGCTCCTCTGACCTCGTTTCGAACCTCGAGGTAAGCAACCGCACCTCCACGTTCGGTCTTCCCGACTCTACCTGCGGGAACGACGATGAATTCCGGCGCCGACGCAAGTAACCGACGAGAACCGAAGGGACACATCATGTCCGAACAGACCACCGCCCGCGCTGTCTCCGTCGTCGGCCTCGGGCCGATGGGGCAGGCGATGGTCCGGGCCTTCCTGGCCGCGGGCGTCGAGGTGACGGTGTGGAACCGCAGCCCCGAGAAGGTCGACGCCATGGTCGAAATCGGCGCGAAGCGCGCCGCGACCGTCGCCGCCGCCCTCGATGCCAACGAGGTCACCGTGCTCAGCCTGACCCACTACGCGGCGATGTACGACGTGCTCGGTCCGGCGACCGGCCACCTCGACGGCAAGGTGATCGCGAACCTGTCCTCCGATTCGCCGGAGCAGGCGCGAAAGGGCGCGGCGTGGGTCCGCTCGCACGGCGCGCAGTTCCTCTCCGGCGGCGTCATGTCGGCGGGGGACAACATCACGCATCCGGCGTCCTACATCTTCTACAGCGGCCCGCGTGCGGTGTTCGACGCCCACGCCGAGCTGCTGCGCCCCTTGAGCCCGCAGGAGTACCTCGGCGCGGACGACGGCCTGGCCCAGATCTTCTACCAGGGGCTGCTGACCATCTTCCATCCCTGGTTGCTCGCCTTCGACCAGGCCACGGCGATGATCGATCGGTCCGGTCACGACGTCGCCGCGTTCGTCCCGTTCGCGATCCGCTCGGCCGCCGCCTTCCCCTACTTCATGGAGGAGCACTCGGTCGCCAACAAGAACGGCGGCTGGGCGTCATTGGCCAGTCTGAAGATGATGGACGCGGGCGCGCAGCACGTTATCGACGCGAGCGAGGAAATCGGCGTCGACGCCGTCCTCTCGCACACCGCCCAGGGGCTGTGGCGCAAGGCCATCGCCGCCAGCGAGCGGGCCGGAACCCCCATTTCCACCTACGCCCTGCTGCGCGACCCCGCCTGACGTCGCGGAGTCGGCCGGGTCCTCGCACTGTCGACGCGAGGACCCGACGGGGCCTTCTGCTTCCCAGGGGTTGATATGCAGCCTTGTGGTTGCCTATGGTGTAAATAGGCAGCCGCAAGGCTGCATGTTGGAAAGGTGGGCGATGGACGAGGTGTTTCGGGCGCTGGCCGACCCGAGCAGGCGGCGGCTGCTGGACAGCCTGAATGCCCGCAACGGTCAGACGCTGCGGGAGTTGTGCGCGGGGCTGGCGATGGCCCGCCAGTCGGTGAGCAAGCATCTCGCGGTGCTGGAGGCGGCCAACCTCATCACGACCCGGCGCAGTGGCCGGGAAAAACTGCACTACCTCAATGCCGAGCCCATCAACGCCATCGCCGAACGCTGGATCGACCGGTACGACCGCGAGCGCGTGAACGCCCTCGCCGACCTGAAGAGAGCACTGGAGGAACAACCCATGGGCGACAACGCATTCGTCTACACGACCTACATCAAGACCACCGCCGAAAAGCTCTGGCAAGCGCTGACCGATCCGGCGTTCACCAACCGCTACTGGGGCGCGAGCTTCGACACGGACTGGCGTCCCGGATCGGAAATGACTTGGCACCAGCAGAACTGGAGCAGCAAGGATCCCGAACAAGTCGTGCTGGAGGCCGAACCGTACCGCCGCTTGTCCTACACCTGGCACACCTTCGACCCGGCCTTCGCCGAGACGTTCGACATGAATCCCGACGACGTCGCCGCCTGGTCCCGCGAGCCCCGCTCGAAAGTGACGTTCGAACTCGAGCCTCGGGGCGAGACCGTCAAGCTGACCGTCATCCACGACGGCTTCGAACCGAACAGCCGAGTCCTCGAAGGGATCACCACGGGCTGGCCCAGCATCCTCTCCAACCTCAAGACCCTCCTGGAAACCGGCGAACCTCTCCCGGCCCCGTAGGCCTCTCGGAAGCGCGAAGAGAGCAGTGCTCTTGACTTTGTCGCGCCCTTCGTGGAACACTTCTCTCTATAGAGAGCAGTGCTCACAATAAGGGAGTAGTCATGGACCTCAACACCCGCTATGTCGGCCCCGCCGGATTCGACGCGGTCTTCAACCGGATCGCCAACCTGCTGCCCAAGCTGGGCATCAGCGTGATGGGATCGCGGCTGCTCGCGGTGCGCGGGCGCAAGAGCGGGGAATGGCGCACGACGATGGTGAACCTGATGGTGCGCGAGGACGGCGAGCGCTTCCTCGTCGCGCCGCGCGGGCACACGCAGTGGGTGCGCAACCTGCGCGTGGCGGGCGGGGGCGAGTTGCGGCTCGGCCGCAAGGTCGAGGTGTTCGCCGCCACCGAGGTGCCCGATGCCGACAAGGTGCCCCTGCTGCGCCTCTACCTGCGGAAGTGGGGCTGGGAGGTCGGCAAGTTCTTCGAGGGCGTGACCAAGGACGCCACCGATGAGGAACTCGCCGCCATCGCGCCGGGGTTCCCGGTCTTCCAGCTGAAGTGAGCTCAGCGCGAGCGGGCCAGGAATTCGATGGCGGCGGCGTAACCCTGGATGCCCATTCCCGCGACCACGGCGGTCGCGATCGGAGAGATGTAGGAGTGGTGCCGGAACTCCTCGCGTGCGTGCACATTGCTGATGTGCACCTCGACGATCGGGAGTTCCGGGATCACCAGCGCGTCGCGGAGCGCCACCGAGGTGTGGGTGAGGCCGCCGGGGTTGATCACGATGCCCGACTCGGCGCCGCGCGCCTGGTGGATGCGATCGATCAGCGCGCCTTCGGAGTTGGACTGGAAGGCGACGATCTTCCGGTCGAACTTCGCCGCGGTCCGTTCGCACAACTCCACGACGTCCTCCAGCGTCGCCGACCCGTACACCTCCGGCTGCCTGGTGCCGAGCATGTTGAGGTTCGGGCCGTTGAGAACCAGGATCGGGCCCGGTGTCGCGTCCGCGGTCACAGCCATGCACGGCAAGATACCGCGTCACACCGCGCCGCCCGACCGGGCCCGACCGGCTACAGCCCCTGCGGGCCTTCCGAACGCAGGTCGTCGACCTTGCGCATGGCTTCGCGCAATTCCTCTAGCCACGTCTCCGCGTGCTTGCCCGCCAGTTTCACCGTCCAGGCGAGCGCGTCGGCGCGGGAACGGGCGACGCCGGCGTCGACCAAGGTGTCGAGCACCTTGCGTTCCGGCTGACGCAACCGGGTCATCACGGGCACGGCCAGGTGGGTGAACAGAATCCGTTCCCCGTCCACCGAGACACCCCAGGCCACATTGCGCCGGTAGCGGTGCTGCGCTTCGTTCGCGATCTGCATCCGGGCGGGCCGGGTGGACTCGCGGAACCGGGCGACCGCTCCCTCCTTGGTCGCGCGGGGTACGTCTTCGGTCGAGGCTTCGGAATCGTCGGCGTCCGGCTTCTTCTCCGGCTGCGGAATCGGCAGCTCACCGATGACGACGATCTCGTCCCGGTCGATCTCGATCACCGGCGGACCGGTGAACCAGTCATTTGGCAATCTTCCGGCGAACCAATCCGGTACGTCCGACGGGTCCGGCAGGTCGGCTTGCTGCCAACCGCCCGTTCGTCCGAAACCCCGGCCGCGGTGTGCGTTTCTCATGGCGGGTCACCTACTTACTGTGGTGCGTTGCTTTCAGTGATTACAAGATTACGTCGCAAACCACGCGGGGGAGTTGCGCTCAGTGCGAACAAGGGTCCGGTTGCTTCGCTCCGGACCCGTCGGGGTATTTATTGATACGAAACGTCGAGTCGGGTAGTAACCGCGCGACTTTTCGAGAAGGCCGGTACGGTAGCGGCGCCGGTTGCCGCCAACCGGCTGGACGATGATCATGAAAGGCCCCCCGAGATGCGTCATCCCGGGGCAGAATTGGGATGCTGAGCATGGGTAACGTCCGCGCTACGGAGGCATCGCGGTCTGGTCTTTTTCGGGTACGGTGGTCTTGTTACTGGAGTGACAAGAGTGAAGAGTGGGCGACATGGACGTGTGGGGATCCCGCCGCTTTCGTGTTCGCGGCGCAATGGCACTCATGGGGGTGGCGGCGCTCGCGCTCGGGATCGGGTCGTGCGGGATACACGAGAAGCAGAATGAAGCGGAAGCGGTCGTAGAGCGCTTCACGGACCTGCTCGACGATCAGGACTACACCAAGGCGGCAGACCTGACGTCGTACCCCATCGCGGCCACAGCAACTCTGAAGCAAATGTTCGAGGGGTTGCACGGCGCCAAGGTCGACTACCGCAAGACCCAGTTCATCGGCCTGGACGCGCAGTCGGCGATCTTCAGCATGGACGTCGAGTGGAGCTTCGGCGAGCGCAAGACCTGGAATTACAGTCTCGAGGGCAACGTGCGCAAGCTCGCCATCGGCTGGCGGATCTCCTGGGAGCCCGCGGTCGTGATGCCGCAGCTGGCGCACAACCGGACGGTGCGGCTGGTGCGCACCTATCCGACGCCGGCGCCGCGGGTCAACGACATCGCCGGTGAACCGCTGATGACCGAGCAGACCATCAACGTCGTCAAGCTCGATCCCGCCAAGATGCCCGACCCGGTCGCGTCGACCGACGCGCTGGCCAAGGCCATCGAGCCGGTCGCGCCGCTGATCACCGGGCCTGCGCTGATGCAGCAGCTGGCCACCTCGCAGGGCAAGCCGATCATCGCGGTGAACTTGCGCGAGGGGGACTTCGCGATCCTGGAGCCGCGGATGGCGCCGATACCCGGCGTGGTGATGGAGAAGCAGCCACGGCTGATCTCCGCCGACCGCCGGGTCTGGTCGCCGATGCTGGACGCGTTGCGCAAGGTGCAGCAGGAGAGTCAGGAAGCGCATTCCGGTTGGGGCGTGCAGCTGTTCGAGCAGGATGGGCGGTTCATCACGCAACTCGCCGGTCAGCAGGGTCCGCCGGGACCGGACATCGCGGGCACGATGGACCAGCGCTTGCAACGTGCCGCCGAGGACGCGGTGGTCAGCGTGCCCACGCAGGCCTCGATCGTGGCGATCCAGCCGTCCACGGGGGCGGTGGTGGCGGTCGCGCAGAACAGCCAGGCCAGTGAGCACGGCTCGGTGGCGTTCACCGGACTGTATCCGGTGGGCGGCAACATGGACCTGTTCCGCGCCGTCGCGGCGTCGGCGAAGAACAAGGCGCCGCAAGATGTCTCGGTGCAGGACGCGGCCGAGGCGGCGACCGCGCTCGGCGTCGGCATCGACTTCAAGGTGCCCGGCCTCGACGAGGTGACCGGTCGTCTGGCCATCGCGGGGCGCAGCGCCGAGCAGGTGCTCCAAGGCGGTGGTTCGGACGCCGTCCTGGCCAGCCCGTACGGCATGGCCATCGCCGCGGCCGCGATCGCGCGCGGGGCCGTGCCGCCGCCGATGATCGAGGCCGGACGCCCGAGCGCCACCGACGCCCGGCTCGACCCGCTGCCGCCGCAGACCGCCGACCGGCTGCGCGGCATGCTGCGCGACGCCACGAACGCCCCGGAACTGGCGAGCGTGCGCCGCTACCGCGACGTCGCCGCGTTCGCCGCGACCGCGGGTCCGGACGGGTGGCTGATCGGGTCGATGGGCGATCTGGTCTTCGCGATCCACATCAACGACGTGGACAGCAAGGACGCGACCGCGCGGATGGCGGCCAGAATGTTGCAGGCGCTGGCGACTCCGGAGCCGTGATCACCGCACGGCTTTGTACACCGCGCGCCAGCCGAGCAGGAACACCGCGAGCACCACACCGGCGACCAGCACGAAACTGACCGCTGTGCCCTGACCGCTGACCACGCGCAGCAGCATGCCCCCGACCAAGGTGCACGCCCAGATCACGACTCCGGCGGGCCACAGCGGGGTGATGTCGAAGCGCGCATCGCCCGCGGCGGCGCGCCACCGGAGCGCCACGACCAGCCAGCCGACGACCAATCCCGTCGCGAACGGCCACACGGTGCGCAGCAGCCCGGCGAGCACCGCTTCGTCGTGGCTGCGCCTGCCGATCGCGCAGAAGACGACGACGAGCAGCGCATCGACCACGAAGGGCACCAGTTTCCTCACGCGGGCCAGCGTAACGGCAGCCAGGACGAGGCTTCCGTCACAGCCGCCGCTGCTCGAACTCCTTCTCGAACTCCGCGTCGTCGGCCTGCGGCCTACGGAACAGGAACAGGAACACGATCCACCCCGCGATAGCCACCAGGATGAAGCTCACCATCCGATAGACGAACGCCGCGGCTACCGCCTGCGCGGCGGACAGACCCGCGGCGGCGGTGAGGCCGTAGATCAGCGTCGCGTCGACGTAGACGATGCCGCCCGGCGCGAACGGAATGGACCCGACAGCCTTGCCCACGGCGAACGCGAGCAGCAGACCGGCGATGCGCGGATCGGCGCCGACCGCGTAACAGGCCGCGCCCAGGCAGGCCACGTCGGCGAAACGATGCACCAGCGCCCAGAGCGTGACCAAGGCGCCGTCGCGCTTGCCGAGCTCGACCGACTCCAGCTGACCGAGCATGTCCTCGATCTTGGCGGCGCCGTGCTCGGGCGGGCGTTTGCGCAGCCGGTTGACCAGCGCCAGCAGGTTGCGCAGCAACGCGTCGAGCGAACCGGGATTGCGTGAGACATGATTGCCCGCCCACACCAGCGCGACGACGGCGGCCAGCGAGAGGATCAGCTTCAGCGGGCCGATCTGCCCGCCCGCCAGCAGCGTGCCGCCGACGCCGAGCAGCGCCAGCCCCACCGCGGCCACCACGCCGGAGAACACCAGCTGCCAGGAGGCGACGACCGGACTGGCGCCCCAGCGTCTGGTCTGCCGGTAGGTGAACGTGGTGGAGAACACCTGGCCCGCGGGCAGGGTCACCGACATCGCCGTCGCACCGTAGACCACGGCGACGGACTTCCGCTGACTCACCGCGACGCCACCCGCGTTGAGCAACTGCTTCTGCACCCGGCCGAATCCACTCATCGACAGCGCCTGCAGCCAGATCGCGGCCGCCAGCCAACCCCAGTGGATCTCGGTGAGCTTGCGCCAGGACTCGTGTAGCCGCGGCCAGAGGTACACGCCCTCGGCGATCAGCAGGGCCAGCAGAGCGGCGCCGAGCACCCATTTCAACCAGCGGAATCTGCCACGGCGGGAACCCGCCGTGGGCGGCGGCGCAGGATCGTCTGCTCGTTCCCCGTCGGCCGTCACGCGGTCAGCCTAACGAACGCGCCGTTTCGACATCGGTATCGTCGGGCGCGTCGGCCCGTTCTCGTGGCCAGGCCAAAAGCGTTTTCCTGCGTCTGCCGCGCAGCTGTACCTCGTCGCCGGTTTCCCACTGGTCCTGCTCGCTCTCCTCGGCGAAATACAGCGCGCTGCCCGAGGCCAGCGTCCGGCCGGGACGTTCTTTGGCCAGCTCGGTGAGCCGGGATGCCTCGTTGACCGGATCCCCGATCACCGTGTACTCGAAGCGGTTGGCAGCGCCGATGTTCCCCGCGACGGCCAGTCCCGCCGAAACACCGATGCCGATGTCCAGGCCGGGAACTTCCCGCAGGGTCTCGCGCAATTCGCGCGCGGCGGCGAGCGCGGCGGTCGGCGCGTCCGGGCGGTCCAGCGGCGCGCCGAAGATGGCCAGCGCCGCGTCGCCGACGAATTTGTTGACGAAGCCGTGGTGGCGGTCGATCACATCGACCACGATGCGGAAGAACTCGTTGAGCAGGCTCACCACCTCGGTGGGCGGCCGCTCGGCCGCGGTGGCGGTGGACCCGACCATGTCGACGAACAGCACCGCGACGAACCGGGTCTCGCCGCCGAGTTCGGTGCCGTAGTCCAGCGCCCGCTGCGCCACCTCTTCGCCGACGTGCTGACCGAACAGTTCCTGCAGCTGACGGCGCTTGGCCGCCTCCTCCATCATCCGGTTGAAGCCGACCTGCAACAGGCCGATCTCACTGCCGTCGAAGACCTCGACCTGCACGTCCCGCGCCCCGGCCTGGACCCGGTCGATGGCCTGGCTGAGCTGGCGCACCGGGTCGGAGATGCTCGAACCGGTGAGCATGGACAGCGCGAGCGCCTGCATGATCACCACGCCGCACAGCAGCAGGATGGAGATGGCCAGCGACTGGGCGGAGAACTTCACGTCCGAGGAGATCTGGGTCACGCACAGCAGCACGATGGCGATGGTGGGGGCGAAGGTGCCCATACCCCAGGTCATCCCCATCCTGGTGCCGACGCCGGGGGTGAGGGTGTGGTCGAAGGTGCCCTCGGTCAGAGCTTGGGCCGCCACCGGGCGCAGGATGCGCTCACCCAGCATGTAGGTGAAGCCGAACACGATGGTCGCGGCCATGCACTCGGTGACGATGACCGCGCCCGCCAGCGCGGGAGTGTCCCTGATGATCAGCGCGGCCAGCACGGCTCCGCCGATCAGCCACAGCGCGAGGTGCAGGATCGCCTGGCGCAGCGGTGCGTGCAGCGCGGCCATCTGCTCCTGGCGGCTCGGCGGTCCGCCGCGCATCTGCCAGCGCATCACCGGGCGCAGCATCAGCGCGGACGCGGCCATGCTGAGCAGGCCGCCCGCCACGAAGACGACGGCCGGGATCAGCAGGCCGGTGCTCCTGGCACCGGTTGGCTCGCCCTCGGGGACGGGTAGTCCGTACTGGATGAAGGCCCACACCAGAACCGCGCCGAAAGCGTTCGCCAGCAGCATCGATGTCAGGTACAGCGGCCAGCGCGTTCGCATGGTCTGTTTGACCGCTTCCAGAGGCGCCGACACGGGGTCCAATCTAGCGTTCCGGTCCCGTCGGCCTGTCCGCGGCGCTGACCGCCGGTGAAGGCCGACAGGCTACGGCCGGGCCGATTAGGCGTACCTCCGCCTTCGCTCCGGCCATGCGCGGACTGAGGACGGACTACGTCCGACAGCACCCGTTAGGCGTACCTCCGCCTTCGCTCCGGCCATGCGCGAGCTGAGGACGGACTATGTCCGACAGCACCCGTTAGGCGTACCTCCGCCTTCGCTCCGGCCATGCGCGAGCTGAGGACGGACTACGTCCGACAGCACCCGTTAGGCGTACCTCCGCCTTCGCTCCGGCCATGCGCGAGCTGAAGACGGACGACGTCCGACAGCACCCGTTAGGCTCACGGAGGTGACCGACCCGAAGCCAAGTCCAGAGCGGAAAATCACGCTGTCGCGGCCCGCGGCGGAGACGGTGCACCCGATCGTCCGGGTATCGGCGGAGTGGGGCTGGCGGCTGCTGGTGCTGTTCGCGCTGGGGCTCGCGGTCACGGCGATCGTGCAGAAATTGGCGACCGTGGTCATCCCGCTGGCCATCGCGCTGCTCGCGGCGGCGTTGCTCGCGCCGCTGGTGGACTGGATGCAGCGATTGGGCGTGCCGCGCTCGGTGGGTGTCTTCGTCGCGCTGGTCGGGTCGATCGGCGTGGTCGCGGGCATCATGACCTTCGTCGTGGAACAGTTCGTCGCCGGTGTGCCGCAGCTGTCGAACAAGTTCACTGACAGCATCCACCAGATCCAGGACTGGCTGATCAACGGCAGGCTGCATCTGAGCAACGAGCAGATCCGCAACGTCGGCGACGCCATCGTCAAGGCGATCCAGTCCAATCAGGACAGTCTGACCAGCGGGGCGCTCACCACCGCCACTGTGATCGGCGAATTGCTGACCGGCACCTTCCTGACGCTGTTCATCCTGATCTTCTTCCTCTACGGCGGCGATCAGATCTGGGAGTTCGTCACCAGGATCGTGCCCACCGACCATCGCGAGCGGGTCCGCACCGCCGGGCGGCTCGGGTTCGGCACGCTGGTCGGGTTCGTCCGCGCGACCGTCGTGGTCGCGGCGGTGGACGCCATCGGCATCGGCGCCGGTCTGGCCATTCTCGGTGTGCCTTTGGCGTTGCCGCTGGCCTCGCTGGTGTTCATCGGCGCGTTCATCCCGATCATCGGCGCGTTCCTGGCCGGATTCATCGCGGTGTTCATCGCGCTGGTGACCAAAGGGCTGGTCACCGCCCTGATCGTGCTCGGCATCATCATCGCCGTGATGCAGCTCGAGGGCCATGTGCTGCAACCGCTGCTGCTGGGGCGGGCGGTCAGTATCCACCCGCTGGCCGTGGTGCTGGCGATCACGGCGGGCGTGGTGATCGGCGGGATCGCGGGCGGTCTGCTGGCGGTGCCGTTCGTGGCCGTGATGAACACGGCGATCCGGTCGTTGCTGGAAGGCCCCGAGGAACTGTACGAGGAGCTGCAGACCGGCGAGGACCATCACGGGCTGTATTCGGCCGAGCCGGATCGGCCCGAGCCCGGCCGGTTCGACGTGGCCGCGACGCTGATCGAGGCGACCAAGAAGCAGGCCACGGAGTCGGCGCAGCGGAAGGCGGAGTCCGATGACGGCGCGCAAACCGGCGACGGCACGACGAAGGGCTGAGCTGCGCTCGGCCGACGTGGCGACCACACCGCTGTGGCGGGCCGCGCAGGCGTTGCGGCTGGTCACGCTGCTGTACGCGGTCGGCCAGCAGATCGCTTCGGTGCCGTACTACACGAACCAGCGGTTGAGCTGGGTGCTCATCGCGTTGATGGCGGTGTGGTCGGGCGCTTCGGCGATCATGCTGTCGCAGTGGCATTTCCCCGAGGTGGCGCGGCTGCGCACTTGGGTGGTGATCGGCGATCACGTGGTCGTGATCGGGCTGATGGCCGCGACCCGCCTGGTCGCCGACTACGACTGGTATCACGGGCACCAGACGCTGCCCACCACGCTGTGGGCCACCAACGCCGTGATCGGCGCGGCGATCCTGCGCGGACCGTTCGCGGGCGTGCTGTCCGGAGCCTTGATCGCCGCGGTGTCGCTGACGGTGCGCGATCAGTGGGGTGAGGACGTGTGGGCGGACGCGACGGTGCCGGTGCTCGTCTCGGTGGGTCTCGCACTCGGCTTGGCCGCCAACACCGCGCGCCGCGCCCAGGACCAGCTGGAGCAGGCCGTGCGCCTGACCGCGGCGGCCGAGGAGCGCGAACGGCTGTCGCGCGAGGTGCACGACGGCGTGTTGCAGGTGCTCAGCTACATCAAGCGCCGGGGCAGCGAAATCGGCGGACCCACGGAGGAATTGGCCCTGCGCGCCGGTGAACAGGAGGTGGCGCTGCGCGTGCTGATCACCGAGCAGGCCGATCACCGGGACGCGGGCGGAGCCGAGGTCGACCTGCGGCCACTGCTGACCGCGCAGTCCACGCCGACGGTGTCGGTGTCCACGCCCGGCGATCCGGTGCGGGTCGGCCGCTGGATGGCGAACGAGATCACCTCTGCCGTGGCCACGGCGTTGTCCAATGTGGAGCTGCACGCCGGGCCGGATGCGAGAGCATATGTGTTGCTGGAGGACACCGGCGACGAAGTGGTGATCAGCGTGCGCGACGACGGCGTAGGCATCCCGCCAGGAAGGCTGGCCGAGGCGGAAGCCGAAGGGCGCATGGGAGTTTCCCGGTCCATCGTGGGGCGGATCGCGGCACTCGGCGGCAGTGCGGACCTGCTCACCGAGATCGATGGCGGGGTCGGATTCGGCACCGAATGGGAATTCCGGGTGCCCAGATGAGCGAGCGTCGGCGAGGCGCGGGCATGAGCGAAGGCGGAGGCGCTGATGGCGGACCAGACGGCCGGGTCCATTTCGGTGATGGTGGTGGACGACCACCCGATGTGGCGGGACGGTGTCTCCCGCGATCTCTCCGAAGCCGGATTCCGGGTGACGGCCACGGCCGACGGTGTCGCCGCGGCGAGCAGGCGCGCCGGGGCGGTGCGGCCGGACGTGGTGCTGATGGACATGCAGCTGGCCGACGGCAACGGGGCACAGGCGACGGCCGAGGTGCTGCGGGTGTCGCCGCAGAGCCGGGTGCTGGTGCTCTCGGCATCAGCCGAGCGTGACGACGTGCTCGACGCCATCAAGGCGGGCGCCTCGGGTTACCTGGTCAAGAGCGCGTCGGCGGCCGAGCTCATCGACGCGGTGCGCGCCACCGCGGCCGGTCAAGCGGTGTTCACACCGGGGCTGGCCGGACTCGTGCTCGGCGAGTACCGGCGGATGGCGACCACGCCCGTGCGCCCCGACGAGCCGCACCGGCCCGCGCTGACCGAGCGCGAGACCGAGGTGCTGCGGATGGTGGCGAAAGGGCTGTCCGCCAAGCAGATCGCGACGCGGCTGGGACTGAGTCACCGCACCGTGGAGAACCATGTGCAGGCGACATTACGCAAACTCCAGCTGGCGAACCGGGTCGAATTGACTCGGTACGCCATCGAACAGGGGCTCGAGTAGTCCGGAGGGTGCTCTCGAATCAGGGATCGCCCTGATGCGGTCGTGGCCGTCCGCTGGGTAACCTCGATCGCATGGGTGGGCCCGAATCGGTATCGAATGCGGTCGGCTCCGGCGGCGCGGTGGGCGACCGGGAACTGCGCGTGTCGGACGCCGAGCGGGAACACGTCGGTCAGCTGCTACAGCGCGCGGTCGGCCTCGGCATGCTCTCGCTCGGTGAGTTCACCGAGCGGATGGACACCGCGCTGGCCGCCAAGACCCGCGGCGAATTGAACGCCGTCCTCATCGATCTGCCCGGCGTCCGCCTGGTGGGGCAGCCAGCCGCGCCGCCGTCGACGTTCGTGAACTCCTCGCCCGCCTTCACCAGGCAGGCATCCGGCTCGAACGGCGCGAGCAACGTGATCCGTTCGCGGTTGTCCGGGGTGAGCCGCCGCGGCCCGTGGCAGGTGCCGCCCACCCTGTATCTGAACAACTGGCTGTCCGGGGTCACCTTGGACTTCACCGAGGCGATCATGTCGACCCAGGTGGTCGAGCTGCGGGTCGACGACTTCGCCGGTTCGATCAATCTGATCGTGCCCGCGGAGGCCACCGTCGACCTGAACGGGCTGGAGCTGATCGGTTCCAGCGTGAACAACAAGGTCCGCACCGGGCCGCCGCTGGGCGCCCTGCACCTAGTGGTGCACGGCAAGATCCGATTCGGCTCGGTCACCGCGAAGCATCCGTTCATGGCGCAGTGGCGCCGGTTGATGGGGCGCTGAGCGGCTGGTCAGCCCGCCGTGGGAGTCAGGTCGAGCGTGGGGTAGTCGGTGTAGCCTTCCGCGCCGCCCACGTACATCAGATGTGCGTCGCGCACCGGGTTCAGTGGTGCGCCGGTGCGCAGCCGCTCGACCAGATCGGGGTTGGCCAGGAAGGAACGGCCCAGCGAGATCGCGTCCGCACCGCCTGCGAGCAGGTGCTGCGCGGCTTCCCGGCCGCCGTCCTCGGGCAGCGGGACGCCCCAGCCCAGATTCGGGTTGGCGATGAGGGCCCCCGGCCACAGCGCCCGAATCCGTTGGAACAGGGGCTGATCGGAGTCGGCGAAGACGTAGTGCAGGTAGGCGAGGCCCTTGCCGGCCAGCGCCGAGACGAGTGCGGGGTAGATGTCCTCGGTGTCGCCCTCATCGATGCCGTTGACGGACACTCCGGGGGAGATCCGCACGCCGACGCGCTCGGCGCCGATCGCGTCGGCGACCGCCTCGACCACCGCCACGGTGAATCGGATGCGGTTGGCCACCGACCCGCCGTAGGAGTCGGTGCGCTGGTTGGTGTTCTGCGCCAGGAATTGGTGCAGCAGGTAGCCGTTCGCGCTGTGCACCTCGACTCCGGCGAATCCCGCCGCGATCGCGTTTTCCGCCGCGGACGCGAAATCGGCGATGGTGGCCTCGATATCGGCGGTGGTCATCTCCAGCGGGACGACGGCATCCTGCGCGCCGCTGGGAGTGTGGATGGGCTCGGGCAACGGAACCGGCGAGGGCGCGACCGGGTGCAGCCCGCTGTTGTCCGGATGGCCGACCCTGCCGCCGTGCTGGAGTTGCAGGAACATTCGCCCGCCCGCCGCCGCGACGGCGCCGGTCACCGCTCGCCAGCCCGCCACATGCGCGTCGGTGTAGATGCCGGGAATGTCGGCGTAGGTCTGACCCACCCGGTTCGGCGTGGTCGCCTCGGCGATGATCAGGCCGGCGCTCGCGCGCTGTGCGTAGTAGGTCGCCATGATCTGGGACGGCGTGCCGTCGGCCGCGGCGCGGTTACGGGTCATCGGCGCCATCACCAGGCGGTGCGGCAGCGCGAGGGAGCCGAGGGTCGTGGGCTGGAAGAGATCGGAAGCCGCTGCGTTCGTCATGTTGGTACGGTAAAACTTGACATCAATGTGAGATTCAAGCCCGAAGGCGAAAGGCCAGGTAACGGATGCGAATCGGGGAACTCGCCGAGCGCACCGGCGTGAGCGAACGGTCGCTGCGCTATTACGAGGAGCAGGGCATGCTGGCCTCCGACCGCACGAGCGGCGGTCACCGCGACTATCCGGAGCGCGCGGTGGACCGGGTCATCCACATCCAAGAGTTGCTCGCGGCAGGACTCACCAGCAAGAAGATCGCGCGAATCCTGCCCTGCATGCGCGACGCGGACGGCGGTCCCAACGAGTACGCCACGCCCGCGCTGGTCGACGAGCTGCACACCGAGCGCGAACGGATCACCCGCACCATCAATGATCTCCTGCGCTCGCGCGAGGTGCTGGACGAGGTGATCGAACGAGCCGGGGAACGACCGGCGGGCTAGGTGTTGACCCCGATCCGGCGGGCGAACGCGCGCAGCGGCACCTTGCGGTCGTGGTCGAGCAGTTCGGACACGATGTGGCGCGGCAGCGACTGGTATTTCAGCCAGTCCGCGCCGCCCACCCGTTCCGCGGTCAGCAAAGCGTCCAGCGCGCGCTGGTGCCGGCCGGTGCGGGTCAGCGCGACCGCCGTGTCGGCGAGGTGCCGCGCCCGGGATGCCTGCGGGAGACTGCCGTTGACCGGCATGTCCTTGGCCGCGGCCAGCGCCTCCGGGTAGCGCTCGGAGGAGATGTTGACATCGACCGTCTGCATGACGACCTGGGAAGGGCCGAAATAGGTCTCGTAGTCCTGCCGGTCCGTGCCGATCCGCAGGGCCACCTCGCTCGCCGCTTCCACCAGGGACAAGGCGTCGTGCACGTCCTGGGCCCGGCCCGCCGCGGTCGCGCCCTGCAACACCAGCGAGCCGTAGGCGGACAGATGCGTTGGCGTGACGTCGCCGGAGGGCTCCAGGGTCGCGGCCGCATTCAGCGCCACGCCGCGCGACTCGTCGTAGCGGCCCTGCACCAGCAACTGCCAGGCCACCGAACCGCGGATGGTGGCCAGCAGTAGGGGATCGTTGCCCAGCTCGGCGGCGGCGAGCGCCTGCCGGATGGCCAGGAACGCCGGATCGGTCTGGCCGAGATGCACCAGCGTGCATCCGGTTACCCAGTACATCCGGGCCAGCAACTCGTTGGCGGGTGCGACCGAACCGTTGCGCGCGGCGTGCACGGTGGCGCGCAGCTGGGTCAATCCCGGCGGAAGGATCGAGGTCAGCAGCTCGTAGCGGCCCGACCAGTAAGCGCCCCAGGCATATTCGACCGAGCGCCGGCCGTCGTCGAGGCTGACCGCCTCCTCTTCCCTTGTCTCGCCGAGCAGGTCGTCTACCGGCGTCAGCGCGCGGCGGATGGCCACGATGCCCGCGTCCGGATTGGTGGACGGCACGCCTTGGCGCTTGCCGATCAGATCGGCGATATCCACGTCCAAGGCGCGCGCGATCTTCTGCAAGCTGGCGATGGAGGCGGTTTGGCGGCCACCCTGCTCGAGTTTGCGCACCAGATCCACGCTGACCCCCGCCTGATCGGCGAGCTGGCGCTGCGTGAGCGCCTTCCCGCGGAACTGGCGGATCCGAACTCCGATCGACGATTCGTCCATACCCAAGTCCTTTTGTTAAATCTGGGTTTCAGAGTACGACGCTATGTTATCTGGGACTACCGAAGTGGGACATTGCGTACGACTCGTTCGCTGCTGGTTGGAATACCGTTGCCTTTCTGCAACTTTGAATGCAAAGGGCGGCGGCAATGAAAACCATGCCGAAGAACACCTTGCAGGCCGGGCGCGCCGATCGCGCGTGGCGGCCTGGTGCACAGACCACGCGACCGGCGCGCCACCGCGCGATTCGACCGCTACGCCAGGTCAGCGCTCTGCCCGCGAACGCCGGAACACGGATGCGCGACCAGCGCGGGTTGCTACCCCGAAAGCCTCTCGTTTCGACCGAATTCGGCTACTGCGATGCGGAGTAAAGCGATGTTCGAGGGCTGTCACGACCCCCAGGAAGTCGCGCATCTGCTGCGGCATACCTACGGGCTTCCGGTTCAGTTGCTGGCCGGACGCCCGACGATAACCACCGGCTCCATCATGGGCGCGATCGTCATGCCGCCGGAACTCGGTCGCAAGGTGCTCGTCCAATTGGACCGCAACCACACCGCACCCGTCATCGCCGATCCGGGCGAGCGCACATGGACCTTTCTCGTCACGCCCCCGAGTCCCGCTCGGCCGGTCGAGGTCGCGGTCCGGCGCTGTCTCGCCGGTCACGGGGTCACCGTGGTCCCCGGCGGTCGCATCATCCTGCTCCCCAGCTCCGACTCGGCACTGGGCTGGCACTGGGCGGGCGAACCGGCGCCGGGCGTCCTGCGCATGCCGCCGCGCACCGCGGTGATCGAGGCCGTGCACGAGGTCGTCGGGTTGCGCACCTACTGACCACTTGGCGCGACCGGTCCTCATCCGACTGCCCCGGGTGAGGGCCGGTCGGGCGGGTAGAACCCGCCTGTCTACCAGGGGTAACTACTCATGCTCGCGCGCGTCGCGGTGACCAGCATGAAGTCATGACTACCTCCATCGATCCGGCGTTGCTCGCGCGTCTCTCCGGCGAGTTCACGACGCTGGGGACGCAGTTGGGCGTGCTCGGCCGGGATCTGCGTGTGCTACATGAGCAGGTCGTCGCGGATGCGGGTGTCCCGGTGCGTCCGGCCTCATCCGACACGCCGGGTGTGCCCGGGAACGAGGTACCGCGCGGGGCAGCGTCCGGCGAGGCGCGCGATTCGATCGCGCAACCGTCGGTATACGGCGAGGCCGGCGGACAGGCGTTCGGCGATGCCTCGGCACCCGGTGCGCCCGCACGCCCGGTTGCGGGGTCTTCGAGTGGAATCGGAGGGTCTGTCAGCGGTGGGTTCGCTGGGTCGTCGTCGCGTGCGACGGATGCACATGCCAGCGGTGGGTTCGTTGGGTCGTCGTCGCGTGCGACGGATGCACATGCCAGCGGTGGGTTCGCTGAATCATCGTCGCGTGAGACCGATGGACACGCCGGCGGTGAGTTCGCTGAATCGTCGTCGCGTGAGACGGATGCACACGCCAGCGGTGGGTTCACGGGGTCGTCGTCGCGTGCGGCCGATACGTTTGCCAGCGGCGGTTTCGCGGGAGCGGGGTACGCGGCGTCCGGTGCGATACCGCCGATTACGCCGCCTTGGCCGGGACAATCGTCGGCGGCCGGTGTGCCGGTTCCCCCTCCGCAGCCCGCATACGTTCCGCGTTTCGCCCCACCGCCCAGCGGTGCGTGGGGTGGCGCTCAGTGGCCGCCCAACGCGCGGGGACCGATGCCAGGGGCGGTGCCGCCTCGCCCGCCTGTCCCACCGCGCGCGGGGCCACCGGTGCCGCATACGCCGTGGTGGCAACGTGACGGGGTGATCAGCCGGCTCTTGGCGCTGGCGGGTGTCGCGGTGACGTTGATCGGCGTCGCGATGCTCCTGGTTCTGGCTGCCCAGGCGGGATTCTTCGGGCCGGTGCCGAGAGTGATTGCGGGAGCGGTTTTCTCGGCTGTGCTGTTGGCTGTGGGAGTACGAGTCTTCCAGCGGACCGGAGGGCGGGTCGGCGGTATCGCACTGGCGGCCACCGGCATCGCGGGCGCCTATCTCGATGTCGTCGCGGTGACCGCCATCTACCACTGGCTGCATCCGGTACTCGGGCTCGCCGTCGCTTTCGGTGTCGCCACCGCGGGCGTCGGTTTGGCGATGCGGTGGCGCTCGCAGCCACTCGCGGTCCTGGTGGTGCTCGCCGCGGCGACGCTGTCTCCGGTGGTGACCACGCGGGTGGTACTGCTCGCGTTCCTGATCGTGTTGCAATTGGTCTGCGTGCCGGTGCAATTGACGCGGAACTGGCCATATCTGCACGTGGCGCGCACATTGCCTGCCGTACTGGCGACGTTTGGGTTCGTCGCGGGTGCGGTTCTCGGAACTCCCGGCGCTGGAGAGCGCACCTGGGTGCTCGTGGCCGCGCTGGCGGTCGCGTTGGTCGGAATCACCGGGACGATCGTCGTCGTCCGGCACCGGCCCGCCGATCTCACCGCCTCGCTGACGATGGCGGCAGCGCTCGTGCCGATGCTGCTCGCCCCGGGGATGTATTCCGAACGGCACATCGCGGTGTCGGTAGCGTCGATCGCCGCCGCGGTGCTCCTGCTCGTCGCCGCGGTGAGCATGGCGCCGAAAGTGAACGAGTTGGTACGGATCCCGGGGCACACGGCCCTCGTGGCCGCCGTCGCGGGCTCGATCGCTGCGCTCGAGGCATGTGTCGGCGTTACCGAGACGCGGACCTTGCCCACGGCTCTGCTGCTGGTGGCGTTGGTCTTCCTCGGCGTCGCGGGCCAGCGGACGTCCCGCCCGGCGGCGGGCCTCGGCGCGGCGTTCGCGGTGCTCGGCGGCTTGGCGCTACTGAATGTCGCGAGCCCGGGAGTGCTTGCCTCGCAACATCGCTCGGAGGCGAACCTCGGCGTGGCGACCGTGCTCGGCGCGACGCTGGCCCTCGCGGTGATCGCGGTGGCGATGTGGTGCGCGCGGCGATTGCCCGGACCTGCCGCGGGCAGCGCGTGGCCATGGATCGCCGCGAGCGTCGCCGGACTCTACGCGGTGACCACGATGACGGTCTCCCTCGGCGTCGCGACCGGAACGCCGAACGGGTTCCTCCTCGGCCACAGCGCCGCGACCATCCTGTGGATGGCAGCCGCGACCAGCGCCCTCCTGTTCGGACTTCGCGCACTCGCCGACGCACCCGCGGTCGCCAAACTCGCCTTGGGTTCCGGTTTACTGGTCACGGCAGCCGCACTGGCCAAACTGTTTCTCTTCGACCTGGCCACCTTGGACGGCTTGGTCCGCGTCGCCGCCTTCCTCGTAGTCGGCATTCTGCTGCTCTTGGCAGGTACCCGCTATGCGCGCGGCTTCGCCGACGCGGGAACGGGGAACGCACCTGATGGCACCGCAACGACTGTCACGAAGCGAACGGAGCTGCCCGACGACTCCGGTCGAGCGAGCTGACTTACCCGTGACCCGGTCGCGGTGGCCAGATCGTCGCCACGCTCACCGGGAACGCACTCAAAGCGAGAGGTCGCTGCGCGATCGCTTGCGCCGCGTGAGCGAGGTCGGCACCGCGTTCGCCGCCGAACAGTGGTCTGCGAACGGGCCGGGTGCCGCGCGGCTACGAACAGGCGAACGCGTGCTCGACCGCCTTCGTGCTCTGCTCGCAGGACAGTTCGGTCGGCAGGCCTGGCCGATGGTGCTACGCAACGCGCTGAGCGGGAACCGCTGGGCCATGGTGGATTTCAACGACTACGGCGCGGCGGCTTCGCGTCAGCGGTGGCGTCCGCTCACTCGCGGTCGCGGCGGCGCAGTAGTTCGTTCACGCTCACCGTGCGGCCGTCGCCGCCGTGGTGCCTGCCCTCCTCGGGGGCCCGGCCGATGTGGCGGCGGGAGGAGCGCAGTTCGGCCATCCAGCTCTCGATGCTGCTGCGGTTGGTGGTGTCCGGTCCGTTGTACGGCTCCGCGGGGATCTCGGGTTCGGGTGCGCGGTGCGCGGGGCCGTCGGGAGCGGCCGGAGCATCGGGCGGCAGGTGGTGCGCCGGACCGGGCGCGTCGGGTCGCTGTTGTGCGAGATCGACGGTGTGTTCCTGCGAGATGCCCGACAGCGGGCGTGGTTCCGGTGCGTGGGTCGGGCGCGGGGCGGGTGGCGTGATCGGTGAGACGGCGGGTCGCGGGCTGTGCTCAGGCAGGGTCACCGACGGCACACCGGCGTGCGATGCGTTCGGGTCCTGCGGCAGGCCGGTGGGCGGCGCCGGTCGCGGCGGGTGCACGGGCGGTGCCGGCGGCCGTTGCTCCGCTTGGCCGGGCGAGCGAGGATCGTTCGGAACCTGCGAAATCCGCCGCGGGCGAATCGGTTCACCCTGCGGGGGTGTGGGATTCCGTGGTGGTTCCGTGCGTGGCCTGGCCGGATCGAGCGGCGGCGGCGCGGGGGTCGGATGCGGTGCGGGCGACGGCGGTACCCGGTCCAGCCGCCTGGTCGGCGCCTCGGCCTCGATCTCGGCGACCGTGCGCGGCTTGCGCCTGCGCGGCACCTTGTTGGCGGCGGTGACGGCGGGGATCTGCATGGTCACCGGATCGGTGATCGGCGTGGTCTTCACCAGGTCGACGACATCGCTACCGCCGACGCGCTCGTCATCGAGGATCGGCTCACCGAGCCCGACCTTCTCCTGCACCTTCTTCATCCAGGCAGGCGCCCACCAGCAGTCGTCGCCAAGGAGCTTCATGGTGGCCGGGACGAGCAGCATGCGCAGCACGGTCGCGTCGATGAACAGCGCGGCGATCATGCCGTAGGCGATGTACTGCATCATCACCAGGTCGGAGAAGGCGAACGCACCGGTGACGACGAGCAGGATCAGCGCGGCCGCGGTGATGATCCGGCCGGTCTGCGCGGTACCGATCCGCACCGCCTCGGTGGTGCTCGCGCCTTGGGCGCGCGCCTCGACCATGCGCGACATCAGGAAGACTTCGTAGTCGGTCGACAGGCCGTAGATGATCGCGATGATCAGCACCAGCACGGGCGACATGATCGGTTGCGGAGTGAAATTCAACAGTCCCGCGCCGTGGCCGTCGATGAAGATCCAGGTGAGGATGCCGAGCGTGGATCCGAGACCGAGGGCGCTCATCAGCGCGGCCTTGATCGGCAACACCAGCGAGCCGAAGGTCAGGAACATCAGCAGCGTCGTCACGAACAAGACGAGCGCGATCATCAAAGGCATCCGACCCAGCAGCGCGTTGATGCTGTCCTTCTGGATCGTCGGCTGACCGCCCACGAGCATGGTGACGCCGTCGGGCAACGGCAGCGAGCGGAGGTAATCGATGGTCGGATCGGCGTCCTGCGAATTGGTCAGCGTGACGGACGTGTTGTAGATGGTCTTGTCGTTGGGAGCCGTGCTGGGCGGATAAGCGAATTCGCCGGCCAGCCCGGGCGCTTTGCTCGCCTCCTTCACCACCTTGGCTACCTGGGGAGCGAGGCTGGGATCGTCGACTACGAAAACCAGTTCGATCGGATCCGATTTGCGCAGCGGAAAGATCGTGTCGAACTCTTTCTGCGCCAAGCGGGTCGGATTGTCCGGCGGCAGATACCGCTCGTTGATACCGCCGAAGCTCAGATTCTTGACCGGGATGATCAGCAGCAGCAAGAGGATGCAGAGCGGGATCGCGATCTTGAGCGGATGCTTCATCACCCAGCGGGTGGAGCGCCCCCAGATACCGTTCTCCACCTCATCGGCGGTCTTGGTCTGGCGAAACCGCTTGAGGCCGAGCAGATCGACCCGCTTGCCCAGCACCGACAGCATGGCGGGCAACACGGTGATCGAGGTCAGCGCCGCGAGTGTGACCGTCGCGATGGCGCCGTAGGCCACCGATTTCAGGAAGCCCTGCGGAAACAGCAGCATGCCGCCGAGGCTGGCGACGATCATCGTGGCGGAGAACACCACGGTGCGGCCCGAGGTCATCACCGTTCGGCGGACGGCGGTCCTGGTGTCGTATCCCTCGGCGAGTTCCTCGCGGAAACGACTCACTATGAACAAGCCGTAGTCGATGGCCAGGCCCAAGCCGATCATCGAGACGACCGGCGAGACGAACGAATTCACCTCGGTGAACTCGGTGATGAACCGCACGATGCCCCATGCGCCGATCACGGTGAGACCACCGACGATCAGCGGCAATCCGGCGGCGACGATGCCGCCGAAGACGAAGAACAGCAGGACGGCCACCGCCGGAATGGCGAGGATCTCCATGCGCTTCTGGTCGTCGGCCATGGTGTCGTTCAGCGTGCCCGCCACGGCCTGCAGACCCGTCACCTGCACATCCACCCCGGGGATGAAGAAAACGTTCTTCACCTTCCGGTAGTTGCGCACCATCTCGGTGTCGTTGTCGCCCTTGATGGCGATGGAGGCGAAGGCGTACTTCTTGTCCTTGGAGCCGAAAACGGAGGCCTGGACTGGAATGTTCGCGCTGTTCCGCCAGTAGACACCGTTGATCTTGGTGATCTCGTCGGGATGATCGCGGGGCAGACTCCCTAGATTGTCGAGGATCTTGCCGCTGAATTCCGGGTCATCGATAGTCTTGCCCTCCGGCGCCGTGTACAACACGATGACGTCGGAGTTGTGATCCCGTGCGAAGGCACCGTCTTTGATCCTCGCCGCGCGCGCCGACTCCGAGGTCGGATCATCCCACCCGCTGGAGCTGAGGTGGTCCTCCAACCCGAGGCCGTAGCCACCGAGAGCCAGAAGACCGGCCACGACCACGCCGATGACGGCGAATCGCAGCCGGTATACCAGATCGCCCCAGCGTGTGAACACTAAGCGACTCCTTGGGCGGGGCGAGAGGTGAGCAGTGCCGACAGCGGCCGGAACGGCTGCAGCCAGGCACCCTCGTCGGGCAGCGAGTCGAGGCTCACCCGGGGCAGCGGTTCACGGAACACGCCCGGAATGTCCTCGAGGTCGATGAATTCGAGAGTATCGGATGTGACGGCCCAACTCGCGTGCTCGCGGAAGCCGAGCACCTGAACCGGCACTCCTTTGGCGGCGAGCGCCTCCAGCGGTTCGCGGAACGCCTGGCCGTCGGCGGAGGCGACCATGATGCCCGCCAAGCCCGCGCCGCGGCTGCGTAAGGCGATGTGCGCCAGCATGTCGGCGTCGACGTCGGAGTCCTCGTCGATCTTCGGTTTGGCGAAGACCGCGTAGCCGACGTTGCGCAGCGCCTCCACCCAGGGCCGCACGACGTCGGCGGTGCCGGGCGCGATGTTGGTGAAAACGGTGGCCTCGGGTTCCACCCGATGCACCGCGCCCACCGACAGTTCCGCGGTCCGGGCCAGCAGCCAGCGGCCGAGCGCGTCGAACCGCGGGCGGTAGGCGGCGGTCGGACGACCGCCCAGAATGGCGCCGAGGCCCATGTCGAGGTTCGGGGCGTCCCACACCAACAGGACGCGGCGCACGTCCGGCCCCGAGCTGCCCAGACCTTCCGCTCCGCCGCCGTGCACCTCCCCGGCAACATCGACCACTTCGTGGGCCATTTCACTGACGCTCATCGGTCGATCTTCCCCCATATGAGCTCCGTGATGGCGCTACCGGCGCGATGTGCCTTGCCCTCGAATTTCGTGACGGGCCGCTCGAAACCGATCGGCGCGGTGGCGCGATGCTCCGCGCTGACACCGCCCGTCGCCTCGTTGAGACCCGAGAGCAGGGGCTCCGCCATGCCGACCGCGTGGATGTGCTCGGCATAGCCCGCGTGGTCGGTGGCGACGTGCAGCACACCGCCCGGCTTCAGGCGGTTGGCGATCAGCGCGACCGTCGCGGGTTGCAGCAGCCGCCGCTTGTGATGGCGCGCCTTCGGCCACGGGTCGGGGAAGAACACCCGGACGCCGGTCAGCGACTCCTCGGCAATCATGTTTTCCAGTACGTCGACCGCGTCGCCGCGCAGCAGGCGGATGTTCTCGATCCCTTCGCGCTCGATGCGCTGCACCAACTGCGCCAGGCCGGGCTGATACACCTCGATGCCGATCAGGTTCAGGTGCGGTTCGGCCTGCGCCATGACGGCCGTCGCGGTGCCCGTGCCACAGCCGATCTCGATGACCAGCGGAGCGTCGCGACCGAACCAGGCGGCGGCGTCCAGCGGCTCGTCGGCGACCTCGCGGCCGATCGAGGGCCACATCCGGTCCCAGGATTGCTGCTGGGTGGCGGTCAGCGCGCCCCTGCGCGACCGGAAGCTGGTGACTCGTGGGTACAGGCGGGAGCCGGTCTTGTGCCTGGGCCCGCCCTCGGCCGGAGCCGAAGCTGTGGACGGCGGGCCCGGAACTGACTCGGCAGTATGGTTCGCGGCGTCGTTCACGGCGTCCATTGTCCAGCATCCGGCGATCAGTGCGGCAAGCGGTTGTGCACGGGCCGCTGAGCAGGAGGTCAGGCGGCGCGCGCGGGCGCGATCCTCGGCTCGGTCGGCCGTTGCTGACGCAGCGGTCTTCCGAGCGCGACCTTGGCCGCGGTCACCGCCATCTCCAGCAGTCCGCGCACGCCCGAGGGTGAGGCCGCGACCGACCAGACAGTGCTGTCGCCCGCGTCGCTCACCGGTTGCCCGGCGAACCGGTCTGCCAGCCAGTCCAGGCTGATCGGCGTGGACAGCGGCAGCAGCGAGAAGTGCTCGCTGAGCCGGTCGCGAACGTAGGTCACCGCGGCGCCGCCGCGACGGTAGCGGGCCACCTGGCCGTCGATGCCCTCGATGTGGATGACCTGGTCGTGGATGGGTTGCACCACCAGCAGCGGGCAGGCCGGCGTCGTATTGCCGAGCCGCAGATCGTCGAACATCGCCCGCAGCTCCGGGGTGTCGAGCACCTCGGCGAGCGGGCGGTCGAGGAAGTCGTCCACCTTCTTGCCCGCAAGCCCGAGGATCGCGCCGACCGGCGTCGCGTTCTCGGCGCGGACGACGAACCGGTGGCCGTCCGGGCTGAGCTCGTTGTCGATCAGCGAGCTCAACGCGGGATACAGCCTGCGCAGGGCGGCGATGACGATGGCGGGCAGACCCGCGAAGGGCGTGCCGTTGAGCCGGTCGAAGACCTGGCGCGGGTCGCCGACCGGGGCGCCGAGCACCGCGCCGACGATGTCGAGTTCGGGGGCGTAGGTCGGCGCCATCTCCACCGTCCACGAGCTGGCCATGCCGCCGCCGGAGTAGCCCCACACCGCGACGCGGGTTTCCGGGCCGAGCCCGAGGGGGTCGAAGCGCAGGGCGGCGCGGATGCCGTCGAGCGCGCGGTAGCCGGGCTCGCGCGGCGCGCCGAAGTTACCGTGCGGTCCCTCGTGGTCGGCGATGCTCACGGCCCAGCCGCGTCGCAGCGCGTTCGCGACCAGGAGCCATTCGAACTGGGTGATCGAACCGAGCGCCCGCGAGCCGTGACGCAGCGCGTAGGACGGCGAGCATTTCTCGGTCACCGCGTCCATCGCGGTCTGGAAGGCCAGCAGCGGGCGATCCTGGTCCGGTTCCGCGCCGATCGGAAGCAGGACGGTGGTGATCGCCGCTTCCGGTGCCCCGTGCAGATCACAGCTGCGGTAGAGTAACTGCCAGGCCGAGACCTGTTGCGGGACAATTCCGAACAGCGCCACTTCGATCTTCCTGCTGCGCAGAATGGTGCCCGGCGCCTTGGCCGCGAACCCTTTCGGCGGTCGATGGAACGGGTCCGTGCTGGGCAGCAAGGGCTTGCGGTCCGCGGGACAGGCGGGCTCCCGGTCGACAGCGCCGATGACATTCGCGGTCATCGCAACCTCCTCATCTTCGAGGTCGGTTGCCGCATGCGAAAGTTCAAGCTGCGCACCGGTTATGGTGCCGACCACTTCTGCAGGGTAAGTGACCGACCGGGCGTCTGGGAACCCCGCGATACACGGCATTCCCGGCACTAGACTCCCCGGCATGAGCAGACCGACAGTATTCATCACCGGCGCGGCGGCGGGCATCGGGCGGGCCACGGCCTTGCTTTTCGCTGCGCAGGGATACCAAGTCGGGGCTTACGACATCGATGAAGTCGGGCTGACCAGGCTTTCCGGTGATATCACAGCCAAGGGTGGCGTAGTTAACACAGGAGTGCTCGATGTGACGAACGCCACGCAGTGGGCGGAGCGGCTCGCGGAGTTCCACGCCGCGACGGGACGACTGGACATCCTGGTCAACAACGCCGGGATCCTGCGCGCGGGGCCGTTCGAGGAGATCGACATCGCCGCCCATCGGGCGATCGTGGAGGTCAACGTGGTGGGCGTGCTCACCGGGACACACAGTGCGTTCCGCTACCTGCGCGACACGCCGGGCGCGCAGGTGGTCAACCTGTGCTCGGCTTCGGCGATCTACGGCCAGGCCGAACTCGCGAGCTACGGTGCGACCAAGTCCGCCGTCAAGAGCTTCACCGAGGCGCTCGACCTGGAATGGGAGCGCCACGACATCCGCGTGCTCGCGATCTGGCCGCTGTTCGTGGCCACGGCCATGGTGGACGGCGTGACGACCGGGACGACGAAATCGCTGGGTGTACGACTGACCGCCGACGACGTCGCGGCCGGGATCTGGGAGGCCACCCGCAAGCGCGCCCGGCTGCCGAAGGTGCACTACGAGATCGGCGCGCAGGCGAAGGTGCTCGCGACGGTGGGGAAATACGCGCCGAACTGGATGGTGCGCACCGCGAACAAATACTTCAGTGGCAGCTGAGCCCGTCGAACCTGCCCGGCGAGCCGACTTCTGACACAATTGCGCACCGTAAAAGGGGGTGGGTGCAGCATGCCGACAGCCACTGATTCCGATGGGCCGCTGCGGGAGCGTGGCGTGCCGACGTCCGCGCACGATCAGCTCGACAAGCTGCTCGCCGAACTGCGCTTCGGCACCGGGCGGGATCCGCAGATCGGGTACGCTGCGGCGGCGGCCGTCAGCGCGTGGCGCAAGCCGCCGCGCATCCAGGTGACCGGGCGCGCGCACGCGGGGCGGACAACGGTGCTGCACGCGCTCGCGCTCATGTCTGCGGTGGAGACCGATCCGGTGGACCGGCCGGATGCGCCCGACCCCGACCTCGACGCCGACATCGTCGTCTACGTGCTGTCGGCCGCGCCGACGCCGGCCGATCGGAGGGTGCTGGCCACGCTGCCGCCGCAGCGCACGATCGCGGTGCTGAACAAAGCCGACGCGATCGGCTCTCGCTGGGGCGATGCCGTGGCCTCGGCCCAGCAGTACGGCAGTCAGCTGCGGCTTCCGGTGGTTCCGGTGGTCGCCTCGCTCGCGATGCGCACCAGGGCGGGCGCGCTGACCGGCGCGGAGCTGGACCTGCTGCGCAAACTCGCCACCCAAGCCGACCCCGCGTTGCTCCTCGCGCCGGACCTGTTCGTCGCACCGGGGCCGGATGCCGCCGAGCGCGAGGAACTGCTGCGCCGCTGGGATCTGTACGGCGTGGCCTGCGCGTGCACGGCCCTACGGCACGATCCGGATCTCGCTCCGCAGGCGCTGCTGCAGATCTTGCACGCGGCCAGCGGCATCGACGCGCTCCACCAGTTGCTGCACCGCCGCTACGAACAAGTGTCCGCGCTGCGCGGCGGCGAGCTGCTCGACGAGCTGGCCCGGCTCGCCGCCCGCGCGGTCCCGGAGGAGGGCGGCCGGGCGCGCGACCTCCTGGAGTCCTATCTGTACAGCGACGACGCCGTCTGGCTCGGGCTCTGCGCGGGCTTGGCGGGGCCCGAAGTGGCCCATCTCGCCGCGGGGTATTCCGCGCCCGCTCCTTCCGACGCCGACGATGCGCTTGCCCGCGCCACGCGCTGGCACGCGGTAGTCACCAGCGATATGCCCCCGGCCGCCCGCCGCGCCGCGTTGCGGGTGCACAACGGGTACCTCCGACTATGGGAACGGATGAGCAGTGCCGGTCTCTGAGCCGCCGGAATCGGCGTCGCCTGGTGCGGCTGCCGCGGTGGATCCGCCTTCTCATACGGCGGGCGACTCCGCCGACGGCGAAGCCGAGCGCCCCGCCGCGCTCGTCCCCGAGCTCGCGGCCGTGGTGGAGCGATGGAATCCGCAAGGTATGGCGCTGCTGCGCGCGGTGCACGACTCCGGTGGCGCTCGTGCGGTCACGGTGATCGGCCCCGCCGACGTCAACACGACCTTGTTGCGCACCGAGTTGGCCCGGTTCGAACCGCGCCTCACGCTGTCGGAACCCCGCGCCGACGCCGTATCGGAGTCCACCCCGCCCGCGGTGGCGTTGATCCTGCTCGACGCGGGCACCATCATCGGCGCGGACACGCTCGGGGTGGTCGATCGGTTGCGCGCGGACGGCGCCCGCCTGCTGCTCGCCATGAACGGCGTCCACGCCCACCGGGACTGGCACGCCGTGCGGGAGCGCGACCTGGAGTTGCTCGCCGCGTCGGGCGCGGGCGATCTGGACATCGTGCCGGTCTCGGCGCGGCTCGCGGCCGCCGCACGCGCCGCGGGCGACGCCGGACTGCTCGATCGCTCCGGTGTCGGCGCATTGCACGCGCGGCTCACCGCGGCAGCCGCCGCGGGCGGTGACCGGCCGGGCGCGGTGACCGGCCGGGTCCTCGCCGACACGCGCCGACGGGTGGCCGAACAGGTGGCGGTCCTGCGCTCCGGCGCCGAAGCGGCCCGGCTGCGCGAGGAGCGCGCCCTTCTGTTGGCCGGTCGCGACGGGGGGCGCGCCACCGCGATGTCCACCCTGCGCGGGCAGCTGCACCTGGCCCGGGTGGACCTGATGACCGAGATCGGCGCGAGCATCCGGGCGCTGCACACCGCCGTGCGCGCCGAGCTGGACCGGCTGCGGCCCGCCGAGCTCGGCGGCTACCCCACTCGGCTGCAGCAGTCCGTCACCGAACTGACCGGCGCCCTCGACCACGTCATCGACCAGCGCATCGCCGAACTGAGCGCCCGGATCGAGAGCACGGATCGGGGTTCGCCTACGCGGCGGCGCGACCAGGCCCCTCGGGTCGGCCCGGATCCCGAGCCACGCCATCGGGGTGTCGAAGATCACCTTATGATCGCGCTCGGCGCGTCGGCCGGTGTCGGTCTGGGTCGCTTGCTGGTTGCTCCGTTCTCCCTGGTATCGGCCCTAGACGTCGCGAGTGTGCCGGTAACGTTGCTGCTCGGCGGCGGTGCGGCGGCGTGGGTGGTCCGAGCACGCCGCCAGCTGGCCGATCGAGCGCACATCCGGCAATGGGTCGCCGACGCGTTGGTCAACGTAAAAGCGCAGCTCGAGCAGCGCGTGGTGACCGCACTCGTGGAAGCGGAGACCACTTTGGCCGATCACGTGGTCCAGGCAAGCACCGCGCGAATGGTCGAGACGGATCGCAGGGTGGCCCGGCTGGAGGCCGAATTGCGCCGGATGGCGGCCGAGCAGCCGGGGCAGCTCGCCGCATGCGAGCGCGACGTCCGGATCCTCGATCGCTGGATCGCGCCTGTTGAAACGAACGACCAATTGGGTACACAGTGAGGAACCCGATACCGTACCGGCCGTCACATCGCGTTAACCTCTATTCAGGAACTTGGGCGTCCGCTAAGTCCTGATCTGCCGCCCTCCTGGGGTGCGCGTTCGACCGGTCGGAGCGGGCGCCTTCCCGCCAACGGTGGCGCTCGGTGCATTCGCGCTGGTCATGGGCCTAGGGCCAGGCGGCGGAGCATCGAACAGCCGCCCATCTCAGGAGAGTTTTCATGACGTCAGCGACCATTCCTGGTCTTCGTGGATCCGACGGCAAGGCGCCGACCGAGCACAGCGAACTACTCGCCTGGGTACAAGAAGTCGCCGAACTCACCCAGCCGGATCGAGTGGTGTGGGCAGACGGCTCCGACGAGGAATGGGAGCGGCTCACCGAGCAGCTCGTCGCGGCGGGGACGTTCAAGCGGCTGGACGAGAAGAAGAAGCCGAACTCCTTCCTCGCCCTCTCCGATCCCTCCGACGTGGCCCGGGTGGAGTCGCGCACCTACATCTGTTCGAAGACCGAGGCCGACGCGGGCCCGACCAACAACTGGGTCGACCCGACCGAGATGCGCGCCACGATGACCGAGCTGTACCGCGGGTCGATGAAGGGCCGCACCATGTACGTGGTGCCGTTCTGCATGGGCCCGCTGGGCGCCGAGGACCCGAAGCTGGGCGTCGAGATCACCGACTCCGAGTACGTCGTCGTGTCGATGCGCGTGATGACCCGCATGGGCGCCGCCGCCCTGGAGAAGCTGGGCGCCGACCGCCCGTTCGTGAAGGCGCTGCACTCCGTGGGCGCGCCGCTGGCCGACGGCCAGGCCGACGTGCCGTGGCCGTGCAACGACACCAAGTACATCACCCACTTCCCCGAGGATCGGGAGATCTGGAGCTACGGCTCCGGCTACGGCGGCAACGCGCTGCTCGGCAAGAAGTGCTACTCGCTGCGGATCGCCTCGGCGATGGCCCACGACGAGGGCTGGCTGGCGGAGCACATGCTGATCCTGAAACTGATCTCCCCGGAGAACAAGGCCTACTACATCGCCGCCGCGTTCCCCAGCGCCTGCGGCAAGACCAACCTCGCGATGATCCAGCCGACGGTGCCGGGCTGGCGCGCGGAGACCTTGGGCGACGACATCGCCTGGATGCGCTTCGGCAAGGACGGCCGTCTCTACGCGGTGAACCCCGAGTTCGGCTTCTTCGGCGTCGCGCCGGGCACCAACCGCAGCTCCAACCCGAACGCCATGGCGACCGTGGAGGCGGGCAATACCGTCTACACCAACGTCGCGCTGACCGATGACGGCGATGTGTGGTGGGAGGGCCTGGAAGGCGAGCCCGATCACCTGATCGACTGGAAGGGCAACGACTGGTACCAGCGCGAGACCGAGACGCTGGCCGCGCACCCGAACTCCCGCTACTGCACGCCGATGGCGCAGTGCCCGATCCTGGCGCCCGAGTGGGACGACCCGCAGGGCGTGCCGATCTCGGCGATCCTGTTCGGCGGCCGCCGCAAGACCACCGTCCCGCTGGTCACCGAGTCCTTCGACTGGCAGCACGGTGTGTTCATGGGCGCGACGCTGTCCTCCGAGCAGACCGCGGCCGCCGAGGGCAAGGTCGGCACCGTCCGCCGCGACCCGATGGCCATGTTGCCGTTCCTCGGCTACCACGTCGGGGACTACCTGGGCCATTGGATCAACGTCGGCAAGAACGCCGACGCGGGCAAGCTGCCGAAGATCTTCTACGTGAACTGGTTCCGCCGCGGCGGCGACGGCCGCTTCCTGTGGCCGGGCTTCGGTGAGAACTCCCGCGTGCTGGAGTGGATCATCGGCCGGATCGAGGGTTCCGCCCACGCCGAGGCGACCGCGATCGGCAACGTGCCGACCGCCGCGCAGCTCGACCTGGAGGGGCTGGATGTCGACCCCAAGGACGTCGACGAGGCGCTCGTCGTGAACGCCGACGAGTGGCGCAAGGAGATCCCGCTGATCGAAGAGTGGTTCGAGTTCGTCGGCGACAAGCTGCCTTCCGGCGTGCGTGACGAGTTCGAGGCGCTCAAGCAGCGTCTGGGCTGACACTCCACCCAAAGTAGCATTCGCCCGCACCATTCGGCAGATGGTGCGGGCGATTTGTTCTGCGAGACAAACGTTTCCGTGTTCAGCGCGGTCCGGAAGCGCCCTTCGAGCATCGCGGTCGGCCGTGGAGCTCGCCGGACCACTCCGCGCGGTCCGCACTCCACGAACCATGGCTTGTCGTCCAGCGCGGTCGTCGCTCTACCGCGCGGAGATCGCGGATCGTGGCTGCCGGAAACGGCGACACCGTGGCGGTTATAGAATCCCGAGGGCTTCGAGCTGATCCAAAATTTCCGACACTCGTGTGTGAATCGATCTCATACAGGCGACGAGCGGCACATCGTCATCGGTATCGGGAACATTGACGACGACAGTCGCCACGAGTCGGTTGTTGTATGTGAGCTGAGATTGTGTGAACCCAGGGCGAAGCTTCAAACGGAAATGCTTGAAAACAGCTCCCGGCACGAGTTCGTGGACTGCCAGTCCTGGAATATCCACGACTTCGTAGTCATCCGATGGTGCGAAAATCAGCTCGGTCCTGAACGAGTTGGTGACGAGCACTCGGCGGTGCGCGTCACGGTCGGCGAGTTCGCGGAGAAGTCCGAGTGGGTGATGTGTCGGCTGCGGATCGTTATATGGCTGATGGCGGAGAATTATGGCTGTGGTTGTGGCGTCGAATATCTCCTGAACGCATATCTCCTCACCCCTGCTGTCCGTGCTGCTCAGCAAGATCGGGAAATGCTCCGCGTGCGGGTAGACGGCGTGGTCGAGTGCGGCCCTCGAGTTGGTGAGCGCGTCACCGGTGATCAGTCCCCACTCGTCGGGCACCTCGGATACGCTCACCGCGGCTACCTGGCAATCGATCTCGTTCTCGTATTCCTGGCTCGGGGAAAGGTCGACTCGGACTTCGACCTGGTTCGCGTTCTGGTATTCCGAGATCATGCGTTCGAGGTCATTGATGTGGTGTCCCGCGCGAGCAAGCTTGTGCCGTGCGCTTGCGATGCCGGTGACACCGTTCATAACGTTGAGCATACCGATCGGTCTGACGGGGCGGCTTGGTTATTCGGCGAACGGGGACATCCGGATCATGGCCAGGAAACCCGCCCTGTTGAGCCAATGAATCCGGCCTTTCGGCATCGCCTTCGCTTCCGCTCGGAAGGCGGCGACGACATGCCGTGCGAACTCCAGTCGCGGGTGCCGCCGCAGCAGTTCGGCGACCCACTCGCGGTCCAGTTCAGCCAGTCGCGTCCCGAGTACGTCCACCGAGGCTCCCGCGGAGACGAAGCCGCCGGGGTCGCCGAGATCGTCGGCGACCCCGGGCGTGATGTGGGCGGCGATGGCCGCGCCGATCGCTTCGGCCCGTTCCGGCGGCGCGCCCGCGCCCAGTGCGACGGCGGCCGCCCGTTCGCCGCCGACCACGGCGAAACACCGTCCGGGCGTGGGATGTTCGAGTTGCAGGTCGTGCAGTAGGCAGGAGACGTAGACGAGCTCGTCGTCGTAGGCGGCGCCGTCGAGATCCGCCAGGACCCGTCCGAAGTAGTAGGTCCGCAGCGAATGGTTCAGCACGTGCGGCGACAGCGACTCCCGCGCCTCGGTCTCCGCCGCGACGGCGAGCTGGGAGTCGGGTAACCGCAGGCCGGCGAACTCCAGCCGCCCGCGTCCCCGCCTGCCCAGTGCCAGCCGGAGCCGGTTGGGCGCCATGGCGGGCAGCGTGCGGGCGGTCGCGACGGCCAACGCGCGGCGTTGCTCTTTCGACAGAGCGCCCCCGGTGCGGGTGGCCCATGCCCAGTCGAGGCCCGTCGGTGCGGCCACGATTCCTCCTTCTGGTCGGAACTCGGTGTGCACTGAAGTCAAGCGTGTGTCCGGATCCGCGGCGAGTGGCGGAAATGACAGTATTGCTCGGATTCGTGCCAAACTGGGGACGATGAAGCAAGTCGTGGCGCTCGCGCTGGACGGGGTGATGGCCTTCGACCTGGCCTGTGCTGTTCAGGCGTTCCGGCACGGGCCGGGCAAGACCGGCGAGCCGTCCGGGTTCGAGATGCGGACCTGTGGGGTGCGTCCCGGTCCGGTGTGGACACCCAACGGCTTCGAATTGCGCGTGGAGCACGGGCTGGAAGCGTTGGCGGAAGCCGATGTCGTCGTCGTGCCCGGCATCGGTATCCCGACGCTGCCCACCCCACGGGAGGCGCTCGTCGCATTGCGCGGCGCGGCCGCGCGGGGCGCGACCATGGTGAGCATCTGCGTCGGCGCGTTCGTCCTGGCCGAGGCCGGGCTGCTGGACGGACGACGCGTGACTACGCACTGGGCCTATTGCGACGAGTTCGCCGAGCTGTATCCGGCGGTGCGTTTGGACCCGACGGCCCTCTACGTCGATGACGGTGAAGTGCTGACCTCGGCCGGGCTGTCGGCGGGTCTCGATCTGTGCCTGCACATCGTCCGCCGCGAGCTGGGCGCGCACGCGGCGGCGGAGCTGGCCAGGTGGAACGTCACCGCGCCGCACCGGGAAGGCGGTCAGGCGCAATACATTCCGGACGCACCCGCCGCGCGTACCGATGGCGGTCTCGCCGCGACGCTGGCCTGGGCGGTGGCGGAACCAGTTGCGGCGGTCGATGTTTCGGCGCTGGCCGCGCACGCGCTGATGAGCGAGCGGACCTTCATCCGCCGTTTCAAGGCGCAAGTCGGCACCACGCCGCGGCGGTGGCTGGATGCCCAGCGCACCGCACGGGCGCGCGAGCTTCTGGAAACCACGCGTTTGCCAGTGGAAGTCGTCGCGGTAAAGGCCGGGTTCGGCAGCGTCACCGCGCTCCGGGCGCACCTGCGTGCGGCGACGGGCGCGACACCGGCCGCGTATCGCCGGTCGCTGGGCCGGTGAACGCACCGGGGTGAAGTGCCTGGTACGGCGAATAACCTTGCGGGGGAGATGTTTCGGTTGTGCCGACCTCGGCGCTCGGGAGTCGGGCGGTCGGATCGGTGTCCCGCGTCACACTCTAGTTCGCGAAATTCCCACGGACCGATCGGTTTAGCCGGATGGGAAAGGGGGTAATGATCTTGTCGAGAGATTTCGTGTATTCGTAACCTATGCTTGGCGTGTTCTTCCTTCCGCATCACCCAGTCGGATTACTGGCGGTTAACTGATCGACTGAACGACTTCCCTACCGATATCGGACCCGCGATGCCGCGGCGCACGGCGAGATCGACGCGAGAGGTGGATGGAGCATGGCCGATCCGGAGATGACGATGTCGGTTGCCCCGATGGTGGCCGAATTCGAGTTCGAGACCGTGAGCACCCCGCTGCGCCGGGCCGCGGGACGGCTGCGCGCGGTGCTGCCGCCCGGGTGGCGCGTCGAGATCGTCGACGCACCACCCCGGCGTTACGGCAACCGTGCTCCGCTGCTGCGTGTGGTCATGCCACCGGAGTGATCAGCCGGTCCAGCCGAGCGGCATGAGCAGGGACTTCTGCTCGCAGAACGAATCGAGACCCTCCGGGCCGTTCTCGCGGCCGAGTCCGGAGGCTTTGTAACCGCCGAACGGCGAACTCGGATCGAACGCGTACCAATTGATCGCGAAGGTGCCGGTGCGCACCCGCGCCGCGATCTCGGCGCCGTGTTCGATATCGGTCGTCCACACCGAGCCCGCGAGACCGTAGACCGAGTCGTTGGCGATGGCCACGGCCTCGTCCTCGGTCTCGTACGGGATGACCGAAAGCACCGGTCCGAAGATCTCCTCTTGGGCGATGGTCGACTTGTTGTCCACGTCGGCGAAGATCGTCGGCTCGACGAACCAGCCCCGGTCCAGCCCCTCCGGGCGACCGCCGCCGAGCACGAGTCGCGCTCCCTCGGCCTTGCCCTTGGCGATGTAGCCCTCGACCCGATCGCGCTGGCGTTCGGAGATCAGCGGACCCAGCTGCACGCTCGGGTCGTTCGGGTCGCCCACCTTCATCGTCTTCACGTGTTCGACCAGCGCGTCGAGAATCTCGTCGTACCGGCTGCGCGGGGCGAGGATGCGGGTCTGCGCGACACAGCCCTGCCCGCTGTTCATCAGGCCGGAGAACGCGAGCACCGGGATATTGGCCGCGACGTCCATGTCGGGCAGCAGGATCGCCGCCGACTTGCCGCCGAGTTCGAGCGAGACGCTCTTGAGCTGACCGGTGGCGATGGCGCCGATCTTGCGGCCGACCGCGGTGCTTCCGGTGAAGGTCACCTTGTCCACGCCGGGGTGCGAGACGAGGTACTCGGCCGCGTCGGGCTCGGCGGGCAGCACCGAGAGCACGCCTTCGGGCAGGCCCGCCTCGGTGAAGATGTCGGCGACCAGGTTCGCCGTGAGCGGAGTCAGCGGGGCGGGCTTGAGCACGATGGTGCAACCGGCCAGCAGGGCGGGCGCGAGCTTGTTGACCGCGAGGAACAGAGGGACGTTCCACGCGGTCACCGCCGCGACGACACCGCGCGGCTCGCGGGTGACCCGAGTGGTGCCGAACCCGCCCACCCGGGTCTCCGACCACGGGAAGGACTCCGCCAGGGCCGCGTAGGCGTCCAGTGCGGCGACCGCGGGCAGCTGGTTCAGCGTCATCGCGATCATTTGCGGCGCGCCGACCTCGGCGGTCAGCGCGGCGAGCAGATCGGCGGAACGCTGTTCGATCAGCCGGGCGGCGCGGGTGAGTACCTCGGCTCGCTCCTTCGGGGGCGTGGCGGGCCACGGTCCGTGATCGAAGGCGTGCCTGGCCGCGGCGACCGCGGCGTCGACATCCGCCCGGCTCACCGCGGGGACGCTGCCCACCGGCTCGACCGTGGCCGGCGAGATGACCTGGATGCGCTCGGCGGTGGCTGGCGCGGTCCAGCGGCCGCCGATGAACAAGCTGTCGTAGTGCATGAGAACACGTTACAGTTTTGCCCCCGCATTGTCTGTAACCTGTTCCAGTTTTCCGGCGCGGCGACGCCCTGGCCGGTGTGAATCCCGACCTCTCGGTTCGCTTTTCGCAGAACGCACTATTGCGTTCTGTTGCTGGAAGGGGGATGCTGTATCGACATATCAGCTCGCTCCATTACCGAATCGTTACCGCAAACTGGGGAGTCCGAGTCATGGCGGTGCAAGTGATCGGCCGGTCGCTGATGACCAGTGATCAAACCGAGCATCAGGCTAAGAGTGTCGGCAGCGGCGGGTGGGTGGTCTCGTTCCTACCCGGACGCACCCTGACAATCGAGCAGGCGACGGCGGCTATGCAGGCCGCGGAGGCGGTCGCCGCCGTAGGGATGCTGGCCGACCTGGTCGGGCTCACCACGCTCGAGACCGTCGGGTTGGCTATGCGCGAATCGCCGTGGAGCGAGCCCGTGCACGCTCCCTGTGGGAAGCGGCACTGGCGTCGCGGATGGCTGGAGCCGTACTTCGGCTAACTTTTGGTTGCCACCACGACCAGATTGCTCACAAGTAACTCGCGCACCATCGGCACCCGGATCAACCACCACGCCCAGCGGGGGTGGTAGCGCGGGAAGACCGTGTGAACCTCCGCCGGAGTACGTGCCGCCCAGCGCAATCCGTCAGCGGCCCGCACCGCGAACAGCGACGTGCCGAACCTGTTCTTGGGTTCGCGCCCGTGCTTGCGCCGATACCGCCGGGCGGCGTACTCGCCACCGAGGTAGTGCCACGGCCCGGTCTCGTGGCCGCCGAACGGGCCGTGCCACACCGTGTAGGAGAGCACCATCAGCCCGCCCGGCCTGGTCACCCGCACCATCTCGTCGGCCATCACCCACGGCTTCGAGACATGTTCGGCGACGTTCGACGAGAAACAGATGTCGACCGCGTCGTCGCGGAACGGCAGCGCCATCCCGGACCCGCGGACCGCGCCCGCCACGGAAAGGCCCGCGGCGTGCATCTCCGTCGGGTCGGGCTCCACCGGAATGTAGCGAGCCCCCGTACGGGCGAACTCGTCCGCGAAGTAGCCCGGACCGCCGCCGACGTCGAGTATCGTCGCCCCGTCCAGCGACCGGCCGGTGAGATCGGCGTAGAAGTCGGCGATCAGCGCCGCGCTGTCGGCGGCCAGATTTCCGTAGAACAGGGCCGGGTCGGTCTGCTCGAACCGGAAACTGCCGAGCAGTCGCAGCGACCGGCGCAGGGTCGCCCGGCGGGCGAACCGAGGCGAACTCCTGCGTGTCGGCGTCTTCGCGGCTTTGAGCACGGCGCCGAGTCTCGCACAACCCGGATGCCGGCCTGCTCGGGCGGGTGCTCGGGATAGGGTGTAGCGCGACGTCCGACATTCCCACCGGGACCTACTGACCGAGAGAAGCTCCACCGTGCGCGAAGTCCTCCTGCTCTGCTGGCGCGACACCGGGCACCCACAGGGCGGCGGCAGCGAGCGGTACCTCGAGCAGGTCGGCGCGCAGCTCGCGGCGCGCGGGGTTCGAGTCACCCTCCGTACCGCCCGCTATCCGGGGGCGCCGCGGCGCGAACGCGTCGACGGCATCACCATCAGCAGGGCGGGCGGACGCTACACGGTGTACCCGCGAGCGCTGGCCGCGCTCCTGCTCGGCAGGATCGGTCTCGGCCCGTTGCGCGGCGTGCGGCCGGACGCGGTGATCGACACCCAGAACGGCATACCGTTCTTCGCCACCGCCGTCACCGCGGCCCCGTCGGTGGTGCTGGTGCACCACGGTCACCGGGAACAGTGGCCGGTCGCGGGCCGGCTGGTCGGCCGCGTCGGCTGGTGGATCGAGTCGTGGCTGTCGCCCCGCGTGCACCGCCGCAATCAATACCTGACCGTTTCCCTGCCGTCGGCGGAAGAGCTGGCCACCCTCGGTGTGGACCGTTCCCGAATCGCGGTGGTTCGCAACGGGGCCGAACCTGTTCCAGTGGACGCACCCACCGGCGCCGCGGAAACCCGCACTCCCACACCAACTGTCGTGGTGCTGTCCCGGCTGGTGCCGCACAAGCAGATCGAGGACGCGCTCGCGGCCGTGGCCCGGCTGCGTGACCGCATCCCGGGTCTGCGCCTCGACGTGATCGGCGGCGGCTGGTGGGCGGACAACTTGCGGGACAACGCCCGCGAACTCGGTATCGCCGACGCCGTCACCTTCCACGGGCACGTGGACGAGCGCCGCAAGCACGAACTCCTCGCGCGCGCCTGGGTGCACGTGCTGCCTTCCCGGAAGGAGGGGTGGGGGCTCGCGGTGATCGAGGCGGCCCAGCACGGTGTTCCGACGGTCGGCTATCGCAGCTCGCGCGGGCTCACCGATTCCATCGTGGACGGCGCCACCGGAATCCTGGTCGACGACGTCGCCCAGTTGGCCGACGCCGTCGGCGACCTGCTGGACGATCCCGGCGCACGCACGGTCATGGGGGAGAAGGCCCGCGCCCGCGCGCGCGAATTCTCTTGGGAGCAAACCGGAAACGGAGTCTACGAAGTATTGGCGGCGGCCGCCCGCGGCGAGCACACGAGCGGGTTGATCGCGCCGCGGACGGTGGACTGAGTTGTCGCCGCCGGGCGGGGACGAGGCGGCACGGTAGCCGGTTCATGCCGGAGAAGCCCACAGCGCGTTGGGCCAGGGGTGCGCTGTCCGAAGTACGTCGAGCACTTCGGGGAGTTCGGTGACGCCGTCGTCGGCGAGGAAGTGGCCCGCACCGGGGATCGTTCGCGCGCTGACACCGAGGAGGGCGGCGAGGCGGTCGGTGTGCGCGGTGGGGACGCACTCGTCCGCGTCGGAGCGGAAAACGGTCAGCCGGGTCACATGCGCGGGGATCGCCCTCACGTCGCAGCCGGATGCGATGTAGCCGTCGAGGTCGGGCAGCGCGGGTAGCGGGTCGAGGAAGCCCGCGACCAGTACCAGGTGGCCGAGCCGCCACCGGCCGGGAAGCGCCGCGAGGTAGCGCAGGACGGTCAGGCAGCCGAGGCTGTGTGCGATCACGGTGGTGCCCTCGTCGGGAGTGCCGACGGCCCTCGCGGTGGCGGCGAGCCACGCGTCCGGATCGGGATCACCGGGGTCGGGCATGGCGGGGACGTGTGCCGGGATGCCCACGGCTGCGAGGCGGTCGGCGAGCCAAGGGAACCAGTGGTCGCCGGGCGTCGCGTGGTAGCCGTGGATGACAACGGTGCGGGTGGGTGTTGGTCGTGAGGTCACGGTGCCCGATGGTAGGAGTTCACGTCGGCGTGAAGGTCAAGCTGAGGAGGACGAGTGCTCATCGGGGAACTCGCGGAACGCACCGGGGTGAGTGCGCGCGCCCTGCGGCACTACGAGGAGAAAGAGCTGCTGGTGCCCGAGCGTGACGCGAACGGATACCGGCATTACGCCGAGTCCGCCGTCGCCGTGGTCGCGCAGATTCGGGTCATGCTCGGAGCGGGGCTGAACGCCGCTGCCATCCGGCGGTACCTGGACTGTGTGCGCGACGGCGAGCACGGCCTCAGCGTCGACATGTGCCCCGGCCTGCGGGACGAGCTCGACCGCATCGCCGCGCGACTCACCGCGCAGCAGACGGCGCTGGAGGCGACGCGGCGCAGGCTGGACGCGCTGCGGAGCGCGTGACGGCGAGCGCCGTGATCAGTTCCGCGGTCTCCTCCGGGATCGGACTCGTGTGCCGAGGGCGATCAGTGGGCCTGCGATGAGCAATGCGGCCCAGAGCACGTGGGCCGCGATGGCGATGGAGCGTTGCGTGGTTGTCGATGCACCGCGCTCGATGACATCGGGCACGCGATACAGCGCGAGGGCGGTGTCCTCGTAGACCTGTTCGACCTGGGCGAGAGTGGACGCCGATGCGCCGAGCGGGCCCGGAGTGGTCCGTTCGACGAGAATCCAGCCCACGCCGAGGCGGGCCAGGTCGGCAGGTGCGCCACCGTGGAGCAGCAGTTTCTCCACTTCTCTGGCGCGGGCGCCCTCACCGGAGACCGTACGTCCGCGCACCGGCAACTCGCCGGTCTGCAAGACGTCGTTGGGCAGCATGCGCGGGGCGGGGTCGAGTACGGGGGACGCGCCGCTGTAGCGGAACTTGCGGAACATGCCGCCCGGCAGCACCGCGACGTCGCCCGGACCGTCCATTCGTTCGGCGACCTGTTGCCAACCCGGGGGATAGTGCACCGGACGCACGGCCCCGCCGACACCCCAGGCGAGGTCGTAGAGCGGCAAAACGATCAGCGCCGCGAACACCGCTGTGACGGCTGCCATCGTGGCTGGGGACGTCCTCGCGGGTCGCGTTGTCGGGTACGTCGTCTCGGGTCGGGCCGTTGTCAGGTCCGACGTTGTCGGGTACGTAATCGCGGGCCGCTCCATTGCCGAGTCCGTGTCCGCGCGGAGCAGACGCCGGGCCGTCGCCGCGCAACCAGCCGCCGCGCACAGAGCGAAAGCGGGCATGGCCAGGGCCGCGTACTTCTGGGTGTCACGCAGCAGACCCGCGCCGGGCACGTGGGCGACCAGCCACTCCATGGTGTGCATGCCCCACGCGGTCGCGCCGAGCGCGGGGAACAGGATCGCGATGGCCGCGAGCAACAGCAATGCCCGGCGGACGTGGCGGTTGTCGGGGTCGGCCCCGCCGGTCGCCACGGAGCGAAGGCCCAGCGCGACGATCGCCAGCAGCACCAGGGTGGCGATCGCGGCCAGCGGCGTGGTGCGTGAGTCCGGCACCGCATCGGCGTTCCAGATCCCGCCGAGACCGGCCAGGCTCCCGAGCGTGCCGAGGCCGGGTTCGGCCCGCGCGGCGAACGCGGCGATGCCCGCGGGATCGGAGGGTTCCGCACCGGCACCGGACAGCACGGTCGCGACCAGCCACGGCGCGGAAGCGGCGAGCCAGAGCACGAGCGTCCCTGGCAGTTGGCGTCGATGCACCAGCGCGATCGCGGTTGCGCCCGCGAGCAGCGCGCCGGTCGGGGTGAGCCCGGCCGCGGCGAGCGATCCGGCGAGGGCCGCCCACGCGGATGCCGTTCGGATGATCGCGCGCCGTGCCGCTGTGCCGCCGCGTCGGCGTCGGCGTCGCTTCACGGTGGCCGCTGATCGGAGGTGGTAGGCGGTCAGCGCTGTCCACGGCAACGCCGCGTAGCCAGCGAGCAGGCTCCAGTGCCCCTGGAGCAGGCGTTCGGCCACGTACGGATTCCACAACGCGACTGTCGCGGCGATCAGCTGCGGGCCGAGCGACGCGCGCAGCAGTTCGCGCGCGAGCGCAGCAGCTCCGTACCCCGCAGCCCAGAGCGCACAGAGCAGGATCGCCTTGACCACCAGCCCGCCGTCCCCGAACGACGACAACGCGGCGAGCAGAGCGTCCTGCGGCACCGCCCGCGGCGCGGCATCGCCGAGACCGAGCGCCGCGTCGGTCGGATAGCTGCGCGGCGTGCTCACCGCATCCCGCAACAGCAGATACCCCGGCGCGAGCAACGGCCCGGCGACGAGCAACGCCACGGCCGCGCTGTACGCCGCGACCACCGCTCGAGTCCGACCGCTCCCGCTCACGCCTGAGCACTGTACGTCCCGGCCACCACCGCCGCCGATCCAGCGGCGTCGGCGCGGAAATGTCACGGCTGAACCCGGGGGGACCGCGGGGGTGCTGTGTACCAGCGCCGTCGCAGCCGGGCCGTACTCCGGTATCAGCTGGCGGGCGCACCGTCTGATCTGGGGTGATGTGCTGCCGCGAGGATGACGAGGACCAGGGTGCGTGCTGTGTGGTCGCGAGCCTGTCGAGGCCGAAGACTGTCGGGACGCCGGCGAGCGCATTGCCTGTCCCATGGTCCGGCGGGGCGCGACGGGCGGTGGTCCGTGCGAGTGGGACGATGGGCGTCGTGTCTGCTGTCCGTCGGTTTCCTGTGGTGGCGGATCTGACGTGGGTGACGGCCGGTGCGATGACCGCGAACGTCGCCGGGTATCTGCTGCAACTGCTGGCCGGGCGGTGGTTGGGCGTCACCGGGTACAGCGAGTTCGCGAGTCTGCTCGCCGTCCAGCTGCTGTGCGCGGTGCCCGCGCTGGCGTTGCAGAACGTGGTGGCCAGGGAACTCGTTCGCGGCGCGGGAACGGCGGCGCTGCGCGGGCTGCAGTGGCGCTGCGCGGTGATCGTCGCCCTGGTGGCCGCGGTGCTGGTGCCGCTGGTCGCCGTCACGTTGCACGCCGGAGTGGCCGCCACCGCGGCGGCACTGGGCGCGGCGCCCGCGCTGGTGCTGTTGTCCGGCGAGCAGGGCGTGCTGCAGGGCAGCAAGCGGTTTCGGGCGCTGGGAGTCGTGCTCGGCGCCGCCGGGGTCGCCCGGGTCGCGCCCGCGCTGATAATCCTCGCGCTGGGCGGCGGCGCGACGATCGCGCTGTGGGCCGCCGCATGCGGCATCGCGACGGCGGCAGTGCTGGCCAGGATCGTCGCAGGTGCGCCGTCCGAGCGCGCCCGAAACGAACCCGGCGAGGTCTCCGCGCCCGGAGTGCTGCCGGTCCTGCGGGCCGCCCAAGTGCAGGCGGCGATGATGGCTCTCTCGTCGGCGGACCTGATCGTGGTCCGGATCGTGCTCGACGACGTGGACGCCAGCCGTTACGCCCTTGGCACCATCGCCACGAAGATCGCCTTCTGGCTGCCGCAGGCGGTCGGTGTCGTGCTCTATCCGCGAATGGCGCAGCCGACGCACTCGGCGAGCGCGATCCGGGCCGCGCTTGCGGTGCTCAGCGGCATCGGTCTCGTCGCCGTGCTCGGGGCCGCGCTGGCCGCGCCGCTCGCCCCGCTGCTCGCGGGTGAGGACTACGCCCCGATCCAGGGCCTGCTGTGGTTGTTCGCGTTGCACGGCGCGCTGCTGGCCGTGCTGCAAGGCGCGGTGCTCTCGGCCATCGCCGTCGACCGCACTTCCCTCGCACTGGTCACCTGGCTCGGCCTGGTCGTCGAAGTCACCCTGATGCTGTCGCTGGCCCGCTCGATTCCGGCGCTGATCACCATGGCGGTATCGGTCGCGGCCACCACCACCGTCGTGGTCGCCGTCATGGTCCTGCGCGCGGCCGACCACACGGCGCGCCCCGAACCGCTGCGCCCGGTCGGCTGACCGAAACGAATTCGGCTCCCCCGCCGGAGGGCGGGGGAGCCGAATTCAGGAACGCTCAGCCGGTCAGGGCTGCTTATCGATCCGAATCTGTTCGGTCGGCGCGTCGTCGGCGCCGCGGTTGACGCGCGGGGCCGGGCTGGTCGGAGCCGAACCGCCCGGACGCTGGAACGGGGCCCCGCCCGCCCGCGCGGGCGTCGGAGCCGAGCCGCCGCGAATGCCGAGAACCACACCGACGATCAGCGCGATCACACCGAGGACGCCCAGGATGATCGGCAGGATCCGGCCGTACAGCGACAGCTTGTCGATGTTCTCCTTGGCCACCGACAGCTGCGACTCGATCGTGTTCTCGTCGAACACCAGGTGCGACTTCAGCGCGGTGACCTCCGGCTTGTCCGCGGTGCGCGAGTAGTAGAGGTGCAGCGCCTCGCCGCCCTTGACGACCGTGCCGGTCTGCGGCTCCACCCACAGGTCACGGGTGTTGGTGTAGTAGCGGGTCATGGTCACCGGGGCATCGCCGCCCTCGACGCCCCACTTGGCGGCGGGCAGGCTCAGCCGGTTGGTCGGCGCCTGCACGACGTCCCAGAGGCTGGTGGCGGGCACCGACATCTGGAAGTGGTAGACCTTCGTGTTGTTGATCTCGGTCTCTTCGATGAAGTTCGCGTCGAAGGTCTTGCGAACGTTGAGATCGAAGTACGGGTAGGTCTTCTTCTCGGTGCCGATCGGGAATCGGTACTGCAGACCGGTGTGCTGCACCGGCTCCGCGATGCTCTGGCCCTCCAGGTTCGCGGTCACCGCGATCGAACCGTTCGGCTGGGTGCTGACGGGCTCACCGGTCACCCGGTCGATGGTCACCCGGTCGACGGTCGCGGTGAGCAGGCCGGTGTCGCCCTGCTTGTCGATGCGCCGCAGCGTCTGGCCCGCCTGCACCGTCATCTGGTGGGCGTCGGCCGGGTCCTCGACGGTGAGGAAGCGCTGCGAGACCAGCGGGACGTTGGTGTCGACCTTCGCCGAGCCTTCCGGAGCGGTCAGCGACTTGGAGTCGAGTACCAGGCTGTCCTCATTCTGCTGGTTCGTCGCGATAGTGGTGATCTCCAAGTCGAGGGGAGTTTTCGCCAGTTTGTCGACGGTGTAGGTCGGGATCATGATTGCGGCGACGATCAGCAACGCGCCGAGACCCACGAGCAGGCAGGCCACCGTCCTTCTGGTACCGGCACTCAGTGCCATGCAAACTCTCCTCGTCGTAGAACACAGGTCGCTCCGGCGAGTACTGCGGGCACGCCGCGGCACTCGTGAGCCCCGACACTAACAGTCCGATGTCGTACCATGCGGCGTCGAGGCCGGAAACGGCCGAGAAATCGCCCGAGTCTAGCGCGAAATCTGAAACGTCGGGTTATCAACTGTGGACCCGCCGAGGCAGACTGGAGCCCGATGACCGCAACCCTGCCCAGCACCGCGCCCGCGACCGAACGGGTGCGCCCCCGCGCGTTCGTGCCCGCCTTGGAAGGCATGCGCGGTATGGCCGCGCTCGGTGTGCTGCTGACCCATGTCGCCTTCCAGACCGGCGCAGCGGGCACGCCGGTCGTCGGACGGGTGTGGGGCCGGTTCGACATGGCGGTGGCGGTGTTCTTCGCACTGTCCGGCTTCCTGCTCTGGCGTCCGCACGCGGCGGCGGCGCGCGGACTCGACAGCGCTCCGCCCGTGGGCTACTACCTGCGGCATCGTGCCGCCCGCATCCTGCCCGCGTACTGGGTGGTGGTGTGCGCGGTCCTGGTGCTGCTGCCAAGCGCCGCCGGAACCGCGGGCCTTCGGGTCTGGGTGTCGAACCTGGCGCTGTTGCAGGTATTCGTGCCGCTGACGCTCACCGACGGCCTTACGCAGATGTGGAGCCTCTCGGTGGAGGTGGCCTTCTATCTGGTGCTGCCGTTGCTGGCGTTCGCGCTGGTGCGCCTGCGCGGACCGGCGGCGCGGTGGCGGGTGCCGGTGCTGGTCGCCGTCGCCCTCATCAGTCTCGGCTGGAATTTCATTCCGGTCCCGACACCCGACGCGATCCACGCGGACAACTGGCTGCCCGGATATCTGCCCTGGTTCGCCGCGGGCATGCTCCTCGCGGAGCTCGCCGAACATAGCGTTCGGCTATCACGCTGGTGGAAATTCGGCGGGAATCAGCCCCTCATGTGGGCCGTCGCGGCGGTGGCCTTCCTGCTCGCGGCTACCGATCTGGCCGGTCCGGCGGGTCTGACCCGGGCCGAACCATGGCAGTACGCGGTGAAGATGGGGCTGGGCGCGATCATCGGCTTCGCGCTGCTCGCGCCGCTGGTGCTGCGGGACCCGGACGCGCGCGGGCACCGCTGGCTGGAGTCGCCGGTGGCCGCGACGCTCGGACGCTGGTCCTACGGCATCTTCATCTGGCACCTCGCGGTGCTGTCGATCGTCTTCCCTGTGTTCGGCATCCTGCCCTTCCAGGGCGACTTCGGTTACGTCCTTGTTCTCACGGTCGCCATCACCCTTCCGGTCGCCGCGGCCAGCTATGCGCTGGTGGAGGAGCCGGTGCGGCGCTGGGCTCGCCGCCGGGACCGGGTGCGACGGAGCTCCGAACCCGAGCCCGCGCCCTGATCGGCGGTCCCGCTCGAAGTCAGCCGTCGAGTTGCCGGTGGATGTCCATCAGGTGGTGGCGCAGCTCGTGCAGGGTGTGCACCGCCAGCCAGCGCAGGGAGCGATCCGCGGGTTCGGGGTAGGGGAAGCCGAGGGTGCGTTCCCAATCGTCGTCGCCGAGTCGTTCCAGCACGTTGGCGAACAGCAGGGCGGCGTCACGGATCTGGCGGGCCACGTCGGCGGGGTTCTGCTGGGCGTAGCCGTCGTGCTCGACTCGTTCGTCCCGGCCCATCGCGGTGATGGGCGGGTTGTCCGAACGGCGAGCGGCCAGCACGCGTTCGCGCTGGGCCAGCAGCACATCCCGGACGTGACAGGCGTACTCCAGCGGCGACCACACATCGGGCTTGCCGCGCTCGCGCAACTTGACGCTGTCGGTGCCGAGCAGGTCGGCGTATTCCACGGCGTGCTCCCGCGCCAGCGACGGCACGTCGGCCGCCGAAGCCAAGTCGTAGACGAAACCGCATTCGGCACAGGTGTTCACGCGTGGTCACGTTAGCAACGGGTGCCGTTGCGGCGCACGGCGAATGGGCGTCTTGTCCAGCGGCGCCGCCGCGCGTTCGCGCGGGCCGAGGTCGCCGGCCGGCGCGCGGGCCGAGGGTCAGTGTTCTCCGGTCGGCGGATCGGTTTCGTCCGGCCGGATGGCGCCGGGCCGATCGGCGTGTTTCGGCCGAGGCAGCGCCGCGATGCCCACCGCGATGATCGCGAGCACCGCGGGCAGCTGCACCAGCACGGAGCCGCCCATATAACGGTCGGGCGAACGCCACGGGCCCGTGGACAGCGCGGCAGCGGACAGCATGGTGCCCATGCCCGCGAGGACGACGAGCGCGCGCGGTGTGACAAATCGCGTGAAACGCGTTGCGGCCAAGGCGATCACCGTGGCGGCACCACCCACCGGACCTGCGATCACGGTGGCCGCGCCGGTGAGCCCGATCGCGCCCATCCAGCGACGGCCCCAGGTGCCGGGCACTTCGGTGCTCGAATTCGCCTGGTCGGTAGGCATACCCGCGGCAGGCCGCGCGCGGCGGGGAACGGCCAGCACCGCGAGCGGAAGGAGCAGCAGCAATCCGCCGAAGATGGCGAGGCGGTACCACCGGTCGACCGGGAAGGTGATCCTCACCGGGCCGGTGGCATCGGCAGGCAGCAGCCAGGCTTGCTGCCAGCCGTCGACCACCACGGGTTCGAGCACGCGCCCGTCCGCGCTGGTCGCACGCCATCCGACATTGGTGCTCAGCGGCAGCACGAGCAGGCGGTCGCCCGCGTTCGTCGGCGGTGCGGCGGCGGCTTCCGCCCCGGTTCGGTTCAGGCGCAGGCGATCCACGAAGAAGAGGTCGGTCGGACCGACCGCCACGTCGGCCCGGCCTTGCGGCAACGCGAGCTCCGGTGTGTCCGCTTCGTCCGTACACACCCGGGCGGGAACCGGCGCACCGGACCGCAATTCGCCGACGGTGGCGGTGACCGTGGTGCGCAGCGTCCGGCCGCCCGCGTCGATCGTCGGGCTGAGTGCGCACGGGACGGTGATCTCGCGGTCCAGCGCGGCGGCCTCCGGGTAGTCCGGTCCGATGACCGTCACCTCGGCCAGTCCGGGCGGCTGGGTCTGGACGAAACCCAGCGCGGTCTTGTCCAGCACCGGCCGCCAGGTCCGCATGCTCAACTCGATGCGGTCGGTCACCGTGGGATGCAGGGAGATCCGCGTCGGCGCGCCCCGGCCGTCGTCGTCCAGCTCGCGCACCTGCGGGCCGTCGCCGAGGTTGACCGTCACCGAGGTGGGTGCGGCGGGCAGACCGCCGAGCGAGGGAGTCAGTTCGAGGCCGGTCACCAGCGTGGGCTCGGGCAACTCGAGGGTGAGCGTCGGCCTGCCCGCGGTCGGCTCGCGGACCGAGTCCTCCGGTGCGGTCCAGCTCGTGCGCGGATCGCCGTCGGTCGCGGCGAATGCGGCCCCGCGCAGGTCGCCGACGTCGGCCTTGCCCCGGGCCACCGGCCTGGCGTGGTCGGTGAGCAGCGCCTCCAGTGCCGGACCTTGCCGGGTTCGGACGGTCAGTTCCGGGGCGACCGACATCGGTTCCGGGACGGTCAGCGTGCGCTGGAACGCCCCCGGTTCCTCCGGGGCCAAGGCGAGACCTTTACTGCAACGCACCCGGTCGGGCGCGTCGAAACAGGCACTGCGGCCGGGGAATTCCTGACCGAGATCCCATCCCCGCACCGGTGCGCCCGCGGGAGCCGACGGCACCACGGTGCGATGCCTGATGTCGACGCGGACGGGCGCGTTGCGCGTCGAGTAATCGTCCAGCGTGAGTTCGCTGATCCCGAATTGCCCTCCCGAGGAACCGTTCTCGGTGCGAATCGCGGTGATCTTCAGCCACTCGGTGCGGCCTGCGGGGAGCGAAACCGAGACCGGCGCACCGGGTTCGGGCACCCGCACCGAAACGGTGCCGTTCGCGGTGCGCACCTCGATCCATTTGACCGGGTCGCCGATGGCGGCCGAACTGGTGGTCAGGTTCAGTTGCCCGGCCTTGATCGGGTGGTCGAGATCGAGCCGGAGCCATTGGCCGAGGGCGTGCTCGGTGCCGTTGCTGATCCATGCGGTGGACGGATCGCCGTCGACGACGGCCGCGGTGGAACTTCCCGGGGCCGCGCCGCCGAGCTGGGTGGCGTCGGCCGCCGAGCTCGACGCGGTGACGGTGGCGCCCGACCACTCGCCGCGCACCAATTCGGTGCCTGGCACCGGATAGTCGGGGACCAGGTTGAAGGTGCGGCGCGCGTCGTCGGGTGCGCGCAACGCGGAGTTGTGGTTGTCCACCCGGCCGAAATCGGCTTCGCGATCCATCGGCGTATCCGTGACCGTCACCGGGCCGAGCGGCAACCCGGCCTCGGTCGCGTCGGCGGCGAGCAAGGCGGGTGTCCGGGCGAGGCCGGGATCGCGGCGCATCCGCTCGAGCACTTCGGGGCCGCCCTGGATGACCGGGAAGTCTCCGAGCGGGACGGTGTACGCGCCGGGGAACGCCTCGGGCGCGCCGGTGCCGCTACGCACTTCCGCGGGTGTCCCGTGGCCCGGCGCGTCCACCCGGTAGATCTCGATCGCCGGGTACGGCGGGCGCAGGTCACCGTCGGCCACCAGGTCGTCGGCGATCACCACCGATTCGATGGGGTTGCCGAACTCGGCCACCTTGTGCAGCCCGGGCGACCCGTCGAGCGCCTGATGGGCCAGCATCGGCCGGGTCGAGCGGGAGGTCTCCGGATCGAGGTCGTTGCGCAGGACGACGACGCCGATCCCTTGGGCGCTCAGCGTCGCGGCCAGTCCGGCCGATGGCCTGCCGTCGGCGATGAGCCGCTGCACCGAATCCATCGCGCGGATGGTGCCGGGCGGGTTCAGCGGCACCGCGTCGCGGATCGCCCACGGCGTTCGGGCCAGCGCTTGCAGTGGTTCGTCGCGCGTGAGTCCCCAGACCTGACTGCCGAAGGGCGCGCCTGGCACCACCAGGGCGCGCGTATCGGCGGCGTTGTGCTCGAGCCAGTCCGCGGTCTGCTGCCAGTACGCGGGTACCCGGTCGTAGGCGCCGCGCGGGGCGAGTTTGCCGGTCCAGGCCAGCGAGGTGGACAGGGCCAGCGCGGTGAGGATCAGCGCCGCGATCGCGACCGCGCGGTCCCGCTCCGGGTGCGCGAAAGCGCTCCGCCAAGACTTCAGCGGTACCGAGGCGGGCAGCGGAACCCGGGCGAGCAGCTGCGCCAGCCCCAGCACGAGCGGGATGCGGATCAGCGGCTCCAGCTTGTGCACGTTGCGCAGCGGGGCGCCGCCGGAGTCCAGGAAGACGCGCACCGACTCCGCGAACGGTCCGCTCAGTTCACCGACGAACCCGGCGCTGATGCCGACCAGCCCGACACACAGGATCAGGACGAGCCTGCCGCGATACGGCATGGACCGCAGGGCCAGCCCCGCCATGCCCGCCGCCGCGACCAGCCCGGTGGCCAGCACCGCCGCGGGCTGGGTGACCAGCACCGCGCCCGCGATCCGTTCCGGCGAGACGAACGGCGTCCAGCTGTCGGTGCCGCGCAGCACCTCGCCGAGCGAGGCCCACTGCGTGGTCACGCCCGAGGACTCGATGTAGTCCAGGAACGGCGGACTTACCTTGCCGAGCAGCAGCAACGGCACCGCCCACCAGAAGGTGGCCAGCACCAGCAGCGGGATCCAGGCGGCGGTGAAGCGCCACCAACGCTGGTTGTAGCGAGAGAAGCCCGCTCGGGCGCCGTCGGACGCAGTCCGTCCACGGCCGGTCGCAGGCGAAGCAGCCGCCCACCACAGCAGCGCAGGCAAAAAGGCGGCCACGGTCGCGACCGCGTTGACCGAGCCCATCAGAGCCAGCGCCAGCGCACTGCCCGCGGCGGACTCGGCCCCGCCCCGCCGCCGCTCGCGCCCGGCGACGCCGAGCGCGGCGGGCGCGAGCAGCACCCACGGCGCCAGCATCATCGGCAGCGTCTCCGAGGAGATCGACCCGACGGTGGTCAGCACCCGCGGCGACAACGCGAAGGCGAGCGCGGCGACGACGCGTGAGCCGCGCGTGCCGATGCCGAGCGCCTCGCACAGGCGCACGATCCCCCAGAATCCGGCGAGCAGCAGCAGCGCCCACCAGATCCGCTGCGTCACCCAGGCGGGCACGCCCAGCAGATGGCCGAGCGAGAAGAACGCGCCGTGCGGGAAGAAGTAGCCATAGGCCTGGTTCTGCACCTGACCCATCGGCGCCTGGCTGCTCCACAGATGGCTCGCGCGTTCCAGGAAGCCGAGCGGATTCTGCGCCAGGTCGTATTTCGTGTCGGCGACCGTGAGTCCGGGCGCCTGCACGAAGGTCAGCAGGAACGCCACGACGACGGTCGCGGCGAACCAACGTCTGCCCAGCGGCGCGGTGCTGTGCTGCCCCGGCGCCGCGGACGATCCGAGCGAGTCGGCGGGTGAAGCGGAGGTCAGCGGGTCAGCGGCTGCCGTACTCAACGTTGTTCAGCAGCGAGGAGTCCTTGTCGCCGCTGCGATCGATCTCCGGCCGCGAGTTCTGCTGGACCGCCATGGTGATGAGGAAGACGCTGAGCACGCCCAGCACGGCGCCCGCGACGGCACTCGCAACACCCGGGACAGCAAACTTCATCGCGGTACTCCAATACGTCGATGCAGGCACGTTCCCGGCCAACCTAGCAGGGCGTCCGGTATTTGTATGCGTTCAGGCCGCCGAATCTCCGCTGAACGCGCCCCGGCCGACGCTGGAGCGCCCGACGGACTGCCCGGAAAGCGGCCGCGTCAGCGGGCGGGGAGAGCGCAGTGCAGCGCGCCGAGCAGGGTGCGCAGTTTCGCGGTGGTCTCGTCGAGTTCCGCCTGCGGGTCGGAGGCCGCGACGATGCCGCCGCCCGCGTACGCCCGCACCGCGCGACCGTCGGCCGAGAGTTCCGCGCAGCGGATCGCGACCACCCAGGCGCCGTCGCCGTCGGCGTCGCACCAGCCGACGGCGCCGCCGTAGAAGCCGCGGTCGTCCTCGAGGTGCGTGATGGTGTCCAGCGCCAGGTCGGTGGGGGTGCCGCAGACCGCGGGCGTTGGGTGCAGCAGCAGCGCCAGGTCCAATGCCGTGATCGTGCTGTCGCGCAGCCGCCCGGTGACGGGTGTCGCCAGATGCCACACCTCATGGGTGCTGATCAGTTCCGGGCTCTCCGGAATCGACAGCTCGGCGCAGATTGGCGCGAGCCGCTCGCGGATCCAGTCGATCACGAAGGCGTGCTCGTCCCGATTCTTGGTGCTCGCCAGCAGTTCCCCGGCCTGAGCGGCGTCGGCTTCCGGATCGGCTCGCCGTGGCGCGGTGCCCGCCAGTGGGCGCAGCGTCACCGTGTCGCCCTGCCGGGCGATCAGCACTTCGGGCGTCGCGCCGACCAGCGTCGCACCGGGGCGTCCGGCGGGGGTGAGATCGACCGCGAAGACATTCGCGTGCGGATGCCGGGTCAGCAGGTGTCCCGCGACGACTTCCGGGTCGAGCGCGGACTGCGCCTCGGCCAGCACCGACCGCGCCGCGACCACCTTGCGCAGCGGTTGCGCGGGATCGTTGAGCTGCTCGACCAACTTGGTCACCCGCGCCACATGTTCGGCCGGGCTCGGGACCTCCGTCAGCACGCGCACCGGCGGCAGCTCGGGCAACGCGGCGGGCCGCCATGGACCAGCGGTGTGCACGGCGCGCTCCGGCACGCTCAGCGCGGCAGGCTCCCGTGGATCGAAGGGCAGCGCGCCGACGACCAGCCGCGCACTGCCGTCCAGCAGCGCCGCCCGCGCTCGTCGCGCGTCGTCGAAGCAGACCCGGGTCCCGTGACCACGAACAACCCCGTCGGCCCGGGCAAGCAGGAACCCATCCATGCCCCCAACGTAACCCCGTCGCCGCGCCCCACAGCGGTGGAGCGATCCATATCTCACGCGAGTGCGATCACGAGTTCTTGCCGGGCGGGACGAGCAGGACCGGGCGGTGGCAATGCTTGAGGACGGCGTCCGCGACGCTGCTGTGCAGCAGCGCGCGGATGCCGGTGGCGCCACGGGTGCCTGCCACGATGATGTCGACGTCCAGTTCGTCGGCGCAGTTGACGATGGCGTTCCAGACGGTGGTGGCGCATTCGGCGGTGCGCGCCTCGGCGTTGAGACCCACCAGTTCGGCCAGCCGCACGCCCTCGGCGTTGATGGCGCGCGCGTCGACGTAGGCGATGTCCTCGATCTCGTCGTCCGGCACCCATTCCGGTTGCATCACTCCCGACAGCCCGGACAGGCGAGCCGCTTGCCGCACCATGGGCTCCCAGGCGGTGAGCACGATGGCCCGGTCGGCGGTGAGGAATCGCCCGGCGTATTCGACAGCGCGCTTGGCGTTCTCGGAGCCGTCGTAGGCGATGAGCATCAGATCGCAGGGCACGATGACCTCCTGGAAAGGACGCACGGCGACACCTCGAGATTACCCCTGGAGGCCCGCGTCAAGCGCTTGTTTTCGGGGGTCTACCTGCGGGTTCGCGGCCGCACCCGAGTTGCCTGCTCGGTAGGGACGTAGCGACTGCGGTCGCGCACGTCGCGGCGAGTACGGTTGACCTCTATGCGGAAGACGCCTCTGCTCGTCCTCGCCGTACTCGCCGCGGTCGCGACCGCCTGCTCGAACGGTGGCTCCACCGAGTCGGCCCCATCGAGCACAACCACCACCACGGACGCGACCACCGCCGCGGTCCCCGTCACCAGCTCGGCGCCGCCGGACTGCAACGCGGGATACCTCGCGCAGTTCACCACCCGCCAGAAGCTCGCCCAGTTGCTGACGGTCGGCGTCACCGGTGCGGCCGACGCCACGAACGTGGTGCGCAACGAGCAGATCGGCGGCATCTTCGTGGGCGGCTGGACCGACCAGGCGCTGCTCGCCTCCGGCCAGATCGAGCAGGTGAAGCAGGCTGCCAAGGTGCCGCTGATAGTGACCATCGATGAGGAGGGCGGCCGGGTCTCGCGGGTGCGCGACCTGATCGGCGCGGCGCCCTCGGCGCGGCAGACGGCGCAGACCATGAGCCCCGATGAGTTTTACAGTGCGACGCTGACCAGGGGTCGCGCGCTGAAGAATCTCGGTGTCACGGTGGATTTCGCTCCCGACGTCGACGTCAGTTCCCAGCCGGACGACTCCGTCATCGGCGACCGCTCCTTCTCCGACGACCCGGACGTGGTCACCCGCTACGCGGACGCCTACATCCGCGCCATGCGCGAGGTCGGCGTCGGCACGGTGATGAAGCACTTCCCCGGTCACGGATCCGGTTCGGGCGACTCGCACACCGGCGCGGTGCGCACTCCGCCGCTGGACCAGATGCAGAACACGGACCTGGTGCCGTTCCGCAACCTGATCGGCTCGGGCGCGGCCGTCATGGTCGGTCATCTCGACGTGCCCGGATTGACCACACCCAACGTCCCGGCCAGCATCAGCCCGGAAGCGATGCGTTTGCTGCGCGAGGGCACCGGCTACGGAGCCGCGCCGTTCCAGGGACCGATCTTCACCGACGATCTCGGTGGCATGGCCGCGATCACCAGCCGGATGTCGATCGAGGACGCCGTCGAGGCCGCATTGGTCGCCGGCGCGGACAGCGCCTTGTGGATCACCACCGACGCGGTGCCCCAGGTGCTCGACCGGCTGGAGCAGGCGGTTTCGAGTGGGCGACTGCCGATGGCCCAGGTGGATGCTTCGGTGTTGCGGTTGGCCGCGTACAAAGGTGCGTTGCCGCGCTGCTGAGGCGCGCCGCACGGTCGGGTCGGGCGACTGGTGAGCAAATCGGACCGCCGGAACTTACCTTGGAGTAATATATGAGATTCACCTGTGGTAGGAGTGTGGATGGCGGGCGGTACGAAGCGGCTTCCGCGGGCGGTACGCGAGCAGCAGATGCTCGACGCCGCCGTGGAGGTCTTCTCGCGTAAAGGCTTCCACGACACGTCGATGGACGCGATCGCCGCCGAGGCGAAGATCTCGAAGCCGATGCTGTATCTGTACTACGGCTCCAAGGACGAACTGTTCCGCGCCTGCATCCAGCGCGAGGGGCTGCGGTTCATCGAATCCGTCGCGCCCGCGGGCAACCCGCTGCTCACGCCGCACGAGCAGGTGCGCACCGCGCTGGAGGGCTTCCTCGGCTTCGTCGACCGCAACCGGCGCTCCTGGCAGGTGCTCTACCGGCAGGCCATCGGCCAGCAGGCGTTCGCCTCGGAGATCGAGAACGCGCGCGAACGCGTCATCGAGCTGACCGCAAAACTGCTGGAGTCCAGCGCCAAGCACGCCGAGCCGGGGACGAACTTCGACGTCGTCGCGGTCGCCGTGATCGGCGCGGGCGAGGCCATCGCCGACCGGCTGGCCAGCGGCCGGATCGAGGTCGCCGAGGCCGTCGACCTGCTCGACGATCTGGCCTGGCGCGGTCTCGCCGGCCGGAAGAAAACCGAGTAGCCCGCCCATCGCCCGGATCGGTTGCTTCCGCGCCGCCCCCCTGCCAAAGTGCGTGAGTTCGCACAGCGCGGACCGGCTCGTCCGAAGAGCCGGGGAGAAACGGGGCGGAATTGTTCGGGTTGCTCAGGCCGTGTGCGCACGGCGCTCAGAAGTATGGAATCGATGCGGCCGAATGGCGGGCGCATCTGTGCGGTTTGTGTCTCGGCTTGCGCGACGGGCACGGTCAGCTCGCCCGCGCCACCACCAACAAGGACGCGCTGGTGCTGAGCATGCTCACCGAGGCCCAGTCCGGACCGGCGGCACGCACCACCGCGGCGCCGTGCCCGCTGCGCGGAATGCGCCGCGCGTCGGTGGTCGCCGCGGGCGCGCCCGGCGTCCAGCTCGCCACCACCGCGTCGTTGTTGTTGGCGGCGGCCAAGATTCGCGATCACGTGGACGACGGTGAGGTGGTCGCGCTCGCGCGCGGGCCGCTGGCGAAAGCCGCGACGCGATGGCACCGCGAGGCTCGCGCGGGCGCGGACCGGATCGGTCTGGACGTCGAACCGCTCGTCGCGGCGCTCGCCGCGCAGGTGCGTTTGGAGCAGGAGGCGAAGGAGCTGGTCGCCGTGGGCGGGGCTGGTTTCGCGCCGGAATCCCTTGCCCATTCCTCGCATTGGCGTTCCGCGATGTCGCCGTCGGCCGACCCGATCGACCGGTTGACCGCACCCACTCAGCTGTGCGCGTCGGAGTTCTTCGCCCACACGGCTGTCTTGGCCGACCGCACGGACAACGTCGACGCGCTGCGGGAGGCGGGATGGCAGTTCGGCCGGATCGCGCATCTAGCCGACGCCGTAACCGACTATGACGATGACGCCGCCCACGACCGCTTCAACCCTCTCGCGGCTACTGGAACCAGCCTGCCCGAGGCCTACGACCTGATGCGGCAGTCGAATTCGCGCCTGCGCGCGGCCGTCGCGGCGGCCGAACTCAGCCGGGTTCCCACCGTACGCTGGATGCTGCTCGACCCGCTGACCGCGGTGCTGCGGCGGCTCGGCGGCGGGCTCGGCGCGTTCGCCGCCCACACTTGCTCGGTATCGCCCGAAGGGGCCGACATCCGCGCCCACGCGCACGGAACCCGCCACCGCCCGCCGACCCGCCGCCCTGGCATCGGTGAATCTCTCGCGCTCATCCTGGGCGCTTACTGCACCGGCTACGCGTGCTGCGCCGACCACACGCAACCGTGTACGGGCGAACGCAAGGACGCGTGGATCAAGAACTGCGACTGCGGAGATTGCGGAGATTGCGGCGGGTGTGATTGCAGTTGTTGCGATTGCGGGGATTGCAATTGCTGCGACTGCGGTTGCGACTGCTGATCCGTGCTGGAGCGGCGAGCCGGCCGCTCACCGTGCGAAAGGCACGGCCGACCTCGCTGAAAAGCGCGAAGCCGCATCCTGATTCGTGGGAATCGGGATGCGGCTTCGCGGAACGTTCAGCGCAGGGTCGCCGTCAGGTGCGGGTACCCCTTCTTCGGGTGGAGCAGCGCCAGATCCCAACCGCCTTCGACCTGATCGGCATACAGGTTGACGGCGGAGGGCAGCAGGATCGGCTTGCCGAACTTGACCGAGTACGTGGTCTGCTCCGGAATGCGTCCCTCGACCGCCCCGAGAATCGTCGCCGCCGACCACATGCCGTGGGCGATCGATCGCGAGAAGCCGAACGCCTTGGCGCCCAATGCCGAAGTGTGGATCGGATTGTGGTCACCGGACGCGGCCGCGTACCGGGTGATCGTCTTCTGATCCACCCGCAGCGTGCGCAGCGGCGGCGGCGGAACCTCCTCCGGTTTGGGCTCCGGTTTCGGCCCGCCCGACAGCGAGGTGCGCTGCTGGTGCAGGAACGTGGTGACCTGGTGCCACACCTGCTCCCGGCCCACCTTCACATCGCTGATCGCGTCCACGAGCAGGCCCTTCGGGTGCTCGCGCAGGTTCTCGATGTGGGTGCGGATGTCCAGCGGCTCGCTCACCGAGATCTCGCGGGTGCGCTCGATGACGTTCTGCGCGTGCACCGCGCCCACCGCCACGAACGGGAAGTCCCGCGCCACCACCAGTTGCATCGCCAGCGGGAAGGTGAGGATGAACGGGTAGGTCAGCGGCAGCGCGTCGCCGAACCGCAGCCCGGTCGCGCGGCAGTAGGCGGCCAGATGATCCGGGTCCACCCGCAGCCCGTCGAGCCGGACGGCCCGGTCCGGCAGCGTCGGCTTGCGCGCCGACAGCAGCGGCACCGCGCCGAGCGCCGCCTTGACGAACAGGCGGTTGTTCTTCGGCGGTTCGGTGAGGGCGATCACCTGGGTCTTCTCCTTGCCTGCCGGAGCCTGGGCCATCATGCTCCGATCAGGCTCTGTCCGCAGACCCGCACGACGTTGCCGGTCACCGCGCTCGACGCCGGGCTCGCGAAGTAGGCGATGGTCTCGGCGACGTCGACGGTCTGGCCGCCCTGCAGCAGCGAACTCATCAGCCGGCCCGCTTCCCTGGTGGCCAGCGGGATGGCGGCGGTCATCGCGGTCTCGATGAAACCCGGCGCGACGGCGTTGATGGTGATGTTCTTCTCCGCCAGCTTCGGCGCCTCCGCGTTCACCATGCCGATGACGCCCGCCTTGGACGCGCCGTAGTTGGTCTGCCCGCGGTTACCCGCGATGCCCGCGATCGAGGACACGTCGATCACGCGACCGCCCTCCTTCAGCGCGCCCTTGGCCACCAGCCCCTCGGTGATCCGGTGCGGAGCGGCCAGGTTGACGTTGATGACCGCGTTCCAGCGGCCCTCGTCCATGTTCGCCAGCAGCTTGTCCCGGGTGATGCCCGCGTTGTGCACGACGATATCGATGCCGCCGAAACGTTCGGTGGCGAACTCGGCCAGCTTCTCTGCCGCGTCGGGCGCGGTGACGTCGAGCGCGAGCGCGGTGCCGCCCACCTTGTTCGCGGTCTGCGACAGCGCCTCGCCCGCCGCCGGGATGTCGGCCACGATCACCTGGGCCCCGTCGCGGGCGAACACCTCGGCGATGGTGGCGCCGATGCCACGCGCGGCGCCGGTCACCACCGCGACCTTGCCGTCCAGCGGGCGGTCCCAGTCGGCGGGCGCGCTCGCGTCGTCCTTGCCGACCCGGATGACCTGGCCGTCGACGAACGCCGACTTGGCCGAGAGCAGGAAGCGCAGGGTCGACTCCAGGCCGGTCGCCGCCGCGGACGCCTCCGGGTGCAAATAGACCAGCTGGGCGGTCGAGCCGCGCAGCAGTTCCTTGGCCACCGAGCGGGTGAAGCCCTCCAGTGCGCGCTGCGCGATCTGCTCGTCGATGCCGGAAGCCAGCTCGGGAGTGGTGCCGATGACCACGATGCGTCCGGAGGAGGTGAGGCTGCGCAGGGCGGGCTGGAAGAACTCGAACAGTTGCGAGAGGTCCTCGATGGTGCCGACGCCGGTGGCGTCGAATACCAGGGCGCCGTACTTGGTGCCCTGGCTCAGCGCGTCGGCGAAGGTGTAGTCCGACAGCAGGGCGCGCACCGGCTCGGCGACGCGGCCCTTGCCGCCGATCAGCACCGGCCCGGACAGCGGCGGCTCGCCCTTGACGTAGCGGCGCAGCTTCTCCGGCTTCGGAAGGCCGAGCTTGCCGGCCAGGAACGCGCCAGGCGCGGAGTGTACGAACGATCCATAGAGGTTGGGAGCACCCTTGCTCTTGCTGGCTGCCACTATTCCTACCTTTTCTGAGTTCTGGCTCTCGGGTCTGGGGTATCGCCCCGGCGTGGTCTGCTGGCGCACTTTTGCGGGGGTATGTGTCGACATTAAACTTACTCCAGAGTAAGTTTAATGTAAACAACCGCGACGGGGCGCCGAGCAGCGCGGAGATGTCCGTGCTCCACCGGGCCGCCGGGACACCCATCCACGAGACCTTGGAGACTCGAGTGACTAGCAAAGCCCGTTCGGCGAAGAGTGCCGCCAAGACCGGTAGGACCACCCGCCCGGTCGCGATCGTCGGTGGCAACCGGATTCCGTTCGCTCGCTCCGACAAGGCGTACGCGCACGCCTCCAATCAGGACATGTTCACCGCCGCGCTGGACGGGCTGGTCAGCCGTTTCGGCCTGCAGGGCGAGCGGCTCGGCATGGTCGTCGGCGGCGCCGTGCTCAAGCGGGTCGGCGAGCACGGCCTGATCCGGGAGAGCGTGCTCGGCAGCAAGCTCAGCCCCTACACCCCGGCGCACGACCTGCAGCTGGCCTGCGGCACCGGCCTGCAGGCGATCGTCACCGTCGGCGACGCGATCGCCGCGGGCCGGATCGAAGCAGGCGTCGGCGGCGGTACCGATACCACCTCCGACGCCCCGATCGGCGTCAGCGAGGGCATGCGCGAGTGGATGCTCGACGCCAACCGCGCCAAGACCAACAAAGACCGCCTCAAGCTGGTCGGCCAGCTGCGCCCGAGCATGCTCGGCATCGAGATCCCGCGCAACGCCGAGCCGCGCACCGGGCTGTCCATGGGCGAGCACGCCGCCATCACCGCCAAGGAATTCGGCATCCCGCGCGAGGCGCAGGACGAGCTGGCCTATCTGTCGCACAAGAACATGGCGGCCGCCTACGACCGCGGTTTCTTCGACGACCTGATCACGCCGTTCCTCGGCCTGACCCGCGACGACAACCTGCGGCCGAATTCCTCGATCGAGAAGCTGGCGACGCTGAAGCCGGTCTTCGGCGTCAAAGCCGGTGACGCGACCATGACCGCGGGCAACTCCACCCCGCTCACCGACGGCGCCTCCGCGGTGCTGCTGTCCAGCGAGGAGTGGGCCGCCGAGCGCAAGCTGCCCGTACTGGCGCACCTGGTGGACAGCGAGGTCGCCGCGGTCGACTACATCCACGGCCCCGACGGCCTGCTGATGGCCCCGACCTACGCGGTGCCGCGCCTGCTCGCCCGCAACGGTTTGACCCTGCAGGACTTCGACTACTACGAGATCCACGAGGCGTTCGCCTCGGTGGTGCTGGCCACCCTGACCGCGTGGGAGTCCGACGCCTACTGCAAGGAGCGCCTCGGCCTCGACGGCGCGCTGGGCTCGATCGATCGCAGCAAGCTGAACGTCAACGGATCGTCGCTGGCCGCGGGTCACCCGTTCGCCGCGACCGGCGGCCGTATCGTCGCCGCCACCGCGAAGCAGCTGGCCGAGAAGGGCTCCGGCCGCGCGCTGATCTCCATCTGCGCCGCGGGTGGCCAGGGCGTCGTGGCGATCCTCGAGCGCTGACCGATCGCACACCGCGAGGTGGTCCGACCGGAATTCCGGTCGGACCACCTGCGCCCTACTCGCCGGGCAGCTCGAGGTGCCCGCCGAACGCTTTGCGCATCGCCGAGAGCACTTTGTCCGCGTACACCGCTTCGCCCCGCGAGGAGAATCGCGCGAACAAAGCCGAAGCCAGCACTGGGACGGGCACGCCGGTGTCGATGGCGGCATCGACCGTCCAGCGACCCTCGCCGGAATCGGATACCCGGCCGCTGTAGGAATCCAGGCTCGGGTCCGCGTGCAGCGCGGCCGCGGTGAGGTCCAGCAGCCAGGACGCGACCACCGACCCCCGCCGCCACACCTCGGTGATCTCGGGGATGTCCAGGTCGTACCGGTAGTACTCGGGATGTTCCAGGGGCGTCTCCTCCGCGGAGAACTCGCCCGTGTGCTCGGCGCCGTAGTTGGCCCGGCGCAGGACGTTCAGCCCTTCGGCGTAGGCGGCCATCGCCCCGTACTCGATGCCGTTGTGCACCATTTTCACGAAGTGGCCCGCCCCTACCGGTCCGCAGTGCAGATAACCCAGCTCGGCCGTGGACGGCTCGCCGCCGCGTCCCGGCGTCCGCTCCGCCGCCCCGAGGCCCGGCGCGATGGATTTCAGCAGTGGGTCCAGGTGCTTCACCGGCTCGGATTCGCCGCCGATCATCAGGCAGAAGCCGCGAGTCCGCCCGAAAACCCCGCCCGAAGTGCCGATGTCCACGTAGTGGATGCCCTTGGGCCGCAAGCGCTCGGCGCGCACGAGGTCCTCGTGGTAGCGGCTGTTGCCGCCGTCGATGACGATGTCGCCCGGTTCGAGCAGCTCGGCGACCTGCTCGATCACCGCACCGGTGGCCCCGGCGGGGATCATCACCCACACCACGCGCGGCGTCTCCAGCATGCCGACGAACTCGGTGAGGTCGGTGCTGCCCCGGAAGCCGTCCCCGAGCTCGGCGCGCAGTTCGTCGATGTGCGCGGAGCGACGTTCGTATCCGACGGCGGTGTGTCCGTCCTCGACGATGCGGCGCACGATGTTGGCGCCCATCCGGCCGAGGCCGATCATTCCCAGCTGCATGCCATCCATCTCCCTCGTGTAGCCAAGTCTTGCGGCGGGGTCCTCTCGATTCTTCCGCGTGGGATCGATCACGGTTCGGTTCGCGGGTGTAACGCCGCCCGCTACAGCCCGATAAACAGATCGGCACCGCGCAGTTGCCTGACCCCCGACCCGGCAACTGCGCGGGCCTCTTTGTGTGGTGTACCCGGTTCTTCGCGCGGAATGTGCGCTATGCCCGAGCTGTGGCGAGCACTGTCGGTGTGGACCACTATCGTTGGCAGGGACGCGCAGCGGTGCGGGTCCACAATTCAATCGAACGGGGAGGACGGTTCGTGACGAGCCAGCCGAGCACCGGAGGACGCGGCCCACAGGCTGGTGGCGAAGTCGGATGGCGCCAGCTTCTCGGGGCGGAGCGGCCCCAGGCGGCGGACCGGTCGGTCGCTTGGACCGGCGACGAACAGCTCACCCAGCCTCTGCAAACTACCCGGAGGCGGCCCCCGCCACCCGCACCCCGCCGTGCGCCCGCGCGTCGCCCGATCTCGCCCCCGCCGCCGAAACGCCTGGACAGCGCCGTCGTGCGCCGGGTGGGTATAGCGGTGGGCGCGGTGCTGGCGGTCGCCGGTCTCGGCTACGTGGTGGACTGGGTGATGTCCTCGGGCGAGGTCGCGCGTGGCACCGTCGTCGCCGGTGTCGACATCGGCGGCATGGACAAAGCCGCGGCCGATGCGAAGCTGCGCGCCGAACTGGATCCCAGGGCGGGCCGCGAACTGCCGCTGCGCATCGGCGACGTGCAGACCCGCATCGTGCCGAGCGCCGCCGGACTGGCCGTCGACTGGGATGCCACCTGGTCGCGGATCGGCTCCCAGCCGCTCAACCCGTTCACCCGGCTCGCCTCCTTCTTCACCACCCGCGAAGTGTCGATCGTCAGTGCGATCGACGAACCGGCCCTGGATCGCCAACTCACCGAACTGCGGGTGCACGACCGGCCGTCGGTCGAGGGCACCATCACCTTCCGCAACGCCGAACCCGTCGCGGTGGCTCCGGTTCCGGGCCGGGTGCTCGATGTCGCCGCCGCGCGTACGGAATTGGCCGAGCAGTGGGTCGCCGGCGCCACAGTGGACCTTCCCGTCGTCCCCGCGCCGCTGCAGGTGCGTCCGGAGGCCGTGGACAAGGCCCTGCGCGAGATCGCCCAGCCCGCGGTGCGCTCGCCGATCGCGTTCGCGGGCAAGGGCGCCTCGGGCAGGCTCGATCCGGAGCAGATCGCGTCCGTGCTGGCCTTCGCGCCGGACGGGCAAGGCGGTCTCGCCGCGTCGGTGAATCAGGACGCCGCGACCGGTCTACTCGGGCCGCAACTGGCCACCACGGAGGTCGAACCGAAAGACGCGACGTTCGCGGTGGCGGGTGGCAAGGCGTCCGTCGTCCCCGCCGTGATCGGCGACAAGATCAACTGGCCCAAGACCTTCGAACAGCTCACCGCGTTGCTGACCGCGCCGGGCGAGCGGACCGCGCAGGTGGTCTACGAACGGGTCGAACCGAAGCTGACCACCGAGGCCGCACAGGGGCTCGGCGTGGTCGAACCCGTCGGATCGTTCACTACCGGCGGTTTCAGCGGCCCCTCCGGGGTCAACATCCGCACCGTGGCCAAGAAGGTCGACGGCGCGATCGTGAAGCCGGGAGACACGTTCTCGCTCAACGACTTCACCGGTCCGCGCGGCACGGCGGAGGGATACGTCGAGTCCGGCATCATCGACCACGGTCGTCCCAGCACCGCCGTCGGCGGCGGCATCAGCCAGTTCGCCACCACGCTCTACAACGCGGCGTATTTCGCGGGTCTCGAGGACGCGGGTCACACCGAGCACAGCTACTACATCTCCCGCTACCCCGCCGCCCGCGAGGCCACCGTCTTCGACGGCGTGATCGACCTGAAATTCCGCAACAACACTCAGACCGGCATCTACATCGAAACCTCGGCGACCGCCACCGAGATCACCGTGCGACTGTGGGGCACGAAGACGGTCGACGTCGAGTCCATCACCGGCGAGAAGACCAAACCGACCGAACCCAACACGGTCACCTTGCCCAAGGGCAAGGACTGCATCGCCTCCGAAGGTGGCCCCGGCTTCACCATCTCCGACACCCGCGTCATCACCGACCACAAAACCGGCCGCGAAGTGTCTCGAAAGACCCGCACGGTGAAGTACGACCCGATTCCGATCGTCAAGTGCGAGTGAGGGAATAGCCCCGAGCACGCGGTTCCCGAATCCGCCCCGCCACGCACCGGAGGGGCGGATTCGTCATCTTCACAACGGAGTTCGCATCAGCAACACGTTGTACTGGGTGTGCTGGGTGACCACGAAGTAGAGATCGCGGCCGGTTTGATACGGATAGATCATCGGCGCGTACGCGGTGGGAAGCGCGCGGGCGTCGATGAGGACGCGCGGTTCGCTCCACGGCCCTTCCGGAGCCGGTGCGGTGCGCAGGACGACGCTGTTGGCCGGATCGGTGGTCAACATGACGTACTGGCCCAGATAGTCGTTCCACATCACCGAGAGTTCCGCGACGCCGCCGACGATCGGAGCCGCCGTCTTGGCGTCGGTGGGCTTCCACTCTCTGCCGTCCCAGTATTCGTAGGCATCGATATTCGCGATATCGGATTCCTTGGCGCGAGAGACGAATCCGGGATTGTTGCGCCCTGCTGGGGTGCCGTAGCGGTAGACGTAGCCATTCGCCTTCAAGAAGGCGTTCTGCTGGAAGTTCTCGTGGCCGTCGACGTTCGCGCGACGCGTGTGGGTGAGCTGGGCCCACGTGGTGCCGCCGTCACCGGAGGCGGCCAGGGTCGAGAAGTTGGTGTTCCACTTCCCGTGGTCACCCCATTCGCGCACCGACATCAAGCTCATGTACTGCACGCCGCCCACCGAGATGCCCGCGGTGGGAATCAGGCTGATCTCGATGCCGGGAATCTTGGGGCTGGGTATGGGATTCGGCACCACGTCGTCGAAGATGATGCCGTCGGCCGGATCGTGCCTGGAGCTGCGGAACAGCACATTGCTGGTCCAAGCCCAGATGCTGCCCGCGAGGAGATTCGGGATCCCGATGCCCGCGCTGTCGCCGAAGGCGGTGATCATGCGGCCGTTGCCGTCGTCCCACATGATGCCGAGATCCGTGCCGAGCACGTTGACGTTCTGGGTCCGATTCGGGCTGTCCATGCCGGTCACCTGGAACACCGCTCTGGCAGGCCCGGGCAGGTCCGGCAGGCCGTGAATGCCGTTGATCGCCGGAATCGGAATGACGTTGTTCGGGTCGGCTCCGGCGGGCGTGGCGGCGACCAGCGCCAAGACCGCGGCTAGCGCGCCGGCCCCGGTGAGTGCGGACAGCGATCGAGTCATCCGGCAATTCCCTTCCTCTGGGACGCAGTCTGCTCGGTCATTCTGCCCGTTCACCGCCGCGATGTCGCCTACCTCGGTGGGTGGACTCAGCGCGTTCGGCCGATCGTCACCAGCCGGTAAAGCCACCACGGGCGCTCGGGTAGTTCTGGGCTGTATACCCGCATGCTCATCGATCGGACCCGTCTCGAGGCTGGATCGCGCACCTGCAATCGGCGCCGGGGGAGGTCGGCGGGACGCACTTCGGTGGTCCACATGCGATCCCAATCAGGGGAGCGGCGGCAACGTTCGGCGATCTCCTCGACGCGCTCGCGCGGCGCGAGCGGAGACAGGATACGGAAGGCGTCGACGAGCAGGTGTGCTTCCACGGCCCAGTCCACCATCACCCGGCGGGCCGCCGCGTCGAGGAACATCCACTCCAGCACGTTTCCTCGGGGGAGGGCACCTGGAAAGGCGCGTTCGTAGGCGGAATTGGCTGCCACCAGGTCCTGCGTCGGCATCCGCTGGTAGCAGGCCGGGTCGGGGAGGCTGTGCAGGTCGGCCTGGTCGTCAGGAGTGGGCACGTCGGGGCCGGGTCCGTAGGCGGCCGTGAAGAAATTCGGCAGGGACAGCACGACGATGTGTTTGCGGTACCAGATCGGCACCTCCAGCGCGTCGAACAACTGTTGCAGCAGTGGCTGATTCGGCGCCACCGCGCCTGTCTCGATCTGGTCGAGCACCGCTTCGGTGAGCTCGGCCCGCTCGGCGAGATGGGCGGGCGTCAGCCCCGCGGCGAGGCGTCGTTCGCGCAGATAGGCGCCGATGCCAGTTGCGTTGCGCGTCACCTCGGGCACCTCTGCCGACAATTCTCGTGCCGAACTGTGGGAAGCGGGAGGCTCTTGTCGCTCCCCGGGAGCACGCAATCTACCGGAGAGAATCGGCGTCGAGCGGTGATCGAACGTCACGAATCGACAAATGTAGACGACAACGGCCCGGAGAGGATCTCCGGGCCGTTGTGCCTTGCGGTGGAACGAAGGTCAGAACGCGGCTTCGTCCAGCTCCATGATGTCGTTGTCCAGGTTGGACAGCACCGCGCGGGTGGCGGTCAGCTCCGGCAGGACGTTGCGGGCGAAGAACTGCGCGACCGCGATCTTGCCGTTGTAGAACGCCGCGTCGGCGCCGGTCGCGCCGTTGTCGAGGGCCGCGATGGCGACCTCGGCCTGACGCAGCAGCTGCCAGCCGATGAGCAGGTCACCGACCGAGAGCAGGAAGCGCACCGAACCGAGGCCGACCTTGTACAGCTCGCTCGGCTGCTCCTGGGCGCCCATCAGGTGGCCGGTGAGCGTGGCGGCCATGGCCTGCACGTCCTCCAGCGCGGTGGCCAGCAGCTTGCGCTCGCCCTTCAGGCGGCCGTTGCCCGCCTCGGCGTCGATGAACTTCTGCACCTGACCGGCCACGTGGGCCAGCGCGACGCCGCGGTCACGGGCGATCTTGCGGAAGAAGAAGTCCTGCGCCTGGATCGCGGTGGTGCCCTCGTAGAGCGAGTCGATCTTCGCGTCGCGGATGTACTGCTCGATCGGGTAGTCCTGCAGGAAGCCCGAACCGCCCAGGGTCTGCAGCGACTCGGTCAAGTACTGGTAGGCCCGCTCCGAGCCGACGCCCTTGACGATCGGAAGCAGCAGGTCGTTGACCCGCGCGGCCAGGTCGGCGTCCGCACCGGAAACATGCTGGGCGACATCGGCGTTCTGGTGAGCGGCGGTGTACAGGTACACCGCGCGCAGGCCCTCGGCGTACGCCTTCTGGGTGGCCAGCGAGCGACGGACATCCGGGTGGTGGGTGATGGTCACGCGCGGCGCGGCCTTGTCGGTCATCTTGGTCAGGTCGGCGCCCTGGACCCGCTCCTTGGCGTAGTCCCGCGCGTTCAGGTAACCGGTCGACAGGGTCGCGATGGCCTTGGTGCCCACCATCATGCGAGCGTGCTCGATGACGTCGAACATCTGCGCGATGCCGTTGTGCACCTCGCCGACCAGCCAGCCCTTGGCCGGGATGCCGTGACCGCCGAAGGTGACCTCACAGGTGGCCGAGACCTTCAGGCCCATCTTGTGCTCGACGTTGGTGACGAACACACCGTTGCGCTCGCCCAGCTCACCGGTCTCGTGGTCGAAGTGGAACTTCGGTACGAAGAACAGCGACAGGCCCTTGGTGCCCGGTCCCGCGCCCTCGGGGCGGGCCAGCACCAGGTGCATGATGTTCGGGAACAGGTCGTCGGAGTCGGCGGAGGTGATGAACCGCTTCACGCCCTCGATGTGCCAGGTGCCGTCTTCCTGCTTGATCGCCTTGGTGCGACCGGCGCCGACATCGGAACCGGCGTCGGGCTCGGTCAGCACCATCGTGGCGCCCCAACCCTGCTCGGCGGCGATCTCCGCCCACTTCTTCTGCTCGTCGGTGGCGTTGTTGTAGAAGATGTTCGCGAAGCCGGGGCCCGCGGCGTACATGAAGGCGGCGGGCTGCGCGCCCAGGATCAGTTCGGCGATGGCCCAGTACGCGGCGCGCGGGATCGGCAGGCCGCCGAGCTCCTCGGCGATGCCGAGCTTGTCCCAGCCGCCGTCCTGCAGGGTGCGGTAGCTCTTCTTGAACGACTCCGGCAGCGTGACCGTGTGGTTCTCGGGGTCGAAGACCGGGGGGTTACGGTCGGCGTCGGCGAATGACTCACCGAGCGGACCCTCGGCCAGGCGGCGCACCTCGTTGAGCATCTCCTTCACCGTGTCGGTGTCGAGATCGCCGTAGGCGCCGCTGTCCAGGATCGACCCGAGGCCGAGAACCTCGAAGAGGTTGAACTCCAGGTCGCGGACGTTGCTCTTGTAGTGACCCATTGTCAGTACTCACTCTCCGTTGAGTTGGTGCGGTCGGTATGGTTGCCGTTCCCGCCCGTTGTTCGCTCCACCGGGTAGTCGTGCCGGTTTTCCGCATGCTACTCGCGGGTAACTTATGAGACATATTACCGGCCGGTAATGATTGCGCAAAGAGCTGAGCAGGCAATGTGACGCGTTTTACAGTGTTTGATTTGCCGCGCCTTCGCGCGGCGTGTTCGCGGCCCCCTCTTGGCTCGCGTTTGCGCGACCGCCGCTTGCTCCTTCGTCGCGTACGCGGCGGCCGCGCAAACGCGAGCCGGGCCGCGAACGGCGGATGCTCGGTCTCGCTTCGCTCGAAAGACGTGGTCGGGGTGGGCTGGGCGCGTTGGTAGCGATGGTCCTTACCGGTGTACGCGGTTCGTCGTGGCTGGCGGCTCGCCACGACTGCCGCCGTCGACTTCGTCGCGTACGTGGTAGTCGGGCCGCGTACGGCGCGTGCTCGGTCTCGCTTCGCTCGGAAGACGTGGTCGGGGTGGGCTGGGCGCGTTGGTAGCGATGGTCCTTACCGGTGCGCGCGGTTCGTCGTGGCTGGCGGCTCGCCACGACTGCCGCTGTTGACTTCGTCGTGTAGGTGGTGGCCGCGCAAGTGCGGGCCGGGTCGCGAACGGCGGATGGTCGGTCTCGCTTCGCTTGAACGACGTGGTTGTGGGGTGTGCTGGGCGCGTCGGTGTCGAACCTCGCTACCCGATGCGCGCGGTTCGTGGTGGCTGGCGGCTCGCCGCGGCTGACGCTGTTGACTCCGTGGCGTGTGCGGCGGGGGCGGATGTGAGCCCGGCGGCTCGCGACGGCCGCCGCTTGCTCCGATAGTCGCAGGTCGATCACGCGGGGAGCGACGGTGCGGCTTCGGGGGGCCGGCGCGGCAGAATGAGCACAATGCTGATCGAGACGAGTGCGGGGCCGGCTGAGGTCGAGCTCGAACAGCCGCGCAGGCCCGCGTTTCTGCTGCTGCTCACGCATGGTGCGGGGGGTGGGGTGGAGGCGAAGGACCTGCTCGCGGTGCGTGACGTCGCGTTGCGGCTTGGGGGTGGGGTCGCGCGGGTGGTGCAGCCGTATCGGGTGGCTGGGCGGCGGGCGCCGGGTTCGGCGGTCAAGCAGGACGAGGCCTGGCTGGAGATCGTCGCGCGGCTGCGCGGGCGCAAGCGCATCCCGGTGATCCAGGGTGGGCGCAGCAACGGGGCGCGGGTGGCTTGTCGTACCGCCGTCGCGGCACGGGTCCGTGGCGTTCTCGCGCTTTCGTTCCCGCTGCATCCGCCGGGCAAGCCGGAGAACTCGCGCCGGGATGAACTGCTCGCGCCGGGAGACATCGAGGTGGTCGTCGTCAACGGGGCGAACGACCCGTTCGGCATTCCCGACCCCGCCGACGCCGCCGAAGTGCGCGTCATCCCGGGACAGCCGCACGCCTTCCGCGCGGGCTTCGACCTGATCGCCGAGACCGTGACTCCGTGGCTGGAGCGCTGGTCCTGAGTCCTATTCGGCCGGTCGGGTGGCGATGACCAGCGCGTCGATGGCGTCGCCCGTTTCGGTGGGCCGGTAGACGCGGTCGGCGATGCGGACGCGCACCTCGCTCGCCGCCGCGAGCGGGCCGAGGTCGGCGACGATGTCGTCAGGGGTGAACAGGATGGCCGGGTCCTGCGGCCCGCCGCAGCCGTCGGTGATGTTGGTGGTGTCGTGGCCGAGTACGAGCAGGGTGCCTTCCGGAGCCAGCAGCCCCGCCGCCGTGCGCACCAACGCGCGGCGCTGCTCGGCGGGCAGGTGCAGGAAGACCATCAAGACCAGCTCGAACGGTCCGGTGATCCCCGCTTCGTCCAGATCGGTGACATCGGCGCACTGCCAGGTGATGCGATTGCGGACCGAGCGGGACAGCCGCGACGCCACCGTGCGGCCTTTGTCGATGCCGACCTGTGAGTAGTCGACGGCGTGCACCTGCCAGCCGTGCGTGGCGAGCCACAGGGCGTTGCGGCCCTCGCCGCACGCCAGATCGAGAGCGCGCGGGAACTCCGGCGCATCGCCCTCGGGTGTGGCGGCTTGCAGGGGCGCACGGCGTTCCAACCCGTAGACGTGCTCCACCACGGTGTTGTTCGGCGGTGCGCCCCAGACCAATTCCGTTTGCGCGTAGCGCTCGTCCCAGTCGGCCGCATCCATATTTCGAGTCTATTGATCGGGCCACCCGCGCTTCGTGGGGTTGCCCGAGTCAGTCCGATACCTGCGAGAGCCAGTGCACCGGCGTGGTCTCGCGTACGTGGATCAGCACGTCGAACGCATCGGCGAGCGACGAAAGCCGGATATTGGCCGTGGCGTCGGCGGCCGGGTCGTAGACGCCGCTGATGGTGCGCAGCTTCGCCGGGCCGATCAGCCAATCATGGACCGGTTCCGGCGCGGCGGCGTGCAGGTCGACGTAGTAGGCGGGCAGCTCGACTTCGCCCAGCGCGGCGTCCACCAGGTCCGGTTGCGGATTGGGCGCCACGGCCGCGCCGAGGTCGCCGTGATGGAAGCCGATGCCGACGGACACGTATCGTTCGCCCAGCTCAGTGCGCAAATGACTTCCGGTGCCGCGGAATTCGGCCGTACCGAAGACGATCGGAAGGCTGGTGGTGTGCGCGAGGCCGTCCCAGTAGACGATCTTCGCGCCGGTCGAGCGCTGCCATTCCAGCACCGTCTCGGCCGACGGCCGTTCGTCCCTGGCGAACCCTTGGCTCGCGACGCTCTGCCGGTGGAAGTCGCGGATCATGCGGGCGTGGGTGAGCGCCGAGGCGCGCTCGCCGGTATCCGGCAATGTCGTGAGCAGCTCGAGGGCGTCTTCGGCGTGCTCGGCGAACGGGCGGCCGGGGTGGGTGCCTTGATGGCGCTGGACATGTTCGTCGACTTGATGCGCGGTGCGGATCGGCGCGAGATGCGCCTCGATCGCGGCGAGCCGGTCGGGAGCCGCGCGGCGCACGTAGTCGAGTACCGTGTCGTAGTCGCTCGGTTCGGCACGGGGCGGTTCGACGCCGAAGATCCGCACCGGGTCGTCCGGATGCGCCAGGTTGTACGCGCGGATCCAGCGCAGCGTGGCCACCGATTCCTCGGTACGCCACGGACGCCAGGCGCCGGCGAGCACCGATTCGGGGTCGCCCGCGCCCGCGGTGACGAACCGGTCCCACCGTTCGCCGGAACGCGCGCTGTCCTGGATGGCCAGTGCGCGGAAGCCGTGCCGTTCGACGAGCCCGCGCAGCAGCCGCTCGCGCACACCGAAAGTCTGGCGGGAGAACCGCGTCGACTCGCCGAGCCCGACCACCGTGGCGGTGGCGAGCCGCGCGATCAGGCCGTCGAGTTCGGTACCGGGCGAGTCCGGCTCGGTGCTGTCGATCGCGATGGCGTTGTCGCGCAACCAGGCGCGGATGTCGACGGTGGTGCTGAGCATGGTGCCTCCCGGAAACGTGAACGATCCAACGCGGTGCAGCCTCGTACATGAACCTTCGTTGAGGTCAAGCGCCGCGTCGGATCGCCGGGTTCCCGGTTACAGCGTCGTGCGCATCAGCAGGACGTTGTACTGGCTGTGCACGGTCGTGAGGAAGTACAGATCGCGCCCGGTCTGGTACGGAAAGATGGAAGGCGCGTAGGCGGTGGGCAATTCGCGGGTGTCGATCAGTACTTCGGGATCGCTCCACGGTCCGACCGGATCGGGGGCGCGCCGCATCACCACGGAGTTGAATCGATCGGTGGTCAGCGAAATGTATTGCCCCAGATAGGCGTTGTACATCACCGACAGTTCGCCGACGCCGAACATGATGGGCGCGGCGGCGTTCACGTCGTTCTTCCGCCAGGCGTGGCCGTCCCAGTATTCGTATTCGGCGAGATTTCCGATGTCGTGCGCGCGCACGCGGGCGACGTGCGCGGTGTGATTGCGTCCGGACCGCGTGCCGTATTCGTAGATGTACCCGCCGTCGGCGAGGAAGGCGTTCATCTGGAAGTTGGCGTCCCCGCCCTCGTTGTTCCGCCGTGTTTCCGGCAGTTCGGCCCAGGTCTCGCCGTTGTCCCCGGAGACGGCGAGACCGGAGAAGTTGGTGCTCCACTGGCCGACGTCGTCCCAGGTCCGCACGGACATCAGGCTCATGTACTGCACGCCGTCGACGGCGATGCCCGCGGTCGGGATGTGGCTGATCTCCAGGAACGGGATCTTCGGGCTGGCGATCAGATCGCGCGCCTGCCCGAACACGTCGCGCACCACGCTGTCGAAATAGACGCCCTCGGCCGGATTGGTGGTGTGGCTGCGCAGCAGGATATTGCTGCGCCAGGCCCACATGCTGCCCGCGAGCAGATTCGGGAAACCGACGCCTGCGGTGTCGCCGAACGCCGTGAGCATTTCGCCGTGCCCGTTGTCCCACATGATGCCGAGATCGGTGCCGAGGACGTTGTAGGTCTGAGTGTTGTTCGGGCTGGCCATACCGGTCACCTGGAAGACCGCCTTGGTGCGGCCGAGAAGATTCGGCAATCCGGTCGTGCCGTTGAGCACCGGGATGGGATTGATGGCGTTCGGGTTCGCGATGGCGGGGGTGGTCGCCGTGAAGAGCAGGGCCGAGGCGCCCGCCAGCGCCGAGAGCAGGAAGGATGCGGTCTTGATCACGATCTGTGAGCCCTCCGGTTTCTTCCCGAGAGCGGTGCGAAACACGGACGTCCCGCGATACACAGACCCTTCGCAGTGTGCCGCGCACCACTAGTCGACTGGCTGGCAAATCGTGCAAATGGTAGCAGCGGAACCAGTCGCGGGGAGGGTTCTCCAGCAGACTAGCGAATTTGTAGCTAATTCTTGGTAGGGCGGCTGCGCGCCTTGCGGAGAATCAAAGGAAGTTGGGTCGCGCGCTCGACGGCCAGGGTTCGCCGGGTGGATGCTTGCCACGACTTCTCGAAGAGTCGTTTGGCGGCGGCGACCGCGTGCGGCGACCGCGTCGCAAGGCGGTCGGCGAGTTTCTCCGCCTCCACCACGGGGTCCGGCGTCAGCTCGGTGACCAAGCCGATCCGCGCGGCGTAGTCCGCGTCCACTACGTCCGCGGTCATCGTGAGCAAGAGGGCTTTGTCGATGCCGATCAGCCTGGATAGTGTTGCGGCGCCGGTCATATCCGGGATCAGCCCGTGTTTGGCTTCCATGACGGAGAACTCCGCGTCGGGGGTGGCGAAACGGACGTCGGCGGCGAGCGCGAGCTGGAGCCCGCCGCCGTAGCAGCGCCCGTGCACGGCGGCTATCACCGGCACCGGCAGGCGGCGCCAAGCCCAGCACGCCTCCTGGAAGGCATTGGTGCCGCGCCAGGGTAGCGGCACGAAATTCCGAACGATTGCCAATGGATCGCTGATTGCCGCGGAGATATCCAGCCCGCTGCTGAAGCTGGGTCCGTTTCCGGACAGAATGACCGCACGCACATCGCTGCGGTGGGCCACCAGCTTCGCGCTGGCAACCAGCTCGCGGAGCATGTCGATGGTCAGGCCGTTGTGCTTGTCCGGCCGGTCCAGCGTGACGTACGCCCGGTGGTCGTCGAACCGCACTGCGATGTTGGTGCCCATGCTCGAATCTTACTCGTGAGTCAGTTGTCTGGCGCGCACTGTTGCCGCGGTGCCAGGGCTCTGTTCTAATCGGACTCGAGTTACCGTCAATGTTGACGGTTATGGAGCGGAGGTCGCATGCTGCCAGCCGGAATGGACCCGAGGACGCCGGTGCTCGTCGGCGCCGGGCAGGTCGTACACCGACCGGGTGCGCCGGGTCTGCCCGGCCCGGTCGAACTCGCCGCCGAATCCTTGCGCCGCGCGGGCGCCGACAGCGGCGTCGGCGACCGATTGCTGCGTGCGGCCGATGTGATCGCCGCCGTCGCCCCGGTCAGCCGCCCCTACGGCGATCTGGGCGCGCTCGTCGCGGCTGAACTGGGCGTCAGCCCGAGGAGGACCGTGCAGTCGGTGCGTTTCGGCGGTGACGCGCCGCAGCGGCTGCTCAACGTCGTCGCGCAGGCCATCGCCGACGGCCGCTCGGAGGTCGCCCTGCTCACCGGAGCCGAAGCGGTGTACTCCGGGAACACGGCCGCCCGCTCCGGCGCGGCGGTGGACTGGCCGGAGCAGCCGGACGACGTAACACCGGACGAGATCGTCGGCTCCGATCGTGGTCCGAACTCGGACATGGAAACCGCCGCGGGCCTGTGGGGCCCGGTGTACTTCTACGCGCTCATGGAGACGGCCCTGCGCCGCAGGTTGGGGTCGAGCGAAGCCGCGCACCGCGAGCGGATCGGCGGACTGTGGTCGCGGCTGTCGGAGATCGCGGCACGCAATCCGTACGCGTGGCAGCCCGCCGCGCAGGCTGCCGCCGAGCTGGCGACGCCGGCGCCCGCCAACCGGATGGTGTCGACGCCGTATCCGAAGCTGCTGATCGCCAACCTCACCGTGGACCTGGGCGCCGGGCTCATCCTGTGCAGCGCGGCGGCGGCCGAGGCCGCCGGTGTGCCGCGGGACCGATGGGTTTTCCCGCATGCAGGCGCCACCGCGACCGACGAATGGTTCGTCTCCGAACGAGCGGACATGTCTCGATCGCCCGCGATCGCCGCGGCGGGGAAGGCGGCGCTCGGCGCCGCGGGAATCGCGATAGACGATGTCGCCCACGTCGACCTGTACTCCTGCTTCCCGGTGGCGGTGCAGATCGCGGCCGAGGAACTCGGCCTGCCGATCGACGATCCGGCCCGGCCACTGTCGGTCACCGGTGGTCTCACCTTCGCGGGCGGCCCGGGCAACAACTACACGACGCATTCGATCGCGACGCTGTCCGGCATTCTCCGCGCGGACCCCGGCGCATACGGCTTGGCGACGGCGCTCGGTTGGTACAGCACCAAGCACGGCGTCGGGGTGTACTCGGCGAAGCCGCCCGAGCGGCTGTTCCGTGCCATCGAGGCTGAGGTGCCGGCGGCGCGGCGGGAACCCGCGCCCGGGTACACCGGTCCGGCCACGATCGAGGCGTACACCGTCGCCTACCGCAAGGGTCCCGCGCCGGACCGTGCCGACGAGCCGGAAGCCGTTGTGGTGAGCGCACTGACACCGGCGGGGACCCGCATACTGGTCCGGGCGTCGGATGCCGACACCCTCGCGGCGTTCACCGCGGGCGACCCGCTCGGCGCGGACGCCGAGATCGCCGCGGACACGTTCACCCTGCTCACCGAGAGGAGCGCCCGATGAACGACTCGGTCCTGATCGAGCGGCGCGACGCGATCACCGTGCTCACGGTCAACCGTCCCGAGGCGCGCAACGCGATCAACCTGGCCACCGCGCAGGCCATCGAGGCCGCTGTCGACGAGTTCGAAGCCGATTCCGCCGCGCGCGTGCTCGTGCTCACCGGTGCGGGCGGAACGTTCAGCGCCGGAATGGATCTCGTGGCCGCGTCGAAAGGCGAGATGCCGATGACGCAGCGCCGTGGCCCGCTCGGCATCACGGCGAAACCCCCGGCGAAACCGATGATCTCCGCCGTCGAGGGTTTCGCGCTGGCCGGTGGTTTCGAGCTGGCGCTCGCGGGCGACCTCATCGTCGCCGCGCGCGACGCGCAGTTCGGCATTCCCGAGGTCAAGCGCGGTCTGGTGGCGGCGGGCGGTGGCGTGCTGCGCCTGACCCAGCGGCTGCCGCGCAGCACCGCCGCCGAACTCGCGCTCACCGGAGGCCGGATCGGCGCCGAGCGGCTCTACCAGCTCGGCCTGGTCAACCGGGTCACCGAGCCGGGTGCGGCGCTGTCGGTGGCGCTCGAACTCGCGGCCGAGATCGTCGCCGCCGCACCACTCGCGGTGGCCGCGAGCAAGCGCATCATCGACGAGTCGCCGGATTGGCCGGTCGCGGAGGGATTCGCGAAGCAGGGCGAAATCGCGCTGCCCGCATTGATTTCCAAGGACGCCGCCGAAGGCGCGCTGGCGTTCGCGCAGAAGCGCGAGCCCCAGTGGCAGGGTCGCTGACGGGCGGGCCGGGACACGTCCGGCAGCCGCAGGCGCAGCGCAGGGAGCGCATGCGCACGCGGCTGCTGGACGCGGCGGTGGAGAGCCTGGTCGAGGTCGGTTACGCGGGCACGACCACGCTCGAGGTGCAGAAGCGGGCGGGTGTGCCGCGGGGAACGTTGCAGCATTACTTCCCCACCAGGGCCGATCTGCTCGCCGGCGCCGTCGAGCATGTGGCGCGACGCCGTTTCGACCAGCTGTCAAGCGAGTTCGAAGCGATCCCGGACGACGCGGACCGGCTCGAGACGGCCGTCGAGCTGACCATGCGGATGCTCAGCGGCCCGTCGTTCTGGGCGGCGCTTGAGATGTGGGTGGGCGCGCGAACCGACCCGGAACTGCGGGCGGCCTTCCTGCCGCTCGAGGTCCGCTTGTTCGAACTGATGCACACCAGCATTCGCGACAGCTTCCGGCGCGAGTTCCCCGACGATCCCCGGGTGCCTACGATCACCGAGTTCACCATCGAGATCATGACCGGATCGGCCCTGCGGGTGCTGCTCACCGGGGACGTGTCCCGCAAGCGGGTTCTTCAGCACCGGTGGGGTAATGCCGTGCGCGTCTTGCTCGGCACGGCATCCGCTGACACGTTGCTCGACCCGCCCGCGGGCTGAACGGACCAGCGTCTAGCGCTGGCGGGTGACCGTCTCGAGCAGCACCTGGGCGCATCCGGCCGGGTCGTCGAAGAACGGCGTGTGCCCGCTGCCGTGCAGCGTGACGTGCTCGGCGTCCGGTAGCACGCTGCGCGCCTTGCGGCTCTGGGTCGCGTAGGTGAGCAGGATGTCGCGGCTGCCCCATGCGATGGTCACCGGAATGTCGGCGAGGGAGTCGATTTCGGGCAGCCGGACATCGGTGAACGAGGCGATCGCCTCGTCGAATCCGGCCGCGTCCGCAGCGCCGATGGCCGTGTCCAGCGCCACCTTCGCATCCAGCGCCCAGGGTTTGCCGAAGACCAGGGAGAGGAAGACGGTCCGGCCCGCGGCGGTGCCGAGGACGGACGGCAGGGCGGGCCGCAGTTTGCGCGCCAACGCCCGTGACTTGCCCAGCGACTGCTGACACCACACGCGACCGGCGGTGTCCCAGAAGCCGATCGGGGAGTAGGCGGTCACCGAGCGAGCCAGCCCGCGAGCGCCCAATTCCAGTGTGATCAGCCCGCCCATCGAGTTCCCCGCGAGATGCGGTTGTTCGATCCCCTGCGCGGCGAGGAATTCGGCGAGCGCGTCGGTGAGGTTGGGCACCGTGTTGTGCGCGAGCGGGTGCGTCGAACCGCCGAAGCCGGGCAGGTCGACGGCGATCACTTCGTACGACGCGGCCAGTGTGTCGATGATCGGCTCCCACACCTGCCACCGGCTCCCGACCCCGTGTACCAGCACGAGCGGCTCGCCCGCGCCGACGCGGTGATGGTGCAACGTCGTCATGCGCCAACCCTAACAGCAGTCACCTGTCATCAGTTGGTATCGCGCAGGCAGTTCACCCAAGGTCATAGTCGCCGGGCGCGTCGATCTCCGACGGTGCGGGATCGATGCGCCACCCCCCGCTGTGTGATTCAGCTCACCGAATGTCACGGTGCCCGCTCGCGCGGTGTCTGAATGCCGACGTATCAGAGACGGAGGAGTTTCCGATGAACATCGCACTGTGGATCGCTACGGCACTGTTGGCCGCGCTCGCCCTCTTCGGCGGCATCACCAAGGCGTTCGTTCCGCGAGAGAAGCTCGCCGCGTCACCTGGCGGGGAATGGACAGCGGCGGCCGGCGACGGCTTCGTCAAAGGTCTGGGCCTCCTGCAGATCCTGGCGGCGGCCGGTCTGATCCTGCCCGCCGTGCTCGACATCGCGCCGGTGCTGGTGCCGGTCACGGCGGTGTGCTGGGTCGGGCTCATGGTCGGCGCGATGATCACCCACGGCCGGCTCGGGCAGTACAAGTTCGTCGTGCTGAACTCGGTATATCTCGCGGTCGCGGTGTTCATCGCGTGGGGCCGGTTCGCCCTCGAACCGTTCACGAGCTGACGGCCCGGATCGAACGCAGCCAACCACCGAGGAGAAGGGTCGAGAAGATGAGCGACCACGCGACCGAGGCTTTCGTCGCCCACCGCGACCTGTTGTTCACCGTCGCCTACGAGATGCTCGGCTCGTCCGCCGACGCCGAGGACGTGCTGCAGGAGACCTGGCTGCGCTGGGTGAAAGCCGACACCGAACAGGTGGACGACGAACGTGCCTATCTGGTTCGGATCACTACCCGGCAGTCACTCAACCGGCTACGCACGATGAAGCGCCGCAGAGAGGCATACGTCGGCCCCTGGCTGCCCGAGCCGATGCTCACCGCACCCGACGTCGCCGAGCATGTCGAACTCGCCGAGAACATCTCGATGGCGATGATGCTCGTCCTCGAGACGCTCTCGCCCACCGAACGTGCTGTCTTCGTGTTGCGCGAGGTCTTCGACCTCGGCTACGAGGAGATCGCGGCCGCGGTCGGCAAGAACCCGCCGACCGTCCGCCAGATCGCGCACCGCGCCCGCCGCCACGTCGAGGCCCGCCGCCCGCGTTCGGTGGTATCGCCCAGCCAGACCCGCGCGTCGGTGGAGGCGTTCGGGCGCGCGCTCGAATCAGGGGATCCACAAGGCCTGCTCGACGTCCTCGCGCCGCATGTCGTCCTCATGAGCGACGGCGGCGGTATCAAGCGAGCCGCGCTGCACCCCGTCATCGGTGCGGAGAAGGTCGCCCGCTACATCACCGGCGGCACCGGCAAGGTCCAGGCCGAACTCAGCTGCGAAATCATTCTGATCAACGGACACCCGGCACTGGCGCTGCGCCTGGACGGCGTGCTCGACGGCATCATGACCTTCCACATCGAGGACGACCACATCACCGGCCTCTACTTCGTCGGCAACCCGGAAAAGCTGACCCGCGTCGAGTCCGAGACGCCGCTCGCGTTGCGCTGAATATCGGCAGCGCCGTGGCGGCCGCCCACGCGCTCACCGGCAGCGAGCAGTGCGGGTCGCTTCCGGTGGCGCGCTGGGAATCGCCCAGATCGCGCTGACGCGGTCGTCGCCGAGGGCTGGTGCCGGACCGGGCAATATCGGTAGGATAATTGGTATGGCAACGCGTAAGGTCACCCTTTCGCTGGACGAAGCCGCTTGGTCGTATGCCGAGCAGGCGGCCGCCCGCGCGGGAATGTCGCCGTCGGCTTGGATTTCGAAGGCCGCGCGACGGGAGGCCGTGCGCACCGGGGTCGGTCCGGTGTCGGATGTGACCGCCGAGGCCGCCGCGGACGCGGCCGAACTGGCGGCCGCCGAGGAGGCGATGCGTGCGTCGGGGTGAACTGTGGATCTACAACCCGCATGGTTCGCCGCGCCGCCGAACGGTCGTGCTCATCAGCAGTGACGGCATCAACGAATCGCCGCGCCCCTGGTTGATCGCGGCCGAGGTGCTCGAGGACGATCCGCAGGACATCCTCGCGGTTCCGGTGGAGGAACACGGCTGGGTGCATGCCGGGAACATTGGGCGCATCTTCCGCGGTTGGCTGGCCGAGCGGGTGGACGTGGTGGACACCGACACGCTGGAACGGCTCGACACCGCGTTGCGCGCGGCCATGGACCTCTGAGGCCTCCTGGACAAAGACCGCGCACGACTACCGCTGAAGGCCGGACGGCATTATGGTGGCCACGCCACCGACAGTGGTCAGTCGAGGAAGAGGAGTCAGGTGCGGATCTGCATGATCGCCGCGGCGCTGATCGCGCTGCCGGTGCTCGCGGCATGCGGCAGCGACAAGGACACGGCGGCGCCCACGGTGACGCAGGCCGATCTCGCCAAGTCGTTGCAGGACAAGGGCCTCAAGAACAAGCAACTGGCCGAATGCGCGGCGAAAGTGTTCGTCGACCAGGGCATTTCGCAGGCCGGACTGCGGATCATGATCAGCGACGAGTACGACACCAAGTCTCCCAACCAGGAAACGCTGGGGATGAGCAAAGAGGACGCGGACAAGGCGCGCGCCGCCAGCGGTCGCATCGCGAGCGAGTGCATGTCGGCGGCTCAGACGCGCTGAGTTCCGGCCCGCCGGGGCGGTCGACGATTCGCGTAGCGAGGCGGTGAAGCAGACCGTACGCTGTCGCTACGTCGACGCGGGTGTCGACCAGAAGCCGAGGATTCGACCGTGTCACAGCCGCCTTTTCCGACATCGCCGAGTCCGGTGGGATCGCCTACCGCGCAACCGATCAGCCCATCCGGTCGCTGGTTCGCGCTGGGTGGCGCGCTGATCGGCCTCGGCGTCATCGGCGGGATCGTCCTCGGCGCTCTCGGCTTCCTGCAGACCTCGGGCCGGATCGACGACTTCCAGCGGGTCAAGGTGCCCGGCTCCGGCATGGTGAACTTGGCGGAGTCCGGCGGCTACACCGTGTACTTCGAGTACGCCGGGGCATCGTCCCGGGGCCCCTCCGGCACGGTCAACCTTCGGGTGCTCGATCCGGACGGCAAGCACCTGGAGTTGCAGAAGTACGACGCGATCATCACGTATTCCTTCGGCAGCCACGAGGGACGGGCCGGGTTCTCGTTCGAGGCAGCGAAGCCGGGCGCCTATCGCGTGACCACGGCGGGTAGTTCCGAGGTGACGGTCGCCATCGGACAGGGTCTCGGCTCGTCGTTCGTCGGCACACTGTTCGGTGCGCTCGCCCTCGGTTTCGGTGGCGTGGTGCTCGGTGTGCTCGTGATCGTGGTGGTGGCGGTCAAGCGAAGTGCGAGCAGGCGCAAGGTCGCCGCGGGGTGGTTCGCGGGGCGCCCGGCCGAATACTGAGCGCCCGCCGGAGCTCCGCTGATCACAGCGCGACAGTGAGCTCGATTCGCGCGGCCGATCCGGCTTCGAGCCCCTCGGCGACCCGCACCGCTTTCTTCATCGGCAAGACGTAGGTCGCGCGCGACTTGTCCGGAAACAGCGAAGTGGACCACCGGGAGCCGCCGACGACCACATGCACCCGCACGGCGCCGAATCCGCCGGAACGATGGGCGTACCGCTCCTCGATCTCGTCGGCCACGTCTTCGGGCAGCGACACGAAATGCCAAGCGGCATTCCCCTGGTGTTCCCACACTTCCGCCGTGAACGAGTACCGCGAACCAGCCACGTCGCGACTGTAGCGGCGGGCACCGACAGCGGCACCGCGTCGCCCGCGACAGCGCATGTGACTCGGCACCTGCGTCGTCACCGCGCTGACCAACGCACGCGGACAAGTCGACCTGGCCGGGACCTCGCGCACCTGAGCGGTCGATCTCCCCGCTTCGGCGAGCATTTCGATCGCGCTGCGCGCAACCCGTGAGCGACCGCGCGGGGTGCGCGATGGTGGGCTGATGACGACCACCGAGGCGAAATCCACTACCGATTCCGAACTGGATGCGATCTTCGGCCCGATCTTCGACCGGATCGCCCAGGGCGCCGTGACGCGAGAAATCGATCGCACGCTTCCTTATGACGAGGTAGGACTGCTGCGCGCGGCGAAATTCGGCGCGCTGCGCGTTCCGGTCGAGTTCGGCGGCTACGGCGTCACCGTCCGGCAGCTGTTCCGCTTGCTCATCGAACTCGCCGCCGCGGAATCGAATCTGCCGCAAGCGCTGCGGGTGCACTTCTCGTTCGTCGAGGATCAACTCCTTGCGGAGCAAGGGCCCGAGCGGGAGCGGTGGCTGCGCGCGGTGGCCGAAGGCACGCTGGTGGGCAACGCGATCACCGAACCAGGTGTCGGCGCGGTGGACCGCTACCGCACCACGCTGACCGAGGACGGCGGGCGCTGGCTGCTCAATGGTGTCAAGTACTACAGCACGGGATCGCTGTACGCGGACTACATTCTGGCCGCCGCCGACCGGAACGGTGAGCGCGTCGGGGTGCTGGTGGACGCGAACGCCGAGGGAGTGCGTCAGCACGACGACTGGGACGGCTTCGGCCAGCGGCTGACGGCCAGTGGAACAACGGAATTCACCGATGTGGCGGTAAGCGAAGACCGGATCCTCGGCCCCGGCTACGGCGCGCCCGGACCGACCTACGCGACCTCCTACCTGCAACTGGTCCAGCTCGCGGTGCTGGCGGGCATCGCCAAGCGCGCCGAGCGCGATATCCGAGACTGGGTCGCGGCGCGTACCCGCGGCTACACACACTCCGCCGCCGACCTGCCGCGGCACGATCCGCTGGTGCAACAGGTGATCGGGCGGCTGTCGGCGGCCGCGTTCGCCGCCGAGGCCAGTGTGCTCGCCGTCGCCGACGTGCTCGACCATGTGCTGGCGGGCGGCGCGAAGGACGAGAGCGCGGTGGTGGCCGCCGAACTCGCGGCGGCCCGGGCCCAGCTCGCCGTCATCGATCTGGTGCTGCCCGCCACGTCGCTGCTGTTCGAAGTGGGTGGCGCATCGGTCGTTTCCGAACAGCTGCGGCTGGATCGGCACTGGCGTAACGCCCGCACCATCTCGGTGCACAACCCGGCGATCCAGAAGGCGCGGGCGATCGGCGATCACCTGCTCAACGGCGCCGATCTGCCGTTCGCCTGGAGCGCGGGCGAGCGTACACCTGCCGGAGGAGCCGCGCAGTGACCCGCCGGATCCGGTTCAACGCATTCGACATGAACTGCGTCGCCCACCAGTCCCCGGGGCTGTGGCGGCATCCCGACGACCAGTCGCACCGCTACAAGGAGCTGGGCTACTGGACGGAGCTGGCGAAGCTGCTCGAACGCGGCCGCTTCGACGGCATCTTCATCGCCGACGTCCTGGGTACCTACGACGTCTACGGCGGCAACGATATCGCCGCGCTGCGCCAAGGCGCGCAGATCCCGGTTGCCGACCCGCTGCTGCTGGTCTCCGCCATGGCGGCGGTGACCGAGCATCTCGGGTTCGGCATCACCACCGGCACCGGATTCGAGCACCCGTACCCGTTCGCGCGGCGGCTGTCCACGCTCGACCATCTCACCAACGGCAGGCTGGGCTGGAATGTGGTGACCGGCTACCTGCCCTCGGCCGCACGCAATTTCGGCGCGGCCGACCAGCTCGACCACGACGAGCGCTACAACCAGGCCGATGAATACCTCGAGGTGCTGTACAAGCTGTGGGAAGGCTCGTGGGAGGACGACGCGGTGGTCCGCGACGCGACCGCGGGCGTCTACGTGGACCCGGCCAAGGTGCACCACATCGGTCATCGCGGCACGCACTACACCGTGCCGGGCATCCACCTGTCGGAGCCGTCGCCGCAACGCACGCCGGTGATCTACCAGGCGGGCGCGTCTCCGCGCGGGGTGCGTTTCGCGGCCGAGAACGCCGAGGCCATCTTCATCGCCGGTCCGTCGAAACGAGTGCTCGCGCAGACGGTTTCCCGGATCAGGGACGCGCTGGCGGCGGCAGGCCGCCCCCGTGACGCCGCGCGCATCTACGCGCTCGCGACGATCATCACCGACGCGACCGACGAGGCGGCGCGGCGCAAGCACGAGGAGTACCTGTCCTACGCCAGTGTCGAGGGCGGCTTGGTGTTCATGTCCGGCTGGATGGGCATCGATCTGTCCCGCTACGACCTCGACGACCCGATAGGCCAAGTCGAAAGCAACGCGATCCAGTCGGCGGTGGCGGCCTTCCAGGAATTCGACGACGACGGGCGGGAATGGACCGTCCGCGACATCGGCAAGTGGGCCGGCATCGGCGGCATGGGCCCGGTCTTCGTCGGTTCCGGGGAGACGGTCGCCGACCTGCTCCAGGAATGGGCCGCCGAAACCGACCTGGACGGCTTCAACCTGGCCTACGCGATCACACCGGGAACGTTCGAAGACATCGTCCGGCACGTCGTCCCGGTATTGACCGCCAGAGGCGCGTACACACCGGAATACACGCCGGGCACGCTGCGCAACGCACTGTTCGGCGCGGGTGATCGATTGCCCACCGACCATCGCGGCGCGAGCTACCGGCTGGGCGGCCTGGGATCGACAGCTTTGCCGGATACGGTCTCTCGGCCGGGAGTGACGGTCGAGGCGAGCTCTTGATGGTGACGCAGTTCTGGCGATGTGGCAGCCCCGCCCGTACTTGAAGGCGGGCGCTCGGACCAGGGCCGGGACCCGCGAGGGATCGCTCAGTCGACGAGGTCGCTGGGATCTGTATTGGCTCCGCACAGCACGACACCGATCCGTTCACCGTCGCGTGGCTGGTATGCCCGGGTAGCCAGTGCCGCCAAGCCGGTCGCCGAGCCGTGTTCGACGACGATTCGATGCCGGTCCCACAGCTGCCGACGCGCCCGTACGATCGCATCGTCGTCGACGACCACCGAGCGCACGTCTGTGGATTCGGCCCAGGCCAGCGCGGCGGCGGAAACCCTCGGCGCGCCGAGGGAATCGGCCGCGATGGAATCCACGCTCACGTCGAGCACCGTGCCTGCGGCCAATGCGGCATTGAGCGCCCGGCTGCCATCTGGTTCCGCGCCGACCACTCGGATGCCGAAATAGTCGGCGACCGCCGCGATTCCGGAAAACATGCCGCCAGCGCCGACCGCGAGGACGATCGTGTCCAACCCGGCTACCGCGTCCATGAATTCGAGCAGAATGGTGCCCGCACCGGCCGAGGTCAGGTTGTCGTCGTAGCTGTAGGCGTCGATCGCACCTGTGCTCGTCATGAACTCGTGGGCGGATTCCCTTGCGTTGTCCTGCGCTTCGCCTGCCAACCGAACCTCAGCGCCCAACGCGCGCAGCCAGGCTACCTTGGCCCGGGGTGTCGAACCGGCAAGGAAAACGGTCGCCCGCACGCCGAAAATTCCTGCGGCCCAAGCAAACCCGATATCCGCATTAGCTCCGGTGGCGGAGACGATACCGGCTGGCGGCATAGACCCGGTTTCGATCAGTCCTGCCATCAGGTTGGCCGCGCCGCGAGCCTTGAAAGAGCCGGTGTGCTGCAGGAATTCTAGTCCCAGGAAGATTTCGGCGCCGCCCGTCCCAGCCGACGGCCGGAGGGAACCGAGTGCCTGCTCGTCCTCCGATTGCCGACCCATCGGCGCGACGGTCAAGGGCCGGACGACACCGGCGATACGTTCGGCGGCCGCCTTGACCTCGTCATAGGTAGGACTGCGCATCCGACGGTTCTCCTCGACGATCACAGGTTTCCGTCGACGCCGCCAGGTCCGGCAGAACCCGGCATGATCGCCTATGCCCTCATCTCAATACCGTCCGGTACTTTAATCGAAGCTTGCCGGGTCGGCACCGTGAGCTCGAACCGCCGACGCGCACCGCCCTCGGTCTCGATACCCGTCCGAGGGCGGCTTGCGGCCTTCACAAAGTCGCCGTGCTCGCACTCCACCGATCGAGCGCGGCATACGCGGGCCGCCACTGATCGCGGTACGCGGCACGCACCGGCTCCGGCAGCGGCGCGAGCAGCACTTGGACCGTCTGCTCGTCGGCACCATCCAGCAGCCACGGAATCAGTTGCGGAGCCGCAGGACCGATACGGCTGCCGTGCAACTGACCGAACGCTTGCCACTGCTCCGGTGTCACGACCGCCTGAATCAGCGGCAACGCCTCGCCCTCCTCGTGCTTCAGGTGCCCGGTCAACCCGGTCGCCAAGGCATCGAGCAGACCGCCGAGGCGTTCCGGCCCACCCTCGGGATCGGCGAAGGTCGCGTCGATCTGCTCGAGCAGCGGATCGATGACGGCGTGCTCGGCCTCCATGGCGTCCAGTAGTGCCAACTCGTCGGTTCGCTCGGCGAGCGTCTGCCGCATCACCGGCCACAGCGCGTCGTCCTCAGCGGTGTGATGCACCAGTAGGGATTTGGTGAACATTTGCCAACCTGCGGCGGTGGCGAGGATCTTGCGCGGATCGTCGTCGATCCGATCGGCGATTTCGGCGATGTATTCGAGTTCGCGCCGCAGCGCGTTGTGCATGGCGTACATCGTCGTCATGTCGAGGGTCATGGGTTTCTCCTGGTGGAACGGTATGGATCGGTTGCGCCGACGGGGTCGGCGCTCACGGACGCGCCGCTTCCGGCGGCGGTGCGGAGAGCAGGGCGTGCAGGATGCCCCGCCCGATCCGCAAGGTCGACCGGATCGGGTCGGGGCTCGGATCGCGGCGCGCCGTCGGCCGCAGCGCCCAGGAAGCGGCCGCGAACCCGGCGAGCACCGTTGCGGGCATGGCGAATTTGCGTGGATTGCCGTTCGCCAGGTGCGAGGCCGCGCCGCCGAGATAGACGGCGAGGGACCCGGCGTAGACCCACTCCTTGAGCCGCGGCATTCCCGGAGCCACCAGCACTGCGGCCATGGGCAGTTTGCAGATGCCTTGAATCGTCAAGAAATATCTGGGGTAGCCCAACTGATCGAAGGTTTCGACCGCGAACGGCTCCCGGGTCAGGTCCCACATGCCGCCTTTGAACATCTCGGCGGCAACCGGCAGGGTCGTCGCCCAATACGCGGCGGTCCGGATCCGGGAAACCGCATCTGATCGCGAGTTCTGTGAAGTCATCGTCATACTCCGCTCAGGCCCAGCTCGCGCCCGCGGGCTCCTTGATGCTGGTGTTGAGGCGATTGAAGAAGTTGGTCAGCGCAATCATGAGAATGACTGCGGAGAGCTGGTTTTCGTCGTAGTGATCGGCGATCTCGTCCCACACGGCGTCCGGCACGGCATCCTCGGACTTGTCGGCGATCCGGGTGGCGACCTCTGCCAGCAGCAGCGCCGCGCGCTCATCCGCACCGAACTCCGGCGATTCTCGCCACGCGGCGACGGCGAACAGCTTCTCGTCGCCGACCCCCGCCTTACGACCGCCCGCCAGGTGTGAGTGCACACAGGCGCTGCATCCATTGATCTGGCTGACCCGCAGCGCAACCAATTCCAGCAGTTCGGCGGAGACTCCGCCCTGGTAAGTGGCCTTGTAGAGGGTGTTGATTCCCTTCATCGCGTCAGGCAGGACCATGGCGGGGTTCTTCATGCGAGCATTCATGTCAGGTGTTCCTCTCGGGACGTTGATAATCCAAAATCAGTGGTGGCTGCGCGCCTGCTGGTCGAGCCAGTCGGCGAAACTCGGACCGGACAGGACGGCATCCGGCCCGGGGAGCAGAGCGCCGCTCTCGTACAGGTCGCGGTCGGGGTTGGCCGGATCGCTGACCTCCTCGATCGACCTGTCGTCCCCACGTCGCGCGGTCACCAGCCGGGCCATCTCGGCCAGGTATTCGGCGCGCGGTCCGGCAATCTCCGGGAAGGGGCCTCCTTGGCGCGCCGACCATGCGCCGGTCGCGAATTCGGCCAGCTGTTCGGCGACCGCGCGTGCGGAGACCAGTTGGGTACGCATCTTCGGGATGTAGATCACCGAACCTTTTGCGCCCCAATGCATCATCTGTTCGACGAGCTCGTGGAACTGCGCGGCTCGCAGAATTCGCGTCGGCACCGGGCCTGCCAGCAGTGCCTGCTCGTGCACCAGCTTCGCGGCGTTGTATCCAGCGGTGGAGCCGTCGATGCCGATGATGGACACGGCCACGATCCGCCGCACTCCGGCCGCCTGCGCGGCCGCGTGCAGGTTGCGGGCCGAGGCGGTGAAGAAGTCGGTGGCTGCCTGCTGTTCGAAGGACGGCGTGCTCGATGCATCGATCACCGCGGTCACGCCGTGGAACGCTTCGGCGAGTCCGGCACCGGTGACCACATCCACTCCGGTCGACCGCGACATCGCCACGACCTTGTGCCCTGACTCGGTGAGCACGTCGACGATGTGGCGGCCGAGCCGTCCGGTGGCGCCCGCTACCGCGATTGTGCTGTCTTGCGTAGTCATTCCGTTTCCTTTGTGTCGTGGGCGTGGTCCGTATGCCGGACCAACGGCCAGTCGATGTCCACCCGTCCGGCCAGGACGAGGTAGTTGTCGAAGATCGCCAGCGCCACATGAGCGATGACGTCGACGAGTTCGGTAGGCGCCAGTTCCGCCTGGGCTGTGCAGAGTTCGTCGTCGGTGACTGCGCCGCGGCGGCGGATCAGCGCCGCCGCAAAGGCCAGGATCGCCGCGTATTTCGGGTCGTCGGCCGAGCCGAATCGGGCGTCGCTGAGCTCGCCCTCGGTCATCCCCGCGAGACGACTGCCGAGGAAGCTGTGCGCCGAAAGGCAGTAGTCACACCCGTGCTCCTGGGCGACCAGCAGCCCGACGGCGGAACGTGCGAACGCCGGCATCTCGCTGCCGCCCAGCGCTTCGGTGAGGGCGACATACCCCCGCAGGGCGGCAGGGCTTTGCGCCATCACCTTCACGTTGTTCGGTGTGACGCCGAACAGCTGCTGGCTGACAGTGAAGAGGTGCCCGGCAGCGTCACCCGCGTTCTCCGGGTCTATCGGGGGCATTTGCGGCATGGGAACAGCGTGTTACGGCCCGTTGATACTTTTGCGATGCCTTCACGATGGGTGTTGTATGGAGCCGAGATGGGTGCGCGTTTTACGGTCCTCGGACCAATGAAAATCGTGGTCGACGGCTGCGAGTCGGCTGTGGCGCCAAGACATCGTGCGGTGTTCGCCTATCTCCTGGTCAATGTCGGAAGAGTCTGCAGCGCGGCCCGAATCATCGAGGCCATCTGGGGTGCGGATCCCCCGGACACTGCGCGCTCGCAGATCCACGCCGCGGTGACGGCGATCCGGAAGGTGTTGCGCGAAGCAAACGCGGCCCAGGTACTGCAGACCAGACCCGCCGGATACGTTGCGCTGCCGGGGCCGGGGCAGTTGGATCTCGCGGAATTCAACAGCCGGATCGGTGCAGGCCGATTGCTGGCCGCTTCCGAGCCCGAGGCCGCGGTGGCGGAACTGCGCGCGGCGCTGGCGCTGTGGCACGGCGAGGCGCTCGCCGATCTGAACGCTGACTACGTCGCGTCCGTGCGGCGCCGCCTGCAGGAGAAGCAGTTGGCGGCGTTCGAACAGTTGACCGAGGTAGAACTCGGGCTGGGCAGGCACGAGGCGGTGCTCGACGAGTTGGCAGCTATGGTGTCCGCGAACCCGCTGCGGGAGAAGCTGGCCGGTCAACTGATACTCGCGCTGCATCGGGCGGGACGTCAGGTCGATGCGCTCGCCGCCGCACGATCGTTCCGGACGGCACTCGCGCAGGCGCAGGGGCTGGATCCGGGACGCGCCTTCGTCGCGCTGGAACAGGCGGTATTGCGGGACGACGTCGAACCGGCCACACATGTAACGGCACCGGCCGCACGTACCGAGCCTGTGCCGCGTAGTGCGAACTTCTTGCCATACGACATCCCGGATTTCGCGGGCCGAGACGCCGAACTCGGGCATCTCCTCGCACCACTCGCCGGCACCGCGGGAACCATCGCCACGATCGACGGCATGGCGGGCATCGGCAAGACCGCGCTCGCCGTCCACACCGCGCACCGGGTAGCGGACCGATTCCCCGACGGTCAGCTGTTCATCGACCTCCAAGCGCACACGATCGACCGCCAACCGGTCGCGACAGATACGGCGCTCGAAATCCTGCTGCGCCAGATCGGAATCCCCGCCGAACGTATTCCGCAGACCACCGCCGAGCGCGGTGCGCTGTGGCGGTCGGAACTAACTGGGCGGCGAGTGGTCGCGGTGCTGGACAACGCTGTGGATGCCGATCAAGTCCGGCCGTTGCTGCCCGGCGGGACGGACAGTCTCGTCCTGATAACCAGCAGGCGGCGGCTGGTCGACCTGGACGGTGCTCGGGCGCTGTCGGTCGAGCCACTGCCGGCACGCGATGCTGTCGACCTCTTCGAGCGGATCGTGGGCGAGCGCGCCACCGCCGAACCGCTCGCAGTGCTGGACGTGCTGCACCTGTGCGGGTTTCTGCCACTGGCGGTTCGGATCGCCGCCGCTCGACTACTGCACCGCCCACAGTGGACCGTCGGCTATCTGGCGGGGCGGCTGCGTGGCGAGCGGCGCAGACTCGCCGAATTATCGACGGCCGAGCGGGGTGTCGTTGCCGCGTTCAACCTCTCCTATCGGCAGCTTCGCGCGGACGGGCAGCGAATGTTCCGGCTGCTCGGCCTGCACCCCGGGCGGGATATCGATCCCGTCGCCGCGGCGGCGCTCGTCGGTACCTCGGTGGACGACGCCGAAATGCTGTTGGAAGGCCTCCTCGACGTCCACGTGATAGCTCAATACGAGCCCGGCCGATACACCTTTCACGACTTGCTGCGTCAGCATGCCCGCGCCATGGTGTCGGTGGACGAATCCGACGATGCCCGTGCCGTCGCACTGTCACGGCTTTTCGATCACTACCTGCATACCGCGCGGACGGCGGTGGATCTGCTGTTCCCCTACAGCGCCGGTCACCGCCAACCGCTGCCGCCCTCCGTGGCCCGGGTGACGCCGCTGGACGACGCCGAGGCCGCGGCCGAGTGGCTCGACGCCGAACGCGAAAACCTCGTCACCACTGCGGCCTATGCGTCCGAACACGGAACGCCCGCGCACGCCAGAGACACGGCGGAAACCCTGCGTCCCTATCTCGACGGCAACTCCCGCCACTCCGACGCCGCACGCTTGCACCAGGTGGCACTGCTGGCGAGTCGAGAGCTGGCCGATTCGATCGGCGAGGCCAGAGCGTTGACCGACCTGGGCTGGGCCTGCTGGCGACAAGGCGATTACGAGCTGGCGACGACGCATTCGAGGGCGGCATTGCGGGTCGCCCGCCTCTCCGGCGATCGCTATCAAGAGGCCAGAGCGCTGAACACGCTCGGGAATGTGGCGTGGCGTAAACGGGAGTACGACCAGGCCGGGCGATACCTGCGCGACGCGCTCGATCTCGCCAACCGCCTGGGCAACCGAGTCGGCGAGGCGCACGTGCTCGGCAACCTCGGCATGTTGCTCGGCGCCGACAACAATCAGTACCGCGACGCCCGCGAACATCTCGACCGCGCGCTGGCACTGCACCGCGAGGTGGGCAATAAGCGTGGCGAGGCGTTGGTCCTGAACTACCTGGGGTCGCTGTGCCGCCGCAACGACCTGCTGGACGAGGCCAGGCACAACCACTCTCGGGCTCGTGACCTGTATCGGATGCTGGGCAGTCGTGGTGACGAAGCGTCCGCCCTCAACGGCCTCGGCGAGACAGACCGCACCGCAGGCGATCCGGGCACGGCGACCGAACAGCACGGCACCGCACTGACGTTGGCCGACGAGGTGCTGAACCTACCCGAGCGGGCGCGCGCCAACGACGGGCTGGCTCGCGCGTATCGAGATCTCGGCGACGTCGGGCGAGCGCGCGAATACGCCGGTACCGCGATGAGCCTGTATGCGAATCTCGGCGTCCCGGAGGCCGACGATATGCGCGTTTTCCTGGACATACTCCCCGACTCCGATTAGCCGGAATCCGCAGTGGTCGGAGTGGGCCGGGTGTGCGGCCCGCAGTGGACCGCCGAGGTCCCGCTCGCTCCGGTGTGCGGACAACGCCAGGGAAGCGGTTCGGAGTCGGAGCCTTCGGGGCCCGGCGCCGTCCGGCTCTACGGCCGACTAATCAGATCGCCGCCAGAAATATCTCGGCTACCGCTTCCAGCCCCGCACGATCGATGTCGTCGAACCGCCCCGGCCGCGGACTGTCGAGATCGAATACTCCGATCAGCGCATCGTCCCGGACCAGCGGTACGACAATTTCCGAACGTGTATCGGCGTCGCACGCGATGTGTCCCTCGAATGCGTGCACGTCGGGCACGAGTTGAGTGGTTCTGGTTTGCGCCGCCGTGCCACAGACGCCTTTTCCCAGCGGGATGCGCACACACGCGGGTTTGCCCTGGAACGGGCCGACCACCAGTTCCCGACCGTCGTAGAAATAGAAACCCACCCAATTCACTTCGGGTAGGGCGTGGAATACCAATGCGGCGAGATTGGCGGCGTTGGCGATGCGGTCGGTCTCGCCCGCGACCAGCGCTTCGGCTTGGGCGACGAGCTGGCGGTACTGCTCGGTGCGGTCTCCGGTCAGGTCGGCGACGACAAACGACATGGCCCGAATGGTACGCGCTGCGAATTCGCTGTCTGCTTATTGATTCTCGGTGATCGCAACACTCTGCGAGCACCGCGCGTCCATCGCATCATCCCTGCATGACTTCGCAGCAACCCGTATCCCGTTCCACTCGTTCGGCCGCGGTTATCGGCGCCGGACAGACCGGCGTCACTGCGGCGCTAGGACTTCTCGACGCCGGTTTCGACGTCACCCTTTACAGTGAGCGCGATCAGCGCGCCTTACGCGACGACGTGCCCGCCACCGGCACGGCGCTCGAATTCGGTGAGACCCAGCAGGCCGAGGCCGCGCTCGGATTGGACAGCTACACCGGGCGGGCGCCCCGGCACACCGGCTTGAGCGTACGCATCGCCGGACCTGGCCCCGATCGTCCCGAATTGATCCAATTCGACGGCCATTTCGACGGATACGTCGGCGTCGCGGTGGACACCCGGCTCAAGGCCGACGAGCGGCTCACCGCGTTCCTGGAGCGCGGCGGCCGGTTCGTGGTCGAGCAAGTGACGCCGGAGACGCTCGACGGTATCGCCGCCGCCAACGACCTCACGCTGGTCGCGACCGGCCGCGGCGGGCTGTCGGACCTGTTCCCCGTCGACGCGCAGCGCACACCCTACGACGCGCCGCAGCGGTCCTTGCTCACCGTCGTCGTCACCGGGATCGGCCACGACGAAAATGTTTTCGCGCATCGCAGCGTGGCGGGCGGCGCGCACAGCGGCTTCTCCATCCTCGCCGACCAGGGCGAGGGCTGGTGGGGCCCGTACCTGCACAAGGACGCGGGGCCGAGCTGGGCCTTCCTCGGCTGGGCGCGGCCCGGCAGTGACTGGGAGAAGCGATTCGCCGGGGCCGACTCCGCCGAGTCGGCGCACCGGATCGTGCAGGACCTCTACCGCGACTACATCGAGTGGGACCTGCCGGAGGTGCTGGCCACCGAGACCATTCCCGAGGATCCGCACTCGTGGCTGAAGGGCGCGGTGCGCCCGGTCGTGCGGTCGGGGGTCGGGCGCACCGCGGGGGGCCACGTGGTCGCCGCGCTGGGTGACACCGCCATCGCCTACGATCCGATCGCTGGGCAGGGCGCGCAGAGCGGCCTGATCCAGGCGCAGCGGCTGGTCGCGGCGGCCGCCGTGCACGAAGGACCGTTCGACGAGGCGTGGATCGCGCGGCAGTACGCCGCGTTCCTCGCCGCGCGCGCAGATGCGGCGAACAAGGTGACCAGGCTGTTCCTCAGCGATCCCGAACTGGCCGAGGTCGGCAACGCGTTCTTCGCCGCGGCGGCCGTCGACCCGGCGTTCGCTTCGGCGCTGGTCGGCCTGCTGCACCGGCCGCAGCCGTTCCTGCCGGTCGACTCGCCGGAAGCGGTCAACGAGTTCATCACGCGGGTCACCGGCGAGGACGCCGCCGCACTACTGGGCCGGTTCGCGCCCGCGGGCAAGTTCGCCAGGTCGAGCTACTCGCCCGTGCTCGCCGGCGCCTGATCCGAATCGCACAGATTCAAAATCTCGTCCCGACCGGGGGCCGGTGCTGGAGTGGAAGGAGCGCCGGACGCACGCGTGGCGTCCGGCCTCCGATCCGACGGCTACCCCCGATAACCATGGAGCAGCTATGACCACGGAGCAGATCGCCGAGCAGATCCGGTTCGCCTACTGGGTGCCCAACGTCAGCGGGGGACTGGTCACCAGCGATATCGAACAGCGCACCAGCTGGGATTTCGAGTACAACAAGAAGCTCGCCCAGACAGCGGAGAACAACGGCTTCGACTACGCGCTGTCCCAGGTGCGCTACACCGCCTCCTACGGCGCGGAGTACCAGCACGAATCGACCTCTTTCAGTCTCGCGCTGCTCGGCGCGACCGAGCGGCTGAAGGTCATCGCGGCCGTGCATCCCGGGCTGTGGCATCCGGCGGTACTGGCCAAGTTCGGCGCCACCGCCGACCACCTGTCGAATGGCCGGTTCGCCATCAACGTCGTGTCCGGCTGGTTCGCCGGTGAGTTCACCGCGCTCGGCGAGCCGTGGCTCGAGCACGACGAGCGCTACCGGCGCAGCGCCGAATTCCTCGACGTGATCCGCAAGATCTGGACCGAGGACAACGTGAACTACGGTGGCGACTTCTACCGCATCCGGGACTTCACGCTGAAGCCGAAGCCGCTGAACACCCCGGAGCGGCCGAATCCCGAACTCTTCCAGGGCGGCAACTCGACCGCCGCACGGCGCAACGGCGGCCGCTACGCCGACTGGTACTTCTCCAACGGCAAGGACTTCGACGGCGTCACCGAGCAACTCGACGACCTGCGCGCCGTCGCCCGCGCCCACGACCGCGAGGTGAGATTCGGGCTCAACGGCTTCATCATCGCCCGTGATACCGAGCGGGAAGCTCGCGACACCCTGCGCGAGATCGTCGAGAAGGCGAACAAGCCCGCGGTGGAAGGCTTCCGCGACGCGGTGCAGCAGGCGGGCGCGTCCACCAAGGACCGCAAGGGCATGTGGGCCGATTCCACGTTCGAGGACCTGGTGCAGTACAACGACGGTTTCCGCACCCAGCTGATCGGCACGCCGGAGCAGGTGGCCGAGCGGATCGTCGCCTACAAGCAGCTCGGCGTCGACCTGATTCTCGGCGGCTTCCTGCACTTCCAGGAGGAGATCGAGTACTTCGGCGCGAAGGTGCTCCCGCTGGTGCGTGAGCTGGAAGCCGCGCAGCGGCCCGTCGCGGCGGTGAACTGATGACCGCGGTCGCCGCCGATCGCATCCTGTCGGCGGCACAAGCGTTCGCGGTCGCACAGCGGCTCGCGGCGGACTTCGCGCCGGGAGCCGCCGAACGCGACCGGGAGCGCGCGCTGCCGTACGCGGAGGTCGACCGGCTGGCGGCCAGCGGTCTGCTCGCGATCACCGTGCCCGCCGCGCACGGCGGCGCGGATCTGCCGCCGAGCGCGGTCGCGGAAGTGACGCGCATTCTCGCCACGGCAGATCCCAATATCGCGCAGATCCCGCACAGCCACTTCGTGTATGTGAACCTGCTCCGGCTCGCGGGTACGGCCCAGCAGCAGGAGCGGTACTTCGGGCGGGTGCTCGACGGCGGGCGCATCGCCAACGCGCAGTCCGAGCGCGGCGGCGCGACCGTCGCCGACATCGCAACCACCTTGCGGCCGGTCGATGATCGATTCCGGGTGGACGGCGCGAAGTACTACTGCACCGGCTCGCTGTTCGCCGATCTGTTCGCGGTGCTGACCCGGCTGGACGACCCGGAGGGGCGCAGCGGTCTCGAACCCGGGGAGTACATCGTCTACCTGCCCGCCAACACTCCGGGCGTGCGCGTCGTGGACGACTGGAACGGGATCGGGCAGCGCACCACCGGTAGCGGAACGGTGTCGTTCGACGGTGTGCTCGTCGATCGTGACCAGGTGATTCCCCGCTCCGGCGCGGTGCGGGCACCCACCGGCTATGGCGCGTTCGCCCAGTTGCTGCACGCCGCCATCGACACCGGCATCGCCCGAGGCGCCCTCACCGCGGCAACGGAATTCGTGCGCACGAAGAGTCGTCCGTGGTTCGAGGCGGGGGTGGCGAACGCGGTGGACGACCCGCTGTTGATCCAGCGCTTCGGTGAATTGTCCGTCGCGGTGACCGCCGCCGAGGCGACGCTCTCGTCGGCCGGATGGGCATTGGACGCGGCTATCCGGATCGATCCGAGCGCCGCGAACATCGCCCAGTCGTCGCTGGCCGTAGCGACCGCCAAGATACTCGCCGACCGCGCCGCCAACGACGTGTCCGCCGCACTGTTCGAGGTCGGCGGAACGCGCAGCGCGGGGGCGGATCTCAATCTGCACCACTTCTGGCGCAACGCGCGCACGCACACCCTGCACGATCCGGTGCGCTGGAAATACCAGCACATCGGCAGGGCCCTGCTGCACGACGCCGCGCCACCGCTCCACGGTGTGATCTGAAAGGAGACGAAATGGCAGTCACTGTCGTCGTCGGAAATCCGAAACCCGCCTCACGCACGCTCACCGCGGCCACCCTGGTCGCGAGGGGGCTGCGACCTGAGGTGGAGCCCACCGTGATCGACCTGGTCGAGTTCGGTCCCGCGCTGCTCAGCTGGGGTGACCCGGCCGTAGCCGAGGCGGTGCGCACCGTGGCGGGCTCGGAGCTCGTCGTCTTCGCCAGCCCCACCTTCAAGGCGACCTACACCGGTCTGCTCAAGCTGTTTCTCGAACAGTTCGAGGGCGGGACCGGCCTGGAAGGCGTGCTCGCGGTCCCGGTGATGCTCGGCGCGGGACCGGCCCACGCTCTCGCGCCCGACCTGCTGCTCAAGCCCGTGCTCGTCGAAATCGGGGCCACCGCCGCGTTGCCCGGGCTCTACCTGTCCGATCGCACATTCGCCGAGGACGGCGTCATCGACCGGTACAGTGGTCGGTGGCGTTCGGTCGCCCAGGCACTGGCCCACAGCTCGAAAGCTGCGAATCATGTATGACCTGTTCGAATTCCCCGCCGACGGAGCCGGTCTGCGTCGCGCGTTCGCCAACTTCCCCAGCGGCGTCGTCGCCGTGTGCGCCGAAATCGACGGAACCCCGCACGGTCTGGCGGTGAGCACGTTCGTGCCCGTCTCGCTCGATCCGCCCCTGGTCTCGTTCTGCGTGCAGAACTCGTCGGCCACCTGGCCCAAGCTCGCCGCCGCGAGCCACCTCGGTCTCAGCCTGCTCGGCACCGACCAGCAGGCCGCCGCCCGCACACTGGGCACCCGCGACGGCGACCGCTTCCGCGACATCCAGTTGCACCGCGGTTCCGGCGACGCCGTGTTCATCGATGGGGCGTCCGCCTGGATCGAGGGCGTCCAGGAAGCGCACGTCCCGGCAGGCGACCACGCGGTGGTCATCCTCCGCATCCACCGCATCGCCACCCGCACCGACGTGGACCCGCTCGTCTTCCACGGCAGCAAGTTCCGCCGACTGCACGCGGAATCGGCGAACGGGGCGGCCTGAGGGGCTGGTTCACTCGCCAGAACGCGGCGGGGTTCGTCCGGTCGTGCAGGGGACGCGACGGCGTCCTTGCAAGACCTGACATCGAACTGCGTGACGCAAGTTGCCGGTCGAAGCGACCGGACGACCTCTCACGGCCCATGGTTGGGCTGTACCGGCGGCGCTGTGGGAGACTCAGGCGTCTCCTACGGAAAGGTCCGGCTATGTCGCTCGGGATGGTTCTCGGTGATTTCCCGCGCACTTCGGCGCGGGCGTAAACAGGCGACCTGATAGCCCCTGTGCGATAGCAGCACAGGCAATTTCGCGTCTCCGCGTCGAGGTGCTCTTCGTGCCCTTTGCACGTTCGTACACGAGGAGTACGCGGTGTCCACCGTTTCCTGGACCGAGGACAACACCTGCCCGAGCGCCCGTTGGCATTCCGAGAATGGCACGCCACCACCCGATTCCCTCGTGGTGGTGAACGACTGGACGACTGCCGAAGCGGCTTGCCGAATGGCGCGAGCGGGGACCGGCCTGCTGTGGCGCGGTGATTTCCCCAATGCGCGGCAGTTGCTGCGGGCGATGGGTCGGCGGGTCGAGCGGAAGGTTTCGCTGGGCGACGATCCGGCCGAGGCGTTCCGCCGGTATCGCGCGTCTCGTCGGCGGCGGGCGGAAGTGCTCGGCAAGTTGCTCGTGCTGCTGGAAGACGACTATTCGCTGGCGTTGCGTCGCGCTCCCGATGTGCGGCGCGCCTGCACCGAAGCGTACGGCGCGGCGCGGAGGCGTACGGTGGTCGCGCTCACCGAGTTGCTCGGCGTGCTGGGGGCGGCGCAGTGGCGAGAGAAGGGTGTGTACGTGCCCGCGCTCGGCGACCGCATTCATCCGCACTACGGTGTGTTCTCCCCGGTCCGGGGCGAGTACATCGATCTGGTCGCAACCGCGCCGCTACCCGCGCGGACCGAGACAGCCTTCGATCTCGGCACGGGCACCGGCGTGCTCGCCGCCGTTCTGGCCCGCCGCGGTTGCACTCGAATCACAGCCACCGACAAGAGTTCCCGTGCGCTGACCTGTGCCCGCGCCAACCTCGACCGACTGGGCCTGTCATCCGTCGCGGTGCAAGGCCCGACTCTCTTCCCGGACGGCAAGGCCGACCTGGTGGTGTGCAATCCCCCCTGGCTCCCCGGCACACCTACCTCGACCCTGGAAAGCGGCGTATACGACGAGAACTCGTCCATGCTGTACACCTTCCTCTCCGGCCTCCGCGCCCACTTGCGCCCCGGCGGCGAAGGCTGGCTGATCCTCTCCGACCTCCCCGAACACTTAGGCCTGCGCCCCCACGACGAACTCCTCGACCGCATCACAACCGCAGGCCTCCACATCACCGCCCAACTGACGACCCGCCCCACCCACCACCGAGCCCACAACCCCACCTCTCCACTCCACCACGCCCGCACACGCGAAACCACTTCCCTCTACCGCCTGGCACCTCGTTGAGTGGCACATCACGGAGTGGTTACCCCCGTCATCCGGGACCGTCGGATAGTCGGCTCCGGCTCACTTTCGGTGGTGGTCGAGGGAGGGGCGACGACACGATGCCTCGGTGGTCGAGGTCTGCGGCGCCGGATCCCGACGGGTCCACGGAGTCGGTGATCGGCGCAACGCATCCGCTGGTGCGTCGGATACCACAGCGCGCCTCATAGGTCGTTCGTTTGGCAGCAGTCCACGGCGTATTGATCGTATCGGCAACGGGTTTCGGGGACGATGTTGACATTGCTAGTCGTTTCAGTGAAGACTGAAATGACTAGCAACGACGGGAGCTTTGATGGATCTCCATATCGAGCAAGTGACGTTCAACAGCCTTGGCACCGCGTGTGCTGGTGATCTGTATTTGCCCGCGGCGGACGGCCCGGTCCCCGGTCTGGTGCTGGGGCACTCCGGGGTGATGGTGAAAGAGGCATTGCGAGTGTTCGCACCGTATTTCGTGCGGGCGGGGTTCGCGGTATTGGCGATCGACTATCGCACGGTCGGGGCCAGCGCGGGGCAACCTCGCGGCCAGGACTACCCGCAGCGACAGACGGAAGATTTTCGTAGCGCGGTGTCGTATCTGCAAACCCGCCCGGAGGTGGACCCGAATCGGATCGGACTCTGGGGTGTCAGCATCGGGGGCTCGGTGGCGACGCAGGCCGCGGTATTGGACCGGCGCGTGAAATGTGTTGTGGTGCAGAGCCCGAGCGTGTGGAACGGATGGCGGTATCTGGAGCGGCTGCTCGGCAGGGAGGGCGTAGCCGCGCTGCGGGACCGGTTGGACGAGGACTGGCAGCGCCGATATGCCGGCCACGACAGTGCTCGGGTGCCGCACCTGACGCTGCGGGGGGAAAACGTCGAGAGCGCACCGGATCTCGCCGCCGAGATGTTCCCGAACTACCGGAACGAGAAGACCCTCGACTCCGCCGAACATCTGCTGACCTTTGCGCCGGAGGACCTCATTCATCGCCTGGCGCCGACCCCGCTGCTGATGATCGCCAACGGCGGCTGGGACCCATACCACATGCTCGAGGAGGCACAGAGCGCCTTCGCCAAGGCCGGCGAGCCGAAACGACTCGAGATCCTGCCTTACGACGTGCTCGGTCTCTACACCGGTCCCGGGCTGGAGGAGGCCATGGCTCTGGCCGTCGAGTGGTTCGACCGGCACCTGCGCCGGACCCGCCTCGTCGCTCCCACCCCGGAGCCGACCCGGGAGTCGGTGACCGCTATGCCACAGTAATCGAGCCGAGTACAGCGCAGGAGGACACAGCATGCCGGAACCGGATCGACAGCACGCCACGCTGGAGTGGGTGGAGCGAGTCGCTACCTTCTGCGTCGAGGAATGGGCACTGCCCCCCATCACCGGACGAATCCTCGGCCTACTGATGATCTGCGATCCGCCGGAGCAATCCGCCGGCCAGATCGCCGAGGCGATCCACGCCAGCCGCGCCTCGCTGACCTCCAACATGCGCCTGCTGACCACCATCGGCCTCGTCCGCAAGGTGCGGGTCCCCGGTGACCGCACCGCCTACTACCGCATCGAGGACGACGCCTGGGAGAAGGTCATCCATCGCAAAATCGCCGGCCTGGGCGCCTTCGGCGACATCGCCGAGGACGGACTCTCCTTGGTCGGCGGCACCGATCCCGCTCTCACCGAACGCATCCGGGCCGCTCAGCAGGCATTGACCTGGCTGCGCGACATCGCCGCCCGACACACGGACACCACCACCTGAAGGACCGATCGTGCTCCGAATCCGACCCGACCTCGACCCGATTCAGGAAACCCTGCTCCTCACCCTGCAAGCCCGAGCACTGGACGCGACCACGCGCACCCCGATCCTGGGCGACACCCACCAGGCGGAGCTGGCCGACCGGATCGACTACGACTTCACCGAACTCGAGCTGAAACCCAGCCTCATCTGCGGAACGGCGCTACGCGCGAAAAAACTCGACGACGCGGTACGCGCGTTCACCGCCATGCACCGAAATGCGGTGGTACTCGATCTCGGCTGCGGCCTGGACACCCGCATGTTCCGATGCGATCCACCCGCCGATGTCGACTGGTACGACGTCGATTACCCCGAAGTCATCGAACTGCGCCGACAGTTGCTTCCGCACAGCCCCCATCCGCTGGGCGTCGATCTCACCCAGCCGGGCTGGACTCAGCAGCTGCCCGCCGATCGACCAGCCATGATCGTCGCCGAGGGCCTGCTGCCTTTCCTGCCCGGCGACACGTTCCACACCCTGATCCGCGAGGCGACCACACACTTCCCGACCGGTGAACTCGCCCTCAACGGCTACACCCGTTTCGCCGCCTGGGCCATGAAATACCACCCGTCGATCAAAGCCATCGGCATCAGCGCCGCCCAAGGATTCGACGACGCCCACGAACCCGAAACATGGGGCGCCCGCCTGACACTGATCGAAGAACAACTTCTCACCCGCGCCGGCGAAGTCGACCTCTTCCCACAACCGTTACGCGCGGTAACCCGCGCCATAGCCCTCAGCTCAGGACTGTCTCGGCAAGCCAACCGAATACTCCGATACGCCTTCTAGTGTCTCGAGGCATCGCGCCGTCACCCCATCCTCAACCACCACCGTAGAGGCCGGTGATGTGGTGGTCCGCACGACGTTGAAAGTCATTGCCGCCGTCGCAATTTCTCTTGCAGCAGGTGCAGTTGGGCGAACACCACGGTTACATCCAGCGGATTACCTCTGAAGCCCATCCCGAGCCCGCAACCGGCTCCCGTCGGCACTCAGGCGACTCCTGTCGGCGTCTCCTCGGGCTCGAGCGTCGCCCAGTCTCTGGCCTGCCTCGTGCACGCCCTGTCCAGCGGCGCCCACTACTGCCTGTAACCCACACCACCCCCAGCGGCGGTAACCGCCCGGCACTTCGTTGAGTGGCACATGACGGAGGGGCTACTCGCGATTCGCCTCGACCATGTGCCACTCGACGACGTGCGCTGCGGGGCGGTTGGTCGGGTAGCAGAAAGGCCCTGGATCGGCGGGGTGCCGATGCAGGGCCTTCGGTGGAGCCGATGACGGGAATCGAACCCGCGCTGTCTGCTTGGGAAGCAGAAGTTCTACCATTGAACTACATCGGCACTGCGCAGTGCGCGTCCGCGACTCTATCAGACCAGGCACTATGTAGGTCAACTCCCTTGATCTGGGGTTCGCACTGGGCACAGCTGATCGGGCTGTAATGGATAGCCTTCAGCAGGCGGCTGGGCGCCCGGCATCGCCGGCTATTCGCTCTCGAATCGGCTCCAGCGAGCAAGGTCTTCAACGATCGGACCGGAGTCGGGTATGCGGAACCACCACCACCCACGCCCGGTTGTGTCGATGTTCGCGACTGCCGCCATGCGCTTTCCTGAGTCCTCGACAGTGATAGACGTGAATCTATCGTCCGCATCGGAGACGTAGTTATTCACCTTAGCAGCGAGTATTGTCGGCAACTGATTAATGGCACTTTCCAGGTAATCCCGTACAGTATAAGCGGCGTTGAGATCGTATTCGTTCCAGACGGTGCGGTCCGACCAGGGCAGGCTTCTGTCGCGATCGATCTTCTCGACGTGGGCTTCCCATGAATCCGCCAAGCGGATCGCATCGCGTTCCTCTCCCGATTTCAGTGTGATCGGGTGACTCCTGATATCGACGATCTCGTCCTCGGTAAAATGACGATGCGCGCGATCTTCGGGGTTTGACATTCTTTTCCTCACAGTTTCCAGGCGGTGGATTTCCATGGCATTTCGTAGTTCACGACAACCTTGACCCCCTTGTATACAAATTGCTCGGCCTGCTCCGATGTGCGTCCGTCACCCATCGGTTCCGGTGTGCCTTTTGTCAGGGCGTCATGAACCTGCTGGGGAGTCGGTCGGTCCATCGTCGGATTCCCGTCGCCGGTATGTCCGTTGATGAATTCTTCTATCTCGGCTCGAGTGTATTCGCTGTGGTGAAAGTCCGGTTCATCGGAATCACCTGCCTGATCGTCATCGATGGTCGACGTCATGCCGATGATGGCGGCGAGGTTGGTGATGGCTTTGTCGAGGTCGACGGCGGGTAGAGCGTGGAAGGCGTCGATGGTGCCGACAGCCCCTGCGGCGAGACTGGTGAGACCGATGACTCGGACCATTTGGCTGGCGCGGTAGGAGGTTTGGATCGCGTTGATCGTGGCGACCACGTCGGCGTCTATCGCGGCGGCTGCGGCGACGGCGGAGGAGCCGAGGCTGAACAGGAAAGCGACACCGGCGGTTATCGCGATCAAGCTGATTGACAGTTCCAGCGCGTTGATCGCTTTGGCGTTGTCGTTACCGAGGGCGATGGTCGCGCTCTTGTAGTCGCCAACGGGTGCGGCCATTTTCTGCGCGGCGGTGCTGACGGTGTCGGCACTGGTTTTCAGAGTCGTGAAATGGTCTTGGAGCAGTTGCCGGTTGGTGTCGTCGTCCATGCCGTCGAACAGTGCCGAAATGGCGGATATACGGGCGGACGCGCCGGCACTCCGTCTCGGACGTCCACACGCTGACCAAGCCCGTCGGGCCAGCTAAGAAAGAGTCCCACTCGCCGGGTGTGGGCGACGGCCGACTGCCTTCTCGGTAGGTGGTTTCCGGCCCTCGTCCCGGTCGGTGGGTACCGAGTACCGGTACACGGTCAAGCAGAGGATGAGCCAGAGCGCCCCGAAGCACCAGCCGCCGAGGACGTCGGTGGCCCAGTGGACGCCGAGGTAGATACGGGACAGGCCGACCGCGGTCACGAAGAGGACGGCGGCGGTCGCGGCGCAGAGGCGCAGGGTGGAACCGTGTATGGCGGGGAGCGCGACCGCGAGGACGATGCCGACCACGACGAACGAGCCCATGCTGTGCCCGGACGGATACGCCTGGTTGGACACGCTGATCAGGTGTTCTTCGAGGGGTGGGCGGTCTCGGTCGGTGAGTTTCTTGCCGCCTCGGACCAGTAGGCCGCCGCCGAGCCCGGTGATCGCGACGAGCGCTGCCGCCGTCCAGCGCCGCCGCCAGGACAGGACCAAGCAGGTGGCGGTGGCCAGGGCGGTCATGGCGAGCGTGCCGCCCAGCAGGCTGATCGTCACCGCGACCGGTGTCAGCGTGCCGTTGCGGTGCGTGACGGCCCAATCGGTGACGCCGCGATCGAACCCGCCGGGACCGTGATTCCCGACCACGCCCGCCGTGAGAGCCGCGGCGCACACCACCAGCAACGCGGTGAGCACCCCGATGATGCCGCGAATGCGAGGGGAGGTCACTCCTCCACGTTGCCACCTCCGACGCTCGAAGGTAACCGGCTCCTTCCCAGCTGGAATGACACCGCCGTGGCCGAAGCGCGTCAGAACTTGCTGTAGCCGCCGTCGATCAGCAGAGTGTCGCCGGTGTGGTACCCGCTGGTAGGGCTGGCGAGGTAGACGGCGACGCATTCGAAATCGCTCGGCAGGCCCCAGCGGCGGACCGGGATCCTCGGGTGGACGCGTTCGCGGAAACGGTCCCACGCGAAGGCCCCTTCGGTCATCGGCGTCTCGACCCAGCCTGGCAGCACGGAGTTCGCACGGATGCCGTGCTTGGCCAGCTCCACCGCGATCGAGTTGACCATGGCGATCAACCCCGCCTTGCTGGCCGCGTAGGACTGCCCGCGCGGAACGCCCTGGTGGGCGGCGAGGCTGGCGGTGGCGACCAGACTGCCGCCTTCGCCCTGGGCGAGCATCGCCTTCGCCGCTTCACGCAGCGTCACGAACGCGGCGTCGAGATTGAGCGAGGTGACCCGGCGGAATTCCGCGAGATCGGTCTCCACGAACGGGATGAACCCCTGGCTCACACCGGCATTCACGAAGCAGGAGTCAATGGGGCCGATTTCGGCGGCCGCGTGGCCGATGGGGTCGATCACCTGCTGCTCCTCGCCTACATCGCAGCTCAGGGCGAGCACGCGCCCGCCGAACGCGCGTAATTCGGCGGCGGCCGCCTCGTTGCGTTCGGCGTTGCGGCCGACGACGCAGACATCGGCCCCGGCCCGCGCGAGACCCCGGGCGAATCCGAGACCGATGCCGGAGTTGCCTCCGGTGACGACGGCGACGTGGCCGGTCAGGTCGAACAGCGAGCCCTCGGACATGGTTCATCCCTTCGATCGCGGGCGGCGCCCGAATGAATGCGAGGATATCGTTCTCTCCATATCACTGTGCGGCTGAGGAGCCCCGGCGAGCAGGCGCTACGCTCGTCGCGTGCTGCTTTCCGATCGTGACATCCGCGCGGAGATCGCCGCTGGGCGTCTCGGCGTCGAGCCGTTGCTGGAGAACCTGATCCAGCCGTCGAGCATCGACGTGCGCCTGGACCGGATGTTCCGGGTGTTCAACAACACCCGCTACACCCACATCGATCCGGCGCAGCGGCAGGACGAACTCACCAGCCTGGTCGAGCCGGGCGAGGGCGAGCCGTTCGTGCTGCATCCCGGCGAATTCGTGCTCGGCTCCACCCTCGAGGTGTGCACGCTGCCGGATGATCTGGCCGGACGCTTGGAGGGCAAGTCCAGTCTGGGCCGATTGGGTCTGCTGACCCACTCGACCGCCGGCTTCATCGATCCCGGGTTCAGCGGGCACATCACGCTGGAGCTGTCCAACGTGGCGAATCTGCCGATCACGCTGTGGCCCGGCATGAAGATCGGTCAGCTGTGCCTGCTCAGGCTGACCAGCCCGGCCGAGCACCCGTACGGCAGTGCCGTGGCGGGCTCGAAGTACCAGGGCCAGCGCGGACCGACTCCGTCGCGGTCCTATCTGAACTTTCCGATTCCGGCCGCCGCGATCGACGCCGCCGAAGCACGCTGACCGGGGCCGAGTCCGCTTCGTCGACTGTGGGGGAGAAGCGGACCCGGCGGACGGCGGCGGGGAACCGACCGCGGAGGTGATCAGTCCCCGCCGCCCGCTCCCACCGCGAGCGCCGTTGTGAGGATGACGGACAGCGGTGGGAGCGTGTCACCGCGGCTCGGCGGGCTGACCCAGAAGCACCCTTCCCGGGTCCAGCGGCCGAGGCCGGTCGGCAACATCACGGCGCTGCCGACGGCGGGCAGGCCGATATCCAGCCGATTGAGCACCTCGAGCACCTGCGGTCCCGGTCGGCTGTCGGGCTCGGCGAGGAAACTCCATCGGATCTGCCTGGCCAACATGGGACCCCTCGTTCCCTGCTGTTCCAGTGCGGCGCGCACCTTCTCGGCACGCGCGGTCGGCAGGTGGACGACGCAAACGCGCCCGGTGATCGGCAGCATGGCGAAACCGCCCCGCTCGGTGACCGGCAGTCCGAACTCGTGCCGATAGAACGCCACCCAATCGTCCACGGTCCTGAGTTTCTCGACATTCACGGCGAACTCCTTGCCTTCCGACTCAATGGTCCCGGCCCGCCGCGCGATTCGGCATCGCCCGCTCACCCGCCTTGCGCTGCCCTTCCGCTGCCTTTGATACGGGCCGTATTTCACCTGTGGCCGCGCTCACAAACCGCTCGTACTCTGGAAGGAGTTCGTTCGGAAGGGATGACACCGTGGTCACGCATTGGTCAGGCAAAGAGGCCCGTGCCCTTCGTGATGCCAAGCGGATGAGCATCAGGGAATTCGCCGCCCATTTGGGTGTGCACGAACGCTTGGTGTCGAAGTGGGAAGCCGGGGGCGTCCGGGTTCATCCACGACCGATCAACCAAGCCGCTCTGGATACCTCACTGGCCAGGTCCGACGATGTGGTGCGGGCGCGGTTCGCGGCATTGATAGATAAGCCCGCGATCGATCGAACCGTCCCGCCGGGATTCGATGCGCGTGCCGACGCCTCGGCGCGCGTTCATTATTCGAGCGACGCGGACCTTTTGGCTCTCATAGACGCCGGTGCGATGAGAGGTGCTGCGTTGGCAGCGATTTCGGAGAGGGATCTGATCATGGCGGCTGCCCACGAGGCCAGCGAGCACGCCGGCAAGGCCGAGAGCACCAATGTCGGTGCGAGCACTTTGGACCAGCTCGACGCGGATGTCGTGCGCATCGCGAACGACTACGTGCGCATTCCGCCGGTGCCGATGATGGTGGAAATGGTGCGGGTGCGGCGCCGGGTGTATCGGTTGCTGGAAGGCCATCAGCGGCCCGCCGATACCGGTCATCTGTATCTTTTGGCGGGCACCCTCTCCGGCCTGCTCGCCAACGCCAGCACCGATCTCGGCTACTACGACGCGGCGGGCGAGCAGGTCCGGGCCGCATGGGCCTACGCGGAGTTGTGCGGGCACAACGGGCTTCGGGCCTGGACCCGCGGCATGCACGCGCTGATCGAGTACTGGTCGCAGCGGCCGCGCCGGGCGGTCCAGCTCGCCCAGAGCGGGCAGGAGTTCGCGGAATCCGCGACCGCGCAGGTGCGACTGCTCAATATCGAGGCGCGCATCTGGTCGGCGCTTGGCAGCGCCGCCGACACCGATCGCTGCGTGCGGGCGGCCGACGACGCGCGCGAGATCGCCGCGACCGACACGCTGCATGACGAGGTGGGCGGCGTCTTCGGGTTCAACGAGGCCAAGGCCAACTACTACGCGGGCGCCACCTACATCCACCTCGGTCAGGCGGAGCCCGCGCTCGGCGCCACCCAGCGGGCCATCGAACTCTATTCGAACGGCCCGTCCGAACAGCGTTCCTACGGCGCGGAGGCGCTTGCCAGGGTCGACTGCGCGGCTGCCCACCTGATCAACGGCAGCCTGGACGGCGCGGCCGAGGCGCTGCAGCCGGTGCTCGGCCTCGACGAGGCCAAGCGCATCGCGCAACTCGAGGAGCGGTTGACCGGTGTGCGCAGGCGGATCGCGGCTCCGGCTTTCCGCGACTCGGTCGAGGCGCGCAGGCTGGACGAGCGGATCGAGGAATTCTGCGGCTCGACGGCGGCCAAGGGGATCCCGCCCGGCGCGGCCCATTGAGTGACGCGTCACACCCGGCGGGGCCGCGGCCGCCGTCGTGGGCGTGGCGGCCCGTGGAGAGCTCGGACAGGCGGTTTATCCAGTTGCGACGGATGGCACCATGGGACGGGTGAGTCCTCAGCATCCGCACCATCCCCCGCGTGTTCTGGAGCAGTCCACGAAGCTGCAGAACGTCGTCTACGAGATCCGTGGACCGGTACACGCGCACGCGGCACGGCTGGAGGCCGAGGGCCACCGCATCCTCAAACTCAATATCGGCAACCCCGCCCCGTTCGGGTTCGAGGCGCCCGACGTGATCATGCGCGACATCATCGCGGCGCTGCCGTACGCCCAGGGCTACTCCGAATCCAAAGGCATCCTCTCCGCGCGGCGCGCGATCGTGACCCGCTACGAACTCGTGCCCGGCTTCCCCGAGCTGGACGTGGACGGCGTCTACCTCGGCAACGGCGTATCCGAGCTGATCACCATCACCATGCAGGCCCTGCTGGACAACGGCGACGAGGTGCTGATCCCGGCGCCGGACTACCCGCTGTGGACCGCCATGACCAGCCTGGCGGGCGGCACGCCGGTGCACTACCTGTGTGACGAGGCCAACGGCTGGCAGCCCGATATCGCCGACATCGAATCGAAGATCACCGACAAGACCAAAGCGCTGCTGGTGATCAACCCGAACAACCCCACCGGCGCGGTGTACTCCGCCGAAGTGCTCCAGCAGATCGCCGACCTGGCTCGCAAGCATCAGCTGTTGCTGCTCGCCGACGAGATCTACGACAAGATCCTCTACGACGACGCCAAGCACATCTCGCTGGCCACCGTGGCGCCCGACCTGCTGTGCCTGACCTTCAACGGGCTGTCCAAGGCCTACCGGGTCGCGGGTTACCGGTCGGGTTGGTTGGCGATCACGGGCCCGAAGGAGCACGCGGCCGGGTTCCTGGAGGGCATCGACCTGCTCGCCTCCTCGCGGTTGTGTCCGAACGTGCCCGCGCAGCACGCGATTCAGGTCGCGCTCGGCGGTCATCAGAGCATCGAGGACCTGATCCTGCCCGGCGGGCGGCTGCTCGAACAGCGCGACGTCGCCTGGGAGCGGTTGAACATGATCCCCGGCGTGTCATGTGTGAAGCCGAAGGGCGCGCTCTACGCGTTCCCGAAGCTGGATCCGAATGTGTACGAGATCCACGACGACTCCAAGCTGATCCTGGATCTGCTGCTGCAGGAGAAGATCCTGATGGTGCAGGGCACCGGCTTCAACTGGCCGCACCACGACCACCTGCGGATCGTCACACTGCCCTGGGCCCGGGATCTCGCGGTCGCGATCGAACGCTTCGGCAACTTCCTGTCCAGCTATCGCCAGTAGCGGGAAGGCCGGAGCTGGACAATATAATCGCCCCGCTTCTGGCCTGGAAACAAACTCGATGTACGGATACCCGTCGGATTTGGCGACTAGCTAGCGCAAAAGAAGTACTTTTGTGTACAGTGGTCCTCGGCACTCAGAGTGCCCGGTCGGATTGCCTACCCCCCCTGGGCATATCCGACCTCGGGTTAGGCCGCCTACCCCCCTGGGCCGCCTGCCCTGCGGGCGGCGGAGACATCCCCCTGCTCTCCGCCGCCCCCCTCTAACTCCTTTTTCCCGTGATCGGTTCACATCAACCGCGTCTCCGCTGTGTTAGGTAACCGCCGCGACGGTCTTGAAAATGAAATCCTTTAGGCTCGCTCCGGGCGCAAACACATCGGACAGAGGAGCGCGGTGAGCGACCACCACCATCACCACGATCATTCGGGACCGATCGCGATCGGCGCGACCGCGGCGCGCGTGGTCGTCGGGCTGCTCACCGCCATCGGGATCGTCGTCGTCATCGGCGCGATCGCGCTGTGGCCGAGCAAGCAGCACATCGATATCCCGCTGCCGATGCAGAACGCGGGCGGCGGCGCGGTACAGACCGAGGCGGGCACCGTAGTGCTGCAGGACATCGGGCCGTGCGGCAGCTCTTCACTGGGCAAGGTCTTCGTCGACAAGCCCGAACCGCCGCGCAACAACGCCTACACCTGCCAGCGCAGCCTGATCTCGATCGAATCCGGACCGCACAAGGGCAACCGCACGCTGCTGGAAATCGCACCGGGCCCAGGGCAACCCGACCTGCACGCCGGTGACGAACTGCGGCTGGTCCGCCAGACCGATCCCAGCGGGACGCCGCTGTACTCGTTCGAGGACTACTCGCGCGGGCTGCCGCTCACGCTGATCGTGGTGGCTTTCGTCGTGGTGATCATCGCGGTGGCGCGCTGGCGTGGCGTCCGCGCGCTGCTGGGCCTGGTGTTCGCCTTCGCCGTCCTGGTGCTGTTCCTGCTGCCCGCCCTGCTGGACGGCAAACCGGCGATCCCGGTCGCCTTGGTCGCGGGCGCCCTGATCCTGTACGCGGTGCTGTATCTGGCCCACGGGGTGAACCTGCGCACCAGTTCGGCGCTGCTCGGCACGCTGACCTCGATGCTGCTCGCCGCCGCGTTGTCCTGGCTCACCATCGAGATGACCCATCTCACCGGCCTTTCCGAAGAACAGAACACGAACGTCGCGACCTACATCGAGCACGTCAGTATCACCGGATTGCTGCTGGCCGGATTCATCATCGGTTCGCTCGGTGTGCTCAACGACGTCACCATCACCCAGGCGTCGGCCGCGTTCGAGCTGGCCGCCATCGACCGGTCGGCCTCCCGGCGCGAGGTTTTCGCCGCCGCCATGCGCGTGGGGCGCGACCACATCGCCAGTACCGTCTACACGCTGGTGCTCGCCTACGCCGGTGGGGCGCTGCCGCTGTTGCTGCTGTTCAGCGTGGCGGGGCGGTCCATCCGCGACGTGCTGACCGGTGACGCCGTTGCCATCGAGATCGCGCGCTCGGCGGTCGGCGGTATCGCGCTGGCGCTCTCGGTGCCGTTGACCACCGGCATCGCGGTGCTGCTGGCCCGCCCGTTCACGACCAAGGAACCAACCCCCGCGCCGCGCCCGCGTCGCGCACGGCACGCGAGGGTCTGAACTTCCCCCGTTTCCCGTCTCGTCAGGAGTTGTGCGGCGCGGCCGCCCGGCTCAGCGCTGCGGTGGCGGAGGGAAAGGGAAGACCTCCGGCGGGATCGTGGGAACCACGATCGGCGGAAGGCCCGGCACCACGATGGTGTTCGGGCCGGGTGTCGGCGGCGCCTCGCTGGTGGTCTGCCTCCGGTTCGGCGGCGGCGCGGCGAGCGACTCGTGCGCGGGCGATTCCGTGGTCCCCGGCGCGACCGCGATCTGCGGGTCCAAGCTGGTCGTGCGCGGTGTGGTGGTGGGCGACAGCGACGGTGATCCTTCGCTGGTGTGTGAATCCCGTTCCAGCACCTGCGGTCCGTAACCGAGGCCGAGCCCGATCGCGGCGACCACGGCCAGCGCGCTGACGGTCAGCACCGCACCGCTGATCTCACGCTTGCCGCGCTGGGTGGGAGCCGACAACCATGCGGGTGACAGCTCGTCGTCCAGCGTGGCGCCCGCCGTCGGCGTTTCCTTGCGGACCGGTCTGGCCAGCAGCGAGGCGCCGCGAGCCATCACGGTCTCCGGGCTGTCCGGCACGATGACGGGCACGCCCATCCAGCGTTCGAGCACCTTGGCCACCAACGGGATCCGAGCGCAACCGCCGATGGCGAGCACGCCGTGCACCGGGCGGTCCGAGCGCACGATCACGTCGCGTGCCATGCGCGCCGACGACTCGATGGCCAGCATGATCAGCGATTCGAAGTTCTCCTGCGCGAGCAGCACCAAACCCTGCTCGCTCGGCAACGCCACCGCGGTGTTGGTGGTGAGCTGCTCTTTGGCCTCGCGGCACAGCGCGTCCAGCGCGGCCAGGCCCGCGGCGTTCGGCGGGTGCGCGATCCGCCCCGAGGCGATCTGCTGCTCCCGGATCAACGAGTCGAGATAGTCGCCGCTGATGTCGCTGGTGCGCTCGCTGTGCCGGACCTCACGGGTCTGCGTGTCGACCACGCTCACCGTCAGGCCCGAACTGCCCAGGTCGTAGACGACCAGCGAGGAGATGCCCCGGATATCGCCGGTGGCCTGGGCGAACTCGAGTGCGGCCGCGATCTCGGGCACGAGTTCGTAATTGGTCAGCTGCTGACGCGCCATGGCGGCGCGAATGGCGCGGGCGTGCTGCTCACTGCGGTAGGCGATGGCGGTGGCGCCGATACCCGGCGTGGCCTCCAGGGTGACTCCGATGGCCTCTGCCGCCAACTCTTCCACGCTTTGGTCGACGACCGGAATTGTCTGCAGATCGAAGGAATGCGGGGAGACATGCCCGTGGGGGTTTCCGGCGTGTGGTCGCGCCATACGGACAGCGCCGGCCCCCACCGAAACTCCCAGTACCGAACTCATCAGCTGCCCATCTCGTTTCACACTTCACGACATGCGAGCCTGCGCCGTCCGTCGGCGGAGACCCGCTGGACGGACCCTACCGTCGGCGATCAGCTGTGCTTAAGGCAGGACTGGTCGTCTGTCTGGCAGTAGCCCGCCTCGCTCCGCAACTCTACGGTGTACCGAGTCCCGCGTACACCCATCCGGCTGCTCTCCAGGTGGCACGATTGAGACAGTTCCGGCCGTCGATGATCGAGCGGGCACGCACCACCCGGTCCAGGTCTTGCGGGCGCAGCGCGGTGAATTCGTCCCACTCGGTCAGCACGAGCACCACGTCGGCGCGTTCGCACGCCTCGGTGACCGAGGTCGCGTAGTTCAGGGTGGGGAACACCCGGCGCGAATTCTCCAGCGCCTTGGGATCGTAGACGGTCACCACGGCACCGTGCAGCTGGATCATGCCCGCCACGTTCAACGCGGGCGAGTCGCGGACGTCGTCGGATTCCGGTTTGAACGCCGCGCCGAGTACCGCCACGTTGGCCCCGAGCAGTGAGCCGCCGCAGGCGCGGGCGGCCATGTCGACCACCTTGGTCCGGCGGCGCATATTGATGTTGTCCACCTCGCGCAGGAAGGCGACGGCGTGGTCGGCGCCGAGTTCGCCGGAGCGGGCCATGAACGCCCGGATGTCCTTCGGCAGACATCCGCCGCCGAAACCCAGTCCGGCGTTGAGGAATCGACGGCCGATGCGCGCGTCGTAGCCGAGGGCGTCGGCCAGCATGGTCACGTCGGCGCCGGTCGCTTCGCAGACCTCCGACACCGCGTTGATGAACGAGATCTTCGTCGCCAGAAAGGCGTTCGCCGAGACCTTCACCAATTCCGCTGTGGCCAGGTCGGTGAGCAGGAACGGGACCTCGGCGGCGATGAGGTCGGCGTAGATCTCGCGCACCAGATCCTCGACCCACCCGGCGGCGGCGCGCTCCCGGTCGACTCCGAGGACCAATCGGTCCGGCCGCAGGGTGTCCCTGACCGCGAAGCCTTCTCGGAGGAATTCCGGATTCCACGCCACCTCGACGTCGGTGGAAGTCAGCGCGCGAGCGCGGGCTCCCAGCGCGTCCGCCGTGCCGACCGGAACCGTCGACTTGCCGATGATCACCGAGGGACGTTCCAGCAGCGGGGCGAGGGTATCCACCACCGCGTGCACGTATTTCAAGTCGGCGGCGTACTCACCCTTCTTCTGCGGCGTGCCCACACCGAGGAAATGCACATCGGCGTGCGTGGCCGCCTCGGCGTAGGAGGTGGTGAACCGCAGTCGGCCCGCATCGAGGTTGCGACGAAGCACATCCTCCAGGCCCGGTTCGTAGAACGGCACCACTCCGTCGGACAGCTTCGCGACCTTGCCCGGGTCCACGTCCACTCCGATGACGTCGTGCCCGAGTTCGGCCATGCACGCCGCGTGCGTGGCCCCGAGATACCCGGTTCCGAAGACTGTGCATCGCATGATCGATTGGTAAGCCCCGCCGATGGCCACGCCACGTCAGCGAGGCAAGGGTCCGGGCAACAGCAGATGTACATGCGGCGACATCGCTGATCCGGACGCCGTGACCTGGCGTGATGCTCGCGCGGCACCCGGCTAGCATCGGCCTGTGCGACGTCGTCGGTTGGCCTGGACCGGGCTCTGTGCCGGTCTGGTGGTAGTGGTCGCCGCGGTGGCGCTGTGGCCGGTCTACGTGCGTCCGCGGATCGATCCGCCCGCGCGGGCGGACGCCGTTCTCGTGCTCGGCGGTGCGCACGACGGACGCGAACAGCTGGGCCTGCGCTTGGCGCGTGAGGGATTCGCGCCACGGGTGGTGTTCTCCAATCCCTATGAGAACAGCGCCATGCTGAACCGCATCTGTCACGGCGGCTACAGCTTCGAGGTGCAGTGCTTCGACCCGTCTCCCCGCACCACCCGCGGCGAGGGCCGCGAACTGGCCCGGCTCGCCCGCGACCACAATTGGCACCGGGTCATCGTCGTCACCTTCACCCCCCATATCTCTCGAGCCCGCTACGTCTTGCAAAGGTGCTGGGACGGAGAACTCCTCTTCATCGACAGCGAACCCGCCCTCTCCATCCCCCGCTGGGCCTACGACTACGTCTACCAATCGGTGGGCTACCTGAAGGCCTTCTTCGAGGACTGCTGAACGGTTCCGCCGCCAGCGGCTATTCATTCATTCGGCGTAACAAATGTGATCCAACTCTCGATCTGATGCCCGTGCGCATCGACCCGCGGTGCGTGAATACGGATGAGAGCAAGGGAAAACTGCCGATGACCTATCAGCCACAACCGAATCCGTACGGTCCGCCTGCTGGGCGGCAGCCTCCTAAGAACCGGCCGCCGCTGTGGGTATGGGTGGCGGTTGCCCTCGGCGGGCTATTGGTAGTGGGTGTGATCGGGAGCGCGGTCGGAGGCACGGCCAAAGACAGTTCGGCGTCGAAGTCGGCCTCCTCGACGTCGACCGCCCGGAATGCTGTAACCGCCACGACTACTTCCGTCGCAGCGGTGCCCGCTCCCGCGGCGCCTGCTCCCGCGGCGCCTGCCGCTCCCGCGGCTTCGGTGACTCCCCGGCCTGAGCCCGCATCGCAACCGGCGGCTCCCCGCGCTTCTATGCCTCATGTCGTGTGCATGAACCTGCAAGACGCGCAGGACGCGATCCAGGCGGCCGGTGTCTTCTTCTCGCGCTCCAAAGATGCGACCGGAAAGGGCCGGATGCAGGTGATCGACCGGAACTGGATCGTGGTGGCGCAGTCGCCCGCGCCGGGAACGCTGATCGGCGAGGGTGAGGCCGTGCTGTCGGTGGTCAAGATCGGCGAACCCAACTCCTGCGGCTGAGGTCGGCGGCGACCGATCGAGGCGGATGGAACGGTTGCCGGACCGGTGCTGTGGGTCCGGCGATCGGAGGGGTCGGTCGTCGTCGGCCGGGTATGTGCGGGCATATGACTTCAGTTTGACTCGGTGAAAGAGACAGCCGTACATTCTCTCGCGTGGTGGCGGGACGGTCGCCAGGGAAGCAACGGTGCACACCCTCCGGGAGGGCAGATGGATTACGACTGGTCAGCGGAGGATCTGGCGTTTCGGGACGAGGTGCGCGCGTTCCTCGACGCGAAGCTGACGCCGGAGTTGCGGCGGGCCGGGCGCTTGGCGACGAGCGTGTATCCCGACCATGAGGCGAGCATGGAATGGCAGCGCATCCTGCACGAGCGCGGCTGGGCGGCGCCCGCGTGGCCGGTCGAGCACGGCGGATGCGACTGGAGCCTGACCCAGCACTACATCTTCCAGCGGGAATCGGCGCTGGCCGGCGCACCCGCGCTGTCGCCGATGGGCATCAGGATGGTGGCCCCGGCCATCATCGCGTTCGGCACCCCGGAACAGAAGGCGTTCTATCTGCCGCGCATCCTCACCGGCGAGGTCTTCTTCTGCCAGGGCTACTCCGAGCCCGAGGCCGGATCGGACCTGGCCGCGCTGGCCATGGCCGCCGTCGACGACGGCGAGGACTTCGTATGCACCGGCAGCAAGATCTGGACCACCCACGCCACCGAGGCGAACTGGATTTTCTGCCTCGTGCGCACCTCGCGCACGGGTAAGAAACAACAGGGCATCACGTTCCTGCTGATCGACATGACCGCGCCGGGCATCGAGATCCGGCCGCTGGTGATGACCTCGGGCGAGCAGGTGCAGAACCAGGTCTTCTTCGACAACGTGCGAGTGCCGAAGACCAATGTGCTCGGCCGGATCGATGACGGGTGGACCGTCGCGAAGTACCTGCTGGTGCACGAGCGGGGCGGAGCGGCCGCGCCGTGGCTGCAGGTCATGGCCCAGGACATCGCCGCCGAAGCGGCGCGGCAGCCCGGCCCGGACGGCAACCCGCTGATCGACGACCGCGCGTTCGCGGCGAAGCTGGCGGACTTGCGGATCCGCACCGAGGTGCTCGAAATCCTGGAATACCGCACGATTTCCGCGATGGCGCAGGGGAAGAACCCGGGCCCGGCGTCCTCCATCCTGAAGATCCTCGGCACCGAACTCAGCCAGAAGCTCACCGAGCTGGCGCTGGAGGCCGCGGGCCCGCGCGGTCGCGTCTACCAGCCGCACGCCACCAAGCCGGGTGGCCCGATCGCCCAGTTCACGCCGCCCGCCGACGGCTACCGCAGCGGCGCGGACTGGCAGGCCGTCGCGCCGCTGAAGTACTTCAACGACCGAGCGGGCTCGATCTACGCGGGCAGCAACGAGATTCAGCGAAACATCCTCGCCAAAGCAGCATTGGGACTCTGATGGACTTCACGCTTACCGACGAGCAGGAAATGCTCCGCTCCGCGATCGCCGGATATCTCGGCGCCCGCTACGACCTGGAGAAGAGCCGCGCGGCGGCGAAATCGGAGACGGGCTGGCAGCCCGCGATCTGGCGCGGATTCGCCGACGAACTCGGCATCCTCGGCGCGACCCTGCCCGAGCGGGTGGACGGCACCGGCGGCGGCCCCGTCGAACTCATGGTGATCGCCGAGGAACTCGGCCGTGCACTGGTGGTCGAGCCGTTCGTGGACACGGTCGTGCTCGGCGCCGGTCTGCTCGAGCGTTCCGGTGGCGAGCAGGCCGACGCCGTGCTGCGCCGGATCGTGTCCGGTGACGCGTGCATCGCGTTCGCCGCGCTGGAACCGTCATCGGGCCACGCTTTGCACGACGTGTCGACCACCGCCCGCCGCGACGGCGACACCTGGGTGCTCGACGGCGCGAAGACCGTGGTGACCAGCGCACCGCTGGCCACCGACCTGGTGATCACCGCGCGCACATCCGGCGAACGGCGCGACAAGGCAGGTATCTCGCTGTTCCGGCTCGAATTCGACGCGAGCGCTCCGCCCGCCGGAGTCGAGGTGCACGCCTACCGCACCATCGACGACCGGACCGCCGCCGATCTCGTGTTCACCGGCTTGCGTCTGCCCTCCGACGCGCTGCTCGGCACGGAGTCCGACGGCTGGACGGTCATCGAGCCGACCATCGCGGAAGCGACCGCGGCCATCTGCGCCGAGGCGGTCGGCTGCATGCGCAAAGTGCTCGCCGACACCATCGACTACGCCAAGCAGCGCGAGCAGTTCGGCCAGCCGATCGGCAGCTTCCAGGTGCTGCAACATCGCATGGTCGACATGTACATCGAACTCGAGCAGGCCATCGCGGCGGTCCACCTGCTCGTCCATTCCCTGCGCGCCTCCGCAGGCGACCGGGCCCGCGCCGTCTCGGCGGCGAAGGTCACCGTCGCCAGGGCGGCGCGGTTCATCGGGCAGAACGCCGTGCAACTGCACGGCGCGATGGGCATGACCGAAGAGCTGGCCATCGGCCACTACTTCAAGCGCCTCACCGTGATCGAGCACGAATTCGGCTCCACCGATGAACATCTCGCTCGTTACGCGGCACTGACCAGGCCGTAGTTCTTCGAAATCTGGCCGGGACACGCGTCCCCGGCCAGATCCCGTTCGGCGCATTCTGGGGCTGTTTTCGTCCGCGGTAGCTGCATCGCCCGACTACGTGCTCGTCTTGAGTCGCCGATGCGGCTGACTGGTGATCTCCGCAATCGTCCGATAATCACTGTCGACATGCAGGACAGTTGCGCCGTGTACCTCGGCGGTTGCGGCGAGGATCAGATCGGGGATCGGCAGGCGATGCGCGCCTCGGGCAGCGAGAAGACCCTGCACCTCCAACGCCCGGTCCATCGCTTCTTCCGTGACTGGAAGCCAGACCAAAGCCTTCTGCCCCGTGGTTTTGGCGATGTAGTCGGCATGAGATCGGGCCGAATAGCCGATCTCGAGTGCGGTTAGATGACAACCCGCTACTAGCGCACCCGGTGCGCTGGTCACTTCGGCGAAGTCGGCGGCGGCGACCTCGTCGCGAAGGACCCATTCCAGTGCCGACTTGTCCGCCAACATGAACAGCGTTCTCAGTGCCATGCCCCCTTCATCGCCTCCGCTGAAAGATCCGTCTCGCTAGCGCGGAGCTGTTGCAGCATCTTCGCGACCGCGCGTCTGTTTGCGACCTCTCGCAACGCTGCGTTGACCGTGGCAACCTTGGTTTTCGTGCCCAGTTCTTCGGCGGCAAGCGAGAGAGCGTCGTCATCGATGTCGATCAGCGTTCGTGACATCTTGAACCTCCCGATATCAAAAGCTTACCAATCATGATATCGGAGGATTTGTGCTGTCGGATACCATCTGAGCCCACCTGGAAGATAGAAGCGGCTCGGATATGACTCGGCCGGGTCCATTTCTGGACCCGGCCGAGTGCGTTATCGAGTTGTCCTAGGTGCTCAGCTCTTGCGGCCCGGCGCTTTCGCACCGGCCTTGAAGCCGAGACCGCCGGGCTTGGCGCTGGGCGGCGCGACTTCGGGTGCGCCGTTGCCGCTCGCACCGTTGGTCTGCTCCGGCTCGGCAGCGGGTTCGGGCTTTGCCGCAGGGGCTTCCGCGGCGGGGGCCTGCTCCACCGGAGCCGGCTCGGTGGGAGCCGCATCCTTCGGGGCCGGTGCCGGGGTCGCCTTGCCGGGGGCCTTGGGGCCGGGCCGCTTGAAGCCCGACTTCATGGCCAGACCCTTGGCGGGCACCGTGGGCTTGGTCTCGGTCGGCGCGGCTGCGGTCGTGGCTTCGGCCGGTTCCGTAGCCGTCTCGACGGCCGTTGCCTCGGCTGCCGGGGCCTTCGCGCCGGGAGCCTTGGCCGCGCCCTTCATGGCCAGACCACCACCGGGCGCCTTGGCGCCGCCCTTCATGCCCAATCCCTTGGCCGGCTTGGCCGCGGGGGCTTCGGTCGCGGGAGCGTCGGCCGGGGCTTCGGCGGCGGGCGCCCCAGCGGCCTTGGCGCCGGGTGCCTTGGCTCCGCCCTTCATCCCCAGACCACCGGGCGCCTTCGCGGGGCCCTTCATGGCCAGACCCTTGACCGGAGCGGCAGGCGCCGACGTGGCCTCGGCCTCCGCCGTTTCCGCGGCGGGGGCCTTGGCGCCGGGCGCCTTGGCCGCACCCTTCATGCCGAGTCCGCCACCGGGTGCCTTGGCCGGGCCCTTCATGGCGAGACCGCCGCCACCGGGCGCTTTCGCCGGGCCCTTCATGGCCAGACCGCCGCCGGTCGGCGCGGCCTTGGCGGGAGCTTCGGCGGCCGGGGCGGGTTCGGGCTCCGGCTCCGGTTCGGGCTCCACCTCGGGCGCCTTCGGCTCCTGGATGACAGACAGGTTCTCGGTCAGCACCGCGGGCTCGACGCGCTCGATGGCGTCCAGCATCAGCTGGGCGACGTCCACCACCTCGACGCCTTCGCCCTCACCCTTCTCCTGGCGCGCGGTGACGCCGTCGGTCAGCATCACGCGGCAGAACGGGCAGCCGGTCGCGATCTTCGCGGGCGAGGTGGTCAGCGCCTCGTCCACGCGGTCGATGTTGACGCGCTTGCCGAGCTGCTCCTCCATCCACATCCGGGCGCCACCGGCGCCACAGCACATGGATCGCTCGCCGTGCCGGGGCATCTCGACCAGGTTGGAGCCGGACGCCGCCATCAGCTCACGCGGCGCGTTGTAGATCTTGTTGTGCCGACCCAGGTAGCAAGGGTCGTGGTAGGTGACGTTCTGCGACACCGAGGCCACCGGGACCAGCTGCTTCTGCCGCACCAGGCGGTTGAGCAGCTGCGTGTGGTGCACGACCTCGTAGTTGCCGCCGACCTGCGGGTACTCGTTGTTCAGCGCGTTGAAGCAGTGCGCACAGGTGACGACGATCTTCTTCTTGCGATCCTCGACGCCCTCGAACACCGAGTTCAGCAGCTCGATGTTCTGCTGGGCCAGCTGCTGGAACAGGAACTCGTTACCCGCGCGGCGAGCGGAGTCGCCGGTGCAGGTCTCCTCCGCGCCGAGCACCATGAATTTCACGCCCGCGGTGGCCAGCAGTTCGGCGACCGCCTTGGTGGTCTTCTTGGCGCGGTCCTCGTAGGCGCCCGCGCAGCCGACCCAGAACAGGTACTCGTAGCCGTCGAAGCTGTCGGCGTCCTGGCCGAAGACCGGGATCTGGAAATCGAGCTCGTTGATCCAGTTGAGCCGGTCCTTGGCGTTCTGGCCCCAGGGGTTGCCCTTGTTCTCCAGGTTCTTGAACAGGCCCGCGAGCTCGGACGGGAACTCGGACTCGATCAGCACCTGGTAGCGGCGCATGTCGATGATGTGGTCGACGTGCTCGATGTCCACCGGGCACTGCTCGACGCACGCGCCGCAGGTGGTGCAGCTCCACAGCACCTCGGGATCGATGATGCCGCCCACGTCCTCGCCGCCGACCAGCGGCCGCTCGGCCTCGGCCTTGGCGGCCTCCGAGATCTTGGCGAGCTTCGCTTCGTTCGGGTTGCCCTCGGCGTCGACCAGGCCGACCTCGTCGCCACCCATGTCCTTGCGGCCACCGGCCAGCAGGTAGGGGGCCTTGGCGTACCCGTGGTCGCGCAGCGACATGATCAGCAGCTTCGGCGACAGCGGCTTGCCGGTGTTCCAGGCGGGGCACTGCGACTGGCAGCGACCGCACTCGGTGCAGGTGGTGAAGTCCAGCCAGCCCTTCCAGGAGAAGTCCTCGATCCGGCCCGCGCCGAAGGTGTCGGTGTCGGGGTCGGCGGTCTCCATGTCGACCGGCTTGCCCTTCGACATCATCGGCTTGGCCGCGCCGAGCGCGACGCCGCCGTCGTCCTCACGCTTGAAGTAGATGTTGAAGAACGCGGAGAACCGGTGCCAGGCCACGCCCCAGGTGACGTTGCGGCCGACGTAGTACAGGAACGCCATGCCGGACATCAGCTTCACGAAAGCGAACAGCGCCACCATCGTGGTGTTCGCGGGCAGCAGCTTCGCCACCTGCATGGTGAAGAAGTCGGTGGCCGGGTCGGAGTGGCCGTAGGCGGCGATCTTGCCCGCCTTCACGAAGATCATGCCGAGGCCCTCGAGCAGCACGATCGCCTCGATGACGTAGGCCGGGCCGAACTTGGAACCGCTGAACCGGGAAAGGCGCTCCGGCAGACGCGGGTGGTTGAGCTGCCGCAGGATGATCAGCGTGAGGATGCCGACTACGGTGCCGATACCCAGGATCTCGTCCCACAGGTGGTAGATCGCCAGGTTGCCGATGATCGGCCAGTGGAACGCGGGGTCGAACGTCTGCCCGTAGGCCTCGAACCACAGCATGGCTCCACCGATGAAGCCGATCATCACCAGCCAGTGCGCCCAGCCGACGGTGCGGAATTTGTTCATCCGCGTGTGCGCGATGAACTCCACGAGCATCTGCTTGAAGCGCGGAAAGAAGGGCCGCCAACGGTCCGGCGCGGGCTGTCCGATCATGATGGCGCGCGCGATATTGCGGACGCCGCCGATGAACGACGCCCAACACAGGAGGCTGAGCGCCGCCCCAATCGTGCCCAGCGTCACTGTCAGGGCATTCATGTGCGACCTTTCTTTAGAGGCACAACGAGCGCGGCTGGTTCTGCTACCGCCTCGGTTGGCTCGTATCCTAACCGGCAGCAAGTTACCCGCCAGTAACAACCATGTCCATCGTACGATCGGGCTTTTGGGCTATAGCCCCATATGCTGGGGCTTGACCCTCTATTTACCTGTGATGAATGTCACAGTAAATTGCCCAGATCGCGCTGGCGAGTGGTCGACCACCACCGTAAACGGCGAAGCATTCCGTCCAGTCGGTAAGGATTGGCTTAGTCCCCATGCCTGATAAGGGATCTCGCTTAAAACGCGGCGTTCTATTAGGCTCACGACGTTCTGATTGCCACGACCGTCTTCACACCGCTCGGGGAGGATCCGGAGCCGACCACCCGGATTTGCTGTACAGAGCTCTCGCGTGCTGAAGACCAGCGGTAACGCACGACCTGATGATGGATTGGAAACTGAATTGAAACTCCGCAGAACCACCGCGGCGGCCGCGATGGTCATCGGTGCGATGACCATCGGACTGGGGACCGCCCATGCCGAGCCGGCCGCTGCTACGCCCGACCCGATCCGGTACTCGGTCAAGCTGGTGGAGAAGACCGTCGTGACGACGCTCAAGGGGGGAACATTCGAGCTGGCCAAGTCGTCCGAGGACGTCAAGGAAGACGACGTCTACCGGATCAAGGATTCGCAGGGCAACGCAGTCCTCACACTGCCGATCGCCTTCAAGGTCGCCGACACCGTCGTCCCGGTGAAGCCGATCGTGAAGGAAGACAACACGGTGCTCGAGCTGACGCCTGAGCAGGGTGTCACCGTGCCCAAGGACAAGCCGGCCAACGCGGTCAACGTCGTGGCGCAGCCGATCGCCTCGCCGATCGAGAACCAGCGCGCGCAGAACGAGTTCGCCAGCCAGTTCGGCATCGCGACCGCCGTCGGTGGCTTCCTCGGCACCGCCGTCGGCGTCATCGGCGGTGCGGTGATCGGCTGCATCCTCGGCCTGCCGTTCCTCGGCGTCGGCTGCATCCCGGCCGCGATCGCGGGCGCGGGCATCGGCGGCATCCTCGGCACCGTTGCGGTCGGCGGACCGATGCTCGCTGTCGCGGGTATCGACCTGATCAACACGCTGCAGGCGCCGGAAGGCACCACCAAGTGGGCGGACAAGCCGAGCGAACCGAAGTAAGCCCTCGGTCTCACCCGCTCGTCAGATTCTCGGCGGCCCGCTCTCCTTCGGAGGGCGGGCCGCCGGTCGTTTACCCGCTCAGATCCAGCAGGCCGCGGACGACGTTCTCGCCCAGTTCCTCGCCCAGCGTGCCGAACGAGCGCTCCACCATTTCGAACGTCCCGTCCTCGCGGACGACCAGCACCGTGCTCGCCCTTGTCCCGTGCACGGTGTGCGCGACGAACCTGGCCGACAGCGCCCGCTCCATCTCATACGGGACGCCGGTGCGCGGAAGTTCGTCGTCAGCGGCTTCGGTGCGGTCGGCCAGCACTTCGAAGTAGCGGTCCACCGCACCGGGCTCGGTGCGCACGACCTCGCGCAGTCCGCACACACCCGCCCGGATCTTGGGCCAGATGGGCTGTGGAGCGATCAGATCGGTTTCCGCCGGGCTCGGACCAGCCGACGTGACGAATGTGCCGTTGGAGAGCCCGTGGAAGCCCGCGGCGAGTTCGCGCGGTTCCGCGGCGCTGCGATTGGAGTGCCACCACAGCGTGCGCAGGTCGGAGACCACCAAGTTGTAGCCGTTGTAGTCGTCGGGTCCCGCGGCGACGTCGAGCACGTACTTCTCCGGCCCGGGGAACTCGCCCGCCGGACCGCGGTCGGACGCGCCGCGCAGGAAATCCATCAGCAGCGCGCCACGGGAACGGGCATCGAGACGTTGATCGGCGGGATTTCGCACGTTCGTGACGGCCGCGAAGCGATTGTCGGCGTGCGGATGGGTGCTCAGGCCGAGCCAGGTGCCGGGCGGTTCGCCCTCCGCCCGGCCGATCGCCCCGGTGTCGCGTCCGGCGAGCAGACCGGGCGCTTCCGGCCACCAACGCATGGACTCGGTCGGCCGGGTATAGAACTCGTCCCGGTTGGCGGCCACGATCAACCGGTATTCCGGGTGCGCGCGCCAGCCGATCAACACCAAACACATGCGGTCCAGGATGCCGGACCGCTACCGCATGCCATGCGGCGTTTCCCCCTGCGGGCCGCGTAAGGGCAGTGGAAAGCCCCTGAGACGGCGAAAGGCCGACAGCTCGACGCTGCCGGCCTTTCGCGCGTTCCCGCGGTCAGTTGGTGCGGACGCGCAGTCCCGGGTTGTCGGAGAGCACCACGTGCACCGGCTGCGCGAACAGCTGCGGCACGTTACCGGTGAGCGCGCCGATCAGGTTCGGGATCTCGCAGATCGGGTAGTCGGCCACCGACGACGCGCTGGAGATGCCGAGCGCCAACCGGCCGGTCACGATCGGGCCGCCGCTGTCGCCGGGCAGCGCGCAGATGTTGGCCGAGAAGCTCTGGGTGAGCTCCCGGTCGCCGACCTGCACGGTCTGGTCGACGGCGTTGACCACGCCACAGCTGAAGCCGGTGCGCGCACCGGACTTGCACACCGGAGCGCCGACCACCGGGGTCGCCACGCCGTCGACCGGAATCGGAGCCGCGCCGGGCGCACGAACGCCGTTGTTGGCGAAGCGGTCCTTGGCCTGGTCGTTGATCCGGATGATCGAGTAGTCCTGCTCGCCGAGCACCGACTTCTGGAAGACGCCGAGCTGCGCGCCGAGGCGGTCGCCGTTCATCTCGTAGACGCCCGCGGCGTTGCCGCTGCCCGCGGACGGGATGTCCGGATTGCAGTGGCCCGCGGTGATGTTCACCGTGTTGCCGTTGCGGTCGGTGCCGTTGAAGCCGAGCGAGCAGCGCAGCGAGCTGCGTCCGGCGACCGAGGCGTAGCCGTCGCCGCCCGCGAGCGCGCCGCGCGCGTCGCCCGCGATGTCGCCGGCCTGGAGAGTGCCCTGCTCGCCCGCCACCGGCGGAGCCATCACGATGACGCGCGCCGGGTCGATGAAGTTCGGCATCGGCAGACCCACCTGGTCCACGCGGACGGCGATCGCGTTGTTCACGGTGTCCACCACCGCGCCGCGCACCAGCGACCGCACCGACTCCGGCTGGCCCTCCAGCCAGCGCTCGAACGCGCTCTTCTCGCCACGCAGGGCCGCTTCGCTCTTGGCGACGTTGCGGACCTCGAAACCGGCCGACTCCGCGGCCTTCTTCGCCTCGTCGACGCCGGGGCCCTGCGCCAGCGCCACGACCGCCTTGCCCGCGTCATCCAGCCAGGAGCCGCCGAACACGGCCGGGTACTGCCGCTGGGCGGTGGTGGCGAACGCGGCGACCTGCTGCGCCAGCTCCGCGCGGTGCAGGTACTCGTCGGGCGAGATCTTCAGATCGCGGGTCACCGCGGCGACCAGCTCGGCGGGCAGACCGGGAGCATGGTCGGGTTGAGCCGTCGCTACTGCCGCCGTGGGCCCGAACAGCAGTATCGCCGCCGAGGCGGCGATCACTGTCTTTCGGATTACGGTCTGTCGCGCAGTCGATCGGGGAGGTCCTATACGTGGCAGGAGCATGAGCAGACTATATGGGGTTTGACGCGGGATGCCTACTCATCTTGTGGTTCCCGACTCGCTCATAGCCCTCCGACCGGGAGTATGCCGATCGCCACACCACGCGGGTGCGCGCTCAGCTCGCGTTCGGCCGGGTGCGCACGCTGATTCCGCTGCCGATTCCGCCGCCGGAGGAGGCGTCGATGTCGGCCAGGATCGCCCGGATCGGGATGCCGAGGGACGCGGTGCCGCCGTACTGCGCGAGCGCGACGTTGGCCTCGTTGCAGTTGGGCGCGTCCGCGGCGTTGGAGCCACTGGTGATGCCGAGCGCCAGCGTGCCGGACACGATCGCGCCGCCGCTGTCGCCGCCGAGCGTGCAGGCCGAGCTGGCGAAGCCGCGCACGGTCTTGCTCTCTCCCTCGGCGGTGTAGAGCTGGGTCTCCACCCGGTCGGCGACGACGAAGCCGCAGGTGAACGTGGACGACTGACCGGACTTGCAGACCGGGGCGCCGGTGATCGGGTCGGCGGTGCCGGTGATCGCCAGCGTCGTGCCGTTGGCGCCGCGCACCGAGGGCTGGTCCATGCCCGCCCGCACCGCGCGCTCGTTCAGCTTGATCACCGAATAGTCCAGCGCGGACTGTCCGCCCAGCGAGGCGCGCACGAAGGTGCCCAGTTCGGGGCTGGCCGGGATGTCCCGGACGTTCGGCAGGTAGACGCCCGCCTCCTGGTTACCCTTGCCCAGGTTCGGATCACAGTGGCCCGCACTGATGTTCAGCGCGTTGCCGGAGGCGTCGACGCTGTTGAACCCGAACGAGCACACGTCGACGGCGCGCAGCGACGAGTCCTGGAGCGAACCGGGTGCACTGATGTAGGTGTCGCCGCCCATCGGCCTGCGCTCGACCGGTCCGCCGCTGTTCGGCGACAGGATGACCTTGATGTTGGCCAGGAGCGTCGGCAGGTTGAGCATGTGACCCGCGGGCGTGTTGGCGACGCTGAGCACCAGCTGACTGTTCAGGAAGTCGATGGCCACGGAGTTGATCGCCTGCGAGATCTCGCGCGGCAGGCCGGTGATCCACTGGTTGAGCTGCACCAGCGAGCCTTCCAGGCTGTCCGCCGACACGGGGGCCAGCCGGGTCTGGTATCCGTCGGCCGCGGCGATCTTGGCGGCGTCCAGCGAGGTGACCGCCATGACGGGCTTGCCGTCGGCGCCGATCCAGGCGCCCGCGTAGGAATCCGGCCGCTCCGAACGGAATCCGCGCGCGTAGTCACGCAGCTGCTGGGCGCGCGCGGCGCGGTCCAGGTATTCCGTCGGGGTCATCTTCAGATCCCGCGCGATGGCCTGCACGAGTTCCGGAGGGAGATTGTCCGTGGCCAGCTGCGCCGGTGCTTCGGGTACCGCCGAGGCGGTGGTCGTGCCGAACAAGGGAGTCAGGAGAACGGTCGATGCGATGGCGACAGCTTTGACCGCGGCGCGACGCGCCACCAACTTGCGCATGAAGTCCCTTCGTCGGCACGCACGTGCCAGCTAAATCCGTGGCCACGGGCAGAATCCGTTGGCACACAGTCTTCGTCCAGCAATCGACCGGTGTGTGGAAAATCATCCGACAACCCGGTCAGCGCAACACTCTAAGCCACAAACCCGAGAAGGACGCTACTAATCACCGACTACCCGGTATTCCCATTCCGGGGATGGTCGGGATCTGCGGCAGCTGCTGACCGAACGGATTGGTCGTGGGCGTGATGGTCCGCGTCGTCGAAGTCCGAGTGGGGGCGGTGGTCGGCGTGGTGGTGGGCGGCGTCGTGGTCGTCGGTTCCGGCGGCGTCGTGGTCGGTTCCGGCGTCGTGGTCTCGGTCACCACCGGTGGCTCGGGCGCCTCGGTGGTGGTGGTCGCCGTGGTGGTCACGACCGGCGGCGGGGCCGGGAGCACCGACGTCGGCTCGGACTTGGCGTCGGGCAGCGGCGGCACCGGCGTCTCGCTGCCGTCGCGCAGCAGCATGGCCACCACGATGCCGCCGAGCACCAGGCCGATCGCCGCGGCGCCCGCGATCACCAGCGGCGTGCGTTTCGGTTGCCGCGCTGGAACCGCCGGCTGTGGTTGTTGCTCGACCTGCTTCGTTTCGGTGGCCGCGATCGGCTCGGCGATCGGCATGGCCGCCGAGTACGCCTGCGGCTGCGCGTCGGCGGCGGGCACGGCCGGGATGACGATGGTGTCCACCGTCGAGTTCTCCGCGGTGGACGGGTCCGGCGGGGTGGCCCCTGCCGGAGTGGCGAGCACCGCCGCCAGCGCCCCTCTGGCCGCGTCGTGGGCGAACGATCTTCCGTCGGCTCCGGTTTGGGCGCTGGGCAATTCACCCTCGCTGACCAGCAGCACCGAGCGCAGACCGAGGTAGTCCAGCGCGTCACGCAGCGAACGCACCTGCTCGGCGGGCCAGTCCGCCGGATGCGTCGCGTAGAACTCGGCCGCTCCGCTGAGATGTTCGGCGGCCAGGTTGATCAGGCAGAACAGGGCGGTCGCGACGAGGTCTTCGGCGCGGTACGCCTCACCGTCGTCGACGGGTATACCCGCCGGGTTGCCGACGGCGGCCACGAAGCCGCTGATCGAGTGGGACTCCTCCGTGGGCGGGGGACCGCCCAATTCGGCGTCACCGTCCTCGGACATGTGCAGTACCGACTCCCGGACGATGTACTCCGGCTGCTCGTCACCGTCGGTGACGATGACCGCCGTGCACTCGTCGTCGGCGACGCGCAGGCCAACCCCAGTGGCCATCCTCACCTACCTCGCTTCGGCGTTCCCGCTGACGGAACCGCACCCGGTCACACCAGAAGCGAACCGTGTCCCATGGCGCGGAGCATCGACAATAACTCCGAACGGGAACGGGCACCGACCCGGCGTCGGATGCGCGCGACGTGGTGCTCGACCGTCTTCGCCGAAATGTACAGGCGCGCACCGATCTCCCGATAGGTGAGCCCGAGCAGAACCAGCTCGGCCACTTCGCGTTCTCGTTCGCTGAGAATCGCGGCCTGCGGCGGCACGGGCGGCGGGGTGTCGCCGTTGTGCGCGGCCGGGGCCGCCTGCCGAGCCTGCGGCTCCTGCGGACGGGCGTCGGCGCGAACCGTGCGGGCCAGTTTGAGCAGCGCCGTGGCCGTCGCCGAGTCGGGCGCCGCGAGCGCCGCCTCGCTGGCCAGCCGGGCGCCGTCCCAGGTCATGCCGATTTCGGTGAGGGCGGCGACCGCCGCGTGGACCGGCGCGCTGACCACCTGGCCGCGCAGCACCAGCACCCAGGTACGGCCCGCGTCGGCGAGTACGGCGGCGTGCCGGTCACCGGCCTCGGCCGCGGCTTTCAACGCGCGCGCGTGCGGCAGCAGCTCCTCGGGGCTCTCGTGGGCGATCGCGGCCTGCACGCCGTACCAGTGGAAGGCGTTGGACCACGCGGGCGGATCGTCCAAGCGACGCAGCAGCGCCAGCGCGGCGTCCACCAGGGGCGCGATCCGTCGTTCGTCGCGCATCCGGATGGCGGCCAGCCATAGTTCGCCGATCGGCAGCAGCGCCAGCAGGTCGGTCTGCACGTCGTCGAACAACGGATACGCCGCCTGCCACGCACGGGCCAGCGCGGTGTGGTCGCCGCTGCGCCGGGCGAGACCGACCGCGACGCCGTGCGCGAGCAGGCGGTCGCGGACGTCGAGCCGATCGTGGTCGAGCGCGGCCACGGTGGCCGCGGCGGCGCGCTCGTCGCCGCCGAGCATCGCCGTCCAAGCCGCGAGCACGTCGAGTTGATGGCAGCGCAGGCCGCTCGCCGTGGCTCGCCGCAACGCGTCCTGGGCGCGGCGAGGCTCGCCGGTGCCGAGCGAGAGCAGCGTGGCGATGGAGGCCGCCGTGCAAGGCAGGAAGCGGTCCACGCCAGCGTCCGCGTGGGCGGCCTGGACCAGCGCCGATACCGCGGCGGCGGTGTTGTTGCCCGGTTCGATGGTGTCCGCGAGCGCGGTCGCGATCAGCCGCGCGTGCGCGCCCGCTTCGGTAGGCGGCCACTTCGTCGCCGAGGAGGACATCTCCCGCGCGCCTGTCACGTCGCCCGCCAGGCACAACACCGTGGCGCCGACGGCCCAGTCCGGGCCGACCCGGTGCCCCCCGAGCCAGGTGTACAGCTGCGCCGCGCGACCGACCAGGCCCCGGCGGGTGAGCACCGCCGCGCAGATCCGCACCGCCGTGGCGAGTTCCGCGCCCGTGCTGCCCGACCGCGCCAGCATCGGCTCGGCCAGGCGCATGGCGGTCTCGCCGTCGCCGGTCCTCGCGGCCGCCTCGGCCCAGCGCAGCGCGATCAGATCCAGTTCCGCACCCACGGCCGCCGCCGCGGCGTAATAGCGAACCGCGTCGCGACCGGCTTGCTCGGCGGCGTCGACGAGGAAAGAGGCGAGCCGCGGATCGCGGACGCCGGACTCGGCCAATTGCAAGGCGGTGCGGTCGCGCAGCAGGCCCGCCTCCAGCCGGGCGCCGAGCAACCGGCGCTCGACCGCGACGAACCTGCGGTCGCCGAGCAGCGTGCGCAGTGGGGCAACGGCGGGTTCCAACAGCAGATCGGCGTCGGTCACCAGGGCGCTGGCCCTGGCTCGGTCGATGAGATCCTGCGCGACGGCCTGCTCCACGCCGAGCACCTCGGTGAGCTCGCTGGAATCCAGGCCGGTGCCCGTCGTGGCGACGACCAGGGTCTCCAGCAGGTCGGGCGCGAGGTTGTCCAGCAACCCGCGCGCCCACGCGGCGACGGCCGTGTCGACGGCGGTGATGCCCGCGTCCAGACGCGCCGAGCAGGCGGCTGTCAGCGCGGCCACCACGCCGCCGCGGATACCCGCGGTCTGCACATGAATGTGCTGCGCGACCTGACGCGGCACCATCATGCCCAGTTCTCGGGCGAACGGCGCCATGTCCGCGACGCCCAGCGGGCGCAGGTCGACCACGCGACCACGCCGGGCGACGGCGTCGGCGAGCATCCGCAGCCGCGGGTCGTGCGGGCGCGGCTGCGCGGCGATCACCATCGTTCGATGTCCGGATTCCACTGCGGCGCAGAGGTATTCGAGATCGAGTCGGCCAAGCGTGTGGGCATTGTCGATGATCAGCGCTGGGCGGGCTATGTCGGTCGTCACGCCCGCGGTGCTCGTCGTGTGGTGCACGGGGTGCGCGCCGTTGCGCGCATGCGCGTGCTGGAGCGCGGCGATGTCGTCCTGCAACGGGACGCCGCGGGCGCGCAGACGAGCCCGGATCTCCGCGAGCAGCGTCGACTTGCCGGTCTGGGACCGGCCGCGGATCAGGTAGACCACCGGTTGGTCGTCGGCGGAATCCAGATCGCGGAAGATGTCGCGGGCGCAGGGGAGGGTGTCGAAGGCGGTATCAGCCACCGGAGCCTCCCAGGATCTCTCCGGGAGCGCGCAGCACCGTGCCGAGGGTGTCGCCCAGCCCGCCGGTCGGCAGGCTCGGGGCGGTCGGCGGTGTAGGCCGGGGCTGTTGCTGGGTCGGCGCGGGTGGGATGGTCGGCGCCGGTGCGGGCGCGGGAGCAGGAGACGGCTGTTGGGATTGCGGCTGCGGCGCGGGTTGCTGCGCCGGGGAGTCCACGGCGGGCGCGGGGGCAGGTTGATCGGGATTCTGTTCGCTCTTCACCACGGCCGCGGTCGTGCCCTGAGCTGCGGACGAAGGCGAACCGGCCTGCGGCGCCTCGTTCCTTGCCCGCGGTCGGCCGGTGGCGCTCGCCGAGTCCGTGGTGGCGACACCGGAAGATGCGGATTCCGTGCCCGTCTGCGCGCCCGTCGTCGCGGCGACCTGGACGGCGCCGGTGCCGGACTGCTCGGTCGAGGCGGGGTTGTCCTGGCCGGACTGGATGCTGGTGCCGATCGCGAGCGTGCCGGTCGCCAGCAGGCCGATGGCGGCCGCGATACCGGCTACCACCGCGATGCGCTGCCTGCTGATCAGTGCGCGCCTGCGCGCAGGCGGCTCCTCGGGCAGCGCCGCCAGTCCCGCCGAGGGCAGCGCTCGGGGCTGCGGCACGGTCTCGTCCTCGACCACCGGATCGACCATGGGGAGTTGGTCGGTCTCGGCGGCGAGCAGGTCGGCGGCCAGCAGCGCCGCGCCGCGTGCCGTGGTGTGCTCGGGATCCGGGGCCGCCACGACCGGCAATCCGAACTCGGAGGAGACGAGTTCGGCGACCAGCGGTATGGCGCCTCCGCCTCCGGTGAGCAGGACGCGGCCGACGTCGCCGATATCGAGCCGGGCGCGGTGCACGGCGTCGCGGATCAGGTCCATCGCACTCAGCAGCGGTCCGCGCAGCAGGTCTTCCAGTTCACCGCGCACCAGACGCACGGTGCTGCCCTGCGGGTCCGCGGGGTCAACGCGCACCGGAACAACGGTCGCGGTATTTATGGAAAGCTCTTCTTTCGCTTTCCTGCAGTGCTCGCGCAATGCCGATAATCCGCGTTCCACCATTGGATCGAACGGATCGAAATCCGCGGCGAGCACCGCATTAGCCAGGACATAGCGCATGGTCAGCAGATCGAATTCCGCGCCGGCGACGTCGGTGCTGCGCAACGGTGTGCCGAGCAGGCTGGCGTGCTCGCCGGTACGGACCACCGAGACGGTCGAGCCGGTCGCGCCGAGATCGAAGACGATCACCGCGCCGTCGTCGGCCCTGCCGTGCGCGGCGTCGAGCCAGCGGATCGCGGCGGTGGGCTCCGGCACCAGCGTCACCTCGCCGAGCCCGGCCCGCTCGAGGGCGTCGCGCTGGATGTCGACGGTGTGCCGCGACCACCAGGCCGGGTGGCAGGCGACCGTCGCCTGAACGCCGCTCGGGCCGCTCTCGGCGGCGATCTCGTCGACCAGGCAGCCGATCGAGGTCGCCACCAGGTCGGGGGCGGAATAAGATGAGCCGTCCTCGGCGAGGATGCCGACCGGGTCGCCGACCCTGGCGAGGAAGCCCTCCAGCAGAACGTCGCTGGAATGGCGGCCGGTGGAGCCGGCGCCCGCGCCGAGCGTGGGCGCCATGTCCGGCGACAGCCGCAGCACGCTCGGATGCGAGCGTAGGTAGCCGCCGCCGGACCGGCCGAGGCCGTCGTCGCCATCCTCCGTTGCCGCCACGGCGACCGAATTCGACGCTCCGACAGTGATGCCGAGCGCCAGGCGCTGTGTCATTCGAGAACCCCGTTCGAGAAGCTGTCTGTTCCGGTGTCGCTGCTGCATGTCCGAGATCGTGCGCTGGGCGTTGTGGTTGCCGACGCAACCGTTCTGTCGGTTGCTGGCCATCCGCCGTTACTTCGTTAGGGGGACGTTTAGGGAAATTCCCCTAATTCCGCTCCCACCCCTATCCGGCGGCCCCGGCCGGTCGTAGGGGTCCGCCCCGTTTCGGCGTAACGCGATGCGCTCCTAGCGTGATTTGCATTCCAACGACTGCGGATCAGCGAGGTCCGCCGGGACTCAGGAGAAGATTCTCATGACACCCAACGCGATTCTGGAGTTCATCCTCGGTCTGCTGCGGAACCAAGAGGCCGCGGTCGCCTACTGCGCCAACCCGACCCAGGCGCTGGCCGCCGCAGGCCTGAGCGCGGTGACGCCGGAGGACATCGCCCTCTGCGCCCCGATGGTCGCCGAGTCGGCTCTGGTCACCGGCGGTTCCCAGTTGCAGTCCATCGTGGCCGCGGGCGCGCAGACCGGCACGGCCGCCGCGATCGGTGCGGCGAGCACCGTGGGCGTGGCGGCGGTGGCGGATGCCGGAGTCGACCTCGGCACCGATCTCGGCGTGGATCTGGGTGCCGGTGCGGGGGGCGGGCTCGACGTCGACCTCGGTGTCGGTACGGGCGTGGACGTGGGTGCCGGACTGAACACCGCGATCGAAACCGGCCTGGAGCTCGGCGCAGGTCTGGGCGCGGGGCTGGCGGCGGGCCTCGAGACCGTGGTGAACGCGGGCGCCGACCTGTCCGCCGCCGTGGGCGGCCTGCTCGGCGCGGGCGCTCAGGTGATCAGCGGTATCGGCTCGGGCCTCGACCTGAACGCCGACGCCCAAGGGCTGGGCGACATCGCCGCCGGACTGGAGACCGGCCTCTCCACCGGCATCGACGCGGGCGCCGGCCTCGGCGCGGGCCTGGAAGGCGCGGCGGACGCGGCGGTGGGCTTGGGCGCCGGGCTGGAAGGCGCGGTGAACGGGGCAGCGGACCTGGGTGCCGGACTCGGTGCGGGGCTGCAAGGCGCGGTGGACGCCGCAGCCGGTCTGACCACGGGCCTGGACGCCGCTTTGGGCACGGGTGCGCAGGCGGGCGCGGGCCTCGGCGGTGTGATCGACGCGACGACCGGTTTGACGACCGGGCTCGGCGCGGGCCTGGGAGGCGCGGTGGACGCGGCAACCGGCCTGACCGCGGGTATCGGCGGCAGTGTGCAGACGGGTGCTGATCTCGGTGCGGGTATCGGGGGTGCTGTCGACGCGACGACCGGGCTCGGCGCGGGCCTGGAAACCGCCATCGGTGGCGCGGCGGACATCACGACGGGTGTCGGCGCCGGTCTGGAAGGCGCTGTGCAGGGTGCCACGGACATCTCCGCGGGATTGAACGCGGGCCTGGAAGGTGGTCTGGGCGCGGCGACCGATGTGACCTCGGGCCTGGGTGCCGGTCTTGGGGGTGCTGTCGACGCGACGACGGGCCTCGGCGCGGGTCTGGACAGCGCGGTCGGTGGTGCGGTGGACCTCACCGCCGGTGTGGGCGCGGGCCTGGAGGGTGGTCTGGGCGCGGCGACCGACGTAACCGCGGGGCTCGGTGCGGGTGTCGGGGGAGCTGTCGATGCGACGACCGGTCTCGGCGCGGGCTTGGGTGGCGCCGTCGGTGGTGCGGCTGATGTCGCCGCAGGTCTCGAGGGAGCTGCGGGTGCAGCGACTGATCTGACCACGGGGCTCGGTGCCGGTGTCGGCGCGGGCCTGGAGGGTGCCGTTGATGCGACGACCGGTCTCGGTGCGGGTGTGGGGGGAGCTGTCGATGCGGCGGGTGGCTTGGCTACGGGTGTGGATGCGGCGCTGGGTGCCGGCGCAGAGGCGGGTGCAGGTCTGGGCGCTGGGCTGAACGGTGCCGTCGATGCGACGACCGGCCTCGGCGCGGGCTTGGGTGGTGTGGCTGATGTCAGCGCGGGTCTGGGGGCGGGCATCGGCGGAGCTGCGGGTGCGGCGACCGATCTGACCGCGGGCCTCGAGAGCGCGATCGGCGGGGTGGCGGATCTCGGTACCGGCGTGGGTACAGGCCTCGAAGGGGCCGTTGATACGACGACTGGTCTCAGTGCGGGCATTGGGGGTGCGGTCGATGCCACGACGGGGCTCGGTGCGGGTCTGGAGGGCGCTGCGGGTGCCGCCACGGATCTCGATGCGGGTCTCGGGGGCGCTCTCGACGCGACAACCGGCTTCGGCGCGAGCCTGGGAGGTGCTGTGGATGGTTCGGTCGGTGCCGCTACGGATTTGACCGCCGGTATCGGTGCGGGTCTGGAGGGTGCTGCGGGTGCCGCCACGGGGCTTGGTGCGGGTCTCGGCGGTGCTGTGGGTGGTTCCGCCGGCGCTGCTACGGATTTGACCGCTGGTGTCGGTGCGGGTCTGGAGGGTGCTGCGGGTGCCGCCACGGGGCTTGGTGCGGGTCTCGGCGGTGCTGTTGATGCGACGACCGGCTTGGGCGCGAATCTTGGAGGCGCTGTGGATGGTTCCGCTGGCGCCGCGACGGGTCTTGGTGCGGGTCTGAACGGTGCTGTCGATGCGTCGAACGGTCTTGGTGCGAATCTCGGGGGCGCCGCGGGTGCGGGTCTGGAGGGCGCGGTGAACGGAGCCGGTGGGGTGACCACCGGTTTGGACGCGGCTCTCGGCAGCGGTGCGCAGGCGGGTGCCGGTCTCGGCGCCGGGGTGTCCACCGGGTTGCACGGGGCGGCCGACGCGGGTGCGCAGATCGGGTCGGGTCTGGAGACCGGGCTTGGAGGCGCGCTCGATGCCACCGGGCAGGCGACGACCGGGCTCACCGGCGGAATCGACACCGCCGCGCAGGGTTCCGGCAACCTGGCCGCCGGACTCGGAAGCAACTTCTCCTCCGCCATCGGTGGTGCCGGCAGCCTCGGAACGCAGGCGACGGCTGGCCTGGAGACCGGGCTCGCGACGGGTCTCGGCGCGGCCGTGAACACCGGAACGGAGCTCGGCGGCGGACTGGACAGCTCCCTGCACACCGGCGGGCAGGCCGGTGCGGGCCTCGGGACCGGCCTGGGCGGGGCACTCGACGCCGGAGTCCACGGGGCGAGCGGCCTGGAGACGGGCTTGTCCACCGGCCTCGGTGGGGCCCTGTCCACCGGCGTGGGCGGTGGGGCACACGCCGGTACCGGCCTTGGAGCCGGGCTGACCGGTGCCATCGACGGCGGTGCGCAGGCAGGTGCGGCGCTGGGTTCGGGGCTTTCGGCTGGGCTCGATGCGGGAGCTCAGGCGGGTGCCGGACTCGCTTCGGGTTTGTCGGCCGGACTTGGCACGGCCGCTGAAGCCGGTGCGGGACTCGGCTCCGGACTTTCCACCGGGTTCGAGGGTGCGGCTGGTTCGGGCTTGGAGACCGGCTTGTCGACCGGTCTCGGCGCTGCGGGCAGCGCGGGTGCGGGTCTGTCGAGTGGTCTGGAAGGCGCGTCCAGCGCGGGAGCGCATCTCGGGTCGAGTCTGGACAGCGGTATCGGCGCCGGTTCGCACGCGGCTTCCGGTCTCTCCACGGGGATCGAGGGTGCGGCTGGTTCGGGCTTGGAGACCGGCTTGTCGACCGGTCTCGGCGCTGCGGGCAGCGCGGGTGCGGGTCTGTCGAGTGGTCTGGAA
>NZ_JBEYVQ010000002.1:0-357605 GCF_040644075.1 Nocardia sp. NPDC047038 | reverse complement strand
AGGCGCGTCCAGCGCGGGAGCGCATCTCGGGTCGAGTCTGGACAGCGGTATCGGCGCCGGTTCGCACGCGGCTTCCGGTCTCTCCACGGGTCTCGACGCGACGGGCGGCCTCAGCGGTGCGGCGCACTCGACCGTGAGCGGCGCGGCGGACGCGGGCGCCGGACTGGCGGGCTCCGCCGGCGGCGCGGCGCACGGTGCCGTTGACACGGGTGCGGGTCTCGGCGGCAGCGTCGGCTCGACCGCGCACACCTGGTCCTCGCTGGATGTGTCGAGCGCCTTCGGTTCGGGCTTGGACAGCACCGCGGGCGGCCATGCCGACGCAGGCCTGTTCGGCGACACCCATGCGGGCACGGAGTTGAGTGGTTCGGCGGGCGCCGAGCTGGGTGGCGATACATTCCTGCACTGACAGTTGCCCGGTAATACGGAAAGAGGTCCATACCGCGATGGGGACACCCGCGCCGAACGCCACTCCACCGGCGGTACCGCTGCTGTCGGTACTCGGTGAAACCATCGCGGCGGCCCGTGCCGCGGGCCGCAACGATCTGGTCGGCCGCCTCGAAGTGGCGGCCGACCGGGTCCGCGACCCGCGGCGGCGCATCGTCGTCGCCGGGCAGCTGGACCAGGGCAAGAGCCGTTTCGTCAACGCGCTGCTGAACCTGGACATCTGCCCGGTGGGCGACGACGCCACAACCGCGGTGCCGATGCTGCTCGCGCACGGTCCGGAGCCGCGCGCGGAGCTGGTCCTCGCGGCGCACGGCGACTCCAGCGGCGCGGAGACCAGGGTGACGGTGCCGATCGCCGAGATCGGTGCGATCGATCAGCGCGCCCCGCTCGCGCAGGGACGTCGGATCGTGCGGCTCGAGGTCCAGATCCCCAACGCGTTGTTGGCCGATGGCATCGTGCTGATCGATACTCCCGGCGTCGGCGGGCACGGCAACGCTCACGCGGCGGGCGTGCTCGGACTGGTGCCCGCCGCGGACGCGGTCCTGGTGCTGTCGGACGCGTCGACCGAACTCACCGAGCCCGAGCTGGCGTTCCTGCGGCAGGTGCGGGAACTGTGCCCGACGGTGGCGCTGCTGCTCACCAAGACCGACCTGTACCCGCACTGGCGCCAGGTGCACGAGGCCGATCTGGGCCATCTCGCGCGGGCCGGCCTCGACGTGCCGATGATCCCGGTGTCGTCGCTGCTGCGCAGTCACGCGATGCGGTTGCAGGACGCGCAGCTGGGCGTCGAATCCGGCTTCGGCGTGCTGTACACCTTCCTGCGCGACCAAGTGGTTGCGCGCGATCAGCTCGCCACCCGCACCGCCGTGGCCCGCGACATCCGCTCCGCGGCAGAGCATCTCGCGCTGGCTCTGGGCAGTGAGCTGGTCGCGGTCCGCGATCCCGCCCAGGGCGCGGCGGCGGTGCGCGAGCTGCAATCCGCCCGTTCCGCGGCGGAGGAACTGCACCGCAGGACCGCCGCCTGGCAGCAGACGCTCGCCGACGGCATCACCGACCTCGCCGGAGACGTCGACCACGACCTGCGCGACCGTCTGCGCAATCTCGCGCGCACCACCGAGGAATGGATCGACGAGCACGATCCGGGCAGGCACTGGGACCGTATCGCCGAACACCTCACCGGCACCGTCGATACCGCGCTCGGCGACAATCTGCTGTGGACCCACGCGCGAGCGATTCAACTCGCCGAGCGCGTCGCCGAGCACTTCTCCGAACTCGGCGCCGTCGACCTGCCGGACGTGCGCCCCGGCGCAGGCGCCGACACCGGCCGTGCCATCACCGGCACGCTCGCCGATCTGGAACCCGACATCGGTCTCGGCAGCAAACTGCTCGTCGGCATGCGCGGCTCCTACGGCGGCGTGCTCATGGTCGGGCTGGCCACCACCTTCGCCGGGCTCGCCATGCTCAACCCGATCTCGATCGGCGCCGGTTTGATCGTGGGCGGCAAGGCTTTCCGGGACGACAAGCAGGCCAGGCTGGCCAAGCGGCGCAACGAGGCGAAGGCGGCGGTGCGCCGGTTCGTCGACGATGTGGCGTTCCAGGCGGGCAAGGAGTCGAAGGATCGACTGCACCGGATCCACCGCGCGTTGCGCGACCACTACGCCGGCGTCGCCGAACGCAGCCTGCGCTCGATCGATGAGTCGCTGCGGGCCGCGCAGGAAGCGGCGTCCATGGTCGCCACCCGCCGCGCCGAACGCGGTGCGCAACTGGAACAGCAGCTGCGCGTGGTCGCCGAACTGCGCCGATACGCCGATGCCATGCAGAACGCACTACCGATGGGACCCGCCGGTACGGTAACCCCGTGAGACGTGATGGTGGCCCGGTGCCGGGAATCGTCGCCGAGGCGCATCGGCTGGTCGGGGCGGCGCAAGCGGCGCTCGCGGGCGAGCCGCGGCCTCGTGCCCTGCTGGCCGACTGCGCCCGCCGATTGGATCAGCCGCTGCGGGTTGCGCTCGCCGGTTCGATCAAGGCGGGCAAGTCCACACTGCTGAATTCGCTTGTCGGACAGGACATCGCCCCGACCGACGCGACCGAGTGCACCAGGGTCGTCACCTGGTATCGGTACGGCTCCACACCAAGCGTGACGGCGTACGCTCCCGACGGGGCCCGCGCGCATGTCGTGGTCCGCCGTGGCAGCGGGACGCACGGGCTGACCTTCGACCTGGAGCGGCTCAACTGGAACGCCCCGGCTCCGCGCGACGTCGATCATCTCGAAGTCGAGTGGCCCGCCGCGACGCTCGCGCACACCACCATCATCGACACCCCCGGCACGTCGTCGCTGTCGCGCGAGGTGTCGCGGCGCACCGCGCGTCTGCTGACGCCCGGCGCGGACGACGAGCGGTCCGAGCAGAGCGTCGCCATCCCGGGCGCCGACGCGGTGGTCTACTTGCTGCGCCGGCTGGACGCGACAGACGTGCAGTTTCTCGAGCGCGTGGGCGCAGGAACCGCCGTGGCCAACGGTGGACCGGGGGCGCCCGGCCCGCTCGGCATCGTCGGCGTGGTCTCGCGGGCCGACGAGATCGGGGCGGGCCGGATCGATGCGCTGCACTCGGCGCGTGACGTCGCCACGCGTTTCGCCGGGGAATTGGAACGGACGGGTCTGTGCCAGGCGGTGATCCCGGTCGCAGGCCTGCTCGCGTTCGCCGCGGCGACGCTGCGTCAGCAGGAGTTCGCGGCTTTCGAGGCGCTGGCGCGGGTCCCGGTCGACGAACTGAGCGCCGCGTTGCTCTCGGCGGACCGTTTCGCGCGCGCCGACGTGGCGCTTCCGGTGCCGCCGGAACTGCGCGCGCAGCTGGCCGAGCGGTTCGGGTTGTTCGGCATCCGGATGGCGGTCACGCTGATCCGGCTCGGCGTGCGCGATTCGGCCACGCTGGCCGCCGAATTGACCAGCCGCAGCGGCGTGGACGAACTGCGCTCGGTGCTCGACGTGCAGTTCGGTCAGCGCGCCGATCAGCTCAAAGCGCATTCCGCGCTGACCGCGCTGGCCCGGGTGCTGACCGCCTATCGAGGCACCCCGGCCGATCGCCTGCTGCCCAGGGTGCGCACCCTGCTCGCGGATGTGCACGGTTTCGCCGAGCTGCGCCTGCTCGGCCGCCTGCGCACCGACGAGCTGGCGCTGCCCGCGGACGATCTCGCCGAACTGCACCGCCTCATCGGCGGCTCCGGGATCGCACCCCATCTGCGCCTTGGCCTCCCGATCGACGCACCGCTGCCCGCGCAGCGGGCCCAAGCGATGGCCGCGGTCCGGAAATGGCGCGCGCGGGCACGTCACCCGCTCGCCGACCAGTTCACCGCCACGGCTTGCCTGACCGCCGCTCGCAGCGCGGAGGGCACCCTGAGCGTGCTGCCGGAATGATCGCCCCGGCGGCGCGGTGACCTGCGGGGACGTCGTATCCACGCCATGTAGGGCGGTGTAGTCGACGTGGGCCCGGGTATGCGCCCTGGTAGCGAGAGGAGGTAACGATGAGCCAAGAGGACGTCGTACACGAATTGCTCGTCCGTGCGGGCACGGGATATGCCGAGGAAGCGGGTATCACGCTCGACGACAAACCGGCCGCACTGTTCCAGCTGCTCATGCTTTCCCAGCTGCTCAGTGCCCGCATCTCCGCCGAGATCGCGATCGGGGCCACCCGGGAGCTGATCGGCAGCGGCTATCGGACGCCGCACCGGGTGGCGGACGCCGACTGGCAGGAGCTGGTCGACGCGCTGGGGCGGGGAAACTATCGCCGCTACGACGAGAGCACCGCGACGAGGCTGGGCCACAACGCCACGCGGGTGCTCGACCGCTACCACGGTGATCTGCGCGAGCTGGCGAAGAAGGCGGACAACGACCCGCGGCGCGCGGCCGAACTGCTCCAGGAGTTCGACGGCATCGGCCCCACCGGCGCCGACATCTTCCTACGCGAGGTCCAGGACACCTGGCCCTGGGTCCAGCCCCATTTCGACGAGCGAGCCCTGCGCGGCGCCAAGCGCGTCCAGTTGCCGGAGGATCCCGACCGGCTGGCCCGCCTTGCGCCGAACCACCACACCGCGGATCTCGCCGCGGCCCTGGTGCGGGTGACACTGGACGAGAAGATCGCCGACGAGGTTCTCGCCGCCGCGCCCTGACCGAGCGCGCTCAGATCAGCGCGGTGCCCGCACCGCGCGGGTCGATCAGGATCTTCGCGTGCCGCTCCGGGTTGCCGAGGGCGGTGAAGGCGTCCGCGACGCCGTCCAGACCGACGGTCCCGGTGATCAAGGGGCTCGGGTCGACCTTTCCCTCGGCGAGCATGTGCAAGGTGTCGCGGAACTCGCCGGGATCGTAGCCGAGGACGAACCGCAGCTCGATCTCCTTGTTGATCGCCATGGCGGGATGGAAGCGGTCGGTCTCCATACAGACCCCGACCACCACCACACGCGAGAGGGGCGGCGCGGCCGTGAGGATCTGGTCGATGATTCCCGGTACGCCGACGCATTCGAAGATGACCGGACCGGCCGGTCCCGCGTTCAACGTGTGAGCCAGCCGGAAGACATACCACCACGGCAGGTTCGGTACCCGCCGCAGGCGATCCATGGCGTCGAATCCGAGTCCGAGGATGTCGGTGACGCCGTTGATCCGCCCCTTCTTCGGGGCGGCCGTCCAGGGCGATTCGGTCGCCGGTTCGACCACGACGTCGGCGCCGCACGCCGTCGCCAGTTCCCGTCGGCGCGGCGAGAAGTCGCTGGCCACCACGGTGCGCACGCCCGCGGTTTTCAGCATGCTGATCACCGCGAGCCCGATCGGCCCGCAGCCGATGACGAACGCGGTCTGTCCCTTGCCCACCCGGCCCCGGCGCACGGCGTGCCAGGCCACGGCCATGGGCTCGGTCAACGCGGCGTGTTCGGCGGACAAGCCGTTGGGCACCGGCATGGTCATCGATTCCTGGACCACCACCTGTTCGGCGTAGCCGCCGGGCGCCGCCGTCGACAGTCCCACCAAGTGGGGTTGCCTGCCGTGCCGGACGATCGGCAGGGATACCACCGGCGTTCCCGTCTTCCACCTCTTCCGGCAGTCCGGCCCGTAATCGACCACCGTGCCGCTGAATTCGTGGCCGAGCACCACGCTCTGATCCGAACGCATGAAGTGCTCGTAGCCCGTGGCCGCGGCCAGGTCGGCCAGTTCGTCGGCGTGGGTGCGGGCATGCAGGTCCGAGCCGCAGATACCGCAGCGTGACACGTCGATCAGCAGTTGACCCGCGCCGGGCCGGGGCGTGGGCAGTTCCGTGACCTCGAATTCGGCGGCGGTGACGACGGCGGCCCTCATGGCGACTCCTCGGATCGACGGCGCACGGTGGGCGCCTCGGCCGGGGCGCCCCGCCGCCACCCTACTGCGGCAGGGCGCACCCCGTGGCTGCCTCGGCCGTAGACGCAACGGGCCGAGGCGCTTTCGGTTGCGGCTTTCGTCAAGCGCCGCGCAGCCGCGGGTACACCTCCTGCTCGAGGTAGTCGGCGACGTCGCGGCCATGGCGACGAGCTTCGTGCACGGCGACACCGTGCCGTCCGGCAACCTCCTTCAGCGCGGGCCGCGACCTCTTCTCCACCCCGCCGCCGGTCAGCAGATGGGCGAACTCTCCGGTGTCGAGTGCCGCGAGCGCCTCGTCGTCGGTGGTGACACCGCGCGCGGAGAACCCGGCGGCCCGAACCCGCTCGACGGCGGCGTCCACGGTGTTCCTGCTGCGGCCGATGATCAGAAGGTCCATCTCGCTCACACCCCTACCGGTTGCGGGTCCGTCGCATCGATATCGATCTCGTGGTGTTCGAGCTTGGCACTGCGCGGCAGCGCGAGGAAGCCCAGGCAGACCAGCGCCAGGACGCCGATGCCGTACCAGAGGGTGCGCTCGAAAGTATTCGCGAAGTTCACCGCGTTCGCCCGCATGCCCGCCGTCGTGAGCACCTGACCGACGCCGCTGGAGCCCCGCTCCGCGCCGGCCCGGCAGCTGTCCGGCACCACGGTCGGATCGACCTGCGCGGATCGATCCAGCACGCAGGCGCGGAAGTTCGCGAGGATCTCGTCCCGCGCCTGCTCGGGCACGCCTACCGCGGCGAGTTCGGCGCGAACCTCCGGCGCGACCGTGTCGACCCCGCGTGCCGAATCGTGGTCGAGCTGGGTGAAGAACACCACGCCCACGAGCGCGACGCCCAGAGCCGTACCGAGTTGCTGCCCGGTATTGAGCAGACCGGACGCCGAGCCCGCTTCCCGCGCGGGCACCTGGCCGAGCAGTAAGTCGATGGTCGGCGCGACCACCATGCCGAATCCGGCACCGGTGACGATCAGCGGGAAGACCATCTGCCACGAGGCGATCTCCGCGCCGTAGTGCGTGGCCAGCCAGCCGTAGAGGCCGAAGCCCGCGGCGTTGACCAGGCCGCCGACGATCAGCACCCGCCTGCCGAACCGCGGCGCGAGCACGCTCACCGAGACTCCGGCGCCGATCCCCGCGCCGACCGCGAAGAACACGGCGGTCAGCCCGGCTCGCATCGGCGTCCAGCCCAGTCCCGCCTGCATGAACAGCGTCCATACCAGGAAGAACCCGCCGAGTCCGATCCAGAACAGCAGCCAGCTGCCCAGCCCGATCGCGAACGGCCGGGACCGGAACAGCGTCAAGTCGATCAGGGGTGAGCCGACCGTCCGCGCCCGGTACCGCTCATACGCGACGAACACCGCGAAGGTCGCGGCGGAGGCGGCCATCATGACGAATGTCCAAGCGGGCCAGTCGAGTCTGCGCCCCTCGGCCAGCGGGTAGACGAGCAGGAGCACCGCGCCGATGGCCAGGATCATGCCGACCACGTCCAGGCGCGGCGCGGCGGGCGAGCGGGACTCCTTCATCACCGCCGCGGCCGCGCCGAGCGCGAGAATGCCCACCGGGACGTTGACCAGGAAGATCGGCCGCCACACCAGGTCGAACAGGTCCCACTGCACCAGCAGGCCGCCGAGCGAGAGACCGACCGCGGAGGCGGACCCGCCGACGCCGCTGTAGAGCGCGATGGCCCGCCCGCGCTCGTGGTCGGCGAAGGTGACGCGGATGATCGCCAGGATCTGCGGCACCATGAGCCCGGCCATCGCGCCCTGCACGAAGCGTGCGGCGATCAACATGGCCGGATCGGTGCTCAGGCCGCAGGCCGCCGAGGCGAGCGTGAAGCCGGCCATGCCGATCAGGAAGATCCGTTTGCGGCCGAAGATGTCGCCGAGCCTGCCGCCGGTGATCAGCACGGCGGCGAAGGCGAGCACGTAGGCCGCGACGATCCATTCGATCTGCGAGTACGCGGCGTGCAGATCGGCCTGGATGCTCGGCACGGCGACATTGACGATCGTGACGTCGAGCAAGTCCATGAATCCCGCGGCGAGCACGACCGCGAACGCGATCCAGCGGCGGGAATCGGTAGGGGGACGAGTAGTGGGGTCGGGTTCCATGAGGGCCTCTTTCGGATGGGAGGGAAGTACCGACTCCCAAACTATGCACCTCGAGTGATTATCAATCAACATGGCAATCATAAAAGGTGCGTTAATGCTATGATCGGGGCGTGCCCGAAGCCGATCCGACGCCGCTGTCCGACCACGTCGCCTTTCTCCTCGGGCAGCTCGGGTTCCACACCGCGTACCGCTTCAGCGACGGGTTGGCCCCGCTCGGCATCGGTCCCAGGCATTTCGGCACGTTGCGCGTGCTGCGCGAGCACGACGGCCAGTCGCAGCAGCAGCTGTGCGAGACGCTGGGCATCCATCGCAACGTGATGGTCGGGTTGGTCGACGAGCTGGAGAAGCGCGGCCTGGTCGAGCGCCGCAAGCATCCGGCCGACCGCCGGGCGCACGCCGTCTACCTGCTGCCCGCCGCGCATGATCTGCTGGCCCGGGCTCAACGTGTCGTCGACGGACTCGAGTCCGATCTGCTGCGCGAATTCGACGCGGCCGACCGCGCCACCTTGTTGCGGCTGTTGCAGCGGCTCGCGGCGACGAACGGGCTGGAACCGGGCATTCATCCCGGACTCTCCCGCTGATTCCTGCCCTTCCTGGCTTCCTCGCCGCGCCGGAAGTGTGTGGCAGGTCACGCATGTGCGTCGCCGTCCGGGAATTAAACGCGCGAGTCGCCCGTTGAGCCTTTCGACAAGATTGAGTGTGTACGACTCAAGTTTCGGTTGACTCCGAGACTCCTGCGAGGCAGGATTGAGCCGACCACGCTCAGTGTTGCTGGGGCCGTGCTCCGTGAGGTGCTAGGGGCGAGGTCTCGCGGCGTCCCGCAGCGGACGCCGAGGGCGGTTTCGCCCGGCACCTACACATATCGGTACGTCAATTAGGAGGAACCACTATGGCTCGTGCGGTCGGAATCGACCTCGGGACCACGAACTCGGTCGTCGCCGTTCTCGAAGGCGGTGAGCCGGTCGTCGTCGCCAACTCGGAAGGATCGCGCACCACCCCGTCGATCGTCGCGTTCGCGAAGAACGGCGAGGTACTGGTCGGCCAGCCGGCGAAGAACCAGGCCGTCACCAACGTCGACCGCACCATTCGCTCCGTCAAGCGGCACATCGGCACCGACTGGTCGGTGGACATCGACGACAAGAAGTACACGCCGCAGGAGATCAGCGCGCGCGTGCTGATGAAGCTCAAGCGCGACGCGGAGTCCTACCTCGGTGAGGAGATCACCGACGCGGTCATCACCGTGCCCGCCTACTTCGAGGACGCCCAGCGGCAGGCCACGAAGGAAGCAGGCCAGATCGCGGGCCTGAACGTCCTGCGCATCGTCAACGAGCCCACCGCCGCGGCGCTCGCCTACGGCTTGGACAAGGGCGACAAGGAACAGACCATCCTGGTCTTCGACCTCGGTGGCGGCACCTTCGACGTCTCGCTGCTGGAAATCGGCGAGGGCGTCGTCGAGGTCCGCGCCACCTCCGGCGACAACCACCTCGGTGGTGACGACTGGGACGAGCGGGTCGTGCAGTGGCTGGTCGACAAGTTCAAGGCCAGCTCGGGCATCGACCTGACCAAGGACAAGATGGCCATGCAGCGGCTGCGTGAGGCCGCCGAGAAGGCCAAGATCGAGCTGAGCTCCTCGCAGAGCACCTCGATCAACCTGCCCTACATCACCGTCGACGCGGAGAAGAACCCGCTGTTCCTCGACGAGCAGCTGACTCGCGCCGAGTTCCAGAAGATCACCTCGGACCTGCTCGACCGCACCCGCGCGCCGTTCCAGTCCGTGATCAAGGACGCGGGCATCAAGGTGTCCGACATCGACCACGTGGTGCTCGTCGGCGGTTCCACCCGTATGCCGGCCGTCACCGACCTGGTGCGCGAGCTGACCGGTGGCAAGGAGCCCAACAAGGGCGTGAACCCGGACGAGGTCGTCGCCGTCGGCGCCGCCCTGCAGGCCGGTGTGCTCAAGGGTGAGGTCAAGGACGTCCTGCTGCTCGACGTGACCCCGCTGTCGCTGGGCATCGAGACCAAGGGCGGCGTGATGACCAAGCTCATCGAGCGCAACACCACCATCCCGACCAAGCGCTCGGAGACCTTCACCACGGCCGACGACAACCAGCCGTCGGTGCAGATCCAGGTGTTCCAGGGTGAGCGCGAGATCGCCTCGCACAACAAGCTGCTCGGCTCCTTCGAGCTGACCGGCATCCCGCCCGCCCCGCGCGGCGTGCCGCAGATCGAGGTCACCTTCGACATCGACGCCAACGGCATCGTGCACGTCACCGCGAAGGACAAGGGCACCGGCAAGGAGAACACGATCAAGATCCAGGACGGCTCCGGCCTGTCCAAGGAGGAGATCGATCGGATGGTCAAGGACGCCGAGGCCCACGCGGCCGAGGACAAGGCGCGTCGCGAGGAGGCGGAGACCCGCAACCAGGCCGAGTCGCTGGTCCACCAGACCGAGAAGTTCATCAAGGAGAACGAGGACAAGGTCCCCGCGGACGTCAAGACCAAGGTCGAGGCGGCCATCGCCGAGGCGAACGAGGCTCTGAAGGGCACCGACATCGCCGCGGTCAAGGCGGCCGTCGAGAAGCTGGCCACCGAGTCGCAGGCGCTCGGCCAGGCCATCTACGAGGCCTCCGCCGCGGACGCCGCCGCACAGGGCGACGGCGCGACCAGCGCCGCGTCGGATGACCAGGTCGTGGACGCCGAGGTCGTGGACGAGCCGGTCGACACGGAGAAGAAGTGACCGAGGACAACTTCGAGAAGGAGCCGATCACCTTCGTCGACAACCGGAAGATCGATCCGGAGACCGGTGACGTCAGGCAGCAGGCCGCGGACAACGGCGCCGCGGCCGCGCAGGCCCCGCAGGTGGACGAGGGCGTGGACATCGACAACGACGACGCCCTCGCCGACACCATCAGCGGCGAGCTCGCCGAGCGCACCGCCGACCTGCAGCGGCTGACCGCCGAATACGCCAACTACCGGCGCCGGGTCGAGCGCGACCGCAAGGCCGTCATCGACAACGCCAAGGCGTCGGTGGTCACCGAGTTGCTCGGTGTGCTCGACGATCTCGACCGCGCGCGGGCGCACGGCGACCTGGAATCGGGTCCGCTGCGGTCGGTGGCCGACAAGTTGTCGGCCGCGCTGCTCAAGCAGGGTCTCGAGGAGTTCGGTTCGGAGGGCGAGCCTTTCGACCCGACCCTGCACGAGGCCGTGCAGCACGAGGGCTCCGGCCACGACCCGGTGATCGGCATTGTGATGCGCAAAGGCTATCGCTTCGGCGATAGGGTGCTTCGGCACGCGCTCGTCGGGGTAACCGACGGCGTAGCCGATCTGACGGAAAACGCTGTTCAACCTACTGAAGAGGCATCGGATGTTGATGCCGGCGCGAACGATCAATAAGGACGCGAGAGGAGGAGATGCTCGGTGAGCCAACGGGAGTGGATCGAAAAGGACTTCTACAAGGAGCTGGGTATTTCCTCCGGCGCCTCGCAGGACGAGATCAAGAAGGCCTATCGCAAGCTCGCCAGGGACCTGCATCCGGACGCCAACCACGGTGACACCAAAGCCGAGGAGCGGTTCAAGGCCGTCAGCGAGGCGCACGCCGTGCTGTCGGATCCGGCCAAGCGCAAGGAGTACGACGACACCCGCAAGCTCTTCGCGGGTGGCGGCTACGGTCGCGGTGGCTTCGGCGGCGGTACCGGTGGCGGCTTCTCGCAGGAGTTCAACCTCGGGGACATCTTCGGCGGCGCCGCCGGTGCCGCCGACGGTGGCCTCGGCGACCTGCTCGGCGGTCTGTTCAACCGGGGCGGCACGCGGTCGTCGAGCCGCCCCAGGCGCGGGGCCGACGTGGAGACCGAGACGACGCTCGGTTTCCGGGAAGCGGCCCAGGGCGTCACGGTCCCGCTGCGGATGACCAGCCCGTCGCCGTGCACGACGTGTCACGGCAGCGGCGCCAAACCGGGCACGAGTCCGCGAGTCTGCCCGATCTGCAACGGGACCGGCATCGTCAGCCGCAACCAGGGCGCGTTCGGCTTCAGCGAGCCGTGCGACGAGTGCCGGGGCAGCGGGTCGATCATCGACGACCCGTGCCTCGACTGCCAGGGCAGCGGCATCCAGAACCGCACGCGCACCATCACGGTGCGGATTCCTCCCGGAGTCGGTGACGGTCAACGGATCCGGCTGGCCGGTCAGGGCGAGGCGGGGCTGCGCGGGGCGCCCTCGGGCGACCTGTATGTCACCGTCCACGTCAGCCAGGACAAGGTCTTCGGCCGCAACGGCGACGACCTGACCCTGGTTCTGCCGGTCAGTTACAGTGAATTGGTCCTCGGTACAACGGTTTCGGTGCCCACTCTGGACGGCCGGGTCGGCGTCAAGGTGCCTCCGGGTACCGCCGACGGCCGCACCTTGCGGGTGCGCGGCCGTGGCGTGCCCAAGCGCGGCGGCGGCGCGGGCGACCTACTGGTGACGGTGAAGGTCGCGATTCCGCAGAAGCTGGACAACGACGCCGTCGAGGCGCTGAAGCGCTACCAGGAGGCGGAACGGGCCGGCGGCTTCGACCCACGTGCAGGATGGGCAGGTGCGTGATGTCCTCCGAACCGAAGAACGCGTCCGGCGGGTCGCGGGCCGAGTTCTTCATGATCTCGGTCGCGGCCCAGCTGGCCGGCATGCACGCGCAGACGCTGCGCACGTATGACCGTCTGGGACTGGTCACGCCGCAACGTACTTCGGGCGGTGGTCGGCGCTACTCGGCCCGGGACGTGGAGCTGCTGCGCGAGGTGCAGCGGCTGTCCCAGGACGAGGGCGTCAACCTGGCGGGCATCAAGCGCATCATCGAACTGACCAATCAGGTGGAGGAACTGCGCCAGCAGGTCGCGGAACTGTCGGCCGAGCTGGAGCGGACGCGGGCGGCGTACCGTCCGGATCTCGCTCCGCAGCAGCGCAGTACCGCGCTGGTCGTCTGGCAGCCGCGGCATCGTCGTGAGGACGGTCAGCGCAGACGATAACCGGCACGACGACGGCCCCGGCCTCGGTCGCACATCGCGATCCGGCGCCGGGGCCGTCGTCGTGCGCGGGCATTGTCACAAAGATTTGCTGAAGATAAACCAGAACATGTTCGGCGGAAGTGGTGCGGCACCATCTATTTCGTCGTCTAATCAACTGGACATTTTCACCATAGATCAGTTTACGTAACCGGTTCGGCCTACGCGATTCGATCTACCTCGGGTGGGCGCCATGTTGCCCTGAAGTCGCTAGAACAGACCAATCGGGACGTAATTCCACAAGAGGGCCTTACCAATTCGGTGTGCACACGCCTGATTTTGTGCCGAATCCCCGGTCTTGCAGTCGGTTTCTCTGGCGTGTCGCCCTGGGCATCCTCGTTTCGACGAAATTGAGCGCGGTATGTTCCTTCGAAAGATTCCGTTGCTGGCAAACCTCGCCTACACTCCTTGCCATCGGCTGCTGTCGAGTGGCCCCGCAGCACCTCACTCGCCGGCATGGTTCGTGAACGAGTGCGAAATGGGGTTGTGAGACCAATGGATTCACGCACTGTCGCTTTGATCAGAACTACGTTCAAGGCGGTTGCTGCGGAGGATGGGGGGCCGGAGAAACTGGCGAGATCGTTCTACGCGATCTTGTTCACCGACTACCCGCACGTCCGCGATTTCTTTCCCGCCGCGATGGACTCCCAGCGCGACCGCCTGGTCAAGGCGATCTCCTATGCACTGGACCGGTTGGAGGAGCCCGACAAGCTGCTGCCCTTCCTGGCTCAGCTCGGCAGGGATCATCGCAAATACGGCGTGCAGCCCGCGCACTACGCCGCCGTCGCCACCGCGCTGAAGAACGCCGTGAAGGTGTTCGCGGGCACCGAGATGTGGACCGACGAGGTGGACCGCGCCTGGGACGAGGGCCTGCAGATCATCTCCGACACCATGATCGGCGCGGCGGAGAAGGAGACCACGCCGTCGGTGTGGACCGGCACGGTGATCGAGCGCCGCGAGGTGCTGCGCAACCTGGTCGTCGTCCGGCTGCAACTGGATCAGCCGATGCGCTATGCCGCGGGCCAGTACTTGAGCGTGCAGGTTCCGTCGCGGCCGCGCATGTGGCGCTATCTCTCGCCCGCCGTGCCGGCGAATGCCAACGGTGAGATCGAGTTCCACGTCCGCAGCGTGCTCGGCGGCTGGGTCAGCTCGGCCATCGTCGGCCAGACTGTCGTCGGCGACCAATGGCTGCTCGGCTCGCCACTCGGCGGCCTCGGCGTTCCGCGCAACGCCAAACGCAAGATGCTGATGGTCGGCTGCGGCACCGGAATCGCGCCGCTGCGCGCGCAGCTGATGTCGATGGCGATGCGGCGGACCAATCCGAAGGTGCATCTGTTCGTCGGCGGCCACCACCCCTGCGACCTCTACGACCTGGAGACCCTGAGCAAGCTGGCGATGGCCAACCGCTGGCTCACGGTCACGCCGGTGAGCGAGCACGACGAAAACCCCTGGTGGTACCCGGAACCGGAGGAGCCGCGCACCACCTGGCCGGGCCTGGAACCTCGCGTCACCGGCCAGATCGGCAAGGTCGTAGCCAGTTTCGGCGCATGGTCCGACCGCGACGTGCAGATCGTCGGCTCACCCTCGATGGTGCAGACCACCAAGTTCCGCCTCATGGCAGCCGGAACCCTGGCGAAGAACATCCGTCACGACCCGTTGTATTAGTCCGGCGCCCGCGGCGCCGGGTGTTCGCGGGCTGTGTTGTTCGGCCGCGCCTTCGGCGCGAACGGCGGATGCTCGGTCTCGCTTCGCTCGAAAGACGTGGTTGCGGTGCGCCGGGCGCGTCAGGTGATGACCGCGCTCCCAGGGGCTCGCCGTTGTTGCAGCCTCGGGATATCCGATGGTGGCAATACTACGGCTGCTGTATCGATCTGCTGATCGGTCAGAGCCCCTCGAACTGGATTCGCTCCGGCGGAGTTCCGGTTTCGAGCAGGCGGTCTACCGTGGTTTGGACCATGGCCGGGGAGCCGCAGACGAGTACCTGGTGTTCGAGGAAAGCGCCGTGGGAGCCGAGGACTTCGGCGAGGGTGCCGTAGAGCAGGTCGTCGGGTGCGAAGCCGATGTCGACGCGGGACTGCTCGTACCAGTCGTCGACCCAGCTCGGGTCCTCCGGGTTCTCCACCACCGGAATCACCGTGAGCCAAGGCAATTCGGCGGCCAGCAGGTAGAGCATGTCCGAGGCGTACAGGTCGCGGGGGGAACGCCCCCCGACGAAGAGGTAGGTGGGCGGCGGCGACGGCTTGCGCGCCAGCTCGAGGATCTGAGCGCGCATGGGCGCCAATCCCGTGCCGCCCGCGATCATCACCACCTCGTCGCCGTCGGGGTCGACCCAGAACCCGCCTGCCGGAGCGCCGATCCGCCACTCGTCGCCCGGCTGGGTGTCGGCGACGATCGCGGCGCTGCACCAGCCGCCAGGCACCGTGCGCACGTGGAACTCCAGTTTGCCGTCCAGGGACGGCGGCAGCGCGGGGGACAGCCTGCGGCGCACGCCGGGATGCTGCGGCACCCGGACTTCGACCGACTGTCCGGCGGCGAACGGCACGAACTCTCCGATCAGGCGGATCACCGCGAGATCGTGTCGCAGGCGATGATGGCCGACCACGGTCGAAGTCCACTCCGGCGCCTGATGACCATTGCCGAGCATGCTCGGATCCCCCAACGGGGCCTCCTTCTTACACAGGGTCGCAGCTGATGTTCTGCTCCGGCGTGCCGACCGCGATGAGCGCGCGCCGGGTGTCCGCGATCATCCGGGCCGAGCCGGCGATCTGGATCTGCCGGTCTTCCCACGCGCCGAAGCTCGCGACCACGGCGCCAAGGTTACCGATCAGGCGCCGGTGCATGCCGTACGGTGCGTCCTGCGGCGGATGCGGGTACCACCACGGGTTGGTCTTCTGCTCGCACACCGGAACGATGGTCAGCCACGGGTTGCTCTGCGAGAGCTGCCACATGTTCTCCACGTCGTACAGGTCGCAGGGATAGCGGCCGCCGATGAAGAAGTGCACTCGCGGGTTGATGCCGCGCTGGCCCATTTCGATCAGCTGGGCGCGCAGCGGGGCGATGCCGGTGCCCGCACCGATCATGAGCACGTCGCGGCCGCTGTCCCGGTCGACGTGCAGTCCGCCGAGCGGGCCCGCGATCCGCCATCGGTCGCCGACCCTGGTCTCGTTGACGATCGCGGGGCTCACCCAGCCGCCGCGGATCTTGCGCACGTGGAACTCGATCTCGCCGTACGGGTTGGACGGGATGGCGGGAGAGAAATAGCGCCACATCTTGGGCCGCTGCGGAATGGTGACCGGCACGTACTGCCCGGCCTGGTAGGGCACCGGCCCATCGGACTGCAGGCGCACGATGGCCAGGTCCTCCAGCACGCGGCGATGGCCGACCACGGTGGCCTCCCACACCGGCTGCGACTTGTCGGAGTTGGCGCCGATGGCCATGGACGCGGAGATCAGGATGGTGATGTCGCGCCAGCCCTCCTCCAGGCTCCGATTCCACGCCGCGCCGTTGTAGACGCGGAACGCCGCCAGCAGCGCACGGCCCGCTATGTCGTAGTGCGCGGCCTCCACGCCGTACTTGCGATGGTCGCGAGCGAGTTGCTCCAGGAACTTCTGCGCGCGGTCCCAGTCCTCCAGGTGATCGAGGACGTACTGGATGGCCGTGGCGATCCGTTTGGCCTGCATCTCCATGGCGGGTGGGAACAATTCGCGCAACCGTGGGTTCTCGGCGAACAAATGTCCGTAGAACGCACTGACCAACCGCTCGGGTCCATTCGGCGACTCGATCACCGAACGAAAATTGGCGCGGACCAGCGCAGCCGAACGCGCATCCACGACGTGGAGCTTCCTTTCCCTCAGTTCTGCCCGGGGACATACCCGTTACCGGCGGTCTCCCGCCGACAAGTATCCCCGAAAATGCCGTGGTCGTGTGGGTATAAAGCGAACCTTCGCCTTCGCTGCGGCCATGCCCGTGCTGGAGACGGACTACGTCCGGCTGCGCCCGTTGGTGCCGTGCGACCCGGGCAAACGGTAATCGGTGGGCAAACGGCGGATGCCGCTGACCCGTCGGGTACCGCCGTCGTGGGCGGCCCGGGCCGGATTTCCGCGTCGATGCGGGACCGGAGGATGCCGTTTCCGGCCGGTCAGGTTCCGGCGCCGGTACGCACCGCAGGCACGACCTGCTCGGTATAACGACGGATCTGCTCGACCGGTTCCCCCTCGGTCGGCCAGAAGACGAAGCCGTCGATCCGCTGGTCACGGTGCAGGGCGAGCAGGTCGTCGACCCAGCGCTGGGGCGGGCCCTCCAGGAAGCCGCGATCGGCCCCGTCCGCGGTGATGGTGCCCGATACGTTCAGCACCCGCCGCACCGTCAGCGGATCCCGGCCCGCCGCCGCGGCGGCGGCATCGATCCGCTCGCCCGCTTCGGCGAGGAACTCCGGCGGCGCCCACGCGGCGGACGGCACCCAGCCGTCGGCGGCGCGTCCGGTGAGCTCGAGCATGCGCGGTCCGCGCGCACCGAGCCAGATGCCGGGCTCGTGCCGCGGCCGGGGGCCGGGATGCGCGCCCGCCAGGGAGTAGAAGGCGCCGGGCACCCGGACCGATCGCTCGTCGCTCCACAACGCGCGGATCACCGCGATCGCCTCGGCCAGGGCGCGTACCGCCTCGCCGCCGGTTCGGCGCGGTCCGCCCATCCCGGCGACGGCGTCCCAGAACGCGCCGGCGCCGAGACCGAGCTGGATCCTGCCGTCGCTGATGATGTCGAGCGAGGCCACCGCCTTCGCGAGCAACGCGGGGTTGCGCAGCGGCAGGTTCGCCACGTCGGGGAAGTAAGTGATCCGCTCGGTGCGCGCGACGAGAGCGGTGATCAGCGTCCAGGTGTCCAGGAAACGGCGCTGGTAGGGATGGTCCTGGATCCCGATCAGGTCGAGCCCGGACACGTCGGCGTACACGCTCAGCTCGGCGAGCCTACGGAAGTCGTCGGCCTCCGGGATCAGGAACAGACCGAATTGGGGCGGTCGAGTGCTCGTCACACACCTCCTGGTGATCTCGCGGGACGCCCGACCCCGGCGTGGCGGGCCGGTGTCGCTCAGATGGCGAGCACGGTCTTGCCGCGTGCGCCGGGCGCTCCGATGACCGCCGGTCCCTCCGCGAGCGGGACGGTCGCGTCGATCGGCACGACCACGTCACCGGCGGCGACGCGCTGGATCAGCCGGGCCAGCTCCGGCGCTTTCCCCTTGGATTCGATGTTGCCCCCTTTCAGCGACCGTGCGCGCAGCGCGTCCTCGTCGGCCGCGAAGATGGTGGAGTACACGGTGCCGCCGTCGCGGACCAGCGTGGTCAGCTCCGCCAGCGCCTCGGGCGGGCTCACCAGATCGAACAGCACGTCGATGCCGTCCGGATGCGCGGCGGCGACCTGGTCGCGCACCGGCCCCGCGGTGTAGTCCACCGTCTCGGCCGCGCCCAAGCGGGTCATCTGATCGGCGGAGTCGCCGCGTGCCGTGGCGATGACGTGCGCGCCGGCGATATTGGCCAGCTGCACCAAGAAGGAGCCGACGCCGCCGGTCGCGCCCACGATCAGCACGGTCTGGCCCGGGTGGATGTGGGTGGCGTCCACGAGGTCCTGCGCGGTCACCCCGGCCGTCGGCAGCGCGGCGGCGGCGACGGTGGTCACGCCCGGCGGGATCGGCACCAGCGTGCCGCCCTCCGGGAGCACCGCGTACTCGGCGAAACTGCCGTGGCCCACCGGCGGTGTGAGGAACTTGCCGACCACCCGGTCGCCGATGGCGAACCGGCTGACGCCCGCGCCGATCGTGGCGACCGTGCCCGCCCCGTCGACTCCGAGGATCAGCGGAAAGTCGTGCGGCAGTTTGCCTTCCAGGAGGCCGGAGGCCACCTTCCGGTCGAAGGGATTCACCCCGGCTGCCTGGAGTTGGACCCGCACGGATCCGGGGCCCGGCTCGGGCATCGGCATCTCGGCCAGTTCCGGCGTCGCTCCGAACTTCCGTACCACGATCGCGCGCATCCATTCGCTCCTCGAGTCGGGGTGAAGAGTGCTGCAACAACTGACGGCCGAGGTCATCGTAGGCATCCGAAGGTCGCCGACGTGCGGAATCATCGCATCGGCGGTGTCGCGGGGCGTCGCTTTCGCCGGTGCCGGGGCGTAGCGTTCGACACGATCCGGCGGCATCGGAGCGGCGTGGCGAAGAATCTGAAACTTGAGCGGAACAGACTCAACCTTTCGGACGTTGGACGGGTAGGAACGGCGCCGAGCCGAAGGCGGAGCGGGACGAAGCGACGGCTTCGGCCGGGCGAACACGCTCGGCGCCGTACGAATCGACTCGACTAGTAGGAAGGTGACTCGTGGACTCGTTCAATCCCACCACCAAGACCCAGGCCGCACTGACCGCCGCCCTGCAGGCGGCCTCCGCCGCGGGCAACCCGGAGATTCGTCCGGCGCACTTGCTGGTGGCGTTGCTGGACCAGACCGACGGCATCGCCGCGCCCTTGCTGAAGGCCGTCGGAACGGATCCGGCGGTCGTGCGCAACGAGGCACAGGCCATCGTGGACCGGCTGCCGCAGGCGACCGGCGCCACCACCACACCGCAGCTGGGCCGCGAGGCGCTCGCCGCGATCACCGCGGCGCAGCGCCTGGCCACCGAACTCGGTGACGAATACGTCTCCACCGAGCACGTGATGGTCGGTCTCGCCCAAGGCGACTCCGACGTGACGATGCTGCTCACCAAGTACGGCGCCACCGCCGACGCGCTGCGTGCGGCGTTCACCGCGGTGCGTGGCAGCGCCCGGGTGACCAGCCCCGATCCGGAGGGCAGCTACCAGGCGCTGGAGAAGTACTCCACCGACCTCACCGACGCCGCCCGCAACGGCAAACTCGACCCGGTCATCGGCCGGGACACCGAGATCCGCCGGGTGGTACAGGTTTTGAGCCGTCGCACCAAGAACAACCCGGTGCTGATCGGCGAGCCGGGTGTCGGCAAGACGGCCATCGTCGAGGGGCTCGCCCAGCGCATCGTGGCGGGCGACGTCCCGGAGTCGCTGCGCGGCAAGTCCGTCGTGGCGCTCGACCTCGGCGCGATGGTCGCGGGCGCGAAGTACCGCGGCGAGTTCGAGGAGCGGCTCAAGGCCGTGCTCGAGGACATCAAGAACAGCGCGGGCCAGATCATCACGTTCATCGACGAGCTGCACACCATCGTCGGCGCGGGCGCCACCGGTGAATCGGCGATGGACGCGGGCAACATGATCAAGCCGATGCTGGCCCGCGGCGAGCTGCGCCTGGTCGGCGCGACCACGCTGGAGGAATACCGCCAGCACATCGAGAAGGACGCCGCCCTGGAGCGGCGCTTCCAGCAGGTGCTGGTCGGCGAGCCGTCGGTGGAGGACACCATCGGCATCCTGCGCGGCATCAAGGATCGCTACGAGGTGCACCACGGTGTGCGCATCACCGACTCCGCGCTGGTCGCCGCGGCCACGCTGTCGGACCGCTACATCACCTCCCGGTTCCTGCCGGACAAGGCGATCGACCTGGTAGACGAGTCGGCCTCGCGGTTGCGCATGGAGATCGACTCCCGCCCGGTGGAGATCGACGAGGTGGAGCGCGCGGTGCGCCGCCTGGAGATCGAGGAGGTCGCCCTCGCCAAGGAGACCGACGAGGCCTCCAAGCAGCGGCTGGAGAAGCTGCGCGCCGAACTCGCCGACGACCGGGAGAAGCTCAATCAGCTGACCACCCGTTGGCAGAACGAGAAGAGCGCGATCGACCAGGTGCGCACGCTCAAGGAGCAACTGGAAGCGCTGCGCGGCGAATCCGAACGCGCCGAGCGCGACGGTGATCTGGGCAAGGCGGCCGAACTGCGCTACGGCCGGATCCCCGCGCTGGAGAAGCAGCTCGCTCAGGCCGAGCAGTCCTCGGCCACCGCGGGCGACGGCGAGGTGATGCTCAAGGAAGAAGTCGGCCCGGACGACATCGCCGAGGTGGTGTCCTCGTGGACCGGCATTCCGGTGGGCCGGATGCTGGAAGGCGAGACCCAGAAGCTGCTGCGCATGGAGGAGGAGCTTGGTCGCCGCGTGGTCGGTCAGACCGAGGCGGTGCAGGCGGTGTCCGACGCGGTGCGCCGGGCGCGCGCGGGTGTCGCCGATCCGAACCGCCCCACCGGCTCGTTCATGTTCGTCGGCCCGACCGGCGTCGGCAAGACGGAGCTGGCGAAAGCGTTGGCGGACTTCCTGTTCGACGACGAGCGCGCCATGGTCCGCATCGACATGAGCGAGTACAGCGAGAAGCACTCGGTGGCCCGGCTGGTCGGCGCCCCGCCCGGCTACGTCGGTTACGACCAGGGCGGTCAGCTCACCGAGGCGGTGCGGCGCAGGCCCTACACGGTGGTGCTGTTCGACGAGATCGAGAAGGCACACCCGGACGTGTTCGACATCCTGCTCCAGGTGCTCGACGAGGGCAGGCTCACCGACGGCCAAGGCCGCACGGTGGACTTCCGCAACACCATCCTCATCCTCACCTCGAACCTGGGTGCGGGCGGTGACCAGGAGTTCGTCATGAACGCGGTGCGTTCGGCCTTCAAGCCGGAGTTCCTCAACCGCCTCGACGACGTGGTCATGTTCCACGCGCTCGACGAGGAGCAGTTGGAGCAGATCGTCGACATACAGCTCGATCAGCTGCAGAAGCGCCTGGCGCAACGCAGGCTGAAGCTGGAGGTCAGCGATTCGGCTCGGTTCTGGCTCGCCGTGCGCGGTTACGACCCCTCCTATGGCGCTCGTCCGTTGCGCAGGCTGATCCAGCAGGCCATCGGCGACTCCCTCGCCAAGGAGTTGCTCGCGGGCGAGGTCACCGACGGCGACAGCGTCAAGGTGGCCGTCAGCCCCGACGGGGACGGCCTGATCGTCGGAAGGTGATGAGCGAGCAAGCGGCCCCGCGCGTGCGGGGCCGCTTACCCTGGAAGCCATGACCAACCCGAACGATCCCTGGGGACAGCGGCCGGAGGATGCACCGACCGAGCACCTGGGTCCGCCGGGCAAGTCCGGCTACGGGGGCCCGGCGCACACCACGGCGTATCCCGACGCGTACGGCGCCGGCGCTCCGTCGGAATATCCCCCGACGGAGCAGTACGGATCCTGGGGCCCACCCCCGACGAACGCGACGCGCGCGTTCCCGTCCTACGACTCCCAGTGGGCCGCCTATCCGGACACCGCTCCGGGTGCGGCGGGGCCGCCCGGCGGCGCGATGCCGCCTGCCGGGGGAGTGCCGCAGGGACCACCACCGCAGCCGCCGCGGCGCAACACCGGTCTGTGGATCGCCCTCGGCATCGGCGTCGTGTTGCTCATCGGTGCGATCGGGGTGGTCTCGGGCGTGCTGCTGGGCGCAAGCGATTCCGGCTCGGCCGACACCGCGGCGGCACCGACGACGCGCGTCACCACGAGACCGGCGCCGGGAACCAGGAACGCCCAGCCGACCCCACCGAGCGGGTTGCCCAGCGTGCCCGGCCTCGGCGATGCCGACGGGCTCGGCGCGACCATGGGCACCATCACCGCGAACGACGGGGGCACCCTGACGGTGAGTTCGGTGATGGGCAACACCATCACGGTGCGCACGGACGCCAAGACGCAGGTGATCGCCTTGTCGGGCACGAAAGTATCCGATCTCGCCACCGGTGAGCTGGTGCTGATCCAGGGCGACAAGGCCGCGGACGGATCGATCCAGGCGAAGGTCATCATCGGTACCTCGCTGCCCGGCGGCGGACGATGAGCCGCGCCGGGCGCGGCCCGCGCGAAGCGCCGGGGGTAATGACGGACCATGTCCGGCCGGGACCATTAGGCTAGGCGTCGATGACGGCAATGTGGTTCGGGTTGGCGGCGATCGCGCTCGTGGGTGCGATCGTGCTGCTGTATTTCGATCGGCTCCAGCGTCAGCGGACCGGTCACGCGCGACAGGTGTGGGCGAAGTCGCAGGGCTATACCTATGTGTCCGTGGAACCCGCGCTGCCGTCCACGTGGCGGCGGGGCGCGCTGACCAAACTGGGCTATCTCTCCGCGGTCGACGTGGTCTCCGGCATCCGCAAGGGCGAGAAGTTCGTGCTGTTCGACTTGGAGGACTCCGCGACGCTGGTCGCGGTCCGCCGCCAGATCGGTTCGGACATCGACGTGGACATGCGGCTGAAGACGGCCGCGCCGCCCAAGGACCACGATCTGGAACTGCTCGGCGCCATCGGTGATCGCGTGGTGTTCGCGACCAACCCCGAAATCGCCAGGCACGCGGTCGATCAGCGCATGGTCGCGTTCATCGAGAATCTTCCGGACTCCGTACAGATGCTCTGGAGCGAGGGCAACTGGACGCTGGGCATGCTGCTGGTCGGCACCACCCCGAAGGACTGGGAAGGCGCGATCGACGCGGTGCTGCGCCTGTCCGGCCTGCTGCACGTGCTGCCACCGGTCAGCGAGCCGCACTTCGACGACGGCGGACCCGAGCCGGGCCGCTCCCGGCCTCGCGAGCGTCAGCGGGGCGAGAACGTCCGGGGCCCCGAGGACGACGCGGGCGACCGTCCGCGCCCGGAGGCCGAGGGCGACGAGCGGTCCGATGACGACTCCCACGCCGGCGAGCGAGCCGAGGAGCGGGGATCGGAACCGGCGCGCCGCCCGTCGCTGGCCGTCGTGCCGAACACCCGCGCCCGTGTGCGCGAGGACGACGGACCTCGGTCACATGAGGAACGCGACGAGCGCGCCGAGGGCCGGGCCGACTCCGAGTCGCGGCAGCGGCCCGCCGACCCGCCCGGTGGACCGTTCCATCCCGGCTTCCGCCCCTACCAGGGACCCGTGCCGAAGTGACCGGCCGCGCGCCCACCGCGGTCGGACCCGAGCGACTGCCATCGATCGCGCCGTCATGACCGAGCATCCCCGGCTGCCCGGCGCCACCCGCCCGGTGGCTTTGATCACCGGACCGACCTCGGGTATCGGCCGCGGTTACGCGACCCGGCTGGCCTCCCTCGGCTACGACTTGGTGCTGGCCGCCAGGGACGAGCAGCGGCTCACCGCCCTCGCGACCGAGATGGAACACCGCTTCGGTACCCGCTCGGAGCTGCTCGTCGCCGACCTGGCCGGGGCCGAGGATCGCGAGCGGGTCGCGGCGCGGCTGGCCGACGGCGTCGAATTCCTGGTGAACAACGCCGGTTTCGCGCGGTCAGGGGAGTTCTGGACATTGCCGCCCGAGCAGTTGCAGGCGCAACTGGACGTCAACGTCACCTCCGTGGTGCGGCTCACCAGGGCCGCGCTGCCGCCGATGATCGCGGCGGCCAACGGCTGCGTCGTCAACGTGGCCAGCGTGGCAGGCCTGATTCCCGGACGAGGGTCGACGTACTCGGCGTCCAAGGCATACGTCGTATCCTTCACGGAAGGGTTGGCAGGCGGATTGGCCGGGACCGGAGTCCGGGTCCAAGCCCTGTGCCCGGGATTCGTCCGCACGGAATTCCACCAGCGAGCAGGCATCGAGATGTCCTCGCTGCCGAAAGCGTTGTGGCTGAGCGTCGACCAGGTAGTCGCCGGCTCACTGCGTGATCTGGAGAAGGGCCGGGTGCTCAGCGTGCCCGGTGTGCAGTACAAAGCGCTCACCACCGTCGCCGGAATGATCCCGCGAACCCTGGGGGCCCGGCTCAATCGCGGGCTGTTCAACGCACGCGGAAGGACTTGACATGATCGACGTGATTACCAACGACAGGGACCGGCTGGCCGCGCTGGTACGCGAGCTCGCCGTCGTGCACGGCCGGGTGACCCTGTCCTCGGGCAAAGAGGCCGACTACTACGTCGACCTGCGCCGCGCGACGCTGCACCACGGCGCGGGCCCGCTGATCGGCAAGCTGCTGCGCGAACTCGTCGCGGACTGGGACTTCGACGCCGTCGGCGGCCTGACCATGGGCGCGGACCCGGTGGCGCTGGCCGTGCTGCACGCGCCCGGCCGCCCGATCGACGCCTTCGTGGTGCGCAAGGCCGCGAAGTCGCACGGCATGCAGCGCCAGATCGAAGGCCCCGATGTCGTGGGCAAGCGGGTGCTGGTCGTGGAGGACACCACGACGACCGGCAATTCGCCCCTGACCGCGGTGCGCGCGTTGCGCGCTGCGGGCGCTACCGTGGTCGGCGTCGCCACCGTCGTCGACCGGGAAACCGGCGCCGACCAGGTGATTGCCGCGGAAGGTCTGGAGTACCGGTCGATCCTCGGCTTGAAGGATCTCGCCCTGGGATAGCCTGGACGAGGTGTAAGTCTTCGAAGGTGAAGGGTCGTGTGAGTCTCCAGTGGTGAGCATTGCAGTCAACAGGAGCCGCGAGAACGTCGCGATGCTCGGAATCGGCGCTTACCGACCCGAACGCCTGGTCAGCAACGCGGAGGTCTGCGAGGTCCTGGATTCCACCGACGAGTGGATCTTCGAGCGCACCGGCGTCCGCAACCGGCGCTGGATCAGCGGTGACGAGACGCTCCGGTCGATCGCGGCGGCGGCGGGCGAGCGCGCGATCGTCAACAGCGGCGTCGACCGGTCGAAGATCGGCGCCGTGATCCTGGCCACCTCCAGCTGGCTGACCCTCACCCCGCACGGCGCGCCGCAGGTGGCCTATGACATCGGCATGAACGGCGTCCCCGCTTTCGACCTGACCTCCGGCTGCGGCGGCTTCGGATACGGCCTCGGCGTGGCCGCCGACATGATCCGATCCGGTTCCGCCGAGTACGTCCTGCTCATCGGCGCCGAGACGATGACCGTCGGACTCGACCCCACCGACCGCGGCACCGCGATGATCTTCGGTGACGGCGCGGGCGCGGTCGTGGTCGGCCCGAGCGACGAGAACGGCATCTCGCCGACCGTGTGGGGCAGCGACGGCGAGAACGCAGCAGCGATCATGCAGGACATCGATTTCCTCGAGTACATGCAGCGCGCTCAGGCCATGCAGGGGCTCGACCCGGCGGTGGATCCGGTCGGCCGGATGTCGCTGCGGATGGAGGGCCCCCGCGTCTTCCGCTGGGCCGCGGTCACCCTGCCGCGCGCGCTGTCCACCGCGCTCGAGGTCTCCGGCGTGGCCAAGGAGGACATCGAGGTCTTCGTCCCGCATCAGGCCAACGCGCGGATCAACGAGCTGATGAAGAAGAATCTCGGGCTGGCCGACGAGATCCCGATGGCCAACGACATCGAGAACACCGGAAACACCTCCGCCGCGTCCATTCCGCTCGCGATCGAGGAAATGCTGGTCACCGGCAAGGCCAAGGGCGGGCAGACGGCGTTGCTGCTCGGCTTCGGCGCGGGGCTGAGTTACGCGGGACAAGTCGTCACGCTGCCGCCCGCGCCCGCCGAGCCGAGCTTCTGACCATGCGGCCGTTCCGAGCCGGATATCTCGCGGCGGCGGCGCTCACCGTCTTCGGCGCCGTCACCGGGCGGGAGAAGGCGCAGTGGATCGCGAAGCCGCTGCTGATGCCGCTGCTCGCGGCGGACGTGGCCACCGAAGGCAGAGAGCTGCCGTCCACCGAGCGCACGGTGCTGATCGGGTCGCTGGGCGCGGCCACGGTCGGCGACATCCTGCTCATCGATCCGGACGACGATCGCAGGCTGATCGCGGGCGCCTCGTCGTTCGCGGTGATGCAGGCCGGATACTCCGCGCTGTGGTGGCGGATGGGTGGCAGGCCCGCCGCCGGGGTGGCCGTACCGCGGGTGGCCGCCTGGCTGGGCGCGGCCGGGTTGCTGCGGAAGAAGGCCCCTTCGGTGGCCGCGCCGCTGACCGCGTACGGCGTCACCTTGGGTACCGCGGCCGTGCTCGCGTCGGACCCTGCGCTGGCGCCCGCCACGAAAAACGTTGCGGGAGTGAACATTCCCGGTACCGATCCGCGCAGCCGCCTCGGCGTCGGAGCGCTGCTGTTCACCGTCTCGGACGGGCTGATCGTGCTGCGGCGGTTGTTCGCGCGCGGCGAGCGGACCCGGCGGGTGGCCGAAGGCGTGATCCTGGCGACCTACGCGGCCGCGCAGTACCTGCTCGCCGATCCGAAAGCGCACGTGAAGCCGGTGCTCACAGCACCAGAATGATGCGATCCCGGTTCGCCGGGTCGACGCGGATGGAGAGGATCTCGCCGACCGCGAGCCGGGGTTTGTCGGCCGGGGTGGCGTCGAAAACCACAGTGCCACGGTAACTCTCGGAGCCCGGTACGGTCAGTTCCAGATCCAGCTCGGTGAGCTCCGTGTAATGGTCGGTGCGCTCGAGTGGGTGCACGCCCTCGACGGTCGCCCAGCCTTCCAGCCCGTGCCGCCACAAGCGGCGATCCGCCTTGGACGGCCGTCCGGCCAGCATCATCCCGATGCCGACGCACGAACCGAACAACCCGACCAACGCCACGATCTGATACGGCACGGTTCCCGGCGGCGTCCGATGCACCACCCACCCCAACCACAGCGCCAGCAGGATCAGATACCCGGCGGTCACCCCGAGCACCGTGCGCAGTATCCGCTCGTGATCCATACCAGCCTCCACCCCGAGTGCCAGACCTCCAGGATAGGCCCGGAACGGGCGGTGGAAAGCGCTATCGGCCCGCTCGGCTGCTGGTCAGCGCGGGGAGGTCGATTGTGATCGGGGTTCCGGCAATGTCGACTGTCACGATGCCGGATTGTTCGGCGACGAGTTCGTAGTCGCGGCCGATGAGGTGGTAGGCGGCAAGGCTTGTGGGTTTGTCGAGGTCGATCAGCCAGTAGTATTCGATACCCGCCTCGGCGTACTCGAAGAATTTCGTCACTCGATCGGTACGTCGTGAACCGGGCGACAGAATCTCCACCGCGAGCAGCACGTCGGCCGCATCATAGCGCGGCAGGTTGGCCTCGATACCAGCTTCGGGCACCACGAGAATGTCCGGAACTCGGATGGTCGGCACCGAGCCTGCGTCGATCACCACTTCGGTATCGGCCAGCACGCCGTGGGTGTCGGGCAGTTGCGGTTCCAACTGCGGGCCCAGCCGCAAGACAGCGCGCTGATGTTGCGACACCGGCTTCGGTGACACGACCAGAACCCCCTCGACAAGCTCGTAATTTCGGCTGCTGTCCTCCGGCAGCGCAATCCAGTCCTCCAGGGTCAGCAGATGATCAGGCCAGTTCACGTCGACGGTCATCGCTTCCTCCCCTCCCCGCACGGATACCGCGTTGGGGCCAGTCTGGCATAACGTGCCGACAAACCACAGCGCCGTCAGCCCTTGAGTCGCAATACCGCCAGAACCCTGCGGTGGTGGGTGTCAGAGGGCGGTAGGTCGAGCTTGAGGAAGATATTGCCGATGTGCTTTTCCACCGCCCGCTCGGTGACGGTCAGGGCGGCGGCGATGGCGCTGTTGGACAGGCCTTGGGCCATCAGCTCGAGCACCTCGCGTTCGCGCGGGGTGAGGCGGGCCAGCGCATCCTGCTGACGTGAGGCGCCCATCAATTGACTCACCACCTCCGGGTCGAGCGCGGTCCCTCCGGTGGCCACGCGGTGCAGCGCGTCCACGAAGTCACGGACGTCGGCGACCCGGTCCTTGAGCAGGTAGCCCACGCCGCTCGCGCCACCGGCCAGCAATTCCGTGGCATAGCGGGTCTCGACCCACTGGGAGAACACCAGTACGCCGGTCATCGGGTATTTGCGGCGCAATTCGATGGCGGCCAGAAGCCCCTCGTCGGTGTAGCTGGGCGGCATCCGCACGTCCACCACGACGACGTCGGGGTTATGTGTGCCGACCACGTCGGCGAGAGTGGTCGCGTCGCCGACCATGGCGACCACCTCGTGGCCGCGTTCGGTCAACAACCCGGCGAGCCCGTCGCGCAGGATGGCGCTGTCCTCGGCGATCACGAGGCGTAGTCCGTCACTCATCGTGACCCCGCCAGCGGCAGCAGAATCGTCACCACCGTCGGCCCACCGGCCGGGCTGTGCACGGTCAGCGTCCCGTCCACGGTGCGGGCCCGCGCCGCGAGGCCGGACAACCCGCTGCCCGCGCCGAGCGCGCCGTCGACGGGCGTCATCACGCCGCCGGTACCGTTGTCCCGCACTGTTACCGCGATCGTCCGCCCGTCACCCGGCAGCGCCGAGACCCACGCGCTGGTGGCCCGCGCGTGCCGCACCACGTTCGTCAGCAATTCGGCCACCGAGAAATACGCGATCGCTTCGATGGCCGGAGTGGGCCGTTCGGGCAGATGCACCCGCAGCTGCACCGGCACCGAGCAGCGCGCCGCCAGCGTCTCCAGCGCCGGTCCGAGCCCCAATTCCAATGCGGGCGGGTGGATTCCGCGCACCAGTTCGCGCAGTTCGGTCAGCGCCTCCTTGGAACCCGCGCGCGCCTCGGCGATGAGGTCGCTGGGATCGCCGCCCGCGGCCAGCCGATCCTCCGCACGGCCCAGCGCCATCGCGATGGTGACCAGTCTGGCCTGAGTACCGTCGTGCAGGTCGCGTTCCAGTCTGCGCAGCGTGGCCGCGGAGTCCTCGACGGCGGTGCGCCTGCTCTCCTGCAACTCGGTCACTCGGCGATCGCGGGTCGTCGCGCCGAGCAGCGCGATCGTCAACAGCCCGTGCAACCAGCAGACGCCGCGCAGCAGCCAGGGCAGCGCCAGGCAGCCGAGCACCCCCACCAGTGCGAACGCCAGCACTTTCGGCCAGCTGTCGAGGTAGAGATCGCCGAACTGGACCATCGACTGGTGCTCGACACCGTTCTCGTCGACATTCGTCGGGCGGATCAGTGCCCATGGGATCGGGGAGAGCGCGGTGAACATGGTCATCGCCACCGCGACGAGCACCAGGTAACCCACCGCGACGCCGAGCACCGCCTGCGCGAGCAGGAACAATGCCGCTCGCCATGCCGCCCGATCGGTGAAGGCGCTGCGGAAGAATCCGATCAGGCCGGACGCGGGTGCGAACGGCGGGGGCGGCGCGACGACGATGCCGAGCAGATCTTTGGCCAGGGCGCGGTAGATCCGGCCCCACAGCCGTCCGCCGAGCAGCACGCCTGCCAGCACCGGCAGGCCGATGACGGTGATCGCGAGATACAGCCCGCCGCCGAAGCCGAGGAACAGGTAGGCGACGGCCAGGCAGCCAAGCACGAAAACGGTGAGAACGTAGACGAGTTCCTTCCAGAACCGGGCGCGCACGGGTGCGAGCAGGACCGATCGAAGGACATGCTCTTCCGGTTCCGGCGCACTGGCCGGCGCGTCGAGCACGAGGGTCGGTTCGGTGTGTGTCTCGGTCATGGAATCCATGGTGGTCGCGGCGATTCCGGGGGTCGATGGAGCCGACCGCCGAAAAAGTGGTGTAGGCAGCCACACCTACTACGATCCTGCTGATGAGCTACCCGCCGCAGCCGCCGCCGTACGGCTATCCAGCCTATGGGGCCTACGGAGCACCGGACCACCCGCAATCCACCACGATCTTGATCCTGGGCATCCTGAGTCTCGTGCTGTGTCAGTTCATCGGACCGTTCGCGTGGGTGATGGGCAAGCGGGCGCTCAACGAGATCGACGCGTCCGGTGGAACCATCGGCGGCCGGGGGAATGTCAACGCGGGATACATCTGCGGCATCATCGCGACCGGGCTGCTGTGCGTGAGCCTGCTGTTCCTGCTGTTGATGTTGGTGCTCGCCCTGGTCGGCGTGTTCGCGGGAAGCTCGTCCGGCTACTGAGCCACGCGTCGCGGGCGCGGTGCCCGGAATTAGCATCATGAAGGTGAGTCACCCAGCGCCGGACGCGGCGGAGCAGGATCTACCCGGCCCGACGGAGTGGGGCGAGCACCCCAACGGCGTCGGTCCGTGGGCGAGCGAGCACGCCGAGCCGCCGCCGGATGATCCGCGCCTCGATCCCGAACTGCTGGCCGGTGGCGACCGCCGCAACGTGGTCGACGCCTACCGCTACTGGAGCCGCGAGGCCATCGTCGCCGACATCGACCGGCGCAGGCACCCGTTCCACGTCGCGATCGAGAATTTCGGGCACGACGCGAACATCGGCACGGTGGTCCGCACGGCGAACGCCTTCGCCGCCGCGGCCGTGCACATCGTCGGGCGTCGGCGCTGGAATCGCCGGGGGGCCATGGTGACCGATCGCTACCAGCACATCCGCCACCACGCTGACATCGGCGAACTGCTGGCGTTCAGCGAGCGCGCGGGCCTGACCGTGGTCGCCGTCGACAACGTGCCGGGTTCGGTGCCGCTGGAGACGGTCACGCTGCCGCGCGCGTGCCTGCTGCTGTTCGGCCAGGAAGGCCCCGGTGTCACCGACCACGCCAAGCAGGCCGCCGTGATGACGGTGTCGATCGCGCAGTTCGGCTCGACCCGCAGCATCAACGCGGGTGTGGCCGCCGGGATCGCCATGCACGCCTGGATCCGGCAACACGCCGATCCGGCGACCGCATGGTGAGTGCCGGACCCGCGCACGATCGTCTGAGCTGGCGATCTTCGCCCCCGGAAGCCCACCGGCACGATTCCACATCGCTTTCGTAACAAATCGGGCGCATAAATGCGTTCTGGCCTGGCACCATTGACCCATGACCTCGCGGAGCGACGATATCGAGGTGCCGAGCGTGGAGCACGCCGAGACGGGCTCCGCGGCACCGCGTCCGCCGGCCGGCCGGGCACCGGCGGGCCGGGAGGCCGTCGCGCCGGCGACGCTGTGGTCCGAACGGGCCGATATGGCCGAATCGTCGATCATCTCCCGGCATCTGCGCGCGCTGTGGGCGCTCCCTGGCACCGAACTCGGTGTGGTCGGCTGGCCGGCGACCAAGCGGGAGCGAATCTTCGGCGCGTGGCACTACTGGTGGCAGGCGCATCTGATCGAGTGCGCGACCGACGCCGCGAATCGGGCGCCGACTCCGCTGCGCCGCAGGCGAATCGCCGCGCTGGCGCGCTCACACCGCATCCGCAACATCACCGGCTGGACCAACCGCTACTACGACGACATGGCCTGGCTCGCCATCGCGCTGGAACGCGCCGAGCGCACCCAGGGCACCGACGTGCGCAGTGCGCTGGTCGCGCTGGAGAAGCAGCTGCACGACGGCTGGCAGCCGCAGGTCGGCGGCGGCCTGCCCTGGCGCATCGGCTCGGACTACTTCAACGCGCCCGCGAACGGTCCTGCCGCGATCGCGCTGTTGCGCCTCGGGCGCGTCCAACGCGCTCAGGAGATGTCCGACTGGCTGGACGCGACCCTGCGCGATCCGGAGACCGGGTTGATCCTGGATGGCATTCACCTACCCTCCGGCGAGATCGAGCGTCCCGTGTTCAGCTACTGCCAGGGTGTGGCGCTCGGCCTGGAAACCGAACTCGCCGTGCAGACCGGCGAGCCCAGGCACACCGAACGCGTGCACCGGCTGCTCGCGGCCGTCGAGGAACACATGACCACCGACGGTGTGGTCGACGGTGGTGGTGGCGGCGACGGCGGCCTGTTCAACGGCATCCTGGCCCGATACCTGGCGCTGGTCGCGGTGATGCTGCCGGGCGAGGACGCCCAGCAAATCGCCGACCGCCGCGCGGCCGCCGCTATCGTCACCGCGTCCGCCGAGGCGGCGTGGGCGAACCGGCTGCAAGTCGAGGGCGAGCCACTGTTCGGGCACGACTGGAGCAAGCCCGCGCGCCTGCCCGGCGGCAGCGCGGGAGCTGGTTACCTCACCTCCGGCGGCTCGGTCACCTCGTCGAAAGTGCCGGGACGCGACATGTCGGTGCAGTTGTCCGGCTGGCTGCTCATGGAGGCGGCCTACCAGGTCAGCGCCGCTGGGCTGTGACCGAGGATCAGCCCTCGGGCTCCAGCACGGCGCCCGGAGCCGTTTCCAGCGCGAAGTCCTCGGCGGGCTGCGACATCTCCTGCCGGTAGTGCCGCACGCCGAGCGCCGTCCCGATGATCAGGCCCACCACCAGCGTGCCGATCACGATCGGCATCAGCCATTGCACGCGCTGCAGGAAGCTGCCCGCGTAGTACCCGATGAGCAACAGCACCGGCGCCCAGACGATCGCGCCGATCGTGCTGGCGACTGTGAACTTGCGGTGGTCCATCCGCGCGGCGCCTGCCACCGAGGGGCACAGGGTGCGCACCCACGGGATCCACCGGGCGATCAGCACCGCGACGAAGCCGTGCCGATGCAGCAGCTCCGCGACGCGTTGCAGGTTGCGGACGTTGATGTATCTGCCGTTCTTCCTGGCCACCAGGTGTCGTCCGGTGCGGTGCCCGATGACGTAGCCGACCTGATTGCCCGCGATGGCCGCGACCATCGCGCCCACCGACAGCGCCCAGACGTGCGTCTCACCCGAGGCGTGCGACGCCATCACGATGCCCGCGGTGATGAGCATCGAGTCACCGGGCAAGAACAGCCCGAGGATCACCGCGCACTCGAGGAAAACGAAGGTCAGCACCACCGTCCAGACGAGCGCGGGGCCCGCCGACAGTAGCGGATCGAAACTGCCCACGGCTAGGGGCGACGATTCCGTCGTCACCGGCTTCAGCGGGTGGACTCGCTGGTCGAGGCGGGCAGCTTCGCCTCGGCCTGCTCTTGCGTCTGCGCATTGCGGCCGAGCAGCTTCTTCGCCACCGCGCTGATGCCGGGCAGGATCGACACGAAGACGATGAGCAAGAAGATCGCCTCGACGTGGTCCCGGATGAACGCGACGTTGCCCAGGAAGTAGCCGAGCACCGTGACACCGCCGCCCCACAGCAGCGCGCCGACGATGTCGAACGCGACGAACTTGCGGTAGTCCATCTTGGAGACACCGGCCAGCACCGGCATGAAGGTGCGCACGATCGGCACGAAGCGGGCCAGGATGATCGTCTTCGGCCCGTGCTTTTCGAAGAACTCGTGCGTTTGCGTCACGTAGTGCTTCTTGAAGAAACGGGTGTCCTCTTTGTGGAACAGCGCGGGCCCGATCGCCCGGCCGATCCAATACGCGCACTGGTCTCCCGCGAACGCGACCAGGACGACGGCGGGCACCAGCACCCAGATCGACACCGGCGGATTCGGCTGCGCGGCGAGCAGGCCGCCGGTGAACAGCAGCGAATCGCCGGGCAGGATCGGGAACAGCAAGCCGGTCTCGATGAAGACGATGACCAGGATGGCCGGCAGCACCGCGTCCTTCAGCCACGTCTCCGTGAGCAGGTGCATCGGATCGAGCAACTCGGTCAACGCGAGGTTACTCGTCACCGATTCTGTCGCTGCCTGCAGAATCACGTGGCCTCCTGTCCCGATACGGCTGGCCTGCATCGCTTGCCACCGCGTCGGAAGCTGCCAGCGCAAATTACCGGCCCCACAGTACCGGCTCCACCTGAAAAAGCTCGTGCTGTGCGCAAAATTACCGGCGGGTCAACTGCGCACTCCCTCCCTGCATACCAGGCGAAACACCACTGCCTTAGGGTGAAGGCTGACAAAATAGGTCTTTGCCGCACAACACGGAGGTCTTACAGTGCCCATCGCGACTCCGGAGGTCTACGCCGAGATGCTCGGTCGGGCCAAAGCCAATTCCTTCGCATTCCCGGCCATCAACTGCACGTCGTCGGAGACGATCAACGCGGCCATCAAGGGTTTCGCGGACGCGGGCAGCGACGGCATCATCCAGTTCTCCACCGGCGGCGCGGAATTCGGCTCCGGCCAGGGTGTGAAGGACATGGTCACGGGCGCGGTGGCGCTGGCCGAGTTCGCGCACGTGGTCGCGGCCAGGTACGACGTGACCATCGCGCTGCACACCGACCACTGCCCGAAGGACAAACTGGACTCTTTCGTCCGTCCACTGCTGGCGATCTCCCAGGAGCGGGTCAACGCCGGCCAGAACCCGCTGTTCCAGTCGCACATGTGGGACGGTTCCGCGATTCCGATCGACGAGAACCTCGAGATCGCCAAGGAGCTGTTGAAGGCCACCCACGCCGCGAACATCATTCTCGAGGTCGAGATCGGTGTCGTCGGCGGTGAGGAGGACGGCGTCGAGGCCGAGATCAACGAGAAGCTCTACACCTCGCCGGAGGACTTCCAGAAGACCATCGACGCCCTCGGCGCGGGCGAGAACGGCAAGTACCTGCTCGCGGCCACCTTCGGCAACGTGCACGGCGTGTACAAGCCGGGCAACGTGGTGCTCAAGCCCGAGGTGCTCGCCGAGGGCCAGCGCGTCGCGGCGGCCAAGCTCGGCCTCGGCGCCGACGCGCAGCCGTTCGACTTCGTCTTCCACGGCGGTTCGGGCTCGCTGAAGTCCGAGATCGAGGACTCGCTGCGCTTCGGCGTGGTGAAGATGAACGTCGACACCGACACCCAGTACGCGTTCACCCGGCCGGTCGCCGGGCACATGTTCGCCAACTACGACGGCGTGCTGAAGATCGACGGCGAAGTGGGCAACAAGAAGGCCTACGACCCGCGCAGCTACCTGAAGAAGGCCGAGGCGTCGATGTCGGCGCGTGTGGTGGAGGCGTGCAACGACCTGCACTCGGCCGGACGCTCGATCAGCGCCTGACCCTGATACACCCGTCAGGGGCTTGGTGCACATGAGTTTGGATGTGCGCGTGCTCGGGCCCGTGCGGCTGCTCGTCGGTGGTGAACCGGTGGCCGTCGGCGGGCCCAAACCGCGAGCTCTGCTCGCCGCGCTCACGGTGAATCGGCGGCGCGCGGTGTCGTCGGCCGCGCTCGCCGATCTGGTGTGGAACGAGGAACCGCCCGACGCCTATGCCGCCAGCCTGCAGGTCTTCGTCTCCAACATCCGCAAGGCGCTGCGTAATTCCGGGGTGGACCCGGCGACGGTGCTGCGCACCGAGTCGTCGGGCTATCGGTTGGAGATCGACGAGACCGCGTGCGATCTGGGACGTTTCGAAGCGGCCCGGGAGGCGGGCGCCCGTGCCGCCGAGGCGGGTGATCACGCCGGGGCGGCGCAGCTGTTCGGCTCCGCGCTGCGCGAGTGGAGCGGCCGGGCGCTGGCCGATCTGGCCGGATTGCAGTTCGCCGACGGGTTCGCCACCGCCATGGACGAAGAGCGGTTACTGGCCGCGGCGGCCCGGATCGACGCCGAGATCGCTTGCGGGCGAGCGTCCTCGGTGATCGGCGAGCTGGTGGCGATGACCAACGAGCACCCGTTGCGCGAACCGCTGTGGGGCCAGTTGATCACCGCGCTGTATCTGTCCGGACGGCAGGCGGACGCGCTGGAGGCGTGCCGGAAGGTGCGCGGCGTGCTCGCCGACGAGCTCGGCATCGACCCGGGGCCGGCGCTGATCGACCTGGAGCAGCGCGTGCTGCGGCAGGAGCCGCTGAGCACGGTCGAACTCCGGCAGGTCGAGCGCCTGGCCGCGGCGATGACCGAGACGGTCACCGAGGTGCCGCGTGCGGTGCGCAGCGGTCAGCTGCGGATGCCGGACGGTCGCGTGGTGGCGATCGCGCAGGGCGGCCTGCGTATCGGGCGGATGACCGACAACGACTTGGTGCTGGAGGACCCTCGGGCCAGCCGCTACCACGCGCACATCATGCCGAGTCGCTCCGGTCTGCTCATCAAGGATCTGCATTCGGCCAACGGCGTCTACGTCAACGACGACGCGATCGACAGCGGCGTGCTGCTCGCCGACGGCGACCTGATCCGGATCGGCGCGACGATCCTGACCTTCCAGGCGCTGCACTAGTCGCAGGCGATCCCGTCGCCGTCCCGGTCCAGCTGGGCGTTGAAGCCGGGCTGCCCGCGGTACAGCGGCCCGGCGCCCTCGGCGCGCACCTGGTCGCAGTCGGTGTAGATCTTCGGCGACCGCTCGGCGGGTTCTTCGGGTCGCTCGCTGTCCCCCTTCGGCCCGGTCCGGTTGTGCGGGATCGGATGGTCGTCGTGCGGTCCGGCGATCGCGGCGGCCGGGGGCGGGACGGCGGACGCCGCCGACGGCACGAGCGCGCACGCTCCGGCCGCCAGCAGCGCCGCCCCGATCGCGGGTGCGACGCGGAGAACTGACTTGGTCACGTCTCCATCCTGCTCCCGAAGCGTCCGGCGCGCCTCACTCGCAAGCGATTCCGTCGTTGTCCCGGTCCAGGTGGGGGGCGTAGCCCGGCTGTCCGCGCCGCAGTGGGGCCTTACCGGCGTTGCGGACCTCCGTGCAGTTCTTGTAGTAGGGACCCAGGGGCGCTTGCGGTGGCAGGTTGTTCGGCGGCGGCGGATTGTTCGGGGCCGGTGGATTGCTCGGCTGCGGCGGAGTTTGCGGCGGTGCCGCGTGCGGTTGGCAGAACTGGGCGGATCCGGAGCCGCAGAGCAGTTCGGTGAGTGGATCTGCCGCCGCGACGGGCGACCCGAGGGTGACAACGGCGGTGGCGAGCAAACCGGCGGAGCCGATGCCGAGCACGGCGCGCAGGAGTGTGTTCTTCATGTGATCCGTTCTTGGTCGGGGCCGGGCATGATGGAACATGCTCGGCGGCAAAGGGTTCGAACTAGGCGCGGAGTCCGCTCCGGGCGGCCACTCTCCCCGACTGGAGTCGTCGCGAAATGGACGCTAGCAAATCCAGGGCGTTTCACCTTGCAAATGAAGCAATTTCGTCCTATTTATTAGGCGTGTCGTTCTGACAGCCTTCGAAAGGCGAACGGGGTAGGGTCGTTCCGCTGGTTCGTCCTCGCAAGATTCGTGTCCGCAAAGGATTTCGAGGGGTTGCTATGGCGATGCGAATGCTCGCCGCGGTCGGTGCGATCGTGGTCGGCGCGGGAATGCTCGTCTACGCCGACGGGCCTGCGGCCGCCGCGCCCGAAGCGGCGGGCCCTCTCGCGGGAGTGGGTCCGTGCGCGACCGACCCGGTGGCGACCCACGAGCCTTTGGTGCCGAAAACGCTGGAGGTGCCGATTCCCTATCCGGTGATCACCGTGCTCCCGCCACAGCTGCCGGAATCCGCGCCGAAGCGAACGCGGATGGAGCTCCCGCCGGATCCCTGCGCGAATCCCTGCCCGGATCTCACCGATCTGCCCGGCGCGCCACCGAGTCTCGCCGGACAGCTCGGGATCCCCGAAATCCTGCTCAATCCCAAACCGTTCCACTTCGCGATCCCCGGCCCCGGCCCGGACCCCGGTCAGGTGCCCCCACCACCCGCGCCGGTGCGGCCGCCGATCGAGCCTGCGGCGCAGTCACCGGCTCGCCCCGCGCCGCGGCTCGGCCCAGCTCGCGAGGTGGCGAAGCTGACCGGCGCGAACTCGGTGAACCGCACCGACAAACGCTGGCAGGTGGACGGCACCGACCTCGGCATCATGTGGGAGAGCGCACCGGGCGAGATCGCGACCGCGTTCGGCGACACCGTCGGGCGCGGCTTCCATCCGCCGGGCGGCATGGGGCTGGATTGGCGCAGCAACGTCCTCGCCTTCAGCACCGACCGGGATCTCGCCGACGGGGTGACCTTCGACCGCATGGTGACCGACGACCGCTGCCACGCGGCCGAGGTGCTCTCCAGCCGCAAACTCGACAATGTCGAGGTCACCACCATTCCCACCTCGGGTTTCGCGCTGGGCGAGCGACAGTATCTGAGCTATATGTCCATTCGGACCTGGAACAGCCTGCCCGGCACGTTCTTCACCAACTACGGCGGCATCGCCTACTCCGACGATCACGGCCAGACCTGGACGAAGGACCCGCACGCGCGCTGGGACAACATCTTCGGGCTGGCGAATTTCCAGGTGAGCGCGATGGTGCCGCACGGGGGTTACGTCTACATGTTCGGCACGCCCAACACCCGCCTGGGCGCGGTGGGCCTGGCTCGGGTGCCCGAGGACCAGCTGCTCAACACCACCGCCTACCAGTATTGGCGGGATGGCGCCTGGACCCCCGTCGGTGGCTTCGGCTCGGCCACGCCGATCGTGGACGGTCCTGTCGGTGAACTGTCGGTCCGCTACGACGCCGCCCGCGAGGTCTGGCAGATGAGCTATCTGGACACGACGAAGGCGGCGCTGGTCGTACGCGAGGCGGACACACCGCAGGGCGTGTGGTCGGAGAGCACGCCGACGGTGTCGGCGCTGAGCTATCCGGAGCTGTACGGAGGCTTCATCCACCCGTGGTCTTCGGGTACGGATCTGTACTTCACCATGTCGACCTGGAGTGACTACAACGTGTACCTGATGCACTCGGTCGTCGGCGAGTGAGCCGCTCGGGTCAGCGGAGCCGGACCTCGGCCAGCGCGCGACCGAACAGCTTGCGACCCTCGGACGAGCCGCCGAGCAGGATGGTCGCGGTGCGCGCGGCGGCGTCCAGCGACTTGATCCGGCCGGTGAACTCCACCGTGCCCGCCGCGTCGGCGGCGACCGGAACGAAGCCGGAGAAGCGCACGCTGAACTTCTGGATCGCGGTGGGATCGCCCAGCCACGAGGTGAGATAGTCGCCCGCCAAGCCCATGGTCAGCATGCCGTGCGCGACCACCGTCGGCAGCCCGGCCAGCTGTGCGGCGTGGTCGCTGAAGTGGATCGGATTGGCGTCGCCGGACACGCCCGCGTAGTTCGCCAGGTCGCCGCGGGTCAGCTGGAACGCACGGTCGGGCAGCTGATCGCCAGGAGCGAGCTCATCGAAGGCGGGCAGCGTGTGCACGGGCGTGGACTCGTGCTCGACCGGCTCCACCAACGGGCTGACGCCGAGCGAAACCAGCACATCGTTGTGCGCGGGGTCGGTACTCCGGGATTCGACCGGGCGCCCGTGCATCATGACGTTCTCGACGATGTCGTCGAGCGTGTCGTCGACCTCGGCTCCGCGGCGCGCGACGATCGTGGTCGACCCGACGATGGCGACCTCGCCGTGCTGGTTGCTCAGGGTGAAGCGCACCAAGATGAAGTCGTTGTCGCCGAACTGGCGGATCGATTCGATGACGATCTCGCTACGCATCCGGTCGCCGGCCAGGATCGGGCGGTAGATCTCGAAGACCTGATCGGTCTGCAGGAACTGGGAGAGGTCGTACTCGGTGAGCACCGTGTCGAGCAGCGCCCTGGTCCCGGTCATCCCGATCACCGAGGCGAAGGTCGGCGGCGCGATGAGCCCGGGATACCCGAGCGCGCGTGCGTCGGCTTCGTGCTGGTGCGCCGCGTGGTGGTTCTGTACCGCGCGGGCGAATTCCCGGACCTTCTCCCGGCCGACCTCGTAGTGGTCACGCACCCGGAATCGCTGTCCGATCGGCGTCACCGGGACGACATCGATATCCGGCCGCGCCATCGTCTGCTCCCTGCTCATGATCCCGGCCATGCTACTGCCGGACCGGACCATTGACCAGGTGAGTGTGACGTGCGTGACCGGCATCGATGCGTGGCGGCTATCACGCCGCCAGGTGGTTACTGGCTGCTGGAGGGCGGATCGCAGACCTTCCATCCGTCGTCCGTGCGCTGCAGGTCGAAGGTGCGTGCGGACCGCTTCGCCGGGTCGGCCTCGGTGTACACCGTGGCCTGGGCGATGGCGGTGGCGTCGGTGATGCGGATGGCGTCGATGCTGTCCACCACCGGGATGTTCTTGCGTTCCATCGACAATTTGTGCACGCCGGCGAACTGGTCGCTCGGAATGCCCTGATAGAAGTCGTGCAGCGGACCGCAGGTGGTGGAGCGCAGCGCGTCCAGATCGCCGCTCTTCAGCGCGTCGGTGTAGCTGGTGATGGCGCTGCGCACCTGAGCCTCGGGGGAGTCGTCGCCGGACATCGTGACAAGCGACACGATCACCGCGATGAGCGCGATCACCGCCACGGCCGCCGCGCCGAGCACGATCAGCCGTCGATCGGGCCGAGTGGGACCGGTGGCGGTCGCACCGGCGGCCTGCGAAGCAGGGGGGATCCGTTGCGGCGGCGCGACGGGCCGGGTCTGCGGCGCACGCGGACCCCCCATCGACTGCGCGGGCACGGTCTGCTGGACGTCCGCGGGGGACGGCGCGGTCGCCACCTGTCGCGGTCTGCCGCCGGGACGCTGCGGCGACGGGCGGGTGTCCTCGACGCCGGGTCCGTGCTGCGGCGGCGCGGCAGGGCCGTGCGGGCCGGGCTGTTTGGGACCGGGAGCCGGACGCGGCGTGCTCGGCGGCTTGGTGACCGGTACCGGACCCGCCGGTGGAGTGACCACGCGATCGGTGCCCGGCCTGCCGCCGTCGCCGGGGCGCTGGATGGGCAACGCGACGGTCTTCGCGTCGTCCAGGCCGACCACCGGCATCGCCATCGTCACGTCATCCGAACCGGGCGGGTTCTGCGCCTCGGCTGGGGTGGATTCGCCGGTCCGCTCCGGCGCGGGAGCCGGTCCGGCCGACGGCTTGCGTATCACGACGGTCGCGGATTCGCCGCCCCCCGGGATCGCGGTGGTCTCGGCCTCAGGCTTGCCACCGGGCGGAGTAGAGGCACCGGCGGTGTCGGGCGGCGTACCCGGGGTCGTCTCGGCCGTCGCCGCGTTCTTCGAGGCGGCCGCCGGTCCTGCCTTCGCGCCGGAGGCGGGTGCCTTGTCCGTCGCTGGTCGATCCGGCTGCGCCGGTGCGTCTTTCGAAGCGGACCCACTCGCGGGGGCCGCACCGGACGGAAGCTGATCCCGTTTGATCACCACGGTGCGCGACTGGTCCGGAGCGGAACCAGGCTTCGAGGCGCTACCGCCGGTCTCCGGCGCGGACTCGCGCTCGGGCGCGGCCGTTTCCGCATCGGTGCCCGATGCTGGGCGTGAGCTGGATGTGCCTGGCCCGGAGGGTGCCGGTGCGCCGCCCACCTTCCCTGCCGGGCTGTTCGCCGGTCTGGGACGAGCTGTGTCTCTGGTGCCGGGCGTGTTCGATGCGGCCGGGGCGGAGGGCGTTGGTGTGCTGCCGATTTTCCCTGGGGTGTTCGCCGGTCCAGATGGAGCAGTGCCTTTGGTGCCGGGCGTGTTCGATGCGGCCGGGGCGGAGGGCGTTGGTGTGCTGCCGATTTTCCCTGGGGTGTTCGCTGGTCCGGAAGGGGCTGTGCCTTTGGTGCCGGGTGCGTTCGATGCGGCCGGGCCATTGGGTGCTGGTGCGCCGCCGGGTTTCCCTGCCGGGGTGTTCGCCGGTCCGGAAGGGGCTGTGCCTTTGGTGCCGGGCGGGTTCGATGCGGCCGGGCCATTGGGTGCTGGTGCGCCGCCGGGTTTCCCTGCCGGGGTGTTCGCCGGTCCAGAAGGCGCTGTGCCTTTGGTGCCGGGTGCGTTCGATGCGGTCGGGCCGGAGGGCGGCGGTGTGTTCCGGCTGGCTGCGACTTGCCCCGCAGGTGGTTTCGCGGCTGGTTGCCCCGCCGGGGACGGCGCGGAAGAAGCAGGAGGGTTCGGCTTACCGGTACCGCCTGCTGACGCCGCCCCAGCGGCCTTCGCCGCGCTCGAGGGACCGGCGGCAGATGTGCTTTCGGCGCTGGTCCCACTGGTCGCGTTGGACCCAGCCGGGGTCCCGGCCGCTCGGGGGCTCGCGGCTGCGGGCCGGTTGGTGGCATTCGCCTGGTTGCCAGGGGTCTTCGGACCGCCGGACGCTCCGGACTGCGTCGAAACCTGTGGCGCGGGACCCGCGGGTGCGGAGCCGCTCGCATTGGAAGCCGGTGAGTTCGTACCGCTCGCTGGACCGTTGGCCGGTTTCGTGCCCGCCTTGGCTGTGTTCGCGTCCTTCCCGGGGACCGGACCGCCACCGGGAGCCTGTTTCGGTTGGCCGCCAGGGGCTGGACTACCGGTGCCCGCGCCGGCCTTCGATCTCGCCGCGGAAGCATCCGAGGCGGCTGCTGCGGCGCCGCCGGACGGCGTCGCACCCGGTCGCTGCGCCTTGGCGATGCGCTCGGTGGGGGCAGCCGACGAAGCGGAACCGCTTTTGCCCGAGGCGGGGATACGTTCGGTGGCGGCCTCGGGGCGTGCGTCGGCCCCGGCAGCGTCGGCCGGTCCGGCGCTGTCTCGCGCCGTGCTCTTCTCGTCGTTCGGGTCGGACACGCACACCCCTCGCTAAGCGGAACTGTTTGAACTCGACGGCCAGCCTAATGGGCGCGGCCCGGCGAGGTCCGGCATCAGCCCACGTCGAGCCGAACGAATGCCGGCCCGTCACCTGACCTCCGTGTTCGGCCTACGCCGTGACGCGAGGAGGCGAGGCGGTCGCCTGTCGAGCAAACCGTCGTGCGGTGCACAATGAACCGCATGACCTCGTTCGGTGACCTGCTCGGACCGCAACCGGTATTGCTACCAGAACTCTCCGACGCCGAGGACGCGCTCCTCGACGGCGCCGATCCGGTGCGGGTGGCGGCCGAGCACCCGGCCGCCTCGATCGCCTGGGCGCACCTCGCCGAGGCGGCGCTGTCTCGTGGCGAAGCCCAGGACGAGGCGGTCAACCACGACATCGTGGCCGCGTACGCGTTCGCCCGCACCGGCTACCACCGCGGCCTCGATCTACTGCGCCGCAACGGCTGGAAGGGCTTCGGTCCCGTGCCGTGGAGCCACGAACCCAATCGCGGCTTCCTGCGCAGCGTCGGCGCGCTGGCCCGCGCCGCCAAGGTGATCGGCGAGACCGACGAGTACGCTCGCTGCCTCGATCTGCTGGAAGACTGCGACCCTCAGGCGGCCGCGGAGCTGGGCCTCGACTGAGTCGTAGTGATCGGAGCACCGCGTAGCGATTCGATGGTAGGTAGCGGCCGGGTGACGGGTGCGTTCGACCCGATGTCCCGCTTCGGCGTGGCCCGCGCGAGCGGCATGGCGAGGCTACGCACCTCGTGGGCGCGGCTGCGCCGGTCGGCGCTGCCGATCATCCAGTGTTCGGTCGGCGCCGCGCTGGCCTGGTTCCTCGCGCATCACGTCATCGGCCACGCGCTGCCGTTCTTCGCGCCGACGGCCGCCGTGGTGTCGATGGGCATCTCCTTCGGCGCGCGGCTGCGTCGCTCGGTGGAACTGGTGGTCGGGGTTGCGGTCGGCATCGGCATCGGCGATCTGTTCATCTCCCACGCGGGCACCGGCATATGGCAGATCGCGCTGGTGGTCGCGGTCGCCATGGCCGCGGCGGTGTTCCTGGACGGCGGTCCGGTCATCACCGTGCAGGCGGCGGGCTCCGCCGTGCTGGTCGCCACGTTGCTGCCGCCCTCGGCGGGCGGCGGTCTCTCCCGCATGATCGACGCCTTGGTCGGCGGACTGGTCGGCGTGGTGGTGGTCGCCGCGATCCCCCTGCATCCCGTGCGCAGGGCGCGGACGCTCGCCGGGGACATCCTCGCCGTGATGGGCAGATCGATCACCGAATGCGCCGACGGACTGCTCGAACAGGATCCGGAGAAGGTGCACCGCGCGCTCACCGCGATGCGCGCCACTCAGCCGCAGATCGACTCCTTGCGCGCCACCCTGGAAGGCGGCCGCGAGATCAGCCGGATCTCGCCGTTGTACTGGAACTCCCGTCCCCGGCTCGAACGCATCAGAGCCACGGCGGATCCGCTGGACAACGCCATCCGCAACACCCGAGTCCTGTTGCGGCGCTCGCTGACTCTGGTGCGCGACGACGAAATCCTCCACCCCGGTTTGATCGACGAGGTGGAGCGCCTGGGCCAGGCCGTCGACGTGGTGCGCCGGATGATGCTGGCCGACCCCGGCGACCAACCCGACCGCGCCGAGGCGGCCCGCGTACTGCGCTCGGTCGCGAAGGGCGCGCGCCCGGAACTGGTAACCGGCGCGGGCCTTTCGGCGCACGTCGTCTTCGCGCAGGTACGTTCGACGCTGGTAGACCTGATGCAGGTGTGCGGCGTGCAACGTATCTCGGCGATTGCCCTGCTGCCGCCGACGGTCAAGAACCCCTACGTGCGGCCCGAGGTCTGAAGCCCTACTACTCAGCGGTATTCGGACATTCTTGCCTGCCACCGTGGTCCGATTCCGGTGCGGCGCGCCGGAAGTTCGATCTTCGGGTAGTCCGCTACTCGGGTTCCGCGCGTCATCCCGCCGTAGTTTTGCGATGTGACCGCGAGTCGCGGGGTATCGCGGTCGACCACTTCGCACGTGGACGAAAGGACCTTCCGGCCAAGGGGTGTGGCAGCCGGAAGGGGGGCGGATCGGAAGCGGCGAAGAAGCGGGGCCGCCCGGCAACCCGACCGGGCGGTCCCGCGCCCACGTGTACGGCGAGTCGCCGGAGATCAGGTCCAGAACCGAGTCAGGTAGCCGCCGTAGCGCGACCAATTCGACGGAACACCGGACAGTTCGAACAGCGCGTACACCGCGTCGAAGAACACCTGATTGATCGCGGGCGTGAACAGCAGCGCGAACAGGATCAACATGCCGAACGGCTTGAACTGGTCGAGCGAGCGCCGGGTCTGGTAGCTCAGCGACGGCTCGACGATGCCGTAGCCGTCCAGTCCCGGCAGCGGGATCAGATTCAGCAGAGTCGCCGTGATCTGCAGGAAGGCAAGGAAACTGACGCCGAACCAGAACGCGGGATGAGTGGCCGAGCTGCCCCAGATCCGGACGGCCGCCAGCAGCAACACCGCGCACAACGCGTTCACGGCGGGCCCCGCGCCGCTGATGATCCGCTGCGTGCGCGGCGCGACATTGTGCGTGTGCACGTAGACCGCGCCGCCGGGCAAGCCGATCCCGCCGAGCGCGATGAACACCATCGGCAACACGATCGACAGCAGCGGATGGCTGTACTTCAGTGGGTTGAGCGTCAGATAGCCGCGCAACTCCACTTCGCGATCACCCGCGCGCCACGCCGAGTACGCGTGCGCGAACTCGTGCAGGCACAGCGAGACCACCCAGCCGAAGACCACGAGGACGAACACACCGGCCTTGGCTCTGGTGGAGTCCAGCGGGGCGTCCCAGGCCAGCGCGCCGCCGACCGCGGTCACGACCACCACGAGCAGGAACACCGGGCTCGGCCGGACCGCACGCGCTCTGCGGTTGGTCGGGAAACTCATCGCACCAGCAGCCAGGGTTCGTGATGGCGGTAGAAACTCGAGCGCGGCACCGGGCGATCGGTGCGGACGCCGTCCCTGGTCACGATGGCGCCTGGCGTGCCGAGCTGCGCCGCTCGCCCCTCGACCCAGCGCCGTTTGCGGAACCTTCGCCGCACGGCCGCCCGCACCCCGGGCGGTTCGAGGCACGGCGAGACGAGCATGGCCGTCACGTCACCGGAGAACAGCAGGGTGTCGTCGACATAAGCCTCACCCTCGAGCCGCTCGCCGCCGATGCCGGTGATCACCGCCCGGCCCGCGAGCACCTTGCCGGTGTCGTCGCGAACCAGTGGCGTCTCGACGGCGCTGCCTCCGATGGCGCGCTTGGCGGCGGCGTTGCCGGTGCCGGTCTGGTAGGCGCGTGCGGCGTAGGTCTTCTCGACCGGCACGTAACCGATCTCCACGTGCAGGCGCTCGGTGCGCATCAGATGGGTGAGCACCGCGGCCAGCGCGGCGTCCTCACCCAGCACGATCAGGCGCGGCAGGCTGTCGGCGGCCAGCACGGGAAGCAACTCGTCGATCACGGCGGGATCGGGGATGGCGGCCGTCTGGGTGGTCGGCAGCGCCGCGAGCGCGATGGGTACGGGGGCGCCGTCGCAGCGGAGAACATGGGTACTCAAGCTGCCGTACACCCTCCTCGGTTCGAGCCGACACCGTCGGGCCCCTCGCCATTGGCGGGCGAACCCGAGCCGCGGCTCGCCCGTGCCCGCCGCGCTGCCGCTCGGCGTGCCGTGCAACCTTAGCCCTGCCCGGCCGCGACCACACGGTTGTCGAGCCTACGACGAGATGCGCTGCGATGCCGCCGGGGACGGGTCGGCTAGACTGTGCTTCCGGCCACCGCCTCAGTACGGCAGGTAGCTGCAACACACCAGTGTTGCCTGTCGAACCGTAGGAGACACGACCATGCCGGCAATCGTCCTGATCGGCGCCCAGTGGGGCGACGAGGGGAAGGGCAAAGCAACCGATCTGCTCGGTGGTCGGGTGAACTGGGTGGTCCGGTACCAGGGCGGCAACAACGCGGGTCACACCGTGGTGCTGCCCAACGGCGACAACTTCGCCCTGCACCTGATCCCCTCCGGCATCCTGACCCCGGGCGTGACGAATGTCATCGGCAACGGTGTCGTCGTGGATCCCGGCGTGCTGCTGGACGAGCTGGCGGGGCTGGAGCAGCGGGGCGTCGACACCTCCGGGCTGCTGCTCTCGGCCGACGCGCACTTGATCATGCCGTACCACGTGGCCATCGATAAGGTCACCGAACGTTTCCTCGGCAACAAGAAGATCGGCACCACCGGCCGCGGGATCGGGCCGTGCTACCAGGACAAGGTGGCGCGCGTCGGCGTGCGCGTCGCGGACGTGCTTGACGAGAAGATCCTCACCCAGAAGGTCGAGGCGGCGCTCGAGTTCAAGAACCAGGTGCTTGTCAAGATCTACAACCGCCGCGCGCTGGATCCGCAGCAGGTGGTGGACGAGGTGCTGACCCAGGCGGACAGCTTCAAGCACCGGATCGCCGACACCAGGCTGAAGCTGAACCTCGCGCTCGAGCGTGGTGAGACGGTGCTGCTGGAGGGTTCGCAGGGCACCCTGCTCGACGTCGACCACGGCACCTACCCGTACGTCACGTCGTCGAACCCGACCTCGGGCGGCGCGGCGGTCGGCGCGGGCATCGGACCGAACAAGATCAACACGGTGCTCGGCATCCTGAAGTCCTACACCACCCGGGTCGGTTCCGGACCGTTCCCGACCGAGCTGTTCGACGAGTTCGGCGCCTACCTGGCCAAGACCGGCGGCGAGGTCGGTGTCACCACCGGGCGCGCCCGCCGCTGCGGCTGGTTCGACGCGGTGATCGCGCGCTACGCCACCCGGGTCAACGGCATCACCGACTACTTCCTCACCAAACTGGACGTTCTATCCAGTCTCGAGACGGTGCCGATCTGCGTCGCCTATGAGATCGACGGCGAGCGAGTCGAGCAGATGCCGACCACGCAGACCGAATTCCATCACGCGAAGCCGATTTTCGAGCAAATGCCCGGTTGGTGGGAGGACATTTCCGGCGCGCGCACCTTCGAGGAGCTGCCTGCCAACGCCCAGGCGTACGTGTTGCGTTTGGAGGAGCTGTCCGGCGCCAGGATTTCTTGCATCGGCGTGGGTCCCGGCCGGGATCAGACCATCGTCCGGCACGACGTACTCGACTAGAACCTGTTCGAATTCCGCGTGGGCCAGCGGAAATTCGGCAAGATCACCAGAAATTCGCCACATCTATCGTGCTCGCTCGGCTTCGATCATGATCGGTGAAGAACTACAGTTAGAGCATGGCTCGGAACTGGCCGATGATCGAGCGCGAGAGCGAATTCGAGGCGATCCGTGCGGCGCTGACCGGTCCGGGGCACGTCGGCGTGGTACTGACCGGTGACGCGGGGGTGGGCAAGACCACCCTGGCCCGGCATGCCACCTCCGCGATCGGCGGCAATGTCCGCTGGGTGGCGGGCACCGAGTCGGCGCGCAGCATTCCGCTGGGAGTGTTCGCGCATATGGTCGGCGTCTATACGGCGCACGATCCGGTCACGTTCATGTCGGCGGCGCGCGAGGCGTTGCTCGCCGACGGGGACACGGTGATCGGGGTCGACGACGCGCATCTGCTGGATCAGCTCTCCGCCACGCTGCTGCTGCAACTGGCCATCGACAAAGCCGCCCACATCGTCGTCACCGTGCGCAGCGGAGTCCCGGTGCCGGACGCGGTCACCTCGTTGTGGAAAGACGGCCATCTGACGCGCATCGACCTGCGCCCGTTCACCCAGCGCCAGAGCGTCGAACTGGTGGAATCGATGCTCGGTGGGCAACTCGAGGGGTTCACCGCCAATCTGATGTGGGAGTCCTCCGCCGGAAACGCGTTGTTCCTGCGGCATTTGGTGGAGGGTGCGCTGGAGGCGGGCACGCTGCGTCAGGTCAACGGCGTGTGGCAACTGCGTGGGCGCGCGGCGGTGACCTCGGAGCTGGCCGCGCTGCTGGAGGACCGCGTCGAGCAGTTGCCCGAGCCGGTGCTGCGGGTGCTGGAACTGCTGACTTTCTGCGAACCGATCGATCTCGACGTCCTCGCCGAATTGGCGGGCGAGGACGCGGTGGAAGCCGCCGAAACGCGCGGTGTGATCCGGGTGGTGGAAAATTCCCAAGATCTGATCGTGCGCTACAACCACCCGCTGTTCGGTGAGGTGATCCGCCGCAGGCTCGGCATCGCCTCGGCGCGGCGTTTGCGCGGCAGGTTGTATTCGTCGCTCAAGGACCGCCGGATAAACTCCGCCGCCGACCGCATCCGCCTGGCCGAATTGGCGCTGGACAGTGATAAATCCGCGGATCTGGAATTGTTCGAGGCGGCGGCGGCCGACGCGATCGGATTGGCGAATCTGCCGCTGGGCGAGCGCTTCGCCCGCGCAGCGGTGGAGCGGCGCGGCGGCGTGGAGGCCGCCGACCTGCTGGCGCGCGCCCTGCTGTGGCAGGGGCACCGGATCGAGGCCGAGCGCACCCTCGCCAGCTTCGACCCCGACCAACTCGACGAGGTGCAGCTGGCGCGCTGGGGCAGCACCAGGGTGGCGAACCTGTTGTGGGCCATGGGCGATGCCGATCGCGCCGACGAGGTGCTGAAGCTGGTGCGCGCGAAGGTGCGGCATCCGAAGATCGCGGCCATCTTCACCGGCCTGGCGTCGGCGAGTCTGGTCAACGAGAACCGGGTCGACGACGCGATCGCCGAGGCGGAGACGGTGATGTCCGCCGACGGCGCACCGCCGTGGGCGGTGTGGTGGGCGTCGTTCGGCGGCGGCCTGGCGTCGGCGTTGATGGGCAAGGGGGAAGCGGCCAGGCAGTACGCGGCCCGTGGGCACGAGGTGGAAGCGCACATCGACGGGCTCAACCGCTTCATGTCCACGCACGCCGAGGTGCTCGCCCTGACCTTCGCCGGCGATCTGGAGGCCGCGCGGCGCTGCGCCGGGGCATTCGTCGGCTACTCCTCGCCGGGCCAGTATCTGGCCTGGGGCATGTCGAAGATCCTGCAAGGGACCGTCGATGTGGCGCAGGGCCGGTTCCTGGACGGCATCGAGAATCTGGAACAGGCGCTGGCCGCATTGGCCGCGGAGGGCGCGGCCGCGTGGATGTTCCCCGCGCGAATCCGTCTGGCGGAGGCGTATTCGGCGCTCGGGCGGGCCGGCGACGCCTCCGAGTCGATCGCGCACGCCACCGCACGGGGCGGCAGGCACAGTGCCGTGTACGAACCGCAGCTGGAAGTGGCGCGCGCTTGGCTGGCAGCCGCCGAAGGAACAGTCACGCCTGCCATCCGCATCGCGGTGGGCGCCGCCGACGCGGCCGCACGCTCGCATCAGCACGCCATCGAGGCCATGGCGCTGCACACCGCGGCCCGCTTCGGCGACCATTCCGTCTCCGGACGACTGGCGGAACTGGCCGAGCGAGTGGAAGGACGGCTGGTACAGGCGCAGGCTCGGCACGCGGTGGCGCTCGCCGACCATGACGGACCCGGGCTGGACTCGGTCGCCGCCGAATTCGAGCGCATCGGCGCGCTGTTGTCGGCCGCCGACGCCGCGGCGCAGGCCGCCTCGGCCCACGAGCGAGCCGGGGATAGGCGCAAGTTGCTGGAGTCCGCCGCCACCGCCAACCGGCTCGCCGCCGCCTGCGGCGGAGCGAGCACCCCCGCGCTGCGGCAGGCCGCACAACCCTTGCCCTTGACCGCGCGGGAACGGGAGATCGCCAACCTCGTCGCCGCGGGCCTGTCCAACCGGCAGATCGCCGACCGGCTCACCGTCTCGGTGCGCACCGTCGAAGGCCATCTCTACCGGGCCTGCATCAAGATGGACGTCACCGATCGCGAGTCCCTGGGCGCGCTGATGCGCGGAGAGTCCGGGAGCGGAAAATGACGCTGCGAGCGGCCGCGGTGATCGCTGCCACGGCGGCGGGTCTGGTCTTGGCCGCCGGGTGCTCGGACGGACAGCCGCAACCGGTCACCAGTTCCGCGCGTCCCTCGGCGACAGTGGCGACGAAGACCGAGACGACGCAGGAGCGCAACGCCCGGATCAGGCAGAAATTGATCGAACTCGGCTGCTCGACGAACGCCTGCATCCAGACGTACTTCGGCTGCGAGGACGGCTACATCACCGGGGACGCGTGCGAATTCTTCCGCGCGCATCCCTTGCGCTGAGCCGCGCGTAGTACCCGGCGGGCTGATCGGCGCCGGTGCGGAAAGAACCGGCGACGGGGCGAGCAACCCGATGTTCGGATTATGGCTGAGCCGGAGAATCTCGCGGAAAACGGCGTCGGGAAGTACCGCGGCGATGGCGCGGGCTCCCTTCCGGAGCAGGACCGCCGACTCCGGACCAGTCCTCGGGCCGCAGCGGCCGCCGCGCATCAGGCGAGTGCCGTGGCCTCCGTTCCCGATCGGCGGGTGCTGCCGATGTCTCGCTCGTAGGGACGAGGCGAACTACACGAATTCGTCGAGCGTGCCGTATCCATGACTCCGAGAGCAGGACGCGCTGGTCGGTGATGGTCGTTCAGAACAAGGTGGGCTCGCCGAATCCAGGTGTGCGCTCGATGGTCAGCAGGCGCTGTTTGGTGTCGATGCCGCCGGGGGCGGAGAAGCCGTGCAAAGCGTGGTCGGCGGCCAGTACGCGGTGGCAAGGGATGATCAGGGGAATCGGGTTGCGGCCCAATGCTTGTCCGACCGCCTGGGCGGCGCCGGGCGCGCCTACGCGGTCGGCGACCTGGCCGTAGCTGAGGGTGTGGCCCGGGTCGATGGCGCGCGTGACGGCGTAGACGGCGCGGTGGAACTCCGGAATTCCGCTGGTATCCACGGCGATCCAGCGCAGGTCGTCCAGTTCGCCCGCGAGGTGGGCGCGGATGCCCGCGATGGCCTCGGCCACGACCTCGGTGGGCGCCTGTTCGTGGATCTGCTCGCCCGGGTGCCCCGCGCGACCGCGCGTGATGCGCGCGCGGGTGGCCGCCGGGCTCGCCTCGGGGAGTTGGAATCGGATCACGCCGCGCTCGCTCCAGGCGATCGCGCAGCAGCCGATCGCGGTGTCGAACAGCGTCGCCACGATCGGGTGGTCCGGTGCGGGAGGGCCGGAGGCCACGGGCTCGGCGGCCTCGGTCGCCGGACGATCGGTGGCGAGGCGAGTGGCGTCACTCATGAGCCAAGTCTGCACCGCGGGACCGACAAGTTCGCAATGAGAAGGCCAGTTTTCCGGAACTGGCCTTCGAAGAGCCGTGACCTCGACCCGCTCCCGGCTGGTTCGCGCCACTGGGCAGTTCCGGGTCCGGCACGTCGCCACGGCCGTAGATCGCCGCGAGATCGGAGTATCGGCGCTGGTGGTCGTAGTACGAGAGGGGCTGGTCCGACATCGGTGTCGCGGGGTGGAAGCGTTCGAGGCGAAAGGCGCGCGTGTCGCGTTCCGGCGCGAATCGGTAGATCAGGCAGCCGAGCAAGGCGATCAGGAGCAGGGTGGCGAGCATCATGTCCGTCAGGGTGCGCGCCACTGGCCTTGCCAATAAATATCCAATCGGCCGATACTGGACCGTATGGCGACAAGAGTGATCGGCGCGGGCAGCCTGGCTCGCGATCTGGGCCATTGGCGGCACGCGCACGACGGCGATCCGGATTCGGCCGGGCGGCGCTCCACCCGCCCGGCCTACTTGGCGCTCGCCGAAGGAATCCGGCTGCTGATCCACGACGGGCGCGCGCCGCTAGGTGTCGCCTTGCCCAGCGAACGGGATCTCGCCGGCACCCTCGGGGTCAGTCGCACCACCATCACCTCCACCTACGCGCTGTTGCGCGAGCACGGCTACCTGATCAGCCGCCAGGGCTCGCGCAGCACGGTGGCCCTGCCCCGCGACGTGCAGCACGACGGCGTCAAGCCGGCGCGGAGCATCCTGGCCATGATGGGCTCGCCCGAACTGCCCACCGTCGACATGACCTATGCCGCCATGGCCGCCCCGCTGGAGATGCAGGACGCGTATTCGGCTGCTCTGGAGGGCATTCCCGCCTACCTCGGCACGCACGGCATGGACCCGGTCGGTGTGCTGGCACTCCGTGAGGCGATCGCCCGCCGCTACACCGCGCGCGGGCTGCCGACCGAGCCCGATCAGATCCTGGTCACCCTCGGCGCTCAGCACGGCCTGCGCCTGCTGCTGAACGTGCTCACCGCGCCCGCGGCCCGCGTGCTCATCGACCACCCGACCTACCCGAACGCCATCGAGGCGATCCGCGACGTCGGCGCCAGGCCGGTGCCGGTGCCGCTGCGCCCGGAGGACCCGGCGGGCGGCTGGGATCTCGACGGCGTCCGCAGTGCCGCGCGGCAGACCGCGGCCAGCCTGGCCTATCTGGTGCCGGACTACAACAACCCGACCGGCCTGCTGCTCGACGCCGACGGCCGCGCCGAACTGACCGCCATCGCCAGGGACACCAGGATGACCATCGTGATCGATGAGTCCATGGCGGATCTCGGGCTCGGTGCGGACAACCCGCCGCCGCCGGTCGCCGCTTTCGCCAGAGGATCCGAGATCGTGACCATCGGGTCGGCCTCGAAATCGTTCTGGGGCGGTCTGCGCGTCGGCTGGATCCGGACCAACCAGGCGCTGATCACCAAGCTGCTCGGCATCCGCTCCACGGTCGACCTCGGCACCCCCGTCATGGACCAGTTGGCCACCGTGCACCTGCTCGAGCACGCGGAGGTGATCCTCGACCGTCGCCGGGACCAGTTGCGTTCGCAGCGTGCCGCGCTGCTCGACGCGCTCGCCGAGGAACTGCCGGACTGGCGCGTCACCGTCGGCGCGGGCGGCATGTCGGTGTGGGCACAGCTGCCGACCTCGGTTTCCACGGCGCTGGCGGCCACGGCTCCCAACCATGGCGTATTACTCGCCGCCGGGCCACGATTCGGCGTGCAAGGCGCGTTCGAACGGTTCCTGCGGCTGCCGTTCACCCACCAGGAACCCGAATTGCGTTTGGCGGTCAAGGCCATCGCGTCCGCCTATATGGCGCTCACGCCACGCGCCGCCGACCCGTTGACGCCGTTGACCTGCTACTGAGGCGATTTCGTCGCTGGGGAGAGCCTCCGCAGGCGGTATGTCCCCTCCGAGCACCGCCGAGCACGATCGGCCGGCCACCCCTCGGGGCTGGCCCTCGTCGTGCTCGGGCGGTGTGCAGAAGCTCGCACGGCGCGGAGGCCTCCAGCTCGAGCAGCGGTCAAGGAGCGGACCGGACGAGGTTCGCGATTCTCGAAAGCCACCTGCTCGCGGACAGTATGGCAGGCCCGGTGCCGAACTGTCGAACCGGTTGGTATGTTAAAAGTTTCAATTATCAGCCGCGAAGCGGAGTGGCGCCATGCCACCCCGCTCGGCGCTCAGTCGGCCCAGACCGTCTCGATCGGGGTGGCGGTGGTGGGCGGCGGGGTCGGAATCCCGTTCGGAGTGCGGGAGAATCGCGGCGCGGGGGCGTGCTGGGTGATGTCGTCGAGCTCCAGCAGCGAGCCGCGGGCCGCGATGTGCTCGTTTCGCGTCGCCTCGTCGAATGTCAGCACGGGAGAGACGCACGCGTCTGTGCCGACGAAGATCTCGGCCCATTCGTCCCGGGTCTTGGTCCGGAAACGCTCGGCGAAAAGCTTTTTCAGCGTTTCCTGACCGGCGGGGTCGAGCTGGAAGGGCAGGCCGTCCGCCTCGATCTCCAGTCCGGCGAGCAACTGGGCGTAGAACTGCGGTTCGATCGCACCGACCGCCATGTACTTGCCGTCGGAGGTTTCGTAGGTGTCGTAGAACGACATTCCGGTGTCGAGCAGGTTCACGCCACGCTCATCGGACCAGGCGCCCGCGCCGCGCATGCCCCAGATCATGTGCGAAAGGGCAAGGGCGCCATCGACCATGGCCGCGTCGATCACCTGGCCCTTGCCGGACTGCTGCCGCTCGACCAGCGCGGCGAGGATGCCGAACACCAGGAACATCGAGCCGCCGCCGAAATCGCCAACCATGTTCAGCGGCGGGACCGGGCGTTCGCCCTTGCGGCCGATGGCGTGCAGCACGCCGGTGATGGAGATGTAGTTGATGTCGTGTCCGGCGCGATCGGCCAGCGGGCCTTCCTGGCCCCAGCCGGTCATCCGTCCGTAGACCAGGCGCGGGTTGCGGGCGAGCGCGTCGTCCGGGCCGATGCCGAGCCGCTCGGTGACGCCGGGGCGGAAGCCTTCGATCAGCACGTCCGCCTTCTCGACGAGGCCGAGAACCTTCTCGATGTCGGCGGGGTCCTTGAGGTTGGCCTCGACGATCGTCCGGCCGCGCAGCTGCGGACGGTCGAACCCGCCCGGCAGCTGGCCCGCACGCTGCACCCGCACCACGTCGGCGCCCAGATCGGCGAGCAGCAGCGCGGCGTGCGGACCGGGACCGATCCCGGCCAGCTCGATGACCTTGATGCCCGCGAGCGGGCCCTGCTTGGCGGTGGATGGAGTGCTCACGCCCTACCTCGGTTCGTCGTTGATCCAGCGCACCGGCGGTCCGGCGCGTCCTCCCGAACGCGGCGGGAGGGTTGTATTGACAGTATGACAATAACGCCGGGGCCGGAGCCGGGGGCATACCCGGACGACGGATGGACGACGGGTTCGACGACGAGTCGCCCGTTCGGTCGCCCGGTCCTAGGCTGCACGTGTGCAAGCGCTGTCTGATCAGGGGTGGTACAACCTTCTCGCCGGTCTCGCGATTCTGGTCGGTCTGGTCGGCATCGTCGTGCCGATCCTGCCGGGCGTCATCCTGATCTTCGCGGCCATCGCCGTCTGGGCCTTTCTCACCGGGGGCGCCACGGCCTGGACGGTTTTCGCGATCAGCACGGTGCTGCTGGTGCTCTCCGGCGTCGTCAAATACACCTGGCCGGGGCGCAGGATGAAGGACGCGGGAGTGTCCAACCGCGCGGTCCTGCTCGGCGCGATACTCGGCGTCATCGGCTTCTTCGTGATTCCGGTGATCGGCCTGTTCGTGGGCTTCGTTCTCGGCGTTTATCTTTGGGAACTCCAGCGGCTGCACGTCAACCGGCAGGCGTGGCAGGCGACCGTGCACGCGTTGAAGGGCGTCGGACTGTCCATCCTGATCGAACTCTTCGGCGCGTTGCTTGCCACCGGTGTGTGGCTCGCCGGTGTGTTCGCCGTCTGAGCGCTACCTATCGATGGCGGGGAACGGGATCGTGTCGCCCGCGCGGCTTCCCGGGAGTTCGTCGCGGCGCAGCCGGAGAGTCGGCGGTTCGGGCCGGTACAGCGGCAGCGTGGGGGCCGGCTCCTCGCGGACGACGCGCTCGCGGGCCGGGAGCCGATAGAACGCGCGCGCGTTGTCCTCCAGCACCGCGTGCATGTCGGTGCCCACCACGTCGCAGAGCAGATCCACGTCCGAGTCCCGGAACGGACGTCCGGCTCGGGTACCGGGCAGATCGGTGCCGAACATGAGGGCTTCCGGATTCACCGCGTGCACGCGGCGCAGCGTGTCGGCGACGTTCATCGCGACCCGGCCGAAACCGGTCGCCTTGACCTTGGCTCCGCGGTCGACCAGGTCCAGCAGGAAGGGCAGCCCTTCGGCGGACATGCCCAGATGGTCGACCGACAGCGCGGGCAGCTTGGAGATGACCGGTTGCAACGAGGCCAGCATCGTGCCGTCGATGTAGACCTCGACATGCCAGCCGGCCAGCTCGTACGCGCGCAGCGCCTGCAACGTCATTCCGGCGATGTCGGTGGCCGCGCGCTTGAGGTTGAAACGCAGTGCGCGCACACCGATCCGGTCCAGTTCGAGGATTTCCTCGTCGGAGGCGTCGAGATCGAGCCGGGTGACGCCGACCCAGCCCTCGCCGAGTTCGGCGAGGGCGGCCTTCAGGTAGGTCTGGTCCGTGCCCTGGAACGACCCGCTGACCACGGCGCCGCCGCTGACGTCGTAGCGCGCCATGCGCTTCCGGTAATCGGCAATGGTGAACGGGTCGGGCAGGTAGCCCTCGTTCTCGGCCAGCGGAAACCGCGGGTCGAAAATGTGCAGGTGGGCATCGAACACTTGTACAGAATGCCTCAGGGTCGGATTTTCCGCTGCCACAGCAGGGGTGTCGCGATGGCGGCGGAGGGGGTCACTGCGGGGTGATCAGACCTTGTGGGGTTCGCTGGCGCGCAGCATGTCCTCGCGTTCGACGACCTTGACGCGCTCGCGGCCCTCCGGCTCACCGAGGGAGCGTTCGTGCGCGTCGAGGCGGTACCAACCGGCCCAGGTGGTGAACGGGATGCCCTTGCCTTCGAGGAACTCGATGACGGCCTCGGGGTCGGGCCGCTCGGCCGGGGTGAAGCCGGGAGCGTCGTCCAGCAGGCAGGCGATGGTCTCGTTGGCGTCGCCCTTGGTGTGGCCGATCAGGCCGACCGGGCCGCGCTTGATCCAGCCGGTGACGTAGGTCGCGGGCAGGTAGCGCGCGGCGCCGTCGGCGTTCTCGTCGACGAGCACGCGGCCCGCTTCGTTCGGCACGGTGCCGGCCTGGTCGTCGAACGGCAGGTTGGTCAGGTTCTGCGACAGGTAGCCGACGGCGCGGTACACCGCCTGCACGTCCCAGTCCTTGAACACGCCGGTGCCCTTGACGTTGCCGGTGCCGTCGAGCTCGGTGCGCTCGGTGCGCAGGCCGACGACCTTGCCGTTCTCGCCGAGAATCTCGGCGGGGGATTCGAAGAAGTGCAGGAACAGCTTGTGCGGCCGGTCGCCCGCGTCGCGGATGGCCCACTGCTCGAGCGTGTTGGCGACCATGTCGACCTGCTTGGAGTGACGGCGCGCGGCTTCGGAGCCTTCGTCGTAGTCGATGTCCTCGGGGTCGACGATGACCTCGATCGTGGGCGAATGGTCGAGCTCGCGCAGTTCCAGCGGGGTGAACTTGGCCTGCGCGGGACCGCGGCGGCCGAAGACGTGCACCTCGACGGCCTTGTTGGCCACCAGGCCCTTGTAGACGTTCGGCGGAATCTCGGTCGGCAGCAGTTCGTCGCCGGTCTTGGCCAGCACGCGGGCGACGTCGAGGGCGACGTTGCCGACGCCGAGGACGGCGACCTTCTCCGCCTCCAGCGGCCAGGTGCGGGGGACGTCGGGGTGGCCGTCGTACCAGGAGACGAAGTCGGCGGCGCCGTAGGAGCCGTCGAGGTCGATGCCGGGGATCGGCAGGGCGCGGTCGGCGTTGGCGCCGGTGGAGAAGATCACCGCGTCGTAGAAGGCCCGCAGGTCGTCGAGGGTGATGTCGGTGCCGTAGTCGATGTTGCCGAGCAGGCGCACCTGCGGCTTGTCGAGGACCTTGTGCAGGGCCGTGATGATGCCCTTGATGCGGGGGTGATCGGGCGCGACGCCGTAGCGGATCAGGCCGAACGGCGCGGGCATGCGCTCGTAGAGGTCGATCGACACCTCGGCATCGGACTTCATCAAGGCGTCGGCGGCGTAGATCCCGGCCGGTCCGGCGCCCACGATCGCGATGCGGAGCGGGCGGGTCTTCGCGGTGTGCGCGTCAGGCCCGGAGGAGGAAGCCTGCGTCACCACGGAGGGCTCGCGGACACCGCCATCCTCTACTGCACTCTGTTCGGTCATCTCTTTACGCGCACCTTTATGGTCGAAACAATTAATGACGTCGGGCTTAGCTTAGGCTAAGTTGACGCACCGGCTCGGTCGCACCCGTCCGGTGCGGACGCCGGCGTCGCCGGCTCGTGGCTGCACGGTGCTCCGTTCGCCGCGGCGTAGAGCTGCCGATTCGCTATGACAGCAGGCCGCCGTCCCGCGATTCTATCGGGATGGCCGACGCCGCCCCGCGTCGGTGCGTGAACTCGACGGATGCCATCGACAGCCACGATTGCCGCTTACCCGCTCGCGCGCGGTCTATCGCCGCCGCTCGCCCCTGGTCGGCGCCGCGCCGGTGTATTGCCCGGGGTCGAGCGCTCGATACCGGCGCCGACCAGGGATCATCGAGCCATGACCGAACAGCAGCCGACCGCGGGCGAGGACGAGATCATCCGGGTCGATCAGACCGATAAACGCTCGGTGGTCCCGTTCGTCGCCGCCGCGGTGGTCGCGGCGATCGTGCTGATCGCGATCGTGCTCGGCGGTGTGCTGTCGCCCGCTGAGAAAAATGTCACAGACGCCGACCGCATCACGGCGGCCGTCCGAAACTTCGTCGACGGTGCCAACCGCAGCGACGCCGTGCCGCCGCCCGGCACCGCGTGCCAGGGCTTCGACGCCGCCCACTCACCGCTGGCGGGCCAGGACGGCGCCGGAAAGCCCGTCGAGATCACGAAAATCGACCCGCCCATGGTGGACGGCGACCGGGGCAAGGCGACCGTCACCACGAAGGTGGACGGGCAGGAGAAGATGACGACCTGGATTCTCGCCAGATCCGGCGACAAGTGGCTGGTATGCACCTGAGCGTTCGCGCAGGGTGCGTCACCGTTTGACACGGTGACCCGGGTCGGTGCAATCTCAGTCGAAGGTCATGAGAACCAGTGTCAAGCCCCGGCATTGCTGGTCGGCAACCCTCCTCCGCGGTGGGGTGCTCCGGGTGACGACCTGGCGGCGCCCTGGTCCCGGGCGCGGCAAGTGCGGATTCGCAGGAGGTGCACATGAGTTATGCCGGTGACATCACCCCTCAGCAGGCTTGGGAGTTGCTGCGGGACAATCCGGAAGCCGTCCTGGTGGACGTGCGGACGGAAGCGGAATGGAGATTCGTCGGAGTCCCCGACACGAGCCCGATCGAACGGCCGACCGTGCTGATCGAGTGGGTCGATTCCACGGGGGCGCGCAACGAGACGTTCGTCGAGCAGCTGAAGCAAGCGCTCGACGGCCATGATCCCGAGGCTCCTGTCGTCTTCCTCTGTCGCTCCGGTCAGCGTTCGGTGGGCGCGGCGATCGCCGCCACCTCGGCGGGCTACCGCACCTCCTACAACGTGCTGGAGGGCTTCGAAGGCCCGCTCGACGAATTCGGGCATCGCGGCGGCTCCGGCTGGCGTGCCCTCGGACTGCCCTGGCGGCAGTCGTGATCACCGGCGGCGCGTTCGACAAGCCGCTGCCCGAGAGCGTCGGCCCCGCGACGCTCGGCGTGCGCGGCGGGCTGCGGCGCTCCGGTTTCGAGGAGACCGCCGAGGCGCTCTACCTCACCTCCGGCTTCGTCTACGAGAGCGCGGAGGCCGCCGAGGCCGCGTTCACCGGCGAGGTCGAACATTTCGTCTACTCCCGCTACGGCAACCCGACGGTGGCCATGTTCGAGGAGCGGATGCGCCTGCTCGACGGCGCCGAGGCGTGCTTCGCGACCGCGAGCGGCATGGCCGCGGTGTTCACCGCGCTGGGCGCGCTGCTGGGCGCCGGCGACCGGCTCGTCGCCGCGCGCAGCCTGTTCGGCTCGTGCTTCGTGGTGTGCAACGAGATACTGCCGCGCTGGGGCGTTGAGACCGTCTTCGTCGACGGCGAGGATCTCGACCAGTGGGAACAGGCGCTGTCCGTGCCCACTCAGGCGGTCTTCTTCGAGACGCCCGCCAATCCGATGCAGACGTTGGTCGACGTGCAGCGGGTGAGCGAGCTGGCGCACGCGGCAGGCGCGAAGGTCGTGCTGGACAACGTGTTCGCCACTCCGCTGCTGCAACGCGGCTTCGAACTCGGCGCCGACGTGGTGGTCTACTCCGGCACCAAGCACATCGATGGGCAAGGCCGCGTGCTGGGCGGCGCCATCCTCGGCGCCACGGACTACATCGACGGTCCGGTGAAGACGCTGATGCGCCACACCGGCCCCGCGCTGAGCCCGTTCAACGCGTGGACGCTGCTCAAAGGCTTGGAGACGATGCCGCTGCGGGTGCGCCATTCGACGGAGTCCGCGCTGCGGATCGCCCGCTTCCTGGAGAGCAACCCGGCCGTCAGCTGGGTGCGATACCCGTTCCTGGATTCGCATCCGCAGTACGCGCTGGCCACGGGCCAGATGAGCGGCGGCGGCACCGTGGTCACCTTCGAGCTGAACGCGCCCGAGAACGAGGCGAAGAAGCGCGCGTTCGAAGTCCTGAACCGGTTGCGCATCGTCGACATCTCCAACAACCTCGGTGACGCCAAGTCGCTGATCACCCACCCCGCGACCACGACACACCGCGCCATGGGTCCCGAAGGCCGGGCCACCATCGGTTTGTCCGACGGCGTCGTCCGCATCTCGGTGGGCCTGGAGGACGTGGAAGACCTGCTCCAGGATCTCGACCAAGCCCTCGCCTGAGCAGGGATCGGTCACATCGGCATGGTGACGCCGGGTGAAGACGGTGCACCGTGCAGGATCAAGTGGCTCGGAACGTCGTCTTTCTTGTCGTTCTTCTTGCCGTTCTTGTTCTTGCCCGGCAGGTCGAAGGCCAGCCGGATCGTGCCGGCGCGGCCGGGCGCGATGCGTGCGAAGTCGTCGCCGGGCGGGTTGAGTCCGGCGGTGGCCGCCGCGTCGGGTGCGACGGAGCGGCCCGCGGTGGTGACCAGCCGTTGACCGGTGATGTCGAGGACTTGGTCGCGGTCGGACACGTTGGTGACCGTCAGCGTGACGATGGTTCGGGAACCGCCGCCGGAGCCCACATCGGTCACGGTGAAAGCGAAGTTTCCGTCGCGCACGGCAGTACCCGGATTCGCGGGTTGTCCGCCGGTCGGGGGCAGCGGAGTATCGGTCGGCGTAGCGGCTTCGCGGGTCGTCGGACCCGCGACGGGCGCGGACCCGATGCCGCCTACCAGCAGCCACAACGCCGCCGCGGCGACGAGCGCCGCCCCTGCGGCGACGGGTATCCATCGGCGCTTTCGCCGACGATGGAGCTGCCCGGTCGGAGCGGGTGAACGTACCTCGGGCGTCGGCTGCGCCGCAGTGGCGGCGGTCATGACGCGAGTTCGCGGGCGGGCAGCCGGTGCCGGGAGAGGCGGGGCCGGTCGAGCGACCGTGGACCGGGCGAGAGCGGCCGACGCCGCCGCGGCGAATTCCCCCGCGCTGCCATAGCGTGCGTCCGGCTCTTTGGCCATTCCCCGGGCGATGACGTCGTCGAGTGCGGCCGGGACGCCGTGGGCCGCCCGCGAGGCGCGCGGCGGCTCGGCCATCAGATGCGCCCGCATCTGTTGTGCCGGATCGCCCGCGCCGTAGGGCGGTTGTCCGGTGAGGGTCTCGTAGAGCACGCAGGCCAGCGAATAGACATCCGACCTGGCATCGACCGTGCCGGTGAATCGCTCCGGCGCCATGTACCCCAGCGTGCCGACCACCAGCCCGGTGGCGGTGAGCGCGGTGCCGTCGGCGGCGCGGGCGATACCGAAATCGATCAGATATACGAAACCGCTGGTGTGCAGAAGGATGTTGCCCGGCTTCACATCGCGGTGCACGAGTCCGGCCGCGTGCGCGGCGTCCAGCGCCTCGGCGGCCTGGGCGATGACGTCGACGGCCCGATCCGGCGGCAGCGCGCCCGATCGCAGCCGGGTGCCCAAGTCGACGCCATCGATGTAGGCCATCTCCAAGAACAGATGGCCGTCGACCTCGCCGAACGCGTGGATGGGCACGATGTGCGGGTCGCGCGCCCGAGCGCCCAGCCGCGCCTCCCGCTCGAAGCGCTGCCGATAGAGCGAATCCGCGGTATACGCCGCGGACAGCACCTTGAGCGCCACGGCGCGGCCCTCAGGGTCGTGTGCCAACCACACCTCACCCATGCCGCCACGACCCAGCAAGCGTTCGAGCGAGTAGTTCCCGAACGTGCCACCGGCGCTCTGCACGGACATGCCTCGACCGTATCGCCGGGTTTCGTCGCCATCGCGGGCGGGAGGGCGTCCGCTTTCGTGCTGTCGACGCCGCACGTTACGCGGAGAAGGCTTCGTCAGGCATCGGCGGTGCGCTCGATGTCGGTGAGATGGGCGATGTTGGCCCGGTCGTCCGGGGACGAGCTCGGTTCGGTGGTGAACCAGGAGTCGAGGATCTCCCGTAGCTCGGCGCTGGAGGTCGAACGCAGGCTCAGGGCAAGGACGTTGGCGTCGTTCCAGGTGCGGGCGCCCGCCGCGGTCGAGGCGTCCGCGCAGAGTGCGGCGCGGACACCTGCGACCTTGTTGGCCGCGATCGAGGCGCCCGTGCCGGTCCAGCAGCAGACGACGGCTTGGTCGGCGTGGCCGGAGGCGACATCGCGGGCGGCCGCTTCGCTGGCCCAGGCCCAGTCGTCGCGTTCCTCGTCGGACAGCGCGCCGTGCAACACGAGTTGGTGGCCGCGCTTGCCCAGTTCGTCGACCAGTTCCGCGGCCACTCCGACCCGCTCGTCCGCCGCCACCGAAATTCGCATGCGTTCAGCGTAGTTGCCGGTTCGCGGGCAGTGCAGACGATCGTTCACATTGACAGTATGCTGTCAAATATGACAGCATACTGTCATGATGAAGACCGTGCACATGGCCGTTTACGACACACTCGCCGACTGGGAGGTGGGCGCGGCGACCGCGCACATCAACAAGCCGAGCTGGCACCGGGAACCGGGAACCTGGCAGGTGAAGACGGTCGGCCTGACCGTGGAGCCGATCACGACGATGGGCGGCATGCGCATCGTGCCGGATGTCGTGCTCGCCGAGCTGACCCCCGCGGACAGCGCGATGTTGATCCTGCCGGGCGCGGACACCTGGGAGGGGCCGCACTTGGATCCGTTCGCGCACAAGGCACGCGAGTTCGTGGACGCCGGTGTTCCGGTCGCCGCGATGTGCGGTGCGACATTCGGCTTGGCCAAGGCGGGTCTGCTCGACACTCGCGAGCACACCAGCAACGTCGCCGAATACCTTCGCTACAGCGGGTATTCGGGTGCGCACCACTACGTCGACGAACCGGCCGTCACCGACGGTGACGTCATCACCGCCGGGGCGAGCGCGCCGTTCGAGTTCGCGCGTGAGGTGCTCGGCAGGCTCGGCGTGTACGAGCCGCATGTGCTGGATGGCTGGTACGCGTTGTACGCGCACTCCGATCCGGCCGGATGGGCGGTGCTGGCGGAATACGACGCGCAGCACGCGTGAGCGAGAATCGTCGGTGATCCGGCCGGATCGCCGGCATCGGGAGGCGACGCATGACCCCAGAACAGGAATTGTTCGCCGCGGCGGCGATCACGTCGTTCCGTTTGAACGGTCAGTTCCTCGGCGTGGCCGAGGAACTGGCGCGACCGGCGGGCCTGACCGCCGCTTGGTGGCAAGTGCTCGGTGCGGTGCTGCGTGCGCCGCTACCCGTCGCGGGCATCGCCCGCGAGATGGGCATCACCCGCCAGAGCGTCCAGCGCATCGCGGATCTGCTCGTGGATAAAGGGCTCGCCGAATACCAGCCCAATCCCGCCCACCGGCGCGCGAAACTCGTCGCGGTCACCGACGCGGGCCGGGCCGCGGTGCACCGCATCAACCCGCAACACAAAGTGCTGGCCGAACGGCTCGTAAACGAACTCGGCCGCGAGCAGCTCGCGCGCACCGTCGAGGTGCTCACCACGCTGTCCGCCGCGATCGACGCGATCACCACGGACGGCGCCTAGCCGCGCCAACCAACGACGATCGCGTTCGACCGCAGCGTACGTCGTCGTAGGCGGAAGTGCGGGTCGCGGAAAGTCCTTCGCGCGCCGAGCCTCTGGGCAGCGGCTGTTGTCGGATCGACGAGTGCCTGGTCCCGGGCGGGCTTACGAGACCCAGAGGCGGCAGCGGCGGCGTGGTTCGTCGCAGGTCCGGACGTGTCGCTCAGTCGGCGAACGGGGACTCGGTCTTCCCGATCAGGTCGGCGACGGAGTCCACCACCATCGTGGGGCGGTAGGGGTAGGCCTCGAAGGACGCGCGGGTGGAGATGCCCGAGGTGACCAGGATCGTGCGCATGCCCGCTTCCAGGCCGGAGATCACGTCGGTGTCCATCCGGTCGCCGATCATCACCGTCGACTGCGAATGTGCGCCGATGCGGCGCAGCGCGGAGCGCATCATCAGCGGGTTCGGCTTGCCGACGTAGTACGGGTCGCGTCCGGTGGCGCGCGTGATCAGCGCGGCCACCGAGCCGGTCGCGGGCAGCGAGCCATCGCGGGACGGGCCGGTCGGGTCGGGGTTGGTCGCGATGAAACGGGCGCCTCGCTCGACCAGCCGGATCGCGGTGGTGATGGCCTCGAAAGAGTACGTGCGGGTCTCGCCGAGGACGACGTAGTCCGGGTCGCTGTCGGTCAGCACGTAGCCGATCTCGTGCAGTGCGGTGGTGAGGCCGGATTCGCCCACCACGTAAGCGGTGCCGTTGGGGCGCTGTTCGTTCAGGAAGGTGGCGGTGGCCAGCGCGGAGGTCCAGATCGCTTCTTCCGGGATGTCGAGCCCGGTGTGCCGCAGTCGCGCCTGCAGATCGCGCGGCGTGCGGATCGAATTGTTCGTCAACACCAGGAACGGTGTCTCGTTGGCGCGCAGTTCGGCGAGGAACTTGTCGGCGCCCGGAATCAGATGGTCCTCGTGCACCAGCACGCCGTCCATATCGGTCAAGTAGGACAGGATCGGCTCGTCGTCTGCGCTCACGCGGCCATTATCCGCTATCGCCCCGCGCCGGCCACCGCAGAAACATTTCGCCCCCGCCGCGGTGTTCTCCGCTGTGAAGATCATCCGCGTCGGGCCGTCGGCGCGGAGGGCGGCAGCGTTGACTACTGTCGATGACGGATCGCGATGGCGGCGAAACGAAACGCGAGGAGCGTGCAGATGAGCGGACTCAAGCTCGGATACAAGGCATCGGCGGAGCAGTTCGGTCCCCGTGAACTCGTCGAGATCGCGGTGCTGGCCGAGCAACACGGCTTGGACAGCGCCACCGTGAGCGACCATTTCCAGCCCTGGCGGCACAAGGGCGGACACGCGCCCTTCTCGCTGGCCTGGCTGGCCGCGGTCGGTGAGCGCACCCAGCGCATCCAACTCGGCACGTCGGTGCTCACCCCGACGTTCCGCTACAACCCCGCGGTGATCGCGCAGGCATTCGCCACCATGAGTTGCCTGTACCCCGATCGCGTGATGCTCGGTGTCGGCACCGGTGAGGCGCTCAACGAGATCGCCACCGGCTACACCGGCGAATGGCCGGAGTTCAAGGAGCGTTTCGCGCGCCTGCGCGAGGCGGTCGACCTGATGCGCGCCCTGTGGACCGGCGACCGCGTCGACTTCGACGGCGAGTACTACAAGACCGTCGGCGCCTCCATCTACGACGTGCCCAAGGGCGGTGTCCCGATCTACGTCGCCGCGGGCGGCCCGCTGGTCGCGCGGTACGCCGGACGCGCGGGCGATGGCTTCATCTGCACCTCGGGCAAGGGGATGGACCTCTACACCGAGAAGTTGATGCCCGCCGTCGCGGAGGGCGCGGCGAAAACCGGCCGCAGCGTCGACGACATCGATCGGATGATCGAGATCAAGCTCTCCTACGACACCGATCCGGAACTGGCCAGGGAGAACACCCGGTTCTGGGCTCCGCTGTCGCTCACCCCGGAGCAGAAGCACAGCATCACCGACCCGATCGAGATGGAGGCCGCCGCCGACGCGCTGCCCATCGAGCAGATCGCCAAGCGCTGGATCGTCGCCAGCGACCCCGACGAGGCTGTCGCCCAGATCAAGCCCTACATCGACGCGGGCCTCAACCACCTGGTCTTCCACGCCCCCGGCCACGACCAGCGCCGCTTCCTCGACCTCTTCCAGCGCGACCTGGCCCCCCGCCTCCGCGCTCTGGCCTGACCGTTCACGAGTGGCACACCACGGAGAGGTCTTCTCGGGCCGATGCCGCAGTGGTGTGCCACTCGCGAAGTCACGCCCGGCGGAGGGCGAAGATGCGCAGGTCGCGGGTGGTGCGGGAGCGGTAGGCGGCGTAGGCGCCGGTGATGTCGACGAAGCGTTGGAAGATCGCGTCTTTGTCGGGAGTCTCGACGGGGGTGGCGGTTACCCGGATGCGTTCGCCCGCGATCGCCACCGTCGCGGTGGGGTGGGCCAGGAGGTTCGTGGTCCAGGCCGGGTGGTGCGCCTGGCCGAAGTTGCTGCCGATCACGTAGAGCGTGTCGCCGTCGTGCACGTACAGCAACGGCTGGGTGCGCGGTTGGCCGGACTTGCGTCCGATCGTCGTCAGCAGGATGACCGGCGCGCCGATCGGGCCGAGCACGGTGTACTTGGCGTGGGTGCGCTCCAGGACCGCCCGGTCCAGCGGCGTGAGGGCCCGGACGAGTCGGGAGCCGGGCTTGGTGGCCGCGAATCTGCTTGCCGCGCGAGCGAATAGGTTGGTCCGCGAACCCCACTGCCGGTCCGGAAATTGCTCAGCCATGCCCGGACTATAGCGGCCCGGGATATCGGCTTCGGCGGCTTCGCGCCAGCAGGTATCGAACCTCGCCGAGCAGGCCGATGACGTCACTGTGGGACACGCTCCCACCTGTTGCCGTCGACCGCCTGCAGGCTCCACCTCTGCGCCGAACTCGCCGTTCAAGGTGCAAACCCTCGTGCGGCTGCGTGCCGACCGACGTGCGTCGTCGTCCGGCCGAGGCCGAGACCTGAGTCGCGGCCGAAGAGGCGGCCGCCCCGGCATCGGTCGTCGCGGTGACCATCGGGTCCACTCCGCGGTTGCGCTCTGTTGGCCGGTGGGTGACGATCGTCGCGCGGCGGGTTCCGGTTGCCGCTGGTTCACTAAGCTCTGGGACATGGCCGACAACGCTCCATCCGCCGTGTACATCGCCTCTCCCGAAGGCGACACCGGTAAGTCGACGGTGGCCCTCGGGGTACTGCAGACGCTGTGCGCGACGACCGCGCGGGTCGGGGTGTTCCGGCCGATCACACGCTCGACCACCGAACCCGACTACATCCTCGAACTGCTGCTCGAGCACAGCACGGCGGACATCGACTACGCGCAGGCGATCGGCACCACCTACGAGCAGGTGCACGCCGATCCGGACGCGGCGATCAGCGAGATCGTGCTGCGCTTCCACGAGGTCGCCAAAGCGTGCGATGTGGTGGTGGTGGTCGGCAGCGACTACACCGACGTGGCCAGCCCAAGCGAGTTGCGCTTCAACGCCAGGATCGCGGTCAATCTGGGCGCACCCGTGTTACTGGTCGTCCGCGGCGCCGGGCGCACTCCGGACGAGGTGAAGCAGCTGGCCGAACTGTGCGCGTCGGAGCTGGCGCACGAGCACGCGCAGCTGGTCGCCATCATCGCCAATCGCTGCGACCCGCAGCGGCTGGACGAGGTTAGCGCGGCGCTCGGCGGGTTCGACGTCCCGTCCTGGACACTGCCCGAGGTCCCCTTGCTGATCGCCCCCACCATGGCCGAGCTGTGCGCCGCCATCGACGGCGAGATGTACAGCGGTGATCCGGAATTGCTGCACCGCGAGGCGCTGAAGGTCATGGTCGGCGGCATGACCGCCGAGCACATCCTGGAACGGCTGACCGAGGGCGTGGTGGTGATCGCGCCGGGCGATCGGTCCGACGTACTGCTGAGCGTCGTGAACGCGCACGAGGCCGAGGGCTTTCCGTCGCTGTCGGGCATCATCATGAACGGCGGCCTGCTGCCGCATCCCGCGGTGGCGCGGCTCATGACCGGCCTGAAACCCAAGTTGCCGATCCTCACCACCGAGCTCGGCACCTACGACACGGCGGGCGCCGCGTACCGCAGCCGCGGCCGCATGTCCGCGGGCAACCCACGCAAGGTGAACACCGCTCTGGCTCTGATGGAGGAACACGTGGACGCCGCGGAGCTGTTGCGGCGCATCGACGTTCCGCACAGTCCGGTGGTCACGCCGCAGATGTTCGAATACCAGCTCATCGAGCGCGCGCGAGCCGATCGCAAACGCATCGTGCTGCCGGAGGGCGACGACGACCGTATCCTGCGCGCGGCCGGACGGGTGTTGCAGCGCAAGATCGCCGATCTGGTCATCCTCGGCGACGAGACGGCGGTGCGCGCCCGCGCCGCCGAACTCGGGGTGGACATCTCCGCCGCGCAGGTGCTCGACCCACGCAACTCCGGCTACCTGGACGAGTTCGCCGCCGAATACGCCGAACTGCGCAAACACAAGGGCATCACGCTGGAGCGCGCCCGCGAAACCGTCGCCGACATCTCGTATTTCGGCACCATGATGGTGTACAAGGGGATCGCCGACGGCATGGTCTCCGGCGCGGCGCACACCACGGCGCACACCATCCGCCCGTCGCTGGAGATCATCAAAACGGTGGAAGGCGTCTCCACCGTCTCCAGCGTGTTCCTGATGTGCCTGGCCGACCGGGTGCTCGCGTACGGCGATTGCGCGGTCGTGCCGGATCCGACCGCGGAGCAGCTGGCCGATATCGCGATCTCGTCCGCGGCGACCGCCGACCGCTTCGGCATCGAGCCCCGGGTCGCGATGCTGTCGTACTCCACCGGCGAATCCGGTAGCGGGGCGGACGTGGACAAGGTGCGCGTCGCGACGAAGCTGGCGCGCGAGCGCGCACCGAAGTTGCCGGTGGAGGGGCCGATCCAATACGACGCCGCGATCGAACCGACCGTCGCCGACGCCAAGCTGCCCGATTCGGAAGTCGCAGGGCGCGCCACGGTGTTCGTGTTTCCCGACCTCAATACCGGCAACAACACCTACAAGGCGGTGCAGCGCAGCGCGGGCGCGATCGCGATCGGCCCGGTGCTGCAAGGTCTGCGCAAGCCGGTCAACGACCTGTCGCGCGGCGCGCTGGTGGCCGACATCGTCAACACCGTGGCGATCACCGCCATCCAGGCGCAGGACAGCTGATGGGTGCGTTCGCCGTCGCGGCGCGGGCGCGTCGCGGAACAAGCGCGTGGTGATCGTGGTTGCCGAGCGAGTGCGACGCGACCGCGGGACACGGGAGGCGTGATGAGCAAGACGGCCGAGGGCATGGTGCTGGTGATCAATTCCGGCTCCTCGTCCATCAAATACCAGCTGGTGGACCCGGATTCGGGCGTGGTCGCGGCCTCGGGCGTGGTCGAGCGGATCGGCGAGGACGAAGGTGGGATCGAGCATCGCGCCGACGGCTCGACCACCGAGCGCCGCGAGCGGATCGCCGACCACGCCGCCGGGCTGCGACTGATCTTCGACACGTTCGCCGCGACGGGCCACGACTTGGTACGCGAAGGCGTGCGGGCGGTCGGGCACCGGGTGGTGCACGGCGGCGAGGTGTTCTACCGGCCCACCCTGATCGACGACGACGTGGTGGCCGCGATCAGCGAACTAGCCGCGCTGGCGCCGCTGCACAATCCGGCCAACGTCGCCGGGATCGAGAGCGCGCGGGCGCTGTTGCCGGGCGTGCCGCAGGTCGCGGTGTTCGACACGGCGTTCTTCCACGGCTTGCCCGCCGCCGCGAAGACCTACGCCATCGACGCCAAAGTGGCGGCCGCGCATGGCATTCGGAAGTACGGCTTCCACGGCACCTCGCACGAATACGTGTCCGGCTGCGCGGCCGACTTCCTCGGGCGTGACCCCGCCGAGCTGAACCAGATCGTCTTCCACCTCGGCAACGGCGCGTCGGCGTCGGCCATCCGCGGCGGTCGTCCGATCGATACCAGCATGGGCCTCACGCCGCTGGAAGGCCTGGTGATGGGCACCAGGTCCGGTGATCTCGATCCCGGCATCGTGGCGCATCTGGCGCGGTCGGCGCACCTGGACATCGATGCGATCGACACGCTGCTCAACCGGGATTCCGGGATCAAGGGCCTGTCCGGCGTGAACGACTTCCGCGAACTGCGCCGTCTCATCGACGGCGGGGACGAGGCCGCGCGGCTGGCCTACGACGTGTACATCCATCGGCTGCGGCGCTACCTCGGCGCGTACCTGATCGACCTGGGCGGCGTCGACGCGATCACCTTCACCGGAGGAGTCGGCGAGAACAGCCCACAGGTGCGGGCCGACGCCCTGGCCGGTCTCGGCGCGTTCGGCATCGAGGTGGATCCCGCGGCCAACACCGCGGAAAACCGTGCCGCGCGGCGTATCTCCCCGCCCGGCGCACCGGTCGCGGTGCTCGTGGTGCCGACCAACGAGGAACTGGCCATCGCCCGCGCCGCGCGGCACGTGGTCGACGGCTAGATCCAGGTCTTCGCGCGAATGAGGTTGGCCAGGTCGACGAGCGCGTAGCGATGCCTGCGGTTGGGCGCTCCGCGAGCCAGCGAGCGCAGGCCCGTCTCGGCGCCCGCGCGGAGTTCGCGTTCGGTGAACGGCGCGCCGAACAGTGTGGCATCGGGACGCTTCGGCGTGTTGCCCGCCTGGAGCCACGCGAGGGCCGCGCCGAGCACCAGCACCCGCATCTGCACCGCGCGACTCTCGCCAGCGGGCAGGCTCAGCATCCGAGACGCCGAGATGTGCAGGGTGGCCTCGTCGAGATCGGCTATCGGCGCGGCGGTGAGCATCAGCAGCACCGCCGTCATCCGCGCGGTGGTGAAATGCCGTGACGCGGCGGGCACGGCGTCCAGCGCCTGCACGGCCTCGGCCACCCGCTCGTCCGCCGCCAGCTGCCTGGCCAGCCCGAAGGCGGCGCTCACCACGGTGCGGTCGGTGCGCCAGACGGTCTCGTAAGCCTGCTCGGCATAGCTGCGCCACTGTTCGGGGTCCGGCGAATCCCAATGCTGGAGTATTAGTTCGGCCGTTGCGGCGAGCGCCAGCTGAGGGGCGAGTTCGCCGGGGAGCACACGGAAGACCTCGTCGAAGTCGGTGAAGGCGCGCTCGTACTCCCGGTCGAGCAATTCGGCCATGCCCCGAAACCAGCTCACCCGCCACTCCCGTTCGGGCAGCCGCGCCAGCAAGTCCAGCACCGTGGCGGATTCGCGCAGATCGAGCCGCACGCGCGCCTCGGCGAGGGTGAGTTCCAGCTCGAGCGTCTCCGGGGCGTTGCCGGGATCGGCTTCGGCTCGCTCACGTGCGTGCCGCAGCGCCTCCAGCGCGTGGGCGGGCTCGGGATGCACGGCTGCCGAGAGCAGGGGCGCGGCCGGGTCGGCCGGATCCAGCAACGGAATCGGCAACGCCGCCACCACATCGGGGGCGTCGAGCAGGCTGCTGCGGGGGCGGCCGTCGGTGTAGGCGTCGGTTTGACTGATCAATTCCTCGGTGCCGAAACTGGACCGCGGCGGCGTGAAGACGGTGGACAACTGCGGGTGTTCGGTCTCGGTCTCCAGCGCGAGGATCTCCCGCAGCACGCCCGACATCTGGGCGGACATCGCACGGGCGGAGGGAAAGCGGCGTTGCGGGTCCGGGTCGGTGGCGCACAGCAGCAGACGATGGAAACACTGGTAGCGAGCCAGCACCGGCTGGTCGGCGGGGTCGGGCAGGCCGTCGAGGTACCGTCCGTGCTCCGAAGGCATGTTCAAGGTGAGCACGGCCAGCGTGCGCCCCACGGTGTAGACGTCGGAGGCGACGGTCGGGCCCGTGCGCGCGATCTCCGGTGCCTGGAACCCTCTGGTGCCGTAAAGGTTTCCGTACGCTTCGATGGTGGCGACGGCCCCGAGATCGATCAGTTTGACCTGGTCGTCGGTGACCATCACGTTGTCGGGCTTGAGGTCGTTGTAGGTCAGGCCGGTCGAGTGCAGGTAGTCCAACGCGGGCAGGATCTCGAGGAGGTAGGCGATCGCCTCGGTGACCGGCATGCGCTTCGGGCGTTCGTAGGAGTCGAGGATGTCGCGCAGCGACCGGCCGCCGACGTACTCCATGACGATGTAGCCGACGGGTGTGCCGTCCGCGCCGGTGTGCTCGACGAAGTTGTAGATCTTGACGATGCTGGGGTGCGCCACCTCGGCGAGGAATTGGCGTTCGGCCATGGCGACCGCCTGCGCTTCGGCGTCACCGGCGTGCAGCAGGCCCTTCAGCACGACCCAGCGGTCGCTGACATTGCGATCGATCGCCAGATAGATCCAGCCGAGTCCGCCGTGCGCGATGCAGCCCTGGATCTCGTACTGTCCCGCCACCATGTCGCCCGGGTACAGCGTGGGGCGGAAGTCGAAGGGCGCCTCGCAGGTCGCGCAGGTGCCCGCCGTGGTCGCGGGCCGGGTCGCCGTCGCCCGGCCGACCGGTTTGCCGCAGCGCCAGCAGAATCGCCTGCCTTCGGAGACGACCGCGTTGGTGAGCACGGCGTCGCGGGGATCCGCGGGCGTCACCGTCGGGATCGGCACCAGCCCGGCGCCCAGCCGCCGCACCGCAGGCCGGGTGCGTGCGGTGCGCACGCTGCGTCCGGAGGTGCGCTGCGGAGCCGACGCGGGTTCGGAATCCGTGCGTCGCGTCTGATCCGATGTCGCCGCGTACGCCGCCGTGCCCTGGGTTCCGCCCGGTTCCGGTGTCTCCTGTCTTTCGGCGGGGTCGCGTAGCCACGCGGCCGCGCTCGATGCCGTTTCCTGGCGGTTCACCTGCAATCGGGTCGCGTCCGAATCCGCCTCTTCCGCCGACTGTTCCGCATCCGCGGGCGATGGTTCGCGTTCCGTGTCCGGTGGGTTGTCCCGCGTGGGCGGCCCATGTCGCTCCGCACCGGTGCGGTCCGGTGTGTCGTCGGTGGACGAGGCCGATTCCTCGGCGTCGCGCACGGCAGGGTTCCGTGGGGTCTGCGCCTCATCGGGGGGATCAATGTCCTCGACGCGGTTCAACGCGACTGGGCCGAACGAGGTCGCCGCACGACCGATCGGCGTATACGTGGTGTGCTCGATTTCTTCGGCCGCAACCGTTTCCGGCTCGCCCACACCCGCGCGCCGCCCCGTTCCCGTGGCGTGTGCCCCCAGTTGTCGCGGGTCCGCGTGGTCTCCACGCGACGGTTTCGCCGCCGCCGCGTTCTGCTGCCGCCCGGCCGCGCTGGATCCAGCCTCGAACACAGCGGCCGGGCCGGGCCCTACCGCGGCGTTCTCGTCCGGGTCGGGCTCGGGGACCTGCCGTGTGCTCATCGACCCGTCAGTCCTGATACGTAGGGGCGGGTGGAGCGGGTACGGGGCCGAGAACGGTGAGATATTTCTGGTAAAGCCCGACCCAGGTGCCGTCGTTGCGGATGCGTTCCAGTGTGCCGTTGACGAAGCGGACCAGGTCGTCGTTGCCCTTGGTGATGCCGATGCCGTACGGCTCCTCGCTGATGCTGCCGCCGACCAGCTCGGTGTACGGGTCCTGTGCGGCCAGGCCGGCGAGCACGGCGTCGTCGGTGCTCACCGCGTCGACCTGGCGCTGTTGCAGCACGACCAGACAGTCGGCCCAGCTCGGCACGGTGAGGATGGTCGCGGCGGGCTGGTCGCGGCGCATGTGCTCCAGCGACGTGGTGCCCGAGACGATGCACACCCGTCGGCCCGCCAGATCGGCCAGGCTGCGGATCCCGGAGTTCTTCACCGCGAGCACCCGCTGGTTGGCGCGCAGATAGACGGTGGAGAACGTGACCTTCTCGCGGCGCTCGCAGTTGATCGTCATGGTCTTGGCGACCAGGTCGACGGTGCGGTTCTGCAACGCCGTCTCCCGCTCGGCGGAGCCGAGGCTGCGGAACTCGATCAGATCCGGGCTGCCGAGCAGATCGCGGGCCACTTCCCTGGCGATGTCGGCGTCGAAACCGACGATGGCGCCGGAGATCGGGTCACGGTAGCTGAACAGATTGCTGCCGGTGTCCAATCCGACGAGCAGCCTGCCGCGCGCCCGGATCGCGTCGATCGCCGCGCCGCGCGCGGCCGAGCCCGCTCCGGTCGGACGCAGGCTCGCGGTCGGGTCTCCACACCGCGACGTGCCCGGCGACGGCGGGACCGGCGAATCGGTGAGCACCGGAACGGCCTTGGCAGGCAACGGGGGATCGGTGTACTTCGGCGTCTTGCCCGACACCGGCGCGCCGGAATCGCTCGCACAGCCGCTCGCCAGCGTCACTACGACGAGGGTGGCCACCAGAATGCCGCGCGCGGATCTCATCGGTACTCCCGAAGCCGGGGCCAGATGCCCAGTCCGACATAGCCTGCCGCCAGTATGCCGAGCACCATCGCGCCCGCGCCCAGGAAGTCCAGGGTGCGGGCCGCATGGGAGATCCTGTCGCGCAGCGTGTCCCTGGTGGCGGCGATGCCTTGCTCCAGCGAACGGTCCAGCGCCTCCACCTGCACGGTGACGTCCGCCGAGCCGGGTCCGGTCGCCACCACGGCCGCGCTGTTGAAATCGCCCTTCGCCAGCGCGTCGTTCATGCGCTGGTGCGCCACTCGCCAGCGCGCCAGGGCAGGCACGGCGTTGCGCATCTCGTTCGCCGCGGGCGCGGAGCCGGGATACTTGCCGATCAGATCGGCCAGCCGTTCGATGTCCGCGTCGTAGGTGCGGTCGTAGTCGCCGGTCGCGTCGCGGCGCACCAATTTCAAGGTCTCCGCGGCCCGGGCCTGCTGCACCAGGATGCGGCTCTCGGTCAACCGGGAGGAGGGCACCGCGCCGTCGTCGCGAGCGCTGATCATCGCCGCCGCCGACACCGAGCCCGCGATCACCGTCCACGCGAGCAGGATCAGCATGGCCGCCGACGCGAGCACCAGTCCCGGGTTGAGCACCCGCCGCCAGCGTCGCGCCAGATCGCGCTGGACCCAGACCAGCACGCCGAGGGTGAGCAGCAGCAGGCCGATCGCGGACCACGGCGGGCGCACGTGGTTGCGCTGCGCGGCGGTCACCGCCGCCGAGCGATGATTATGCAGTTCCTCGGCCATCGGTAGCAGCGTCGTCTGCATCTGGTTGGAGGCCTCGCTCAAATACGCGGCGCCGACCGGATATCCGCTGCGATTGTTCGTCCGTGCGGTTTCCACCAGACCGGAGTACACCGGCAGGCCGGTGACTATGCCGGTGCGCAGCCGCGCATCCGGATCGGCCGCCGCGTCGGATTGGGTGACCAATTCCGCCGACGCTTCGCCCAGTGCCTGCGTGTAGCGATCCCGCACCGCCTGCGGCTCCAGCCCGCCGGAGATGAAGGCGGTGCTCGCCGCTGCGTCGGCGATCGACAGCGAAGTGTAGAGCCGGAGCGCGGAATGCGCGTCCGGTTCGGTGTCGCGCAGCAACACATCCAGGCCCTGCTGTCGGTCACCGACCGTCGCGGCGGTCATCGAGCCCGCGGCCAGGCACAACCCGATGAGCAGCAGCCCGAGCGCGATCAGCCGTCCCGGTGAGGAATTGGCGAACGAACGCAGATTGGTCAGGTCGAGACGTTCGCGCACCACCGCGACGCTCAGGCCGCCCGGATCGTCCCGACCGGCGGGCTCGGGCGCGGACGACGGCCGGAGTTCGGCCGTCGTCGGCTCGGAGCTAGCCATGTCCACCTCCCCAGTTTGGGCCGCGTACGCGGATTTCTCGACGGCTGGACCGGATATCCGATCGATCCGTGCGTGTTGGTGCGGAGTTTATTGTGGTCGTACGGGCGCCGCGGCGTGTGAAACACCCCCGATTGGGAGGAGACGGCGGTGAGGCGCTGCCCGCGGCTGGACGAGGATGGGTACGACATGCGTGGTGACGGTGACGGTTGGTCGCGTGGCCCGGACGGATTGCGGCACTGGGGGCGCTTCGGCGCCGCCGGACTGCTGCTGCGCGCTCCGCTGGCCGATGGCGGTTCGGCGGTGCTGCTGCAACACCGCGCGCCGTGGAGTCATCAAGGCGGGACCTGGGCGTTGCCCGGCGGCGCGCGGGACAGTCACGAGACGCCCGTGCACGCGGCGGTCCGCGAGGCGTGGGAAGAGGCGGGCATCGATCCGGCCGACGTCCGGGTGCGCGGCGAGCGGGTGACAGCGTCGGCCCTGAGCGGCTGGACCTACACCACGGTCGTCGCCGACGCGGTGATGACGCTGCCGACCACCGGCAACCGCGAGAGCACCGAATTGGCCTGGGTTCCCGAGGACGACGTCGACGCCCGCCCGCTGCATCCCGGTTTCGCCGCGTCCTGGCCCACTCTGCGCGCCGCACCGGCGCGGGTGCTGCTCGCCGAACTCGGCGACGATCGAGCCGTCGCCGCCGCCCTGCCGCGCACGCTCGACCTCGCCGACCTCGGTTTCGTTTGGTTGCATTCGGATCCGGCCGGTCCGGGCGACTACGCCAGGATCGTCGACGAGCCGGGCGTGCAGGCCGCGGAGCCCGCGTCGAACGGGAACACGGCGGTGGAGACCGCGCTTTCGTTCACCCGCGGACAGGTGCTTTCCTGACCGCGGCGCTCACGCGTTCGCCAGTAGCGCCGTTTTCAGCTCACGCGCCGCGGCTTCCGGATCGCGTGCCTCGGTGATCGCGCGCACCACGACGACCCGCTTCGCCCCGGCTTCCAGGACCTGCGCCAGGTTCTCGGCGTTGATCCCGCCGATCGCGAACCAGGGCCGGGTGGGATGGGCGTCCGCGGTGGAGCGAACCAGTTCGGGGCCCGCCGCCTGCCTGCCGGGTTTGGTCGGGGTCGCCCAGATGGGGCCGGTGCAGAAGTAATCGATGTGCTCATCGATCGCGGCGAGCCCGGCCTGCGCGCGATTGTGCGTGGATCGTCCGATCACCACGTCGGGCCCGAGGATTCGGCGCGCGTACCAGGGCGGCAGGTCGCCTTGGCCGAGGTGCAGCACGTCGGCGGTGGCGGCGAGGGCGATGTCGGCGCGATCGTTCACCGCGACCAGCCCGCCGTGCCTGCGCGCGGCGGCCTTCAGTTCGGCCAGCGCGCCGAGCTCGGCCCTGGCCTCCAGCGGGCCGAACTCGGCCTCGCCCGGTGATCCTTTGTCCCTGAGCTGGATGATGTCGACTCCGCCTGCGAACGCGGCCTCGGCGAACTTGGCCAGATCGCCCTTCTCCCGGCGAGCGTCGGTGCACAGGTACAGCCGCGCGTTCGTCAGACGCTCCCGCGGCGAGGCGGGTCGATTGGGGTGGGAGGGTTGCACGCCTTCGACCGTAGCCGCGCTACCGTGGGATGCGAAACAGGAGGCAGGTGGATCGGATGCGGACTCTGGCCGTCGTCGGTGGCGGCGCCGTCGGGCTCGCCGTGGCCTGGCGGGCCGCCGAGGCCGGTTGGTCGGCCACCCTGTTCGATCCGGCTGTCGCCACCGGGGCCTCCTGGGTGGCCGGGGGCATGCTCGCACCGCTGTCGGAAGGCTGGCCCGGCGAGGATCGGGTGCTCGAATTCGGCGCCGCGTCGCTGGCCCGCTGGCCGGAATTCGCCGCCCGGCTGGCGGACGCGACCGGCGTCTCGGTTTTCGTGGCGGACGAGACCATGACCGTCGCGCTGGACGCGGCCGACGCGGCCGACCTGCGCACGGTGGCCGATTGGGTCGGCGGACGCGGGCACGAGCTGCGCCTGCTGGACCGCGCCGGAGTGCGTGAGCGGGAACCCGGCCTGGCCAGGACGGTGCGCGCCGCGCTGCTCGCACCCGCAGAACCCGCGATCGACAACCGCAAGCTGGTCGCCGCGCTGCGGCAAGCCGCCGAGGCGGCCGGCGTCGTGGTTCGCGCCGAGTCCGTAGACTCGCTGACGGAACTTCCGCACGACCAAGTCGTGCTCGCCGCGGGAGCCGCGTCGGCGGCATTGTGGCCGGAGCTGCCGGTTCGCCCGGTCAAGGGCGAGATCCTGCGCCTGCGGCAACGGCCCGGCGTCGCGCCCGCGCCGCGCCGGGTGATCCGAGCCAGAGTGCACGGGCGCGCGGTCTATCTGGTCCCGCGCGCCGACGGAATCGTCGTCGGCGCCACGCAGTACGAGGCGGGTTTCGACACCGCGGTCACCGTCGCTGGCGTCCGCGACCTGATCGCCGACGCGGAGGCGGTGTTCCCCGGCATCGGCGAATACGAACTCGCCGAAGCGAGCGCCGGTTCCCGGCCGGGCAGCCCGGACAACCTGCCGCTGATCGGCCGGCTCACCGACCGCATCGTCGCGGCCACCGGGCACGGCCGCAACGGCATGCTGACCCTGCCGCTCACGGTGGACGCGGTGGCGAGCCTGCTCGGCGGGGCAATGCTGCCCGAAGCGGAAGTAGCCGACCCGCAACGCTTTTCGACGACTGTAGGAGGAATTCGATGACGCTGTCATCCGTCCCCATCGGTGTCACGGTGAACGGCGACGAGCACGAGTTCGCCGAGCCGCTCACCGTGCGCGAGTTGCTGGAGCGCCTCGGACTGCCGTGCCGGGGTGTCGCGCTCGCGGTGGACGGAGCCGTGTTCCCCAAGTCGCGCTGGGACGAACCGGTCGGGCGCGGCTGGCAGATCGAGGTGCTGACGGCGGTTCAAGGTGGCTGAGGCTGCGACGGCATCCGCGCGGGCCGACGCCCCGCTGCGGATCGCGGACCGGGAGTTCGGTTCCCGCCTGATCATGGGCACCGGCGGCGCGGAGAACCTCGCCGTGCTGGAGGAAGCGCTGATCGCCTCCGGCACCGAGTTGACCACCGTGGCCATGCGGCGCATCGACGCCGCGGGCGGCACTGGTGTGCTCGACTTGCTGAAACGTCTGGACATCGCGCCGCTGCCGAACACGGCGGGCTGTCGCACCGCGGCCGAGGCGGTGCTCACCGCGCAGCTGGCGCGTGAGGCGCTTGACACCAACTGGGTGAAACTCGAGGTGGTCGCCGACGAGCGCACCCTGCTGCCGGACCCCGTCGAACTGCTCACCGCCGCGGAACAACTCGTCGACGACGGCTTCGTCGTGTTGCCCTACACCAACGACGACCCGGTCCTGGCTCGCCGTCTGGAGGAGACGGGTTGCGTGGCGGTGATGCCGCTGGGCGCGCCCATCGGCACCGGCCTCGGCATCGGCAACCCGCACAACATCGAGATGATCGTCGCCGACGCGAAGGTGCCGGTCATCCTGGACGCGGGCATCGGCACCGCGAGCGACGCCGCCCTCGCCATGGAACTCGGCTGCTCCGCGGTGTTGCTGGCCACCGCCGTCACCAGGGCGAAGCGCCCCGAGTTGATGGCCGCGGCGATGGCGGACGCGGTGCGCGCCGGATACACCGCGCGCTTGGCCGGGCGCATCCCGAAGCGCTTCTGGGCCCAGGCATCGTCCCCGGGGCTGTGAGGCGTCGGGCTCGAGTCCAGAGGCTCGGGACGTCGATGACGGCTTTCGGCTTTCCTGAACAGGTGGCGACACGACGCATGTGGCGACACCACTCGACGGGCGAGCCCGGTCAGCGGCGCTGGGGGGCGGCGGTCTCCGCCATACGAGAGCGAGGGTAGCCAGGTCGGAGGTGCCGCGATCATTTGGCGGGACGGCTGGTCACCCTAGGGCTCAGCCGATGACGAAAAGGGATTCGCGCCAATCCGTATCGCGTGCTCGGCCCTCACTCCGTCGGCGAACGATGGCGGCCCAGTCGCCCCCGGATCCAGCCGTTGACGGAAGCGGGTCTCGCCACGTCGTAGCGGGGGCCTGCCATCACTCGGTGGGCGATTCCGGGCGCGCTGGGTTCGGGCCTCAGCCGTTGACGGAAGCGGGTCTCGCCACGTCGTGGCGGGGGCCTGCCATCACTCGGTGGGCGAGTCCGGGCGCGCTGGGTTCGGGCCTCAGCCGTTCACGAAGGTGAGGTTCGTCGCGTCGTAGCGGTCGCCCGCCACTTGCTCCGTCGGGGCGGCGGCCTCGATGGCGGCGAGGTCGTCGACGGACAGTTCGATGGTCAGCGCTGCGAGGTTCTCCTCCAGGTATCGCTGCCGTCGGGTGCCGGGAATCGGCACCACGTCCTCGCCCCGGTGCTGCACCCAGGCCAAGGCGAGCTGGCCCGCGGTGACACCTTTCGCCGCGGCCAGCTCGTTCAGCTCGGCGACGATCGCCAGGTTCCGTTCGAGATTGCCGTCGGCGAAGCGAGGCTGGCTGCGCCGCACGTCGTTGTCCGCCAGGCCTTCCACCGAGTTGTACCGTCCGGTCAGGAATCCGCGCCCGAGCGGCGAGAAGGGGACCAGGCCGATGCCGAGTTCACGGCAGACCGGGAGGATCTCCGCCTCCAGATCACGCGTCCACAATGACCACTCGCTCTGCAACGCGGCGATCGGGTGCACCGCGTGCGCGCGGCGAATGGTGTCCGCGCCCGCCTCCGACAGCCCGAGGTGCCGGACCTTCCCGGCCTGTACCAGTTCGGCCATCGCGCCGACGGTCTCCTCGATCGGCACCTGCGGGTCCACCCGGTGCAGGTAGTAGAGGTCGATGTGGTCGACGCCCAGCCTGCGCAGCGATGCCTCGCATGCCTGTCGCACGTAGGCCGCGTCGCCACGGATGTGAGTGGGCTCGCCCAATCGGTTGGCGAAGCCGAATTTCGTGGCGAGCACCACCTCGTCTCGCCGCCCTGCGACGGCCCGTCCGATCAGCTCCTCGTTGTGCCCCGCGCCGTAGAAGTCGGCGGTGTCCAACAAGGTGACCCCCAAGTCGAGGGCATGGTGCAGCGTCGCGATCGACTGCTCGTCGTCCGCGGCGCCGTAGCCGTGACTCATACCCATGCACCCCAGGCCCTGCGCGGAAACGGTCAGCCCACCGAGCTGCCGGGTCGAAATGTCGTCCATCCTGCTACCTCCTGCACTCGAATCCGTCGGCCCCGACGCTAGGTGCTGGAGCGCGCTCCATGTCAACAGCGAACGGCCCGGATTCCGCGCGTAGGATCCTGACCGATGGATTTCTGTGCCGCAGCACTTCTCGCATAGGACAAGATCGGTTATGTTGTCCTGTTCCGGTCGAGCGACCGGATAGCTGAACGCCCGTAGCGATCGCCGCGAGTGGCACATGGTGGAGAGTTCTCTCGCGCTTTACCGCAACCATGTGCCACTCGCGGTCCGCTAGGACCGAGCTGGGCGGCGTTCGTGGCGGGAGCGGGCGAGGTCGTAGGCGGTGCGGAGGAGGGTGCGGGTGGGGGCGGTGGTTCGGGGGCCGGGGTTGATGACTGCCAGCCAGGCGGCGGATGCGTAGACCGGGTGGGGGATCACCGTATCGGTTGCGCTCGGATTGTCGGGGGTGGATCGTTCGCGGGGAGTGTGGCCGGTCCAGTGGGTGAAGGCTTCTTTCCCGGCGGCGATGTTGACGCGGAACGCATCTGGGCGGTCCAAGTCCGAACTTTCGTCGCCGGGATAGTTCTTCGTCACGATCGTCGCGAAGGGCTGGGTCGTCTTCGGTATCACCCCGTCCGGTGAGTAGTAGAAGAAGGTATCGCCCCAGCTGATCTCCGGTGAGCCGTCGCCAGGGCCGGGGCTGAGGGTGAGGACTCCGTCCAGGGCGGAGACGAAGCCGATGATCTCGTCGATGGTCATGTGTTCCAGCGTTTCATTAAGGTGCTTGTGGAGACTTCGAGCAGGAGACGCATGGCAAATGGCGTGACAAGTCGCAACTCCACGATGCGCACGGCCGATGTGGCGCTGCGGGTCGGGTACTCCGTGCAGCAGATCCGCAACCTCGAACGCGACGGTGTGCTGCCGACGGCGATACGCACCGCGACCGGCTACCGCAGGTACGGCGAGGTGCATGTGCGTTCCGCACTCGCCTATCGAGCGCTGGCGGCGGGCGTCGGCCCCGTCGAGGCCAAGCGCATCGTTCGCGCCGTCCACGAGGGACCGGTACCTCAGGTACTGGCTCTGCTCGACGCGGCACATGCCCGGCTGGACCGGGAACGCACCGACCTGGCACTCGCCAAGCGGGCGGCGGAGGTGATCTCCGCCGAGCCGATCGCCGACGTGCGCCCTTCGGATGCGATGAGCGTCGCCGAACTCGCCGCCGCGCTGGGCGTGCGCCCGTCGACACTGCGGCATTGGGACGCGGAGGGACTCGTCGTCCCGGATCGCGCGACCACGCAGCGCACGCGGCAGTACTCTCCCACCCAGGTCCGGGATGCCCGGATCGTCCATCAGCTCCGCAAAGCGGGATACCGCGTCGACACGCTGAAGACCTTGATGTCCGACCTGCCGCGCGGCCACCGATCCGATGATGTCGAGGCGGCGCTGGCGGCTCGGGACGCGAGCATCGCGGCTCGATCTCGCGCCCTGCTCGACGCGGCCGCCGCGCTCGCCGCCGTGTTCGCCCTCGCGACGTAAACGCCTGTGATCCTGCCGCGATTCATATATAGAGTGGGTCCGCCGTTGATCGCCGCGCACATCGCCCGAACGGTGCCGCCTTGGAGCTTGGTCGGGGCCGAACTTCTCACCTTCGTCCGAACATCGGCGGCGCTGCGCGATCCGAGTGCGATCCCCGGTTACATCGCTCCGCTGCTGCGCGTCGCCGAACTACTCGGCCGTTGAGACTTCGACCTCGACCCTTAAGGGAGCCTGTTTCATCTCCTCATCCTCGAGGATGATCCAACTCGGCACCAATTACCGACGCGCGCGCCCGCGATTTGCGGAATGCTGGGCGGCATGATCGAGCTGAAAGGCCTCACCAAGCACTACGGGCAGACCGTAGCGGTGCAGGATCTGACCTTCACCGTTCGCCCCGGGCAGGTAACGGGGTTCCTCGGACCGAACGGCGCGGGCAAATCGACCACCATGCGCATGATCCTCGGCTTGGACAAGCCCACCGCGGGCACCGCCTTGATCAAAGGCAGGCCGTACCACGAGCTGGACCATCCGCTGCGCACCGTCGGGGCGCTGCTGGACGCCAAGTGGGTGCATCCGAACCGGTCGGCGCGGGCTCATCTGGAGTGGATGGCCGCCTCCAACGACATCGCCAAGTCCCGGGTGGAGGAGGTGCTGCGGCTGGTCGGCCTGTCCGAGGTTGCGGGCAAGTCGGCGGGCGGCTTCTCGCTCGGCATGTCGCAGCGGCTCGGCCTGGCCGGCGCGCTGCTGGGCGACCCAGAGGTGCTGCTGTTCGACGAACCGGTGAACGGCCTCGATCCGGAGGGCATCCTGTGGATCCGCCGCTTCATGCAGCGGCTGGCCGCCGAGGGCCGCACGGTGCTGGTCTCCAGTCATCTGCTGTCGGAGATGGCGCAGACCGCCGAGCACCTGGTTGTGATCGGGCGCGGCAAGCTGATCTCGGATTCCACCACCCAGGAGTTCATCGAACGCGCCTCGGAGCAGACGGTCCGGGTGCGCAGCCCGCAGCTCGACCAGCTGCGCAGCGTGCTCACCTCCAACGGCATGACCGTCAGGGAGGACGGCGCGAGTGCCGACGGCTCCGCGCTCATGGTGGCGGGCGTCTCCAGTGACGCGGTGGGCAAGCTCGCGGGCGAGAACAGCATCACGCTGTTCGAGCTGGCCCCGCAGCGCGCGTCGCTGGAAGAGGCGTTCATGCGGATGACCGGCGGCGCGGTGGAGTACCACGGCGAAGGCTTCGATCAGGTGATGGGAGGTGCGCTCTGATGGGCGTGCTGGCAGCGGAACGAATCAAGCTCACCTCGACCAGGTCGCCCTGGTGGTGCTCGGCGATCGTCATCGCCCTCGCGCTGGGCATGGCCGCCTTGCTCGCCTCGGTGGCGCGCGCGTCCTACGGCACGGAAGGCGCGATCGACCTGACGGTCTCCACCGCGGTGGCCGGGATCAGCGGTTTCGGCGTGATGGTCCTGATGATCATGGCCACCCTGACCGTGACCAGCGAATACCGCTTCGGCATCATCCGGACGACGTTCCAGGCGACGCCGCACCGGGCCAAGGTCATCCTGACCAAGGCCGGGCTGGTCAGCGTGTACGGCGCGCTGCTGACCATCGCCTTGGCGTTCGTCGCCTACGTGGTGGCGAAAGCGATCAGCGGGCCGGACGCGGGCGCGGCGCTCACGCTGTCCAGCGCGGCCGACTGGCGCGAGGTCTACTCCATCCCGATCTACGCGTTCCTGTGCGTCGTCCTCGCGGTCGGCGTCGGCGTGCTGGTGCGGCAATCCGCCGCCGCGATCTCGCTGATCGTGCTGTGGCCGCTGCTCATCGAGGGGCTGCTCGGTGCGTTCGGCAGCTTCGGGCGCAATGTCACCCCGTTCCTGCCGTTCGCGAACGCGAACCATTTCATGAGCGCCTCCCCGTCCACGGCCAACTGGCACTGGGGACCCTGGGGCAGCCTGCTCTACTTCACCGTCTTCGTCGCGATCGTCTTCGGCGCGTCGCTGGTCGTGGTGAACCAGCGCGACGCTTGAGACGAGCTCCCTTGACGACCCGAGTCGCCTTCCCTCGCCACTCGGGTTGATGGTGCGCCGACCTTGTCGGGAGGTCCGGCGCTCCCCCCACCGCCCGTCACTGCCCGGCGGACGGTGCCCTGATCGGCCCGGTGCGAACCCTCGCGCCGGGCCGATCGTGCGTGTGAACATCGAGGAAACTATGCCCCTTGCCGGTTCCGAGACCCCTTCTCGCCCGAGTAGCCTCGGTGCAGCAACCAGCTCGTTATCCAATGCCGGGCCCGACGGTGTGCTCGCTGAGGTTCGCAGCGGAGGTGGCACATGGTGATGATCGGTAACCTGCCGACGTCGGATCGGCTGAGATACCCTCGGGGCGTGCATGAAACACCTTCCGGCGGCGCCGAGCCGGGGTCGGGGCCGGAGGCCGAGGGAGGGGTACCGCCCGAGGTGGTCATTCCGTTGGAGCCGTCCGATCCGGGCGATGCTCCTCGCCGTTCCGGCGGGTTACGGCGTGCTCAGATATCCGCGCTGGTGAACGCGGCGAATCAGCGGGCGGACCTGATCGGCGTGCTGCGCAAGGCGCGGCAACAGCTGCCGGGTGATCCCGCTTTCGGCGATCCGCTGTCGGTTTCCGGGCCCGGCGGCGCGCGAGCGGTCGCGCGCGCGGCGGACAAACTGGTCGGCGACGCACCGAGCGCCGCGCGGGAGATCGGCTTCGGCGCCTTGCAGGTCTGGCAGGCCGCCCTGGAGCGGATGGGACGCGGTAAAGGTAGCCAGGAAGTAACTGTCATGTTCACCGATCTGGTGGCCTTCTCGCGCTGGTCGCTGACGGCCGGTGACGAGGCCACCCTGGAACTGCTGCGCAAGGTGGCCAAGGCCATCGAGCCGCCGATCGCCGAGCGGGGCGGCCACGTGGTCAAGCGCATGGGCGACGGGGTCATGGCGGTGTTCCCTTCGGCCGACCGGGCGGTGCGCGCCGCCGTGACCGCCAAGCGCAACCTGGCCGACGTGCAGGTGCGCGGCTATACCCCGCAGATGCGGATCGGTTTGCACACCGGTTCCCCGCGTGAGATCGGGGGCGACTGGCTCGGGGTGGACGTCACCATCGCGGCCCGGGTCATGGAGGCGGGCGGCAACGGCAACACCATGCTGTCGGAGGCCACGCTCCAGGGGCTGCGGCCGGAGACGCTGGCGGAGCTGGGCTTGGCGGCCAAGCCGTATCGCCGCAGCTTCTTCGCGGCGCCACTCAACGGTGTCCCTGAGGACCTGCGAATCTTCCGGTTGTCGAGGGGCTGAGCGGCTGCCTCTCCGCTCGATCTATCCGAGCCACCAGGCCAGCGCGCCGCCCGCCGCGAGGGCGGCGCAGACGGCGAGCGCGATGGACAGCGGCCGGGCCGTCCTCCAGGTGGTGTAAACGCCGCCGAGCAGGAAGCCCGCCAGGGCGAACAGAACGATCACGGTGACGTCGCTGGACACGGTGCCATCTTGCTCCAGCCCACTCGGTCTCCCGGTGGCCGGGGCGGCGGGGCGGCAATTAACAAGCACGCATGCTTGCTTTTTTCTGGCCCCGGTGTGATGCTGGTCGCGGAACGCGGACTTCACGGGTGCGGCATGCGGCTCATCCTGACGGTTCGCCGTACAGGAGGCATTCCCGCTGATGAGTATGCTGGCCGCCGACCCGGACGTGCTCCGGATCGGCAACTGTTCCGGCTTCTACGGCGACCGGCTCGGCGCCATGCGCGAGATGCTGGAAGGGGGACAGCTCGACGTCCTCACCGGCGACTATCTCGCCGAACTCACCATGCTGATTCTCGGCCGGGACCGGATGAAGGACCCGGACCTCGGCTACGCCAAGACCTTCGTCAAGCAGATCGAGGACTGCCTCGGGCTGGCGCTCGAACGCAACGTGCGCATCGTGGCGAACGCGGGCGGCCTGAACCCGGCCGGTCTGGCGCAGCGTCTGCGCAAGGTTGCCGCCGACCTCGGACTGGACGCCAAGATCGCGCACGTCGAGGGCGACGACCTCCTCGCGCGCGCCGGTGACCTCGGCTTCGGCGCGCCGCTGACCGCCAACGCCTACCTCGGCGCGTGGGGCATCGTCGAATGCCTGAACGCGGGCGCGGACATCGTGGTCACCGGCCGGGTCACCGACGCTTCGGTGATCGTCGGCCCCGCCGCCGCGCACTTCGGCTGGGGCCGAACGGATTACGACCGCCTGGCCGGCGCGGTCGTGGCCGGGCACGTCATCGAGTGCGGCACCCAGGCCACCGGCGGCAACTACGCCTTCTTCACCGAGCTCGCCGATCTGGGCAGGCCGGGTTTCCCGATCGCGGAGATCCGCGCCGACGGCGGCAGCGTCATCACCAAACACGCGGGCACCGGCGGCGCGGTCACCGTCGACACGGTCGAGGCCCAGCTCATGTACGAGATCCAGGGAGCGCGCTACGCCGGGCCCGACGTCACCTCCCGCCTGGACACCATCCGGCTCGACCAGGACGGCCCGGACCGAGTGCGGATCAGCGGCGTCACCGGTGAGGCCCCGCCGCCCCGGCTCAAGGTCTCGCTGAACACCCTCGGCGGCTTCCGCAACGAGATGGAATTCGTGCTCACCGGCCTGGACATCGAAGCGAAAGCTGAACTGGCGCAACGGCAACTGGAGTCCTGGCTGCCGAGCCGACCGTCCGAGCTGACCTGGACCTTGGCCCGCCTGGACCGCCCGGACGCCGACACCGAGGAGCAGGCCAGCGCACTGCTGCGCTGCGTGGTGCGCGACCCGGACCCGAACAAGGTCGGGCGCGCGTTCTCCAACGTCGCGGTGGAGCTGGCGCTGGCCAGCTATCCGGGGTGCAGCTTCACCACCTTGCCGGGCAACGGTTCTCCTTACGGCGTGTTCACGCCCGGGTTCGTCGACGCCGCCGAAGTGCCGCACACGGCGGTGCTGCCCGACGGCGCCCGCGTCGAGATCGCCCCGGCGACGGAGACGGCCGAACTCGCCGCCGTCGACGAGCCGCCCGCTCCGGAACCGCTGCCCGCCGGGGAAACGCGCCGCATGCCGCTGGGAACCGTCGCGCTGGCACGCAGCGGTGACAAAGGCGGTGACGCGAATATCGGTGTGTGGGTGCGCACCGACGAGCAATGGCGCTGGCTGGTGCACTCGCTCACCGTGGAGCGCATCAAAAAACTACTCCCGGAGGCGGCTTCGCTGACCGTCACCCGGCACGTCCTGCCCAATCTGCGGGCGCTGAACTTCATCATCGAAGGCCTGCTCGGCCAGGGCGTGGCCTATCAGGCCCGCTTCGACCCGCAGGCCAAGGGACTCGGCGAATGGCTGCGGTCTCGTCACCTCGACATTCCAGTGGAGCTGCTGACATGACGAAACTCTGGGAAACGCCGGAACGACGCGAATTGCGATCGACGGTGCGCGGATTCGTGGAACGCGAGATCCTGCCGTACCTGGACGGTTGGGAGCGCGCCGGTGAGATCCCGCGCGAGCTGCACAAGAAGGCGGGCGCGCTCGGCCTGCTCGGCGTGCAGTTCCCGGAATCCGCGGGTGGTTCCGGCGGCGACGGCGTTGACGCGATGATCGTCTGCGAGGAGATGCACCAGGCCGGTGCGTCCGGCGGGTTGTTCGCCTCCCTGTTCACCTGCGGCATCTCCGTGCCGCACATCATCGCCTCGGGCAACGCCGACCAGATCGAGCGCTGGGTGAAGCCGACGCTGGCGGGCGAGAAGATCGGATCGCTCGCGATCACCGAGCCCGGCGGCGGCTCCGACGTCGGGCACCTCACCACCACCGCGCGCCGCGACGGCGACCACTACATCGTCAACGGCGCCAAGACCTACATCACCTCCGGCGTCCGCGCCGACTTCGTGGTCACCGCGGTGCGCACCGGCGGGCCGGGCTCCGGCGGCATCTCGCTGCTCATCGTCGACAAGGACACGCCGGGCTTCACGGTCAGCCGCAAGCTGGACAAGATGGGCTGGCTGGCCTCCGACACCGCCGAACTGTCCTACGTCGACGTCCGGGTGCCGGTGGAGAACCTGGTCGGCCCGGAGAACTCCGGCTTCTACCAGATCGCGGGCGCGTTCGTCAGCGAGCGCGTCGGGCTGGCGGTGCAGGCGTATTCCAGCGCGCAGCGTTGCCTGCAACTGACGCTGGAGTGGGTGCGCAATCGCGAGACCTTCGGCCGCCCGCTGATCAGCAGGCAGGCGGTGCAGAACACGGTCACCGAGATGGCGCGTCGGATCGATGTGGCCCGCGTCTACACCCGGGATGTGGTGCAGCGCAGCGCCGAAGGCGAGACCGACCTGATCGCCGAGGTGTGTTTCGCGAAGAACACCGCGGTGGAAGCGGGCGAGTGGGTGGCCAACCAGGCCGTCCAGTTGTTCGGCGGCCTCGGTTACATGCGCGAATCCGAGATCGAGCGCCAGTATCGGGATATGCGCATCCTCGGGATCGGCGGCGGCACTACCGAAATACTGACCGGACTGGCGGCGAAGCGATTGGGGTACCAGTCATGACCATTCTGCGCAGCACCTTGGACACCGCCGCGCCCGAGTACGAGGCGGCCGCGGAAGCGATGACCGCCAAGCTCGCCGAGGTCGACGCGGAGTTCGCCAAGGCCATCGCGGGCGGTGGGCCGGACAAGCTGGCGCGGCATCGCAAGCGCGGCAAGCTGACCGCGCGCGAGCGCATCGAACTGCTCGTCGACGAGGACTCGCCGTTCCTGGAGTTGTGCCCGCTGGCGGGCTGGGGCAGCGAATTCCACGTCGGCGGCAGCACCATCGCGGGCATCGGCATCGTGGAGGGTGTCGAGTGCATGATCGTCGCGCCCGATCCGACCGTGCGCGGCGGCACCTCGAACCCGTGGACGCTGCGCAAGACGTTGCGGATCAACGACATCGTGCGGGAGAACCGGCTGCCGGTGATCTCGCTGGTGGAATCCGGCGGCGCGGACCTGCCGACGCAGAAGGAGGTCTTCGTCCCCGGCGGCCGGATGTTCCGCGACCTCACCCAGGCGTCGGCGGCGGGCATCCCGACCATCGCGCTGGTGTTCGGCAACTCCACCGCGGGCGGCGCCTACATCCCCGGTATGTCCGATCACGTGGTGATGATCAAGGAGCGCTCCAAGGTGTTCCTCGGCGGTCCGCCGCTGGTCAAGATGGCCACCGGTGAGGAATCCGACGACGAATCCCTCGGCGGCGCGGACATGCACGCGCGGATCTCCGGCCTGGCGGATTACTACGCCGTGGACGAGCAGGACGCGATCCGCATCGGCCGCTCCATCGTCAAGCGGCTGAACTGGCGCAAGCAGGGGCCCGCCCCGCGCGCCGAGGTGATCGAACCGCTCTACGACCCGGAGGATCTGCTCGGCATCGTGCCGTCGGATCTGAAGATCCCGTTCGATCCGCGCGAGGTGATTGCCCGCATCGTGGACGGCTCGGATTTCGACGAGTTCAAGCCGCTCTACGGCAGCAGCCTGGTCACCGGATGGGCCGAGCTGCACGGTTACCCGGTCGGCATCCTGGCCAACGCGCGCGGTGTGCTGTTCTCCGAGGAATCGCAGAAGGCCACCCAGTTCATCCAGCTGGCCAACAAGTCGAACACCCCGCTGCTGTTCCTGCACAACACCACCGGCTACATGGTCGGCAAGGAGTACGAGCAGAAGGGCATCATCAAGCACGGCGCGATGATGATCAACGCGGTCTCCAATTCGAAGGTGCCGCACATCTCGGTGCTGATGGGCGCGTCCTACGGCGCGGGCCACTACGGCATGTGCGGCCGGGCCTATGACCCGCGCTTCGTCTTCGCCTGGCCCAGTGCGAAATCCGCCGTCATGGGCGGTGCGCAGCTGGCGGGCGTCATCTCGATCGTCGGCCGGGCCGCCGCCGAGGCGAAGGGCCTGCCGTTCGACGAGGAGGCCGACGCCGGGATGCGCGCCATGGTGGAGGCGCAGATCGAGGCCGAATCGCTGGCGATGTTCATGTCCGGGCGGCTCTACGACGACGGCGTCATCGACCCGCGCGACACCCGCACCGTGTTGGGAATGTCCCTGTCGGCCATTCACAACGCCCCGATCAAAGGCGCCGACGGCTTCGGCGTCTTCCGAATGTGAGGCCGACGATGACTGCATCGCAGAGCGATTCGATGAAGGGCGGCGGCCGGGTGACGGGTGGGCTCACGAATGTCCTTGTCGCCAACCGTGGCGAAATCGCCCGCCGGGTCTTCGCGACCTGCCGCAGGATGGGTCTCGGCACCGTCGCGGTGTACTCCGACGCGGATGCCGCCGCGCCGCATGTCACCGAGGCGGACGCCGCGGTGCGCCTGCCCGGCAACACGCCCGCGGAGACCTATCTGCGCGGTGAGCTGATCATCGAGGCCGCGGTCGCCGCTGGCGCCGATGCCATCCATCCTGGATACGGATTCCTCTCCGAGAACGCCGAATTCGCCAAGGCCGTGCTCGACGCCGGGCTGGTCTGGATCGGGCCGCCTGTCGAGGCGATCGAGCAGATGGGCTCGAAGGTCGCCGCGAAGAAGATGATGGACGCCGCGGGCGTGCCGGTGCTCGCCGAACTGGACCCGGCCGAGGTCACCGAGGCGCACCTGCCGGTGCTGATCAAGGCGTCCGCCGGTGGCGGCGGGCGCGGCATGCGCGTGGTCCGCGAGCTGGCCGACCTGACTTCGCAGATCGAGGCCGCCCGGCGCGAGGCGGAATCCGCCTTCGGCGATCCGACGGTCTTCTGCGAGCGCTACCTCGAGACCGGCAGGCACATCGAAGTCCAGGTGATGGCCGACACGCACGGCACGATCTGGGCGGTCGGCGAGCGTGAGTGCTCGATCCAGCGCCGCCACCAGAAGGTGCTAGAGGAGGCTCCGTCGCCGCTGGTGGAGCGCACCGAGGGTATGCGGGCGCGGCTGTTCGAGGCGGCGCGGCTGGCGGCGGGCGCGATCGGTTACACCGGCGCGGGCACCGTCGAGTTCCTCGCCGACGAGCAGGGCGAGTTCTTCTTCCTGGAGATGAACACCCGCCTGCAAGTGGAGCATCCGGTCACCGAGTGCACCACCGGGCTGGATCTGGTACGCCTGCAACTGGACGTCGCCGCGGGCGGCGTGTTGCCCGCAGAACCGCCTGCCATGCACGGGCATTCGATCGAGGTCCGGCTCTACGCCGAAGATCCGGCGCACGACTGGCAGCCGCAGAGCGGCACCGTGCACCGGATCGATATCCCGTCGGTGCTCATCGAGTTCGACCTGCTGGACCGCCCGGGCGTGCGGCTCGACACAGGCGTGGTGGACGGCTCGGTGGTCGGCGTGCACTACGACCCGATGTTGGCCAAGGTCATCTCCTACGCCGAAACGCGCGGCGAGGCAGCACGATTGCTGGCTTCGGCGCTGCACCGCGCGAAGATCCACGGCCTGGTCACCAACCGCGACCTGCTGGTGCGCGTGCTGCGTCATCCGGCGTTCCTGGCGGGTGACACCGACACCGCGTTCTTCACCACGCATGGGCTGGCCGCCCTGGCCGCGCCGCTGGCGTCGGAGTTCGACGAGGCGCTGTCCATCGTGGCCGCCGCGCTCGCCGACGCCGCCGCCAACCGGGGCAGCGCGCGGGTGGGCGGCGGGCTGCCCAGCGGGTGGCGCAATCTCCCCTCGCAGTCACAGCGCAAGTCCTACGAAAGCCGCGCTACCGGAACGCACGAGGTGGGTTACCGGTTCGGCCGGACCGCCGTCACCGTGGACGGTCACGACGGTCTCGCTCTCGTAGAGTCGGCTCCCGATCGCGTCGTGCTGTCGGTTCCGGGTGAGCGCGGCCCGGTGCGTAGGCAGTTCGAGATCGCCCGCTACGGCGACCAGGTCTACGTCGACTCGCCGCTCGGCCCGGTGGCTCTGCGCAGGCTGCCGCGTTTCAGCGATCCGGCCGACCAGGTGGCCACCGGTTCTCTGCTTGCGCCAATGCCGGGCAGCGTGATCCGGCTCGGCGCGGAGGTCGGCAACCACGTCGAACAGGGCCAGCCGATCCTGTGGCTGGAGGCGATGAAGATGGAGCACACGATCGCCGCGCCCGCCGCGGGCGTGCTCAGCGCCGTCAACGTCACCGTCGGCCAGCAGGTCGACGTCGGCGCCGTGCTCGCGGTCGTCGAAACCGTAGAAACCCAGGAGAAGTTATGACTACAGCATCGCGCAGCGATTCGGTGAGGGGCGGCGGCCGGGAGACGGGTGGGCGCTTCATCGAAACCGACGAGCAGAAGGCGCTGCGGGCCGCCGTCGCCGCGCTGGCCACGAAGTACAACTACCGCGACTACGTGCTGCCGAAGGCGCGCAAGGGCGAGCCGCTGGACGAATTGTGGCAGGAGGCGGGCAAACTCGGGTTCCTCGGCGTGAACCTGCCGGAGGAATACGGTGGCGGCGGCGCGGGCATGTACGAGCTGTCGCTGGTGATGGAGGAGCTGTCCGCGCAGGGCGCGGGCCTGCTGCTGATGGTGGTGTCCCCGGCCATCTGCGGCACCATCATCACCAAGTACGGCACCGACGAGCAGAAGCAGGAATGGCTGCCCAAGCTCGCCGACGGCTCCGGCAAGATGGTGTTCGGCATCACCGAGCCCGACGCCGGCTCCAACTCCCACCAGATCACCACCACCGCGCGCCGCGACGGTGACGACTGGATTCTCAACGGCCGCAAGATCTTCATCTCCGGCGTTGACCAGGCCGAGGCCGTGCTGATCGTGGCCCGCACCTCCGACCACAAGACCGGCAAGCTCAAGCCCGCCCTGTTCATCGTGCCGACCGAGGCCGAAGGCTTCACCAAGACGGCGCAGGAGATGGACATCATCGAGCCCGATCACCAGTACAACCTGTTCCTCGACGACGTCCGGCTGCCGTCCACCGCGCTGGTCGGCAAGGAGGACGCGGCGCTGATGCAGTTGTTCGCTGGCCTGAACCCGGAGCGGATCATGGGCGCCGCGATGGCCGTCGGCATGGGTCGCTACGCCATCGAACGCGCGGTGGAATACGCCAAGGAGCGCACGGTGTGGAAGACGCCGATCGGTGCGCACCAGGGCATCTCGCATCCGCTGGCGCAGGTGAAGGTCGAAGTGGAGCTGGCGAAGCTGATGATGCAGAAGGCCGCGACCCTCTACGACGCGGGCGACGAGATGGGCGCCGCCGAGGCCGCCAACATGGCGAAATACGCGGCGGCGGAAGCCAGCATCAAGGCGCTCGACCAGGCCGTCCAGACCCACGGCGGCTCCGGCCTGACCAAGGACGTCGGACTGGCCGCCATGCTCGCCGCCGCTCGCATCGGCCGCATCGCGCCGGTGAGCCGGGAAATGGTCTTGAACTTCGTCGCCCAGTACTCGCTGGGCCTGCCGAAGTCGTACTGAGAGGACGCGCATGACCGAGACGGCTCCGTTCGTCCGCTACGAGGTGAGCGGCGGCGTGGCGACGCTCACCTTCGACTCGCCGCACAACCGCAACGCGCTGTCGTCCAAGCTGGTCGCCGAGCTGCTGCGCGGACTCGACGACGCCGCCGACGACGAGAAGGTGCGCGTCGTCGTGCTCGCGCACACCGGCAACACGTTCTGCGCCGGCGCCGATCTGAGCGAGGCGAGCGACGCCGATCCGGCCGTGGCCGCCGACGAGCGCACCCGGGTCATGATCGGCGTGCTGCGCAGGCTGGTGGAGATCCCGAAGCCGGTGATCGCGCGGATCGACGGCAACGTGCGGGCGGGCGGCATGGGCATCGTGGCCGGTTGCGACATCGTCGTGGCCGGGCCGGGCAGCAGTTTCGCGCTCACCGAGGTGCGGATCGGGCTGGCGCCGTTCATGATCTCGCTGACCCTGCTGCCCAGGCTCGATCCGCGCGCGGCCAGCCGGTACTACCTCACCGGCGAGAAGTTCGACGCCGCCGTCGCCGAGCAGATCGGCCTGGTCACGGTGACCGCCGACGACCCGGCCGCCGAGGTGGCGCGGCTGTGCGGGGAAGTGCGCAAGGGCTCCCCGCAGGGGCTGGCCGAGGCCAAGCGGTTGGTCAACGCGGGCATCCTCGCGGAGTTCGACGCCTCAGCCGAGGAGCTCGCGCGGCGTTCGGCGAGCTTCTTCGGCACCCCCGAAGTGCACGAGGGCATGCTGGCCTTTTTGCAGCGCCGCCCGCCGAGCTGGGCAGAATAACGACCATGGCGACACCCCACGAACCCAAGCAGGACCGCAGCCGAGCCACCCGGCAGCGCCTGCTCGAGGCGACCATCGACTGTCTGGCCGAGATGGGCTGGGCGGCCGCGACGGTCGCGGTCGTCGCCGAACGGGCCGGGGTGTCGCGTGGCGCGGCGCAGCATCACTTTCCCACCAGGGAGGATCTGATCACCGCCGCGCTGGAGTTCATGTTCGACACGCGCAGCGGGCAGGCGGTGCAAGAGGCGTCGTCGCTGGGGGAGCTGGGCGACGGCGTCGGCCGTACGGAGGCGGTGGTGGCGGGGCTGGTCGAGTCGTACACCAGTCCGCTGTTCAAAGCCGCGTTGCAGGTGTGGACGCACGCCGCCGCCGACCCGGTGCTGCGCGAACGCATCGTCCCGCTGGAAGCCCGCTTCGGCCGCGCGTCGCATCGTCGCGCGATCGAGGCTCTCGGCGTGGACGACTCCGATCCGGTCACCCATCACCTGGTCCAGGCGACCTTGGACATGGCCCGCGGCCTGGGGTTGGCCGACGTCCTCACCGACGACTCGGCCCGCCGCAAGCGCATAGTCGAGCAATGGGCGGCCACGCTACACGCCGCTTTGCACGCTCCTCGCTGATCGGGAGTCCGCGATCGGCGGTCTCGGCGCGCTCAGCAGCAGGACTATCGCGGCGACCATGGCGGCGAGAGTGAGCAGAGCGTAGGAGTTGCCGACCAGGAATTGCACGACGGTCCAGTGGAATTCCCGGCCGTTGGTCTGGGGTACGAACCAGATCAGGCCTTGCGGAAGCAGCGGCAGCGTCTGATCCCATGTTCCGATCGAGTCGACCTGCATCGGCCACGCGAAGGCGAACAACGCGATCGCGCCGGGCACGGTGATGCCGGCTGTCCACGATCGGCGGGACAGTGCGTGCACGGCCCAGACGAGCGCGGGCACCGCCCACACCCAGTAGTGGGTCCAGGAGATCGGTGAGCACAGCAGCGTCACACCGGCGGCGAGCAGGGCGCCGAGCATCTCGTCTCCCCGCTGGTAGGCGATTCGCGCCGCGGCCAACCCGGCCAGCCCGAGCCCGCCGGCGCCGAAGAGCCACACCACGTGGCTGTCCCACGTGGTCCATTGCAGGCGGCCGAGCACACCGTTGAGCGACTGATTCTGCACGTATGCGAAGCCGATCCGGTTCTGCGACGCCACGGTCGAGGTCCAGAACTGGATCGCCTCGGTCGGCCGATACCAGAGACCGACCGCGACCGTGGCCGCGAACGCGCCCATCGCGACGGCGGCGGCCTTGAATTGGCGGGTGATCACCAGATAGACGACGAACACCGCGGGCGTCAGTTTGATGCCGGTGGCGATACCGATGAGGATGCCGCGACTCCGGCGGTGTTTCGGCATGGCGAGGTCGCCCAGGACCATCGCCATCAGGATCATGCTGATCTGCCCGAAGCGGAAGGTCTGCTGCACCGGCTCGAGCCAGAGCGCGGCGCTGCCCACGGCAAGCGTCATCGCCAGCATGCCGAGCCCACGCCGATACCGCATCAGTACAGCGGTGCACCACACGCTGACATACAGGGAGATCAGCGTCGTGACCACCATGCCGGTGCCGATGTAGTTGATCGGGAACCGCGCCAATTCGGCGCAGATCCACGCGGCGAAGACGGGATAGAGAAACGGCAGGAACATCGGGCCGCGGGCGGCGTACAACTGGCCCGGGTGCAGGGCGGCGGCCTTGCCGCCCCACATGTACACCTGCAGATCTATTTGGTGCCAGTACATTTCCCAGTTCGGCCGCAAGAACAGCAGCCAGGCCGCCAGGGAGATCGCGGTGAACACGATGGCCGCGCCCAGGGCGAGCGCGGCTCGTGGCGGTCGGCTACGCGCGGTCGATAGTTCCGTCGCCTGCGCGACAACGACAGTTGTCGCCGGTGCGACAGTTGCCATGAACTTTCCTTCATCAGATGACGATCGATCGGCAGAACCGGTGCCGGACAACATGATCGGCGCGGTCCCGAGGGCAACGCTGAAACCGTGAGCTCGTCTAACGATACGGCTACTACGAAAGTAGTATTACCATTGGGAAATGTAACGTGTGTCACTTTTGGCCTCCCTGTGCGGGAAGCGATGCTTACCGGGTCCCGATGTCCCGGTGCATGTGATCGCGTGGATCGGTAGGGGCGCGACAGACAACTCGCGCCCCTCATAGTCAACGATTCGCTTAGGGCTCTACCGAACTCGGCGCACTCATGCGCTGTGCTCGATCAGCACAGTCCTTGCTGCTCGAGGCGCCCGGAATCGATGGCGTAGGAGGAGGCTCCGATGGCGGCGCCGATCAGGCCGACGATGATCGCGCCGGGGATCGCGCCGACGAAGAAGACGGGCAGGCCGACCAGCGCGCCGATGGCGGCGCCGATCGCCGCGCCGATTCCCGTGCGCAGTTCGATCGTGTCGCCGGGCGGCAGGCACGCCTTGATGTAGGTCACCTGCGGGGCCTCGATGGTCGCCGCGGCGATCGGTTCGGTGCGGTCGACGGGCGCGGCCGACGCGGTGGCGGCGAATCCGACGGTGAGCGCGGTTGCGACCAGTGCGCTGACCACCGTCACGGCCAGCTTCGTGAAAGCGTTCAACTGTTTCCCTGAATGTTCGCGGTGGACACGTGACCTGATGCGCTCCGGGTTCCCGCTCCGGAACGTGCGCTGTCACGCATCCGATCATCATCGCTGGAGTTTTGCGGTGTGCCAAGACCTGACGCTCGAATAGCCTGCGCCGGTGACGACTCCGAGCGCCTTCGCGTCGATGTCACACTCGCCGGCGTCGCGTCGTCCTTCCTGTGAACGCGAAACGACGCAGCGACACAAGGAGTGAGGGCCATGGCGAAGGGCACGAAGATCGCGGTAGCGGGCGCGACCGGGCGGCTGGGCAGGCACGTGGTGGATGTGCTGAACGAGCAGGGGCACGACGTGGTCGCCTTCTCCCGGGCCGACGGTGTCGACATCGAGACCGGGCGGGGCCTGGTCGATGCGCTGGATGGTGTGCGCGTCGTGATCGACGTTTCCAGCACGCCGTCCCCGGACCGGGAGGTGGCGACGGCCTTCTTCACCGCGACCGCGCGCAATCTGCACGAAGCGGGACAGAAGGCAGGGGTCGAGCGTCTGGTGGTGGCGTCGATCATCGGCATCGACGGCACCACCGCCGGATACAACGCGGCCAAGCTGGTCCACGAGCGAGTGCTGCTGGAAGGGCCGCTGCCGGTGCAGATCCTGCGTGCGGCGCAGTTCCACGAACTGGTCGAGCTGATGATGGGGTGGGGCACCCAGGGGGACACCGCCTACGTGGCCGAGATGCGCACCCAATTGGTCGCCGCGCGTACCGTCGCCGAGGAACTCGTCCGCCTCGCGCTCGCTCCCGAGATCACCGCGGCTCCTTTCCCGGAAATCGCGGGCCCGCAACCGGAAACGATGGCCGGCGCCGCAACCCTGCTTGCCGCCCGCCGCGGCGCGCCCGCACACGTCGTCGAGGTGAGCGACCAGGACAACCCCGACCGTGAGGTGTACGAAAACGGTGGACTTCTCCCCGGCCCGCACGCCAAGCTCGCAGGCCCGACGTTCGCCGAGTGGATCGAGTCCGTCCGGTAGCCACCCGGAGGCATCGAAAACGCGGTCCGCACCGGCGCCGAGGTATGACGCCGGTGCGGATGCGGTGTTCAGCGAGTGCAGGGGAATGCGCTGAACACCGGAAGGCGATGCGGCCCCGAGGGAATGCAGGGCGACAGGGCCGCATCGCGTGGTTTCAGTGGGTGGCGGTCAGGTCGTACAAGGTGACCCCGTCCACCTGGATGGCGGTGAAGTTCTCCTCGACCCACTGCGTGATCTGCGCACTGGGGGAGGAGCTGGATGAACCGGGCCCGCCACGGCCGCCGCCGACGAAGTAGTGGATCTTCCCTTCGGCGACGTACTGCTGGAACTGCTCCAGCGTCGGCGAGGGGTCACTGCCGTTGAAGCCGCCGATCGGCATCACCGGAAGTTCGGTGGCCAACTGCAAGCCCGCGGCGCTGTTCGAGCCGATGGCCGCGGCCACCCAGGTGTAGTCGCCGCCGTTCTGCTCGAGCAGGGACACGATCTGCGCGCTCGGTTCGCTCGCCCCGAGGAGGCCGCCCATCCCGCCGCCGCCATTGGGACCAGGACCGCCGTCTCCGGGCATACCGCCCGTTCCTTGCGGGAACACCGTGCCGTCCGGTGTCTGCCCGCCGGGCGCGGTGCCTTGCGGCGCGGTGCCGGGCGGGAAACCCGGCGGTGTACCCGCGCCGTCAGGAGCTTGCCCGTCGGGTGGGAAGCCCGGCGGTGTACCCGCGCCGCCGGGGGCCTGCCCGTTGGGCGTGGTGCCCTGGCGTCCGCCGCTCGGTGTCCGGCCGCCGGGTGCGTTGCCCTGCGGTCCAGAACCCGGAAGTCGGCTGCCCGGCTGTGGAATTCGGCCGTCCGTGCCCTGCGGACCCGGCGAACCTCCGTCCGGCGGTGTGCCACCCGGTGCTTGCGCGGCGCCGTCGCGGCCCGTGCTCGTTCCGTTCTGCATGCGGCGACCCATGCCGGGCATGCCTTCGCCCCACGGTGGCCGCCCGCGCATCGCGACGTTCGGCCCCGCCGAAGGAATCGAACCGGCGTGTGGCGTCGCGATGGTATCGACGGCATAGGCCACGGGCCCGGCCAGGAAAGTGAACGCGACCGCCAGCGCCGACACCACGGCCAGCTTGCGCGGCGCGGGAACGAGCACGGCGAGTGTCGCGAGCACGCCGACGACCAGCACCGTCCAGCGCAGCCACGACTGCCATTCCGGACTGCGCGACAACAGCATCCAGGCGGTCGCCGTGGTGAGACCCACCGCCAGTGCCGACGCCAGCCGCACCCACGGCCGATGCCGCCCCCGCCACGCCAGGACCGCGCCCGCGCCGACCAGCGCGGCGATGGCCGGAGCCAGTGCGACGGTGTAGTACTGGTGGAAGATCCCGGCCATGAAGCTGAACACCAGCCCGGTCGCCAGCAGCCATCCGCCCCAGAGGACGAGCGAAGCGCGCTGCCGGTCGGTGCGAGCCGCTTTGCCGCGCAGGAGGATTCCGACGATCAGCGCGACCAGCGCGGCCGGGATCAACCACGCGATCTGACCGCCCTGTGCCGGTTCGAACATCCGCGTGATGCCGGTTTCCCCCCACATGCCGTTGCCGCCCCGCGGCAGCTCACCGCCGCCCGGTACGACACTGCCGCGCTCGTTGCCGTTGAGCCGGCCGAGCCCGTTGTAGCCGAGGGTGAGTTCCAGGATGGAGTTCTCGTGCGATCCGCCGATCCACGGACGGGACGAGGCGGGCCACAACTCCACCGCGAGCAACCACCAGCCCGCGGCCACCACCATCGCGGCCCCGGCCGCGAAGAGTTGCAGGATGCGCTTGCCGAGTTTCGGCGGCCCCGCGAGCAGATAGGTCAGCGCGAGCGCCGGAACCACCAGCAGCACCTGCAATTGCTTGGTGAGGAAGCCGAATCCGATCAGCGCGCCGGTCAGCACCAGCCACCGCCAGCGGCCGTCCTCCACCGCCCGGGTCATCGCCCAGGCGGCGGCGATCATCAAGAACACCAAGAGCGCTTCGGGATTGTTGAAGCGGAACATCAACGCCGCGACCGGCGTCACCGCCAGCGCCAACCCGGCGAGCAATCCGGCCGCGGGCCCGAACGGCCTGCGCACCGTCGCCCACAGCAGTGCCACGCTCGCCACGCCGAGCAGCACCTCCGGCACCAGGATGCTCCAGCTGCCCAGCCCGAAGGCCCGCACCGAAAGCTCCATCAACCACAGCGAGGCGGGTGGCTTGTCCACGGTGATCGAGTTGGCCGCGTCGGAGGATCCGAAGAAGAACGCCTTCCACGACACCGAGCCCGCCTGCACCGCGGCGGAATAGAACGAATTCGCCCACCCGTTGGCGCTCAGGTTGCACAGATAGGCCACCGCCGTGCCGAGCAGCAGCGCCGCCAGCGCCGGAAACTCCCAGTTCCTTCTGGTCCGAGGCCGCGGTTCGGCCGCGACCGGTTGCGCGGTCAGAGTCGCCGTCATCGACGAACCTCCGCGGCGAGCCCCGATGCGTTCGACGCACGATCGCCTCCGCTGTCGCGGAACACCCAGCGCAGCCCGACGAACCGCAGCAGCGTCGCCACCAGATTGGCCACCACCAGCACGAACAGTTCCAGATGCACCGAGGAGTCCGGCGCCCACCGATGCAGCGCGAACAACGAACCGCTGGTGAGCGCCAGCCCGATGCCGAAGATCACCAAACCCTGGAACTGGTGCGACACGGCCCCGTTCGAGCCGCGCACGCCGAAGGTGAAGGCCCGGTTGGCCGCTGTGTTGCCCACCGCCGTGATCAGCAGGGCGGCGAAGTTCGCCACTTGCGCGCCGGTCAATGGCTGCAGCGCCACGTAGAGCAGCAGGTAGGCCAGCGTGCTCAACACACCGACGATCGCGAACCGCACCAGCTGACCCACCATGCCCAGCGGCACCCCGGGCACCAGCGGTTCCCGGCCCACCGAGCGGCGCAGTTCCTCCAGCGGCAGCGCGCCGGTCGCCAGCGCCCGACCAAGCCGCCAGATGCCGAGCAGGTCCTTGCGGGCGGTGTCGATGATGTCGACGCGGCTGTCCGGGTCATCGATCCAGTCCACCGGGACCTCGTGAATCCGCAGACCCGCCCGCTCGGCGAGCACCAGCAATTCGGTGTCGAAGAACCATTCCCCGTCGTGCACCAGCGGCAGCAGGCGGCGCGCCACCTCCGTGCGCATCGCCTTGAAGCCGCACTGCGCGTCGGAGAAGTGCGCGCGCAGCGAGGCCTTCAGCAGCAGGTTGTAGCAGCGCGAGATGATCTCGCGCTTGGGTCCGCGCACCACGCGGGACGCGGCGTCGAGCCGGGTGCCGATAGCCAGGTCGGAATGCCCGGTGATCAGCGGCGCGACCAGCGGGAGCAAGGCGTTCAGGTCGGTGGACAGGTCGACGTCCATGTAGGCGACCACCTGCGCGTCCGAGTGTTCCCACACCGCGCGCAGCGCCCGACCGCGCCCCTTGGCGGACAGATGGACGACGCGCACATCGTCCAGTTCCTCCGCGAGCAGCTGGGCGACCTGGAGCGTGGCGTCGGTGCTCGCGTTGTCGGCGACCGTGATGCGCGCCGGGAACGGGAACCCCTCGCGCAGGTGTGCGTGCAGTCTGCGCACGCACACGCCGAGGTCGGTCTCTTCGTTGTAGACGGGTATCACCACGTCCAGCACGGGCGCGCCCGTGGTCTCGGTCCGTTCCGTCGCCGCGACGGTGGAAGTCTCGGTCATGCGAACCAGACTCGACGGCCACACTGCCACCGGGCTGGGCCTCAGCTGTGAGGTTCCTGGTAGCTCGGGATCGCCGGGTGGATGCCCGGCGGACGCCCGGTCATCGGGGCTGCTCGGTGCAGGTAGCATCCGGATTCGTGATGCTGCGCGGCCGGACGGAAGACGACCAGCCGCCGAAACGCGTGGACGCCCGCACCGAGCGCTGGCGCGAGCATCGCACAAAGGTGCGCGAGGAGTTCGTGGACGCGGCATTCCGCGCCCTCGACAAATTCGGCCCCGCCGTCAGCATGGGCGACATCGCCAAGGAGGCGGGCGCGGCCAAGCCGAAGCTGTATCGCCATTTCGAGGACAAGACCGACCTCTACAACGCGATCGTGGACCGGGTTCGCGACCTGCTCTGGGAACAGGTCATGACCAGCTTCGACCTGACCGGCGACTCGGCCGGTGACCTGGTGCGCCGCGCCGCGTCCGAATACGTGCTGGTGGTGTCGCGGCAGCCGAACGTCTTCCGGTTCATGCTGCACAGCCACTTCACGCAACGGTCCGACGACGCCGATCGCGCGCTGCAATCGGCCAGGCAGTCCGCCCGGCGCGCCGCCGAGCTGTTCGCAGGCGTCGTGGACGACGAGTCGGTGCGGGTCGAAAACGTGCAGCTGGTGATCTATTCGATCTTCGGCGCGGTGGCCTCGGCCACCGATTGGTGGCTGGGAGTGAACCGGCTGGAGCCGCCCGCCATGACGGCCGAGCAGTTCGCCGACTATCTGAGCGAGACCATCTTCGCGCTGGTGGCGGCGAGCGCTCGGCTGCACGGCATCGCCATCGCGGCCGATCGTCCGCTGCACCTCGCCTTTTCCACGTTGTGACCGGAGCGCCCCCCGGGCCGGGCGCCGAGGTCGTGCCGCGTCCACGCCGAACGTCGTTGTTCCGATCGCCTCGCCGTTGAAGCCATCCGTGTCGGCGACGTCTTCAGTATCGCAGCGCCCACCGACAAGAAATGGCGCCGATCAGCTCCGGTGCAACCGCCACAGCGGGGACACCGGCCCATGGCCGGCGCCGAGATCGTAGGACGCGGCCAAGCAGCGGTAGGTCCACTCCTTGGCGAACTCGACCGCTTCGGGCACCGGATAGCCGTGGGCGAGCGCGCAGGCGATCGCGGCGGCCAGCGTGTCGCCGCCGCCGTGGTCGTTGCCGGTCGCAATGCGCGGCGCGGTGAACTCGAGGAATTGCTCGCCGTCGAACAGCAGGTCGGCGCTGTATTCGGAGGAACGCAGGTGCCCGCCCTTGACGATCGCCCACCGCGGTCCCAGCTTGTGCAGCGCCTCGGCCGCGCGCCGCGCCGAATCGTCGTCCGCTACTTCGATGCCCGTGAGCAGGCGGACCTCGTCCAGGTTCGGCGTCACCACGGTCGCGAGCGGAATCAGCGTGTTGCGCAGCGCGTCCAGCGCTTCGGCGTGCAGCAGCGGGTCGCCGTGCATCGAGGCCGCCACCGGATCGACCACCAGCGGAATCTCGCCATCGCGGCCGATGCCGACCTCCCGGCACACCTCCGCGACCGCCTCGATGATCGCGGTCGAGGCCAGCATGCCGGTCTTCGCGGCGCCGACGCCGATGTCCCCGGCGACCGAGCGCACCTGAGCGGCCACGACCTGCGGCGGAATCTCGTGGAAACCGCTGACGCCCACCGTGTTCTGCACGGTCACCGCCGCGACCGCGACCAGGGCGTGCACGCCGCACAGCGCCATGGTGCGGGTATCGGCTTGGATTCCGGCGCCTCCGCCGGAATCGGTACCGGCAATGGTGAGCGCCCGGACGGGGGTCTGCCCCTCGGCGGGCAATGGCAGCAATTTCACGACCCAAACCCTACGGCGACGTCGTTCTCCCGCTACGGGCAACCGGACCTGCCCGTGCACATAAAATGAAAATCGTTATCATTAACTTCATGGACTCCGACCTGCTTCCCGTCACCGTGCTGTCCGGCTTCCTCGGTGCGGGCAAGACGACGCTGCTCAACCACATCCTCGCCAACCGGGAGGGCCGCCGGGTCGCGGTCATCGTCAACGACATGAGTGAGGTGAACATCGACGCCGCGCTGGTCGCGGGCCAAGGCCACCTCGACCGCACCGAAGAGAAGCTGGTCGAACTGACCAACGGCTGCATCTGCTGCACCCTGCGCGAGGACCTGATCGAGGCGGTGGCCCGGCTCGCCCGCGCGGGACGGTTCGATCAGCTGGTGATCGAGTCCACCGGCATCTCCGAGCCGATGCCGGTGGCCGCGACCTTCGACTGGGAGTTCGAGGACGGGTTCCGGCTCGGCGACGTCGCCCGGCTGGACACCATGGTGACCGTGGTCGATGCCTCGACCTTCCTCGCGGAAGTGGCGCGCGGGCAAGCGCTGGCCGAGCGGAACCTGGAGGCGGGCGACGGCGACGCGCGCACCATCGCCGACCTGCTGGTGGATCAGGTCGAGTTCGCCGACGTCGTGCTGGTCAACAAGACCGACCTGGTCGGCGCCGCGGCGGTGGGTGCGGTGGAGGCCACGGTGCGCAGGCTCAATCCGCGCGCGCACGTGCTGCGGACCACTAACGGTGTGGTCGACCTGCGCGAGGTGCTCGACACCGGCCGCTACGACCCGGTGGTGGCGGCGGAAGCCGATGGCTGGGTGGAAGAACTCGCGGGCGGGCACACGCCGGAGACCGAGGAGTACGGCATCCGCAGCCTCACCTACACCGCCGATCGGCCGTTCCATCCACTGCGCCTTTCCGACGCGCTGGAGCGGTTGCGTGGTCTGCTGCGCAGCAAGGGATTCTGCTGGATCGCGAGCCGCTCGACGCTGGCGGCGGTGTGGTCGCAAGCGGGACCGAACCTGGTTTTCGAACCCGCCGCCTGGTGGTCGTCGCTGGAGGTGCCGCCGGGGCAGGAGATCGTGTTCATCGGGGTGAAGCTGGATTGCGCGAAGGTGCGCGCGTTGTTGGACGAAGCCCTGCTCACCGACGCGGAGTTCGCCGCGGGCCCTGGCGCTTGGGCCGAGTATCCCGATCCCTTCCCGGTGTGGGGTGAACTGCACGAGCACGCCTGATGGCTGTGTCGCTCCAGGCCGCCTCGTCGTCGCCGGATGACGTGCTCAGTTCGAGATACCGGGCGCCTGGCGCAGGTAGGTCGTGTCGGTCAGTTGCTCGATCATGAAGTCGGCGATGTCGGCGCGGGAGATCTTCAGGGTGAGTCCGCGCTCGTCCGCCGGGAACCCGCGCCGGTAGCCGCCGGTGGCCGGTCCGTCCACCTCGTAGCCCTCCCGCAGCGCCCGCCGCGCTGGCGTTCACAATCGTGGCGCTGGCCGCGCTGGGTCGGGCGCACTCCGGTCCAGGCCGTGCTCAGCCGGTAGATCGGCATCGCTGTAGGGAGAGGCCATGCGCGGCACCCCTACGCCCGGCCCGGCCGGATCGATCCTGTGATCGATGCCGCCCGGCGGAAGTACGCCCGAAATTTGCTCGCGGCGAGTAGTGGTTTCGAGATCGGCTCGATTGGAACCGAAACGGTAGGCGCTGCGTCCAACCCTGCAAAATCACAGATGCGAGAACGCATGACACATTGCGCAGACAGGGGATTGCATGACCGACACAGCCAGCGCCGGAACAGATTTCGCGATGGTCCCGACCGAAGTGTCCGACGCGGGCGCCGCTACGTCCAGCAAGCCGCGCAAACGCTTATCGACGGAATCCGCTCGGCCGACACCGAGGTAGCCGGTCTGATGGCGACGTGGCGCGGCCCGGCCGCCGACGCCTACTCCGCGGCATGAAGGGAGACCCGCCAGGGCGCGATACGTATCCTCGAGGCGCTGGACGGCATGGGCGAACTACTGGGTGTCTCGGTCGCGAACGTGGCCGAGGTCGAGACCGCCCGAGTGGGGGCCACCACCGCGGCCACGTCTTCGCTGGATCTGCCGTGACGGCCGCGTTCGGCGTGGATCTGGCGCATCTGGACGCAGTGACGGCGCGTATCGGCGGATTGGTCGGATTCACCGAGGACACCTTCACCGGCGTAGAGCAGCGGGTAGCCGCGCTGCACCGCACCTGGACCGGCGAGGCCGCCTCGGCTCACGCCGAGGCGGCCGACCAACCTCATCGGCAGCCAAGCCAAGCACCTACCACACCCGCCCGCAGCCCGAACCAATCACAACGCCATCGCTGCTGGTCCAGCCATATGTGTTGTTTTTCGCGCGATTACTACCGGGACCCCCTTACGCCGGTCCCTCAAGGGGGTTGTACGGGCCTCAGTGCCCCATTCATACTCTGAAAGTGAATGGGGCACTGGACTGGCTCCTTACCCGACTTTGAAAGATTCCCGTGACAGCGGGCGTTTCGCAATCAGTCTTTCCGAGATACATCGTGCCGGTCAGAGATCCCATTACTTCACCGGAGCCGGTCGTATCGGTAAATGAGTCCTTCCATGTGATATCGGGGGCAAACACCGGTACGGCGTGATCAAACGTATGGCTGCCACTCAGGCCATTGTGCAGATTCTGCCAGCCGAACTTCATCACACCCCCGGTGATTGGCCCCATACTTGAAACGAACTGAAATTTGAACGTGACGCAGACTCGAATCCGACGAGCATATCTGACCGTGGTGTTCACCGCGCTGGCTGTGGCTTGCTTCGTAAGTAACTCAGGTGCCACGCTCGGTCCACGCCCACGAGCGCTCGCCTTTACCGAAACGTGAGTCAGGGCCTATCGTCGATGCTCGACACGGCAGAAACAACACGAAGGAAGTATTTGACATGCCGGAATTCAGCGGACCTATGTACATATCACCCAACCCGCCCTCGCGTCGTTCCGGCCCGCAAAGCCCACAACACGCAGCAGCACAATTGGGGGTACCCATCGCCCTACCGGCGAGGCCCGAGCCCTTCTCAATAAGCATATACGGACGAAATCAGATGCCGCGGTCAGTTACCATCCGCAGCAGCCTGTCATCTGTATTCGTCGAAACCTACCTCATCGACTACAGCGACACGGTGGCGGATTTCGCCGCGCGTGCGTTGAGCAGATTTGCCCCCGACGCCGGATTGGACTACCTCGACCAAATATCAGCAAAAGCAATCGCCGTCGAGGCTGCGCTCACTATCGACAACGTCACCTACCCTGGTATGGAAATCACCCACCGCGACTTCGTGGTCCGATCCGCAGCAATCGACAACACTCGAATGGTCGCGGTGTGTAGCCTGTCAGGCCCCTCGCCAAAACTCACTTGGACCCAATCATGAACATTGAGCAAGGCGGTAATTTTTCCCGCCGGCTTCACCGTCGCGGAGGACTGGGCGGTCACCGGCACCGGCAGCCCCGAACAGTTACGCACCCACCAAAGCGCGGTGTCGACCGCGCTCAACGAGATGCTCGATGTCCAGACCACCGCCCCCACCGCCAGCCCATCGGTCGCGCACACCACCAACACCCCGGCTCCGACCAGCGGTCAACCGATGTTCGCCACCAGCCTTCGCAGCGCACCGTGACCGTGACCTTCTTCGGTTTGCGCTGCCCCGGCGAAAGCCCCTCCGTGATCGGTTTAACCTGCGTGGCGGCGGTCGTGGCGGGCAGCTGGTAGGCCGTGGGCGCGGCAGCCGCTACCGCGGTGTCCGCGAAACCGGCGGTGAACGGCGCAGCCACCGCGAAAGCATCGCCGATGCCAGTCGTGTGCTTGTCATGTCGTCCCCCGTCTGCTCTCGACCCTCGTCCAGCGGAAACCTCTCCACCGGACGGTGATATGTCCTGATTTGGCGACGGCCGTCGAATTCCAGCCCCGACGAGAAAAGCCGGGAGTCGTTGTCCGTCAATAAGGTTGGACGGCACGGCCGGGGCAACGGTTCCACCACTGCTCGAGATTTCTGAGTGATCTGGACCACGGTTGCCTGGGCCCGCGGCTCAGGAGCTACATGGCGATGTCGCAGAACAGGTCCAGTTGCTCACTGCCGGTGAGCGCGAGGCGGTTACGCGGGCGCGCCGCGGCGCCGCCGAGCAGGTCGCGGTCAGGTGCTTGCTGCCCGAGGCGGGCGGCGACGACCGCGGGTGGGAGGCCTTCGCCTCCAGTTGGCGTGGCGGTGCAGGCGGCGCGGACGCGGCAGGAGATCGTGTTCATCGGGGTGAAGCTGGATTGCGCGAAGGTGCGCGCGTTGTTGGACGAAGCCCTGCTCACCGACGCGGAGTTCGCCGCGGGCCCTGGCGCTTGGGCCGAGTATCCCGATCCCTTCCCGGTGTGGGGTGAACTGCACGAGCACGCCTGATGGCTGTGTCGCTCCAGGCCGCCTCGGCGTCGCCGGATGACGTGCTCAGTTCGAGATACCGGGCGCCTGGCGCAGGTAGGTGGTGTCGGTCAGTTGCTCGATCATGAAGTCGGCGATGTCGGCGCGGGAGATCTTCAGGGTGAGTCCGGGCTCGCCCGCCGGGAACCCGCGCCGGTAGCTGCCGGTGGCCGGTCCGTCGGTGAACGCGCTCGGCCGCACGATCGTCCAGTCCAGGTCGCTGGCCAGGACGTACTCCTCCTGCTCGACGTGATCGGCGTAGGCCGGGCGCAGCAGCAAGCCGAACATCACGTACTTCCACAGGAAGTTCAGGTTGCCCCTGCTGTCGCCCACGCCGAGCGTCGTCTGGCAGATCAGCCGTTTCACGCCCGTGCGCCGCATCGCGTCGATGATCGCTTTGGTTCCGCCCGCCCGGACCACGCCCTTGCGGCCGTTGCCGAGCGAGATCAGCACCGCGTCCTGTCCCTCCACCGCGCGTTGCACCGAATCGGTGTCCAGCACATCGCCTTCCACGACGCGCAGCCGCTCGTGCCGCTGCGTGACGCTCGCGGCGCTGCGGGTGAAGGCCGTCACCTCGTGACCCTCCCGCAGCGCCCGCTCGACGACGAGACGCCCGACGGTACCGGTGGCTCCGAAGACCGCGATTCGCATGGTTTCTCTCCTTGTTCGAAAGCTGTTGTGCTGTTGCTGAATCCAGTACATCAGCGGGAATCGAGACGAACCATGGCCGCGACTCTCGATGCCATAAGCGACTGTCTCAGCGCAGCTTCGCGAAGAACTCCGTGATCTCCTCCGTCATGAGCGCGGGCGCCACATGGTGCAGATAATGGGTGAACACATCGTGCGTGCGCCATGAGACGATGTTGTGATCGCGCTCGGCGAAGCGCCGGATGCCGTGGAAATCGCCGGAGGAGCCGCACAGCGCGAGCGGAACCGTGGTCGGCGCGGTGGGGTGCTCGGCCTTGTCCTTCTCGAAGTAGTGCCGAATCGCCGAGCCCGCGGTGCCGGTGAGCCAGTGGATCGCGATATTGGTCAGCACGAAGTCGTCGTCCAGGTCCGGGCCGAGCAGTTGGCCGTTCCAGCCGACCAATCCGGCGGGCGAATCCGTGATCGCGTGCGCCAGCGTCTGCGGCTGCTGGGATTGCAGCACGTTGAAGCCCATCTTGTTCTTCACGAACCAGTCCAGGGTGGCCAGCGACCGCTGCTCGTCCTCGTCGAGATCGGCCAGTTCGGCCGGGTCGCCGGAGGGGAACGAGTACACCTGCGCGACGTGCACGCCGACGACGTTCTCCGGAGCCACCCGCCCGAGTTCCGGCGAGATCTGCGATCCGCCGTCGTTGCCCACCGCGCCGTAGCGGGCGTAGCCGAGCCGCCGCATCAACTCGGCCCAGGCGCGGGCGATGCGAGCGTCGTTCCAGCCCGCCTCGGTGGTGGGGCCGGAGAAGCCGTATCCCGGTACCGAAGGGATCACCAGATCGAATCCGGCCGTGGTGAGCGGCTCGATGACGCCGACGAACTCGACGAAAGTGCCGGGCCAGCCGTGCGTGAGGATCAGCGGGAACGCGTCCTCCTGTGCGGATTTCACGTGCAGGAAATGGATGTTCTGACCGTCGATCTCGGTGGTGAACTGCGGGTAGGCGTTCAGCGCGTTCTCGACCGCGCGCCAGTCGAACCCGTCGCGCCAGTAATCGACCAGGTGACGGACGCGCTCGACGCTCACTCCGTAGGTGTCGCCCGAGCCGGGGATCTGCTGAGCCCACCGGGTACGTGCGAGCCGGTCGCGCAGATCGTCCAGATCGGCCTGGTCGATGTCGATGCGGAAGGGGGTGATCGCGGTCATGTCCTGCTCCTAGTGAAACGGAATGCTCTGTTCTGTTTCAACCATAACAGAACGGATCATTCCGTTTCAAGTGCTACGCTGAATTCATGCCGAGAACATCCGACGCCCCAGCTCAGAAGGGTCTGCCCGGCCGCAAGGCGCAGGCGGCCCGCAACGACGGCTTGATCCTGGAGGCCGCCCGCGTGGTCTTCCTCGCCGACGCGACGGCCCCGATCTCCGCCGTCGCCGAACGCGCGGGCGTCGGGATCAGCGCGCTCTACCGCCGCTATCCGAGCAAGGAAGTGCTGCTGCGCACGCTCTGCCATGACGGTCTGCGCCGATACAACAAGGAGGCCGAAGCGGCGCTGGAGGATTCGGACGGATGGCGCGGACTCGTCGGCTTCTTGGAGCGCGTGGTGGACGCGGACGTGCATTCCCTCGCCGTGCACCTCGCGGGCACGTTCACTCCCGACGAATCGATCCTCCCCGACGTCCTGCGCTCCGGCGAGGCGACCGAGGAACTCGTGCGCCGCGCCCACGCCACCGGCCAGCTGCGTGACGACGTCACCCCGCAGGACCTCGGCCTGATCCTGGAATCTTGCGCGGCGGTCGCGGTGCCCGACCCCGAGCGCACGGTCCAGTTGCGCCGCCGCGTGCTCGCGATGCTCGTCGCCGGACTGAGCTCCGACGGCGAACTCCCCGGCCCACCGCCCGCGCCGGACGAGTTCTCCTGGCGGTGGGCACGGCGATGAATTTCCCGGGGTGAACCGGTCCGCACTGGTACGAATACCGCAGTCCGCCGAAAGGAAGTGCCGTGAACTGGACACTCGAGGTCGTGATCGTGCCCGTGTCGGACATCGACCGAGCCAAGCGGTTCTACGCGGAGCAACTGGGCTTCGCCGTCGACCACGACACGAAGATCGCCGAGGAGGTGCGCATAGTGCAGCTCACGCCGCCCGGCTCGGGCTGCTCGATCGTGATCGGCAAGGGTGCGGTGCCGGACATGCGGCCCGGATCCCAACAAGGCCTCCAACTGGTAGTCAACGACCTGCGCAAAGCCCATGAGGAACTGACTTCCCGCGGCGTCGAGCTCACCGAAATCCAAGTCCTCGGCGAAAACCCGACCCCCATGCCCGACCCCTTGGACAACGTCGGATTCTTCTTCTTCACCGACCCGGACGGCAACGGCTGGGGCGTCCAACAGATCTCGACCCGTCCGTGAACGCGTCGGTGACGAACGCCGAGTGGGTCTGCCTCGGTTATCGGTTGCCGAGGAAGAGGGTTTGCGTGCTGCGGCCCAAGGGACCCTTTTCGTCGTAGAGCGCTGATTCCGCCATGCCTATGCCATGGGGTTGGGGGTAGGTGACGGCGTCGAGGCAGACCCATTCGCCCGCCGGCTGGCGGTACAGGGTGACCGTCAGGTCGGTGTTGATGAAAAGGTACTTCGACCAGTCCAGGACCGCGCTCACGCCGTTGCCGGAATCCGCGGCCGCGAGGGTGCGTTCCAGCGGGCTCGGATCGGTGCCCGCGACGATCGGGTGCTTGATCCTGATCCAACAGATCGCCGGGCCTGGTTCGGAGAAGGATCCGCTGACGAACCGGTAATCGATGGCCGTGTGGAACCCGATCGGCTGGGTGGACGGGAACGGCTCGGGCGCGTCCGCGTGCTCCGGGCCGGGGCGCGAGCCCGTCGGCAAGAAGCGTTCCGGCAGCGGCAATTCCGGTTCGGCCAGCTTGAATCGCCAGGCATTCGCCCGCATCACCGGCCCGCGCTCGGTCGACAGTGTCGCCTCGATGAGTTCGACGCTGCGACCGGGACGCGCGACGCGCGCCTGCGCGGTGAGCGGTTCCAGCGGCACCGGGCCGAGGATCTCGACGGCGACCCGGCCGACCTGGAACCCGGGCCGTGGCTCGCACCGCTCGATCACGTGCCCGAGCAGCGCCGACGGTGGACCGGCGTGCTGGGCGTCCGGCGACCAGGGGCCACGGGTGAACTCGGTCGAGATGAATCGGTCCGGCCGATCGGGATCGGGTAGGTAGAAGGCGTCAGTCATGACCGTGCCCCGCCCGCGCTCGACTCAGTGCGCGCCCGCGCGCGGTGTCCTCGGTTGCTTCGCTGACGCTCGCTCACGTCGCTGTCCATCCTTCGGGCCGATCGGTCGCTTGCACAACGACGGTAACCCGCCCCGGAACGGGCTCGGGATCAGACCCGGCCGAACGCGAGCGCGACGTTGTGCCCGCCGAAACCGAACGAGTTGTTCAGTGCGAAATCGATGTGTTGAGTCCGTGGCGCGCCCGCGACGACGTCGAGATCGATCTCCGGATCGAGGTTGTCGAGGTTCAACGTCGGCGGGACGACCTGATCCCGCAGGGTGAGCATGGTGACCAGCGATTCCAACGCGCCGACCGCCCCGATCGAGTGCCCCAGCGCGGATTTCGGAGCGTAGACCGAGGCGTCGGGCACGACCGAGGTGATCGCGTTGGCCTCCGAGGCGTCGCCGATGGAGGTCGACGTGGCGTGGGCGTTCACATGCTGGATATCCGAAGCCCGCAGTCCCGCGGTTTCGATGGCCTTGCGCATCGCGCGGGCAGCGCCGAGCCCTTCCGGCTCGGAGGCGACGATGTGATAGGCGTCGGAGGTGATGCCCGCGCCGAGCACCCGCCCGTGCACGGTCGCGCCGCGCGCGCGTGCGTGCCGCTCCGATTCGAGCACCAGCAGCGCGCCCGCCTCGCCGAAGACGAACCCGTCGCGGTCCCGGTCGAACGGACGGGACGCGCGTTCCGGTTCGTCGTTGCGGGTGCTCATGGCGCGCATCATGGCGAAGCTCGCGATGGGCACGGCGTCGATGTGTCCTTCGACCCCGCCCGCCACCACTACGTCCGCCTCGCCGGTGGTGATCAGCCGCCAAGCGTGCGCGATCGCCTCCGAACCCGACGAACACGCCGAGACCGGAGCGAAAACTCCTGCTCTGGCGCCAATTTCGAGCCCGACGGTGGCGGCGGGACCATTCGGCATCACCATCGGCACCGACATCGGCGACACCTTGCGGTAGCCGCCCGCGCGCATCGCGTCGACCGCGGAGATCAGCGCGTCACCACCGCCGAGCCCGGTGCCGATCGCCACCGCCAAGCGGTCGCCGTCCACCTCGGGCGCGCCCGCCGCGCGCCAGACCCGGCGGCCGAGCACCAGCGCCATCTGTTCGACGTAGGAATGCCTGCGCTGTTCGACCCGGGACAGTTCCCCGCTGGGCTGTGACTTCAACTTGCCGCCGATGCGGACCGGCAGGTCGTACTCGGCCACGAAATCGTCATCCAACGCGCCGATTCCGCTGTGCCCCGCCAGCAAACCGGACCAGGTCGTATCCATGTCGTCGGCCAGCGACGTGGTCGCCGCGTATCCGGTGACCACGACCGAATCCCGAGTTTCTGAAGCGATTGTTACAGTCACGATGTCATGAATACCTGTACCGATCGCTACAGTCAACCCATGGCCCGCCCCCTCGACCACGCCAAACGCGCCGAACTGCTCGCCGCCGTCGTGCGCTACATCGCCGATCACGGTCTCGCGGACCTGTCGCTGCGCCCGCTGGCCGCCGAACTCGGCACCAGCTCCCGCATGCTGATCTACTACTTCACGACCAAGGAGGAATTGCTGGTCCAAGCGCTGGCGACGCAGCGCCCCGACATCGCGGCGATGTTCGCCGACATCGGTGACGCTGCGGAACTGCGCGACCGGCTGTGGGATTTCTGGACCGCGAGCGCCTCGGGCGACGGCCGCACCAGCGTCAGGGTGATGCTTCAGGTGCTCGGCGCGGCCTGTGCGCCGCGCAGTCCGTATGCCGATTACGCCAACTCGGCCATCGCGATCTTCGTCTCGGCGCTGGCCGACGGGCTGCGCGTCATCGATTCCATTGATGACCCGGAAATTGTCGCCACACTGCTGATTTCGGGTCTGCGCGGAATTCTGCAAGACCGGCTGATCACCGGCGAGGTCGAGCGCACCGATCGCGCGGCCCGCCGCCTGATCGAACAGACGGTGCTCTGAACAGTTTCATCGGCGCATCGGCGGTGGGCAGAGTTCGAGCCGTCGTGCGGTCGGTGACGGTGGAATCTGGTAGCGACGCTGCTGCTCGGCACGGCCGTGGCCCGCGTGCGACTCGCTCTGCGACGAGGGCGGGGTGATCAGATCGCTCGCCTCGCCCGGATCGTCTCGCGCGGAGGCGATCACTCGGTGCGTGACCCCGGGTACGCATGCGCGAAGAGGCGTTCGAGCATCGCATGCAGCTGCTCTCGTTCCGTAGGGTCGAGCGGGCCGAGGATCTCGTCGCCGACCCGACCGGCTTCGCGATCGAGGGAACGCAACGCGGTACGGCCGGTCCGGGTGAGGCGCACGGTGATGCGGCGACGGTCGCGCTCGTCCCGCGCACGTTCCACCTGACCGGCGGCTTCGAGTTCGTCGACGATCTTGGCCACGTCGCTGGGGTGGATGGCCAGGCGCTCGGCCAAGTCCCGCTGCGCGTGCGGGCCGAAATCGGCGAGCGCCGCGAGGATCGCCATGTGCCACAGGCGCAGGCCGCGAGCGGCAAGGCGGTCGGCGAACCCGGTGCGCGCGGCCTTGCCGACCCGCGACAGGAGGTAGATGTCGAGGCCGAGCAGGCTCGGTGGGAGTGCGCGTCCGGTATCCATGGCCCTATTGTAGGAGCGAACCTACAATAGGTCCGCACCAACTAATCGGAGATCACCGTGGACGCACTACATCCGAGACTCCTGGTCACCCGCTTCGCCGAATGCTTCGGGTTCTACGCGGCGGTGCTACCCGAGCTGATCGGGGCGACCCTCGTCAAGGGAACCGCCGCCGGTCCATACGCGAACTGGGACGTGGCGGACCAAGGCGTACTAGTGCTCTTCGATCGCGCCGCGATGGCGGAGGTCATCGGCACGTCTACGCTGCCTGCCGCACCGTCGCAGGACACGGTGATGTTCGTCTGCCGAGTGCCCGACGTCGACGCGGGAGCGAAGCTGTGCGCCGACCACGGCGCGACCGTTGTCGCGGGCCCAACCGACCGCCCGCAGTGGGGCCCCGGTCTGCGCACCGCCCACCTGCGCGACCCGGAGGGAACGCTGATCGAACTCCAGTCCTATTGACCGCCAGGTAGTTCGACGATTCCATGCCGCCGCACCCGCACGCCAGCCGGTGCCTACCGGAGTATCAGGCGTTGTACTTCACAAGTCCGGTTCGCGCAGAAGAGCGTTGATATCAAGTGTCAGCAGATGCTTTCGGACGCGCTCTGCGAAAGCGGGCGCTCCAGCCGCCTTCAGTCGTTCGGGGAGTGCGGCGCTGCTGGTATCGCTATTGCGAACGTGGTAGACGAGCTGCTTCGCGGTGACGGCTCGAACCATATGGGGGGCCGAGTCATCGACAAGCTCGAAGAATTCATCGGCTGTGTAGATCTCGTAGGGAAGCTCATCCATCTGAGTGAAGTGCTTATCGTTGTCGGTGAGCAGGATGTCGATGGCGGCGTAAACCGCCGCGCAGTGGACGTGCGCATCGCCCACGTCGGGGTAAATGGTACAAGCGGACGGGGCACCACTTACCGGATCAAACAGGCATCGTGAGCAGTCAGTCGACTACGCCGAGTTCGTCTTCGAGAGCGCGCAGGTCATCGAAAGCCTGACGCTGCGCAGCCCGCTGGGATTCCCTGTGCGCGAGAACATCCCTGCTGAAAAGTCGCGTGTGCGAGCCGACCTTGTGCGCGGGCAACGTGCCTTCGTTTACGAGCTTCATCAGTGTCGGACGTGAGATGCTCAGCATCTTTGCGGCGACGGTGGTGGTCACCTCGTTCGGGACACTGCCGACAGTCACGGTGCAACCACGGCTGATGAAGTCGAGAATCTGAGAGATCAGCGCCGTCAGCTGGGCGGGCATCTCCACGGAGTCCCCACTTCGGAGACCGACAGTGATGGTCTCCTCTGCATCATCCGACGCGACGCCGCGAGCCTGCTCGACGCGGGCCTGGAACGCCCGAGCCTGCTCGATTTCGCTTGCGGTGATCGACACGACCGCTTTCTCGTCGTGAATCAGTGACGGACTCATCGACTCGAACTCCTCTCTGCTCTCGCAGGTACTACTTACCGTAGGCCCTTGCACTTATAAGTGCAAGGGCGACGTCGGGTCCGCAGCCACCGGCAGCGGCTGGGAGTCCGAAGACGAGTCGACTCGAAACGCGCTACTCGGCTCAATCCTCACCGATCTGAGAGCGCTAGCCCTGCGAGCGCCTCTACCTCGAACCCCTGAGCAGATGAGATGCGGTTCGAAGATTCGGCCGGATTCGCCCTCCGTCGCCCGCCGCATCGTCGCGATGCGGCGGGCGGCGGTGACTACGAGACCACGGGCAAATAGACGGCGTTGCCGTGGCTGGCGAACTCGGCGGACTTCTCCGCCATGCCCGCCTGCAGTGCCTCCGCGTCGTTCAAGCCCTGGCGCTCGGCGTATTCGCGCACGTCCGCGGAGATCCGCATCGAGCAGAACTTGGGGCCGCACATGGAGCAGAAGTGTGCGGTCTTGGCGGGTTCGGCGGGCAGGGTCTCGTCGTGGTATTCGCGCGCGGTGTCCGGGTCGAGGGACAGCGCGAACTGGTCGCGCCAGCGGAATTCGAAGCGGGCCTGGGACAGTGCGTCGTCGCGCTGCTGTGCGTGCGGATGGCCCTTGGCCAGGTCGGCGGCGTGTGCGGCGATCTTGTAGGTGATCACGCCGACCTTCACGTCGTCGCGGTTGGGCAGGCCGAGGTGTTCCTTCGGCGTGACGTAGCAGAGCATGGCGGTGCCCGCCTGCGCGATGATGGCGGCGCCGATCGCGGAGGTGATGTGGTCGTAGGCGGGGGCGATGTCGGTGGCGAGCGGGCCGAGGGTGTAGAACGGGGCCTCCTCGCACAGCTCCTCCTCGAGCCGCACGTTCTCCACGATCTTGTGCATGGGCACGTGTCCCGGACCCTCGATCATCACCTGCACGCCATGGGATTTCGCGATCTTGGTCAGTTCGCCAAGGGTGCGCAGTTCCGCGAACTGCGCCTCGTCGTTGGCGTCGGCGATGGAGCCGGGCCGCAGGCCGTCACCGAGGGAGAACGTGACGTCGTAGCGGGCCAGGATCTCGCAGAGCTCCGCGAAGTGCGTGTAGAGGAACGATTCCTGGTGATGCGCGAGGCACCAGGCCGCCATGATGGATCCGCCGCGCGAGACGATTCCGGTCACCCGCTTGGCGGTCAGCGGAATGTAGCGCAGCAGCACGCCCGCGTGGACGGTCATGTAGTCGACGCCCTGTTCGCACTGCTCGATCACGGTGTCCCGGTAGATTTCCCAGGTCAGCGCGGTCGGGTCGCCGTTCACCTTCTCCAGCGCCTGGTAGATCGGCACGGTGCCGACCGGGACGGGGGAGTTGCGCAGAATCCACTCGCGGGTCTCGTGGATGTTCTTGCCGGTGGACAGGTCCATGATGGTGTCCGCGCCCCAGCGGGTGGCCCACACCATCTTCTCCACCTCCTCCGCGATCGAGGAGGACACGGCCGAGTTGCCGATGTTCGCATTGATCTTGACCAGGAACTTCTTGCCGATGATGGTCGGCTCGAGCTCCGGATGCTTGTGGTTGGCGGGGATCACCGCGCGGCCTGCGGCGACCTCCTCGCGCACCGATTCCGGCGAGACGCCTTCCCGTGCGGCGATGAAACGCATCTCCGGCGTGACGATGCCCTCGCGGGCCCAGGCGAGCTGAGTGCGCGGGCCCTTCCCCTCGGGTCTGGTCCACGTGTCGCGCAGTTTCGGTAGACCGCCTTCGAGATCGATCGTCGCCGACTCGTCGGTGTACGGGCCCGACGTGTCGTAGACGTCGAAGTGCTCGCCATTGGTCAGATTGATCCGGCGCACCGGAATGCGCAGGTCATCGGACTCGAGATAGTGCTTGACGCTGCCCTCGATGGGGCCGGTGGTGACGCTGTCGACGGGTGCGGATCCGCCGTCGGACGCAGCGGCGCGTGCCATTTTTCCTCCCTACGCCGGCATTACCCGGTCAGGTTCATACGGTCGACGGCCCTGACGCCTCTCGGCTAGCCGTCCTCTCAGCCCGCTGGTGCGAGCCCCCGTTGGTTTGTGAAATTTTCCCGCCCGACCATACCCGGACCCGCCGAGCGCCTGCCCGGCGATTCGGCGGATCGAGTGAAGACGCAGGCAGCGGCGTTGGGATCAGGCGTCTTCCGCTGGCTGCGGGGTGGCCGAATGTCCCGGCGCGCCGTGGGTGCGGCGAGCTTCTTTCATCTCGGCCTCGTAGATGTGGCGGCGGCCGTCGAGCAGTTCGTCGCGGGCGGCGCGCTCGATGTCGCGGAACAGGTCGTAGTAACCGTCGTCGTATTCCTCGATGATCTGGAATGTCCAGCGTCCGGCCAACACGTTGCGCCCGATCAACTCGGCGGAGATCCGATCGGCGATGTGCGCGTGACCCGCCGCACGGAACAGCTCCACCGCTATGTCGAGCGCCAGATCGGCCCCGCCGGTCAGTTGGTGGAAGGAGTACAGGTGGCCGCGGGCGCGTTCGACGATCTCCAGGGCCTCCGAGAGTTTGCCGGTGGCGGCGACGGTGCCGTCGTCGACGCCATCGGGGCGGCGGTGCTGAGCGGCCGGGCGATCGGTCATGACCTCGCTCCTTGTCCGGAGGATGGGTGCGGCCGTGAACTCCGCGGTCCGGCCGGGCAGCGGAGATCGAGGCGCTCGGGTAGCGGCGTACCCGGAGAACGCCGTTCTCAAGCGCGGCTGTCGTCGAACCCAGGTATCCGGTGGGACGAGACCGAACGTGTTCAGCGCGGGTGTGCTGGCAGGATCCGGCCGGTGACCTCGCCCAATCCGATCCTGGCCGAACCCGGGCCCGGGGCCGATGCCGTGATCGTCACCGCGTCGCCGTCCTCGAGGAAGGTGCGTTGCTGATCGTTGACCGATACCGGCCTGCTGCCGCCCCAGGACAACTCGATGAACGATCCGCGCTGGCCGGGTTCGGGACCGGAGATGGTGCCAGAGGCGTACAGGTCCCCGGTGCGCGTCGACGCGCCGTTCGCGGTGAGATGAGCCAGCATCTGCGCCGGTGACCAGTACATCCGGGAGTAGGGCGGGTAAGTGACCGGTTGTCCGTTCCACGTCACGGTGAGTTCGATGTCCAGGCCCCAGTGCTCGGTGCCGAGCAGGTAGGGCAGGGGCGCGGGTGACTGCTCGGGCAGCGGTATCCGCGCCGACTCCAAGGCAGCCAGCGGCGTGATCCACGGCGATATCGAGGTCGCGAACGACTTGCCGAGGAACGGGCCAAGCGGCTGGTACTCCCAGGCCTGGATGTCGCGGGCGGACCAATCGTTGACCAGCGCGACGCCGAAGACCCGGTCGGCGAACTCATCGATCTCGACCGGTACGCCGAGCCGCGAGCCGACGCCGATCACGAATCCGAGCTCGGCTTCGATGTCCAGCCGCCGCGACGGGCCGAAATCCGGTGCGCCGGAGTCTGTTCCGCGCTGCCCACAGGGGCGTGCCACATCGGTGCCGGACACCACCACGGTGCCCGCCCGCCCGTGATAACCGACCGGCAGATGGCGCCAATTCGGCAGCAGCGGGTCGCCGTCCGGCCGGAACAGGCGGCCGAGGTTCGTCGCGTGGTCGATGCTGGCGTAGAAGTCCACGTAATCGCCGACACGCACGGGCAGCCGCAACACCACGTCGGACAGCCGATGCACCGCGGCGTGGTCCAGTTCGCCGTCGACCGCCTCACGAATCCGGTCGCGCACCGTCCGCCAGCGCACGGGGCCCTGCGCAAGGAAGGCGTTCAGGCTCGGTTCGGCGAAAACCGAATCATCGAGCAGCACAGCCAAATCGATGACATGTTCGCCGAGCCGCACCCCCACGCGGGGGCCTTCTCCGGTCGGCGCGAACACCCCGTAGGGCAGGTTGTCCGGACCGAACAGCGACTCCGGCGCTACCTCCACCTCGGTCCTCACGCGGGGCCTCGCCCCGACCAGCTCCACGCATAGGTCGGGTCCTCGCAGGCCAGCGCGCCTTCGCCGAGCTCCAGCGGGCGAAAGGTGTCCACCATGACGGCCAGCTCGTCGAAGTACTCGATGCCGATGCTGTTCTCGTACGCGCCGGGCTGTGGACCGTGTGCGTAACCGCCGGGGTGCACCGACACCGAGCCTTGCGTGATTCCCGAGCCTTTGCGCGCTTCGTAATTGCCGCCGCAATAGAACATGACCTCGTCGGAATCGACGTTGGAGTGGTAGTACGGCACCGGGATCGACAGCGGGTGGTAGTCCACTTTGCGCGGAACGAAATTGCAGACGACGAAGTTGCCGCCTTCGAACGCCTGATGGACCGGCGGCGGCTGATGGATACGGCCGGTGATCGGTTCGAAGTCGGCGATATTGAAGGTGAACGGATACAGGCAGCCGTCCCAGCCGACCACGTCGAACGGGTGCGCGGCGTAGACCATCCGCGTGCCGACGACCTGGCCGCCGGGGCGGTGCTTGACCAGCACTTCTACTTCGGTGCCGGTCGCACCGATGGTCTCGGTGGGTCCGTGCAGGTCGCGCTCGCAATACGGGGCGTGTTCGAGCAGCTGGCCGAACTTCGACAGATAGCGCTTGGGCGGCGTGATGTGACCTGTCGCTTCGATCGCGTACGCCCGCAAAGGTTCCGGGCCGGTGGGCCGCCAGCGGTGTGTGGTGGCACGCGGGATGAGCACCTGATCGCCCTGCCGTGCGGGCAGCGCGCCGAACACGGTCTCCACCACCGCCGCGCCCGACTCGACATAGACCAGCTCGTCGCCGATCGCGTTGCGGTACAGCGGCGAACCGCCTTTCGCGACCACATAGGAGATGCGCACGTCCGCGTTGCCCAGCAGCAAGCGGCGCCCGGTCACCGGATCGGTCTCCGCCGGGGTGTCGCCGGGGAACAGCGTGTGCAGGCGCAGATGGCGATGACGCAGCGGATGGTTCGGCGTGGTCCGCTGATCGGGCAGCTCCCAGACCGTCGAATCGACCAGTGCCGGCGGCAGGCCACGGTGATAGAGCAGGGAGGAGTCGCCGGAGAAGCCCTCCTCGCCCATCAGCTCCTCGTAGTAGAGCCGCCCCTGCTCGTCACGATGCTGGGTGTGCCGCTTCGGCGGTACCGCACCCACTTGCCGATAGAACGCCATGACCGTTCCTCCGCCAGCCGGTGGTCGGGTAGTTGATCACCATCGTAGTGCGGCCGAATCCCCGATCAGGCGTTTCGCATGGCTCGGTAGACCGCGGCCCCGACGAACGCGCCGAGATCCGCCGGTGTCCAGCCGTCCTGGTCCGCGAGCAGCGCGCGTACGGCGGCCTCGCCCGCAGAGACCCACTGCTCCACCAGCACCGGCAACTTGTGCTCGGCGTCCGCCGTGCCCCAGGCGCGCAGCGTCGGGCGCAGGAGTTTGGTACAGCGCTCGATGACGAGCGCGCGCCCGCGCCCGAAGGAATTCGCGACGGCGGGGTCGGGATTGCCGTAGACCAGCCGCCAGGCGTCCGGCCGGCTCGCGGCCTTCGTCAGCAGGGCGCGGAATCCCTGGACGAACACGGTTTCGTCGGCGTCGACGTCCCGTGGCTTCATCACCTCGAGCACGCCGCTGACCAGGTAGCCCTCCTCGCGCTGGATCAGCGCCTCGATCAGCTCGACGCGATCGGCGAAGCAGGCGTAGACCACCGGCCTGGTCACCTTCATCCGCTCCGCGATGGCGGCCATGGTTACCGCGGCGATGCCGTTCTCCACGGCGATGGCGAGCGCGGTGTCGAGCACCTGCGGACGGCGGCGCTCCGGGCCGAGATGCTGTGCGCGCTGCCGTTGCCGCACGGCCGGGTCGGCGCCCATACCGCCCAGCCTGCCGCCGGTGGCCCGGTTACCGCTGCTGCGGCGGGGGAAAGGCGGCTGCGCCGGGCGGGTCACGAGCGCCCGGGTTCGTCGGCGAACTCGGCGATCACCGGGGCGTGGTCGCTGGCGCCCTTGCCCTTTCGCGCCTCACGATCGACCGTCGCGTCCGATACGGTGGCGGCGAGCGCGGGAGAGGCGAGGATGAAATCGATGCGCATCCCCTCTTTTCGCGGGAAGCGCAGCTGGGTGTAGTCCCAGTAGGTGTAGACGCCCGGTCCTGGCGCGAACGGACGCATGACATCCGCGAATCCGGCGTCCACGACGGCCTGGAAGGCATCGCGCTCCGGCTGCGACGTGTGCGTCTTCTCGGCGAAGTACTCCACGGACCACACATCGTCGTCGGTCGGCGCGATGTTCCAGTCGCCCACCAGCGCGATCTTGGCCTGCGGGTCGTCGGCCAGCCAGCGCGCGCCGTTGTCACGCAGGGCGGCAAGCCATTCCAGTTTGTAGGCGTAGTGCGGGTCGCCCAGCATACGGCCGTTGGGCACGTACAGGCTCCACACCCGCACGCCGCCACAGGTCGCCCCGATCGCGCGGGACTCGACGACCGGCGTGCTGATCAGCGACTCACCCGCGTCCTTGTCGAAGCCGGGCTGGCCGGGAAAGGCGAGCTCGACGTCGGAGAGACCGACGCGGGAGACGATCGCCACCCCATTCCACTGGTTGATCCCCAGGTGGGCGACTTCGTAGCCCAGTTCGTCGAAGCGCTCGAACGGGAACTGGTCGTCGCGGCACTTGGTCTCCTGGATGGCCAGCACGTCGATGTCCTGGCGGTCGAGCCAGTCCGCGACGCGGTCGAGCCGGGAGCGAATGGAGTTGACATTCCAGGTGGCGAGACGCACTGCGGCCTTCCTTCGGGGGTGACAGGTCTGTTCTACCGCAGGCCGCCGGGCCCGGCGAGCGGTTCCGGCGCGGCGTAGCGATAGGTGTGGTGTTCGATGAAGCCCAGTTCGCGGTACATCGCGCGGGCCGGCTCGTTGGTGGCTTCCACCTGGAGATAGGCGTGCGTCGCGCCGCGGTCGCGGCCCCAGCGGATCAGTTCGGCGCAGACCAGCGAGCCGAGCCCGTGCCTGCGGTGCGCGGCGGCGACGGCCACGCAGGTGAGGCCGATCCAGCGGCGTCCGTCCGGGGCGGTGGTGAGTGCGCCGCGGCCGATCGCGATGGGACGCGGCAGGCCGAGCGAGGCGAAGCCGAGTTCACCGTTCAGGACCGCGGTCAGTACCTCGGGATCGGGCGCGGGAATCGTCCGCGCGCCGGGTTCCTCGCCGTCGTAGCGGTGCGTCTCCAGCCAGTCGGCGTCGGGAGCGGGCGCGATCCGCACCATCGAAGGGCCTTGGGGCAGCACGAAATTGTCGATATCGAGAGCCAGCATGGCCGTCTCTCGCCAGCTGTGCCAGCCGGGCGGCACCGGGGCCAGCCGATCGGGCAGCGCGAGCTGCACAGGCAGGCCCTGCGCGGTGTACCACTCGCCGATCCGGTGCAGCGTATCCGCCGACACGGTGGCGGGTCCCTCGGAGCTGCCCAGCGGCACAGCGGAATTCGCGCGCCCGGTGTATCCGTTGCCCGCGCGCGCCAGCCAGCCGTCGATCCACGCGTGTTCGACGCCCGGCCAGCCATAGGCGGCCGCGGCCTCCAGCGCGCGGATCTCTCTGATGCGAATCGGCCTCGGCCCGACGGCTTTCAGCGCGACGACGCGCTCCGGCGCCACCGAGACGAGCTCGCCGCCCGCGCCGCGCACGGTCGGCGGGTCCAGGGAGACGAGTTCGCCGATCACGTCGGTCAGCGGTTGTGGATAACCCGCGGGCAGCTGATAGCGCAGCACCACGCGGCGGCCGAGCGGGATATCGGGCAGGCCGGCGGCGGGGTCAGTCGTCATGCCCGAACGGGTCGGGGTCGGTGCCGGGCAGCCAGCTCAGACCCGGTGTGCCCCAGCCGTTGCGTTTGATCGCCTTCTTGGCGGCCCGCGCGTTCCGTCCGATCAGCACGTCCACGTAGAGGAACCCGTCCAGATGCCCGACCTCGTGCTGGAGCATGCGGGCGAAGAAGCCCTTGCCCTCCACCTCCACCGGCTCGCCGTTCTCGTCGGTGCCGGTCACCTTCGCCCATTCGGCGCGACCGGTGGGGAACTGCTCCCCGGGCACCGACAGACAGCCTTCCTCGTCGTCGTCCGGGTCGGGCATGGTCTCCGGGATCTCCGAGGTCTCCAGCACCGGATTGACCACCACCCCGCGTCGGCGGGTCGCGGTGCCGTCCGCGCCGAGGTCGGGGCAGTCGTAGACGAACAGGCGAAGCGGAACGCCGACCTGGTTGGCGGCGAGCCCGACGCCGTGCGCGGCGTCGAGCGTTTCGTACATGTCCGCGATGAGCGGAGCCAATTCCTCCGGCGATCGAGTGACCCGCTCGGTGGGGTTGTGCAGAACCGGGTCGCCGACGATCACGATCGGGAGGATTGCCATGGGCCAATTATTGCCGTGGGCGCCACGTCACAGCTTCCCGGGTGCCGAAGTGGAGACCGCGACTACCGGCCGGTAGGGAACACGCCGCGCTGCGGGCCCGGCGATTCCTCGCCAGCGTGGTTGAATGTTCCGCGACGTACAAGCACCATTTTCGTCTGGTGGTCACTCGGCGAGGAGCGAGATGGACGGCGCAGCGGCACGGAATCTTTCCGCGACCCACAACGGCCCTTCCGCGAGCGAAGATGGCACGACGGAGCACGCTTCGGCCGAACAGGCCGACGGTGACGGACTGAGCCGTCGCGAACTCGACATCCTGGCCTTCGAGCGGCAGTGGTGGAAGTACGCCGGGGCCAAGGAAGAGGCGATCCGCGAGCTGTTCGCCATGTCGCCGACCCGGTACTACCAGGTGCTGAACGCGGTGGTCGATCGGCAGGAGGCGCTGGCGGCCGACCCGATGCTGGTCAAGCGGCTGCGCAGGCTGCGAGCGAGCAGGCAGAAGGCGCGCGCGGCGCGGCGGCTCGGATTCCAGGTCTGACCCGGCGATGCGGACCCGGACCCGTCCCGTGCGACTAGGCTCGCGAAGGTGAGCTACCCGAACCCCACCTCCGGTGGGCCACCGTTGCGTGCCCTGGCGATGGTGCTGATCGCGTTGGCCATCGTCTTCGCCGGTCTCGGGGCGATGTCGCTGTCGAGTTCCGACGCCGACACCGACGCCTCGGGGACCAGCGCATCGCCGACCTCGAGCGCGAGCGCCGCGCCGCAGGTCCCGGCGAGCACCACCGCGCCCAAGGCGCCCACCTCGTCCACCGCGGTGGCGACCGTGACGCCGACCAGTGCCGCCGCGTCGACCACCACCACGGCGGCGCGTTCGGTCCCGGTGCGCGTGCTCAACAACAGCATGGTGGCCGGACTCGCGGCTAAAACGGCAGGCCAGCTCGAGGCGAGCGGCTGGACGATCGCGGAAACGGGCAACTACCCGGGCTCGAACATCGCCAAAACCACGGTGTACTACGGCGATTCGTCCGGCGACAAGGAGGCCGCGCAGGCCATCGCGGACCAGCTCGGCGCGTCGGTGGCACCGAAGTCGAGTGCGATCGGGGATACCGCGCCGGGTGTAACGGTGATCGTCACGGGTAACTGACCCATATGTGGCCGCTGGTCGCACGCCCGGACCAGCGAACACGCGTGAGGGCGCGCCGCCCTGTCGGGGGCACGGCGGGACGGCGTGGCATCATCTTGTCCGGTAACGAACGTGTCCACCCGCCCTTACTCGTAAACTCGGTACTCGTAAAGGAGTTCCCCGATGGCCCCGTCCACAACTCGACGCCCGTCCTGGCGGACTGTGACCCCGGTGCTCGCGGTCGCGGTCTTCGGCCTCGCCGCATGCTCGAACAGCCAGGAGTCGAGTGACGTCCAGGGAACGACCCCGCCGGTGTGGAGCGGGTCGCCCGCTCCGGCCGGGCAGTCGAGCACCGAGCACGGTGGCTCGCCGAACGCCGAGCAGGGCGTGAACGTGCAGCTGAAGGACCCCTCGGGCGCCTCGGTCGGCACCGCGAACTTCGCCAAGGACGGCAACCACCTGCAGCTCACCGTCGAGGCGCACGGCCTGCGCTCCGGCTTCCACGGCCTGCACGTGCACCAGGTCGGCAAGTGCGAGCCGAACTCCGTCGCGCCGACCGGCGGCCCGGCGGGCGACTTCCTGTCCGCCGGTGGTCACCTGCAGGTCGGCAGCGCCAACGCGCATCCGGCCAGCGGCGATCTGACCTCGCTCGAGGTGCGCGGCGACGGCGTCGCCAAGCTGATCACCACCACCGACGCGGTGACGCTGGACGACGTGAAGGGCAAGGCCCTCATCATCCACGCCGACGCCGACAACTTCGGCAACATTCCCAACCGTTACTCCCGTGCCGATGGCGTCGCGGGTCCCGATGAGACGACCCTAGCGACGGGCGACGCGGGCGGCCGTGTCGCTTGTGGCGTGATCCAATAGCGCGGTGGCATATGGCCGGGGCAGGAATCGAACACGTTCCCTTCGATGGTTCGCCCCGGCCCACCATCGGGGTCGAATGGGAGATCGCCTTGGTCGACAAGGTGACCCGCGACCTGTCGAATACCGCCGCGGCGGTATTCGATTCACTCGGTGAGCTCCGTGCCCACGACGGCACACCCCAGGTCACCAAGGAATTGCTGCGCAACACCGTCGAACTCGTCACCGGGGTGCACGAGACCGTCGGCGCGGCGGTGGAGGACCTCACCGGCACGATGAACACGGTGCGCCGTGCGGCCGAGCAGCTCGGTGTCGACTTGTTCTGCGCGGGCACCCATCCGTTCGCGCAATGGTCGGCCCAGCAGCTGACCCGATCGGAGCACTACGACGAGCTGATCGAGCGCACCCAGTGGTGGGGTCGCCAGATGATGATCTGGGGCGTGCACGTGCACGTCGGAGTCTCCCACCGCGACAAGGTTTTTCCGATCCTCAACTCGTTGCTGCTGTCGTATCCGCATCTGCTCGCGCTGTCGGCGGGCTCGCCGATGTGGTCGGGATCGGACACCGGCTACGCGAGCAACCGGACGCTCATGTTCCAGCAGTTGCCGACCGCGGGCCTGCCGTTCCAGTTCGAGAACTGGACCCAGTTCGAGCATTTCGTGCACGATCAGATCAAGACCGGTGTCTTCACGCAGCTCGGGGGCATGCACTGGGACATCCGCCCGGCGCCGAAGTGGGGCACCATCGAGGTCCGGGTGTGCGACGGGATCTCCACGCGCGCCGAGCTCGCCGCGATGGCCGCGCTCATCCATTGCCTGATCGTCGACCTCGACCGCCGCGTCGAGAACGGCGAGGAACTGCCCACCCTGCCGCCGTGGCACGTGCAGGAGAACAAGTGGCGCGCCGCACGTTACGGGCTGGATGCGATCATCATCACCGACGCCGACAGCAACGAGCGGTTGGTCACCGACGACCTGGCGGATCTGCTGAACCGGCTGGAGCCGACGGCGGCGCGGCTGGGCTGCGCCGACGAACTCGCCCTGGTCGCCGAGATCCCCAAGCGGGGAGCCTCTTACCAGCGGCAGCGCCGGGTTGCCGCAGCGTCGCAGGGAGATCTGGTCGCGGTGGTGGACGCGCTGGTCGAGGAGCTGAAACAGTAGCGATCGGCCGCGTATAGGTCGGTTGCTGTTCAGCTGGCCAGGGGGATGACGTTCACCCCACGTTTACTATGGTCGGATGCTTGTCGAATACCCGGGTTCCAGAGCAGGAAGCGCGGTCTCGCGCCGTCGCGTACCGCGGACTCGGATCCGGGTCGTCGCGGCGGTGGCCGCGGTGCCGGTCCTGCTGCTCGTGTTGCAGGGCGTAGCCATCTGGCAGGGATTCGAAGGCCCCCTGGAGAGCTTGGGGCGGGATTACATCGGCACACCGAAATCGATGTCGGTGCCGTGGGCCGGACTGGTCCTCGCGCTGGTGGGCATTTCCGCCCGTCGCAGGCTGGTCGCGGTGGGTGTCGCGGCTGCCATCGATGTGGCGTGGGCCGGTGTCCGCTTGCTGGCGGGAGAGCCGTTCGCGATCGGGAACGGCCCCGTGATCGTGCTGACCGGCTTGGCGCTGGTGGCCTGGCTGCGCTGGTCCGGAACCGAACGGCGGGACGCGCTGCACGCCGCCGCGCTCGGCGCGCTGCTCGTCCTGGCCACCAAAGTCGGCGATGTCTGGTTGCACGTCACCGTGATCGGCAGACCGACCGTGCTCGACGAATACGTGATCCTGGCCGACCATGCGCTGGGCGATCCGTCGTGGGTGCTCGGGCGGGCGGTGGACACGCTCGGGCCGGTGGTCTACGCGGTGCTGCACTGGGTCTACATCGAGCTGCCCGTGGCGGCGATCGTCGTGGCCGTGTGGCAGCTGCGCCGAGTGGTGTCGTCGGGCCGGTGGCCATCGCATTACTTGGTGCGCACCTTCCTGGTGCTCGGCTTGATCGGCCCCTTGGTGTACGTCCTCTTCCCGGTGGTCGGTCCGATGTTCGCGTACGGCCCGGACGGCAACGGGCTGCAATTGGGCAACTACTGGCCGGGGGTGGTGCCGCCGATCGATCGCAACCCGCTGCCGCTGCCGTTCGACGCGGCGGTTCCACGCAACTGCATGCCCTCGATGCACACCGCCTGGGCGCTGTCGGTGTTCCTGCACACCCGCCGCGACGGCGACGGCGAGCCCGCTCCGCGCTGGCTGCGCTGGGGCGGCGCGTTCTGGCTGCTGGCCACCCTCACCGCCACCCTCGGCTTCGGCTACCACTACGGCGTCGACCTGGTCGCGGGCGCGGTGCTGTGCCTCACCGTCGAATCGGCGCTGCGCGCACCGGAGCGCGGCTGGGGATGGTTCCGGATCCGGTTGGTCGGCGCAGGCGCGGTCGTGCTGGCCACGCTGCTGCTGTCCTACCGGTACCTCGCCGTGCCGATGGCCGAGTATCCGGTGCTTGCGGGCACGGTCGTGCTGGGACTGCTGGCCGGACTGGCCGCGGCGTTCCACGCGACGTGGTTCGCGACCGCGCGGCAGCCGGAGCAGGCCGTCCGCGAGGTCGAGCCCGTCGCGCGCTGAGGCCGGTCACGCGGCTAATCGACGTCGTCGTCGCGCATCTCGTTGACGCGCAACAGGCCGTCGCGGTGGCGCTGCTCGCGGTAGGCGGTGCGGCCGATCAGGTGGGCGATCACCGGGGCGGTCAGCAGGGTGAACAGCCCGACCAGCACCAGCGCCCAGACGTTGCCGTGTCCGCCCAGCTGGATCGCGGCGCCCGCCAGCACCAGGATCAGCCCGATGACCTGTGGCTTGGTGGCGGCGTGCATCCGGGTCAGCGTGTCGGGAAAGCGCACGATCCCGATCGCGGCCGTGAGCGCCAGCGTCGAGCCGAACAGGATCAGGGTGCCCGCGAGCACGTGCCAGAGGTTCATGTGTCGTCCCGCACTCGGAATCGGGACACCGCGGCCGAGCCGAGGAACCCGACCAGCGCCAGCGCGACGATCGCGGGCACCACGGTGGTGTCGGCGCTGTAGGCCGCCCAGACGGCCAGCCCGGAGGCGGCGATGGCGATCAGCGAGTCGATGCCGACCACCCGGTCCAGCGTGCTCGGCCCCATGACGACGCGATACGTGGTGATCAGTGCCGCCGCGGTCAGGATGACGGCGGCGAGGACGGCGACGACGGTCACGATGTCACCTCCGGGGGAGAGGACGGCCGGGAGTACGGCCATCCGGTCGGGCGTTCGAACGTTTCGATCAGCAGGCGTTCCAGCCGCCGGGTGGTCCGGAAGAACTTGTCCACCGCCGCATCGCTGCCGACATCGAGAACGTGCACGTAGACGACGCAGCGCCTGCGGTCGATCTCCAGCACCATGGTGCCGGGGATCAGGTTGAGCAGGTCGGCCCACAGCACCAGCACCAGATCCGATCTCGTGCCGGAGTACACGCGCAACACGCCGGACACCGGGGTCTGCTTGGGGCGGATCGCGAGCCAGGCGACCTGAAGACTCGACTCCAGCGCGTAATACGCGCTCGCCACGATCAGCTCGGGCAGGGGAAACGGGTTCAGCCGCCCGGACACCGGCACGCGCGGCAGCGGCAGCGCCACCATGATCAGCGCGGCGACCGCCAGCCCGCCCAGTACATTCGCGATGCTCAGATCGCCCCACAGGGCCAGCCAGACCACGGTGAGCCATACGAGGATGCCGACGCGGACGGTCGTGTCGCGCACCGGGCCCCGCTCGGCGCTCATCGTGGGCTTCCCGGCGATTCGCCCAGCACCGCACCGATGTACACGCCGGGATCGCGCAGGTCCACCGCGGCGCGGTCGGCGATCATGAGGATCGGCCCGGCCAGCACCGTCAGGCACAGCCCCACCGTCACCAGGGCCGCGGTGGACAGCACCATCAGTGGCGGCATGCGGCCGGGATCGGTGCGCTCGTCGTAGTGCACGTCGGTCGCTTCCTCGATCAGCGTCGGCGGCCTGGCCGCGGTGAGATGGCCCTCCGGCGCGTCCTCGCGGGGCCGCCAGAACGCTTTGCTCCATACCCTGGCGACGGTGTAGAGCGTGAGCAGGCTGGTGAGCACGGCGCCGCCGACCAGCACCCAGGCCAGCACGCTGCCGCGTTCGGCGCCGGCCCGCAACAGCGCGACCTTGCCGATGAACCCGGAGAACGGCGGTATCCCACCGAGATTCAGCGCCGGGACGAGGAACAGCACGGCCAGCAGCGGGCTGGCCGCGGCGAGCCCGCCCAGCCTGCGCAGCGAGGTGGATCCGGCTTGCCGCTCGATCAGTCCCGCCACGAGGAACAGCGTGGTCTGCACCAGAATGTGGTGCGCCACGTAGAACACCGCGCCCGACAGCCCGGCCGCGTTGGCGAGGCCGACGCCGAACACCATGTAGCCGATGTGACTGACCAGCGTGAACGACAGCAAACGGCGGATGTCGCTCTGCGCGATGGCGCCGAGGATGCCGATGAGCATGGTGAGCAGGCCCGCCACCAGCAGCACCGAGTCGAAGCCGCCGTCGGGGAACAGCAGCGAGTGGGTCCGGATGATCGCGTACACGCCGACTTTGGTGAGCAGACCGGCGAACACGGCGGTGACCGGAGCCGGGGCGGTCGGATAGGAGTCGGGCAGCCAGTTCGACAGCGGGAAGACGGCCGCCTTGATGCCGAACGCCACCAGCAGCACTGCGAAGATCGCCGTGCGCGTGCCCTCCGGCACGGCGCCGAACCGGACCGCGAGCTGGGCGAGATTCAGCGTTCCGGTGGCCGCGTAGGTGAGCCCGATGCCGGCGAGGAAGATCAGCGACGAGACCGACGAGACCATCACGTAGGCCACGCCCGCGCGGATGCGTTCGGTGGTCGCGCCCACGGTGAGCAGCACGAACGACGCCGCGAGCAGGATCTCGAAGCCGACGAAGAGGTTGAACAGGTCACCGGCGAGGAACGCGGCCGAAACACCGGCGGTGAGCACCAGATACGTGGGCCGGTAGATCGAGGTGGGCTGCCGCTCGTCGCCGTCGCGGATGTTCTGGCCCGCGCCGTAGAGGTTGACCGACAGCAGCACGATGGACGAGACCAGCAGCATCGCCGCCGACAGCCGGTCCACCACCAGCGTGATGCCGATCGGCGCTGCCCAGTCGCCCACCTGCAACGCGGTGGTGCCGTCCCGGTCGACCAGGAACAGCAGCAACCCGCAGATCACCACGACAGCGGTGAGCGCCCCGACGCTGACCGCGCTCTGGATGCGCGGCCTGCGCCCGAACACTAGCGTGGCCGCAGCGCCGAGCAGGGGGACGAGCACCGGCAGCGAGGTGAGGACCGGCAGCAGGCCGGGTGAAAGGCTCACGTCTCCGGGTCCTCTCCGATACGACGCCGGGCGACATCCACGTCCTCTTGGTCGTTGGCGACGTCGTCGCTGGTGGTGAGCATGTAGGCGCGGTAGGCGAGGGCGAGCACGAATGCCGCGATGCCCATGGTGATCACGATGGCGGTGAGCACCATCGCCTGGGCGAGCGGGTCGGCCATCTCCTCGGTGTCGGCCGTGCCGCGGATGGGCGGTTTGCCGCGACCGCCGCCCGCGGTGAGGATCAGCAGGTTCACCGCGTTGCCGAACAGGATCAGCCCGAGCAGCATCTTCGAAACGGCGCGTTCCAGGAGCAGGTATACCCCGCACGCGACGAGGATGCCGATCACCACCAGCAGGGTCAGATTCGCGGTCACGTCGCGGAACCTCCGTTCGCCGATGGGGTCTCGGCGTCGGCCAGCTCGCTGTCCAGGCGCGCGCCGAGACTGCGCAGCACGTCCAGCACCAGGCCGACCACGATGAGGTAGACGCCGAGATCGAACAGCAGCGCGGTGACCACCTTGACGTGCCCGATCACCGGCAGCGAAACCTCGATGATCGCCGAGGACAGCGGCGGCGCGCCGAGCAGCAGCGACGAGACGGCAGTGCCCGCGGCCAAGGTGAGGCCGGCGCCGAGGATGTGGCCCGCGTCGACGGGCAGTGCCTCACCCAATTCGTAGCGGCCGCCCGCGAGGTACCGCAGGGTCAGCGCGAGCCCAGCGGTGAGCCCGCCCGCGAACCCGCCGCCGGGCGCGTTGTGGCCGGAGAAGAAGAAGTAGACCGACAGCACCATGATGGTCGGGAACACCAGCCGCGTGGTGATCTGCAGGACCATCGAGCGTTCGGCCCGGGCCACCAATCGGCCCGCGGGCAGCCAGCTGACCAGCTCCGGATCGTAGTCGGGGGAGTCCGTCGCGCGCGGCGCGCTGCCGAAACGCCTGCTGCGGAACACCAAAGAGGCCACCCCGGTCGCGGCGACGACGAGCACCGAGATCTCACCGAGGGTGTCCCACGCCCGCAGGTCGACGAGCAGGACGTTGACGGCGTTCTTCCCCCCGCCGAATTCGTAGGCGGCATCGGGAATTTTGAGCCAGATGGGTTCGGCGGTGCGGGCCGCCACGGCGAACCCGGCCAGGACCGCGACCACTGTCCCGGTCCCGACGGCCAGGACCGCTCTGCGCAGCTTGAACGCGGCCGTCCGGCTCGGCTCGATCGTCGCGGGAAAAGCGCGCAGCACCAGCACGAAGATGACCAGCGTGAGCGTCTCCACCAGGAATTGGGTCAGCGCGAGGTCGGGCGCGCCGTGCAGCGCGAAGATCACGCCGCTGCCGTATCCGGTCACCCCGACGACCAGCACGCTCGCGAGCCGGTTGCGCAGCACCGTCGCGGCGAGCGCGCTCACCGCCATGATCGCGCCGATGGCCGCTTGCAGCGGCGAGTCCCACAACCGCAGCGTGACTCCGGTGCGGGTGCCGAGGGCGAGCAGGACGGTCGGCAGGACGATGAGCGTGACCAGGATCGCGGCTTGGCTCAGCGGCAGCGACCCGCGCTGCACCGCGCCGGTCATCCGCAGCGAGAGGGTGTCCATCGCGCGCAGCGTGGCGTCGTAGGCGCGGTCGGCGTTGCCGAGGCGCGGGTGCGCCGATTCGGCGAAGCGGTCGCGCAGCCGCCACAACACGACGCCGACCGCGACGATCAGCAGTGTCGACGCGAGCGCGGCATCGAAACCGTGCCACAGCGCCAGATGCGAAAACGGAACGGCGGCCAGCGTTTCGGCGTAGGGGCGCAATCGTGCGTCGAGCCAGGACGGGGCGAGACCGGCCGCGAGGCTCGCGACGGCGAGGATCACCGGTGCCGCGAGGAACAGAGCACCCGGCGGATGCCAGCGGAGACGACGCTCGGCTTCCGGCTGATCTTCGGCGACGGGTACTTCGCTCGGGTGGTGGGCGACGGTCGTGGCGCCTGCCGCGGGTTCCGGCTCGCGGTCCTTGTCCGCGAAAGCGCCCCAGACGAACCTGATGCTGTAGCCGACGGTCAGCATCGACCCGAGCAGCACTCCGGTGAACACCGCGCCGCGTACGGGCGCGGTGAGCACGTCCGCGTCCAGTACGGCGTTCAGCGCGCTTTCTTTGCCGACGAAGCCGAGCAGCGGCGGTATGCCCGCCATGCTGAGCGCGGCCAGGACCGCGGTGGCGCACAGCACGGGAGCCCGGCGGCCGAGCCCGGACAAGCGGCGCAGATCGCGCGTGCCCGCACCGTGGTCGATGATCCCGACCACCAGGAACAGGCACGCCTTGAACAGCGCGTGCGCGACGACCAGCGCGACTCCGGCCAGCGCGGCATCGGGTGTGCCGATGCCGACCAGCACGATCAGGAATCCCAGCTGGCTCACCGTGCCGAAGGCCAGCACCAGTTCAGATCCACCACCTGGAGCGAGCGCAGCCCGGCCAGCAGCATCGAGGCGAGGCCGAGGGTCAGCACCAGCGGATGCCACACGGGGTTCTGCGCGAACGCCGGTGCCAGGCGCGCGATCAGGTACACGCCGGCTTTCACCATCGCCGCGGCATGCAGGTACGCGCTCACCGGGGTCGGTGCGGCCATCGCGCCGGGCAGCCAGAAATGCAAGGGCACTACGGCGGATTTGGTGAGCGCGCCCACCAGGATCAGGGCCACCGCGACATTCACCGCGGTCCCGCTCGGGTTGGTCCCGGATAGGAGATCCGACAGCAGATAGCTGCCGCTCACGGTGCCGAGCACGACGATGCCCGTCAGCATCGCCAGTCCGCCCGCTCCGGTCACCAGCAGCGCCTGGATCGCGGCCCTTCGGCTGGCCGCCTGCTCGGCGTTGTGACCGATCAGCAAGAACGACAGCACCGTTGTCGCTTCCCAGAACACATAGAGCAGGAGCATGTTGTCGCTGGTGACCAGCCCGAACATGGCGCCGGCGAACGCGACCAGCTCGGCGGCGAACACCCCGAGCCGCGGCTCGTCGTCCTCGAAGTACCGGGCGCAGTAGATCAGCACCAGCGCCCCGATGCCCAGTACGAGCGCGCACAATACCGCCGCGAGGGTGTCGAAGCGCAGATCGATGTTCAGGGCGATGCTCGGCGCCCAGGTCAGCCGAACTCGCTGCGGCTCGGACCAATTCGCGATCACCCAGGCGAAGCCGCCGAGCGGGACCACAGCCAGTAGAAAGAATGCGTTGCGCCCCAGTGCCCGCACCCACAGCGGAGCCACCAGGGCGGCCGCGGCATGAGCGAGCAGGATTGCGAGCAAACTTCACTCCGTCGGGTAGGGGCGGCGGGGTGTCCGGCACAAGCCTACGGAAAGCGTACTTTTTCCGTGGAAGGGCTGAGTATGGTGTCCGTCATCCGCCCGAACCGAAGCTATATGTCCGCTAATGATTCGCTCTCTGGTTGCCCATTTGGTTGCGGCCTGCTGCGTGGCCGTAATTTACGCAGCATGACGAGCCCGACGGCGCTGCCGATGACGATGGCGAGCGCGGTGCCGCCCGGGGTCGCGTCGTGCGCCGCCACGTCCTCGCGCCAGTCCTTGACGCGGTCAGGCATCACCGAGACCGCCGACGGCAGATACAGCGCGCTGAGCGCGAGTACGCCGCTGGGCGCGTAGTGCGGCCGCGCGGTGCCGCAGCAGTATCCCGCCGTCAACGCGATGACCCCGCTGATCACCGCGAACGCGACGGTGCTCGCGGACGTCGAGGTGACGAGGGCGAAGACCGTGATGCCCAGCAGCAGCAGGATGGCGAGGGCGGTCGATGGCATCCGGGCGCCGATGACGAGTCCGGCCGCGGTCAGCGCGATGAGCACCGGCGCGGTCCAGCCGGGCCGCACCGCGTAGCCGACCGCGTCGACCGCCGCGGTCAGGCTCACGGCCAGGTACACACCGGTGCCGTCGCGGCCGGGCAGCAGCATGGCGGCCGCGGTCGCGCTGACGATCGTCGCCGCGACGACGATGACGATCTCGACCACGTGACTCTCCCCCGGCAGTTTGCTGTACTGCCTGCCCAGCCATTCGGTGCCGGCCAGGACCACCAGCGCGAGCACCATGGCGGCGAGGATCGGCGTCACCGGCAGCGCGATCGCCATGTGCGGCTCCTTCGCGTCCTCGGTTCGCTTCCAGTTGTGCAAGGTGCTGATCATCAGCAGGATCAAGCTCACGCCGATCATCCAGCGCGTCGGGGTCTCCAGAACCGCGTACGGATCCGCGTTGATGTTCAGCAGGCCGGCGAGATCGCCGAAGCCGAAGAAGCCGACGCCGCCCACCGCGAACGCCGCGGCGGGCAAGGGTCTGCGCAGCACCACCGCGCCGAGCCCGCCGAGCAGCACGGCGGCGCAGATCGAGTCGATGTAGTTCTGCGTGGTCAGTATCTCGGCCGTGGCCACGTGGCGTCCGGTGAAGTGGTTGATCAGCTGCGCCAGCGCGGCGGCGGTGGCCGTCGCCCACCCGGTCAGCGGTCGCGAGGTGGTGGCGACCAGCACGGCGACCGCCACGGCGGCGATCACGCCCAGTGCCGCGCTGCGCGGCACGCTGTTGAGCAGCCCGGCGATCCGGTACGACGTGGCTTGCCCCTGTGTGTTGACGGTGACCGGCAGGAACAGCGTCACGCCCGCGACCGCGGCTCCGGTGAAGGCCGTGGTCGCGTCGACAATGTCGCCGACCCTGCGCACGGTTGTCGAACATACCCGTGGTGGCGACGTGATCTTGTGATTGCCGACGATTCGCCCGAAAATGTCTCCAGTGCGAAAAAGGCAACAAGAGCCGGATTGCCGGAGATTGTCCGAAGCGGGTCGCCCGCGACCTACCCGCGGCTGTCGGCGTAGCGGCGCAGTGTGTCGATCTGCGACGGATCCAGCGAGGGCCGCACCACCGTCTTGGCGGCCAGCACATCGGCGGCGGTGACGTCGGCCGCGTGTACGTCCCGGCGCATCGCCGCGAGCGCGGACTCGCGCAGCAGCGCGGCACAGTCGGCGGCGGAGTAGCCGTCCAGTTCCTCCGCGAGCGCGTCGAGGTCGACATCGTCGGCCAGCGGCACCGCGCGGCCCGCGGTGCGCAGGATCTCCCGGCGGGCGGCGGCGTCCGGCGGCGGCACGAACACCAGCCGTTCGAGCCTGCCCGGGCGCAGCAGCGCCGGATCGATCAGCTCCGGCCGGTTGGTCGCGCCCAGCACCACCACGTCGCGCAGCGGCTCCACGCCGTCGAGTTCGGTGAGCAGTGCCGCGACCACCCGATCGCCCACGCCCGCGTCGGCGCTCTGGCCGCGGCGCGGGGCCAGCGCGTCCACCTCATCGAGGAAGATCAGCGAGGGTGCGGAATCCCGCGCCCGCTGGAACAATTCGCGCACCGCGCGCTCCGACGAGCCGACCCACCGGTCCAGTAGTTCGGCGCCCTTGACCGCGTGCACGCTGAGCTGACCGGTACCGGCCAGCGCGCGCACCAGGAAGGTCTTGCCGCAGCCGGGCGGGCCGTAGAGCAGCACCCCGCGCGGCGGCTCGATGCCGAGGCGGGCGAAGGAGTCCGGGTGCTTCAGCGGCCACAGCACCGCCTCGGTGAGCGCCTGCTTGGTTTCCGCCATATCGCCGACGTCATCGAGGCTCAGGCTGCCGATGGCGAGTTCCTCCATGCCCGAGCGTGACAGCGGCCGGATGACCTCGAGCGCGCCGAGCAGGTCGGATTGGGTGAGTTGCGGCTCGCCGTGCTCTCTGGCCCGCGACGCCGCGCGCAACGCCGCCTCCCGGCACAGCGCCGCCAGATCGGACACCACGAATCCGGGTGTGCGCGAGGCGATCTCGTCGAGTTCCAGCTCCACGGTCGGCACCCGGCGCAGCAGGTACTCCAGCAGCGCCTTGCGCACGCCCGCGGTGGGCAACGGCAGCGCGAGTTCGCGATCGCACAGGTCGGGGGCGCGCAGGCGCTGGTCGACGCCTGCCGGGTGCGCGGTGGTCGCCAGGAACGCGACGCAGGGACCCGCGATCGCGGCGCGCAGCTGGTCGAGGATGAGTGTGGCGACGGGTTCGGGGTCGGCGGGCAGCAGCGCGTCGATGTCGGTGATCAGCAGGACGCCGCCCCTGCCGCAGCCGATATCGGCCACCGCCTCGGCGACCTCACGCAGTCGCGCACCGCTCTCGGCCGCGCCGATGCTGGGGCCGTCCAGCTCCACCAGTCGCCGCGATCCCGCGACCGCACGTGCCAGCGTGGCTTTGCCGACGCCGGCCGGGCCGGTGATCAGCACGCCGAGATGAGGTCGTGCGCCCAGCGTGCGCAACAGCTCGGGCTCGTCCAACGCCAGGCTGAGCCACTCCTCGAGCTTCGCGGCCTGGCTGCGCCCGCCCGCCAGGACTTCGACCGAGACGCTCTGCATGTCGACGGCCGCCGTGGCCCGGACCATCGCGGCGCCGTTGTTACCCGCGGCCGTGTCGAACGCGGCGGCTTCGGTGGCGGCCCGCGAGGCCTCGCCCACCGGGATCGGGGTTCCGGCCCAGGCCAGATCGGCGGCGTCCCGCGCGGCGACCGCGCCCGCGCCCCAGCTCACCGCGGTATTCGGTTGCACGCTCACCGGTCCGCGCGGATCGGTGCCGGTGACGGTGAGCAATTCCGTGGTCCAGGCGATGCCGAAGGTGCGCGACAGTGCCTGGGTGGCCGCCGTGGAGCTGATGTCGGGGCCGAGATCGCGCGGCAGCAGGGAGACGGCGTCACCGACGGTGACGACCTTCCCCAGCAGCGCCTGCCGCAGTGTCGCGGCCGGGATCGTGCGGGTGGCGTGCACCGAACCGCTCACCGTGATCTGTCTCGCGCCGTAGACGGTCGCGGGGGAGACCACAACCGTCGCATCCTCGCGCAGCCCGGCGTTGGACAGCGTGACGTCATCGAGCAGGGCTACCCCGGCGGGCGTGCCCTGGCGCGCGACGCCGACCACCGCGGCCGTGCGCCGGGAGCCGACCAGCATGATCCCGTCCCATTCCCGCAACCCCAGCGCGGTCAGCGCCTCCGGATGCAGCCGGACCACCCCGCGCCGGGCATCGGCGGCCGAAGGGTTCAGACGGGCGGTGAGTGCCAGTTCTGCCACTGTGCCATTCTGCCGCGCGGCCCCGCGTTCGGTCACGGTCCGCCGTCCGGGAATGGTGGACGACGACGCTTTCGGCTATTTCTTGACGAGTCCAGCGGCGGTCGCGACCGACTTGTCGGCGACGCTCGGCGCCAGGCACACCAGTTTGGCCGTGCCGAGCGCGACGTTCGGGCTGCCGTCGAACGGGCCGCCCGGGTTCTCCGCCAGGATCTGCTCGATCAGGACCTTCTCTTCGTCGGTGTCGAGCTTGCGGAACTCACCGCAGGTGGTGCTCGACGCCGGACCGAGCGCCGGGTCGCGCTGCTTCGTCGTGGCGGGGGCGTCCGTATCCGCCGGGCCGCTCGGCGTCGCGGTGCCGGGAGCGGTCGTCGTGCGGGCGGCCGAGGCGGCCGCGGTCGCGGTCACGGAGCCCTGGCGCAATCCGTTCGCGTCGGTGGACTCGTCCCCTCCGCCGCAGCCTGCCAGCAGGAAACCCACCGTCCCGGCGATCAGGACGATGGCGGAAGTTCGTTTCATACCGATGCTTTCCCGGGTGGATCGTGGCGCCGGAGGCCCCGGCGTCGGCAGCAGCGTACCGGTTCCGGCGGCATCAGTGGATGTGTGCCTGCCAATCCGCGGGAACCCGCTCGCGCGGGCCGGGGACGCCCTGATCGGCGGGATGACTGTGCGGTGGCGCCAATTCCGGTCCGCCGCTGAACATCTCTTCGGTTTCGAAGTTGTAGTACCAGTCCTCACCCGGCTCGAAGCTCTGGATGAACGGGTGACCGGTGCTCTTCGCGTGCGCGGTGGCGTGCTGCGCGGGGGAGGTGTCACAGCAGCCGATATGCCCGCACTGGGCGCACCGGCGCAGATGCACCCACCAGCCGGAGCGCTGCTCGCACTCCGCGCATCCCGGCCCACTGGGCGGTACCGCGGGATCGATGCCCGCGAGCTGCTCGGTCATGACTGCCCTTCCGTGTCGGCTCCGGCTCGATCCTGTTCTGGGCGGTGCAGCGGCAGCCAGACGGTGAACCTGGTGTCGCCCGGCTCCGAGTCCACCCTGATGTCGCCGTTGTGTTTCTTGACCACGATGCGGAACGAGATGTCCAGCCCCAGTCCGGTGCCCTCGCCCATCGGCTTGGTGGTGAAGAACGGCTCGAAGATCCGGTTGCGGGCCTCCGGCGCGATGCCAGGCCCGGTGTCGCCGATCTCCACGACCGCGCAGTCGTTCTCTTTCCTGGTGCGAATGGTCAGCGTGCCCTCACCGTTCATCGCGTACACCGCGTTGTCGATGAGATTGGTCCACACCTGGTTGAGTTCGGCCGCGTAGCACGGCACTTCCGGCAGCGTCCGGTCGTACTCCTTGACCACGTGCACGCCGTCGCCGATCTTGCGGCTGAGCATCACCAAGGTGCTGTCCAGCAGCTCGTGGATGTCGACCACCTGGAACGGGGCGCGGTCCATCTGCGAGTACTGCTTCGCGGCGCCGACCAGCGCGGAGATGCGCGTCGTCGAGTCGGCGATCTCGTTCATCAGCAGCTCGGTCTCGATGGTGTAGTTCAGCCAGCGGATGGCCCCTTGGAACACCTGCTCCGGCGAGCCGTCCAGGGTGGCGGCCACCCGCTCCAGCCAGTCGGTGTCGAACCCGGCCTGCACGAAGCTCGGCGCGAGGTTCCAGCCGTCGGTGATCCCGTGGTCCTCCAGCCATTCGCCGAGCACGTCCTCGCGATCGGCGGCTTCCAGCGGCGTCAGCTCCGGCGCCTTCGCGACCTGGGCGGCGGCCTCCTCCTGCAGGCGCACCAAGGAACCCAAGGACGTCGGATCGAACTTGCCCTCCGCCATCATGGCGAGCTTGTGCCGCATGCCCGCGACCCGCTCGCGCAGGCCCGCGGTGGCGCGCACCGCGGCGGCGGCCGGGTTGTTGAGCTCGTGGGTGAGGCCCGCCGACAGCGAACCGAGCGCGAGCAGTCGTTCGCGCTCACCGATGCGCGCGTTGGTGTTGCGGTTGCCGAAGAACACCCCTTCGAGCAGGTGCACGGCCATCGGGAACCACTCGTGCATCATCCGGGCGAAGATCTCGGCGTCCAGCACGAAGAACCGCGCCGGCCGCGTCACCTGCATCGTCCCGCTGTAGGTCTGGTCGACCTTGTCGCCGATGTAGGACATCCAAGCGCCCGCGTAGGCGCCGCGATGCTCGGTGCGTACCAATTCGATCTCCGCGCCGCCGGACTGCTTGCTGAGGATCAGCTCGCCATCCATCAGCACGTAGAAACAGGTGGCCGGTTCGCCTTCGCGGAAGACGACACCGGGTTCGATCGTCTCGATCCGGCCGTCGGCGCACAGCCATTCCAGCTGCTCGTCGTTCAGCTTCTCGAACAGGAACAGGGTGCGCAGCTCGGCGGGGTCGCACACCGACCTGCTGCTGCGGTCCGCGGTCTGGTTCGAAGTCATCTGCGGCCTCCTGGTTACGCGAGATAGCGGTGCACGAGCATGACGGCCATGGCGCCCTCGCCGACGGCGGAGGCGACGCGCTTGGCCGACTCCGCGTGCACGTCGCCCGCCACGAACACGCCGGGCACGCTGGTTTCGAGGTGATGCGGTGGCCGGGATAGCTCCCAGCCCGCGGGGCGCGCGCTCTCGACCATCAGGTCGGGCCCGGCGAGCACGTAACCTGCGTCGTCACGGATGACGACGCCGTCGAGCCAATCGGTCTGCGGCGCCGCGCCGATGAACAGGAACAGCCGCTCCGCGTCGGCCTTCTCCTCGGCGCCGGACTTGTTGTTGCGCAGCACGATCTGCTGCAGGTGATCGCCACCGTCGGCGGCGATCACCTCGGTGTTGGTGTGCACCTCGATGTTCGCGATCTGCGCGATCTGCTGGATGAGGTAGTGCGACATGGACTGTTCCAGCGAATCGGCCCGGACCACCAAGTGCACGGTGCGCGCGTTGCGGGACAGGAACACCGCGGCCTGACCGGCGGAGTTCGCCCCGCCGACGATGTAGACCTCGTGATCGGCGCACTCGGACGCTTCGGTCATCGCCGATCCGTAGTAGACGCCGCGCCCGGTGAAGTCGTCGACGCCCGGCGCCGGGTGGCGGCGGTAGTCGACGCCGGTCGCGATGATCACGGTGTGCGCGCACAGTCTGCCGCCGTCGGCGAACCGCACGGTGCGCGCGGACCCGTTCACCTCCAGCCCCACCACCTCGCGCGTGGTGATCACTTCGGCGCCGAATTTCGCCGCCTGCCGCCGGGCCCGGTCGGCCAGCTGCGCCCCGGACAAACCGTCGGGGAAGCCGAGATAGTTCTCGATGCGCGAACTCTGCCCCGCTTGGCCGCCGGTGGCGGTCCGCTCCACGAGCACGGTGCGCAGACCCTCGGACGCGCCGTAGACCGCCGCACCGAGACCGGCGGGACCGCCGCCCACCACGATCAGGTCGTAGAACTCGCCCGCCGGGTCGACGGTCAGGCCGACGTTCTGGGCCAGTTCGCTGTCGGTGGGCTGCACGAGCGCGTCGCCCGCGGAAGTGATCACCACCGGACAGCGCTCCGGGTCGGCGCCCGCCGCTTCCAGCAGGCGCGCGCCCTCGGGCTCGTCGGCCAGGTACCACCGGTAGGGGAGCTGGTTGCGGGCGAGGAATTCCCGCACCTGCGACGACCGCGGCGACCAGCGATTGCCGACCACCTTGGTCTCGGTGACGGGCCGATGCTCGCTGCTGCGCCAGGCGTCGAGCAGCCCGTCGAGCACGGGATAGAGCTTCTCCTCCGGCGGGTCCCACGGTTTGAGCAGATAGTGGTCGAGGTCGATGACGTTGATCGCGTCGATCGCGGCATTGGTGTCGGCGTAGGCGGTCAGCAGCACGCGGCGCGCGTAGGGGTGCAGGTCCATCGCCTGCTCGAGGAATTCGATACCGTCCATGCCCGGCATCCGATAGTCGGCGATCAACACGGCGACCGGCTGCCCGCGCAGCTTCATCTCACGCAGCGCGTCCAGGGCCTGCGGACCCGATTCCGCGCGCAGAATCCGGTAATCGGCGCCGTAGCGGCGGCGCAGGTCGCGGACGACCGCCCGGGAGACGCCCGGGTCGTCGTCGACGCTCAGGATGGCCGGTTTCGTGGCAGCGGGTGAAGTCACCTGTCGAGTATGGAGCCTCGCGGCGCGGTCTGTCGTGGGCGTTCGCCGAGGGCTCAGAGCCGATGGTGCAAGACGAAATCGAGCTCACGCGGGGTGAGCAGACGCTCCAGACGTTCTTCCTGCGCGGCCCCGCGAACACTACGTGGCGGAAAGACCGACGCGCCGTGCGCTTTTCGTCCGTCCACCGGCTCGATGGCGGGAAGCAGCGGAACCGGGTCCGCCGGTCGACGATGGAGCAGGGAGCGCAGTTTCACGGCCGATCACCTCACGTTGGACGCCGAAATGTTGGAGGCGGTGTCTGTGCTTCATGTATCTGTTATTGTGCGCCGATCATTACACCGGCCGGTGCGCGAGTAGCGAAAATGTGACGCAACTGTCGGCGCGTTTAAAATGTGCGCGACTCGTCACATCGCGTTCGGACGGATGGTCGTCGGTCCGTCGCTCGTATCTCGGAGGCAGCGTTGCCGAAAAATCTCGAAGCCAGCATCGACATCTCCGCGCCCCCGGAGCAGGTGTGGGCGGTGATCTCCGATCTGAAGCGGATGCGGGAGTTCAGTCCGCAGTGCGTGCGCATGGTGCCGCTCGGCTCGCTCGCGGCGGGCACCTGGACGTTGAACCTCAATCGCGACGGCAAGAAATTCTGGCCGACCACGTCCCGCATCGTGCGGTTCGAGCCGAACCAGGCGTTCGCGTTCCGGATCACCGAGAACCGGACGGTGTGGAGCTACACCTTGGAGCCGACCGAGTCCGGCACGCGGCTGATCGAGCGGCGGGACGTGCCCAACGGAACCACCTGGTTCTCCCGCAAGGCGATCGAGGCCGCGCTCGGCGGCGAGATCCCGTTCGAGGAGGCGTTGGTGCGCGGCATGAACGAGACGCTGGGCAAGGTCAAGGCGGCGGTCGAAGCCGGTGCCTGAGCGCGGGGCGCCGCGCGCGGTGCTCGCCGCGGCCGGTGCACGAGATGTCGTGACCCGGCCGCGGCGAGTGGGAGCGGTTACTTCCAGTTCGGCAGGTTCACGACCTGAGCGGCGTAGGACAGGCCCGCGCCGAACGCGATGAGCAGCGCCGTGTCGCCCGGCTTCGACTCACCCTTGCGCAGCAACGCCTCCATGGCCAGCGGGATCGAGGCGGCCGAGGTGTTGCCCGCCTCCTCGATGTCGTTGGCGAGCGCGCAGTGCTCGGGCAGCTTCAGCACCCTGGCCATGATCTCGATGATCCGGCCGTTGGCTTGGTGCGGGATCATCGCGTCCAGGTCCTCGGGAGACAGGCCCGCGCGGTCGATGGCGTCGCGGCACACCTTCTCCAGCGAGTGCGCGGCCCACCGGAACACCGCGGTGCCCTCCATGGCCAGATAGGGCCGCACCGCGTCCAGGCCCTTCTCGTCGATCTCGTGGAAGAACTCCATCCAGTCCTTGTCCTGCCGGATGGCGTGGTGCTGGGTGCCGTCCGAGCCCCACACGGTGGGGCCGATGCCCGGCTCGTCGGAGGGGCCGACGATCACCGCGCCCGCGCCGTCGGCGAAGAGGAAGGCGGTGGAACGGTCCTTCGGGTTGACCGTGTTCGTCAGCTTCTCCACGCCGATCACGAGGACGTGCGAAGCGGTGCCCGCCCGGACCAGATCCGACGCCAGCGCGATCGAGTGGCAAAAGCCCGCGCACCCGGCCGAGACGTCGAAGGCGGCGGAGCCGTTCATGCCGAGTTCGGTGGCGATGCGCGGGGCGGCGGCCGGCGTCAGCAACAGGTGGGTGGATGTAGCAACGATCACGCAATCGACTTGGTCGACCGCGATACCGGAGGATTCCAGCGCGCCGCGCGCGGCCGCGACGCTCATGCTCTGGATCGTCTCCGACTCGTCGGCGAACCGGCGGGTTCTGATTCCCGACCTGGTCCTGATCCACTCGTCGCTGGAGTTGATCGGGCCGGCCACCTCGTCGTTGGTGACCACTCGAGCAGGGCGGTAAACGCCGAGCCCGAGGATCGCCGTGTGCTCAGCGCCGGTGGTCTGGGCGATTCGAGCAGCCATCTGCGTCTCCTATGTACCTGCGGCGACGCCGCCGGGGGTGCCCCGAAGCATCGAAATCGGTCCCTCATCAGCCACTGTCCATTGGCGAACAGACATGAGGCTTCCTCATATTAGCTTGAAAGTCGCTCATCTGCCGCGCGTATTCCGACAATCGGTGGGTATCACGTCGAAGCACGCCACTGCTGCACGAGGCGTGGCCCAACTGAATGCGAGGACACCATGCTCGGTCTCGGGATTATCGGATGGATCATCATCGGCGGTCTTGCCGGATGGATCGCGAGCAAGTTCATGAAGACGGACGCCCAACAGGGCATCTTGCTCAATATTGTCGTCGGGGTGGTCGGCGGTCTGCTCGGTGGGTTCCTGCTGAAGCTGCTCGGAGTCGACGTCGAGGGTGGCGGCCTTTGGTTCAGCTTCTTCACCTGTCTGGGCGGTGCCGTCATCCTGTTGTTCCTGGTTCGACTGGTCACCGGCGCCCGAGTCAGGTCCTGACCCCGCGTGCCACAGGCTCCTTTCCCGTAAGGTGTGAACGCTTGCGCCGGTCCTATCGTCGATATGGCGCAAACCGTTTGCATCGAGCACGAAAGAGGAGCCTGTGGCCCGCCGTCCCACCCCGCCCGGCACGCCTGAACGCACCGGAGTCGGCCACGTTGTCGATCTGGTCCGCAACGCGATCCCTCCGTTGCATCCCGCCGGGCTTCCGTTCGTCGCCGCACCCTTGGCGGTCGCCGTGGTCGGCGGCAAGCGCAAATGGGTGCGGCGCACCGGACTCTTCGCCGCCGCGGCCTGTGCGACCTTCTTCCGTCACCCGCGTCGCGTGCCGCCGAACCGGCCGGGCGTCGTGGTCGCCCCGGCGGATGGCGAGATCGCCTTGGTCGACACGGCCGCTCCCCCCGCCGAGCTGGGTCTCGGCGACGCGCCGCTGCCGCGCGTGAGCATCTTCCTGTCCGTGCTGGACGTCCACGTGCAGCGCACACCGGTCTCCGGCGTCGTGCGCACCGTGCTGCACCAGCCCGGCCAGTTCCGCTCCGCCGACCTGCCCGAGGCGAGCTCGGTGAACGAGCGCAACAGCATGGTGCTCCTGACGCCGGAGGGCGACCAGGTCGTCGTGGTGCAGATCGCCGGGCTGCTCGCGCGCCGGATCGTCTGCGACGCCCAGGTCGGCGACGTGCTGACCATCGCCGACACCTACGGCCTGATCCGTTTCGGCTCGCGGGTCGACACCTACTTCCCGGCGGGCACCGAACTGCTCGTGCAGCCCGGCCAGCGCACCATCGGCGGCGAGACAGTGCTCGCCGTGCTCGGCACATCCGCTGACGCGTGATGGAAGCGGCGGTATCCACCCAGCGGCGCAGGCGGCGGTCCGTCCGCCTGCTGCCGAGCATCGTCACCATCCTGGCGCTGTGCGCCGGGCTGTCGGCGGTGAAGTTCGGCCTCGACGGCAAACTCGGTATCGCGCTGGCCATGATCGGCGCGGCGGCCGTGCTGGACACCCTCGACGGCAGGCTCGCCAGAATGCTCGACGCAACCACGAAGATGGGCGCCGAGCTCGACTCGTTGTCGGATGCCATCTCCTTCGGCGTCGCCCCCGCGTTGGTGCTGTACGTGACCCTGCTCAGCAGCAACAGCGTCGGCTGGATCGTCGCGCTGCTGTTCGCCGTCAGCATCGTGCTGCGCCTGGCCCGGTTCAACACCCTGATGGACGACGACACCCGGCCGGATTGGTCGCGGGAGTACTTCGTCGGTGTGCCCGCTCCGGCGGGCGCGCTCATCGCGATGGTGCCGGTGGCCCTGTTCGTGCAGTTCGGCGACGGCTGGTGGGTCGGCTTCTACGAGGTCGCGGCGTGGACGGTGTTCTCGGCCGCGCTGTGCGTCAGCACCATCCCGACGCTGGCCATGAAATCGGTGTCGGTGGCGCCGCAGGCCGCGGCCGGGCTGCTGGTGCTGGTCGCGCTCGCAGCCGCGGCGCTGGTCACGTATCCGATCGTGCTGCTGCTGGTGCTGGTCGCGTTGTATCTGGGCCACATCCCGTTCGCCTGGCATTCCCAGCGCTGGGTGGCCGCGCGTCCGGAGACCTGGACGCACAAACCCGCCGAGCGGCGTGCGCAACGACGGGCGGACCGGCGGCTGCCAGGCATCCGTCGTCCGGCGATTCCGCGTCCGACCATCCCGCGTCCGGCGATCCGCGGCTCGGCCCGGCTGCGGCTGCGCCGACCTGGGGCGAAGCAACGCCAGAACGGTGATGGGCCGCCGCGCGCGGAGCTCTAGCGGCGGCTTCCGGAGCGGCCGCTTCCACTTCGCCGTGCCAATGCGCCGTGTCGCCGGATCGGCGCATCGGCACCTCCGCGCGCTGCGCTGGGAGCGGTACGGTCATGTCCGTCGGGCGGGTGGAGGAAGGTGCGTATGGAGCCGGACGGTTTGCGGGAATTCGAGGGGCATCGACCGCGCTTGTTCGCGCTCGCCTATCGGATGCTCGGCTCGGCAGGTGAGGCCGAGGACGCGGTGCAGGAGACCTATCTGCGCTGGGACGGCGCCGACCGCGGCGGTATCCGCTCCGCCGAGGCCTGGCTGACCACGGCGCTGGTGAATCTGTGCCGCACCTGGCTCGTTTCGGCGCGGGCCCGGCGGGAGAGCTACGTCGGGCCGTGGCTGCCCGAACCGGTGCCGACCGCGCGAGGCGAGCTCGGACCGCTGGAGACCGTCGAGGAGCGCGAACAGGTCTCGCTCGCGCTGCTGACCGCGCTGGAGCGGCTGACCCCGATCGAACGCGCGGTCTTCGTGCTGCGCGAGGCGTTCGGATACGCGCACCGCGAGATCGCCGACATGCTCGATATCACCGAGACGAACTCGCAGCAGATCTTCCGCAGGGCGGGCCTGCGGGTACGAGAGGACCGCCCCCGCTTCGGTATCACGCCCGACCATGCCCGCGAGTTGGTCGAGCGGTTCCTGAAGGCGGCGCGCGACGGCGACGTCGCGTCGCTGGAGCAGATGCTCGCCGCCGACGTGAGCGCGACGGCCGACGGCGGCGGCAAGGTGAACGCGGCGCGCCGTCCCGTGCGAGGTGCGGCGCAGGTGGCGCGGTACCTCGTCGGGCTCATGCGCTGGGAGGTGCCCGGCATGCGGCTGGTCGTGGAGGAGGTCAACGGCGCGCCCGCCGCGGTCGCACGGGTGAACGGTGCGCCACTGCTCGTGGTCGCGGTGGACGTGGCCGACGGCGCGGTCACCGCGCTGCGGTTGATCGTGAATCCGGACAAGCTCGCCTATTTCGCCGGGGCGAGCGGGTCGGCGGGCGCGGTGGACACAATGCCGGACCGGCTTCGCCGTCCGCTGTGACGCGCTTCACGGCACCGGTCTGTCAGGGATCGGGGCCCTGTCCGGTCTGAGTGTTGATGGCCGATCGAAAGGAGCCTCAGCAATGACCGGACAGCATCGGATCGTCGTTCTCGGCGCGGGGTACGCGGGACTGGCGGCGGCCCGCAGGCTCGCTCGCACGGCGCGGGACGCTCGGATCACCGTGGTGGACGCGCACGCGTCCTTCGTCGAGCGGGTACGGCTGCATCAGCAGGCGGCCGGGCAGCGGATCGCGGCATGGGATCTGCGGGAATCGCTGGAAAGCAAGGGCATCGGCTTCGTGCAAGCCCTGGCGACGGAGATCGATACGGTCGCGCGTCGGGTGGTGCTCGACACTGCGCCAGCACTCGATTACGACACTTTGATCTACGCCCTCGGTAGCGTCGCCGATCTCGCGAGCGTCCCCGGCGTCGCCGAACACGCCTTTTCGGTCGCCACGCAGGAAGACGTGCGCGGTCTGGCCGTGGCGGGCGGACCGGTGGCGATCGTCGGCGCCGGAGCCACCGGCATCGAGCTGGCGGCGGAACTGGCCGAATCGCATCCGGAGTCCCGGGTGATGCTGCTCGGGTCGGAGGAGCCGGGCGCCTGGCTGTCGGCGCGGGCGCAGGCGCACATCACGCGGACGCTGGAGCGACTCGGAGTCGAGATCCGGTCCGGCGCCAAGGTGATCGAGGTGACAGCCGAGGGGCCGCGCTTGGCCGACGGCTCACTGGTTGCGGCCGCCGCGACGGTGTGGACCACCGGTTTCCGGGTGCCCGACCTCGCCGCCCGCTCCGGTCTGGCGGTGGATCCCGACGGTCGGGTGCTCACCGACGCGACCTTGCGTTCGGTGTCGCACCCGGACGTTTTCGCCGCAGGTGACGCCGCCGTGGTCGCGGGGCCGGGCGGACGCGAACTGCGCATGGCGTGTGCCACCGCGCTGCCGACCGGCAAGCACGCGGCGGACGCCGCCGTCGCCCTGATGCGCGGTCGTGAGCCGAAGGAGCTGCGGTTCCGCTATGTGCTCCAGTGCCTCAGCCTGGGTCGCGGCGACGGGGTCGTCCAAGCGGTGCGCGCCGACGACGCACCGGCCAGGACGGTGCTGACCGGGCGCACGGCCGCGTGGGTGAAGGAACGCATCGTGCGCGGCGCGGCCTGGTCTGCGCGCCCGTGAGTCGCATCGTCAACTAACGGTTGACGATGCATCATCGTCAACTTATGGTTGACGCATGACCGAACAATTCCGCCTCGACGACCTGATCGACGGCATCAAGAAAGCCCGTCCCGACAATGTGCTCGAACAGCTGTCCGATGCCGTCGTCGTGGCGAATCACCTGGGTGAAGTGGCCGACCACCTGATCGGCCACTTCGTTGACCAGGCCCGGCGCTCCGGCGCCTCGTGGACCGATATCGGCGCCAGCATGGGCGTCACCAAGCAGGCCGCGCAGAAGCGGTTCGTGCCCAAGGTGCCCGATCCGGCCGCCGCGGCGGCCATGGACCCGAACGCGGGCTTCGCCCGTTTCACCCCGCGAGCGCGGGCGGTCGTGATGGCGGCGCAGGAGGCCGCGCGTACCGCGGGCAATCGGGAGATCTCCCTCGGGCACATGGTGCTGGGGTTGCTCACCGAACCCCAAGGTCTCGCGGTGCACGAACTCGTCAACCAGGGCGTGTCCGTCGACGTGATCGCCGCCGCCGCTTCCGCGTCGTTGCCGCAGGCCGAGGGGGACATCCCCGCGCTGATCCCGTTCGGCGCGGCGGCCAAGAAGGTCCTGGAACTCACCTTCCGTGAGGCGCTTCGGCTGGGGCACAACTACATCGGCACCGAGCACATGCTGCTGGCGCTGCTGGAACAGGAGAACGGCGCCGGTCTGCTCAGTGATCTCGGCGTCGACAAGGCGAGCGCCGAAGCGCATCTGGGCGAGCTGCTCGCGGTTATCAAGACCGAGAAGTCCTGATTCCGATGGGCGACGGGAAGTTTCGTGCGTGGACCGCGCTCGCCCTCGCGGTGCTCTTGCTGGTGATCGGCGTGGCCCGGCGATCGGTTGCCGCGCACGAGATTCGCAACGTCGTCAACGGATTGCGGGGCGCGCACGCCGCGCGGGCGCGCCATCGCCGGGCGCTGCGCACGCGGGGAGCCGGTATCCGCGGACCACGCGCGGCCGTTCCGGTCGCACACCACGCGACCTGGGCGGCGTGATCACCCTCGTCCGGCCAGGCCGCCGCCCCATCGGGGCCAGCGGGCTTGCGGTTTCGGCTCGGGAACCAACGGTTCGCGATGAATGTCGGTGACGAACAAAGGTAGTCGCGGTTCCAGCTCGGCGAGCAGTGCGAGGGCGCGCCCGCCTTGCGCCGCGCGGTACTCCCGCATGGTCAACCCGACGATCTGCAGGAACAGCACGCGGCCGTGCGGGCTGTCGATGGCGCCCAGTTCCGGGTCCGTCGTGAAGCAGACCGCGTGATTGGTGCAGTCCGCGTGGTCGGCCGCGATCGGCCCGTTCGTCTTGATGGTGTGCCCCGGTTCGAACCACTTGCCGGACTGGAAGACGTAGTGGGCGAGGTTCTGCATGAAGTTCGCAGGCCACGCGGGCGGTTCGGTGTCCTCGGGCCCGCGCGCCAAGCGGAAGGTGAACTCGAAGCCCCAGCCGGACTCCGCCGGGTTGTCCCATTCCTTCTCGTACAGCTCGGTCATCCCATAGCTGACGTAGTGCCAGTGCGGCACCGGATCGGTGCGGGAGTAGGCGCTGATCCCGTCGAGAGGGTCGGACCCGCCCAGCGACCACGGGTGGTCGGAGGCCCAATGGAAGGGTTCGATGTCCCCGTACAGCGGCCGCAACGCACCGTCGATGGCATCCCAGCCGGATCTCTCACTCACGCAGCCACCATAGGCAGGGGTGCGTCGGGCCCTATCCGGGGCGTCGGACACCGCGCCGGTCAGGCATCCGGCACGTTGCGGGCGAGCTCGTCCAGCCAGGCAGCCGCGGACGCGTCACTCGGCGCGCGCCAGTCGCCGCGCGGCGAGAGCGAGCCGCCGGAGCCGACCTTCGGCGCGTTCGGCAGCGTCGAGCGCTTGAACTGGCTGGTCTGCACGAAGCGGCGTAGGAACTCGCCCAGCCAGTGCTTGACGGTGGCGAGGTCGTAGGCGTTGCGCTGGTCGGCTGGGACCAGATCGGGCCAGCGGCCGGTCGCCGGATCGGACCAGGCGTGCCAGGCCAGGTAGGCGATACGGCTGGGCAGGTAGCCGAAGCGCAACAGGTAATAGAGGTGGAAGTCCTGCAATTCGTATGGGCCGACAGTGGCCTCGGAGCTCTGGGCCGGCGCGGAGGAGTCCTCGTGCGGAATCAGCTCCGGTGAGATCTCGGTGCGCAGGATCGACGAGAGCACCTCGTTCGCTTCGGCGCCGAACTGCTCGGTGTCCACCGCCCAGGCGATCAGGTACTTGATGAGCGTCTTGGGCACCGATGCGTTCACGCTGTAGTGCGCCATGTGGTCGCCGACGCCGAACGTGCACCAGCCCAGCGCGAGTTCGCTGAGGTCGCCGGTGCCGACCACCAGCGCGCCGTGCATATTGGCCAGCCGGAACAGGTGCGAGGTCCGCTCGCCCGCCTGCACGTTCTCGTAGGTGATGTCGTACACCGGCGCGCCGTCGGCGGCCGGATGGCCGAGGTCGCGCAGCATCTGCGTCGCCGATGGGGTGATGTCGATCTCGCGCGCCGTGACGCCGAGGGCGGCCATCAGGCGGTGCGCGTCGGTCCTGGTCCTGGTGCTGGTCGCGAAGCCGGGCATGGTGTAGGCGAGCACGTTCTCCCGGGGCAGGCCGAGCCGGTCCATCGTCTTGGCCGCCACGATCAGCGCCTGCGTGGAGTCCAAGCCGCCGGAGACCCCGATCACCACGCGCTGCGTGCCGGTGGCGCGCAATCGCGTGCTCAAGCCCTCAACCTGGATGTGGTGCACCTCGGCGCAGCGCTCGTTGCGCAAGGCGGGGTCGGCGGGGACGTAGGGGAAGCGCGCGAGCTCGCGCTCCAGCGCCACCGGGGCCTCGGGGACGGGCAGCCGCACGTCGATGTGCCGCAGCGAGGTCAGCCGGTCGCGGTGGTCGTGCACGTTGTCGGCGAAGCTGGTGGTGCGCAGCCGGTCCGCGGCGAGGCGGCGCAGGTCCAGGTCGGCGGTGACCAGCTGGGGATGATCGGAGAACCGCTCGCCCTCCGCGAGCAGGTCGCCGTTCTCGCAGATCAGTGCCTGGCCGTCCCAGGCGAGGTCGGTGGTCGACTCGCCGGTCCCCGCGGCGGAGTACAGGTATGCCGCGAGATAGCGCGCCGAATGCGAGGTGCACAGCGACCGCCGGTAGTCCGCCTTGCCGATCACGATGTTGCTCGCGGACAGGTTGATCAGCACGTTCGCCCCGGCCAGCGCGGCGAAGCCGCTGGGCGGCAACGGAACCCAGCCGTCCTCACAGATCTCCAGGTGGAAGACGAAGTCGTCCAGATTGCTCGCGCGGAACAACAGGTCGGATCCGAACGGCGCCCGGTGCCCGGCGACGGTGACGTGATCCTCCAGCGCCTCCCGCGCCGCCGCGAACTGACGCTTCTCGTAGAACTCCCGATAGTTCGGCAGGTAGCTCTTCGGCGCCACGCCGAGCACGATGCCCCGGCAGATCACGATCGCGCAGTTGAACAACCGGTGGTGCGCCCGCAGCGGCGCGCCTACCACGAGCACCGTGTCGATGTCCGTACTCGCCGCGACCACCCTGGCGAGCGCCGCCTCCACCGCCGCGTCCAGCGCGTCCTGGTGGAACAGGTCATCGGCGGTGTAGGAGGAGAGGCCCAGCTCGGGGAACACCGTGAGCACCGCCCCGGCCGCCGCGGCCTGCGTGGCCAGCTCGACGGTCTGTTCCACGTTGTAGGCGGGGTCGGCCACCCGGATCCGGGGTACCGCGACCGCCACCCGGGCGAAGCCGTGCCGGTAGAGCGAATCGAACGGCAGGTCGTCCACCCGCGTCCCCTTCCGGGCTGAGGTTGATCATGGTCCACCCGGAATCTACGCCGCCCCGGCCGCCTCGGCGCGGTGCCTGGTTCACCCTGTCCCCAGGAGGGGTGCTGTGACCAGCGCTTTCATCGTCGGCGCCGGGCGGCGCGAATCGTCCGGCCGAAGATGTGAACCACTGGCGGCTAAGCTATAGCAATGGCGGATGAAACGGATTCCGACCTAATAGCGGGGGAACGGCGCGCAGATCTGCTGCGCGCGCTTTCGTATGTGTCCACCGAGTCCCAACCGGACGGCAGCTACGTGGTGAACGGCGACCTGCCGCCCGACGTCGCCCCGCCGTTCATTCGCGCGATCATGCGGGTGGAGGCGGAGTTGCTGCTGCACGACGCCGAGCTCGTCACCGTCGAGGACGGCGAGCCCCGCACCCCGGAGGAACGCCGTACCGACGCGTTCGTCGCGCTGGTGCTCCGTGTCGACGACCGCCCCTAGCCCGCGCGGACCTTGCACTCGGCACCCCTGAGTGCTAAAAATGCTTTTGGCACTCTCGACCTGTGAGTGCCAGGTCGGGACGGTGAGACCGGGTTCCCTAGACACCCTCGGTCGTCCGTCGCGGGCACCGAACCTGGCCAGCGTAACTGGGGCGACCCAACCGGCGGTCGTCCTGTGTGTCAGCCATACACATGGAGGATCTCAACAACGCCATGGCCAAGACAATTGCGTATGACGAAGAGGCCCGCCGCGGCCTCGAGCGGGGTCTGAACAGCCTCGCCGACGCGGTCAAGGTGACGCTGGGCCCCAAGGGTCGCAACGTTGTCCTGGAGAAGAAGTGGGGCGCCCCCACGATCACCAACGATGGTGTGTCCATCGCCAAGGAGATCGAGCTGGAGGACCCGTACGAGAAGATCGGCGCCGAGCTGGTCAAGGAAGTCGCCAAGAAGACCGACGACGTCGCGGGCGACGGCACCACCACCGCGACCGTGCTCGCCCAGGCGCTGGTGCGCGAGGGCCTGCGCAACGTCGCGGCCGGCGCGAACCCGCTGGGCCTGAAGCGCGGCATCGAGAAGGCCGTCGAGGCCGTCACCGCCAAGCTGCTCGACACCGCCAAGGAGGTCGAGACCAAGGAGCAGATCGCCGCCACCGCCGGTATCTCGGCAGGCGACGCGTCCATCGGTGAGCTGATCGCCGAGGCCATGGACAAGGTCGGCAAGGAAGGCGTCATCACCGTCGAGGAGAGCAACACCTTCGGTCTCCAGCTGGAGCTCACCGAGGGCATGCGCTTCGACAAGGGCTACATCTCCGGCTACTTCGTCACCGACCCGGAGCGTCAGGAAGCGGTCCTCGAGGACCCGTACATCCTGCTGGTCGGCTCGAAGGTCTCCACCGTCAAGGACCTGCTGCCGCTGCTGGAGAAGGTCATCCAGGCGGGCAAGCCGCTGCTGATCATCGCCGAGGACGTCGAGGGCGAGGCCCTGTCCACCCTGGTGGTCAACAAGATCCGCGGCACCTTCAAGTCGGTCGCCGTGAAGGCTCCCGGCTTCGGTGACCGCCGCAAGGCTCAGCTGGCCGACATCGCCATCCTGACCGGTGGCGAGGTCATCAGCGAAGAGGTCGGCCTGTCGCTGGAGAACGCCGGCGTCGAGCTGCTCGGCCAGGCGCGCAAGGTCGTCGTCACCAAGGACGAGACCACCATCGTCGAGGGCGCGGGCGACGCGGAGGCGATCAAGGGCCGGGTCGCGCAGATCCGTACCGAGATCGAGAACTCCGACTCGGACTACGACCGGGAGAAGCTGCAGGAGCGTCTGGCCAAGCTGGCCGGCGGTGTCGCGGTGATCAAGGCGGGCGCGGCCACCGAGGTGGAGCTCAAGGAGCGCAAGCACCGCATCGAGGACGCCGTCCGCAACGCGAAGGCTGCCGTGGAGGAGGGCATCGTCGCCGGTGGTGGCGTGGCCCTGCTGCAGTCGGCTCCGGCGCTGGAGGAGCTGAAGCTCACCGGTGACGAGGCCACCGGCGCGAACATCGTGAAGGTCGCGCTGTCGGCTCCGCTGAAGCAGATCGCGTTCAACGCGGGCCTCGAGCCCGGCGTGGTCGCCGAGAAGGTCGCCAACCTGCCCGCGGGTCACGGCCTGAACGCCGACTCGGGCGAGTACGAGGACCTGCTGGCCGCCGGTGTCGCCGACCCGGTCAAGGTCACCCGTTCGGCGCTGCAGAACGCGGCCTCGATCGCGGCTCTGTTCCTGACCACGGAGGCCGTTGTCGCCGACAAGCCGGAGAAGGCCGCCGCTCCCGCCGGCGACCCGACCGGTGGCATGGGCGGCATGGACTTCTGAGTCCGGCCACCCGGCAACACATTTCGAACCGGAAGCCGGTCCACCGCGAGGTGGGCCGGCTTCCGGCGTTCCTGGTCAGATTCCGTCGAGAGTGACGACGGTGAAAGGCGTCTTCGGGGTGCCGGGACCCATCGGGCCGCCCTTGTCGAATTGGGAGGAGACGATCAGGATCCGGTCACCGGCGCGGGCCAGGGTGGTGGGGATGGACAGGGCTTCGTCGGTGCGTTGCTGCGCGAGCGTGGCCGTGGCGCCGTCGTCGGAGAGGGTCCAGCGGCTGATGGTGTTGGTCGTGTTGTGCGCGGCCCACAGGGTGTCGTCGCGCAGTTCCAGTCCGTCGCCCTGACGCAGATCGCCACCGCGCAAGGCCACCTTGCGGATCGGATTCGGGTCCGGAGTCAACGCGATGCGGTACAAGTCGCCGCGCGGCATGTCGACCGTGAGCAGATAGCGGCCTGCCGGATCGGCGACGATGCCGTTGAGGCTGAAGCCGCCCGGCTCGATCGGCGGCAGCGCGGAGTGCAGGTCGAACCGTGGGGTCAGTTCGGCTCGCCCACCCTGCGCTCTGGCGGCGGCCAGTTGATCGGGTGTCACGCGATAGACGAGCGCGCGTGTGCTGTCGGTCAGATACGCCGTGCCGTCCGGGGTGATGGCGAGATCGTTCACGAAGCGGGGCTCGCTTCCGGGCACGGTGAAGTCGGCGAGCAGCGCGCGGGTCGCGATGTCGTACACCGCGACGCCGGTTGTCGAGTCGGTCACCCACAGCCGTCCGGCCGCGTCGACTTTCAAGCCGTTGGCGGTCTTGTGGTTGTTCGCGCCTTCGGGCAGGAAGACCTCGGCTCGGTGCGCGTTTTGCGTCGCGCGATAGACGGCGCCGGTGGTGTAGGAGCCGACGTAGCTGTCTCCCGTCCGCGCGTCCACCGCGATGCCCTCGGGATAGGCCCGGTCGCTCGGTAGCTCGTAGGCGGTGTGGACGGCAGTGTTCGGTTCGTCGCTCGTGGCGCAGGCGACGAGCGGGAGGCAGGCGCTGGCTGCGGCCAGGCTCGACAGCAGGCGGAGGGGTAGTGCGTGGGGCATCGATTACCTCTTAGAGATCATGCATACAAATGTGCTCACATCAAGCAGACTGCTCGAATCTAAGTTAGAACTCTAATATCAGTCAAGACTGAAACAAGAAGACGTGCGGATACCATGCGTTTATGACGTCGATGCCCGCCGCCGAACGGATCGGCTCGTACCTCAAACGTGCCGAGCAGTCCCTCAATACGGCCAAGAACGCCGCGTTGAAACCGGCGGGCGTCACCGTGCCCCAATACGCCGCGCTGCTGTTCCTCGCCGAGAATCCCGGTATCTCCGCCGCCGCCCTGGCCCGGCTCTGCGGGGTCACCCCGCCCTCGATGAATACCGTGCTGGGCAATCTGCAGGACCGCGGGCTCATCGAGCGCACCCCGCACCCGTGGCACAAGAACGTCCTGGAGACCACGTTGACCGAGAAGGGCGCGGCGGTCATGCGCGACGCGGACGCCCGCGCCGTCCGAGTCGAACGCGCCTTGGCCGAAGAATTCACCGACGCCGAGCGAGCCTCCTTGCAGGACTTGCTGACTCGCTGTGCCGACCGATTGGACTCGATCCGCCCCGGCCCTGCCGCTTAGTCGCCGGTAGCGGGGCACGCGGTATGGCGAGTGCCCCGCCCGATCCCGGCGACGGGTAGCTCATGCCGGAACTGGAGCCCTGGTGGGGGACTGGGTCTTCTGGAGGGCGAGGGCGAGGGCGAGGCATGCGATGAGCGTGGAGGTCCACGGGAGCCACTGGCTGCCGGAGGAATCCAGCACGGTCGCACCGATGATCGACCCGATTCCCGCGCCGAGGTAGATGGCCGATCCGTTCAGGCCGAGGGCGACGGTGGGCGCGTCATGGGCGATGCCGAACAGCCGATGCTGTTGCGGAACCAGGATCGCCGAACCGAACAGCCCGGTGATGGCGAGCACCACGAACACCGCCCACGCGGCATGGACGGCCACGCCGAGCAGTGCGAGACCGACCAGCGCGCCCGCGAGTCCCACCGTCAGCGTGCGCTGCGGGCCGTAGCGGTCGACCGCCCGCCCGGCCTGCGCGTTGCCGATCACCTGGCCGATGCCCATGGCCAGCAACAGCCAGGCGAGCATGCCCTGCGGCACCGATGCCGCGACCACCACGGGCAGGTAGACGATGGTGGTGTAGACGGCGGTGATCTGTGTTGTCGTCACGATCAGCACCCGCAGCACCGGCGGACGGGTCAGCACGCCGATCCGGGCGCGCAGTCCCGTGCTCGGCAGGGTCACCCGTGGCAGTAGCAATACCAGCAGCGCGGCGATGGCTCCGCCGAGCGCGATGCCCCACAGCACGCCGCGCCAGCCGATCCAGCGCTCGGCGAAGATGCCGATCGGCACGCCCGCGACGCTGGACAGCGTGATGCCCGCCGTCACGATCGCCAGTGCCCGCCCCCGATGGGCTTCATCGGCGACGACGCCGGCGACGGCGTACGCGTTGGCCTGGAAGGCCGCCGCCCCGATGGCCGCGACGACGCGCGCCGCGGCCATGACGCCGAAGCTCTCCCCGGCGGCCTGTCCGATCATGCCGACCACGAAGAGCGCGGCGCCGCCACCGAGCAGCACGCGGCGATCCCAGGACCCGGTCGCCGCCGCGATCAGCGGTGCGGCGATGGCGTAGGTCCAGGCGAAGATCGTGGTCAGCTGCCCGGCGGTGGACACGGAGACGTGCAGATCGGCGGCGATCAGCGGAAGCAAGCCGCTGAGTACGAAGCCGTCGGTGCCGAGCACGAAAGTGCCCACGGCGAGCGGGAGGAGCGACCGGTAGAGATTATTTGATGGTTGTCGAAACATCATAGGATGAGCGTGAGATACAATTCGATCGTTGTCAAATGATCGGGGAATGGAGATGCGTACGCTGCCGCAGCCGAGTACCGCCGACATCGATCTGGTCCGCGTGCTGAGCGCGCTCGCCGACCCGGTGCGCCTGGAACTGGTGCGCGCGCTCGCCGGGGAACGGGAACCGTTGAGCTGCAATGTCCGAGAGTTCGATGTGGAGATCACGGCGGCCACCGCCTCGCACCACTGGAAGGTGCTGCGGGACGCGGGCGTCACGATGACGTTCGTCTCCGGCCGCAATCGGCTGGTCGCGCTACGGCGCGAAGATTTGAATCAGCGCTTCCCCGGCCTGCTGGACGCGGTCATCAGCGGCGCGCGGCGCTGACGACCGCCGCCGGTCAGCGCAAGATGAAAGCCACGAGAAACCCGGCCGCCGTGGCCATTCCGACCCACCAGCCGCCTTCTCGGTAGGCCTCCGGCATCAGTGAGTCGGCCAGTACCGCGATCGTGGCACCGCCGGCGAACGCTTGCACCGCGCCGATGTGGGTCTCGGACAAGTTGTCCGACAACGCGTTTCCGAGCATCGTGACCAGTACGAGCACCGCGCCGGTCGCCGTCCACAGCCAGAGGGCGCGGTGCCGCGCCACGCCGTGCTGGTCGCGCATCAGCGCGGCTCCGCTGATCGCCTCGGGCACGTTGCCCACGGCCACTGCCACCAGCAGCACCAGTCCGCCGCCGCCGGTCAGTGTGACGCCGAGCGCCGTGTTCTCCGGGACGCCGTCCAGCACCGCGCCCAGCATCAGCGCCCAGCCGAGCGCGCGGGGACCGAGCTTGTTCTCGATGAGGTGATCGGCCACCACATAGACCCCCGCGCCCGCGAGCAGCGCGATCGCGGCGATCGTCGCGTTCTGGCGAAAGGCGGGCTCGAACAGCTCGGTGGACACCGCCGCGATCATCGTGCCCGCGCCGAAGGCCATCAGGGAGGCGAGCACCGCCTTGGGCAGTTGCCACCGCGACCCGATGGCAGCGCCCAAGACCAGCGGTACGGCCGTGCCGAGTCCGTAGAGCAGCGCCTTCATCATGGGAACACCCTAAGTCGGCATGCCGGGCCATCGGGTCGGTCGTACGCTGAAGCCATGCCTGACCGCGTCCGGATCCGAGGCGTGCTCTACGACATCGACGGCGTCCTGGTGACCTCCTGGCGGGAGATCGCGGGCGCCGCCGCAGCGGTGCGCCGGATCCGGGAGAGCGGCCTGCGCCGGGCGTTTCTGACCAACACCACTTCGCGTACCTGCGCCGAGATCGCGGAACGCCTGTGCGGCGCGGGTATCGAGGTCGAACCCGCCGAGATCGTCACCGCCGCAAGACTCACCGCCGAGTTCGTGCGCGGGCGCTACCCCGGCGCCGCCGTCTGGGTGCTCAACCACGGCGACATCGATGCCGACCTCGCGGGTCTCCGGCTCGACGAGGAACATCCGGACGTGGTCGTGGTCGGCGGCGCGGGAGCGGAATTCACCCATGCCGCACTGAGTCGAGTGGCGGAACTGATGCTGGACGGCGTGCCCGTCGTCGCCATGCACAGCGGACTGACCTGGGCGACCGCGGACGGATTGCGTATCGACGCGGGGGCGTATCTGCCCGGCTTGGAGGCGGCGGGCAATGCCCGCATCGAGGTGGTGGGCAAGCCCGCGGCCCCCGGTTTCCGGACCGCCGCGGGGCTGATGCGCCTCGAGCCGGCGGAGGTCGTGATGATCGGAGACGATCTGTACTCGGATGTGCTTGCGGCGCAGGACGTCGGGTTGACCGGCGTGCTGGTGCGCACCGGCAAATTCCGGCCGGGCGTGCTGGCGTCGGCCGACCGCGCGCCGGATCACGTCATCGATTCCGTGGTCGATCTGCCGGAATTGCTGGGCGGTTCGGTGGGAGCCGGCGAACTCGCCGTAACCGACGAATCGGAATGAAACAAAAAATTCTACAGTTTCCCTCTAAAATTGCCCGCAAGCGCGACGCTGCTAGGTATCGTCTGTTCCGGCAAATAGCCAGTGACAAGAAATCTCCTACGGCCCAGATCGGAGTTGCCGAATGCTCGATCCGTGGAAAAGAGTGCTTGTGCGCAAGCTACTATGGTCGCCGGGCTTCTGTCCGGCGACCATTTGATGAGGTAGCAACTGCTCAGCCAACTTTCGGCTAACCATAGATTAGTCGAGGGTTGTAACGAAGGGCCCGATCCGTGACGATGAGTTCGGGCCCTTCTGTATTGTCTGCCCCAATGTCACAGGATGCGAATACGGGTCGAATGTATGCCGGGCAACCCGTGGAGGACCGGCAACGTCAGCGGCGTGCGCGTTTTCTGGAGTCAGGCCTGACGGTCTTCGCGCGGGACGGCTACGCCAACAGTTCGGTCGGCGCCATATGCAAGGACGCCGGACTCTCCTCGCGACAGTTCTACGAGGAGTTCACCGGGCGCGAGTCCCTGCTCCTAGAGCTGTACGAGCAGATCGACCGGGAGTCGCGGGACGCCGTGAAGAAAGCGTTGGACGCGAAGTCCGGCGCGAAGGCCCTGGACGTCATCGACGCCGCGGTTCGCGCCTACGTCGAATCCATCGGTTCCGATCCGCGCAAGGCACGCGTCGCCCTGGTGGAAGTGGTCGGCGCGGGCCCGAAGGTGGAAAAGTTCCGTCTCGCGGTGCGCCGGGAGTGGGGTTCGCTGCTGGCCGGCGCTGCCGAAGACGCCGCCCTGCACGGTGAGATACCCGCGGGCGACTACGAAATGCGGATGCTCGCCATCATCGGCGGTGTCAACTATGTGGTCGACTCGTGGAGCGGCGCGGAGCCGCGCCCGCCGCTCGACGACGTGATCCGGGTGCTCAGCAGGGTGATCATCGGCGCGGTCCGCGCATAGCGTCCCGGCCTGCGGGATCGGGCGCGATGAGCGCGGTAACGTGCGGGGATGCAAACAGTTCCGATCCAGATGCCGGACGGCACAACGGTCCCGGTGCGGTTGATCCCCGCCGGGGGGCCGCACCGGCACGCGGTGGGTCCGGACACGCCGCGACCGGTGCTGGTGATCGTGCCCGGGCTCGGCGTTCCGGGGGGCTACTACGAACTGTTCGCCTCGGGACTGGCCGCGCGCGGGTTCGACGTGGCCATCGGCGAGCTGCGCGGCAACGGCGACAGCAGGCCGAAGCCGAGCTCCGCCAGCACCTTCGGCTACCACGAACTGGTCTCGGTGGATTTCCCGGCGATCTTCGAGGTGGTCCGCGAGCAGTTCCCGGACAGCACGCCGTACCTGCTCGGTCACAGCATGGGCGGCCAGCTCGGCGTCATGTACGCCGCGCGCGTCCGTGGCAGGCTCGGCGGGCTGATCCTGGTCGCCTCCGGCACCCCCTATTACCGTGGCTATCGGGGACTTTCGGGTCCGGGCATGCTGGTCGGCACCGCGGCGATCTCGCTGACGGCCAACCTGGCCGGCTTCTGGCCCGGCGACCGTGTCTCGATGGGTTTCGGCCGCCAGTCCAAGGTGCTGATCTCCGACTGGGCCCGGCTGGCGCGCACCGGCCGGTTCGTTCCGGTCGGCGCGGACATCGACTACGAGGAGCGCATCGCGCGGCTGAAACTCCCGGTGCTGTCCATCACGATCACCGGCGACGACCTCACCCCGCCCAGCTCCGCCGAGCACCTGCTGGAGAAGCTGCCCAACGCGGAGGTGACGCGCTGGCGCCAGCCGGAACCGTTAGGCCACAACGGCTGGATCCGGCAGTACACCAGCACCGTCGACCAGATCGAGAAGTGGTTGCGCGACCGCTGAGCGTTGCTCCGCGTCGATCCGTCAGCCGCGTCGTTCGATCAGCATCTGGGTGAAGAACTCGTAGATCAGCGCCGCCTGGAAGGCCGACTGCTTGTTGTCGGCCGCGCCGCCGTGGCCGCCTTCGATGTTCTCGTGGTACCAGAACTCGTGGCCCTGCTCCTCGAGCAGGGCGGCCATCTTGCGGGCATGGCCGGGGTGCACCCGGTCGTCCCTGGTAGAGGTAGTGAGCAGGATCGGCGGGTAGGCGCGGTCGGCGCGCGCGTTCTGGTAGGGCGAGTACTTGCCGATGTACTCCCATTCCTCCGGTTTGTCCGGGTCGCCGTACTCGGCCATCCACGAAGCGCCCGCGAGCAGCAGGTGGTAGCGCTTCATATCCAGCAGCGGCACCTGGCAGACGATGGCGCCGAACAATTCGGGGTAGCGGGTCAGCATCACACCCATGAGCAGTCCGCCGTTGCTGCCGCCCACCGCGCCGAGCTGGTCCGCGGTGGTGATGCCGCGCGCGACGAGGTCTTTCGCGATCGAGGAGAAGTCCTCGTACACCTTGTGCCGGTTCGCTTTCTGCACCGAGGTGTGCCACTGCGGTCCGTACTCGCCGCCGCCACGGATGTTCGTCATCACCCACGTCCCGCCGCGCTCCAACCAGCCCATGCCGGACGCGCCGCTGTATGCGGGGGTTCGGGACACTTCGAAACCGCCGTAGCCGGACATCACCGTCGGCCCCGGCGCGTCCTTCTGGTCACGATGGCGGATCACGAAGTACGGCACCGGCGTGCCGTCGTCGGATGTGGCGAAGAACTGCTCGGTCTCCACCCCGTCGGCGTCGAAGAATCCGGGTTCCTGTTTGAGCCGCTCGGTGCGTCCACCGACGGCACTGGCCAGCAGCGTCGCCGGGGTGGTGAAGCCGCTGGTGTTGAGCATGAACTCGTCGCCGCTCTCCAGCGGGTCGAGATTCAGGACGCTGGTGGTGGCCATCGGCGGGGTATCGGCAAGCGGCTCGCGGCGCCAGCCGTCGGATTCCGGCGTCAGCACGTAGAGCTTGGTCTGCACGTCCTCGAGCGTGACCAGCAGCAGGTGGTTCTCGGTCCAGCCGTAGCCGTGCAGCGAGGTGTGCGCGTCCGGGGTGAAGATCACCTCGAATTCCCGTGCGCCGGAGAGGAACTTCTCGAAGTCGATGGCCAGCAGTGCGCCCGCGGGATAACTCGTGCCGCCGACCTCCCACGGCGACTTCAGCCGCACCAGCAGCCAGTCCTTGTACCAGGACTCACTGGCGTCGGTGGGGATGTCGAGGTGCCGCAGGGCGCCGTCGTCCTCCAACAGGTAGACCTCTTCGTTGAAGAAGTCGGTGGCGCGGCCGACGTAGTGCCGTTCGTAACCCGGCGTGCGGTCGTAACCCGCCGAGACCGCGACATCGCCGCTCTCGCCCTCGAAGACGGTGGTCGCCTCCTCCAGCGCGGTACCGCGCCGCCAGCGTTTCGCGATGCGCGGATATCCCGAATCGGTCAGTGTGCCGGGGCCGAAGTCGGTGCCCACGTACACCGAGTCGATGTCGATCCAGCGGATCTCCGACTTGGCCTCGGGCAGGAAGAACCCGCCATCGGCCGGATCGAGGAATACCCTGCGCTCCATGTCGAACTCGCGGACCACCTTCGCGTCCGCGCCGCCGCGCGACAGGCTGATCAGCGCGCGGGACTGTTCCGGGCGCAGCACCGCCGCGCCGCCCCACACCCAGTTCTCGTCCTCGTCGGCGGCCACCGCGTCCAGGTCGATCAGCACGTCCCAGTCCGGCGCGTCCTCGGCGTACTCGGCGAACGTGGTGCGCCGCCAGAGGCCGCGCGGGTGCTGGGCGTCCCGCCAGAAGTTGTAGAGCCAGGGCCCGCGGCGGGACGGGTAGGCGATCTTGGTGTCGGTGTCGAGCATGTCGAGGATGCGCCGCTCCAGGTCGCGGAAGCGATCGGAGTCGGCGAACCGGGCGCGCACGACCGTGTTGTGCGCGCGAGCCCAGTCCAGAGCGCGCTCGCCGGTCACTTCTTCCAGCCAGAGGTAGGGATCGGTCACATTCCGCTCAACGCCGCTCATCCCCACATTGTTGCCGAGCCGCGCGGCGCGGGGTCACCAGGAGTGCGCTACATCGATCACGATGCGCGATCCGCTGCCCGGCCCGGCCAGGGTGGACACCTGGAACGGCAATCGCGCGCGCGTGCCCAATCCGACGGTGGTCTGACCTTCGAAGGAACCGGCCCAGGCCACCTGGCGGAAGGTCCGGTAGTCCCGCACGTCGGCGAGTTCCGCCCGATTCGCGGGGGTGTAGGTGGGGTTGAACGCGTCGTCGTAGGCCGGGGCGTAGACGGCGATGCTCAGGAACGCGCCGCCGCGCAGCGCGACGGGTGCGCCGGAGCCGTCCATGACCACTCGCTCGACGTAGCCGACGTGATAACCGGTCACCGGACCGGCGATGTCGAGCACCAAGCGGTCGAAGCAGTCGTGCCGCCCGGCGCGGATCCCGGTCAGCGGCGTGAGCGTCCGGGCTCGGCTCACCTTGGGTATCGAACCCCAGCCGGAGGCGCACTCCGGGGCGGCGGAAGCCGGGGCGGGGGCGACGAAAAGACCGGCGAGGGTCACGAAGGAGACGAACAGGAAAAGCAAGCGACGCATGGTCGCACCGCCTTCGGGCGCAGGAGGGATTGATGTATAACATGCATCGGTCCAGGTGGATGCCTCGTTACCGGCGGGTGAGGGCGAAAAGTGTTGGCGGTCGCGGCAACTCGGTCACGGCACGGCGGTACGTCGGCTCGGCGTTCGCTGCGCGCCTGTGCTCGCTCGGCGCCAACAGTAGGATCGCTGCTTCGAGGCTGGATCCGACCAGGAGGTTCGAGGTTGCCACCCTTTCTCTGGGAACAGCACTGCTGTCTGCCGCTGTCGCCCGCGGCGCGCATCGGCGACCTCGCGCGCTACCCGGCCGGATCGTATCTGTCGGTGAACGTCGGCTACTCCCGGCAATCGACCACGGACTCCATGGCGCTGCTGGATCGATTCCGCCGGGATGCCGTGGCGGACGGTCGGTTCCGTCTGGTCGAGACCGTGGCGGACATCGGGGCCGCGGACACCATCGCGCTGGCCTTCGATCTGGAGGACGCCGGGCCGCTGGGCGGCGACCTGGACAACGTCGCTCGCTTCTACGACCTCGGCGTGCGGTCGTTGCTGCCCGCCTACAACCACGCCAACGCCGCGGGCTGCGGCTGCCTGGACACCGAGGACACCGGGCTGACCGGTTACGGGCGCGATCTCGTTCACGCGTTGAACGAAGTCGGCATGTTCGCCGACGGTTCGCATTGTTCCCGGCGCACCGGGCTGGAGCTGGCCGAGCTGAGCGTCGTCCCGATGATCTACAGCCACTCCAATTTCGCCGCGCTGTGGGACCACCCGCGCAACATCACCGACGACCAAGCGCGCGCCTGCGCCGCGACCGGCGGTGTCATCGGCGTCAACGGCGTCGGCATCTTCCTCGGCCGCAACGCGCCCCACGAGCGCGCCGAGCGGATCGCGGCGATGGCCCGCCACATCGAGTACGGCGTCGAGCTCGTCGGGATCGAACACATCGGCATAGGTTCGGACTACTCCTTCGACGCCGACGACTTCAACGCCGAACTACAGCAGAACCCCGAGGCCTTCTCCGAGGCGTACACCCAATGGGGGCCCCTCCACTGGACTCCGCCCGAAGACCTCCTCGGCCCCTCCGAAGTCCCCACCCTCGACGCGGCCCTCTCCCAGCGCGGCTTCACCCCCGCCGACCGGGCCGCGATCTTCGGTGAAAACTTCCGCCGCGTCGCCCGTCAGGTCTGGCGTAGCTGACGGGTGTGGCCCACGCCTCACTGTGGTGGGGGATGGGTGGGTGAACTACCCGCTGCGGAGTTAGGCTCGGGTCGTGACTTCCCACTACGATGTCGTCGTTCTCGGCGCTGGTCCCGGCGGATACGTCGCCGCTATCCGCGCCGCTCAACTCGGCCTGCGAACAGCGATCGTCGAGCAGAAATACTGGGGTGGTGTGTGCCTCAACGTCGGCTGCATCCCGTCCAAGGCGCTGCTGCGCAACGCCGAGCTCGCCCACATCTTCACCAAGGAGGCGAAGACCTTCGGCATCTCCGGTGAGGTGAACTTCGACTTCGGGGTCGCCTTCGACCGCAGCCGCAAGGTCGCCGACGGCCGGGTCAAGGGCGTCCACTTCCTGATGAAGAAGAACAAGATCGACGAGTTCGACGGCAAGGGCACCTTCACCGGCCCGAACTCGCTCTCGGTCGAGCTCACCAAGGGCGGCACCGAGTCGATCACCTTCGACAACGCGATCATCGCGGCGGGTACCGTCACCAAGCTGCTGCCCGGCACTCAGCTCAGCGCCAACGTGGTCACCTACGAGGAGCAGATCCTCACCCGTGACCTGCCCGGCTCGATCCTCATCGTCGGCGCCGGCGCGATCGGCATGGAGTTCGGCTACGTCCTGAAGAACTACGGCGTCGACGTGCGCATCGTGGAGTTCCTCGATCGCGCGCTGCCGAACGAGGACGCGGACGTCTCCAAGGAGATCACCAAGCAGTACAAGAAGCTCGGCATCACCATCACCACCGGTGCGGCCGTGCAGTCCATCGAGGACGACGGCGCCAAGGTCACCGTCGCGATCAAGGACAACAAGACCGGGTCGATCGAGACCGTCACCGTGGACAAGGTGCTGCAGGCCGTCGGCTTCGCCCCGCGCGTCGACGGCTACGGCCTGGAGACCACGGGCGTCGTGGTCACCGACCGGGGCGCGATCGGGATCGACGACTACATGCGCACCAACGTGCCGCACATCTACGCGATCGGCGACGTCACCGGGAAACTGCAGCTCGCGCACGTCGCGGAGGCCCAAGGCGTGGTCGCGGCCGAGACCATCGCGGGCGCGGAGACCGTTCCCCTCGGCGACTACCGGATGATGCCGCGCGCCACCTTCTGCCAGCCGCAGGTCGCCAGCTTCGGCCTGACCGAGCAGCAGGCCCGTGACGAGGGCTACGACGTGAAGGTCGCGACCTTCCCGTTCACCGCGAACGGCAAGGCCCACGGCCTCGGCGACCCGACCGGTTTCGTCAAGCTCGTCGCCGACGCCAAGTACGGCGAGTTGATCGGCGGACACCTCATCGGCCCGGACGTCTCCGAACTGCTGCCCGAACTCACCCTCGCGCAGAAGTGGGACCTGACGGTCAACGAGCTGACCCGCAACGTCCACACTCACCCGACGCTCAGCGAGGCCCTCCAGGAAGCCTTCCACGGCTTGGCCGGCCACATGATCAACTTCTGATCCCTTCGCGTCGAAAGGGCGTGCGGTCGATGATCGCACGCCCTTTTTCGCTGTCCGGCAAGGGTTTCCGCGCCGGTAGGGTCGTCGGCGGTCGGCATCGGTGCGAGCGTTCTGCTATACAGCGTGCATGTTTCGCAGGTGGCTGATCGGAAGTGTGCCGGTGCTCGTCGTGGTGGTGCTGCTGGGGACGGGCACCTTCTACCTGATGAAGGCGCGCACCTTCCAGTTGGCCGGTCACGTGGTCAGCCGGGTGGACACCGACGCGCGGGTAGTCGCGCTGACCTTGGACGACGGGCCGTCCGATCGCGCGCCCGAGGTGCTGAAAGTCCTCGCCGAGGCGCAGATTCCGGCGACCTTCTACCTGAACGGGCGTGATCTCGCCGAACACCCGGAGTACGGCCGGGCGATCGCCGTGGCGGGCCACGAGATCGGCAATCACACCTATTCGCATCGGCGGATGGTCTTCGTGACGCCCGGCACGGTCCGCGACGAAGTGGAGCGCACGGACGCCGAGATCATGCAGACGGGCTACGTGGGCCCGATCACCTTCCGTCCGCCTTACGGCAAGAAGTTGTGGGTGCTGCCGCATTATCTCGCCGAGCACGACCGCGTCACCGTGACCTGGGACGTCGAGCCCGATTCCGGCCGGGCCGGCGTTACCGCGGACGACATCGTCGCCGAGACGCTCGGCAAGGTCCGCCCCGGGTCGATCGTTCTGCTGCATGTCATGCACGGGAACGCGGTGCCCTCGATCGCCGCCATCCCGCGCATCGTCACCGAATTGCGTGCCGCGGGATACCAATTCGTCACGGTGTCCGATCTCATGTCCCGCTGATCCGACCGGCCCGGCGCACTGGCCGTCGTCGACGGCGGTCGATGCGCGGGGCTGCTGGGCGACGGCGGATTTCGCAGCCCGCGCCGACCGCGGAGCCGAGCCGATCGGCGGCGCGGCGAGGTCCGGTCGGCGGCGCACATCAGCCGCCGCGAGGTGGGGCGGGGTACGGCGTATCCGCTACTGCTACGCGCGCCCACGCGCCGATCCGGTGTCTGTCTCGCCACCCAGTGGTGGGCGCTCTCGGCCCGGCTCGGGTAGCCGGACGGGCCGCCCTGCTTCGCCTTGTGCGGGGCAAGTGGGCTATGCCCGCGCGGCCGCAGGCGCCGACGGAGGCGATGCGCCGGAGCGTCGGTGTTCGTGGCGCGGGATTCGTTCGGCTACCCGGCGGCCGGGAGCATGCCGTAGGCGTGAGTCGGGGTGAACAACACCAAGGCGCGGCGGTCGGTGACCATCGCGTCGCGGTATTCGTCCCAGTCGGGGTGCTCGCCGGTGGCGGTGCGGTAGTAGTCGACGAGTGCGTCGACGGTGGGGTCGTCTGGCTCGGCGGCGACGGGGGTGAGTTCGACCGTGCCTTCGAGGACGGCATACGCGAAGAAATCGTCGCGGGTCACGTGCAGCGCCGCCCACGGGTCTCGGACGAGGTTGTAGTACTTCGCCCGGTCGGCGGTGATGGAGATGCGAATGCGGCCATCCGCGCCGACGACGTGCAGCACGTTGGACAGTTGCGGTCGTCCGTTGCGGCGGATCGTGGTGAGCACGGACCTGCGGTGGTCGCGGGCGAAATCGACTGCGGCGGCGAGTTCCATGCCCGTGTAACCCGTGGTGACGCTGGTCTCTTCCCGTCAGTCGCGGTGGTAGGCGGCCTGCGCCTCGCGCACGCGCGGCATGTTGGTTTCCAGTACCCGGATGAGCGCCTCCAAGCGGTCGGCCACCTCGACACCCAGGTCGGTGAGGGTGTATTCGACCCGGGGCGGGATGGTCTCCTGCACCTCGCGGTGCACCATGCCGTCGCGTTCCAGGGCCTGCAGTGTCTGCGACAGCATGCGCTCGCTGACGCCGTCGACCCGCCGCCGCAAGGCGCTGAACCGGTACGGCCCCTCGCGCAGCGCGACCAGCGCCAGGGTGCCCCAACGACTGGCGACGTTCTGCAGGACCGGCCGCGACGTGCAGTTCCGGGCGAAGACGTCGGCTTCCAGCGTGGGATCGTCGGCGTCCGCCGAGGCAATGCGCTGGGTGGACATACTTCGATAGTACCCAACTTGACGACAGTGGCTACAAGGTGCATAGTGCTTACGAATAGTTAGTGCTATTCGAAGATGCCGATCTTGGAGGTAGTCATGACCGTCGCGGTGACCGGGGCCAGCGGACAGCTGGGCCGGCTCGTAGTGGACGCGCTGTTGAAGGTGGGATCGACACCGGTCGTGGCGATCGTGCGCGACCCGGCGAAGGTGGCCGACCTGGCCGAGCGTGGCGTGGACGTCCGGCAGGCCGACTACGACGACGCGGCCGCGCTGGACCGGGCGCTCGCGGGTGTCGACCGGGTGCTGCTGGTCTCCGGTAACGAGTTCGGCGCGCGCGTGGCGCAGCACACCAACGTCATTCGCGCCGCTGAGCGGGCCGGTGTGGAATTGCTCGCCTACACCAGCATTCCCGGCGCGACCGACAATCCGCTCATTCTCGCGCAGGAACACAAGGGCACCGAAGCGGTGCTCGCCGAATCGGCTGTGCCACACACAGTGCTGCGCAACGGGTGGTACTGGGAGAACTACCTGGGCGGTCTGGCGCACGCGGTGGAGTCCGGCGTGCTGCACGGCGCGGCGGGTGAAGGTCGCGTGGCGGGCGCGGCGCGGGCAGACTACGCCGAAGCCGCCGCCCGGGTGCTGACCACCGACGGCCACGCGGGCCGGGTATACGAACTCGGCGGCGACGAACGGCTCACCTATGCCGAACTGGCCGAGGCGATCTCGGAGGCATCGGGCAAGCCGGTGCGCTACGAGAACCTTCCGCAGGCCGACTATGCGGCTGGTTTGACCGGGGCGGGATTGCCCGCCCAGTTCGCCGAGGCACTCGCCGACGCCGACGCCGGTATCGCACAAGGCATCCTCGACGTCCGCTCCGGCGACCTGGCGCGACTGCTCGGCCGCCCGGCGACTCCCGCCGTCGACGTCTTCCGCGCTGCGCTCGCCTGACATCATCCGAGCCGCTCGAGGAGAGGGCGAAGCGGGACCGGGCAGGCGCTGTTCGCGGCCCGGCCGGCGTCCGGGTGGCCGCCGCGTGCGCGACGAAGTCGCCAGCGGCGGCCACCCGGACACAACTCAGACCCACTGCACCAATTGGATGATGATCCCGTTCGGATCGCTCATCTGGAAGTACCGCTCGCCCCACTCCTCGGTTTCGATGGGCGTCACGATCGGCACGCCCTCGGCTCGCAGCCGGGCGTATTCGGCATCGATGTCGTCGACGACGAAGACGACGAGCAGGCCTTCGCCCGCGCTGCCCGCCGCGCTCCGCGGTTTGAAGCTCACCAGTCCGGTGCGCAGGTAGATGACGTTCAGTCCGGCGTCGTCGCGGTCCAGCGAGACGAACCCGTCGGCCGACATCTTCTCCTCGAAGCCGAGGTGCTCGATGAGGAACCGCGCCGAGGCGGCCGGGTCGGGAACGTTGAGCGAGATGGCGGAAGCGGTGATGTGCATGGGCCCTCCTCGGCGGAAAAACTCCGTACTAAGTACACTGTACTTTGTACGGAGTTAATGGGCACTGCGCATTATGAGGTGCGTCACATCGATACCATCGGGAAGTGAGGCGGTTGAGGAGGCGAGCGATGAGACAGCCGAAGGAGCGCAGCGGCGCCGGTGACCCGGTGCGCACGCTGGAATTGCTGTGGCGGATTCCGTCGGAGCCGGGCACCGGCCGGGGGCCGAAACAGCGCAGCAGCGTCGCTGCGGTCGTCGCCGCCGCGATCGAGATCGCCGACGCGGAGGGAATCGCAGCGGTCACGATGCGTGCGGTCGCCAACCGGCTCGGCCTGACTCCCATGGCCACCTACACCTATGTGCCGGGCAAATCCGAACTGATCGACCTGATGCTGGACACGGTGTACGCACGGATGGAGCGCGCCGACCTCACCGGTCTGCCCTGGCGCGAGCGGGTCGCCCGGATCGCCGCCGAGAACCGCGCCCTGCTGGCCCGTCATCCGTGGGTGGCGTATCTGCCGACCACCCGGCCACCGCTCGGGCCGGGCCTCGCCGCGAAATACGACCACGAGCTGGAGGCCTTCGCGAACCTCGGCCTCGACGACCTGGCGATGGACGCCGCTCTGACCTTCGTGCTCGGCTTCGTCACGTCCGTCGCCCGCATCGCCATCGACAGCGCGCGGGCGGCGGCCGACAGCGCCATGTCCGACGGTCAGTGGTGGGAGCGGGCCGCGCCGGTGCTGGCGCAGGTCTTCGACGCGCGGCGGTACCCGCTCGCCGCGCGCGTCGGGGCGGCCGCGGGCCAGGCGCACGAGGCCGCCTACAGCGCCGACCATGCCTACGAGTTCGGGTTGACGCTGGTGCTGGACGGTCTGGCCCGCCGTATCGAGGGCCCGTCCGACTAGAGGCCGTCGCGTTGGATGCGCAGGGCGGTGATGGTGGCGGCCAGCCCGTCGTATTGGTTGATCAGCAGGACGATCTCGATCAGGCTGCGCTCGTCGTAGTGCTTCGCCAGCTCGGCCCAGGTGTCGTCGTCGAGGTCACGGGTCTCCACCAGCTGATCCACGGCGGCCAGCAGCGCGCGGTGCTTGTCCGACCACTCCGCCGCCTCGGGGCCTTTGCGCAGCCGCTCCAGGATTTCGCTCGTCACCCCGGCGCGCCGGCCGAGCCGGATGTGATGGTCCATCTCGTACTCGCACCCGCGCAGATGCGCGACCCGGATGATGACCAGCTCGGACTCGTGGCGGGGCAGCCGCCCGCCTGGCATGAGCTTGCCCGAGAAGTGCAGCCAACCGCGGAACAGGCCGCGGGTGCGGCCCAGCGTGCTGAACAAGTGGGCGTCGTGGGTGCCCGCGGCGCGGGAGAGCACCTGCCAGACAACCCAATTGAGCGCCCCGAGTTCCCGGAGCCGTCCGGGCGAGATGCGTGGTTGCAGCGCTGAAACCATGCCGGTTGCCACCTCCGCGTGGTCTGTGCGGCCGGCGTCGGTGCCGACCGAGATGAGAGCCTACTTGGCAGTATCCCGTCCGGCGCGCCACCATTCTTTTGCTTTCCAGTGGTTTTCAGCGGGGTACCCCGTCATCATCAGTACCGGTGCGGGTCGCCGCGGCCGCAGCGCGTTTCCGCGGCGTCAGGTGTGGACAACAGGTCGTCAGGGGAAAAGATGCTGGTGAGGATCAGGCCGGGAGCGGAGCTGTCCGGCGCTGAGCGGGAATTCGTCGCGTGCCTGCGGTCGTATCCGACGACCGGCCTCGCCGTGATAGATCTCGAGGCGGACAACCGGCGTGTCGACGCGGTGGTGTGGACCCCGCGCGGGTTGACCGTGCTGGAGGTGCACGGGTTCCAGCGCAGGCAGAGCGGCATCCTGAGCACACCGGCCGAAGGGCCGTGGACGATCAGCGACGCGCCGGTGGAGCTGGACGACCCGGAGAACGGAAGCCCCGCCGAGCGCGTGGAACACGGCATCTACGCGGTCAAGCACATGCTCCAGCGCGCGTTGCAGGACCCGGGACACATCAGCGGCGCCGTCGTGCTCGTCCCCTTCCGCGGCGCCGTGGTGCGCCCGGCGCGCACGAATCTGCGTCCGGGGTTGGACGTGGTCGTCGGGAATGTCACCGACGCGACCGAACTCCGCATCTACCTGGAGGGTTTCTCCGCGGGACCGCGCGACTGGACCGCGGACCGGGTGATCGGCGCGTGCGGCGCGCTCGGCCTGGCGGAAATCGCGCCGTCCCGCGCGGAGCTCCTCGAGGCGGGCTTCGAGGAGAACGCGCCGGAACCGGTCACCACCATCCCGCGCACACCGAAGCCGCGAGTCGAGCCGACGGCGGGCGTCGCGACGAAAAGCCAGGCTTATGCGGGCTGGTCCGTCATCGTGATCGCCGTTGTCGGGGTCCTGTTCGTGCTCGGCGTGATCGCCACCGCGTTGGCGCACGATTCGGCCCAGCCGATCCCGGCGACCGGCACGACGAGTCCGACGCCGTCGCCGCCGGCGTACCGGCCCACCCAGTGCTACCCCTTCCAGCAGCACTGCTGAACGGTCAATCCCGCACGGCACGGCCCAGTTTGGTCAGGCGCATGGCGTACTGCGCTCGGGCCAGCACATGCGTTCGCGAGGTGTCGATATGGGCGGTGAGCGTCGCCAACGCCGCGTCCACCGCACCGGACACCAGGTGTTCGGCGATCGCGATGTGCTCGGCGGTCATCGTGGCGATGCGTTCCGGAGTCGGCATGTCCAGCGTGCGCACCGGACGGACCCGGACGTGCACGGCGGTGAGCGCGTCGGCGAGCGCGGCGTTGCCCGCGGCTGTGAGCAGGGTGGTGTGGAAGTGTTCGTCGGCGGCCACCAGCGCGGGGCCCGGTTCGGGTGGGGCGTCGCGCAGTGCGCGCCAGGTGTCGAGTTCCGTGCGCACGAGATCCAGATCGTGCGTGGGCGCCTCGCCGGGCGGGGCCACGCGTTGCATGCCCCTGGCTTCCAGTACGAGCCGCAACTCGTAGAGGTGATCGAGTTCGTCGAGCCGGGGACGGTACGGGTAGAGGCCGTCGGCGAGCCGCTCGACCAGTCCGTCCGCTTGCAGTCGCGCCAGCGCCTCGCGCACCGGCGTGCGCGACACGCCGTACGCCTCGGCGAGGCGTTCTTCGCCGAGCCGTTCGGTCGGCACGATGGCTCCGGTGGCCAGATCCCGGCGCAACGAGTCGTACACCTGCTCGCGCAACGGAATCCGGCCCCTGTCGCGGGCCACGGCGGCGCTCAGATCGCCATCGCCGAGCGGACTTCGCGCTCGGCGCCCGCCCCACCCGCGCCCGTGGAGGTCACCCGGCCCGATCGCAACACGTAGTAGCGCTGCGCCGCCTGCAATGCGAAGCCGATGTGCTGTTCGACCAGCAGCACGCTCAGCCCGCCGCGCCGGGTGAGATCGATGATGGTGCGCTCGATCTCGGCGACCACCGACGGCTGGATGCCCTCGGTCGGCTCGTCCAGGATGAGCAGCTTCGGCTCGGTGATCAGCGCCCGCGCGATGGCGAGTTGCTGGCGCTGGCCACCGGACAGCAGGCCCGCCTTCCGGGTGAGCAGCTCGCGCAGCGCGGGAAACAGGTCCAGCGATTCATCGATCAACGCCTTGCCCCGTTTGCGGCCGTCGGCGACCACTTGCAGATTCTCCGCCGTGGTCAGTTGCGGGAAACTTTGCTGTCCCTGCGGCACATACGCGATACCGCGGCGCACCCGGCGCGACGGCGACAGTTTGGTGATGGTCTCCCCGTCGAACTCGATCCGGCCCGACTTCGTGCCGATCAGCCCGACGGCGGTGCGCAGCAACGTGGTCTTCCCCGCGCCGTTGTGCCCCATGATGGCGACCACGCTGTCGTCCGGGACGGTCACCGAGACGCCGTGGATCACCTCGGTGCGGCCGTAACCGGAGTGGATATCGGTGAGTTCAAGCATCACTGTCCCCTTTCTGGGGTGACTCCGGGCTCGGCGCGATCGACGCGTCCTCCAGCTCGGTCCCGACGGCCGCTGCGGTGCCGAGGTAGACCTCCTGGACTTTCGGGTCCGCCTGCACCTGTTCGACGGTTCCCTCGCTGAGCACCTTGCCGCCGGCCAGGACGGTGACCGAGGTGGCGAAGGCGCGCATGAAATCCATGTCGTGCTCGACCACGACGACCACCCGGTCGCCGCCGATGCGGCGCAACAGGTTGCCGGTTTCCTCGCGCTCCTCGGCGCTCATCCCGGCCACCGGCTCGTCCAACAGCAGCACCGACGCGTTCTGCACCAGAAGCATGCCGATCTCCAGCCATTGCTTCTGCCCGTGTGCGAGCACCCCTGCGGGTTTGTCGCGCAGGTCGGCAAGGCCGGTGGTCTCCAGCGCCTCCTCGATCGCGGGCAGCACCGTCTTGCGGCGGCGCAGCATGGTGAGCGCCGAACGGCCGGCGCCCGCGGCGATGTCGAGGTTCTGCAGCACGCTGAGCTGCTCGAACACGCTCGCGGTCTGGAACGTTCTTCCGACACCGAGCCTGGCGATCCGGTGTACCTTCTGGCCGAGCAGTTCCACGCCGGTCTTCTGCGCGGAGCCGGTCGCCGGGACCAGTCCGGTGATCGCGTCGATGAGCGTCGTCTTGCCCGCCCCGTTGGGGCCGATGAGGAAGCGCAGATCGCCCTGCAACACCGTCAGATCGACGTCGGTGACGGCCTTGAAACCGTCGAAACTCACCGAGAGACCGCGGATCTCGAGGTACTCGCTGGACATTCCGGCGTTGCCGCCGAGCTTCGGTTCGTGCGTCGTCTCGGTCATCGCGATTCCACCTTCTCCGTCGCGGATTCCGGCAGCGCCTCGACCACCACCGTCGCGGGTGCGGGCGCGGAACGCCTGCTGTCCAGCAGGCCTTTCAGCATCGGCCACAATCCGGCCAGACCCGCCGGAACGAAACCGACCACCACGATGAACAGCACGCCTTGCAGATACGTCCACCCCGAGGGGAACTCCTCCGACAACGCCGTCTGCGCCCACGCCACGCCGATCGCGCCGAGCACCGGCCCGAGCAGCGTGGTCCGGCCGCCGATCGCGACGCCGATGAGGAACGCGATGGACGGGACGACGCCGATGTCGGCGGGGGAGATGATGCCGACGATCGGGGTGAACAGGGCGCCTGCGATGCCCGCGAAGAACGCGGCGACCACGTAGGCGACGATCTTGACGTTCGCCGGATCGTAGCCCAGGAAACGTACCCGTTCTTCCTGATCGCGCACCGCGACGAGCAACTCGCCGTAGCGGCTGTGCATCAACTGCCGCACCAGCGCGACCACCACCAGCAGCGCGGCCGCGGCGAAGAAGAACAGCATGCGCCGGTTGACCGGGTCGGACAGCTTGAACCCGAAGAACGCGCGGAAATCCGACAGGCCGGTGAACCCGCCGATGCTCTGCTGACCGGTCAGCAGGATGGCCAGCGCGGCGGCCAGCGCCTGGCTGAGGATGGCGAAGTAGGCGCCCTTCACGCGGCGCTTGAAGACGCCGTAGCCCAGCACCGCGGCGATCAGAGCGGGCAGCACGAGGATGCCGATCAGCGCAACCGGAGCCGACGCGAACGGCTTCCAGAACGAAGGCAATTCGCGAATGCCCGCGATCTCCATGAACTCCGGCACGTCGTTGCCCAGCCGGGCGGCGTCGGCCATCTGCAAGTGCATAGCCATGATGTAGGCGCCGATGCCGAAGAACACACCTTGTCCCAGGGTGAGCATTCCGCCTCGGCCCCAAGCCAATCCGATGCCGACCGCGACGATCGCGAAGCACAGGAACTTCGCAAGCAGGTTGAGCCGGAAATCGCTGAGCAGGGCGGGCGCGACCGCGAACAACAGAACGGCGGCGACGGCGAATCCGGCCAGCGCGCCGAGCGAGGAGTGCGCGCGCCACCGTTGTATCAGCGTGGTCATGCCAGGCTCCTTGTCCGGACGGTGAACAGACCCTGCGGGCGGACCTGCAGGAAGATCACGATGACGACGAAGACGATGACCTTCGCGATGGACGCGGTGGTCGAGTATTCGATGTAGGAATTGAGCAGCCCGAGCGCGAACGCCGCGATCACCGTGCCTTTGATCTGACCGAGCCCGCCGATGACCACCACGAGGAACGCGTCGATCAGGTAACTCTGGCCGATGGTCGGGCTGGTCGAGCCGATCAGCGTCAGCGCAACACCGGCCACGCCCGCCAGGCCCGAGCCGATGAAGAACGTGCTGATATCCGTGAAACGACTGGATACGCCGGAGGTTTCGGCCAGGCCGCGATTCTGCACCACCGCTCGGATACGGCGGCCCAGCGGCGTCGTCTTGAGCACCGCGGCCAGCGCGGTCACCGCGACCACCGCGAGGACCAGGATGAAGATGCGCGTCTTCGGCACCACCGCGCCCAGGATCGTGACGCCGCCGCTGAGCCATTCCGGCGCGATCACGTTCTTGGCGGGTGCGCCGAAGATGTCGCGGGCCAATTGTTGCAGCACCAGCCCGACACCGAAGGTGACCAGCAGGGTGTCCAGCGGCCGGTCGTACATCCAGCGGATCAGGCCCATCTCCAACGCGGCGCCCAACAGTCCGCCGACGAGGAAACCGATCAGCAAGGAGATGACGAGCGAGACGCCCGCCGACGAGATCACCTTCTGCACAACATAAGTGGTGTAACAACCGGCCATGATGAACTCGCCGTGCGCCATGTTGATCACGCCCATCTGACCGAATGTCAGCGAGAGACCGAGTGCGGCGAGCAAGAGAATGGATCCCAGACTCAGCCCGGTGAAGAGCTGTCCGATCACAACATCCATGGGGAAGGCTCCTGTGTTGGATTTGCCGCGACTTCGTCGCGGCGTGTTCGCGGCCCCCTTGTGGCTCGCGTTTGCGCGACCGCCGCTTGCTCCTTCGTCGCGTGCGCGGCGGCCGCGCAAACGCGAGCCGGGCCGCGAACGGCGCATGCTCGGTCTCGCTTCGCTCGAAACCTGGAGCTGAGGTGCGCTGGGCGCGTTCGGTGTGCGCCGGAGGATCTGGTGTTCGCCTACCAGTGGCTCTCTTCGTTCACCTCCGTGGCTAGCGCGGTGCGCGTTGAGCGCTTGTGACCAGGGACCGAAGCTGTGCCGGAAGCGGTATGGCCGAAAGCGGCATGCGCCGAATCGGTGGCCGTGCCCTGCGGCTAGTTGCCGCAGGGCCTGCGATGCCTGCGCCGGTCCGATGCTGTCCGCGGCCCCCCTCATTACGCGCTCCGCGTGACCGCCGTCGCGACCGTGTCGCCGGGCGGGCACCGGTAGCTGGGCCGCGGACAGCCGCGGACTACTTCAGGCCCTTGGCCCAGTCGTAGGACTTCAGGTAGGGGTCCGGCGTCACGGCCTTGCCGGAGTCCCACACGGTGTAGATCAGTCCGTCAGGGCGGATCTCGCCGATACGGGCGGTCTTGGTGATGTGGTGGTTGGCGCCGTTGATGGTGACCAGTCCCTCGGGCGCGTCGAACGTCACGCCGTCGGCGGCGGCCTGGATGTCCTCGACCTTGAACGACTTCGCCTTCTCGACGGTGTTCTTCCACAGGTAGACCGACGCGTAGGCGGCTTCCATCGGGTCCGAAGTCGGCTTGTCGGCGCCGAAGGCGGCCTTGTAGTCGGCGACGAACTTCCGGTTCACCGGGCTGTCGACGGTCTGGTAGTAGTTCCACGCGGTGAGCTGGCCTGCGATGTTCTGCGCGCCGATGCCCGCTACTTCCTCTTCGGCGATCGAGACCGAGACCACCGGCATCTCGGCGGCTTTCAGGCCCGCGTTGGTGTACTCGCGGAAGAACGCGACGTTGGAGTCACCGTTGAGGGTGTTGAACACCGCGCCCGCCTTCGCGGCGCGAACCTTGTTCACGATGGTGGAGAAATCGGTGGAGCCGAGCGGGGTGTAGTCCTCGCCCTTGATCTCGATGCCGTTGGCGGCGGCGTACGCCTTGATCTCGCGATTGGCGGTCTGCGGGAAGACGTAGTCACTGCCCACCAGGTAGAGGGAGGTGATGCCCTTCTGCTTCAAGTAGTCCAGGGCCGGGACGATCTGCTGGTTGGTGGTGGCGCCGGTGTAGAAGATGTTCTTGCTGTCCTCCAGGCCCTCGTACTGCACCGGGTAGTAGAGCAGCGAGTTCAGGCTCTCGAACTTCGGCTTCATCGCCTTGCGGCTCGATGAGGTCCAGCCACCGAACACCGCGGCGACGCAGTCGGAGCTGATCAGCTTCTCGGCCTTCTCCGCGAAGGTCTTCGGGTCCGAGGCGCCGTCCTCTAGCACCAGGTCGATCTTCTTGCCGAGCACGCCGCCCGCGGCGTTGATCTGGTCGACCGCGAGCTTGGTCGAGTTGGCGACGGTGACCTCGGAGATGGCCATCGTGCCGGACAGGGAGTGCAGTGAACCGACCTTGATCGTGTCCTTCGACGTGTCGACGCAGGACGCGGCGCCCGAGCCGGTGGTCGAGGCGTCGTCCTTCGCGCCGCAGGCGGTCAGCAACAGGCCGGCGAGCGCGACCGCGGTGGGTACCGCCATCGCTCGCACCAAACGCCCGGAGCGATGGGTGGCACGGAAACTTGGCATGGGGCGAGCCCTTTCCTCATCAGGTATCGCGGCGGCGTCGGCAGGACGCCGCGTCGAACACCGCCGTCTTCGCCCCGCTCACGGCTGTAGACGGGGCTGTATACAACGGCTGTATTCGTGAAGGAACGGTAGACAGGAGTTGTTGCGCCGGAATATCTCTCGATGACAAGTCCGTTTCGTCTGTTTCGCCGATGTGAACCTTTCCTGTGAACGGATGGTGAACAGTTGTGAGATCCCGGCAAACCCGCTGGCCGGGGCGGATGTGGCTACGGTTGCGTAGCGTCGGCGCGATACGGCACGCTTCGATTCGTACGACGTCTGAACCGTCCCATGCCGCGGCGGCGGGCCGCGGACTCGAGTCGAGGAGGACCAGGTGGGCCACTACAAGGCGAACCTGAGGGATATCGAGTTCAACCTGTTCGAAGTGCTCGAGCTGGACAAGCTGCTCGATACCGGGGCCTACGGCGACCTCGATTCCGACACCGTCCGGGAGATCCTGTCCGAGGTGAAGCGCTTGGCCGAGGGGCCGGTAGCGGACTCCTTCGCGGCGGCCGACCGCGATCCGGTCGTCTACGACGCCGCCACTTTCTCGATCTCTGTTCCGGAGCCGCTCCGTAGGACCGTCGCCGCCGTGCGCGACGCGGACTGGAGCAGGCTCGGCATGCCGGAGGGCATGGGCGGCACCCCGGCCCCCGCGACGCTGGTCTGGTCGGTCGCCGAGATGATCACCTGCGCCAATCCGTCGGCGTCGTTCTTCAACATGGGCCCGGTCATGTCGTCCGTGCTGTTCGAGGTCGGCACCGAGCAGCAGCGGCACTGGGCCACGATCGGATTCGAGAAGGGCTGGCAGGGCACCATGGTGCTGACCGAGCCCGACGCCGGTTCCGACGTCGGCGCCGGTCGCACCAAGGCGATCAGGCAAGAGGACGGCTCCTGGCACATCGAGGGTGTCAAGCGCTTCATCTCCGGCGCGGAAGTCGGTGACACCGCCGAGAACGTCTTCCATCTGGTGCTGGCCCGTCCCGAGGGCGCCGGGCCGGGCACCAAGGGGCTGTCGCTGTTCTACGTGCCCAAGTTCCTCTTCGACCCCGAGACTTTGGCACTCGGCGACCGCAACGGCGTGTACGTCACCGGGGTCGAGCACAAGATGGGCCTGAAGTCCTCGCCCACCTGCGAGTTGACCTTCGGCGGCCACGGCACGCCCGCCAAGGGCTGGCTGGTCGGTGACGTGCACAACGGCATCGCGCAGATGTTCCAGGTGATCGAGAACGCGCGCATGATGGTCGGCGTCAAATCCTCCGGCACCCTGTCGACCGGTTACCTCAACGCGCTGACTTACGCCAAGGAGCGCGTTCAGGGCGCGGATCTGACGCAGATGACCGACAAGGCCGCGCCGCGTGTGGCCATCACCCAGCACCCGGACGTCCGACGTTCGCTGGCCATGCAGAAGGCGTACGCGGAGGGTTTGCGGGCGGTGTATCTGTACACCGCCGCCCATCAGAACGCCGATGTGGCGCAGCTCGTTTCGGGCGCCGACCCCGAGTTGGCGCACCGGGTGAGCGATCTGCTGCTGCCGATCGTCAAGGGAGTCGGTTCGGAGCGGGCCTACCAGTACCTGACGGAATCGTTGCAGACCTTGGGCGGATCCGGATATCTCCAGGACTACCCGATCGAGCAGTACATCCGGGACGCGAAGATCGACTCGCTGTACGAGGGCACCACCGCCATCCAGGCGCAGGACTTCTTCTTCCGCAAGGTCATTCGCGACCAAGGTGTGGCGCTCGGCCACGTCAACGCGCGGATCGCGGCGTTCCTGGACGCCAAGACCGGGCGGTTCGACACCGAACGCGAACTACTGCGCACGGCCGCCGAGGACGTACAGGCCATGGCCGCCTCGCTCACCGGCTTCCTGATGGCCGCCCAGCAGCAGCCCGCCGAGTTGTACAAGGTGGGTCTTGGTTCGGTGCGTTTCCTGCTGGCGGTCGGCGATCTGCTCATCGGCTGGCGGCTGCTGGTCCAGGCGGAGATCGCGGCCGCCGCGCTGGCCGCCGACGCACCGGAGAAGGACCGCGCTTTCTACGCAGGAAAGGTCGCCGTCGCGAGCTTTTTCGTCAAGAACGTGCTGCCGACGCTGAGCGCGGTGCGCGGAATCGTCGCGACGCTGGACAACGACATCATGAACCTCGAAGAAAGTGCGTTTTGATCGGCCGCATGCTCGGTCTCGCTTCGCTCGAAAGACGTAGCTGCGGTGCGCTGGGCGCGTCGAGTCTCGAGCCTCGGCATCGAGTGCGCTGTTCGGGCGGGTGATGTCGCTCGCGGCGGGTTCAGGGTTCGGGCTGGGACAAGAGTTTGAGCACCACGGGACGGGACAGGGTGCCGGAGACCTGACGGGCGAGGTGGTTGGCGCTCGCGCCCGCGGCGTGGGCGGCGCGTAGGGCGGTAGCGAGTTCTTCGCGGGCGGCGTCGGCGGCGGCTTGGGCGTCGCGGAGACGCTGGGCGGCTCGGTCGACTCCGGACGGCTCGTCGTCGGCGGTCAAGTCATTGACCAGCTCGACCTCGGGCAGGCGCGCTTCCCGTTCGCCGGGGGCCGCGTCGCGTCGCATCGCCGCCCTGGCGAACTCCATCAGGAACGCGCGGGTGGCGTTTCCATCCTCCGCGGCGGCCTCGCCGAGCAGCAGTTTGGTGGTCTGCGGAACGGCGAGTGACCAATTGGCCAGGCCGCACAGGGCCAGCAGCAGGCGGCCCGCGTTCGCGGAGTCCACGTCGAACTGTTCCTGCGCGCGATCGAATTTGCGCACGTAGTGCGCGGCGCGCCAGCCATCGATGTCGTGCGCGTCGGCGCCGCGATGCAGTGCCTCCCAGAGCATCAGGCGCAGTAGCTGGGGGTTGTCCCGGTGGTAGTCGTACAGCTTGCCGACGTACGCGCCGGGTTCGGTGTCGGCCAGCGGCTGCACCACATCGATGAACTCGCGCAGGGTGTCGATCAGGATGACGTCGAACAGCTTGTCCTTGCTGCCGAACAGTCCGTAGATGCGTTCCTTGTTGACACCCGCCGCGTCCGCGATCCGGTCGACCCGCGCGCCGGCCAGCCCGTGCTGCGCGAACTCGTCGCGGGCGGCGCGCAACAGGGCCTGCCTGGTCGCGTCACTGCGTTTCATCGTGGCGGTCATGACGGACACTTTACCATTCCATTAAACCAACTATTTGGTTGACAACGCGGTTCGTCAGGGCCTACCTTCGACCCATGGCAATGCCCACTCTTCAGTCCGTGGCTCCGGTCCGGACGCGCACCCGAGTCGTCTCGTCGCGTGCCCACACCGGGCGCACCCTGCCCTTCTTCGTCTTGGCCGCACTGCTGGCGACCGGCCAGATGTACGTTCCGATCCCACTTTTCACCGCTATGCGGGCCGACTGGAGTGTCGGTCCCGCCGTGATGACCTGGATCATCAGCGCGTTCGCCTTCGGCTACGCCGGCGGCTTCGTCCTGTTCGGGCCGCTCTCGGATCGCTATGGGCACCGCCGGGTGCTCGTCACCGGGATGCTGGTGGCCGCAGCGGTCACACTGTTGACCGGTTTGGCGTTCAGCGCTCCACTGGCCGTCGGCCTGCGGGTGGCGCAGGGGCTGGTGGTCGGCTCGATCCCGCCCGCGATCATGGCCTACGTGGCGACCCGCATCGCTCCCGCACACCGTGCCGTGGCCACGATGTCCGTGGCCACGTCGTTCCTCGCGGCGACGGTGGTCGCGCAGATCGTGTCGCAGTGGATGGTCGCCGCATTGCCGTGGCGCACCGTGTTCGTCGCCTCCGCGATCGCTTTCGCCGTGCTCGCGCTGGTGTTGCGGTCCGCGCTGCTGGCCGACGCGCCCACCGGCCGGGACAAGCCGCTGCGGCACAGCTACGCCGCCATTCCGGCGGTGCTGCGCATCCGGGCGCTGGTGCCGATGCTGATCGCGGGCGCGATGAGCATGGCGGTGATGGTCGGGGTGTACACCGGCCTCGAACTGACCGGAGTGGTTCGAGGTGCGGGCGAACTACTCGCGCTGCGTGCGGGCGCGCTGCCGGTGATGGTGGCGCTTCCCCTGCTCGCGGTGCCGCTGGCCCGGCTGTCCAAGCACGGTCAGATCGCGCTGGGCGTGCTGATCGCCGCCGCGGCGATGGTGGTCGCGACCTTCGAGGGAACTCACCCGGCCGTGCTGGCCGTGCTGCTCGCCGTTCTGGTCGGCGGACTGGGCATCATCGCGCCGGCCGTGCTGCAGAGCGCGGGTGAACTGGGCGGCGAATCCCGCGCGGCCGCGATGTCCGTCGCGATGTTCTCCTTCTACGTGGGCGCGACCATCGGCCCGCTGGTCGCTGCCGCCGCGGCGCCCCACGGCTTCGCGACCCTCGCCTGGACGCTGGCCCTGTTGCTCGTCGCCGCACTGGGTATGACGGGGATCGGTCTCCGCATGCAGAGGTCGACGGCCGCCTGAGCGAACAGGATGTCCGGCCGGTATCGGTGCTCCGATACCGGCCTGATGTTCGTTCAGGGACGGTGCCGCAACGAAATCACCTGAGCTGTCAGCATTTTTTCGGGCTCCGGACCATTCCAGACCACTTCGATTTCGGTGTCGTGATATTCCCGGGCCACGTCGCGCAGCATCGCGACCGCCGCGGCGCGCGCCTGCTCCGGTGCGGCGTCAGCGGCGATCCGCGCCAGCCGACCGCAGAGCATCCCGCCCCGCGTGTCCAGGACGCTGTGCCGCCAACCTTCCGGCGTCGCGATCAGCACGATCGACGCGGGCATGGGGTACCGCGAATCACCGGCCATAGCGACAACCTACGGAACCGGTGGGACTACTTCAGCACGTACGGCGATACGGAGCTGCGGTGTTCGCTGATGTCGAGCACTTTGCCCAAGGGCGGGAAGGCGCGCTGCGGGCAATTGGCGCGTTCGCAGACTCGGCAGCCCGCACCGATCGGCGTCGGCTGCACTTCGTCGAGATCGATGCCGTCGGCGTAGATCACGCGGGCCGCGTGCCGCAATTCGCAGCCGAGACCGATGGCGAAGGTTTTGCTCGGCTGGCCGAAGCGGGTGGCGCGGCGTTCCACCGTGCGCGCCACCCAGAGGTATTTGCGGCCGTCGGGCATCTGCGCGATCTGGGTCATGATCTTGCCCGGGTAGGCGAAGGTCTCGTAGACGTTCCACAACGGGCACGTGCCGCCGCTGGCCGAGAAGTGGAAACCGGTGGCGGACTGGCGCTTGGACATGTTGCCCGCCCGGTCCACCCGCACGAACGAGAACGGCACGCCGCGCAGCGACGGCCGTTGCAGCGTGGAAAGCCGGTGGCAGATGGTCTCGTAGCTCTGCGTGAAGAACGCCGACAGCCGCTCGATGTCGTAGCGGAAGTCCTCGGCGACCTCGTGGAAATGCGTGTACGGCAGCACCGTCGCCGCGGCGAAGTAGTTGGCCAGCCCCAGCATGGCCAGCTTGCGGGCGTCCTCGGAGGCGAAATTGCCTTCCTCGACCAGCTTCTCCAGCAGCTCGCCGCACTCGAAATAGGCCAGCTCGGCGGCCAGTTTGAAGGTTCGCTGCCCGCCGGACAGGTGCGGCGCGATCTCCAGGGTGCGGGTCTGCGGGTCGTAGCGGTGCAGCACGCCTTCGCCGAGGTCGATGCGCTCGATGATCCGTACGTCGTGGGCGCGCAGGATCCTGGCGATCTCGCTGTTCACGTCGCCGCCGTGGAAACGGATGCGCGCGGTGAGATCCTCGGCGGCGGTGTCCAGCTCGTGGATGTAGTTCTGGCGCTGGTAGAAGTAGTCGCGCACTTCCTCGTGCGGCTTGCTGATCGCGCCGCTGCCCGCGCCGTCGGCGAACCGGTCCTCGGTGGCGGCGGCCAGCTGGGCGGAAGTGTTGCGGTAGCGGTTGTGCATGTTGACCAGCGCGCGAGCCATGCTCGGGTGCGCCGAGACGATGTCCGCGATCTCCTGGGCGTCGGCCTCGATGCCCAGCTCCTCGTCCATCACGACCTCTTGCAGTTCCGCGATGAGCCGGGTGTCGTCCTGAGCGGAGAAGAAGGTCGTGTCGACGCCGAACACGTCGCTGATCTTCAGCAGCACCGGCACGGTGAGCGGGCGCACGTCGTGCTCGATCTGGTTCAGATAGCTCGCCGAGATCTCCAGCTGCTGAGCCAGTGAGACCTGGCTCAGCCCGCGTTCGGTCCGCAGTTGACGCAGCCGAGCGCCGACGTAAGTCTTGGCCATGCGTCCAGCTTATGGGTGCTTTCGCATCCGTGCCAATTTCCGATTAACACTCCTCGCGGACAGGTGTCGTACCCGGCGGCTACCGTCGGCAGGGTGTTGTTCTCGGATGTCGTGCTGGCCTCGGAGACCGTGCGGGCGACCAGGTCACGCAAGACGAAGATCGCGACGCTCGCCGGGCTGCTGACCGCGGCCGCGCCGGAGGAGCTCGTGCCCGTGGTCGCCTGGGCGTCCGGCGAACTGGCACAGGGGCGGATCGGTACGGGGTGGCGCACGCTCACCACGCTCGACCACGCGCCCGCGCCGGTGCCCACGCTCACCGTGTCGGCGGTGCACGCGGCGCTCAGCGAGCTGGCCGTTGTCTCCGGCGCCGGTTCCGCGGCCAGGCGCAAGGAGCTGCTCGCGGCGCTGTGGTCCGCGGCGACGGCGAACGAGCAGGGCTTCCTGGTGCGCCTGCTCACCGGAGAACTGCGCCAAGGAGCGCTCACCGCCCTGGTCGCCGAAGCCGTGGCGGTGGCCGCGGACGTGCCGCCCGGTGCGGTGCGCCGGGCGTACATGTTGTCGGGCCGCCTGCCGGTCACCGCCGTCGCGGCGCTCACCGGCGGCGCCGCGGCGCTCGCGGAGTTCCGGCTCGAAGTCGGCCGTCCGATCCAGCCCATGCTCGCCTCGCCCGGTGCGACGCTGGACGAGGCGCTGCTCGAGTTCCAGGGCGAGGTGACCGTCGAGCACAAACTGGACGGCGCGCGCATTCAGGTGCACCGGGACGGCGACCGGGTCCGGATCTTCACCAGGACGCTGCGCGAGATCACCGCAGGCGTTCCGGAACTCGTCGAGCTGGTCGCGGGCCTGGACTGCACGAGCGTCGTGCTGGACGGTGAGACGCTGGCGCTCACCGACGCCGGACGGCCGCGTCCGTTCCAGGAGACCATGAGCCGGTTCGCCGAGGTGAGCTCCACTCGGGAGCTGCTGCTGCATCCGTACTTCTTCGACTGTCTGCACCTGGACGGGCAGGACCTGCTCGACGCTCCGCTGTCCGAGCGGCGCGCCGCGCTGACGAAGGTGGCCGCCGAGCACACCATTCCCGCGCTGCTGCGGCCGGATGCCGATGCGGCCGCGGAATACTTCGACGCCGCGCTGGCCGCGGGGCACGAGGGCGTCATGGTCAAGTCGTTGACCGCGCCGTACGCGGCGGGCAGACGGGGCCGGGCCTGGCAGAAGATCAAGCCGACGCACACCCTCGACCTGGTCGTGCTCGGCGCGGAATGGGGCTACGGCCGCCGCACGGGCTATCTGTCCAACCTGCATCTCGGCGCGCGCGACCCGGAGGGCGGCGAGCCGGTCATGGTGGGCAAGACCTTCAAAGGACTCACCGACGCGCTGTTGCGGTGGCAGACCGACGAATTCCCCCGCCACGAGCGCTCGCGTGATCAGCACACCGTGTACCTGTGGCCGGAACTCGTCGTCGAGATCGCGCTGGACGGCGTGCAGGTCAGTTCCCGCTACCCCGGCGGTGTCGCTCTGCGTTTCGCTCGTGTGGTGCGGTATCGCCCCGACAAAGAACCCGCCGACGCGGACACCATCGATACCATTCGGGCGCTACTGCCGTGATGTGAAGCGTGGTCGCTCCCGCGCCGGGCGCGTGTCGGGCGTGCCGAGCACGTCGAGCCACTGTAAGTATGGGCAGCGCAAGGTTCCGGATGGCCGCCACAATTCAGTGGTCCGGCCGGTTCGTGCTTCCGGACAAGGAATCGGCGGGCGGGTGGGATGATGCGAAAATCGCTGTGCGGACGGTATGTCCTGCTGTTGGCGGCACTCCTGGGCGCCTTGGCGGTGAGTGCGGTCGGTACGCCCGTGCGGGCGAATCCGATCGAGCAGTTCCTCACGCCGTCGCGCGAGTATCCGGGAATCCTGCCCACGCCGCTGGACGATCCCTTCTACACGCCGCCGCCGGGCTTCGAGAGCCTGCCTCCGGGAGCGATTCTCGCGTCCCGTGCGGGCGGAACGGGCCTGACCGCGTTCCCGTTGCGGTCGACCGAACTGTTGATCCGGTCCACCGATTCGAAGGACCTGCCGGTGCCCGTGGTCGCGACATTGCTCGTGCCGCAGGCCCCGTGGACCGGACCGGGGCCGCGTCCGGTGCTGTCGTTCAATGCCGCGATCGACTCGCTCGGGCATCGGTGCGCACCGTCCTACAAACTCAGGAGCGAGCCGACAGCCGAGTTCTGGGCCGCCCAGATTCCGCTGTCCAAGGGCTACGCCGTGCTCGTGCCCGATCATCAGGGCCCGCGGCAGGCGTACGCGGCGGGACTGATGGCCGGGCACGCGGTGCTCGACTCGATCCGGGCGGTGGTGAACACGCCGGAGTTCGGGTTGCGACCGGAAGCGCCGACCGTGGTCACCGGATACTCCGGCGGCGCCATCGCCAGCGGATGGGCCGCACAACTGGCCCCGCGATACGCGCCCGAGCTGAATCTGGTGGGTGCGGCGTTCGGCGGTGTCCCCGCCGACTTCGACATGCTGCTGTCCACCATGAACGGACGCAACGCCGCGTCCGGAGTCTTCCTGGCCGCCACCCTCGGACTGGCGCGAGAGTACCCCGAGCTGCTCGGCCTGATGAACGACGACGGCTGGCGGCTGGCTCAAGTCGGCAAGGACCTGTGCATGACCGCGGAGGAATTCGGCGGCGCCGTGGCGCCCATTCCGGTGCAGGCGCTCACCCATGCCGCCGCGCCCACCGACCTGCCGATGGTCAGGGAGATCCTGGCCGCCAATCGGCTGGGTGCGAGCGCGCCGACGGTGCCGGTGTTCCTGTATCACGCCACGCACGATCCGTGGGTGCCGCTGGCCGGCGCGGAGAAGCTCTACGCGGACTGGTGTGGCGCCGGAACGCAGGTGGATTTCCGGGTCCATTTCGGCGAGCACTTCCTCGTCGGACTCAGCGGCATCCCCGGCGCCAACTCGTGGATCGATGACCGGTTCGCCGGTCGGCCCGTCGCCCCACACTGCACCCGGACCGGCTGACCAGGACGGATCAGCCTAGTGCAGGGAGGCCGGACGAAGTTCCGGTAACCGGCATGACTGTGCCGTCCGGGGGTGCAGCACACTGGAGGCGTGACCGTCGAATTACTGGTTCTCCTGATCGTCATCGTCACGGCGCTCGCATTCGATTTCACCAACGGCTTCCACGACACCGCCAACGCGATGGCGACCTCGATCGCCACCGGCGCGCTCCGGCCGCGGGTGGCGGTCGCGCTCTCGGCGGTGCTGAACCTGGTCGGCGCGTTCCTGTCGGTGGCCGTCGCCGCCACCGTGGCGAAGGGCATCGTGCGACTCGACGCCGTCGGAGGCCAGGACCTGATCGTCATCGTGTTCGCCGGCCTCGTCGGCGGAATCCTGTGGAACCTGCTCACCTGGCTGTTCGGCCTGCCGTCGAGTTCGTCGCACGCGCTGTTCGGCGGTCTGATCGGGGCGACGCTGGCCGCGCTCGGCTGGAGCGGGGTGATCTGGGCGTCCGGGTCGGACGGCGTGGTCACCAAGATCATCTTGCCCGCGGTGCTCGCGCCCATCGTCGCCGCGCTGATCTCGGCGATCGGCACGTGGCTGGTGTACCGGATCACGCGCGACGCCGAGGAGGGCAAGGTCACCGAGGGATTCCGCTGGGGCCAGATCGGCTCCGCCTCGCTGGTCTCGCTGGCGCACGGCACGAACGACGCGCAGAAGACGATGGGCGTGATCTTCCTCGCGCTCGTGGCGCACGGGACGCTCACCAAGGACGACGACCTGCCGCTGTGGGTGATGGCCGCGTGCGCCCTCGCCATCGCGGCGGGCACCTACCTCGGCGGCTGGCGGATCATCCGGACGCTGGGCAAGGGCTTGGTCGAGATCGACTCGCCGCAGGGGCTCGCGGCGGAATCCGCCTCGGCCGCGATCATCCTGACCTCGGCCCACTTCGGGTTGCCGCTGTCCACCACGCAGACCGCGACCGGCTCCATCCTCGGCACCGGCCTGGGCAAGGGCGCCGAGGTGCGCTGGGCCGTGATGGGGCGCATGGTGGTCGCATGGCTGCTCACGTTGCCGCTTGCGGCGGTCGCCGGGGCGATCTGCTGGGGCATCGCCCACGTCATCGGCGGACTGGCCGGGGTGCTGGTGGTCTTCGCCCTGCTGGTCGGGTTGTCGACGCTGATGTACCTGCGGTCGCGGCGCGATCCGGTGCACACCGGGAACGTCAACGAGTGGCCGGGCGAGGGGGCCGACCCGTCCGCGGTCACGCCGGTCACGGACGATCAGGCCGCACCGCCCACAAGCGATCGGACGGTGCCGCCCGCGGGCGGCCGGACCACGTCGGCGGACTCGAACCGCTCCGCCCAGGTGTAGGAGGACCAGGCGTGCACACTCTCGTCACCAATCTGAACGCCCTGTGGAAAGTCATCGTGGCCGGGCTGGTGCTGGGCGCCGGTCTGCCGATGATCTTCGCGATCGGGGTGCGGTTCTGGTCGATGACCGCGACCACCGACGCGGGCACGGTGCGGCGTAACTATCCGGCCCTCGCGGTCGCGCTTGCCTGCTTCGTACTGGTCGTCGTGGCGATCGTCACCGGCATTCTGTACACGGCGAAGGCGTTCCTGGCGGCCAAATTCGGCATCCATCTGTTCGGGCAGGCGTAAGGAGTGCCAGCGTGACCGATCCAGTGAAACCAGCCCCGGTTCGGCCGAAACTGCTCGGCAAAGTTGTGGGCTGGCTGCGCGCGGGCTACCCGCAGGGCGTGCCGCAGTCGGACTACGTGGCGCTGTTCGCCGTGCTGCACCGGCACCTCACCGACTACGAGGTGGTCGCGATCGCCGAGGAACTGGTCGCTTCGAACTCGGGCAGCGAGATCACGCACACCGAGATCGAGGAGGCCATCGCGCGGCTCGCCAAGGAGCAGCCGGACGAGCATGACGTGGCTCGCGTCGCGTCCCATCTGGCCGCTGGCGGCTGGCCGCTGGCCGATCCGCCCGCCGATTCCGACTGACCCGAGCCGCCGCCGATGCCTCCCTTCCTGCACGCGATCATCAGCTGGCTGCGGGTGGGATACCCGGACGGGGTCCCGGAAGCCGACTACATCCCGCTGCTCGCCCTGCTGCGCCGCCGCCTGTCCGACGCGGAGGTGGCCCGGATCGCCGCCGAGCTGGCCGGCTCCGGCGGCGCGGACATCGACCAGACCGACATCCAGGTGATGATCACCAAGATCACCAACGACATGCCGTCCGAAGCCGACGTGGCGCGGGTGCGCGCCCGGGTCGAGGCCAATGCGTGGCCGGGCGAGGACTGATCACGGGTGTTCGCGCGGGCCGCTGAGATAGGGGAGGCGGCGCACGCCCGCCGCGACCTCGTAGGCGAGATCTTCATAGCCCAGCGACAGTTCGGCGAGGCGCTCCCAGGCGTTGTGCACGGCCCATTCCGGCGCGCCGGAGAGGGTGTCGTACGCGCTGGCGGAGAACTGCGCGAGCCGATCGACCACCATGCCCACGGTTTCGGTGTGCATGTGTGCGCCGCCGTGCGGCGGTGACGTCTCGGTGGCGACCCAGCGGTCGATGACGAGCACGAGGCGGGCGCGGTGCTGGTCGATCTCGTTCGTCCCGCCCGGTGCACAGCGCAGGCGGCGCTGGTGTAATCCCGCGAGTAGGTGAGCCGACTCCAGGACTGGGTGGGCGCGATGCGGCGCCATGCGGCAAGCCTTCAGGACGAGCTCTTTGGTGGGCAGCGGTTCCACTGCGTCAACCCCCTGGATCGAATTTTCGCGCCGGGCGTCACGTGAAGGATCATCGGCGATGCCGCCCGCCCGGACGCGGCAATCGGAACCGAGTGCGCAACGGCGCGGTGTCCCACGGCGATTCGAGGACGACGAGGCCGACCGCTTCCAGCGCGGTGAGCCCGACCGGGCGCACCAACTCCTCCGTCAGCGAAACCATCTCCGCCGCTTGGATAGCCGCCGTCGCCTGCTCGGTGTTCACCATCCGGCCACGCAGATAGGACACCACCCACGCGTCGTCATTGACCCGCCGCGCCTGATGCGGCGTCCGATCGCTCACGATCCACATGCGGTCGACGACGTGCACGGACATCAGAACCCCTCCCCGCCGGAGCGGGTTCTGTCGAAAGCCCCCGCTGTGATGCGCAACACAAGAAGCGTAGGCGCGAAAGGGTGATAGGTCAAGTTGACCAGTCCATTTGACAAATCCGACCGCCTGTGGATCCGGGTACGGTCATCTGACGAACAGCCGGAGCCGGAAGGACGCATCGGACGATGGCACCACTCTCGCCCACGGTGGCGCGCTGGGAGCTCATGCTCCGGATCAAGCGCCGCCGCACCGAGTTCGACGTCTCCGCGTCCGTCATCGCCAAGGAACTCGGCTTCACGTTGTCGTATTGGTCGAAGGTGGAGAAAGAACGCGTCCTGGCCGAGGACAAGCTGCGAAAGTTGATGAGCTTGCTCGAATTCGACCAGGACGAACGTGCGGAGATGTTGCGGCTCCGCGACATCGCGAAGCGACGCGGCTGGTGGTCGGAGTACGCGGAGTTGTTGTCGGACGAGGTGATCCGCCTCTACGGGTTGGAGCACGGGGCGCAGAGCATTCGGACTTACGAGAGCGTCTTGATCCCTGGGTTGCTGCAAACGCGCGAGTACGCACAGGCGCTGTTCACGAACGACCTCGCGCGGGTTCGAAGGGTCGAGATCGACCGGTGGGTCGAGGTCCGCATGCGCCGCCAGGAAAGATTGGCCGGGCCCGATCCGTTACGCTTCCTCGCCGTGATCGGCGAAGCGGCGCTTACCCACCGCACCGGTGGCGGCGACGTGCTTCGCGGGCAACTTCGCCATCTGGCATCGCTGATCGAGCGCTACCCGGAAAGCGTGGACATCAGGGTCATCCCGTTCGACGCGCCGGGCGGAGTACTGCTCGGCGGCGCGACCTTTCACGTGATCGGCTTCGAGAACCCGCTGCTGCCGGATGTCGCGTGGAGCGAGACTCTTGTCCAGCTCGGGCTGATCGAGGAGACCGAGCCGGTGCGGCATCTCAACACGATGTTCGACAGCGCGCTCGCCGAGCACGCCATGTCCCGGACGGATTCCCTCCGCTTGATCGAGGCCAAAGCGGACGACTTGTAAGCTCGAATTGTGGATAGCTCGAATTTCCCTGTGGCGGGCTGGTTCAAGTCGTCCTATTCCAGCGACAGTCAGGCATGCGTAGAGGTGTGCTTCGACAGTGGTCGGGTCCTGGTTCGGGACAGCAAGTTCGAGGGTCCATCGGACGCATCGCCCACGCTGGCGTTCACGCCGACCCAGTGGGCGGGATTCACCTCCGCGATCCGCGCCGCCGACCTCACCTGACACGTCTCCCAGCAGACTCACAGCTTCACGACACCCATAACACAGCTCCATCCGGAAGAGTGTCCCCGTCGATGCGAAGCGATCCATCGACAGCTTCACCGGTGTGCAACTGCCCTGCCCACCACCGGAACCGGCCGGCGGCGCAGCCCCCTCGCATGCGTCGCCGGCCGCTCAGGTCCACGAGTGGCACATGGCTGCGGCAAAACGCGAGAAGGCCTCTCGATGGTGTGCCACTCGTCAGATGTCGGCGCCGTGCCGGCGGAGGGCGTCCATGGCCCGGGCGGTGATGGTTCGGGGGCGGTGGGTCAGGAGGGCGGCGCTTACTCGGATGAGGGTCCAGCCGAGGGATTCCAGGGCGGCGGTGCGGTCGATGTCCCAGGCGCGCTGGTCGCGGTCGGTCCAGTGGTGGGCTCCGTCGTATTCGACGGCGACTCGCCATTTGCGCCAGCCCATGTCGAGGCGTGCGAGGGTCATTCCGTCCGGGCCATGGATACGGATCTGGGTTTCCGGCGCGGGCAGTCCTGCTTGCCGCAGCAGCAAGCGCGTACGCGTCTCCTGGATGGACTCGGCGCCGCCGTCGATGTAGGGCAGAACTCGGCGCAAGCTCGTGGCGCCGCGTGCGCGCGGGTGCCGTTCGGCCAGCCGTTCGATGTCCGCGGTGGTCAGCCGGGTCGCGTTGCATAGGGCGTCGACGACTTCGACCGCCTCGCCGAAGTCGAGGCGTCGGGCCAGGTCGAACGCGGTCCGCGCCGGTGTGGTGCACCGGAATCCGCCGACGCCGCATACTTCGTCCGCCGGTATGGCGTCCCGATAGACCAGCACGTGCCGTGGCGGCCGGGCACGAGTCGACAGCGCGATCTCGGCGGGCTTATCGTCCAGCCACTGCGTCCCATGCATAGCCGCCGCGGAGAACCCGACCAGAATCCCGGCGCCCTTGACCCAATGCGCGACCGCCTGCGCGCGCCCCCGCGCATCCAGCCGAATCCCCTTCCGGACATGAACATCCGGAAACACACGCTCGAAGTCCTTCCGCAACTCCCAAGCGCTTACCACCCCTGCGCGTACCGCCCAACTCCCCGGAAAAACCTCCCCGATCTCCCCCATACCCCCATCCTCCCCACCACCCCCGACAAATCTCGCGAGTGGCACATGGCTGTGGCAAAACGCGAGAAGAGGCCTCGATGGTGTGCCAATCGTGACGGTCAACCGGCGAAGAGGTGGAGGAAGTGTTCGACTTCGGACTGGATGGCGGTGCGGGCGGGGGTGAGGTATTCGCGTGGGTCGGAGAGGTCGGGGGCTGCGGCTAGGCGGGCGCGGATGGCGGTGGTCATCCGGATGTTGAGGCGGGTGGCGATGTTGATCTTCGTCATGCCGTGTTCGACGGCGGCGCGCAGGCCGTGATCGGGGACGCCGGATGAGCCGTGCAGCACCAGGGGGACCGGGACCTTCGCGGCCAAGTGGGCGATGAGGTCGTTGTCGAGTTCGGCGGTGCGGGTGTGCATGGCGTGCGAGGAGCCGACGGCGACCGCGAGTGCGTCGACGCCGGTAGCGGTCACGAATTCGACCGCCTCGTCGGGATCGGTGCGTGCGCCGGGCGCGTGGGCGCCGTCCTTGCCGCCCACCTCGCCGAGCTCGGCTTCGATGTGCACACCGCGCTCGTGGCACCAAGCGGTGATCGCGGCGGTGGCGGCGCGGTTGTCGGCGTAGTCGAGGGCCGAGCCGTCGTACATCACCGAGCGGACGCCGAGATCGACGGCGGCATGGATCAATTCGGCGCTGGTGGCGTGGTCCAGATGCACCGCGATCGCGGCCTCACTGTCGGCGGCGATGCGCAGGCACGCCAGTGCCAGCGGGGCGATGCCGTGGTGATGGCGCGCGGTGTTCTCCGACAGTTGCAGCACCACCGGCTTTCTCGCCGATTCCGCGGCGGCCGCGATCGCCTCGGCATGCTCGAGGGTTATCACGTTGAAGGCGCCGAGTCCGCCGGGGCGGGCCGTGGCGATCAGATCCGGTATCGAGGTCAGCGGCATGGTTGCGTGCTTTCAAGGGCGAGCGGCGTACAGGGTTTACGGCGGAGGCGCGACCGGATGCGTTGGGGACCGGCTTGTGCGTCCGTGACCGGCTCGCCGCATGCCGAGGTCGTCGGCGGGTGAACGCGGCATGTGGTTCGCCATGCGAGCCGCGTAAGCGACCAGGGTCGCGGGATCGCCCGGCTCGCCCGCATCGCGGGAGCGTTCCGCACGTTCGCGCGCAGCGGCGAACCGGCTCGGCCGTCATGGAGAAGTCTTCTGCGGTGTGGAGATGTCCAGTTCCCGAACCTGGACGGTCGGGGCGAGGCGGGTGCGCAGGGAGCGGTCGATCTCACCGGCCACCGGAACCACCACGGCGGCCGCGGAGGTCGCGACCACGTCGGCGAGCAGGGCGGCCCAGTCCGGGCGCGATTCGGAGGAAAGGGCGGCGATCACCGCCGCCACCGCGGCATCGCCCGCGCCGGTGGGGTTTCCGGCGAGCGGTTCGGCGAGCGCCCCGGTCCACGCGCCGTCGGCGGTCACCGCGACGATCCCCTCGGGACCGCGGGTCGCGATCAGGGCGCGCACTCCGTTGTCGATCAGCGGCTTCGCGGCGATGACGATGTCGTCGGCGGTCGTCGGCCGGGTGCCGATGAGGCGCTGTAATTCGGTCTCGTCCGGAGTGAGCACGATGCCGGGCACCTGGGCGGCCAAGCGCAGCGCTTCGCCGTCGACGTCGCAGATGGTGGGCACGTCGGCCGCGATGGCGGTGCGGGCGATCTCGGCGGGCAGGGATGGTTCGATGCCGCCGGGCAGCGATCCGGAGATGACCAATCCGGCGATTTCCGGGAGCAGTCCCGCCACCCGGACCGACAACTGTTCGGCGGCATGCGGATTGGAGACTCGCGCACCCGGCTCCCAGAGCGCGGTGGCCGTGCCGTCCTCGGATTCGCTGATCACCACGGTGCGGCGCACCCAGGGCAGCGCGTGCACGAAGTCGACCGGCATCTCCAGTTCGGCGGCGGCCGCGAAGGCGTGGTCGGAGAACCCGGTGGCCCTGGCGTACTTGCCGAGCTGATTCAGTACCCGAGTCACGTTGATGCCCTTGCCGCCGATGCGCTGCTCCACCGACCGGACCCGGTGGGCCTGCCCGCGTTCGAAGCGTTCGACGCGATAGGTCATGTCGTACGCGGGATTCATTGTCACGGTGAGGATCACTTCAACCACTGTCCACGTCTGAGCACCCCACGCAAGTGGAGATTGTCACGGACTGTCAATATGTCGGCGAAGTAGCCGGGCCGCAGGTCACCGACGTCGGCGAGCCCGAGCGCGGCGGCCGGAACCGAGGTGGCCGCCAGGACCGCCGCGCGCAGCGGGACGCCGGCGTCGCGCACGGCCCGCGCGACGCATTCCAGCAGGGTGCTGACGCCGCCCGCGATCGAGCCGTCCGCGATGCGCGCCACGCCGGCACGGACCGTCACCGGCTGCGGACCGAGCTGGTACTCGCCGTCGCCGAGCCCCGCGGCCTGCATGGCATCGGTGACCAGCGCGACTCGCCCCGGCGCGGTCGCGAACACCAGCGCGGCGAAGCCCGGATCCACGTGCACGCCGTCGCCGATCAGCTCCACCGTCACGTCACCGCCCGCGGCGGCCGCCAGCGCCGCGGCGACCGGGCCCGGGTTCCGGTGATGCAGCGGTGGCATGCCGTTCGCCAAGTGCGTCACGAGGCTTCCTGAACCTTTGGGAGCCAGCGCGTTCCGGAACGACGCGTAGTCGGTGTCGCTGTGGCCGAGCGCGACCACCACGCCGTTGTCGGTCAGCCGCCGCGCGACGGCCGCGTAGCCGGGACGTTCCGGCGCGAGCGTCATCGCGCGCAGGTGCGCGCCACCCGCTTCCAGCAGCCGGTCGGTCAGCCCGAGATCGGGGTCGCACAGATATCGCGGGTCCTGCGCCCCGCAGCGCGCCGCGGACAGGAAGGGCCCCTCGACGTGGATACCGCCGAGCGCGCCTTCCTCGGCGAGTTCGCGCAAGGTGGCGGTCTGCGCCACCATCTCCGCGGCGGGGCCGGTGACCACGCTCGCCACCACGGTGGTCGAGCCGCGCGCATGGTGCGATTGCGCCGCCGCGCGGGCCTGCTCACCGCGCACGGTATCGAACCGGTACCCGAACCCGCCGTGATTGTGAATGTCCACAAGCCCCGGCAGCACGGTTCCCGAAAATGGCGGCTCAGGTAAATCGCGATGCGTCGCGCGCCACTGCGCGAACGACCGCACCGCGTCGATCCGATCCTCGGACACCATCACTACGCCGTCGTCCACCGTGACGCTCGCCGAGACGATGCGCCCCCGGATGAGCTGTGTGTGTGCTGTCATTCGAGTGCCCCTCGGCTCGCGCGGACCGGCTGCTGGATAGGGATGTCCACTGTGCTGGCTGAAGTTTGCCGTGCGCGACTATCGACGAACGGCCGGGCGGCCGGAATGATCCGGAAGCGGTACGTCGTCGGATGCGGGACCGCGCCGCACGGGTTCGAGGCGCGCAGGTGGTCACCGTGTCCGGCGGCAACCGTCTCGACGGGATTGGACCCAGGATCACTGGCGCTACTCGCGGTGCCGACCACGTGGCCGGGCTGTGCTGCCATCGAGCCGCCGCGCGGTCGCCCGTACGACGATCCGGCCCTGAAGACCCGCGCGGGGCCCTTGTCGAGAGGCACGCTCGGCGAGACGTGGGGTCCTCGGTTCGCCGGCCGCGCGGGTGACGTCATGTCAACGCTCCGCTGCGGGCGAAGAGGGCGGCGCCTGCCAAGCCCGCACGGGCGCCGAACCGGCCGAGGACGACTCGGGGAGCGGGGACCAGGCGGAGCCGGTCGGACAGGGCGCGGTGCAGTGGGTCGGTGAGCGCCGCGCCCGCTCCGGCGAGCCCGCCGCCGAGGACGACGAGTTCGGGGCAGGCCGCGTGGACGATGCCGACCAGACCGTCGGCGAGCGCGTCGACCGCGTCCGCCACGACGGCGGCGGCGTCGGGGTCGGTGGACATGAGTGCGAAAACTTCCGCCGCGCCGCCGGTCTCGCGTCCGGTGCGCCGGGTGTAGGCCCGCGCGATGGCCGCGCCCGAGGCGACCGTCTCGACGCATCCGGTATTGCCGCAGGGGCAGGGCAATCCGCCCGCACGCCGCACCGGCACGTGCCCGTACTCGCCGACCTGGCCGTAGCTGCTGCGCACCAGCCTCCCGCCGACCGACAGCGTGCCCGAGATACCGGTGCCGAGAATGACGACGCACACATTCTCGTGGCCCTGCCCTGCGCCGTACCGCCATTCCGCCCAACCGGCCACGGCGACATCGTGTTCGATCAGCGTCGGTACACCCCAGCGCTCGGGGAAGCGGTCGCCCACGTGCACGTCCCGCCAGCCGACGTTGCTGCTGAACACGGCGACCGACCGGGCGGTGTCGACGATGCCGGGCAGCACGACGGCGGCGCGACGTACCCGGCGGCGGTCGGATTCCGGGAGTCCCCCGAGTAACCGATCGCCCAGTTCGCCCATGGCATCGAACGCGGCCGGACCATGCGGTGTAGCCACGGTGCCCACGGCCAGCGCAGCGCCCCCCGCGTCGGTGATCTCGCCTTTGATGGTGGTGCCGCCGACATCCATGCCGAGCACGAGCGCGTCGTCCGGCAGCGCCCGCGCCGCTGCGCCGAGTATGTCCGTGGGCTGCCCGGCCGAACCTCGCCGCGCGGTCGGCCGGTCGCCGGGGCAGGCGCGGTCCGTCCCCGCGCCGCGCGATCCGGACACGGACGCACCCGACGGCGCACGCGGCTGCTCGGTTCCCATCCTCGGCACAGTAGTTCGTGGTGGCTCCCGCGACGGTGCGCATGCGGCCTGTGGTGATGTCACGAGTTCGAGTCGACTCGAGGCCGACGGTGTGGCTGCGGGCGCGACGATGCCGTCCGTACCCGGCGCGGTACGGCGAATGCTCACCGCAGGCCCTCGGTCACGACTTCAAAACCACCGAGCGATTCAGGCCGCGCGGGTGGTCGGGGTCCAATCCCAGGTCGGCGGAGCGCAGGAGGCAGAGCCGATGCACTCGGACCAGGTCCGCCATCGGGTCGATGTCGCGATGCTCCAGGTGGGCGCCGGTGGCGGCGACGTCGTCGGCGAAGCCCGGCTCGAGTGGGCCGAACGCCCAGACCGCCCGGCCGGGCGCCGCGATGGCGATCGGGCCGTGGCGGTACTCCGTCGCCGGATACGCCTCCGTCCAGGACTGACAGGATTCGCGCAGCTTGAGCGCCGCCTCCTCGGCGATGGCCGCCGCGAATCCCATACCGACGAAACTGATCTGCTCGGCGTGGCGGACCGCGGCCAGCGACTCGGCGGGATCCTCGGTGAGCACCGCGCGCGCTCGGGCGATCACCGAGGTGAGGTCTTCGCCGAGGTGGTTGCGCAGGATGGCGAGGGTGGTCGTCGCGAAGCGGGTCTGCACCACCGACCGCTCGTCGACCTGGTCGATGAGGATCGGGTCGCCCAGTTCGAGGACGGGCGTGCCGGGACTGGAGCAGATCACCGTCCGAGGGACGTGCGCCGGGATGTCCCGCATCGCGCGCACCACTTCGGTGGTGGTGCCGGAGCGGCAGATCACCAGGTAGCGGTCGTACTCGCGAGCGCGGACCGCGCTGGCGGGCCAGGCGTCGGTGAGGCCCTGACCCGCGCCCTCGCGCAGTGCCGCGATGGCGCGCGCCATGAAATACGACGTGCCGCAACCGATCACCGCGACACGCTCGCCCGGTTTCGGCAGTACGGCGCGATGTTCCGCCGCGACGGCGGCGGCGTGCGTCCAATCGTCCGGCTGGGTGGCCACTTCGGTGACCAGATGCGGCTGCGGCGTGGGGTCGGCAGGCGTAGGCACGCCACCAGCTTCACTCTGGATGATCGTTTATGTCAAATTTCAGACGAAAACGGTCACATATGATCACAATTCGGGCTAGATTGAGGTGCACCGACGGTGTGTCCTCCCATCATCGGCGGCTCCGCTGGCGCCGGGTGGGTAAATCTGAAAGGTTCTGCTCGTGAAAAGACCATTCCACCGCGTGCTTGCCGGAGTCGCGATGGTCACCGGCGTCGCGCTGGCCCTGTCGTCCTGTGGGTTCGGTGCGAAAAGTGGTGCGGACTCGGCTACCACGATCAATTTCCTCGCTCCCGCCTACAGCGACGGCGCCACGGGCACCAAGGCGCTGTGGGACGGCATCATCGCCGAATTCCAGAAGCAGAACCCGGGCATCACCGTCAATCTGCAGATGGAGTCGTGGAACTCGATCAACGACGTGGTGCGCACCAAGCTCCAGTCGCAGTCGACCACCCCGGACATCCTCAACATCGACGCCTACGCCAGCTTCGCGGGCGACGGCCTGCTCTACCCGGCGACCGACATCGTCTCCGCGCCGGTGCTGGCCGACATCCAGCCCGCTTTCGCGCAGAACGCGGCGCTGAACGGCACGCAATACGCGCTGCCGCTGTTCGCCTCCACCCGAACCCTGTTCTACAACACCGAACTGTTCGAGAAAGCGGGCATCGTCCGGCCGCCGAAGACCTGGGCCGAGCTGACCGACGCGGCGAAGAAGATTCAGGCGCTGGGCGGCGGCGTCTCCGGGTACGGGCTCCCGCTGGGCAGCGAGGAGGCGCAAGGCGAAACCTCCATCTGGACCTTCGGCGCGGGTGGCTCGTGGGCCGACGGCGACCGGGTCACCGTGGACACCCCGGAGAACCTGGAAGGGGTGCGGGCCATGCGTGAGCTGATCGACGCCGGTGCGACGCAGCCGAATCCGGGCGCGACCGACCGCAAGGACGTGATCAACGCCTTCATCCAGGGCAAGATCGGCATGATCGAAGCCCTGCCGCCCACCATCGGTCAGATCACCGCGAAGAATCCGGGTCTGCGGTACGCGACCGCGCCTTCGCCGACAAAGACCGGGAACCCGGTCACGCTCGGGGTGGCCGATCATCTGATGGCGTTCAAGAAGGACGGCGCCAAGGCCGAGTCGATCAAGAAGTTCCTCGACTACTTCTATTCGGCGGCGGTATACGCGGACTTCGTCAAGCACGAGGGCTTCATCCCGATCACCCACAGTGCCGCCACCGCCCTCGCCGAGGACCCGGTGACGAAGGCGTTCGCCGCCACGCTTCCGGTCGCGAGGTTCTATCCGAGCAACAACCCGAAATGGGCCGTGGCGCAAGGGGTGATCCGCCAGCAGATGGGCACCATCGCACAGGGCGCCGACCCCGCTCAGGTGTTGCAACGAATCCAGGAAGCAACGAAATAGCGTGCGGCGCAGAGGAGTACTGGCGGCACTGCCGTGGATCGGGCCGTCACTGGTCCTGATCGCGGCCGTTGTCGCCTTCCCGGCCTGCTACATGCTGTGGACCAGCACCAGGGACCTCAGCGCCTACGGCCAGGACCGGGGCGCCGCCGGACTGGCCAATTACCGGGCGCTGTTCGACATCTCGGAACTCGGCTCGGTGCTGGTCCACACGGTGGTCTGGGTGGTCGGCGTCGTGCTGGTCACGCTGGCGTTGTCCGCGGCGCTGGCCCAATTCCTGAACAAGGATTTCCCCGGCCGCGCCGCGGTGCGGATGGCGATCCTGGTGCCGTGGGCGGCGTCGGTCGTGATGACGACCACGATTTTCTACTACATGCTCGATCCGGACGTGGGCATCGCCAATCGGTTCCTGGTGGACATCGGCCTGCTCGACCGCGGATACGGGTTCACCAAGCAGCCGACGCAGGCGTTCCTCGTGGCGATGGGCGTCGCGGTGTTCGTCTCGGTGCCGTTCACCACCTACACGATTCTGGCCGGACTGCAAGCCATTCCGGCGGAGATCGAGGAGGCGGGGCGGGTCGACGGCGCGAGCGCCTGGCAGCGCTACCGCCATCTCACATTGCCGCAGCTGCGTCCGGCGATCGCGGTGGCGACCATCATCAACATCATCAACGTGTTCAACTCGCTGCCGATCCTGCAAGTGATCACCGGAAGCATCGCAGGCTTCTCGGCGGACACCACGACGACGCTGACCTTCAAGCTGATCCGGCAGAACCAGCAGGTCGACACCGCCGCGGCGATGAGCGTGCTGAACTTCGCGCTGATCGTCGTCGTCATCGCGATCTACGTGAAGCTGGTCCGTCCGACCGCGGAGATCGACCGATGACGACGCGGGTGGAGGTACGCGAGCAGGCCACGGCGACGCCGCCCGCCACGGCGGCGCCCGCGCGGCGTGCACGACGCCGCTGGGAGCTCACCGCCGTCGGCGTGGTGCTCGCCGCGGTGTTCCTGCTGCCGTTCGTCGTGATGGTGCTCGGTTCGCTGAAGAGCAGAGCCGAGATCCTGCGCATCCCGCCGACGTATCTGCCGCAGTCCTGGCATCCGGACAACTACGCGACGATGTGGGACACCCCCGAGACTCCGCTTCCGTTCAACCTGGCCAGCACGATCATCATCGCGGTCTGCGCCACCGCTTTGGTGCTGGCCGTGGCGATTCCGGCCGGGTATTACACGGCGCGGCACCGTTTTCCGGGGCGCCTGGTGTTTCTCGGCGTTGTGCTGGTGACCCAGATGTTGCAGCCGACGGTGCTGGTCACCGGGTTGATCCGGGAGTTCTTCGCGCTCGGCATCAACGACACCTGGCTGGCGATGATCTTGGTGAACGCCGCGTTCAACCTGTCGTTCGCGGTGTGGATCCTGCACAGTTTCTTCGCCGCGATCCCGGTGGAGATCGAGGAAGCCGCGATGCTCGACGGGCTCGGGCGCGGGCAGATCCTGGTCCGGGTGAGCCTGCCGCTGGTGTGGCCCGGCATCGTGACGGCGACGATCTTCGTCGTGGTGGCGTGCTGGAACGAATTCGCCGCCAGCCTGGTCGTGCTCACCACGCCGGAGAACCAACCGCTGTCGGTGGCGCTGACCAAGTTCGTCGGCCAGTACGACACCGCGTGGCAATACGTGTTCGCGATCTCCACCGTCGGCATCGTCCCGGTGGTGCTGCTGTTCGCTCTCATCGAGAAGCGTCTGGTGGCGGGGTTGACCGCGGGAAGCGTGAAATAGCCTGCGAGAACTGGCGCACCGGGATGACGGAATCGCCGCGCCGCCACTGTTCGGCGCGCTGATGGAAGGTAGCCGCGCGGTAGCATCGAGAGGTGACACGGCGGGATCACGGACCCAAGGACGGTCGCAGCTACGGCGGGCTGTCCAAGGAACAGCGGGTTGCCCAGCGGCAGACCCGCCTGATCGATGCCGCTCTCGAACTATTCGGCACCCAGGGATACGCGGCCACCTCGATCGAGCGCCTCTGCGCCGTGGCGAACGTCTCCACGCGCAGCTTCTACGAGGACATGGGCAGCCGCGAAGCACTGCTCATCGCCCTGGCGAATCGCATCACCTCCCGTGCGCTGGAACGCGCGCTGACCGCACTGGCGGCCACCGAGAACGAGTCCTTGCCCACCCGCGTGGTAGCGAGTTTCCGCGCTTATCTGAGCGTCACGTGCGCCGACGCCCGGTCCGCGCGGGTCTGTTATGTCGAGGTGGTCGGCGTGAGCACGGCGGTGGAGCAGTGGCGCAGGCAGCAGCGTGGCCTGCTGTCGGCGCTGCTGATCAGCGAGGCCGAACGCGCTGTCGGCCGTGGCGAGACCGGTCCGCGGCGTTTCGATCTCTTCGCGCTGGCCGTGATCGGCGCGGTCACCTCACTCGCCCAGGAATTGGTGCAGGGTACGGCGCCGGGTTCGGCGGTGAGTCTGGAGGAGATCTGCGAAGAGATCGCCTACTTCGTGAATTCCGGCCTTTCCCAGGCGCGCGATCCGGGTGCGGAAGACGGGCGTCTTCCCGCTACCGCGGCGCTTCCGGCCCGGCCCACCGTCGAGGCCGATGTGTTCTGAGCGGGGCCGGTGTCGGCCGTGCGGATTTCCGCGGTCGGTGGGTGCGTGTGTTCATATTGTTCGCGTGTTCGCCGAAACAGCAGGTTGCCCGCGCGAGCGGGGCGGTGTGAGATGACCGGGCCGTCGGATCGTCCGCAACGGTGGAACCGGTTGCTGGAATTGCTCGCCGAATCCGGGCGGCTTTCGGTGGAGGAGGCCGCCGAGCGGCTCGGTGTGTCCGCCGCTACGGTGCGTCGCGATTTCACCGCGCTCGCCGAACAGCAGCTGGCCACCAGGACGCACGGCGGTGTGGTGGCGACCTCGGTGGCCTACGATCTGCCCGCGCGTTACCGGCAGAGTGCGGGCGAGGCCAAGCAGCGCATCGCCGAACACGCCGCGTCGCTGGTCGATCCGTGCGCGGTGGTCGGGATGAACGGCGGCACCACCACCACGGCGGTGGCCAGGGCGCTGGCCGTGCGCACGGATCTCGGATCGGCCGGTGACGAGCAGCTCACTCTGGTCACCAACGCGCTGAACATCGCGGGGGAGATGGTGCTGCGGCCACACGTGCGCACGATCGTTCTCGGCGGTGTGGCCCGGCGCGAGTCCTATGAGCTGCACGGGCCGCTGGCCGAACGGGCGCTGGCCGAACTGCGGCTCGACGATCTCGTGCTCGGCGTGAACGCGATCTCCGTCGAGGGCGGCGCCCAGTGCAGGCACATCGACGAGGCCGGGGTGACCACCGAGATGGTGCGGCGTTCCGGCCGGGTGCTGGTGGTGGCCACCGCGGAGAAGCTCGAGCGCACCGCACTGGCCCGCATCTGCGGCATCGAGCAGGTGCAGGTGCTGGTCACCGATACCGGCGCGGATCCAGCCGCGGTGCAGGCGATCCGGGCGGCGGGCGTGCGGGTCGACGTGGTGTAGGCGCTCACGCCGTCTGCGCGATCCAGGTGTCCCAATAATCTTCGTACCACTGACGGAAGTTCTGGCCGTACGACATATTGCTGTGGCTTCCTCTCTCGAAGCGATAGTGATCAGCTATTCGTTGTACCGCCTCGTCGTGGGAGAACTCTCCACCGCGATATCTCTCATAAATCCTGCGGTATTTCCCCGAGACGCTGTGATTGATGTCCGGCCCGCCATTTTCGAGTATCTGGCGGCGTATGGCGAGCTGTGACATGACGGCATGGCCCTCGTTCCGCAGCGACCGGTCCACATGATCGGCCACCCATTGCTCCCGCGTTCGGCCCATCGGCGGCGAGGGGGCGTCGTTATGCGGATTACCGGGGTGGGCATGGTCGATCTCATGTGCGAGCGCATCGGCGGAGGCTCTGGCGTTGCCTTCCATATTGCGATCGAGAACAACAGCCTTCTCTTCGTAGTCGGCATAGGTTCCGTCCCCTCTCTTTCCGTAGCGAATGGTCCATCCGAACTGCTGCACGTCCTGGATCTGACGAATGAGGTCCTCGGACAACCCGGCGATTTCGTCGACTTCTCCGCCCAGCCCGGTCTCTACGGACGTCGGGTAGCCGAGCCGCTGTAGGCGTTTCTGGTATTCCGGGATTTCCAGGGTTTCCCCTCGGATGGCATCCCGACCGGCGAGATCGGCGTCCATTGTCTTGGCGACGGTCAGGTTGACTTCTCCGCTGAGATTATGGACATTGTGCGATGCGGCATTCGCGTATCTCGATAGATCGCGGCGTAGGCCGGTCGTCAGGTTCAGGAATAGTTCGCGGAGACGTCTCATTCCGGGCTACCGCTGCCGAGGCTCCGAGCTCGTCCACGGTTCTCGTGTACGGATATGTCTCTGAGGAGTTGCGAGCGGGCATGGAATCTGATGTGCAGCTTTCTCGCCCCATGCTCAGAGGTGAACGAAACCGCTCCTTCGGGCGGAATCCTCGGGTCGACCCGTGTGTTTTCCATCGGGAGTTCGAAGATCCCGGCCATATCCGCGCGGGTGATGCGGACGTCCATCGCGACGTGCATGATCACCAGGGCATGTGAACCGACTGCCCCCGTGCGCGGGCCGCGGAACACGATTGACGAGAACGGCCCGCCGTCCGGGTATGCCACGAATTCGCTTGTATGCGGATTCGCGCAGGGTACTGCACTGAACTCCATCGCGCACGCCGAGGAGACATAGTGTGGTGTGAAGCATTCTGGGACCGCCAGTACATGATTGGCAATCAGTCGGATATCGCGGATGTATGGCGATGTCATGCTGGCTGTTCCTCCGCGGGCCGAAGTGCTCAGGCCCGCGGATCATGACGCTCACATGCCGGAAATCGTTCCTACCAGCGGTGGTGCGGCGCGGTCATCGGGATGTCGAGCAACTCGGGCTCTGTGCGGTTTTGGGCTTCTTCGCAAGTGTGGCAAACATGTGGCACCGCATATATCCCCAGTATTGGGAATGGTGTGAAGGCTGGATCAGGCTGGTAGCGAACGAATTACTGATTGATGGACCGGGTGTCGGCCGGTCACCGATCGGCGGTGCTGAACCGATTCAGCGGCGCATCGGCGCCGGTGGGTCGGCGCATGGCTCGCGCCCAAACGAGGAATCCCCAGGCTACGAATCCCGCGTAGACCAGATACAGCGTCGCCGACGGGTAGTAACCCGCACGCACCAGCAGTGGAATGCCGACCAGGTCGACCGCGATCCAGATCAACCAGAACTCGGCCAGCCCCCTGGCCATGCCGTAGGTGGCCAGCACCGAGCCGGTGAAGATCCATGCCTCGGCCCACGGGCCGTAGGAACCGAGCCATTCGAAGAGCTGGGCGAAAACGGCCGTGCCCGCGAGCATCGCCACCACCAGGACGACGCGTTCGCGCGTGCTCGCCCAGCGCGGGTCGACGCCGCGGTGCTCGAGCGCGGTCCCGCGTGCTGCGTGCCGGTACCAGCTCCACCAGCCGTACACGCTGACCGCGATGAACATCAGCTGGCGTCCGGCCTGTCCGGCCATGTTCAGCTGCTGCGGAGTGTGGAACACCCCACCGACGAATACGGTGAACAGCAGCGCGTTTCCGGCGATGCCGACGGGCCAGGCCCAGACCCGCCGCCGCATGCCGCCGATCGCGGAAGCCAAGCCGAAGCCGTTGCCGACCACCTCGCGCCAGAGGATCTCCGAGCCCGCGATGTGCAGCTTGGCGTCGAGCAGCGTGAGGATCGGGTTCACCTGTCGTGTAACCCGCGGCGGGGCGTATCTCATCCGTTCGGATCGCCGCGATCGGAAATGCGCGGTGCGGACCGTAACGATTGCGCAATCTGGCGACGCCATTCGCAATGTCCGTGCAACGGGGTGCTCCTATGGTGGCCGTCATGAGCACGGAGAGCGATACCGCCGGGGGGACCGGAATTCATCTCAGCGGATTGACCAAGACCTTCCGGGTCGGGCGGAAAACCGTGCAGGCGCTGGCGAGCGTCGATCTGCACACCGAGCAGGGCGCGTTCCTGTCGCTGCTCGGTCCGTCCGGCTGCGGCAAGTCGACGGTGCTGCGCATTCTCGCCGGCCTGGAGACGCCGACGGCGGGCAAGGCGCTGATCGACGGCTCGACGCCCGCCGAACTGCGCGGCAAGCACGCGTTCGGCATCGCCTTCCAGGATTCGGCGCTGCTGCCGTGGCGATCGGTGGCGTCGAATATCGCGCTGCCGCTCCAGGTCGCTGGCATCACGCCGGAGCCGGGGCAGATCGATGACCTGATCCGCCTGGTCGGGCTGGACGGCTTCGAGAAGGCCAAGCCCGCGCAGCTGTCCGGCGGCATGCGCCAGCGCGTCTCGATCGCGCGCGCACTGGTGGTGAAGCCCACCGTGCTGCTGCTGGACGAACCGTTCGGAGCGCTGGACGACATGACCAGGCAGCGGCTCAATCTGGAGTTGCTGCGGATCTGGACCGAGAAGCCCGCGACGACGTTGATGGTGACCCATGGCATCGCGGAGGCGGTGTTCCTGTCCGACGTGGTGGCCGTGATGAGCCCGCGGCCGGGGCGGGTGCTGGAACTGGTCGAGATCGATCTGCCGCGTCCACGGCTGCCCGAGATGATGCGGACACCGGAATTCCACAAGCTGCACGACTATCTGTCCGAGCTGCTGTTCGGGACCGCCGGAAAAGGGGGCGTCGCATGAACGAGCACCAACCGGAACGCTGTCTGCGGCACCGTAAGCCGGGCTGGCAGCGGGCGAGCGTGCGCACTCGGCCGCTGCGGCGGCAGCCGTGCGTCCGGCGGACAGGGGATACGGCGTGAAGCGCTTCGGCGGCGTGCTCGGCGTGCTGGGGCTGGTCGCGGTGTGGTGGGCGCTCGCGGCGTTCGAGGTAGCGGGCGGCACCATACCGAGTCCCTGGCAGGTGCTGCACACCATGTACTCCGACGGATGGGGCCTGTACGGCCCTAATTTCCGGATCACCGCGCTCGGCGCGCTGCAGGGATTCGTCTGGGGCAACGGCCTGGCCATCGCCCTGGCCGTCCTGATCGTGCTGGTCCCGCCGATCGAGTCGCTGGCGACCCAGTTGGCGATCCTGAGCTATTGCACTCCGCTGCTCGCGCTGGGCCCGATCATCCTTGTGGTGTTCGGCGGACGCACCCCGACGGTCTTCCTGGCCGCGATGTACTGCTTCTTCACCACTATGGTCGGCACCGTCGCCGGGTTGCGCTCGGCCGACCGGACCAGCCTGGAACTGGTGCGCGCCTACGGCGGCGGACGCTGGCAGCAGTTGTACCGGGTGCAGGCGATCTCGGCGCTGCCGAGCACGTTCGCGGCGTTGAAGATCGCCGCGCCGTCGGCCGTGCTCGGCGCGATCATCGGCGAGTACCTCGGTGGCGTGGACAGCGGCATCGGGGTGGCGTTGACCGCCGCCCAGACCTCCTACAACGTGCCACGCACCTGGGGCATGGCGCTGGCCGCCGCCGCGCTGGCCGGACTCGGCTACGCGCTGGTGGCGCTGGCCGCCCGCCTGGCCGCGCCCTGGACCGTCCGGGAGGCGCGATGAAGATCTCCACGCGCGTTGCGCTGCACCAGGTCACAGGGGAGGCCCGATGAATCTGCTGCGACGGATCGGGATCTTCCTTTTCCCGCTGTGCACATCGCTGGTGCTGATGCTGGTGATCTGGTACGTCTTCCTGAAAGCGTTTCCGCAGGTCGGCCCGCGGGTGGGCAAGACGCCCGGCGATATCTGGACCTACTTGGTGACGGCGCCCAACGCCGCGACCGCGCGGCAGGCGATCCTGGACGACCTGCAGATCACGCTGCGTGACGCGGCGCTCGGGTTCGGCGCGGGCATGCTCGCCGCGTTGGTGGTCGCCGCGCTGTTCGTGTCGTTCGCCGCGATCGAGCAGACCTTCCTGCCGGTGGCGATGCTGCTGCGCTCGGTACCGCTGGTGGCGCTCACGCCGATCATCGTGCTGGTGTTCGGCCGCGGCCAGGCCGGGGTCGCGGTGCTCGCCGCGATCGTGGTGTTCTTCCCCGCGCTGGTCATGATCATGGCGGGATTGCGCAACGCGCCGCGGCAGGCGCTGGAACTGGTGGCCGCGTACGGCGGATCGCGCTGGACCGGGCTGCGCATGGTGGCCGTGCCCGCGGCGCTGCCCTCGGTGTTCGCCGCCGCGCGGATCTCGGTGCCGGGTGCGCTGATCGGCGCGTTGCTCGGTGAGTGGCTCGGCAGCGGCACCGGCCTGGGCGCCGGCTTGATCCGGGCGATCCCCACGTTCCAGTACAGCAAGTTGTGGGCATCGATCGTCATCGTCACGCTGGTCTCGGTGGCGCTCTACGCGATCGTCGGTGTCGTGGAGAACCTGGTGCTGGCCCGGTTCGGACCGGAAGCGGGACGACTCTGACCGAACCGAATTCCTCGCTCGGAACGCCAAAGTAAAGAAAATGAAACGCGCTGCGCTTAGATTCGGCCCATGACACCCGCGCACCGCTCCACGTTCGGGCACCTGAACCGACGCTCCTTCCTCCGTTACTCCGCATTCGCCGGCGCCGCGCTCGGCGGTGCGGGCGCACTGGCCGCCTGCGGAGGGAGCTCCGGTGATTCGCCGGGCGGCACCACCGCGGACGGATCGAAATACGGCGGCGTCGCGGTGCAGCTTTCCTGGCTGAAGAACATCGAATTCGCGGGCGAATACTTCGCCGACTCGAAAGGCTATTTCAAGGAGGCGGGTTTCGGCTCGGTCGACTTGATCGCGGGCGGCGCGGCCAGCACGTCGGTAGAGGCCGGATTGGATACCGGGAAGGTGTGGCTGGGCCTGTCCGCGCCGCAGACCACCGCACCCGCGATCCTGGAGGGCCTGCCCGCCAAGATCGTCGCCACCACGTATCAGAAGAACCCGTTCGCGATCGTGTCCTCCGCGGCGAAACCGATCAAGACGCCCGAGGACATGAAGGGCCGCAAGATCGGTGTGCAGGACACCAACCAGTTGATCTTCAACGCGCTGCTCACCGCCAACGGGTTGAAGCCGGGCGATGTCACCGTCGTGCCCGCCCAATTCGACCCGACCCCGCTGGCCAACGGGGAGGTCGACGGATGGGTCAGCTACGTGACGAACGAGCCGATCACGCTGGCGGCCAAGGGCTTCCAGAACACACACTTCTTGTTCGCCGACTTCAATCTGCCGCTGGTCGCCGAGACGCTCACGGTCGCGCAGTCCACCATCGACAAAGAGCGCGACAAGTTGAAGGCGTTTCTGGCCGCCGAGATCAAGGGCTGGAAGGACGCGGTGGCCGATCCGGCCGAAGCGGCCCGGCTCGCGGTCGAGGTGTACGGCAAGGATCAGAAGCTCGATCTCGCCGAGCAGACGAAAGAGGCTGTCGCGCAGAACGATCTAGTGGTTTCGGGGGATACCGCCACGGGCGGACTGCTCTCGATGACCGACGCCCTGATCGAACAGAACATCGCCGCGCTGCGTGCCGCGAAAATAGACATCAAGGCCGCGCAACTGTTCGACCTGTCCGTATTGCGCGAGGTGTATGCCGAGCACCCCGGCCTGAAATGATCAGAGACCCACAGCGGTTTTCGGCGTGATCGGGATTTCGCCGCTGTACGGATCGACCGCTCGCACCGGCTGCGCGGCGCGGGCGGCCAGCAGTTCGGCCGCGATCGCGACGGCCATCTCGGGCGCGGTGCGTGCGCCGATGTCGAATCCCGCGGGCGAGTGCAGCCGCGACAGCGTCTCCTCGCCGAAACCACCTGCGCGCAGGTCCTCCATGCGCCGGATGTGCACCTGGCGTGACCCCATGGCGCCGAGATAGCCGACCTCGGGTAGTCGCAGCGCCACGGTGAGTAGTGGAATTTCGAATGTGGGATCGTGCGACAGCACGACTATGGCGGTGCTGCTGTCGATTTCACCTGCCGAGGAGAGGATGTTGAGGTAGCGGTGCGGCCAGTCGACCACGACCTCGGCGCCGGGAAACGATTCCGGCGTAGCGAAATTGGGGCGAGAGTCGCAGATGGTCACTCGGTAACCGAGCAACCTGGCCTGCACGGTGAGTGCGGCGGCGAAGGAATTGGCGCCGAAGATGATCAGGCGCGGCGGCGGAGCGAACGAGGCGACGAAGACATCGGAATCGGGTAGCGCGACCAATTCGGTGGCGTGCCGTTTGTCGGTGATCAGGTGCTGGCCGATCAGGTCGGCATCGGAGTTCCACACCACCGTGAAGACGGTGACCCTGCGGTGGGCCGCGATCTCGGCGGCGACCTCCGGGAACTCCGGGAAGTGTCTTCGAGAGAACGGTTCGGTGAAGACGTCCATCATTCCCTCGCCGTGCGCGCCCCCGTCCACGCCGCCGGCCACGCCGAAACGGTGCATCGCGCGGCGGCCGGTCCGCGCGGCCTGGAGCACGGACTCGTAGGCGATGTCCTCCAGCCCGCCCGCGGCGACCGATCCGTAGACGCCCCCGTCCGGGTCGACCAGCATCGCCGAGCCCACCGGTAAGGGCGCGGCGCCCACGGTGCGCACGATGGTGCCGAGTCCGCCGGTCCGGCCCGAGTACCACACCCGCAACAGGTCGTCGACGATGTCCCGCATCAGCTAGCTCCGATCACCGTGCGGTCGTGGCCGGGAAGTCACGATCGACGCCCGTCGCCAAATCGTCGCACGTGACGCACACCATATCGTTTCTGCCGGTCAAATAGGTACGGGCGCCGGAATCTCCTGCGGCCGACCCACAAACCGCATTCCAGTGCTTGTGGGCTATAACAACAGGGTGTCCAGGTGTGTCGTGGAACACAGCGCGCGCCAGGCCGCTGGGGGCCGCGAGCGCGGCGGCGAGCACTCGGGCGACCGCGTCGGCGCCGACATCGGGGGTGTCCACCGGCATGATCGCGGCGTAACGCGCGGGGGTGCTCGCCGCGGCGATCAGGCCCGCCCGTAGCGATGCGCTCAGTCCGGTCGCCCAGTCCGCCGCCCAGACGTGCCGTACGCCCGGCGGCAGATCGACGATCCCCGGCGTCGGGCCGGTCGCGCCGAGGACCACGATGACCGGGTCGCAACCTCCGCCGCGCAGCGCGGCGACCGTGGACCGCAGCCAGGCGCCGTCCTCGGCGAGCACTTTGGGTTTTCCGTAGCGGGTTCCGGCGCCCGCGGCGAGCACGACGCCGGCGCAGGGTGCGACGGCGGGGCGATCAGGGTCGGCCATAGCCTCAAAGGTAATACCGGCCGGTCTGCGCCGCATGATGGGAAACCGGTGCTCAGGCGTGGTTCCGGAGCGACACGCCGAAGGCGATCCCTCCGCTTCCGGTGGCGGCTCGTCCGGTCGTATTCGATGCTGGTCCGATGACGGATCAGCGACGCGGTATCGCGGCGTTCGACGCGCTGTCCGCCGACGCGGCCTACCGGGCGGCGCTCGGCTGCTGCTCGTCGCCGGAGTTCGCGCGGTCGCTGGTCGCGGGCCGTCCGTACCGGAGCGTCGAGGCGCTGCTCGAGGCGGCGGACGGAGCGTTGGCACGGCTGCCGGAGTCCGAGCTCGACTCGGCCATGGCAGGTCACCCCAGGATCGGCGAACGACCGCATTCCGCCGCTTCGGCGCAGGAGCAGGCCGGAGTGGCGGGTTCGGCCGACGCGGTACGCGCGGCGCTCGCCGAGGGCAACCGCGCCTATGAGGAACGGTTCGGGCACATCTACCTGGTGTGTGCGAGCGGAAAGTCGGGTAAGGAGCTGCTCGCGCTGCTCACTGCCCGGTTACGCAATGATCCCGAGACCGAAAGGCAGGTCGTGCGAACAGAATTGGGCAAGATCAATCGGATCCGGCTGCGGGCGCTGCTGGCGGAGCTGTCATGAGCACGCTGAGCACCCATGTGCTGGACGCGGTGCGCGGCGTGCCCGCCGCGGGTGTCACGGTGACGTTGTACCAGCAGGAGCGGCAGCTCGATTCGGGCGAAACGGGCGCGGACGGGCGAATCCGGGCATTGGGCGAAGCGCTCGAAGCCGGAACCTATCGGCTGGTGTTCGACACCGGCGCCTACTTCGCGGGTCAGGGGGTGGAGACCTTCTATCCCGAGGTGAGCATCGCGTTCGCCGTGACGGAGGAACGGCGCTATCACGTCCCATTGCTGTTGTCGCCCTTCGCCTTTTCCACCTATCGAGGGAGCTGAGCATGGAACTGACCGGGCCCATCGTGCTGACCGACCACCGATACGGCAAGGCGGAGAACCGCATCGTCCGGATCCACCGGCAGAGCGCACGGCACGAGATTCGCGACGTGAACGTGTCCACGTTGCTGCGCGGCGATTTCGCCGACGCGTACGTCGCGGGCGACCAGGCGAAGGTCCTGCCCACCGACTCACAGAAGCAGACGGCCTATGCCTTCGCGAAGCGGCCCGGGCTGCGGGCCATCGAGGACTACGCGCTCGCGTTGGCCGATCATTTCGTCGCCGAGATCGAACCGGTGCGCAGCGCGCGTATCGAGGTCGACGAATACGCCTGGCAGCGCGTGACGGTCGACGGTGTGGAACATGATCACACCTGGGTGCGGCAGGGACCGGAAGTGCGCACCGCGGCGGTCACCGTGGCGGGGAAGGGCGCCGAGCGGCGGGCCTGGGTCGTCGGCGGGGTGAAGGACCTGACCATCCTCAAGTCGACCGGCTCGGAGTTCGCCGACTTCCTGAACGACGAGTTCACCGTGCTCGCGCCGACCCGTGATCGAATGCTGGCCACGTCACTGATCGCCGAATGGCGTTTCGCGAGCAGCGCGGGCATCGACTGGGACGAGGTCTACACCGGCGTGCGGGCGCGGCTGGTGGAGACCTTCGCGACGCTGCATTCGAAGGCGTTGCAGCAGACGCTGTTCGAGATGGGCAAGGCCGCGCTGACCGCGTACCCGGTGCTGGCCGAGATCCGGCTCGCGGCGCCGAACAAGCATCACTTCGACTACGACTTGGGCCGCTTCGGCATCGAGAACCACGGGGAGGTCTACCACGCCGACGACCGCCCCTACGGGCTGATCCACGCCACCGTTGCGCGGGCCGACGCGCCGGAAGCGGGTCCCGCGTGGAGCAGGTGACCGTCATCGCGGACTGCGCCGTCGCGACCGTCGACGCCCAGGGGACCGAGTACGCCCGCGGGTACGTCGTCGTGCGGGGCAACCGGATCGACGCGGTCGGCGCGGGGGATCCGCCGGACCTCGGCGCGGACGCGCGGCGCGTCGACGGGCGCGGCTGCCTGCTGACGCCCGGGTTGGTGAACACCCACCAGCACCTCTACCAATGGATCACCCGCGGCCTGGCCACCGACCACACGCTGTTCGAATGGCTCACCACGCTCTACCCGGTCTGGGCGGGCATCGACGAGGACGGGGTGCGCGTGGCCGCCACCGGTGCGCTCGCCACTCTCGCGCGCACCGGGTGCACCACCACCACCGATCACCACTACGTGTTCCCGCGCGACGGCGGTGACCCGCTCGCCGCCGAGATCGCCGCGGCGGCGCAGGTGGGCCTGCGGTTCCATCCCTGTCGCGGCTCGATGGATCTGGGCGCGAGCGCGGGCGGCCTGCCGCCCGATCACCTGGTGGAACGCCTGGACGACATCCTCGCCGCGAGCGCGGAGGCCGTCGCGCGGTGGCACGACCCGTCGTCCGACGCCATGCTGCGGATCGCGCTCGCACCGTGTTCGCCCTTCTCGGTCACCCCCGACCTGCTGCGCGAGTCGGCGGCGCTGGCCCGCGAGCTCGGGGTCCGGCTGCACACCCACCTCGCCGAGACCATCGACGAGCAGGACTATTGCCTGGCGACTTTCGGCTGTACGCCCGCGCGGTACCTGCAGCGGCTGGACTGGCTCGGTCCGGACGTCTGGTACGCGCACGCCGTCCACCTGGACGACGACGCGCTCGCCGCCCTCGCGGAGACCGGTACCGGCGTGGCGCACTGCCCCACGTCGAACGCGCGGCTGGGCGCGGGCATCGCCCGCGTCGCCGACCTGGTCCGCGCGGGCGTTGCGGTGGGGCTCGGCGTGGACGGCGCGGCGAGCAACGAGGCCGGCTCGATGATCGAGGAGCCGCGCCACGCCTTGCTGTGGGCGCGCAATCGGGGCGGCCCGCACGCGATGACTGTGCGCACCGCGCTGGAACTGGCCACCATGGGCGGCGCGCGGGTGCTCGGCCGCGCCGCCGACATCGGTTCGATCGAGGTCGGCAAGCTGGCGGACCTGGCGCTGTGGCGGCTGGACACCGCCGCGCACGCCGGGATCGCGGATCCGGTGACCGCACTGGTGCTCGGCTCGCCTCCACCGCTGGCGGCGCTGCTGGTGAACGGGCGCGAGGTGGTGCGCGACGGTGAGGTGCGGACGGTCGACACCGACGTGGTCGCCGCCGAGGTGGCGCGGGCGCAGGCGAAGCTGCTCGCGAAGGCGGGGTGAGCGACTCGGCGGATCGGGCGTCGGTGGTCCTGCCGGAGTGGGAATCGGCCTACCGTGAGCGGCTGCTGTCGCGTACGGCCTGTGCTGGTCGAGGCGGGTGATGTGGCCCGGCCACCCACCTGCTCGACTGCGCGGGCGAGCAGCACCGGGAACCAGGCGGCGCGGTCGGTGCGGCACTCTCGCCATAGCCGCGCGGTGGTCGGGAATGCCGGGAGCGGTGACGGTGGTGTCGCGTCACCTTCGCCCAAGTGAGAATCGCCGCGCTGATCTGGGCGGGGTGTCGTGCCTGGTCAGGCCGGACGAGCAATACTGAAGCAGTGTCGGCTCGGACGGCCGGTAGCGGGCGCGAGCCGTGGTGTCGCGGACGGCACGCCCGCGTAAGCGCGCGGCCGGGACGGTTCCCGGTCGCTGGTGCCCGTCGCGCGGCGAGGTAACGGCCGCGCAATCTGACGTGCGTCGCGCGCAATACGGCGGCAACCGACTGGCTCTACGGTGACGGAGAGGCAGGAACGAGGTGAGACGTGGACCTGGACACGATTCGCGAGGTGGTGGTCGCTCGCGAGCGCGAAGACCTGGCCGTGCTCGGTGCGTCCACCGCGGTGCTCGCCGGAGGAACCTTCCTGTTCTCCGAGCCGCAGGATCAGCTGCTGCGCCTGGTCGACATCACCGGCCTGGGGTGGCCCGCGTTCGAGATCGTGGATGGCGGACTGGACATCGCCGCCACTTGCACCCTGGCCGAGTTCGCCGGAGCCGCGCCGGGCCGTGAGCTGGGGACGGGGGTGTTGCGCGACCCGTGGCCGGGGACCGCGCTGTTCGCCCGGTCCTGCCGGGCGCTGCTGGCCTCGCACAAGATCTGGCGCACCGCGACCGTCGGGGGCAACGTCTGCCTGGCGTTGCCCGCGGGTGCGGTGCTCGGCGCGCTGGTGGCGCTCGACGGAACGGCGCTGGTGTGGGCCGCGGACGGCGCCGATCGGGAGATTCCGATGCGGGAGTTCGTCCTCGGTCCGGGTCGTACGGCGCTGCGGCCCGGCGACGTGCTGCGCTCGATTCGCCTACCGCGCTCGAGTCTCTTGGCCCGCACCAGCTTTCGAAAGATCGCGCTCGCCCCGCTCGGCCGCTCCGGTGCCGTCGTAATGGGGCGGAGGGAAGGCAGTGGCCGTAGCGCGGTAACGATCACGGCCGCCACGATCAGGCCCGTCGTCCTGGACTTCGCCGCCCCGCCCTCCGAGGGCGAGATGCGCGATGCCATGCACACGATCGACTCGGCGTTGTGGTTCGACGATCCGCACGGGTCGCCGGAGTGGCGCAGGCATGTCTCGGGAGTGCTCGCCGACGAGGTCGCCGCGGAACTGCGGGGAAGCTGATGCGATTCGAAGTGGACGGCAGGACCGTCGACATCGCGGCGCGGCCGGGTCAGTGCCTGCGGACGGCGCTGCGCGACAGCGGCAACCTGGCGGTGAAGAAGGGCTGTGACACGGGCGATTGCGGGGCCTGCTCGGTGCTGGTCGACGGAATGACGGTGCACTCCTGCGTCTTTCCCGCCTTTCGCGCCGCCGGACGCGCTGTCACCACCGCCGCCGGACTCGGAACGCCCGAGCATCCGCACCCGGTGCAGCGCCGGTTCGTCGCCGACGCCGCGTTCCAATGCGGGTTCTGCACCGCGGGCATGGTGGTCACGGCCGCGGGGCTCGGGTGTGCCGCCGACGAGCAGGCCGGCGTGGCGGGCGACGAACTCGCCGAGCTGATGAAGGGCAACCTCTGCCGCTGCACGGGTTACCGCGCCATCCGCGCCGCGCTGGGCGAGCAGCTCACTCCGGACGATCCTGCCGCCGTGGCACCGGATCCGGCCGCGGCGATCGTAGGAGCGTGCGCCCCGGCCGGGCCGCGCATCGTCTCCGGACGCGAGCCGTACACCTTCGACTTGCCGCGACCGGGCGACGCCGACACCGCGCCACCGTCCGCGCCGCTGCACATCGCGGTGCTGCGAAGCCCGCACCCGCACGCGCGAATCCGCTCGATCGGCACCACCGCCGCCGAGGCACTACCCGGCGTGCACGCGGTGCTCACCCATGCCGACGCGCCGGACGTGCCGTTCTCCACCGCGCGGCACGAGCTGCGCACCGACGACCCCGACGACACCTATGTGCTCGACCGCACGGTTCGCTTCGTGGGGCAGCGGGTGGCCGCGGTGGTGGCCGACAGCGTCGCGATCGCCCGCGAGGGATGCCGTCTGCTGGAGGTCGACTACGAGGTCCTGCCCGCGGTGTTCGATCCGCAGGACGCGCTGCGCCCCGGCGCGCCGAAACTGCACGGCGACAAGCCCCCCTCGGCCCGGATCGTCGATCCCGGCCGCAACCTGGTCGCCGAACTGCACGGCGAGGTGGGTGACGTCGCCGCGGGTCTGGCTGCCGCGGCGCATGTCGTACGCGGCGTCTGGGATTCGCCGCGGGGTCAGCATGTGCACTTGGAGACACACGGCGGCGTCGGCTGGCTGGACGACGCCGGACGCCTGGTCATCCGGTGCAGCACCCAGGTCCCGTTCCTGGTCCGCGACGAATTGTGCCGCCTGTTCGGCCGGTCGTCCGCGCAGGTGCGGGTGTTCGCGGCCAGGGTCGGCGGCGGGTTCGGCGCGAAACAGGAGATGCTGGCCGAGGACCTGATCGCGCTGGCCGTGCTGCGCACCGGCAGACCGGTGCAATACGAGTTCACGCGCTCCGACGAATTCACCGCCGCGACCTGCCGCCATCCCATGCGGGTCGCGGTGACGGCGGGGGCCGACGCGCGCGGTGTGCTGACCGCCTTGGCCGTCGACGTGCTCGCCGACACCGGCGCGTACGGCAATCACAGCGGCGGGGTGATGTATCACGGCGTCGGTGAGTCGGTGGAGCTGTACCGCTGTGCCAACAAGCGGGTCGACGCGCAGGCGGTGTACACCAACAACGTTCCCTCCGGCGCGTTCCGCGGATACGGCCTCGGGCAGGTGATCTTCGCGGTGGAGTCGGCTCTCGACGAACTCGCGCACGCGCTCGGCATGGACCCGTTCGAACTGCGCCGCAGCAACGCGGTAGCGCCGGGCGACCGGTTCGTCGGCGCCGCGGTGAACGAGAGCGACCTCATGTTCGGCAGCTACGGCCTGGACCAATGCCTCGACCTCGCCGAACGAGCGCTGCTGCGCGGCAACGACGTGCACGCGCCCGGCCCGGAGTGGCGGGTGGGTACGGGCATGGCCGCCGCGATGATCGCGACCGTCCCGCCGCGCGGTCACCGGTCGACCGCGACGGCCGCGCTGCTGCCCGACGGCCGCTACGAGATCCGGGTCGGCACGGCGGAATTCGGCAACGGAACGACGACGGTGCACGCGCAGCTCGCCGCTACCGCGCTGGACACCGAGGTGGACCGCATCGTGGTCCGGCACGGCGACACCGACCTGGTGGACCACGACACCGGCGCGTTCGGCTCCACCGGCATCGTGGTCGCGGGCAAGGCCGTCTACGCGGCGGCGTGCGCGTTGCGCGGGCTTCTGCTGGCCAGGGCGGCGGAACTGACCGGCGTCGCCGAGCGGGACTGCGCGCTGAACTCCGGCGGCGTGCACTGCGGCGACCGGCTGCTCACCGCCGCCGAACTGCTGACCGGTGGCGACCTCACCGCGCGCGCCGAGCACGACGGCAGTCCCAGGTCGGTGAGCTTCAACGTGCACGCTTTCCGCGTCGCCGTGCACCCGGACACCGGGGCGGTGCGCATCCTCCAATCGATCCAGGCCGCCGACGCGGGGACGGTGCTCAACCCGGTGCAGTGCCGCGGGCAGATCGAGGGCGGCGCGGCTCAGGCCATCGGCACGGCGCTGTACGAGGACATGCGCAGCGCGCACGGTGTGGTGGGTGCGCAGACCCTGCGGCACTACCACATACCGCAATTCGCCGACGTGCCGCGCACAGAGGTCTACTTCGCCGAGACGTCCGACGCGCTCGGTCCGTTGGGGGCCAAGTCGATGAGCGAATCGCCGTACAACCCGGTCGCGCCCGCGCTGGCCAACGCGATCCGCGACGCGGTCGGCGTGCGCCTGTACGGGCTGCCGATGACCGCGGACCGGGTCTGGGCCGCCCTGCGGGAGAAGGGATCACGATGAACAAGGTGCCGGAGAACGTCCGCGCCCGGATCGAGGCGATGCTCGACGCGGTCGACACCGAGCTGCGCCGCCGATACCCCGGCTCGAACGGTCGCTCGCAACCGAGCCACACCGTGTACGTCCCGGCCGACCGGGTCACCGAGGAGACTCCCGGGGAATGGGGCGCGACCGCGGTCGAACTACTCGACCGCCACCACGATCTGCTGACCACTCTCGACGGCACCGATTCGCTTCCCGACGTGCGCAAACGGCTGGAAGCCGACCCGGTCCAGGATCTGCGCATCGACTTCGAGGACGGCTACGGCCTGCGCGCCGACGCCGAGGAGGACCGCGCGGCCACGGCGGCGGGCGCGGTGCTGGCTGCCTGGGCACGGCGCCCCGGAGGCCCGGCGAGCAGCGGCATCCGGATGAAGGGTTTGGGCGGCGGCGAGCGTCGCCGGGCGCTGCGCACGCTCGGCCTCGTGTTGGAGGGCGCGGGCGGCGTGCCCGAGGGGTTCGTCTTCACGGTGCCGAAGATCCGTGCGGCGCAGCAGGTTCCCGCCCTGGTGCAGCTGTGCGTAGGGCTGGAACGCGGGTACGGCATCGCCGAGGGCAGCCTGTGCTTCGAACTGCAGATCGAGAGCCCGCAGGCGATCCTGGCCGCGGATGGCACCGCGCCGGTGGCCGCCATGCTCACCCTCTCCGAAGGACGATGCAGCGCGTTGCATTTCGGTACGTACGACTACACCGCCGCTTGTGGGGTCGCCGCACCGGATCAGGCGCTCGACCACCCGGCCGCCGATTACGCCAAGGCGGTCATGCAAGTCGCGGCCGCGCAGACCGGGGTGTGGGTATGCGATGGTTCCACCCAGATCGTGCCCGACGCCGACCCGGAGGCCGCGCTGCGCAACCACCACCGATTGGTTGCCCGGGCGTTGCGGCGCGGGTACTACCAGGGCTGGGACATGCATCCGGGTCACTTGGTCACCCGCTGGCTGGCCACCTACGACTTCTTCCGCCGGGCGATCGACGTCGCGGTGCCGCGACTGCGGGACTACCTCGCTCGACGCGGCGGCGACATCGTCGACGAGCCCGCCACCGCGGAAGCGCTGGCCGCCACGGTGCTGCGTGGCATCGATTGCGGTGCCCGCCCGAACGCGGGGACTCCGGAACTCACCGAGACGGTTCTGCGAGCCCTGGCGGCACGCGCGCCGATACCGGAGGCGCCGTGATCGGCCATCCGAACGGGACTATCCCGCACGACACAGGAGACGCGATGCGTGACCGGGGCGACGACGACGAATTCACGCTGCTGCCGGACCTGGCGGTCCGGCCGCTGGGCGGTTCGGTGATCTGGGCGAACGACGAATTCTTCGCGGAGAAAGAGAATCTGATCAACCCGGGGCCCGCCCAGTACCGGCCGTCCGACTTCGGGCACAAAGGACAGATCTACGACGGCTGGGAGACCCGCCGACACCGCGGGCAACCCGGCGACGACGCCGCGATCGTGCGGCTCGGCGTGCCCGGCGTGATCCGCGGGATCGTGGTGGACACGGCGTGGTTCAAGGGCAATTACCCGCCCGCCGTCTCGGTGTCCGCGTTGGAGGTCGAGGACTATCCGCCCGCGGAAACCATCGCCGCACGCGACGATTGGGTGATGCTGGTCGATCGCTCGCCGATTGCGGGCGACCACCGCAATCCTTTCGCCGTCGAGAACGAGAAGCGCTGGACGCATGTGAAACTCACCATGCACCCCGACGGCGGCGTGGCCAGGCTGCGGGTGCACGGCGAAGGACGTCCCGACCCGCGCCTGCTCGGCCTCGGTCCGCTGGACCTGGCCGCGCTGGAGAACGGCGCGCTGGTGCTGGACTGCTCCAATCGCTTCTACAGCTCGCCGAACCAGTTGCTGTATCCCGGCTGGGCCCGGTCCATGGGTGAGGGCTGGGAGACCGCCCGCCGCAGGGACGACGGCAACGACTGGGTGCGCATCCGCCTGGCCGGGCCGGGACTGATCCGGCTCGCCGAGCTGGATACGTCCTACTTCCTGGGCAACAGTCCGGGCGCCGCCCGGCTGACCGGTCGCACCAACGACGGCACCGAGCTGGAGTTGTTGCCGCGCACCCCGCTCCAACCCGACACCAGGCACCGGTTCCCGATCGCGCCGATGGCGGCGTCGGTGGAGGAGGTGCGGCTGGACATCTACCCGGACGGCGGGCTGGCGCGGCTGCGCCTGTACGGAGAGCTCGGCGCATGAGCGGGCGAATGTCGGCGGTGTGTCGGGCCGCGCCTGCTCGGCGTATGTACGCGTGGGCGTCCACACAGTGTGGAGCCGCGCCTGCGGGGCGAGCTCGGCACATGAACACGCGGGCATCGGCAGCGCGTACCGAGCCGTGTTTTCGTGAGGCGCGCTGATGAGGGACTTCGTCGGCTACGGCCCGCGTCCGCCGGACCCGCAGTGGCCGGGAGAGGCGCGGATCGCGGTCCAGTTCGTGCTCAACTACGAGGAGGGCGGCGAGAACAACGTCCTCGACGGTGACGAGTTCTCTGAGACGTTCCTGTCGGAAATGACTCCCGCCGAAGCCTTTCCGAACCGCCACATGAGCATGGAGTCGCTCTACGAGTACGGCTCACGCGCCGGGTTGTGGCGAGTGCTGCGCGTCTTCGAACGGCGCGCGTTGCCGCTGACGATCTTCGCGGTCGCCCGAGCTCTGCAACGTAACCCGGAGGCGGTGGCCGCCTTCGGCGAATTGGGCCATGAGATCGCCTGCCACGGTCTGCGCTGGAAGTCCTACCAGCTCACCGACCGCGACACCGAGCGTGCGCACATGGCCGAGGCGGTGCGCGTCCTCACCGAACTGACCGGCTCCGCGCCGCTGGGCTGGTACACCGGCCGCGATTCGCCGAACACCAGGGAGCTGGTGGTCGAGCACGGCGGCTTCGCCTACGACGCCGATTCCTACGCCGACGACCTGCCCTATTGGGTGCGCGTGCTCGACCGCGACCACTTGGTGGTGCCCTACACCTTGGACACCAACGACATGCGATTCGCCTCGCCCGCCGGTTTCCCCACCGGCGAACAATTCTTCGCACACGTCCGCGACGCCTTCGACGTCCTCTACCGCGAAGGAGCGGAAGGTAATCCGAAAATGCTGTCCATCGGCCTGCACTGCCGCCTCATCGGCCGCCCCGCCCGCACCGCCGCCTTGGAACGCCTACTCGACCACATCCAGTCCTACGACCAGGTCTGGATCACCCGCCGCATCGACATAGCGCGACATTGGCGCGCGGTGCACCCACCGGTTGCATCCTTTTGAGTTCGCTCGGACCGCAACCAGCAACGAAGTAGCCGAACCATCACATGAGCGTTGGCTTTCAGAGCCGGAAACCGATAGGTGCGCACGCCGAGGTGAGACGCGAAAAGTAGGGGCTATCACCGGCATTCAGTCATTCATACGCTTCTTGGAGACAGTGAAGACGAGTGCCGGAGCTAGTTCTCGCGTTCATGACGGCAGGAGAAAACATGACGAAGAAAATCGCGGCCACCGTGCTGGTCACCGCCGCCCTATCACTGCCGGTCACGGCCACCGCGCCCGCCGCGATAGCCGCCCCGCTCAGCACTGGTTCATCCTCCGGCTCAGGCAAAACAGTGAACAACCTGATCTGCTCGATCCGTAGCTACCTCGGCATGGGCGGCTGCGTCTACCTTCCCTGACGCGTCGCGAGCGGCACATGGCTGTGGCGAAGCGCGAGAAGACCGCTCGGTGATGTGCCGCTCGCAGTCGTCGGGCTCGTGGCGGGCGTCAGAGATCGGCGCGGGGTTCGCGGGGGCGTAGGTGGCGGGTCAGGGTCGTGAGCGCGTCGAGCACCTCGCGCAGGGCGGCTGGGTTGTTGTCGGCCAGCGCCGCCGCCACCGCGTCGTCCACTGGTGTTGCTCGTACTTCGGCGACTCGTGGTGAGGCATGGTCGGCCGCGCGGACGAGGGTGCGCCGGCGGTCGCGTGGGTCGACCGTCGAGGTGATCGCACCGGCCTCCTTGAGTCTGGCGACGGCGGTGGATACCGCGCTTTGCGGTAATCCGGTGCGGGCGGCGATCTCGCCCACGGTGCTGTCCGGGTGCTCGAGGATGTCGCTCGACACGACGAGCACGGGGCGGTGTCCGCCGCCGAGTCCCGCCGTCGGCAGCGCCTCCTCGCCGATCTTGATCAACGTCCGGCCCAGCAGGAACAGTTCGACTCCTTCCACGACGGAGAACTTTACATCAATTCAGATGCATCAGACTTGATGTATCTGAATTGATGGATTAGCCTTGTCCGCATGAACACGATTGCCACCGGCACTCTCGAAGTCCCCGGAGCCGACCTCTACTACGAAGTTCGCGGCAGCGGCCCGATGCTCCTGATCTCGCAGAGCGGCGAGGGAGACGCGCGGCGCAGCGAAGATCTGGTCCGTCATCTCGAGCGGCGCTTCACCGTCGTCACGTACGACCGGCGCGGACTGTCCCGCAGCGTCCTTCGCGATCCGGGCGCTCCCGCCTCGGTCGCGACGCACGCCGACGACGTCTATCGCCTGCTGTCCACGTTGACCGACGAGCCCGTGGCAATGCTCGGGTGCAGCATGGGCGCGGCCATCGGATTGCATCTGGCGGTCGAGCACCCGGACCGGCTGCACACTCTCGTCGCGCACGAGCCCGTCACGCCGTGGCTGCTCGCCGCCGCCGACCGCGCCGCCCAACTCGGCGAGCTCGAACACTGTGAGCAGGTGTTCGCCGAGCGCGGGTGGCAGGCGGCGCTCGCCCCGATGGTGCGGACGCTGGGGATCGCTCCGGAGAGCCAGGATCGCGAACCCGGCGTCACCGCGCCGCCGCTCGGCCCCGAGCGCGCCGCGAATTTCGAATATTTCCTCGGACACGACTTCGCCGCGATCCGCGCCGACCACCTCGACGTCGCGGCCTTGCGGCAGTCGCCGGTGCGCATCGTCCCGGCCTGCGGCAGCACCACACCGCAGCACGTGTTCGATTACAAGGCCGCCCACGAGCTGGCGGCACTGCGCGGCGTGCCGGTGGTGGAGTTCCCTGGCGGGCACAACGGAAATCTGACACATCCAGCCGGATGGGCCGCGAAAGTATGCGAAGTCCTCGGTGAACCCTGAGCCTCCCGGTAAGGAGTGAGGGTGGCCGGAGCGTGAATGTCGGCGCTCCCGAACCGCAGGGGCTCGTCGGAAACAAGCCCTCGCCGGGCAGTGCGGTGGCGTGGCCCACACAAAAGGCAGCCGCCGGGACTTGTGAAGGTCCTCACAGTTGGGAATGGCGGAGCCGGGATAAGGGGGCCGCTCGCCGATCGCTAACAGTACGAGCGTTACGCTAAAATCCCACGTCAGAGCTACCGGCCGGTAGATTGCACTACTGCAATTCGAGGGCAAATTTTGCAGACTTAGCAAAGAGGGCGGAAAACCTAGCTCAGATTCACACTAACAACAGGTAGACGCCTATTTCTTCATGTGCCATCGTGTGGAAGTACACCCCAAGGGCCTAGCAAGCCTGCAAATCGCCGCTCCAGCAGTACGAGCTGTTTCGTAGCTCGACCGGGCGGCAGCACCGAACGAGGAAGTGGAGTCACAGATGTCGACCACCGGCACCCCGAGGACCACCGCGGAAATCCAGAAGGATTGGGACACCAACCCGCGCTGGAAGGGCGTCACCCGTAACTACACCGCGGAGCAGGTGTCGAAGCTCCAGGGCACGGTCGTCGAGGAGGCCACCCTCGCCCGCCGCGGCTCGGAGATCCTGTGGGATCTCGTCAACAACGAGGACTACATCAACTCCCTCGGCGCTCTCACCGGCAACCAGGCGGTCCAGCAGGTCCGCGCCGGCCTGAAGGCCATCTACCTGTCGGGTTGGCAGGTCGCCGGTGACGCGAACCTGTCCGGCCACACCTACCCCGACCAGTCGCTGTACCCGGCCAACTCGGTTCCGTCCGTGGTCCGCCGCATCAACAACGCGCTGCTGCGCGCCGACGAGATCGCCAAGGTCGAGGGCGACACCTCGGTTCAGAACTGGCTGGCCCCGATCGTCGCCGACGCCGAGGCCGGCTTCGGTGGCGCGCTGAACGCCTACGAGCTGCAGAAGGCCATGATCGCCGCCGGCGCCGCCGGTGTGCACTGGGAGGACCAGCTGGCCTCCGAGAAGAAGTGCGGCCACCTGGGCGGCAAGGTGCTGATCCCCACCCAGCAGCACATCCGCACCCTGACCTCCGCGCGTCTGGCCGCCGACGTCGCCGACGTGCCGTCGGTGATCATCGCCCGCACCGACGCCGAGGCCGCCACCCTGATCACCTCGGACGTGGACGAGCGCGACCGTGAGTTCCTGGACGGCACCCGCACCCCCGAGGGCTTCTTCGGTGTGAAGAACGGCATCGAGCCCTGCATCGCGCGTGCCAAGGCCTACGCCCCCTACGCCGACCTCATCTGGATGGAGACCGGCGTGCCGGACCTCGAGGTCGCGCGCAAGTTCGCCGAGGCCGTCCGTGGCGAGTTCCCGGACCAGCTGCTGGCCTACAACTGCTCGCCGTCCTTCAACTGGAAGGCGCACCTGGACGACGCGACCATCGCGAAGTTCCAGCGTGAGCTCGGCGCGATGGGCTTCAAGTTCCAGTTCATCACCCTGGCCGGCTTCCACTCGCTCAACTACGGCATGTTCGACCTGGCCTACGGCTACGCCCGCGAGGGCATGACCGCCTTCGTCGACCTGCAGGAGCGCGAGTTCAAGGCCGCCGCCGAGCGTGGCTTCACGGCCATCAAGCACCAGCGTGAGGTCGGCGCGGGTTACTTCGACACCATCGCCACCACCGTGGACCCGAACACCTCCACCGCGGCGCTCAAGGGCTCCACCGAAGAGGGCCAGTTCCACTGAGCTGTGTTGAATGCAGCGCCTCCGGCGCTGGTGTTCACGGCCCCTCATGGCTTGCGTCCGAGCGTCCGAGACTCGCGCCTCCGGCGCATGCGCTTCGGCCACTCGGACGCAAGCCGGGCCGCGAACAGCGCTCGATGGCCTCGCGCGTGGGTGGTTGCGTAAGCGGCCGAACTCACGAACGGATGCCTACAACAACTGGTGCTCGCCAAGGGAAGTGAGGTTCCCGACGTGAAAACCGACAATCCTCTACTCCGGTAGGGGTGTACTGCCCTCCCCGCTGAACAGCCCCGGCGGGGAGGGCATCCCTATACCTTGGACCATCGAAGGGCGCGCTCACACCGGAGCGACACCTTCGCAGACCAGCCACCCCAGAGCCAGACAACCCAGCAGGAGCGGGACGTGAGCAGCGAAAAGATCCAACGCGTCGGTGTCATCGGCGCCGGCCAGATGGGCGCCGGAATCGCGGAGGTGTGTGCCAGGGCGCACGTCGACGTACTGGTGTACGAGCAGACCCGGGAACTGGCCGCGGCGGGCCGCGCGCGCATCCTGCGGTCCCTCGATCGCGGCGTGAGCAGCGGCAAGATCACCGAGCGCGAACGCGAGCAGGCCGCCTGGCGGCTGCGGTTCACCTCCGACCTCGGCGACTTCGCCGACCGTCAGCTGGCGGTCGAGGCGGTGCTCGAGGACGAGAAGGTGAAGACGAGCATCTTCGCCGAGCTCGACAAGGTCGTCACCGACCCTTCGGCCGTACTGGCCTCCAACACTTCCTCCATCCCGATCATGAAGATCGCGGTCGCCACGGCGAACCCCGAGCGCGTGGTCGGCATGCACTTCTTCAACCCCGTCCCGGTGTTGCCGCTGGTCGAGCTGGTCACCACGCTCAAGACCAGTGAGTCGGTCTCCGCGCGGGCCGAGGCGTTCGCGGGCGACGTGCTCGGCAAGCAGGTCGTGCGCTCGGCCGACCGCTCCGGTTTCGTGGTCAACGCGCTGCTGGTGCCGTACCTGCTGTCGGCGATCCGGATGGTCGAGTCCGGCTTCGCCACCAAGGAGGACGTCGACAAGGCGATGGTGCTCGGCTGCGCCCACCCGATGGGCCCGCTGGCGCTGACCGACCTGGTCGGCCTGGACACCGTGAAGTCCATCGCCGACTCGATGTACGGCGAGTTCAAGGAGCCGCTGTACTCGGCACCGCCGCTGCTGATGCGCATGGTCGAGGCGGGACTGCTCGGCAAGAAGACCGGCGCGGGTTTCTACCAATACAACAATCGCTAGATCTCTGAAGTCTCGCGTCCGAGCGTCCGTTGCCCGCGCCCGTGGCGAAGGCGCAACGGACACTCGGACGTGAGACGGGCCGCGACCGGTAGGAAACGGCACCGGCGAACCTCGACGCGGAGTCGACCAGAAATCGGTGTCGCCGGGCCGTTGACGGCAATCGGCATAAGCTGCACAACAGCCGGGCCATGGTGACGGCTCGACTGGGTATCCGGAGCGCAGCGCCGGGTCGATCCGTCGATCCCGGCAAGGGCCGCGCAGGTGATCGAAAGAAGGTATCCCGCTCATGGTGAACGTGACCGACGGCTACGGGTCGAGCATCCTCGGCTATCCCAGGATCGGGCCGCACCGCGAACTCAAGCGGGCCCTGGAGGCCTACTGGCACGGTTCGCTCGACCGAGAGAAGTTGCTCGCGGTCGGCCGTGAGATCCAGGAGACCCAGTTCAACGAGCTGGCCGCTACCGGACTGACCCAGGTGCCGGGCAATACCTTCTCGTTCTACGATCACGTGCTCGACAACGCGCTGTTGTTCGGCGCGGTGCCCAAGCGGTTCGAGCCGTATCGCGAGGGCCTGCATCCGCTGGACTTCTACTTTCTGATGGCGCGCGGCCGTCCGGACCTGCCGCCGCTCGAGCTGGTCCGGTTCCTGGGTACGAACTACCACTACCGCCAGCCGGAAATGGACGCCGACACCGAGTTCTCGCTGCACCCCGAGGCGCTGCTCGACGAATTCGACCGCGCGAAGGCGGTCGACATCGAACTGCGGCCGGTCGTCCTCGGCCCGGTGTCGCTGCTGCTGCTGTCCAAGGCCGGGCACATCCCCGGCGAGTCGGGCGGATTCGACACGCTGAGCCTGCTGGACAAGCTGCTGCCGGTCTACGAGGAACTGTTCGAGATCCTCGCCAAGCGCGGCGCCACCTGTGTGCAGCTGGACGAGCCCGCGTTCACCAGCGAGCGCACGCCCGCGGAACTGGCCGCGTTCGAGTCGGCCTATCACCGGTTGGGCAGGGCCCCGCTGCGTCCGCGCATCCTGGTCACCGGACAGTACGGCGATTTCGGTGAGGCGCTGGCCATTCTCGCGAGCACGAACATCGAGGCGATCGGCCTCGACCTCGCCAGTCACCGGATGCGCCCGGAGGATCTGGCCGAGGTGCCAGGCATCCGCCGCAAGCGCTTGTACGCGGGCGTGATCAGCGGCCGCAACGTGTGGCGCGCCGACCGCTACGTCACGCTGGAATACCTGAACGAACTGGCGCAGGTGTGCCCGGACCTGGTCGTCTCGACCGGGACCACGCTGCTGCACGTGCCCTACGACCTGCTGGTCGAATACGACATCGAGGGGCATGTCGCCGATCGGCTCGCGTTCGCGAAACAGAAGGTGGGCGAGGTGGTCTCGCTCGCCAAGGCGCTCACCGAAGGCCCGTCGGACAAGTGGCGCAAGCGGCCGACCGAGGTGCACTTCAAGCAGAAGCACGCGGTGCGGCAACGGGTCTACGCGATCACCTCGGACATGCGCTCGCGGGAGCCCTACGAGGTGCGCCGGGAAGCCCAGCAGCGCAAGCTGAACCTGCCTCCGGTGCCCGCGACCACGCTCGGCTCCTTTCCGCAGACCGCCCGGATTCGCCAGGCGCGCTACGAGCTCGGCGAGGGCAGGTTGTCCTACGAGGAGTACCGCAAGCGGATCGAAGCCGAGATCGAGGCGACGATCCGATTGCAGGAGGACATCGGCCTGGACGTGCTGGTGCACGGCGAGCACGAGCGCAACGACATGATCCAGTATTTCGCCGAGCTGCTCGACGGCTTCGCGACCACCCGCTTCGGCTGGGTGCAGGTGTACGGATCACGCTGTGTGCGGCCGCCGATCATCTACGGCGACGTGTCGCGCCCGGCGCCGATGTCGGTGGAGTGGATCACCTACGCGCAGTCGCTCACCGACCGGCCGGTCAAGGGCATGGTGACCGGGCCGGTCACCATGATCGCCCGCTCGTTCGTCCGGCAGGACCAGCCGCTGCACGAGACCGCCGACCAGGTGGCGCTGGCCATCCGCGACGAAGTGGTGGACCTGGAGAAGGCGGGCATCGCGATCATCCAGGTCGACGAGCCCGCGATCCGGGAGATGCTGCCGCTGCGCCCGGAGGGGCGCGCCGAGTACCTGCGCTGGGCGATCGGCGCGTTTCGTCTGGCCACCTCGGGGGTGCAGGCGGAAACGCAGATCCACACGCACATCGGGTATTCCGGCCGCGCCGAGGTGGTCGAGGCGATCGAAGAACTCGACGCCGACGTCACCGCCATCGTCGCGACGCGCTCGATCGAATGGGTGCTGCGTGCGTTGAAGGAGGACTGCGGCTCGGGGCACGGGCTCAGCCACGGCGTCGGCCCCGGCGTGTACGAGAGCCGGTCCGCGCGTATCCCGGACATCGACGAGCTGGACGAATTGCTCACGGCGGCAGCCGAAGCGGTGACGCCGCAGCGGTTGTGGGCGAATCCGGACGGCGGCCTGAAGACCAGGCACTACTGGCAGCTCGAGCCGTCGCTGCGCAACTTGGTCGCGGCGGCGCGCCGCATCCGCAGACGGGTGGAGTCCGCCGAGTGAGCTGAGGCAGAACGCGCCGAGGGCCGTCTTCGTTCGATCGAACGGGGGCGGCCCGCGGTGTTTTCCGAGAGGTAATTCAGTACAGTGCGTACTGTATCGTTGAACCATGGACACCGATAACGGCTGGCCGGACTCACTGCGCGTCGCGCAGGTCAGGATCGCCCGCCCGACCGACCGGCTCGAGGAAGTGGTGCGGTTCTACGTCGACGGGCTCGGCCTGCGCGAGCTCTACCGATTCCGCGGCCACGCGGGCTACGACGGCGTGATGCTCGGACTGCCCGGGGCCGGATACCACCTGGAATTCACCACGCATGTGGACGGCAGCCCCGGCGATGCGCCGAGCCGGGAGAACCTGTTGGTGCTGTACTTCACAAGCGAGTCGCACATGTACGACGTGGCGCAACGGCTCGGTGAGTTCGGCGTCGAGCCGGTGCCCGCCGAGAATCCGTTCTGGGCGGCCAACGGCGGCTTGACCTTTCCCGATCCGGACGGTTGGCGCGTCGTGCTGATGCCGCGACCGGTCTTCTGATGGCGGGACGAACCCGCGACGACCGCATCGACGCCGCGGTGCTCGCCGCCGCGCGGGAACTGCTCGACGAGGTGGGATACGCGGACCTGTCCATCGGGCAGGTCGCGGCCCGTGCGGGTCTGCACCGTCCCGCGATCTACCGCAGATGGCCGTCGAAGCGGCACCTGGTGGTCGACGTCGTCGCCGAAATGCTCGGCTTGCGACCGACCCCGGACACCGGCGACCTGCGCGCCGACCTGAACCGCGCCATGCGGGATCTGGTCGCGGCACTGCGTGATACGTCGCTGCACCGGGTGTTGCCCGCGCTGGTCGCGGACCTGGCGGGTGACGAGCGGTTGCGCGCCCACTTCCTGGCCACGGTCTTCGAACCGCGGCGGCGGACCACGGCGACGGCGTTGCGCTCGGCCATCGCCCGCGGCGAAGTGGACCCGGGCATCGATCCGGATTTCGTGCTGGACGCGGTCGCCGCGCCGATCTATTACCGGGCGTTGTTCGGACACCTACCGCTGACCGATGAACTCGCCGAGCAGTCGGTCACGGCGGTGCTGCGCGCGATCAGTCGTTGACGGCAGGCAGCGCGCTGAGCGTCGCGAGCACCTCGGTCGCGGCATTGGCCACCGCTTCGACCTCGGCCATCGCCAGCGCGGCCGCCGTGGCGGCCCGCACGCGCGGCAGCAGTGCCAAGCAGGCCGCTGCGGCGGTACGGTCGGCCGGGGCGAGCTCGGCGTCGTCCTCGGCGGCGGATTGCCATGCCGCGGTGGCGATCACCTCGTGCAACCAGTTGAGCAGCTCCAAGCGCAGTGGTTGCGGATCGCGCAGCCAGGCGCGGACATAGGTCACGTCGGTGCGCTCGTGCAGCAGGGCGCCGAGCACGACTTCGGCGGCGGGCGCGGTGACCGAGTAGATCGAACCCTGGTGCAGCACCGCGGAGTACAGGAAGACGATGCCGCGCGCCTGGTCCTCGACAGCCGCGCTGATCAGGTCGGCGAGCATGGCGGGGGCATCGCTCGCGGATCCGTGGGCGTGCGCCAGCCCGGCCCAGTCCGTCTCGCGCAGCACGGTCGCCGCGCGTTCGTGGTAGATCGGCGCGAGCGCGGCCGCCGCCCGGACGCGAGCTTCCGCGTCCGTCGAATCGAGTGCGCGCTGGAAGGCCGCCAGCGCCACGTCCGGCTCGCCGAGTTGTTCGCTGAACACCCCGATATCGAAACTGGCCCGCGCGGCCACCGCGGGATCGTCCGAACCGGCCAAGGACCGGCTCACCTCCCTGGCCCCCGGCAGATCGCCCGCCTCGCTCAGATGCTGGACGAGATCGCCCGCGACGATGAGCGACTGATCCTCCGGCCAGCCGTCGATGACGGCGCGGTAGGCGGCCTTCACGCCGTCCAGGTCGTCCTCGGAGCGCAGAAGGTAGGCCAGGTTGGACAAGGCGAGCCGGGCGATGTCGCCGGGGCCCGCGTCGATCGCGTGCTGGTAGGCCGTGCGCGCCGAATCCGAGTCCCCGCGCTTGGCGCGCGAGTAGCCGAGATTGATCCACGCCCGCGGCGCCGCGTCGGGATGGCCGGATTCGGCAGCGTGCTCGTACATCGCCTCGGCTGCCGCCGTGTCGCCGCGCTCGGCCAGCAGCAGGCCCAGGTTGTAGGCCGCGCGCGGCCCGGCGTCCTCATGGCCGGAATCGACCGCGACGTGGTAGGCGCCTTCCGCGGCCGGTTTGTCACCCGCCGCGCTCAGCAGTCCGCCCAGCTCCGCGGCGGCCAGCGGCGCCCAGTTCGGATGGCCGGAGGCGATCGCGATCTGGAACGCCTCGCGCGCGGCCGCCACGTCGTTGCGCCTGCGGTGCATCTTGCCGAGGTCGAAGGCCAGGTCCGGCGGCCGCTTCAGCATTGTTCCCATTCCAGCCTCGGCACCGAATGGTGCGGATCCTTTTCCGAGAGTTCTACATCGGCGCGCGATTCATGGCTACCCGTGGCGTGGGATAGGCCCGGTGCGAGACGGTTCAGTCGGGGCCGATCTCGGTGGCCAACGTGCGCAATCCGGCGATCAGCTCGTCGGGCGACGGCGCGTGGTCGGGATCGACCAGCCACTGGGCCATGAGACCGCCGATCAACGCGTGCAGCACCGCGCCCACGGCGCGGTCGGCCTCCGCGCCGCGGCTCGGGCCGAACAACTGCCAGAGCTGCTGGCGCGCGTGTTCCTCCGCGGTCGCCAGCTCCGCGCGTACCTCGGGGGAGTGCAGCGCCTGCGCGAGGCCTTCGATATTCGCCGACCAGAGCGGCCGGTCCTCGGTGAACGACGCGATGAGCTTGCGCCAGAAGATTTCCAGGCGCGCCGCGGGCGTAACGAGGTCGTCCTGCGGCAATGCCTCGGCGATTCGCTGCACCGCCTCCGCACTCGATTCGATCATCGCCTGGTTGAGCAGCTTGTCCCGGGTGCCGAAGTGGTAGTTGATCGCGGCCAGGTTGCTGCCGGAGGCGGCGACTATCTCGCGCACGGTCGTGCGTGCGTAGCCGCGCTCGGCCAAGCATTGCTTGGCCGCGGCGAGCAGGTCTTCGCGGGTTCCCACTCCAGCACCTTAGCAAGGGGCCATACGTGCGTTTGTAACGTTCGTTTCAAACAAGCGTATGTGACAGGCGTTTGAAACGTACGTATGGTGGGGTTCGTCCGCACGAGAAGGAACGAGATGATGACCGATCACCGCCCCCTGTCCCCCTTCGAAAGCAGCTACTTCGGCTCCGACACCAGAATCGGCAGCATCCCGGTGGGTGGCATGCCGCTGTTCATCGGTTCGACCGTGCAAGGCGTCCTCGACGTGTCCGCGCTGCGCCGCGTCCTCGCCGAACTGGCGGCCGCGCACCCACTACTGCGCAGCCAGGTGATCGACGCCGAAGGCGCGAAATGCTTCCGGCGCGACGAGTCCTATCGGCCGCGCTTGACGATCACCGAGGGCGGCGAGCCGGAGTACCTGGAATTGGTGAACACCCCCCAGGACTGGACCGGCGGGTTGTTCCACGCGCATCTCCTGCGCGACGGCGACCACGATCGGATCGTGCTGGTCATCCACCACGGAATCGCCGACGGCAGATCCGCTTTCGCGCTGCTCGCCGAGCTGTGGGAGCGCTACACCGCGCAGGTGACGGGCGCGCCTGCGCCACAGGCGAATCCGGATCAACGCCTGCCCGAGGCAATGGACACCAGGCTGGCGCGGATCGTCTCCGACGAGGAGGTCGCGGGCCTGCTCGACCTGATGAGCGCGGGCGCGGCCATGATGAGCCCGGATCTCGCGCCGCGGCACCTGCCCGAGCTCGGCGACGGCGCGCACCGGCCGAACCGGTTGACCCTGGACCGGATCGAACTGGACGAGAGCGAGACCGCCGCGGTGGTCGCCGCCGCCCGCCTCCACGGTGTCTCGGTGAACAGCTTGGTCACCGGAGGGGCGCTCGCCGCCTTCCGCGCGGAGCTGGAGCCGTCGGCGGGAGCGCTGCCGATGATCTGCGGTCACGCGGTCGACGTTCGCGCGGAACTCGTGCCGCCGCTGCCCGCGAGCACCGTGCTGAACTGCGTATCGGGAGTGGGCACCTACGCGCTCGTAGAACCGGAAGCCGATCCGATCGCGCTGGCGCACACGGTGGCATCGGGCATGCGCTCCTCGGTCGAGCGCAGAGAAGCCCTGCTGGTGATGCTCGCCGCCCAGCGGGTCACCGACCCGGTGACCGCCGCGCTGTTCTCCTCGCCGAACACCTTCGCCATCTCCAATATCGGTCGCCTGCCCGCGTTCTCGGCCCCACCGGGACTGCGTATCGTCCGCAACGACGTCTTCGCCATGACGGTGGGCATGCCGCCGAAGCTGACGGTGTTCACGGTCGGCGACCGGATGACCATCCAGGTGGAGTACGACACCGCACGGCACAGCCGGTCGCAGCTGGGCGCGGTGAGCCAGGCGCTGACCCGGACGTTGGCCGCCGTTCGCGCCGCCTAGCCACGCGCCGTCGCCGGTTCCCTCCGATGGCCTGCCAGTGCAGATGCCACGACGCAAGCGGGATGGGGCGGGTTCGAACTCGACAGGCCGGCGAGGCCCGCGATCGGCCCGGTCGCGGTCTCACTCCGCGGGCGGCTCGTGACGGCCGGCCAGGCGAAGGGTCAGCTTCCTGGCGAACTTTCGGCGGCGCTTGGGTGAGCCGGTCATGCGATCGATGTCGGCCTCTACGTCGGCCGGGACGTCGTAGCGGCGGATGTAGGCGCTGGAGAACGCCTGCACCGTCGCGGTGACCGGAATGGCGAGCAACGCGCCCGTGGCGCCGAGCAGCGCCGCGCCCGCCAGCACCGCGCCGAAGGCCACGGCGGGGTGCATGTCCAGGGTGGTCGCGGTGATGCGCGGTTGCAGCACGTAGTTCTCGAACTGCTGGTAGAGCACGATGAAGCCGAGGATCCACAGCGCCGTGCTCGGCCCGTGCACCAGACCCACGATCACCGGTAGCGCACCGGCGAGATACGTGCCGACCGTGGGGATGAACTGCGAGACCACACCGACCCACAGCGCGAGGGCGAACGCCGACGGCACGTCCAGCAGCCGCAGCATGACGTAGTGCGCGAGTGTCGAAGCGAGCGCGAGCAGTGCACGGGAGTAGATGTAGCCGCCGGTCTTGTCCACCGCGATGTCCCAGGCGCGCAACACATGGCGCTGGCGGCGCGGCGGCAGGAGCGAGCAGACGGTGGTGCGGATCCGGGGGCCGTCGGCGGCGAAGTAGTAGGTGAACAGCAGGATGCCGAGGATCTGGAAGAGCGCGCCGATCGCGGCCGTGCCGATGCCCCAGACGTTGCCCGCCAATCCGGTGAGGTAGCCCTCCAGGGTCGAGCTCCAGTCGGTGGCGTACTTCTGGATGTCCGTACTGGACAGGTCCTTGTGGAAGGTGTGGTTGATCCAGTCCACGCCGCGGTCGGCGTATTCGGGGGCGTGCTGCACCAACGTGGTGACCTGCTCGACCAGCAGCGCTCCGAGCGTCCAGAAGAAGCCGACGACGAGTGCGGTCAGGACGAGGAACACCAATCCGGTCGCCGGACCACGCCGCATGCCGCGCCGCGCCAGCCAGTTCACCGCCGGTTCGATCGCGAAGGCGAGAAACAGCGAGACGAGCAGAATCGTCAGCAGACTCCGCAGTCGCTCGAGCACCCAGAAGGCCGCCAGCAACCCGGTGACCGTCGCCGCGGCGAGCAGGAACGCGCGCGGCAGCCACGGCGGCATGCCGCTTGCGGCGATGGCCGGTCGTGGCGTCTCGTCTTCGTCCTCCGCAGGCACAAGGCCAAGGTACCCACGCGACGACCGGTTAGCGCACGACACCGCGCGGCCGCACCGGTGGAGCGAGCGGGCTCACATGGTGGAGACGTCGATGACGAACCGGTAGCGCACGTCGCTGGCCACCACCCGGTCGTAGGCGCCGTCGATCTCGTCGGCGGCGATCAGCTCGATCTCGGCGCCGATGCCGTGCTCGGCGCAGAAGTTCAGCATCTCCTGGGTCTGCGCGATGCCGCCGATCATCGAGCCCGCCAGCGAGCGGCGGTAACCGGCGAGGTTGAGCGGCTTGACGCTCAGGGGCTTCTCGGGCAGACCGAGGACCACCAGGGTGCCGTCCAGGTTCAGCAGGCGCAGATAGTCGTCCATGGGCAGGTTCGCCGACACCGTGTTGAGGATCAGGTCGAACCGGCCGCGCAACTCGCGGAAGGTCTGTTTGTCGCTGGTCGCGTAGTAGTTGGTGGCGCCGAAGAGCTTGCCGTCGTCCTGTTTGCTCAGCGAGTGGCTCAGCACCGTGACCTCGGCGCCCATCGCGGCCGCGAGTTTGACCCCGACGTGGCCGAGTCCGCCCATGCCGATGATCGCGATCTTCTTGCCCGGCCCAGCGCCCCAGTGCCGCAGCGGCGAGTACAGCGTGACGCCCGCGCACAGCAGCGGCGCCGCGACGTCCAGGCCGATCCCTTCGGGGATGGCGACCACGAAGTTCTCGGTCACCACGATCTGCGTGGCGTACCCGCCGAGCGTGTGGCCGCCGGGCTCCACCGCCGGATCGACCGGGGTGTTGTAGGTCATGGTCGCGCCCGCGGTGCAGTACTGCTCCTCGTCGGCGAGACAGGGCGCGCAGACCCCACAGGAATCGACCATGCAGCCGACGCCGACGCGGTCGCCGACCCGGTGCTTGGTGACCGCGGATCCGACCGCGGCGACCACGCCCGCGATCTCGTGGCCCGGCACGCAGGGGTAGCGGGTTCTGCCCCACTCGTTGCGGGCGGTGTGGATGTCGGAGTGGCAGATGCCCGCGAACTTGATGTCGATCAGCACGTCGCGTGGACCCAGGTCCCTGCGGTGGATCGTGACCTTCTCGAACGAGCCATCGGCGGTGGACAGGGCATAGGCGGCGGCAGTACTCATGAGGACATGCCTACCGTCGCATGGGTGCGGTTGCCAACTGTGACACGGAAAAGGCACGCTCACGAGCTATTTTTCCGGCGGGCTGCACGGTTCGATGATCTTCGGCGGCGCGCACCGGCGACAATGGATTCGGGAGGTTCGGCCGAGGCGGGAGAGCCATGGACGAAAAACGGCAGCAGTGGATCGGGGCGCGTCGCGCGCCCGGTGGTGGCCGGGTGTTCGTGCTGGTCGTCACCCTCATGCTCGTGGTCGCCGCGTTCCTCGGGTATCGCGGCGATCTCCCGGACCGCGACCGGCCCGGCCCCGCCGGGACGGCGGCCTCGGTCGCGTTCGTCCCGCCCGAGCCGCTCGACGCGGGACTCGTCACCGCGGCGGTGCGCCCGGCGCTGGTCAACATCAACGCCTCTGCCGAGCGATCCGGGCCAGGTGCCGCGGGCTCCGGCATCGTCCTCACCGCCGACGGCGAGGTGCTCACCAGCCACCACGTGGTCAAGGGCGCGGACACCGTGACCGTCACCGACGTGGGCAACGGCAAGGTCTACGACGCGGCGGTGCTCGGCTACGACGCCGACGCCGACATCGCCCTGCTGGACTTGGCCGCGGCCAACGCGCTGCCGACCGCGACCATCGGCAGTTCGACCGGATTGCGGCTGCGTGAGGAGCTCCTGGCGATCGGCAACGCGGGCGGGACCGGCGGCACGCCCACCGCGGTGCACGGCCCGCTCACCGACCTGGACAGCGCGATCGTGGCGATCAACGCCGCCGATCTGTCGCGCAAGGCGCTCAACGGGATGCTCGAGGTCGCGGCGGCGGTCACGCCGGGACAGTCCGGCGGAGCCCTGGTCGATCACAAGGCGTCCGTCGTCGGCGTCATCGCGGCGGCGTCGGGCGACGGGGCGCGCACGGCCGACCACCCGGCCAACGGCTACGCGGTGCCGATCGATGCCGCGATGCGAGTGGTCCAGCAGATTCGCTCCGGCACCCCGACCGACACCGTGCACATCGGCCCCACGGCCACGCTCGGCGTGCTCGTCTCCAACGCGCTTCCGGCCGGTACCGGAGCGCGCGTGGACATGGCGATCTACGGCATGCCCGCCTATACCGCCGGTCTGGCCGCCGGGGACGTGATCACCTCGCTCGACGACCACACCGTCAGCAACGCGCAGTCGCTGCGCATCGCGCTGAACAGGCGCAAGCCCAACGAGACCGTCCGATTGGGCGTCACCGGCGCGGGCGGCGCGCGCACGGTGCCGGTGGCGCTGGTCGCGGGGCCGCCGAACTGATCCGGATCAGACCAGCGACAGCCAGTAGTCCTGGAAGCGCAGGAACACCAGCAGCAGCACGACCGCGTAGAACAGCGCGACGATCGTCCAGCGCCACTCGGCGAGCACCCCCAGCGGACCGCGCGAGCGCCCCCACAGCTGATCGGTGCACACCGCGAGCAGCGGCGTGATGATCGCCCACACCACCATGCAGTACGGGCACAGCGCGTTGATCCGGTACAGGCTCTGGAAGATCAGCCAGCAGATGAAGCCGACCCCGAGCAGGGTGCCCAGCCACAGCCCGCCCCAGACCCAGCGCGGGAAGCCGACCCCGGCTACCGACAGCACGCCGAGCGTGACGACGACCGTGAACCCGACGATGCCGATCAGCGGGTTCGGGAACCCGAAAACCGCGGCCTGATCGGTCACCATCACCGACCCGCAGGACAGGATCGGGTTGATGCTGCACGACGGCGTGTAGCCGGGATCGGTGAACAGCTTGAACCGTTCCACGGTCAGCGCCACGGCGGCCAGCCAGCCGGCCAGCCCACCGATCAACAGGACCCACGCGGCCCGGGGCCCCGCGGTGATCACTGGCCCGCGGCGGCGCTGATCACGGGTGCGAGACCGCCCGCGCCGAAGACCTGCTGGCTGGACTCGACCTTCTTGCCGTTGACGAACACCGACGGGGTCGACTGGATACCGCTGTCCAGCACTTCCTTGGTGCGGGCCTGGACGTACTTGTCGTACTTGTGGTCGGTGATGCACTGGGCGATCGCGTCGTCGGTGTAACCGGCGCTCTTGGCGATCTGGACCAGCTGATCGTCGGTCAGGCCCGCGCCGCCCTCCGGGGGCTGCTGGGCGAACATCGTCTTCAGCCAGGCCTGGTACTTCGACGGGTCGGCCTCCGCGACGCAGTAGGCGGCGTTGGCCGCGCGCGAGGAGTAGCGCGTGGTGGACGCCTTGTCCAGGAAGGCGATGATGTTGTACTCGACCACCGCGGTGCCGTTGGCCACCGCTTCCTCGAGCACCTGTCCATTGGCCGCCTCGAAGGCCTTGCACGCGGGGCACTGGAGGTCGGCGACGACCCGCACGGTGACCTTCGCGTCCGGCTTGCCGACGCGGACGGCGCCGTTGTCGGTGATCGAGGCGGGCACGGGGCCCGCATTCGCGGTGCCGGTGGCGGCGATGGACGGAGCGGGGCCGGGATCGTCCTTGTGCGCCTTCTTCACCGCGATGCCGATGCCGATCGCCGCGATCAGCGCGACGAGCACGGCGGCGACGCCCACCTGGATCAAGATCTTGCGGTTGCGGTCGGCGCGTTCCGCCGCCAGCAGCGGGTTCGACTTCCCACCCTGGTTCTTGCTCACCGTGCGCTCACCACGCCTTTCGCTCGCCGGACGGTTTCTGCCGCCACGATCGTAGATCCGCCGACCATCTCCCCGCGTGATCGGCCCACAGCCGCCATCATCGTCGGCCTACCTGAGAGATTCCGTAAAACAGGGCGTAGCGGCGCTTCGGAAGGCGCCGATACCGGCCGGGGGCAGGCGGTATGAATGGTGGGATGACTGTTCTCGGTGTTGTGTTCCGCCCGCAAAATCCCCCCGAACTGCTCCGCGAGGCAACCCGCGTGGCCGAGACGACGGGGCTGGAGGAATTGTGGCTGTGGGAGGACTGCTTTCTGGAAAGCGGCATCGCCACCGCCGCAGCCGCGCTGGCCTGGACCGAACGGCTGCGCGTCGGCATCGGGCTGTTGCCCGTACCGTTGCGCAACGTCGCGGTCACCGCCATGGAAGCGGCGACGCTGCATCGGCTGTTCCCCGACAGGCTGATCCTCGGTGTCGGGCACGGCGTCCAGAGCTGGATGGGGCAAGTCGGCGCACGCGTGGAGTCGCCGGTGACCCTGCTCGGCGAGCACCTGTCCGCGCTGCGCGCGCTACTGGCCGGTGAGCGGGTCACCACCTCGGGGCGCTACGTGCATCTCGACGCCGTCGCGCTGGACTGGCCGCCCGCTCGAGCGCCGAAGGTCTACGCGGGCGCGCGCGGCCCACGGTCGATCCGGCTGTCCGGCGAGCACGCCGACGGCACCCTGCTCGATTCCGTCACCGACGCCGACGGCGTCCGCGCCGTCCGCACGCTGATCGATGCGGGTCGCGCCGCCGCGGGCCGCGCCGACCGGCACGAGGTGATCGCGAATCTACTCGCGGTGACCGGTCCGGACGCCGAGGCTCGCCTGGCCGCCGAACGGACGCCGGAGCACGCGCCCGGTGCGGGCGTCGCCGGTGACGCGCACGCGGTCGCCGGAGCCGTCACGCGGCTGGCCGAGGCGGGCGCCGACACGGTCGTCCTGCAGACCACCGCCGACGACACCGACCCGGCCGCGTTCATCCGCTTCGTGGCGGAGGAGGTCAGGCCGCTGGTCCGCTGACGCTATGCCCGCGCCAGCCGCCGCTTCTGCTGTTCGACGTCGAAGGTCGCCGGGGGCCAGTCGAGGTCGAGCCGCTCGAGGGCCGCGATCAGCAGCTCGGTGACGGCGAGGCGGGAGAACCACTTGCGGTCGGCGGGCACGACATGCCAGGGCGCGTACTCGGTGGACGTGCGGTCCAGCACCGCCTGGTACGCGTCCTGGTAAGCGGGCCAGAACGCGCGCTCGTCGATGTCGGACGGGTTGAACTTCCAGAATTTGTCCGTGCGTTCCAGCCGCTCGGCCAGGCGCCGCTTCTGTTCGTCGAGCGAGACGAACATGGCCACCTTCACCAGCGAGGTGCCCTCGTCCACCAATTCCTGCTCGAACGCGTTGATCTCGTCGTAGCGCGGCTCCCACACCGTCGGCGGAACCAGATTGTGTACCCGCACCACGAGCACGTCCTCGTAATGCGAGCGATCGAACACACCGAGCTGACCCGCGCGCGGCAGTGCCTTCCGGATGCGCCACAGATAGTGATGGCGGCTCTCCTCCGGCGTCGGCACCCCGAACGCGGCGTGGTCCACGCCCTGCGGGTCGACCGATCCGATGACGTGCCGGACGATACCGCCCTTGCCCGCTGTGTCCATGCCTTGCAGGATCAGCAGCACGTTGCGGCGGTCGCCGCCGGCCCGGCCGTTGGCGTACAGCTTCTCCTGCAGATCCGACAGCACCTGGGCGCGTTCGGCGAGCAAGGGCACGCCCGCCTTCTTGCCGCCGGTGAACCCCGGCGTCCCGGAGGTGTCCAGCTCGGCTACGCGCAAGCCATCGGCTCGCATGGCCTCGGTGGGCGGCACCGTCCACAATTTCGGCATGGCTCCAACCTAATCGCGCGGCGGTTCGGCCACGTCACACTTGCGCGAGCCGCAGTAACTGAGTGGCGAATTCCTCGTCCGACACCGGGGTGAGGATGAGATCGTGCGCGGTGGTGAGCAAGTAGCGACCGTCGCCGGTGAAGTCCAGCCAGGTGCGATGGCGAGTGGGCGGGGACATCGGGTTCTCCGGCTCCACCGTGACGGTGATGAAGCCACGCCCGTCCACCGGCTTGCGCAGGGTTTGGCGGAACTTCGCCGCGCCGCGATGACCGTTGGTGACGAACGGCTCGGTGCGATCCGGATTCAGCACCGCGTCCTGCGGCTCCCGCATCGGGGCGAGCTTGCCCGGTCGCGCCGAGCCGATGATCTGCACCAAGCGTTCGCCCACGGCACGGGCGTGGCACATCTGTACGGTCACGCGGTCCGGTGTGGCGACCAGGATGCCCGCGTGGTTGTGCACCACCGCGGCGAACGCGAGGATCCGTTCGGTCTCGGACCCGCTGCCGTTGCGCGAGAGCGCCGAACGCTCGCCCGAGACGGTGATGGTGGTCGCGTCGTTGCGCGCGCAGAGCACCAGCGCGGCGGCGAGATCGGGATCGGCTTGGCGGGCGAAGCGCTGCGGCAGATGGAGGGCGTGGTACTCCGACTCGGTCCGCGCGGTGGCCGAAGGGACCATGTTGACCGGGTAGGGCCTACGGTCCAGGCTCGTTTCGTTCGTCCAGACATGCGTGAACTCGTCCGGGGTGAGCACCCATTTCACCGTGCGCCGCCTCCGCGCGCGGAATCCGGATCGCCGGGTGCGTTGTCGGCCGCCGAACCTTCCTGCGGCCGGGGGAATCGGGGAACGCGGTCGCCGGTGGCGGGCATCGTCGGGGTGTAGACGTAAGTCATCGTGTCCCGGACATCCGCTTCGATGTCTGCCGCCGCACTATCGTGTTCCATCCTACGTTTTCCACCGTAAACCGCTTCTGCGGCCGGGTCCGCCAGCGGCCGATACCGCTGCGGCGGCGCGATCGCGCCCCGGACCGTCTGCGCGGCATCGCTATTCAACTCCATCAGCCGAGCGACCGCCCGGCACACGTCGTGCGTATCCCCGCCCGCGCGGACGAACTGCCTGGTCGCGCTCACCGCGGCGTCGGCTGCCCGGCCCGACCAGCGCGCGAATTCCCGGTTGGTGGCATCGGAGAAGGCTTGGAACGCTTCGGCCACCGCGGTCGCGTTGGCCTGCCATGCCGCGGCGATCCGGCCCAATGCCGCCGGATCGAGCGCTTCGTGCACCAGCTCCCAGATCTGCTGGTGGGTGTAGGCGCCGAACAGTTCCCGATCCGGCGCGTAGGCGGGATCGGTTGCGTCGTCGGTGAATCCGGCCAGTTCCTGCCGGATGCCGTCGGCGGCGGCGCGTGCCGTGGAGTCTGCCATCCGTCGTCCCCCTCAGTCGGTCCCGGCGCGCGGGTGCGCGCTCAACGGGGCTCCAGATAGTCGGCGACCAGCCGCAGTGCGGCCTGATTCGCCGCCTCGGCGTCGGCCAGCCGATTGGCCGCGGCGAGATACGCGGCCTTGAACAGCAGCGCCGTTTCCTGGAACGCGGCCAGGGTGTCCAGGTATTGCCTTCCCTTGGCGGAGAACCCGCGGGTGAGGCCGTGCCCGGTCGGCAGATCGGGGAAGCCGGTCACCTCGGTGACGAGGTGTTCGCCCGCCATCGCGCGGCCCAGATCGTCGACCAGTTGGTCGCACGCGGCGGCGAGATTCTCCGCGACCGCCGTGTCCAGCTCGAACCTTTCGCTCCCGCCCGCGCCGATGGCCGCCGCGTACAGCTCGCGCGCCGTCCCCTGTCCGGTATCGGGTACCGCCACGTGGAAGCCCCCTTCCGCTCGGTCCTGTTCGTACCGCGCTGTACTGGATTCGCACTTTACCGGGCGGTTCAGCGCGGCGGACCGCCTCGGTACGGGCTTGTGTGAAGGCCTCTGCGCCCGTCTCCGCCGTTGTTACACTGACCAGCGGTCCGAGGGGCGGTGTGGGGAAGGCGACCGGTGGCCGGAATCGATGGCGTAGTCCCGAAGTATCTGCAGATCTCGGGGCATCTGCGGGATCTGATCGAGCGCGGGGAGTTGGCTCCCGGCGCCGAGGTGCCGTCCGAGCGCGAACTCGCCGCCCGCTGGAAGGTCGCCCGGCCCACCGCCGCCAAGGCGCTGAACACGCTGCGGCAGCAGGGAATCGTGACGTCACGTCGTGGGTCGGGCACCTACGTGGCCGAACGCTCGGCGCTGATGCGCGAGAGCGCGCCCCGATACGGACCGTCCGCGTCCCAGCCCGATTCGGTGACCGTGCTGGGAGCTGAAATGGTGGAAGGACCGCGAGAGGTCACCGAATCGCTCGGTCTCCCGACGGCCAGTCCGGTGATCAGTGTGAAGCTGTTGTACGAGAACGGCTCCGGGGCCGTTCGGCTGGTCACATGCTGGTATCCCGATGAATTCGCCGCGGCCGCGACGCTGGTGCACGGGACGGTGCCCGTGCCGGGCGGAGTCGTGCGGTGTCTGGAGGCCGTGATCGGCCGCGCCGCCGCAGTCGTGCGCGAGAGCGTCGGCGCCCGGCTGGCCACGGACGACGAACGCCGCCGTCTCGCGCTCCCGCATCCGGCGGCGGTGCTGGTCGTGCACCGCATCGGTCTTGACGTCCGAGGCGTCGCGCTGGAGTACCGCCAGAGCGTCCACCCGCCCGGCCGCCCGATCATGGAGCAGGAGTATCCGGCCAGGTCAGCGACCGATTTCCGCCGTTGACACCCCTGCGCCGCAACTGGCATAGTCCACTTGTCGGAAGTATCGAAGGGTGGGAGGGGCGATGTCCGATCAGTTGACCGTCGGCGGCTGGGTGGTCGTGGGGGAGCAGTGCTCGGTCCGCTTGGCCCCGGTACCGCGCGACGACTTCCTGGCCTTCGTGTTCGAAAGCAGCGGAACCGAATTCGAATTGGCCTTGGCGCCCGCGATCCTGCACCGCATGGTCGATCTCGGGACCGCCCCGTCCGCGCCGTGACATCGGCGAGCCACCACCGCGGCGGATCGCCTTACGCGCACCGTGGGTCGCGGCGGTTCCTGCCGACGCCTGCGGAACAAGCTGATCTCGAGGCCGAAAAGCCAGTGCGGGTGCGTGCTTCGGCTATCTCCGCGGTTGTGTTCTACGCGTCGATGAAAAGGTCGTTGGCGAGTGCGCCGGAGCCCGGTACGACTCGGTAGTGGTCCAGGTCGGTGCGGCCATGGGAAGCGAGGACATCCTCGTCCAGGAGCAGCCGGCCGGTGTAGGTCGCGGCGGGGCTGGTCACGATCAGCAAAGCGGCGTCCGCGCAGATGAACGGGTTGCGGGACGCGGCGACGGCTTCCGCACCGCCGAGCAGGTTGCGCACCGCGGCGGTGTCGATCTTCGTGCGCGGCCACAGGGAGTTCACGGCGATGCCGTAGGGCCGGAACTCGTGTGCCAGACCGACGGTGGCGATGCTGACACCGTATTTGGAGACGGTGTAGGCCACGCCGTTGCCCACGTGCTCGGGGTTCATGTTGAGCGGCGGGGAGAGGGTGAGGATATGTGGATTCCGCCCGGCCGTCGCCGAGGCGCGCAGATGCGGCAGCGCCAGCTTGGACAGCAGGAACGGCGCGCGGAGATTGACGGCTTGCATGTGGTCGTAGCGCTGCATGCCGATCTGCTCGGCGCCGGTGAGATCGACCGATCCCGCGTTGTTGACCAGGATATCGATGCCGCCGAAGCGCTCGGCGATCCGATCGACCGCCTCCGCCATCGCCTTGTCGTCGCGGACATCCGCCACCAGCGGCAGTACCGCGCCACCCGCGGCCTCCGCTTCCGCGGCGGCCGTGTGGATGGTGCCGGGCAGCTTGGGGTGCGGCTCCTGGGTGCGGGCGATCATCGCGACGTTCGCGCCCTCCGACGCGAACCTGATCGCGATCGCCAGGCCGATGCCACGGCTCGCCCCGGTGACAACGGCGGTCCTTCCCGCGAGCAGATCCCCGGTTGCCTCTCCTCGGGCGGACGCGGGCGTGGGTAGGGGACTGTTCATGGCGGGGTCCTCTGGCTGGAATACGCGATCTTGTGGAGTGAGGCTAGCTGGCATTCGCCGGGAGCGTGACAGATCCGTTGTCCCCGAGCTGTTTACAGCGGCTCGAGGGCGGTTGCTCGCCGTGCCCGATGGGACGATCGAAGCCGGTGCGTTCATACGCGGCAGTGGTTGAAAAAGCAATTGGATTTTCTCGGCGATCCGGGGAACCGAGAGCAGTCGGGATGCGTCCAATAACAGTGACGACCGTTTGAACGATGCACAGGCGGGCCTGGGGGTGAGGGGATCGGTGCGATGTCGGACGCGAACAACGGAGGTGCGATGGCGACCCGGACGGTGCCGCAGCCTCCGTTCCCGCCGGGGTTGCTGGCCGATCTGCATGCCGGCAATGTGACGGCCGCGCAGCGCGAGCAGTTGTGGCCGATCGTCTCGCGTGATCCGCAGGCGGTGCGGTATCTGCGCGGGCTGGATGAGATCAGCGCGGAATTGGGTGCACTGAGCCGGGAGGAACGCGTCATCCACTCCATGCCCGAGGACGTCACCGCCCGGCTGACCGAATTCATCGAAGCGCTCCGATCACCCCAGGACACCACGGTCCACGCGATCGCGCGCGGGCGGGCGGGCGAGGCCCGGCTCGATATCGGATATTCCCAACGCGGCACGGCTCCTTCGGTCGCTGTCGACGAGCATCGCCGCGCCAGGGCGCGCTGGTTCGCCGCGGCAGCCGCGGCGATCGTCGCCCTTGCCGCAGCCGGCTCGGCCATCTCGGCGATGGACGGCCGTGACCACCGAGCCCCCACCGCGCGACCCGCCATCGGAAATGACGAAGTCACCGCCACCATGGCCCTCGGCGCGCTGGGCCGCCACGCCGTCAGCGGCTCCCTCTCCGACCCCGAAGCGCTGCAACGCTGTGTCCACGCGAACGGGCTCGACCGCACCGTCCTCGGTTCGGCCGACATCGCGTTCCAGGGCGGCGACGCGGTGCTCATCCTGCTCAACGGCCCGCACCCGCCCGCCGTCACCGCGTTGGTCGTCGGAACCGGCTGCGATACCGGTGACCCGCAGCGGCGGATAGTGCAGGACATCGGCTGACCGCGCGCGGCGGGTCGCGTTCCACCGCGCACGGCCGCGCGCACGCCTGCGCGCGATAGGCTATGACAGTCGTCATGAACATGGGAGGAGAATGGTGGCCGAAACGCCGCAGGCGCGGGATCGAATGGTGGCAGGCGCGGCCGACATGATCCGCCGCCGCGGTCTGAACGCGACCAGCGTGCGGGAACTGGCCAAGCACGCCCAGGCTCCGCTGGGATCCACCTACCACTACTTCCCCGGCGGCAAAGCGCAGCTGGCGGCCGAAGCCGTGCGCTTCGCCGATGCGCTGGCCGCCCGCAAACTCGCGCAAGGGCTGCCCGCCGGGCCGGTCGCGGGATTGCGGTCGTTCGTCGACATGTGGCGGAAGGTTCTGGCGGACAATGATTTCCAGGCCGGCTGCCCGGTGCTCGCGGTCGCGATCGAGGGCCAGGGGGACGACGACGAGCCGCAGCGGGCCGCCGCGGCCGCGTTCGAGAACTGGACCGGCCTGCTGACGCGGTCGTTGCGCGACCACGGCGCGAGCGAGGCCGACGCCGAGCCGACCGCCACCCTGATCGTCGCCGCGGTCGAGGGCACGGTGGCGATGTGCCGGGTGGAGCGCAGCACCCTTCCGCTCGATCGGACCGTGGACAAGCTCGAGTTCCTGATCCGGGCCGTCACCTCGGAGGTCTAGTGCGCGGGCTTCGTCGCGCTGACGTACTGGAGCAGGCGATGGACCCGCTGGTCGATCTCCACCAAACCCTCCTCGGCGAACAGGGCGGGAAAGGTCCGGGCGCCGAACACCCGCAGCCCGCTCAAACCGCCGACCACGCGGCTCATCTCACCGATGGGGTTGGCCGCCCGGTGGCTGGTGGTGATGGCGATCCGGCCACCGGGAGCGAGAACGCGAATCATCTCGCGAGCGGCGACGAGTGGGTCCGGAATGAGGTAGAGCGCGCCGAAACAGCAGACCGCGTCGAAGGTTCCGTCCGCGAACGGGAGCCTGCGCGCGTCGCCGCGGAGATACCCGACGCGCGGTCCGGCGTTGTCCGCGACGGCGCGCGCCAGCATCGGCTCCGAGTAGTCCACGCCGATCGCATAGCCCTCGCCGGACAGCGCCTCACTCAGGTATCTGGTGAAATTGCCCGGTCCGCAGGCGATGTCGAGCACCTTCTGCGCGCCGCCGAGCCGCAGGGCGGTGACCGCGTCGCGGCGGTCGGACGCGGTCGTCCGCCCACTGGCGAGATAGAACAGCGTCGGCCGCCAGGCGCGTTCGTACACCGCGGCGAGCGCGGGGGCATTCATCGTCTTGCGTGCGAGATTCACCGGAGCGCGTCCCTCAGGCGCGGTCGACGGTGATCGTCATGCCCGCCGCGCGCAGTCGCTCGGTGAGGGCGTCGCCCATCGCCGCGGCCGGGGTGAGAATGCCCGCGAGCTCGGGTTGCTTCTCCGTGTCGAACGCCAGGCACAGACCGCTCTCGCCGAGCAGTACGGCGGTGGCCTGGTATCCCGGGTCGCCGGTGCCGGAGAAGGTGGCCACGTACTTCGCGCCCGAGGTGGTGTGCGCGAACGTCTTCATGCTGAACCAGCCGCTCTTGCGGGCCTGCTCGCTCGGTCCGGTGCCCGGCTTGGGCAGCACGCGATCGAGCAGCTTGCGGCCCGCCGATGCCCGCGACAGCAGGGCACCCGCGGTCATGCCCGCCACGATGCCGCCCGCCATCCCCGCCGCTACCAGCGGCGCCACCCGGGACTTCCCCGCGCTCATCACTTCGCGGTAGCGGAAGTTCTTGCCGTACACCCAGCCGAGCAGGCCGTTGCTGCGGCGCACGATCTTGGTGTTGTGCGCGGCCATGACGAACGTGCTGACCCACCCGTCCAGGCTGGGGTCGATCGCGCTCGCCCGCGACAGCGCCTGATCGGACTGGCGGCCGACGTCGGGATCCATCGACCTGTCCGGGCTCAGCGAGTACGGGTGCGACATCACCTTGCCCTTGGCCGGGTCGGCGGCGATCGCCTCCATCATGGCGCGGCCGGAATCGATGGTGCCGCCGCTGACGCCGCCCTTGAGCGAAGCCACCAGCGTGGTGTCGACGAGCTCACCGGTGTTGTCCTCGACCGTGCGGCGGTAGAGCTGATACACGCTCAGATCGGACGGAATCGAGTCGAAGCCGCAGGAATTCACGATCTTCGCGCCCGTGGCGACGGCCTGTTCGTGATAGTTGTCGATGGCGTCGCGGATGAACAGCGGCTCGCCGGTGAGGTCGGCGTAATGGGTTCCTGCCTTCGCGCACGCCGCCACCAGCGGCATCCCGTAGCGCAGGTACGGGCCGACGGTGGTGACCACGACTTTGGTGCGCGCCGCCAGCTCGTCGAGCGCGCTCTGGTTTGTCGAGTCGGCCACCACCAGACCCCAGTTCGCGGCCGTCGGGCCGAGGTCGTCGCGTACGGCGGTCAACTTGTCCAGCGATCGTCCCGCCAGCGCGATTCGCGCGGATTCCGGCGCGGCCTCGGTGAGATATTCCGCGGTCAGCTTGCCGACGAAACCCGTCGCGCCGAAGAGCACTAGGTCGAATTCCCGTGTGTCTGCCATGGTCTTCCGTTCTGCGGTCGTGCCGCCGTTCGGCGGCTACTTGGTGGTCTTCTTGCGCGGCCGTTGCGGCGCGGCGCGCGGGCGGTCGGCGAGCCAGGCGTGATGGGCCCGGCCGAGCTCGGTGACCGGTGGTTCGTCGTAGAGCCATTCCCTGGAGATGCGATGCCAGTTCGCGGTGCAGCCGAGGTGACCGAGCATGCCGAAGGTCAGGAAGTCGGCGCGGCGGGAGAAGAGGTGCTCCGGCGGCAGATTCTGCTGCTTCATACCGGTGAACTCGCTGGCCCTCGGATCGACCGCGAGCAGGAAGGCGCCGCTGGCGAGCTCGGGAGTGATGGTCAGTTCCTCGTCGATCAGACACCATTCCGAGGCGGCCAGTACGTATTCCAGGCACTCCTCGGCGCCGATCTCCTGCGGCGAATCGATGACGCCGCGTTGGATCATCAACTCGCGCAGGTCTTCCGCGCGATCTTCTGCCGCGGCACGCAGACAGACCAGCTCGAACTGCACGTGCTCGGCGTCCATGCGGTTGAACAATCCGAAATCCAGGAAGCCGACCCGGCCGTCGTCGGCCAGCAGCACGTTGCCCGGATGCGGGTCGCCGCAGAATTCGTTGAAGGTGAACAGCGATCCTACGTAGAACCGGTAGATGATCTCGCCGATCCGGTTGCGCTCCGCTTGGGGCAGCTGCCGGATCTCTTCGAAGCCCTTGCCCTCCACGTATTCGGTGACCAGCACCCGCGTGGTGGAGAACTCCGGCAGCGAGCGCGGGACGATGACGAACGGATGCCCGGCGTACAACTCGGCGATCTGCAACTGGGTGGCCGCTTCGGCCCGGTAGTCCAGCTCGGCCTCCATGTTCAGCCGCAGCTCGTCCAGCACCGCGGGCGTCACCCACGGCATCGCGGACTGGAGCACGCGCCGGAACATCGCGAGATTCTTCAGATCCGCGCGCACCGCGGCGTCGATGCCCGGATACTGCACCTTCACCGCGACCTGGCGGCCGTCGTGTAGTCGCGCCCGGTACACCTGGCCGATCGAGGCGGCGGCGACGGGCTCGGCGTCGAACTCGGCGAAGACCGCGTCGAGCGGCTTTCCGAAATCGTCCTCGATCACCTGGCGCATGGCCGCGAAGGAGACCGTCGGGGCCGCGTTGCGCAGCACGGCCAGGCGTTTCTGGAACCGCTCCCGATGGTCCTCTGGCACCAGATCCAGATCGAGCACCGACATCATCTGGCCGAGCTTCATGGCGACGCCCTTCATGGTGCCCAGCACCGTGACCACCTGCTCGGTGGTGCGGATCATCGATTCCTCGGCCATCTTCGCCCGGACGGCCTCGGATCTGCCCCGCATGGTCAACCGCGCGCGCTGGGTGCGAAGCACCGAACTGGCTGCCACCGCGCCCAGCTTCGTGCCACGAGCAAGCCGAGAGGTCGGTACTTGCTTCGCCATCGAGGTACCTCCGTTGGTGCCGCGGTCGGAGCGACGGACGCGGGCGGCAGCGTGCGGGATACCCGCACGGACCGCCGTCGAGTACGGCGCCTGCGGTGACGCAACGCACTCGGCGCACCGCTCGGGTTCAGACTAGCCAAGGATTCGGCAAAGTCGAGAGCGCTGGTGAACTTTTGCAAGCGCTCCAGCTAGCACCAGGGCCGATGGCTCGATTCAGTCTTGCGCCGGCGTCTCGGGGGCGGGCAGCACATGCTGCTGCGCGTTGAACGCGGCGGGCGAACCGCCCGCGCGGGCCATGCCCTCGATGGCGCTCCAGGCGAGCATGGTGAGGTAATCGATCACGTCCTCGCGGGACAGCGACTTGTTGGTGGTCCACCAGTGCGTGGCCAGCTGGATGCCACCGACCAGCACGTACGACGCCAGCGCGGCGCCCTCGGTCGCCACGCCCCGGTCCTTGGCGCGATCGGTGATCACCGCGCACACCACCTCGGCGAAGAGCTTCTCGAACTCCGCGAGCGAGGACTGGTCGGCCGAGCCGTTGCCCATGATGAAGCGGTAGACCTCGGGGTCCTCGTCGACCGTGCCGACGTACTCGGCCAGGGCCGAGCGCACCAGCTGGTACTCGTCCGCGTCCAGGCTGATCGCGCCGTACACCCGCGGCATCAGCGTGGTCTCGATGAACCGCTGCATGGTCGCGTGGACGAGGTCGTTCTTGTCGGAGAAGTAGCGGTAGAGCACGGTCTTGGAGACGCCGATCTCCGCGGCGATCTCGTCCATGCCCGCGTTGCTGCCGCGGGCGCGCACGGCGGCGAGAGTGCCGTCGACGAGTTCCTCCCGGCGGTCGATCTTGTGTTGCCGCCACCGGCGCTTGCGGCCGTCCATCCGGCCGCCGCGCACCGCCGACGGTCGCTCGCCGACATCGACAAGGTCTTCGGTGGACAGCGTGGGCTCCCTCGTTCGTAAGTGCTCCGGTAGCTACCAGCTTAGGTCCCCGATACCCGTGATATGCGCTTTTGAGCCCGGATGCGGTAGGAACCACAGTCCGGGCGTGTCCGGCGCCCGGCACGTCCGGTTTGTGCGCAGGCACTCACCCCGCTCGCTCACTTCGCCGCGCACAGCAGAATGGGAGGCATGGAGAAAGCTCCCGGCAACACCGCGGTGCTGAACGCCCGGGGCGACCGCGCCGGAGACGCCGCCGCGCCCCTCGGCTTCGCCGCCGTGCTCGACGAGGCGGCCAAGCGTCGTGACCTCTGGCGGATGAAGGCGTTCGCCACCGGGCTGCTCGCCTTGGCCACCGCGATCTATCTGTTCTGCCGCTGGACCGAATCGCGCGGGGCGGGCGGCGACTGGGTCGGCTACCTGCGGGCCGCATCGGAGGCGGGCATGGTCGGCGCCCTGGCGGACTGGTTCGCGGTGACCGCCCTGTTCCGTCATCCACTCGGCCTGCCCATCCCGCACACGGCGATCATCCGGCGGAAGAAAGACCAGCTCGGCGCCAGTCTCGGTACGTTCGTCGGCACGAACTTCCTGGCGCCCGAGGTGGTGTCGGCCAAGGTGAACTCGGCGCAGATCTCCTGGCGGGTCGGGCGCTGGATGGCCGATCCGGGTCATGCCGCGCGCGTGGCGCAGGAGAGCTCGACCATCCTGCGCGCCGTCGTCGGCGTACTGCGCGACGAGGACGTGGAGCAGGTCATCGACAACACCATCGTCAAGCGGATCGCCGAGCCGCTGTGGGGTCCGCCGATCGGACGGGTGCTGGCGGAACTGCTCGCCGACAACCGGCAGTTGGCGTTGCTGGATCTGCTCGCCGAGCGCGCGCACCAGTGGGCGCTCGGATCCCAGGAGACGATCGATCGGATCGTGTTGCGGGACGCGCCGCAGTGGGCGCCGAAATTCGTCAACATCTTGCTTTCCGAACGGATCTACCGGGAACTGGTCGAGTTCACTTGGAAAGTCCGCTCCAATCCGGAGCACGAGGTCCGTCTCGCCGCGAACCGGTTCCTGGAGGAATTCGCCGAGGACCTGCAATTCGATGACGCCATGATCAAAAAGGCGGAGCGGATCAAGGCGCAGATCATGGGCCGGGAGGAGATCACCGGACTCGCCTCGGCCACCTGGCGCGCGGCGAAGCGGCTGATCCTGGAGTCCGCCGACGATCCGAGCAGCACGCTGCGGCGCAAGGTCGCCGAGAACGTGCAGCAGCTCGGCGAGCGCTTGCGGGACGACGCGGACATGCGGGCCAAGGTCGACAACTGGATCGATCGCGGCGCGCGCTACTTGGTGGAAAACTATGCCGGTGAGATCAGCACCCTGGTCACCGACACGGTTGCCCGGTGGGATGCCGAGGAAGCCAGCAAGAAGATCGAATTGCAGGTCGGCCGGGATCTGCAATTCATCCGCATCAACGGAACCGTCGTCGGTTCGCTTGCCGGACTGACGATCTACACGATTTCCCACTTGATGTTCGGCGGTTGATCCGCGGCGTGCGGAACGTTTGCCGAAACGCTGCTAGCAGACTGCTTGCAATAGCTAGCACCCTGACCTAGAATCGAATTCGTACAACCGCCAGAAGGTGAGTGATGGCTGACCAGCCCGAGGTTTCCGCCGAGTACACCGAGAGATCGGACGAGCATTCGTCCGGCATCGGCGAACGAGGGGGTCGCGTCGTCAGTGCGGCGCACGACATCGGAGGCTTCATCAGGGCGCAGCGGGAAGCCGCGCAAGTCTCGTTGCGTCAACTCGCCCAGCTGGCGGGGGTGAGCAATCCGTATCTCAGCCAGATCGAGCGCGGACTGCGAAATCCGTCCGCCGAAGTGCTCACGCAGATCGCGAAAGCGCTGCGGGTCTCCTCGGAGGTCTTGTACGTACGGGCTGGCTATCTCGAGCAGCGGCCGCACAGTCCGGTCCGGGACGCACTGCTCGCCGACACGTTCATCAGTGAGCGGCAGAAGCAGGTGCTGCTGGACATCTATGAATCGTTTCGCCGGGAAAACGGAGGAAACGAGGTAGGGGGGGACGTATGGGACAGCGACGTTCCGCGCACGACAACCGAAACTCCGCCACGCCAGGAGAACGAAACACCATGACCGAGAAGAACGCCACCGTCACCAAGCCCCTGCTCGCCACCGTCGGCGCGGGTGACGCCCTCTACGCCGCCGTCAACGACGTTTTCGCGCAGGTGCGCGAGCGTGCGGCCGCCACCGAGGTGCAGGCCCGGGTGGAGGAGGCGCGCGAGCGCTTCGCCAACGTTCCCGCCGACGTCCAGGACCGGTTCGAGTCGCTGCGTGAGCGGCTGTCCGGCCTGCCGTCGGAGCTGCCGGACGACCTCGCCGAACTGCGCGAGCGGTTCACCGCCGAGGAGCTGCGGGCGCTGGCCGAGAAGTACTACCGGCAGGCGCTGGACATCTACGCCGACCTCGCCGTCCGTGGTGAGGAGACGATCGAGCGGCTGCGCGCCAACCAGGTCGTCGACGAGCGGATCGGCAAGGTCGAGACGCTGTACGGCGACGCGGTCAGCCGCGCCGAGGACGTGCTCGGGCGCGTCAACGGACTGATCGGCCGCCCGGCGAAGGAGGCCGAGCTCGCGGCCGACGAAGAGATCGACCCGGCGCCGGTCGTCGAGGCCGAGGTCGTCGAGGTGACCACCGAGGCCACCCCGGCTCCGGTCGTGAACGGTGAGGCCAAGAAGGCTCCGGCCAAGAAGGCCCCCGCGGCCAAGAAGGCTCCGGCCAAGAAGGCCGCTCCCAAGAAGCCCTGAACGGCCCGCGGCTGAAGCGATTCGACGCCCTCGCGCACCCCTGGTGTGCGAGGGCGTTGCTTCTATGATGGGTGGGGTGAATATGGTGCACGGATTGACCGGGATGATCCTGCTGGTGCTGTGGCTGGCGGCGCTCGGTGCGACGATTTTCGCGCTGATCCACGCCGTGCGTCAGCGTCCGGACGCGTTCACCGCGGTGGACAAACTGACCAAGCCGATCTGGCTGGCGATTCTCGGGGCGGCTGTGCTCGTGCTCCTGCTCTCCCCTGCGGGTCTGGGCCTGCTCTCCTTCGCGGCGATCATCGCCACGGGCGTCTACTTGGCCGACGTCCGGCCCAAGGTGGACGAGGTGCAGCGGGGTCCGCGCTGGTGAGGGCGGAGTTCGCCGACAGGTAAGGGTGCTTGCACTAGCAAGCGGCGCGAATCGGGGTTACTGTATCTAGCAGTAACACAAAGGAGTGTCCGATGCGTGCCATGCTGCCGACCGCGTTGACGAGCTTCCGGGGCCTGCTCCGGAGCTGGCGCGACGCGCACAGCGCCGACTTGCGGTCGCGTACCTACCAGACCGCCGCGTTCAACCCGCCGACCGCGCCTCGCGAGGTGATTCCGGTCCAGACCGGTGACGGCGTCCGGCTGCGCGTACACGCCTACGGCCCGTCGGATGCCCCCGCCATCGTGCTCGTCCACGGGTGGACCTGCTGCCTGGAATACTGGAATCCGCAGATCAACGCGTTCGCCGGTGACTATCGGGTGATCGCTTACGACCAGCGCGGTCACGGCGAGAGCGAATACGGGTCGAGCGAGCTGACCATGGAGCTGCTTGCCGACGACTTGGCCGCCGTGCTCGACGCCGCGCTCGCGCCCGGGCAGCGGGCCGTGCTCGTCGGCCACAGCCTCGGCGGCATGACACTGCAGGCCTGGGCGGGACGCTATCCCGAGCGGGTCGCGCGTCAGGCGCTCGCGGTGCTGCTGACCAATACCGCGGCGGACCGGTTGATCCTGGAGACGACGGTCGTGCCGCTGCTGAACCGTCCGCTGCGGCTGCTGCAGTTGAAGGTGCCGCTGCCGTTCCTGTTCGGCAGGCTCGGGCTCGGCGCCCCGATGGTCTTCCCGCCCATCGCGCCGGTGCGCTGGCTGTTCGCGCGTCAGATCCTCAGCACCGCGGCCAAAGGCGAGCTGTTGGATTTCAGCATGGCCATCGTGCGGTCGTGTCCCGCGCGGGTGCGCGCCAAGTTCGGTTTCCTGCTGGCCACGATGGATGTCGGGGAGTCGGCCCGGAATCTGGTGGTCCCCACGACGGTGATCTCGGGGCAGTTCGACGACATGACGCCGCCGGTGCACTCCGAGCGGATCGTCGAAATGCTCCGGCAGACCGGCAGTCTCGCGCGCTATCAGGTGCTGCCCACGGGGCATCTCGGCAATGCCGAGGCCTACGGGCGGTTCAACGAGGAACTCGCGCGCGTCCTCGCCGCCACGCGCAAGTCCAGCCGCGCCGACCTCGCGGGCTGACGCGCCCAGGCGCTCGCGCCGGTCAGGAGAAGACGACCGTCCGGCGGCCGTGCACCAGGACGCGGCCCTCCAGATGCCAGCGCAGCCCGCGCGCCAGAACCACCCGCTCGATGTCGCGACCTTGGCGGACCATGTCGCGCACTTCGTCCGCGTGGTCGATGCGGATGACGTCCTGCTCGATGATCGGGCCCGCGTCCAGTTCCGGGGTCACGTAGTGGCAGGTTGCTCCGATCAGCTTCACGCCACGGGCGAAAGCCTGGTGGTACGGGCGAGCGCCGACGAACGAGGGCAGGAAGCTGTGATGGATGTTGATCGCCTTGCCCGCCCAGTGTTCGCACAACTCGGCCGGCAGCACCTGCATGAACCGCGCCAGCACCACCGCGTGCGGATCGTGCGCGTCCACCAGGGCGCGGACCTCTTCGAACGCGGGACCGCGCTCGGCCGGGTCCTTCGGGAACGGCACGTGATGGAACTTCACCCCGTGCGCCTCGGTCATCGCCGCCAGATCCGGATGGTTGCCGATCACCGCCTCGATGGTGGCGGGCAGTTCACCGCTGGCGGCGCGTCCGAGCAAATCGTGCAGACAATGGCCGTCCTTGCTGACCAGCAGGACCGCGCGACGGCGCGCGCCGGAGTCCAGCAGTTGCCATTCGCTCTCCGGCCCCAGTTCCGCCGCCACTCCGGCGAACCGGTCACGCAGCTCCGCGATGCCGAACGGCACCGTCGCGGCCCTGATCGCCTGACGCGTGAAGAACCAGCCGGTATCGGCGTCGGAGTGATACCCCGCCTCCACGATCGAGCCGCCGAACTCGGCGATGAACGACGTGATCCGGGCGATGATGCCCGGCCGATCCGGGCAGCCGAGAGTCAGCACGTAGCGGCGTTCGTCCGAGACGGGTGGAGCGGAACTCATGGGGTTCATCTTCCCAGGTGCACCGCCGGGCATTTGCCGCGCCTTCGCCGAGCGCTCGACAAGGTGTCCCCTAGTGCGATCGCCGTCTATGCTTGAAGGCAATGAAGGCAATGACGCTATTGCCGTCAACTCGGAGTGGGTGAGTGGATATGGCCAGGCTGACCGTTCGTGATCTACCCGACGAGGTACGCGAGGCACTGCGTGTCCGCGCGGCCCAGCATGGACGCAGTACCGAGGCGGAAGTCCGCGCGATCCTCATCGAAGCCGTCACGCCTGTGGCGCAGGTTGAACTCGGGTCGTTGCTGGCGGAGATCGGTCGTGAGATCGAGCTCACCGATGACGAGTTCGACGCCCTGAACGCCCGTGACCGACGGCCGATCCCTCCCGTGGAGTTCGAGTGATCGTTCTCGACACCAACGTCATCTCCGAACCGCTGCGCAAGGCTCCGGACTCGCGTGTAGTCGCCTGGATGAATGCTCAACCTCTGCGCACTCTGCACCTGTCAGCTGTCACTGTGGCCGAACTGCGGTTCGGAATTGCCGCGATGCCGGCGGGCAGGCGGCGAGACAACTTGCGCGACAGGTTCGAAACACGGGTGTTGCCTCTGTTCGCCGAGCGAATACTCGCATTCGACCTGACCACCTCCGCGGTGTATGCCGAACTCATGGCGGCTGCCCGCGCCACCGGCGCGGCGATCGGGACTGCCGACGGCTTAATCGCCGCGACGGCCAGCGCCGCTCGGATGGCCGTCGCGACTCGCGATACCGCGCTGTTCCGGGCTGCCGGGGTGCCCGTCATCGACCCGTGGGCCTAGCGCCCACCCGCAGGGCGAGCCGGAAGCTGAGCATCGGGTCGGCTGCGGCGCGGGTTGTCTGTGCAGTACGCGTCCGGGTCGAGCGGTGGTGCTCAGAGGTTGTAAAACGGTTCGGCGTAGTGGAATTCGCCGGCGATCTGGGAGTCGTAGGCCGAGAGGGAGCGGACCTGGAAGTGGCTGATCCACGACGGGTCGTCGGGGGTGATGCCGAGGCGGGCGGCGGGGACGAAACCGAAGCGCGGGTAGAACTCCAGGCTGCCGAGCAGGCCGATCAGTGGTTCGTCGAGGGCGTCCGCGGCGCCGAGCGCCGCGTGCATGAGGGCTGAGCCGACTCCGGCGCCCTGATGGTCGGCGAGAACGCCGATCGGGCCGAGCGCCAGCACGGGGAACGGGCCGACGGCGGCTCTGGTCAAGCACAGGTGGCCGACCACGCTGTCGTGCTCGATCGCCACCAGCGAGAGCGTCGGGATCCAACCCTCGTCACTGCGCAGCTGGGCGACCAGGTCGACCTCGGGCGGGTCGGCGCCGGGGCGGCCACCGGACGCGGCGGCGGAGGCATAGCGCGGTGCGAATGCGCTGCGATGCACCGCCGCGGTGGCCGCGGCGTCGTCGACGCGTTCGCGACGGATCAGCACGGTCGTCTCCTCCCGAACGAAGTAGGGCCCATCCGCACACGTTAGTCAGCGACCGTGGCGTCACGTTGTCCGATGCGCCATCAGCTACGAGTGTGCGCGAACTGCCGCCAGGCGCGCAACGGAATTCGATTCCGGTGTGCCAGACTCTCACCCCATGGCAAGTTCCACGTCGCTGACCAGGGCCGAAGTGGCCGCCATGATCGATCACACGCTGCTCGCTCCGGAGGCGACGCCCGCGCAGGTCGACGCGTTGATCGAAGACGCACGGGCGCTTGGCGTCCTGGCGATCTGTGTGTCGCCGTCCATGTTGCCGGTGCGCGCGCCCGGACTGGTGGTCGCGACGGTCGCCGGATTCCCTTCGGGGAAGCATCATTCGCTGGTCAAAGGCGCCGAGGCGCGGCTCGCGGTGGATCAGGGCGCCGCCGAGGTGGACATGGTCATCGATGTCGGCGCGGCTCGCGCGGGTGATTACACGGCGGTGCTGTCCGACATCGTCACGGTCCGCGAGGCGATCGGGGATCGGGCGCTGTTGAAAGTGATCATCGAGTCCGCCGCGCTGCCGGACGAAGCGATCGTGCAGGTGTGCCGGGTCGCCGAACGCGCGGGCGCCGATTTCGTGAAGACCTCCACGGGATTTCACCCCGCGGGCGGCGCGAGCGCGCACGCGGTGCGGTTGATGGCCGAGACGGTCGGCGACAGGCTCGGCGTCAAGGCCAGTGGCGGCATCCGGACCGCCGAGGCGGCCGCGGAGCTGATCGCGGCGGGCGCGACCCGGCTCGGGCTGTCGAAATCGCGTGAAGTGCTCGATGGTTTCCCGAGCTGACCGTCAAAGCGCAAGGCCCGAAGGCCGTGCGGCGGTGCGCGTTCAGCAGCGCGTGTCGGAGCCGTTGCCCGCCTGCTCGAGCTGGGTACGCCCGCCGGAGAGGTGGACGTCGACGCCGGAGTCGGTGACCTTCAGGTCGGTCGCCGCCATGCCGAGCGGGTAGCTCTGCAGGCTCTTGGTGAACAGGTCGACGATGCTCTGCACCAGGTCGGAGGGCAGGCCGATGCCGAGCAACTCCGCCGACATCGTCTCCACCTTGACCATGCCGTTCACGATCTGCGGCTTCAACTGGAGTTCGGCGAAGCCGCCGAGCACCGACAGGGTGAGCATGCCGGTACTCGCCGAGGAACTCACCCCGCTGACCATGCCGCCGAGGGTCTCTTTGATCCCCTCGTTGCTCCAGGTGACGTCGGCCGAGGAACTGCCGATCTCGCTGCCGTTCTGGTCGGCGACGTCGACGTCGCGGAAGACGGCGTGCACCGCCATCCCGACGGCGGGACCGAACTTGGTGTCGGCACTGTTCACCTTGACCGTCGGCACCTTGCCGTCGATCCAGGTGAGCAGCATCGGCTTGGGCCCGAAGCTCACGTCGATCTTCGACCCCATCTCCTTCTCGAACTGCGAGCTGATGCAGTTCGACACCGTGTGCCTGGCGTAGGCCTCGCCGCCGACCAAGACCGTGGCGAGCAGAATCGCTACCACGGTCAGGGCGATCAGCAGGGTCCGCCGGTTGATCGTCGAGGGCGAGGTTGCGTTCGTACTCATGGCCAAAATTCTTCCCGACCTTTCTGTGCCGTCTCTGAGGAGGTCGTGAGGGGTTCGAATGTGACATGAAGCACAAAAATCGAGCGTAGCCTGATGCCCATGGCCGGCGATGAGGCAAGCCGCGCGATCGGATCCGCGGAACAAGGATGGCGTGTTCTGCGCCGCTGGGCCGGTCGGCACGCCGGTTTCTTCACGACTCGCCAGGTGCTGCGCACCGGGTGCGGAGCGCGGGTGCGAGCAGCCCTTGGCGATGGTTCGGTGACGAGGGCCGGAGTCGGCATGCTCCGGTTGGCCGGGTGGCCGGACGGCCCGCTCGACGAGTACGCGATGTGGGCGGCCTGGTTCGACGGCGCCGCGGTGGTCTCCCATCAGAGTGCGGCGGAGTTGCACGGGCTCGGCAGCCTGTGCCCGCGGTTCCTGCACCTGTCGGCGCGCGCGGGACGTCCGCCGGTGACGCCGCGGCTGGTGGTCGTGCGCCGAACGCTGGCAGGCGCCGACGTGGAATCGGCGGGTGCGTTCCTGGTGACGACGCCGGTCCGCACGGTGCTCGACCTCGCCGAGGCCGATATCGGGCAGTCCGCCTTGAACGAGGTGGTGGCCGACGCGGTCGCGATCCACCGGTGCGCGGGCGAGGAGATCACCGACGCGGGTGCGCGCTTGTCGCCGCGCGCCGCGCGACGGGTATATCAGGCGCTTGCCGTAGCGTGACGAAACCGCGCTAGCTCGTACCGAGCGGCGCGACCGCCGACCACGGCACCGAGAGCACGCTGTCGCGCAGGCGGCGGCGGTAGTGGCGGATCGGGAAGCCTTCCGCGTGCAGCGCCCGCGCCGCCGCGCGCCAGCGGACCCGGGGGCCATATGGTGCCATCGGCGCGGCGTGGGCCCACGCGCGATCGGCGGCGGTCAGCAGCGCGTGAATCGGCTCACCGGGAACGTTGCGGTGGATCAACGCTTTCGGCAAGCGTTCGGCGAGGTCGGAGGGACGCTCGACGGTGAAAGGATCCCAGGCCAGCGTGAGCGAGCGCGGTCCGTCCCGGTCGAGCAGGATCCATGCGCAGCGTCTACCCAATTCGTCGCAGGTGCCGTCGACCAACAGCCCGTCCGGCGCCAGCCCGGCCAGCACCGTCGACCATGCCTCGCCGACCGCCGCTTCCGGGTACTGCCGCAGGACGTTGAAGGCGCGCACCAGAACCGGCCGCAGCCCGGCCAATTCGAATCCGCCCCGTGCGAAGGTGACGCCGTCGCGGCCGGGCACCACGCGTTGCGGGTCGATCTCCAATCCGACCACGCGCACGTCGGCGCGGATCGTGCGCAGCCGAGCGGCCAGCTCGAACGTGGTCCACGGGCTCGCGCCGTACCCGAGATCGACGACCAGCGGATCGGGCGCACCGCGCAACCGGTCGGCGACGAATTCGTCGTTGATCAGCCAGCGGTCGCTGCGGCGGAGACGATTGACGGCGGTGGTGCCACGAGTGATATTGCCGACCGGTTTGGTCAGCGAGTGGGGTGTTGTTCTTCCAGCCACTGAACCGTGAACTCGGCCTCGCCGCGGAACAGGTCGACCAGGTTCACCAGCATCAGCTGTTCCAGGCGCGGACCCACCATGGGGATGAAAACTTTCGCCTCCGACGAGAAGCGCATGGTGCAGCCGGTGTCGGTGGGGAACAGGCGGATGGTGCCGCCGAGGCTGCCGGGGCCTGCGGGAATGGACGCCGAGTACTTGCCGGTGGTCTCCTCCGCGGCGTACGGGCTGTAGAACTCCTTGCGGGTGATCACCATGTCCTTGCGCATCACCGTCTGCGCGATTTCCGGCAGCATGTCGCGCGGCAGGACGTGGTGCAGCTCGACCGTGATCCCGTCGTCGCCCGCCTCCAGCCGGACCACCTCGTTGCCGGGGGTGTACTTCCGCATCTCGCCCATCCGCGCGTCCCAGTAATCGCGGTTCGACAGCGCCGCGTACAGCTCTTTTGTGGTGTGCAGCGGATAGCGGGCGGAGTAGTCCAATCGGCGTGCCATGGGCTCACACGTTACTGGGTCCGGCGGCGCCGACCTCGATGGGCGGGTGGAGTGCGGAACTGACACGAAGGCCGGGACCGCGCGATGTGACGTCGAACAGTGACCGTGCTCTCGAGACCGGTCAGTGCGCCGTGAGCCACTTGCCGGTGAACTCCGCCTCGTTCTTCAGCAGCTCGGTGAGGTGCTCGGCGATCGCCTTCTCGATCTTGCTGCCGAACAGCGGAATCTTCACCTCGATGGTGCCGTCGACCGTGGTGACGGCGTCGGAGCCGTCGGCGGCCAAGGCGATGGCGCCGCGGACCTCGGCGGGCGCGCCCTCGACGCGGGCCTCGAAGGTGGCCTGGTCCCCGGTCCAGTGCTCGACGCGCGGGATGATCAGATCGCCGGGCCGCACCGCGGTGATCGCGGCGGGGAGCTGTTCGGCGGGGATGGCCTGCACCATCTCGACGCGCACCTCGTCACCGCTGACGGTGACCGACTCCAGCCGGGCATTGGGGCCGCCGACCTCCGCGATGCGATCCTTCCAGTACTGGTCGTTCGCGAATGCCGCGCGCACCGCGGCGGTCGGATGGGTGTAGCGGGCCGTGTACGCCAGCGGTGTAGCCATGGGTCCACACGCTACCGTGTGGCGCTCGAGCTCCACGACTCCTGTTGTCCGATCTGCTCGCGGCTGGATACCCCGGGATGGGGCCATCGCACGCATGCTACCGCGTAGCACTCGTGCTATCCGGATGGTGCCATCTGAGCGACTGCTGGGAGCAATACACCAGCGTGTCCCCATTAGCGCGCACGCTACCGTTTAGCATCGTGCGAACTTCACGAGTGGTGCCGTCGGATCTCCTCGCCGATACCGGCGCGCGGCTATGCGCCGACGTGCGGTTGGCGGAGCTGACCACGCTGCGAGTGGGTGGACCCGCCCTGGTCGCCGAATGCGCGACGACCGAAGCGTTGGTCGCGACGGTCCGTGTGCTGGACGCGGCGGGTGTCCCGGTGCTGCTGCTCGCGGGTGGCTCGAATCTGCTGATCGGCGACGACGGCTTCGACGGCGTCGTGGTGCGGATCGCCACCGGCGGCGTCGAGATCGGCGACGGTGGCGTGGTCGCCGAGGCGGGCGCGGACTGGGACGCCGTGGTGCGGGCGACGGTCGAGGCGGGTCTCGGAGGATTGGAGTGTCTGTCCGGCATTCCCGGTTCGGCGGGTGCGACGCCCGTGCAGAACGTCGGCGCCTACGGCGCGGAGGTGGCGAATCTACTGCGCCGGGTACGCCTGCTGGATCGCGCCAGCGGTGAGATCCGGTGGGTGGAGCCCGCGGAACTCGGTTTCGGTTACCGCACCAGCGTGCTCAAGCACCGTGACGACGCCGTCGTGCTCGCGGTCGATTTCGCGCTGCGCGCAGACGGTTCCAGCGTGCCGCTGCGTTACGGCGAGCTGGCCTCGGCGCTGGGCGCCGCGGACGGCGAGTCCCGCCCCGCGGCCGAGGTGCGGGAAGCGGTGCTGCGGTTGCGTGCGGGCAAGGGCATGGTCCTCGATCCGGCCGACCACGACACCTGGAGCGCGGGTTCGTTTTTCACCAATCCGGTGGTCGCGCCGGAGCGGGTGGCCCAGGTGCGCGCCGCGATCGCCGCTCATCTGGGCGACGTCGCGGTCCCGACCTATCCGGCGCCGGACGGAGTCAAGTTCTCCGCGGGCTGGCTCATCGAGCGGGCCGGTTTCGCCAAGGGCTTCCCCGGCGACGGTGCGCCCGCCCGGCTGTCGACGAAACATACACTGGCGCTGACCAATCGCGGCAGCGCCAGTGCGGCCGATGTGGTGGCGCTGGCGAGGACGGTCCGCGACGGCGTGGCCGAGCGTTTCGGGATCCGGCTGGAACCCGAACCGGTCACGGTGGGTCTCACCCTCTGACCCGTTGAGGCCGACACCACACGCTGCGTCGACGGGTCGGCGCGCGCGCCGCGCGTAGATTCGACGAAGTGAACCACCGCACGATGATCCGCCGATCGGTTGCCGTGGTGTCGGCCCTCCTGCTCGTGGTCGTCGCTCTGGTGGCCGGTTGCACGATAGACCGCGGCTCCGGAAAGCCGCGTGCCGCTGCCGGTCCGATCGCCAAAGCGACGTTGACCCCCGCCGCCGACGCCACGAACGTCAACCCGACAACGCCGGTCTCGGTGACGATCAGCGACGGCACGATCGATCAGGTCGCGCTGACCAACGCCGCGGGCAAGCAGGTCCGCGGCGAACTCGCGCCGGACCGGCGCGCTTACACCATCACCGAGCCGCTCGGCTACGACGCCACCTACGCCTGGTCCGGCACCGCCGTCGGCGCCGACGGCAAGCCGATCCCGATCGACGGCTCGTTCCACACCCTGAAGCCCAAGAGCACCGTCCCCGCGACCCTGAACATCGGCGACAACCAGGAGGTCGGCATCGCGGCGCCGATCATCCTGCAGTTCAAGTCCTCCGTCACGAACAAGGCGGCGGTGGAGAAGGCGCTCACGATCACCACCGACCCGCCCACCGAGGGCGCGTGGGCCTGGTTCCCGGACGACGGCGGCTCCCGCCTGCACTGGCGTCCGAAGAACTACTGGACACCGGGGACCGCCGTGCACGTCTCGGCCCGCCTCTACGGCCTCGACCTCGGTGGCGGCAACTACGGCGATTCCGACCTGACCACCGATTTCCGCATCGGCCGCAGCCAGATCGTCAAGGCGAGCGCCCCGAGTCACCGCATGCAGGTGGTCCGCGACGGACGGACGGTCTTCGATTTCGCCGTCAGTTACGGCGAGGGCAACGAGGCGCGCAACGTGACTCGTTCCGGTGTCCACGTGGTCACCGAGAAGTACGAAGACTTCATGATGTCGAACCCGCCGTTCTACACCAATGTTCGCGAACGCTGGGCGGTACGCATCTCCAACAACGGCGAATTCATCCACGCCAACCCGGAATCGCTGTCGGCGCAAGGGTCGGCGAACGTCACCAACGGCTGCATCAATCTGTCGCCCGGTGATGCCCAGGCTTATTTCCCCACGTCCCTGTACGGCGATCCGGTCGAGGTGACCGGAACCTCGATCCCGCTCTCGGCCGCCGACGGCGACCTCTACGACTGGACCATCGACTGGGACACCTGGAAAACCATGTCGGCGTTGCGGGGCGCGCCGTCCGCCGTGGTCTCCGCCACACCCCTGCCCCCGCAGCCCGCGGGGGCGCGCTGACCGGTTCTAGCGCACCTTCACGTTCTGTTCTTCGGTCGCGTCGTCGGCGTGTTCCTCTTCGACCTCTCGGTCGGCCTGGCGTTGGGCGCGGACCGCTTCGTGCCGCTCGGCGAGCAGGTCGCGAATCTCGGTCAGCAGTTCGATCTGGGTGGGCTCGGCCGCCTTCGGTGTGCCGAAGCGATTCTTGATCGTTTTCATGGGCAGGATCAGCACGAAGTACAGCACCGCCGCGACCATCAAGAAATCGATGGCGGCCGTGATGATCGGGCCGACGGCGATGAAGGTGGCGGGCTTGGAGGGGATCAGCTGTACGCCGAGACCCAGCTGATTGGTGCTGCCGAACACCGCGAGCAGCGGATTGACGACACCTTTCGTCACCGAGGTCACCACGGAGGTGAACGCGGTGCCCATGACGACGGCGACCGCGAGATCGATGACGTTCCCGCGCATCAGGAACTCTTTGAAGCCCTTGAACATGAGCCGAATCACTCCCATCCGATGTCTTACGCGTGCGGCTTCTCGGATGGTAACGGCTACGGGCGAACAGCGAAGGCCCAGCAATTCGCGGCCGGGGCTGGCGCAGCCGAACGGGTAATGTGCATCCGCTATGAAGTACGCCGGGCGAACCGGCCCGCGTCCGCCTGGTCACGCGGCTTGATGATGATCTGGTCCAGATCGACGTGCGCCGGTCGCGACGCGACGAACCCGATGACCTCCGCGATGTCCTGGGCGACCAGCGGATCGATGCCCTCGTACACCTTGGCCGCGCGTTCGGCGTCGCCGCCGAAACGCACCAGCGAGAACTCGGTCTCCACCGCGCCGGGCGCGATCTCGGTGAGGCGCACCGGCTGCCCGAGCAGCTCTCCGCGCAGCGTGCGGTGCAGCACGGCTTGCGCGTGCTTGGCGGAGGTGTACCCGGCGCCGTTGTCGTAGGCGGTGAACGCGGCCACCGACGTGACGGTGACGATCAGCCCGTCACCGGAGGCGATCAGCTTCGGCAGCAGCGCCTTGGTGACGCGCAGTGTGCCGAGCACGTTGGTCTCCCACATCCAGCGCCAGTCGTCCAGGTCGGCCTCGGCCACCGGAGCCAGGCCCTTCGCGCCGCCCGCGTTGTTGACCAGCACGTCGACGCGCTCGACCGCTTCGGTGAACGCCCGCACCGACTCGTCCGAGGTGACGTCGAGTTCCAGTGCGGTGCCGCCGATCTCGTCGGCGAGGCGGCCAAGGCGATCCAGCCTGCGCGCACCGACGTAGACGTGATAGCCCTGCTTGGCCAGCTCACGGGCGGTGGCCTCCCCGATCCCCGAGCTGGCTCCGGTGACGACGGCGGTGCGAGTGCTCATGCGAACAGATCCTAGGTGCGCGAGGTTTGCCGGGTCCTGGCGGTCCCGCGAGCACGGTTAGCCTCGGTGCATGGCTATTCGGGACGTGGTGAGCGCGGACGGAACCAACATCGTCTACCGGGTGAGCGGCCCGGCGCACGGCAGGCCGCTGGTGCTGCTGCACGGCTGGTCGGCGAATCTGCGCTGCTGGGGTGGAGCCGCCGACGACCTCGCCGCGCACATGCGGGTGGTCGCCGTCGACCTGCGTGGCCACGGTTACTCCGACGCGCCCGCGGCGGGCTACGACGATCCGAAGAACTGGGCGGCCGACGTCGCGGCGGTGCTGGCGGCCGAGGGCATCGCGTCCGAGGCGGTGCTGCTCGGCTGGTCCTACGGCGGGATCGTGCTGACCGACTACTTGACCGCCTATGGCACCGGCGCCGTGGCGGGCGTCGTCTACACCGGCTCGATGGCGAATATCGGCCCCGGTGTGCCCGGCGCGGCGACCGGCAGCATGATGCGGGAGGCGATTCCGGGCGTCTTCGAGGAGAGCGCGGGGCGGGCGGTGCGCGCCTTCGGTGTGTTCGGCAATGCGAACACCGGACCGGGCGCGGACAAGGGGCCGGACGCGCAGCGCTTGTTCGGGGCCAGTCTCGCCACCCCGCCCGCGGTGCGCAAAGCGCTGTTCTACCGGACCGTCGACAACACCGAGACCCTGCGCACACTGGACGTTCCGGTGCTCGTCCTGCACGGGACCGCCGACCGGGTCGTTCCCGTCGACAACGGCCGCTACATCGCCGAGGCCGTGCCGGACGCGCGTGTGTCGTTCTGGGAGGACGCCCAGCACGGCCTGTTCATCGAGGACCGTTCCCGGTTCGTCGCCGAGGTGCGCGCGTTCATCGAGAGTCTGTGATCGGATTCATGTCTGCTCTGTGATAGCTCTCACTTGCCGCGGATAGCGTGTCTGGGCCGGGGAACGCAACGTGCACTATGGATAGTGTGAGTCAGCGCCTGGACCTACGGCCGAACCGTATCGCCGTGTTATCGGTGCACACCTCACCACTCGCTCAGCCGGGCACCGGCGACGCGGGCGGCATGAACGTCTACGTCCTGCAAACGGCCGTCGAGCTGGCCCGGCGCGGCACCGAGGTGGAGATCTTCACCCGGGCCACCGCGTCGAACGTCCCGCCGGTCCAGGAGGCCGCGCCCGGCGTGCTGGTGCGCACCGTGGTGGCAGGCCCGTTCGAGGGGCTGGACAAGCACGATCTGCCCACCCAGCTGTGCCCCTTCACCGCGGAGGTGCTGCGTCAGGAGGCCAGGCACCTGCCCGGCCACTACGACCTGGTGCACTCGCACTACTGGTTGTCCGGCCAGGTCGGCTGGCTGACCAGGGACCGGTGGCGGGTGCCGCTGGTGCACACCGCGCACACCCTGGCGGCGGTGAAGAACGCCGCGCTGGCCGAGGGCGACTGTCCCGAACCGGCGACTCGCGAGATCGGCGAGAAGCAAGTGATCGCCGAATCCGATCGCCTGGTCGCCAACACCGCTGAGGAAGCCCGCCAGCTGGTGGAACTCTATGGCGCCGACCCCGAGCGCATCGATGTCGTCCCGCCGGGTGCCGACTTGACCTGCTACCGCCCCGGTGACAAGGCCGCCGCCCGCGCCGCGCTCGGGCTGGCCGCCGACGAGCGGATCGTCGCGTTCGTCGGCCGGATCCAGCCGCTGAAGGCGCCCGATGTGCTGGTGCGCGCCGCGGCCGAGGTCTTGCGCGCCGACCCGGAGCGCAAACTGCGCGTGCTGATCGTGGGCGGCCCGTCCGGCAGCGGGCTGGAGCGGCCGGACGCGCTGATCGATCTGGCCGCCGAACTCGGCATCGCCGAGCGGGTCAGTTTCCTGCCCCCGCAGCCGCCGCAACGGCTGGTGCTGGTCTACCGCGCCGCCGATCTGGTCGCGGTGCCGAGCTACAACGAGTCCTTCGGCCTGGTCGCGATCGAGGCGCAGGCCAGTGGCACCCCGGTGCTCGCCGCCGACGTGGGCGGTCTCGGCACGGCCGTACGGCACGAGGCGTCCGGCCTGCTCGTCCCCGGCCACCGCACCGTGGACTGGGCGAACGCGCTGCGCCACCTGCTGGACGACCCGGACCGGCTGCACCGGATGGGCGAGCAGGCCGTCGCGCACGCGGCCAACTTCTCCTGGGCGCACACGGCCGACGGGCTGCTCGCCAGCTACGCCGCGGCCATGGCCGGTTTCCGGGACGAGCGGGCGGCTTTCGGCGGACGCGGCCTGGCGCACAGCGCTGTGCGGGAGGATGCCTACGACCGGGTGTCCGACGACCACACCGGTCTCGCCGCGGAGCGGACGGCCGCCCTGCTCGGCGAGAACAGTCAGGCGAGATCGCGGGCGCTGTGGCGGCGCCGGATGGGAGTGCGCCGGTGAACGAGGTACAGACGACCGCGCGGCTCATCGATGAGACGCTGCGGGACAGGGAGATCGAATACACCCGGCCGGGGGAGGAGACCTTCGTCGTCGTCCTGCCCGGTGAGCGCAAACTGAAGACCACGGTGATGGTCACGGTGGGCAAGCACGGGGTCCGCTTCGAAGCGTTCGTCTGCCGTAAGCCCGACGAGAACTTCGAAGGCGTGTACAAGTTCCTGCTGCGCCGAAACCGCAGGCTCTACGCCGTCGCGTACACCCTCGACCGGGTCGGCGACATCTACCTGGTGGGCCGGATGTCCGCGCACGCCGTCACCGCCGACGAACTGGACCGGGTGTTCGGCCAGATTCTCGAGGCCGTCGACGCCGACTTCAACGTGCTGCTGGAACTCGGTTTCGCCGAATCCATTCGGCGGGAATGGAAGTGGCGCGTCTCGCGCGGCGAGTCGCTGCAGAACCTGCGCGCCTTCGAGCATCTGGTCGATTCCGCCGACAAGCCGTAGCCGGTCGTCGCCCCGTCCGGTTCCCGGGTGACAATCGCAGGTGGCTCGGATCGGCGAAGGGACGGCATTGGCGATTCTCGCTCTCGACATCGGCGCGACGAAGTTCGCGGCCGGGGTGGTCGGCCCCGGTGCCGACGTGCGCGACGTGCGCCGGGTGGACGTGCCGGACGCGGGCGTGTGGGACGTCTGTCGTGAACTGCTGCGCGCGGTCGCGGGGCCGGAACCCGTCAGCGCCGTAGGTATCGGTGCGGCCGGGCCGGTGGATGTGCGCACCGGCGTCACGGGTCCGTTGAACATCCCGGAGTGGAAGACGGGATTCCCGATCGTCGCCGCCGTGCGGGAACTCTTTCCCGCCGCCACGATTCGTTTCGCCATCGACGGCGCTTGTCTCGCGCTGGCCGAACATCGCCTCGGCGCGCTGCGCGGGGTGCCCGACGCGCTGGCCATGACGGTGTCGTCGGGCATCGGCGGAGGGATCGTCGCGGGCGGCAAGGTGCTGCTCGGGCGCACCGGCAACGCCGGGCACGTGGGTCACATCGTAGTGCCCGGGTGGGACACGCCCTGCGGCTGCGGCGGCCGCGGCTGCGTCGAGGCGGTCGCGAGTGGCATGTCGTCGGTGCGCTGGGCGCGCGAGCAGGGTTGGCCCGGCGCCACGGGGGTGCGGCTGGCCGCGGACGCGCACGCGGGCGACGAGATCGCCGTCGCCGCGCTGCACCGGGCTGGCACCGCGCTCGGCGCGGCGGTCGCCTCGGCCGCCGCCCTGCTCGACGTCGACCGGGTGGTGATCGGCGGCGGGTTCGCGCAATCCGGTGCGCCGCTGTGGGATCCGTTGCGGGCCGCGGTGGACGCGCACGCCGGACTGAAATTCCTGCGCGGACTGCGCGTGGAACTCTCCGAGATCACCCACGGGGCCACCCTGGCGGGCGCGGGCGTGCTCGCCGCGGAGCACACCGCCGACGAACCGGTCTGACATCGCGCTTTCGCGCCAGGACCGGGGCGGCGGAGGCGGGAACCGATGCGACCCGGCGCAGCGCGCATGGGAGGATGGCCGCATGACGTACACCCTCGTGCTGCTGCGCCACGGCGAAAGCGAATGGAACGCCCTGAACCTGTTCACCGGCTGGGTGGACGTGCATCTGACCGACAAGGGCATCGCCGAGGGCAAGCGTGCCGGGGAACTGCTGGCCGAGCACGGCATCCTGCCGGACGTCGTCTACACCTCGCTGCTGCGTCGCGCGATCTCCACCGCGAACATCGCGCTGGACGCCGCCGACCGGCACTGGATCCCCGTGATCCGGGACTGGCGGCTCAACGAGCGCCACTACGGTGAGCTGCAAGGCAAGAACAAGGCGCAGGTCAGGGAGAAGTACGGCGACGAGCAGTTCATGCTGTGGCGCCGCAGCTACGACACCCCGCCGCCGCCGATCGACCCGGCCAACGAGTACAGCCAAGAGGGCGACGCGCGCTACGCGGGCATAGATGTCCCGAAGACCGAATGCCTGCTCGACGTGGTCAACCGGATGGTGCCGTACTGGGAGTCGACCATCTCCAAGGACCTGCTGTCCGGCAAGACCGTGCTGGTCGCCGCGCACGGCAACTCGCTGCGCGCGCTGGTCAAGCACCTCGACCAGATCTCCGACGAGGACATCGCGGGCCTGAACATCCCCACCGGCATCCCGCTGCGGTACGAGCTGGACGAGAACCTGCGCCCGGTGCGCCCGCACGAGTACCTCGACCCGGAGGCGGCCGCCGCGGGCGCCGCCGCCGTCGCCGGTCAGGGCGGCAAGTAACCCGCATACCGAGCACTCTCGACGCGCTGTCACCCGCCCGGGTGGCAGCGCGTCGTCGTTTCGATGAGGTGTTGCCGTGCGACACGCCGGAGGGATGCCGGTCGATCCGCGGCGCGATGTCGGCGATTTAAGTTACCCACTATTTCTACCGGGAAGTAAGTAGGTACACTCTGGTCGTTCGACCAGCCGAGAGGTGGATCACGTCCGATGAAGAACGCGCTGCGGGCCACAGTGGCGGCGGTTGCCGTCACGATGCTCGTCCCCTTGCTCGCCGCCGGCGCCGATGCCGTCGCGCCGCCTACCGGCCCGGACGGCGGCGCTGCCGGAGCGGCTTGGACTGCCACCCAAGATGATCCGCAGCAGTACCCGAACATCAACATCCAGTGGGACGTTCCCATCACGATGAGTGACGGAACGGTCCTGAAGGGCAACGTCTACCGGCCCGCGGACGCCTCCGGCCGCCCTGTCGACACCCCTACGCCGACGATCGTCAATCTCACGCCGTACACCAAGCTGGTGTCGAATCTGGCCGATCACGCGCAGTCGATCCCCGGCCTGTCCGACGCGCTGATCGAATTCTTCCGGCAGATCGACATGAGCGGCACGCCGCTGTCCGGCGTCACCGACCTGACAAAGGCGTTCGGCGGGGGCGAACTGCGCAACTTCACCGTCGACCGGCAGCTGATCAAGAGCGGCTACTCGCAGGTGGTCGTCGACGTGCGCGGCACCGGTTTCTCTCAGGGCGTCTGGGACATGCTGCGCGGACGCGAACAACAGGACACGCTCGAGGTGATCGACTGGGCGTCCCGGCAGCCGTGGTCCAACGGACGCGTCGGCATGAACGGCATCTCCTACTCCGGGATCAATCAGGTGCAGGTCGCGCAGAAGCGCCCGCCCGCCTTGCAGGCGATCTTCCCGGTCGTGCCGGGAAGCGACCTGGTCAACGACGTGCTCGCACCCGGCGGCGGCTTCGGCTTCAACTTCATCCCGCTGTGGCTCACCGCGGTCAACGGGCTCAAGCTGATTCCCGATCTCGCCTCGGTGCTCAACGGGCAACTGGACACCACGTGGCTGGCCGACCGCGCCCGCGATCCGTTGACCTTCATGGACGTCCTGCTCAACGTCTACACCACCGCGCGCATCGAGGATCTCGACCCGCGCGCCAAGGAACTGCTGACCGACGGCTCCGGCCCGCGCCAGGACTGGCTCGGTGATCCCAGCGGTATCCGGACGCCGACCTTCGTCACCGGCGGCTGGCACGACCTGTTCACCTACTCGGAATCCAAGATCTACGACGAGATTCCGCTGCCGCCGGGCCGGAAGCAGTTGCTGATGGGCAACACCTACCACCTCAACTCGGGCAACGAGTACGGCAAGCCGGGCCTGCCGCCGCGGCTGGATGTGTTGCAGCGCGCGTGGTTCGACCGGTGGCTCAAAGACATCGACAACGGCATCGAGCAGTACGGCCCGATCACCCTGCGTCAGCAGGGCGGTGGCTGGATCACCACCGACTCGTTCGCCGCGTCGACCGCCGCCGCGAATCCGGGGCAGGCGGTGCATCGCAGGATGTACCTGTCCGCCGCCGCCAGCGGCACCGCGAACAGCCGCTACGACGGTTCGCTCGATGCCACGGGCACCGGCGAGCCCGCGCGTCTGACCGCGGCGCCCGGCCTGACCAGCCTGTGTTCCAACGACGCCGCCCAGGGCAGTGCCGGTGTGCTTTCGGTCATCGACGGCTGTGCGAAGGACTCCAGGGTCGAGGAACTCAACGGGCTGACCTTCACCAGCGCCCCGGTCGGCGAGCCGACCACGATTTCGGGGCGGATCGCGGTGCGGCTCAACACCGTTCAAGATGCCGCCGACGGGTACTGGGTGGTCACGGTGAACGATGTCGCGCCGGACGGGCAGTCCAGCGTGCTGTCGTCCGGTCAGCTCATGGCTTCGCTGCGGGCGATCGATGAGGCGAACAGCAGCAAGTCGGCCAACGGCGACTACACCGATCCGCGGCCGTACACCTCGCTGGAGCAGCGGCAGCCCACGGTCCCCGGCGAGGTGACCACGCTGGACATCGCGCTGCCCGCCACCGAGGCGATCCTGCAACCCGGTCACCGCCTGCGCGTCGACGTCTACGCGGGCAACTTCCCCAAGGGCTTGCCGATCCTGCCGATGCTGATCGACACCGGCTTGCGGCCTCAGCATCTGGAGCTGGACCCCGGCCGTCCGAGCTTCGTCAACATCCCGGTCAGCGGCAATCCGGGCTGGTAGATCCGGGGCGGGTCCGGGCGTGCACCCCGCGCATCGACGTCGCGGGGTATGGGCGAGGGTGCACGCTCCGGCCTCATCGTCGTGCGGTCAGTCTACGACGGCGAACGCGGCCTCCAAGGGCGGGAACATCGCGCGGGCGTCGTGCCCGGCGAACCAGAGACCGACGGTGAACACCGACATCGCCTCCAGGTACCGGGCCCGGTGCAGCCCGCCCGCCGGGAGCGCCCGCGATCCCAGGTCTTCCGCCAGCCCCGCGACCACCCGCAGCGCGGCCTCGTCGTCACCGCACAGCGGCACCGCCAAGCGGCGCTCGTCGAAGACGCGCGCCTTCGCCTGCCACACCTCGGCGGCGCATAGGTTGAAGGCCTTCACCACGTGCGCTCCCGGCGCCAGCGCAGCGACCCGTTCCGCGACGGCGTCTTCCGCCAGGACGAAGGCGGTGGCTCCTTCCGGCGCCGCCGCATCCGGGGCGAAGGCGTTGGTGCAGTCGACCACCGTGCGTCCGGCCAGCAGCTCTCCGGTCGCGTGCAGCACCTCCGACAGCGCGGGCACCGGTAACGCGAGCAGCACGACGTCGCCGAACGTCGCCGCGTCGGTGATGCTCCCGGCGCGCCCGCCGATCGAGGCCGCCGATTCCGCCGCGGCGGCGGCGGTGCGGGCGCCGATGAGTACTTCGTGCCCCGCCGCGCTCCAGCCGCCGCCGAGCGCCCGCGCCATCGCGCCCGCGCCGATGATTCCGATTCGCATTCGAACTCCTGACTCGAAATGTGTTCGACGACGACGCTAGGAAATCCGAAAGGCACCCGGAGGTGCGCAACGGCGCTGGCAAGCTGGAGCCGTGAACGCAGCACCGATCGACCCGGTCAGCGCCGAGCGGGTGGAATTCGCGCCCTACGGCGACTTCGAATCCGACTGCCCGGCCCGGATGGGTGTGGACATCTTCGGCAACTCCTGGCTACCGGTGCTCGTCTACCTGCTGCGCGAGGGGCCGATGCGTCCGGGCGAGCTGCGCGCGGCCGTCGGCGGGATCAGTCAGAAGATGCTGACGCAGACGCTGCGCCGGATGGAACAGATGACGCTGGTGCGCCGGCACCGCTACGCCGAGGCCCCGCCGCGGGTCGAATACGAGCTGACCGAGGCGGGCGTGGACCTGTTGACCCCGATCTACGCCCTGGGCGAGTGGGTGGACAAGCACGGTGCGTCGGTGAACGCGGCCCAGGCCGAGGCCGACGACGAAGAAAACCGACCGCTCGGTGAATACGAGGCGGATACGTGACGTCGAACAGCGCGTAAACATGCGGCTAACGGGGCCGGAAGGGCCTATGACCTGCGCGAAACTTCGTGTACCCCGCGTTGGCCGACCGGTCGGCGACCGTACGATTCAAGTGTGAGTGTTCCCCAGGCCGTGCTGCTGGCCATCTTGGCGGCTGTCGTCGGCCTGGCAGTCGGCGGGCTACTGATCCCGTATGTGAATGCCAGGCAGGCCGCGCGCAGGCAGGCCGACTCCGGTCTCACCATGTCGCAGGTTCTCGACCTGATCGTGCTCGCCTCCGAGAGCGGGATCGCGGTCGTCGACGAGTACCGCGACGTAGTGCTGGTCAATCCGCGCGCGGAGGAACTCGGCCTGGTCCGCAATCGCCTGCTCGACGAGCGGGCCTGGGCCGCGGTGGAGAAGGTGCTGGCCACCGGCGAATCCGCGGAGTTCGACCTCACCGCCAAGAATCCGGTCCCCGGCCGCGGCCGCATCGCGGTGCGCGGCGTCGCCAGGCAACTGTCGCGCGAGGAGACCACCTTCACCGTGCTGTTCGCCGACGACGATTCCGAACAGGCGCGCATGGAGGCCACCCGGCGCGACTTCGTGGCCAACGTCAGTCATGAACTCAAGACCCCGGTCGGCGCCATGAGCCTGCTGGCCGAAGCTTTGCTGGAATCCGCCGAAGACCCCGACGCCGTGCGACACTTCGGTCAGCGCGTGCTCGGTGAATCCCGCCGCCTCGGCAAGATGGTGACCGAGCTCATCGCGCTCTCCCGCCTGCAAGGCGCGGAGAAACTGCCCGAACTCGAGGTGGTGGACGTGGACACCGTGGTGATGCAGGCGGTCGACCGTTCCCGCACCGCCGCCGAAGCCGCCGGGATCACGGTCAGCACCGACCGCCCGAGCGGGCTCGAGGTGCTCGGCGACGAAACCCTGTTGGTCACCGCCCTGTCCAACCTGGTGGAGAACGCGATCGCCTACTCGCCGGCCGGTTCCCACGTGTCGGTGAGCCGCTCACTGCGCGGCGATCACGTGGCGATGGCGGTCACCGACCGCGGCATCGGCATCGCCAAAGAGGACCAGGAGCGGGTGTTCGAGCGATTCTTCCGGTCCGACAAGGCGCGTTCGCGCCAGACGGGCGGCACCGGTCTAGGCCTGGCTATCGTCAAACACGTGGCCGCCAACCACAACGGGGAAATCACCCTGTGGAGCAAGTTGGGCACCGGATCGACGTTCACCTTGCGCATACCCGCCCATCACGAAGCAGGCGCCGACGACGACCACGACGGCGCCGTGGTTGGCACGAATGAAACAAGCCCGCGTCCTCCGGGACCGGGCCGACCGAATGGTGTGGAGGCACGCAGATGACGAGTGTTCTGATCGTCGAGGATGAGGAGTCGCTGGCCGATCCGCTCGCGTTCCTGCTGCGCAAGGAGGGTTTCGAGGTCACCGTCGTCGGTGACGGGCCGTCCGCGCTCGCCGAGTTCGACCGGTCCGGTGCGGACATCGTCCTGCTCGACCTGATGCTGCCCGGCATGAGCGGCACCGACGTGTGCAAGCAGTTGCGCACCCGCAGCGGCGTCCCGGTGATCATGGTCACCGCGCGCGACAGCGAGATCGACAAGGTGGTCGGCTTGGAGCTGGGCGCCGACGACTATGTCACCAAACCGTATTCCGCCCGCGAGCTCATCGCGCGCATCCGCGCCGTACTGCGCCGAGGCGCCGGCGACGAGCTGGAGGGCTCCAACGAGAGCGGCGTGCTGGAAGCGGGTCCGGTCCGGATGGACGTCGACCGGCACACCGTGATGGTGAACGGCAAGCCGGTCACCTTGCCGCTCAAGGAGTTCGACCTGCTCGAATACCTGCTGCGCAACTCCGGGCGGGTGCTCACCCGCGGCCAGCTGATCGACCGCGTGTGGGGCGCCGACTACGTCGGCGACACCAAGACCCTCGACGTGCACGTCAAGCGGCTGCGCTCGAAGATCGAGACGGATCCGGCCAAGCCGGAACACCTGGTCACCGTGCGCGGCTTGGGCTACAAACTGGAGGCGTGAGCGCTCCGCGCGGCGAGAACCCGCAACGGCCGAGAGCACTGCGGTGCTCTCGGCCGTTGCGTTCAGCGGTGTGTCAGGGGACGTAGATCCACGTGGTGCCGAGGGGGGTCTCGGTCTTCTGCAGGGTGATCCAGCCCAGATCGTCTTCCTGCATGCAGTCGTAGAGATCGACGGTGTTGGTACCGCGGCAGGCGATGGTGTGGGAGGTGCCGTACGGGCTCGCGATCAGGAGCTTGCCCGCGGCCTTGGCGTTGACCGCGGCCGGATCGGTGGCCGACACGAACTCCGTGGTGAAGTCGAAGAACTTGTGCGGGTCGCCGTTCGGCTCGGCGTGGGCTACTCCGGTCAGCGAGAGGGCGGCGCCCAGGGCGATGGTGGCCGCGGTGAGAACTTTCTTGGACATAACGGCACATCAAACCCGATCCGGGTAAAGCTCGCATGGCGACGGGGTGAACCGCCCGGCGAATCGGTCCGCCGACCGCGGCCGACCGAGCGCCCGACCGGCAAACTGGTCAGGCGAACGGATCCGTGGATTCGCGCATCCGCTCGGCGTGCACCGTCGCCGGGTGGACGGCGATCAGGCCGAGTCCCTCGCGGCGCTTGCAGTGCCTGGCCAGCTCCGCGTAGGCGGGCGCGCCGATCAGTTCGGTCAGCTCCGGTGCGTAGGACTGCCACACCGGCTTGCTGCCGACATGGGCGTCGGGAGAGCCGGAGCAGTACCAGTCCAGATCGGCGCCGCCCGGCCCCCAGCCGCGGCGGTCGTATTCGGTGATCACGGTGCGCAGGATCTGCACGCCGTCGGGCCGGTCCACCCAGTCCTGGGTGCGGCGGATCGGCAGCTGCCAGCACACGTCCGGCTTCACCTCCAGCGGCTCGATGCCGCGCCGCAGCGCCATGGAGTGCAGGGCGCAGCCGATTCCTCCCGCGAAGCCGGGACGGTTGAGGAAGATGCACGCGCCGTCGAACCGGCGCGTGCGCAGCGCGGGCTCGTCGTCCAGTTCGTCGAGTTCCAGGTAGCCGCTCTTGGTGACTTTGCCCTGCGCGTTGGTCGCCTCGTCCCGCAGCTGCCAGTCCTCGGGTGTGAGCATCTTCACAGCGCGGCTCAGTCGTTTGCGGTCGTCCTCGTCGGAGAGGAACGCGCCGTGCGAGCAGCAGCCGTCGTCCGGCCGGTCGGCCAGGATGCCCTGACAGGCCGGGGTGCCGAACACGCACGTCCACCGCGACAGCAACCAAGTCAGATCCGCGACGATCAGATGCTCGTCATTTGCCGGATCTACGAACTCGATCCACTCACGGGGAAAGTCCGGATCGACTTCCGGGGCCGGGTCGATCTTCCCCGCTGGTCGGGGCCGGGTCGGGCTGCTCGGTGATGCGCCTACCGTCACGAAATAGGACGCTAACAGTTCAGTCGCCTGGGCTGAAGTGCCACACCACCCAGTACCGTGTTCATGTGCGGCTTGGGGTACTCGATGTCGGAAGCAATACCGTTCACCTGCTCGTGGTGGACGCGCATCGTGGCGGTCACCCCCTGCCGATGAGCTCGACGAAAGCCACCTTGCGGCTCGCGGAGAACATCGACGTCGCCGGTCGAATCACCGAGGCGGGCGCGCAGCGGCTGATCGACACCGTGGCCGAATTCGCCAGCATCGCCGAGACGTCCAGATGCGTCGAACTGATGCCGTTCGCCACCTCGGCGCTGCGGGAGGCGGCCAATTCCGAGGAGGTACTCGGTCGCGTGCGCGAGTCGACCGGAGTCGACCTGCGGGTGCTGTCCGGCGTCGACGAGGCGCGGCTGACCTTCCTCGCGGTGCGCCGCTGGTACGGCTGGAGCGCCGGGCGCATTCTCAACCTGGACATCGGCGGCGGATCGCTCGAGATGACCAACGGCGGCGACGAGGAACCCGACGTCGCGCTGTCCTTGCAGCTGGGCGCGGGCCGGTTGACCAGGGAGTGGCTGCGCGAGGACCCGCCGGGCAAGCGCCGGGTCGCCGTGCTGCGGGACTGGCTCGACGCCGAGCTGGTGGTACCGGCGAAGAAGCTGCTCGAGCCGGGCAAGCCCGATCTCGCCGTTGGCACCTCGAAGACCTTCCGGTCGCTGGCACGGCTCACCGGAGCGGCACCCTCCGCGGCGGGTCCGCGGGTGCGTCGTACACTCACGAGCTCGGGTCTGCGCCAACTGATTGCGTTCATCTCGCGGATGACGGCGGCGGACCGTGCAGAATTGGAAGGCGTAAGTTCCGATCGGTCACAGCAATTGGTGGCCGGCGCACTGGTCGCGGAGGCGAGTATGCGGGCACTTTCGCTCGATACTTTGGAGATTTGCCCGTGGGCGCTGCGTGAAGGGCTGATCCTGCGCAAACTGGATACCGATATGAATGGTGGACCCGAAGCAACGTACTCAGCGGGCACGGCGACCGGTGACGGTCGGCCCGCGCCCGGCGGCGCGCCTTCGCCGGGCTCGATCGGGACGGTGTCGTCATGAGCGAGGATTCCAAACAGCTGTCGGTCGCGGAACTGCTGGCGCGTAACGGCCAGCAGAGCGGAGGCTCGTCCGGCGGTGGCAGACGTCGCCGCAGTGGCCGTGGCATCTCCGTCGCCGAACTGACCGGCGACCTGCCGGTCATCCGGGACGGCGGTGGCCACTCCGCGCACGCGGCGCCGGATTCCGACGCGGAGGAGCCCGCCTACGCGGCCCCCTCGTTCGATCCGCCCGCGCCGGAACCGGTTTCCTACTCACCCGAGCCGCAGCCCGATCCGTCGTCGTATTCGCCCATGTCGGGCCCGATTTCGATGTACGACCCGCTGGCCGGTTACGCGCAGCCGGACCCGCCGCAGGCCGATCCGCCGCCCGGGCGATCCAACCGGGTCATGCCCGGCCGCGAGATGCCCTCTTCGCGGCACGGCACGTCCTTCGATCCGCTGTCGCCGGATACTCCGGTGTCCGATCTGTTCTCGGTCGCGCCCGGTCCGTACGCCCCCGACCCACTGGCGGGTGTGCCCGAGACGCCCCCGCGCTCGGGGCGCAGGCGCAGGCGGGAGGAACCCGAAGAAGAGGCCACCCAGGTACGGTCCTGGCACGAGGCCCCGCACGAGCCGTTCGGCCGGGACGCGCTGTCCGAACGCGGGGTCGGTGAACCGGGCCGCAACGGCCACGGAGAGCGGGACGCACCCGGCTTCGGCCGTTCGCCGCTGCCCGAACGCAACGGCGCCAGGGGAGGGCGCGCGGCCAGGCGCAGAGCGGCGGAGGCCGCGGAAGCCGCCGAGGATCTCGGTCCGTCCACCGCGGCCTGGTCCCCGTCCACCGGCGGTTTCGCCCCGGAATCTGGACCGCTGCCCCTTCCGCCGCCGCCTGATCCGAGACCGAAGCCGACCAGGCCCGCTCCGCCCGAGCCGCAGCAGGAGGCACATCGAAGATCAGCCCGCCGCGAGGGCGTCGGCGAGAACGGACTACCGGCCTGGTCGGCCCGCCGGCACAAGCCGCAGGCCGATTCCGCGCCGGAATCCGTCGGCATCCCGACCGCCGCGTGGTCGCTGGCCAGCCAGGATCAGCAGTTGCTCTCCGGCCAGACGGTCGCGGGCGACCTGCTGCGCGACGGCGTCGACCGGGCCGAACGCGGCGCGGCGGCGCGCAACGGCAGAGGCGGTCGCGGTAGGCGCGCCGCGGCCGAGGCCGCGGAACTGGACGGCGTCACCGACGTCTACGAGCCGATCGCGCTGGACGAGGACGAAGACGACGAGGACGACATCGTCGACGAACCTCGCGTCACCAGCCGGGCCACCTCGCGCCGGTCCCGGGCCGTCAAGAAGGCGGAGGACGACGAGAACCGGCGCCAGTGGATGATCCTCGGCGGCCAGAGCACCGGCGCCGCCGTCGCGGGCATGCTGCTGTTCAAGGGCTTCGAGCGGATGTGGGAGATGCTGCCCTGGGTCGCGCTGGCCCTGGCGATGATCGTGATTCTCGGCCTGGTGGCCCTCGTGCGGATCCTGCGCAGGACCGACGACATCCTCAGCACGGTGATCGCCGTCGTCGTGGGCATCTTCGTCACCCTGGGGCCACTGGCCTTTCTTCTCAGCACGAACTGAGCATGGAGCAAGTCGTGGCGAATATCGGGCAGGCGAACGAGACCGGGTCGCGTACGGGCGAGGGATCGCCAGAAGACACCGGGGGCGCATCCCGGCCGAAGGAGATCCGGGTGGGGCTCTCGACCGCCTCGGTGTACCCGCAGAACACGGAGGCCGCGTTCCGTTACGCCGCCGAACTCGGCTACGACGGCGTCGAGCTGATGGTCTGGGCCGAGCCCGCCAGCCAGAGCATCGCCACCGTGCAGGCGTACTCGCGCAGATACGGCGTTCCGGTGCTCGCGTTGCACGCTCCGTGCCTGCTGATCTCGCAGCGGGTATGGGGTTCGGATCCGGTGGCCAAGCTCGAGCGCAGCGTGCACACCGCCCAGGCGCTCGGCGCGGGCACTGTCGTCGTGCACCCGCCGTTCCGCTGGCAGCGCCGCTATGCGGCCGGGTTCGCGGCGCAGGTGGCCGAGCTCGAGGAGAGCAGCCCGGTGATCGTGGCGGTGGAGAACATGTTCCCGATGCGGGCGGACACGCTGTTCGGCCGACGCGAAGGCGCGGTGCGCCGACTGGAGCGCCGTGGTGGCCCGGGTCCGGCGCTCACCGCCTTCAGCCCCTCCTACGACCCGACCGACACCGGGTTCCGCCACTACACCCTGGACCTGTCCCATACCGCCACCGCAGGAGCCGACCCGTTGGCGCTGGCGGCCCGCATGGGCGCGGGTCTGGTCCATCTGCACCTTGCCGACGGCCGAGGCGCCGCGCACGACGAACACCTCGTTCCGGGCGATGGCACCCAGCCGTGCGTGGAAGTGTGCGCGAGCATGGTCCGCAGCGGTTTCACCGGCCAGGTCGTCGCCGAGATCAACACGCAGAACGCGCGCACGACCAAGGAGCGGGCCGAGATGTTGCATCGCACGCTGGCCTTCGCCCGCAAGCATCTGACCGAGGCCGCCGCGCCCACTCCCGCCGGCGCGCGGCACAGCTCGCCCGAACCGCCGATGTGACGCTCGTCGCTACTCCGGTATGCGGCCATGGGGTCGGTCGCCGGTTGCGTTGTACGTTGTACGAACCCGTTGCCGACAGTGTGGTCGCGAGGCCGCGAACGACGCCATCGGGTGCGGTCGACGCAGGACAGGAGTGAGGATGACGACGGAGCTGACGGCCGAATTCGGCCCGGCGGCCACGACCGACGCACCGTTCAGCCAGGTGTGTGCGCTGGAACCGGCGCCGCCGCGAACCCCGGACACCGGCCGCTACCTGGGCTTCATCGACGACATCTGGACCATCGGCCCGAAGGTGCACGGCGGGACGATGGTCGCGGGCAGCGCGGCCGCGGCGACGAATTGGCTGCGCGCCGCCGATCCCGCGCTGGTCGGGATGGCGCCGGTCGCCGCGAGTTCCGATTTCCTCGGCGCGCCGAACCCCGGCGAGGTCGAATACGAGGTGCGCCTGCGGAAGATCGGTCGCCAGATCTGCCTGGCCGACGCCGACCTCGTCCAGAACGGCCGCGTCCTGGTGCGCACGGCGCTGACCTTCAGCCGCCTGGACGACGCGAACCCGATCTACGCGCCCGAGCACTCCGACATGCCCACGGAGCCGCCCGCCGATGCCATCGGCTACGAGCCCGGCTCCCAGATGGGCGACATCGTGCACGTCGGCCGAGGCGCCGACATCTATCTCGACCGCGACTGGGCCCGCTTCCTCGCGGGCGCGAAGGGCGAGCCGCGCCTGCGGCTGTGGATTCGTCCGCGACCGGGCGACGAACAGGACCCGGACGTCGCGATGTACTTCGCCATGATGAGCGCCGACATGAGCCCGCCGGTCCCGATGAACCTCGGCCACTTCGGCTGGGCGCCCACCGTGCAGATGACCACCTACCTGCGTCGTAGGCCCGCGCCGGGCTGGCTGCGGATCGTCGCCACCGCGCACGAGGTGGGTGAGCGCATGTTCGACGAAGATCAGCTGGTGCTGGACTCGACTGGCGCGGTCGTGGCGCAGAGTCGTCAGCTGGCGCTCGTTCCCCAGCGCTGAGCCGCCGCGCGCGCCGTCTAGCCTTGAGGCCCATGACGAGAATTGCGGTGATCGGTGGCGGGCGCATCGGGGAGGCGTTGGTCGCCGGGTTGCTGGAGTCCGGGCGGCTGACCAAGGATTTGGTCGTCGTGGAGACGCATCGGGAACGGGCCCATCAGCTCGCCGACCGCTTCGGCGTCCGGGTCACCGACGACCTCGCCGATGCCGCGGTCGGCGCGGATCTGCTGGTGATCGCGGTGAAACCGGGCGATGTGGACGCCGTGCTCGCGCCGCTGGGCAAGGCGGAGATCGGCAGCGACCGCGATCAGGTGCTGGTGTCGCTTGCCGCCGGTGTGCCGACCGCTCGACTGGAGGGCAAAATGCCCGCCGGGTTCCCCGTGGTGCGGGTGATGGCGAATACGCCGATGCTGGTGGGGCAGGGGATGAGCGTCATCGCGCCGGGGCGCTATGCGCGCGAGCGGCATCTGGAACTGGTGACCGAGGTGCTCGGCGCGGTCGGCAAGGTGGTCACCGTGGCGGAGAGCCAGATGGACGCCGTCACCGCGGTGTCCGGATCCGGGCCCGCCTACTTCTTCCTGGTCGTCGAGGCCTTGGTGGACGCGGGCGTCGGGCTCGGGCTCACCAGGGATGTGGCCACCCAGCTCGTCGTGCAGACCATGGTCGGCTCGGCCGCCCTGCTGGACAGTTCCACCCAGACCGCGGCGGAATTGCGCGCCGCGGTGACCTCGCCCGCGGGCACCACCGCGGCCGCGATCCGCGAACTCGAGCGCGGAGGACTACGCTCGGCATTCTGGGAAGCCCTCTTCGCATCGAAGGAACGGTCGGTCGAACAGGGCGCATCAGCGGAGTGACCGGTCTGTTTAAAATCGGAAAACCCGATTTCTCACACCCGTCGCAGTAACACCACTGGTCCCGCTAAGCTTCAAGGAGCACGTGCGTGTCTGTTCCGCCGGTGGGGAAGCCGGCGGCGCGGACGTGCCGGAGGTCAATGGTGCAATGATGTCTGCGAACAAGATGTCTGCGAATTCCGGAGCGTCCGGCGGCTCCGGTCCCGCAGCAGGTCGGGGGAATTCCCGCGCACAGCGTGAGGCCGCGACACAGGGGCAACCTGTACTCGGCGGCGGCACCCAGTTTCTCACCGTCGCCGAAGTGGCGAGTCTGATGCGGGTGTCCAAGATGACGGTCTACCGGCTCGTGCACTCGGGCGAGTTGCCCGCTGTGCGCGTCGGACGATCGTTCCGGGTGCACGCCAAGGCGGTGCACGACTATCTGGAAACGTCCTATTTCGATGCCGGATGAGGCGGTTTCGGTACCGCTGGGGCGTGACGGTACGATAGCTCCTCGGTTCGTGTTCGCCCGCCGGTGGCATCGTTGTTCGTTGCCCCGTGGTATCCGGCGGCGCGAACACGGGGCGTGAGGCTTGCCGAGTGACCCCGGCCCGTCGGCCGGGGCGCGGCAGACGGGCGTCCGGCAATCGCGCACGGGCAGCGTGCGCGCCGAGTAGAGAGAACGCGAGGACAACCCTATGGGTTCTGTGATCAAGAAGCGCCGCAAGCGCATGTCGAAGAAGAAGCACCGCAAGCTGCTTCGCCGCACGCGTGTTCAGCGGCGCAAACTCGGCAAGTAGGCATCGCTGCGTGGTAGCTGCGCGAGCCCGTCACCAATAGGTGACGGGCTCTTTTATTTGAAACTTGAAATTTTGGAATCACCGTTTGTATCACGTGACTGAAGTCATCGTTAGATCCTGGTTAATACTCTCGGTGCGCGGGTAGGTAACCGCTACGCTGGGCACTGGGAATAATCACAAGGGCGGCTGGCAAGGGAAAGCGGGTGCCGGTGAGTTCTGAGGGTCGGGAAGTGTACGCGCCGAAGGTCGTGCTGGTCACCGGGGCCAGCCGGTTCTTCGGCGGCACGGTCGTCGCCCGCCTCGCTCAGCAACCCGCGATCGAGCGGATCCTCGCCGTCGACACGATGACGCCGAGCCGAGAGTTGCAGCGGCGCATGGGCCGCGCGGAATTCGTGCGGGCGGACATTCGAAATCCGTTGATCCGTAAGGTGATCGATGGTGGCGAGGTGGATACCGTGGTGCACACCGCGCTGCTGACGCGCCCGCCCGCGGGCGGCGGTCGCGCGGTGATGAAGGATTACAACGTCCTCGGCGCGATGCAGCTGTTCGCGGTGTGCCAGAAGGTGGCTTCGGTGCGCCGGGTGGTGCTGCGCTCCTCGTCGGCGGTTTACGGTTGCAGCGCCAAGGATCCCGCGAAATTCACCGAGGAAATGAGCGCGCGCACACCGCCGCGCGGTGGCTTCGCGCGGGACATGATCGATATAGAGGGTTATGTTCGCGGGCTGGCCCGGCGGCGCCCCGATATCGCCACGTCAATTCTGCGATTCGCCCCCATCGTCGGCCCGCGGCTGGCCGCCCGCGGTGCGCAATATCTGCGTTCGCCGGTGACCCCAACCGTATTCGGCCGGGACGCCAGAATGCAGCTGCTGCACGAGGAGGACGCGGTGGCCGCGTTGACCCACGCGGCGCGCGGCGCGGCAGGTGGCACGTACAACATCGCGGGCGACGGTGCGCTGTCGCTGTCGCAGGCGGTCCGGCGGGCGGGCCGGATCGAGTTGCCCGTTCCCTTCACGGTGTTCCGCACCGCGGGTCGCCTGCTCATGGGCCCGGTGCTGCGGGAGTTCTCCGCCGAACAGCTCGACTATTTCCACTTCGGTTGTGGCCTGGACACCACGCGCATGCGCACCGAATTCGGGTTCGTGCCGCGCTGGACGACGGTGCAGGCATTCGACGACTTCATCGGGGGCGCAGCGTTGCGGCCCGTGGTCGATCCAGCGTGGATCGACGCCGCAGAACACAAACTGCTCGGCCTGCTCGGGGCCGGTACGGGAGCACACCAATGAACGACGTAGCGAAAGTCATCCGACTCCACGACCTCCAGACCGAGGCGCGCCAGCGGCCGGCGCCACGCAGGCTGGCCGCTCCGAGTCCGGTGACGTCGCTGGTGGAGCGGCGCGCGGCGGTCGCGCCCGCCGCGCCCCAGTCGCTGTCGGGAATGCTGCGCGGCGCGCTCGGCAAGCAGATCTCCAAGACCGCGGATTTCGCGCGCCGCAGGCTCACCGGCGACTACCAGGTCGACGAGTTCGGTTTCGACGAGCATCTGCTCGAGTCGGTCATCCTGCCCGCCCTGCGTCCGCTGTCGGACCTGTGGTTCCGGGTGGAGGTCAGCGGCATGGACAATCTCCCGGAAGCCGGCGGCGCGCTGATCGTGGCCAACCACGCGGGCACCGTGCCGATCGACGGTCTGATGCTGCAGCTGGCCGTGCACGATCGGCATCCCAAGCAGCGCGCGTTGCGCTTGCTGGCGGCCGACCTGATCTTCGAGACGCCCGTGCTCGGGGTGCTGGCTCGCCGGGCGGGCCACACGCTGGCCTGCCGGGAGGACGCCGAACGGCTGCTGCGCTCCGGCGAGCTGACCGGCGTGTTCCCCGAAGGGTTCAAGGGCGTCGGCAAGCAGTACACCGATCGCTACAAGCTGCAGCGCTTCGGTCGCGGCGGCTTCGTCGCCGCCGCGGTGCGCACCGGCGTGCCGATCATCCCGTGCTCCATCGTCGGCTCCGAGGAGATCTACCCGAAGCTGGCCGACCTCAAGCCGCTGGCCCGGCTCCTGGGTCTCCCGTATTTCCCCGTGACGCCGCTTTTCCCGCACCTCGGCCCGCTGGGCGCGGTGCCGCTGCCGTCGAAGTGGTACATCGAATTCGGCGCCCCCATCCCGACCGCGCCGTACGAGCCCGAGGCCGCCGACGACCCGATGACCATGTTCGAGGTCACCGACCAAGTGCGCGAGACCATCCAGCAGACGCTCTACAAACTGCTCACCAAACGCCGCAACGTTTTCACGGGGTAGCGGATGCGCTAGTGACCGTCGCGGCGGCGGGTTACCGCCGCCGCTACGGCACCGCCCGCTGCGCCGAGGGCCAGGGCGGTGGGTACGCCGATCTTTGCCGCCTTGCGGCCGGTTCGGAAGTCGCGGATCTCCCAGCCGCGGTTCTTGGCGACCTCGCGTAGATCCGAGTCCGGGTTGATCGCGACGGCGGTGCCGACCAGCGAGAGCATCGGCACGTCGTTGTGGCTGTCGGAGTACGCGGTGCACCGCTTGAGGTTCAGGCCCTCGCGGATCGCCAGGGTGCGCACCGCATGCGCTTTGCCGAGTCCGTGCAGGATGTCGCCAACCAGGCGGCCGGTGAACTTCCCGTCGACACTCTCGGCCACGGTGCCCAGCGCTCCGGTGAGCCCGAGCCGCTTCGCGATCACCTGCGCCAGCTCCACCGGGGTCGCGGTCACCAGCCACACCTGCTGGCCCGCGTCCAGGTGCATCTGCGCGAGCGCGCGGGTGCCGGGCCAGATCTTGTCGGCGATGATCTCGTCGTAGATCTCCTCGCCCAGCGCGGCCAGTTCGGCGGTCGAGCGCCCGGCGATGAACGCCAGCGCCTTCTCCTTGCCGCTGGCCATGTCGGTGCTGTTCTCCTTGCCGGTGACCCGGAACTTCACCTGTTTCCAGGCGACATCCACCAGATCGGAGGTCTTGAAGTACTTGCGCGCCGCCAGACCGCGAGCGAAATGCACGATCGAGGCGCCCTGCACCATCGTGTTGTCGACGTCGAAGAACGCCGCCGCGGTCAAGTCGCGCGGCGCCTCGGGACCAGCGGCCTCCACCTCGCCCGCGGCGAGCTCGGCGTCGTGCAGGGTCAGCGCCGCGTCCGCGCTCGCCTCACCGGCCAGATTGGCCCGCAGTTCCTCTTCACTCGGGCCGAAGGGGCTGCGCGAGATGCGGGCGAGCTGGTCCTGCAGACCCTGGCCCATCTGGCTCAGATTCCACCGCGCCGGAAACTCACCGAATCGTCCCGCGATGAATCCGGCCCTCGCCACCTTCGATCGTTCCGGCACCAGTACCTCCGCCCGTCGCGCGAACCATGTCAACAGTAGCCGGATCGGCCGACAGTCACGGCAGAAGGCGGCGCGCGACACAATCGCGTGGCGCGCACCGAGCCCGCATGGCGTTCCGGCCGCTGATTGAATTCCGTCATGACCAATCACACACATTCGGTGACATTGCTGACTCGCGCGGGCTGTGGACTGTGTGCGACGGCACTGGAACAGCTGCGCGTGATCTGCGCCGAATTCGGTTTCGAACCGGCGACCGTCGACGTCGACGAAGCCGCCGCTACCGACCCTGGCCTGCGCGCGGAGTACGGCGACCGGCTTCCCGTCGTCCTGCTCGACGGCCGCGAACACAGCTATTTCGATGTCGACGAGACTCGATTGCGGGCCGACCTGGAGCGCTGAGCGCGCCGTTTTCCGTCCGATTCGGCCACTGTGCTGGTCGCGGCGGAAAATGAGGCCAATTTCACCGACTTTGTGCAGGGCTTCACAAGCAGTTACGGTGGTGGCAACGCGACCCGCATGCCGAGGCTGCGGAGCCGCCCCGAAATCCGAAACTTCGACACCATGGCACCGGACCGCCCCCGGGTCAGAAGGGTCGAGCGACGAACCGGAGCCCGAGGCCCGGGACGAGGAGCCGACGACGTGACAGAGCAGCATGAGGCGCCAGGCGGCGTCTCCGGCAGGGCTCTGCAGAAGGACATCCCGCAGGCCACCGTCGCGCGGCTGGCTACCTATCTTCGGGTCCTCGCCATGTTGGCCGACGACGGTGTTGCCATCGTATCGAGTGAGGAACTGGCTGTCGCGGCGGGTGTCAATTCGGCCAAATTGCGCAAGGATCTATCCTTCCTCGGCCCCAACGGCGTTCGCGGCGTCGGCTACGACGTGGCCAAGCTCCGCTCCCGGATCGAGGATGTGCTCGGTCTGTCGCAGGGCCACCGTGTCGTGCTGGTCGGCGCGGGAAACCTGGGCCGGGCACTGGTGGGCTACGGCGGGTTCCAGCGGCGCGGTTTCACCGTGGTCGGCATTCTCGACAGCGACCCCGCGGTGATCGGCATGCCGGTCGCCGGACTCGTGGTGCGCGACGTCGCGGAGCTGGCCGCCGCGGTCGCCGAGCTGGAGCCGACCATCGCGGTGATCACCGTTCCCGACGACGCGGCCCAGGACGTGTGCGATCGGCTCGTCGCGTTCGGACTGCAGTCGATTCTGAGTTTCGCCCCCTGCGAGCTGGTCGCACCGGCCACGGTCGAGGTCCGTCGCGTCGACCTGGCCGTCGAGATGCAGATGCTGTCGTTCGAACGGGTGCGCAACGCGGAGCAGGCTCCGCTGCCGGTCGCGCACGCCGGGTCGGGTCGCATCGCGCACCGCCTGCCGACTTCGCATCCGGCACTCCAGCACTCGGCAACCCCGCATACGGCAACCTCGCATACGGCAACGGAGCCAAGCAGCAAGGGATCGGTGGTCACACCATGAGTGAGCGCAGCGAGCGAATCATGCAGTACAGCACGGCGGAGGATTCCGTTCGTGCCGGGACGGTGACGGCATGAGCGTTCTCCTCGTCGGCATCTCGCACCGCAGCGCGCCGGTTCCCGTGCTGGAGAAGGTGGCCGTCACCGACACCGACCGGCCGAAGCTGATCGACCGCCTGATCTCCTCGAGTCATGTGTCCGAGGCGATGATCGTCTCCACTTGCAACCGGGTCGAGGTCTACGCGGTGGTCGACGCCTTCCACGGCGGTCTCGCCGAGATCGGCGATCTACTGACCAAGCACTCCGGCCTGCCGATGCCGGATCTGACCAAGCACGCCTACGTCCGATACTCCGAGGCCGCCGCCGAGCATCTGTTCGCGGTCGCCAGTGGCCTGGACTCGATGGTGGTCGGCGAGCAGCAGGTGCTCAGCCAGATTCGCGGGGCCTACGCCTCCGCCGACGCGCAGCGCGCGGTCGGGCGGACCCTGCACGAGCTGGCGCAGCACGCGCTGCGGGTCGGCAAGCGGGTGCACGCCGAAACCGGCATCGACCGCGCTGGCGCGTCGGTGGTGTCGGTCGCGCTCGATCGCGCGCAGCAGGTGCTCGGCCCCTTGGCCGGCCGGACCGCCGCGGTGGTCGGAGCGGGGGCCATGGGCGGTCTCGCGGTCGCGCATCTCTCCCGAGCCGGGATCGGCCGGATCATCGTGGTGAACCGCACCATCGCGCGGGCGCGCAGGCTCGCCGAGACCGCGCGGACGCACGGCGTCGAGGCCGAGGCCATGGAGCTGTCGCGGCTCACCGAGGCGATGTCCGCGACCGACGTGGTGGTCACCTGCACCGGCGCGGTCGGCGCGGTCGTGACGCTCGCCGACACCCACCGCGCGCTCACCGACCGCGAGCGCGGCGAGGAATTCGCCACGGTGGACCGGCCGTTGGTGTTCTGCGATCTCGGCTTGCCGCGCGATGTGGAGCACGCCGTGGCCGGACTGCCCGGCGTCACACTCATCGACATCGAGACCTTGCAGCGCGATCCGGCCGCGGGCGCCGCCGCCGACGACACGGCGGCCGCCCGATCGATCGTCGCCGACGAGCTCGCGAAGTATCTCGCCGGACAGCGGATGGCCGAGGTCACCCCGACGGTGGCGGCGCTGCGCCAGCGTGCGGCGGAGGTGGTCGAGGCCGAACTGCTGCGTCTGGATTCGCGGCTGCCCGGCCTCGCCGACCCGGAACGCGACGAGGTCGCGCGCACGGTGCGCCGGGTGGTCGACAAGCTGCTGCACGCGCCGACGGTGCGGGTCAAGCAGCTCGCCTCCACGCCGGGCGGCGACAGCTACGCCGAGGCGCTGCGCGAATTGTTCGAACTGAAGCCGGGCGCGGCCCAGGCGGTCGCCGCGCCGATGGAGATCACCGCGCTCGCGGACGACCGCGCCGAGATCACATTGGCCGACGGGGAGATCGCGCTGGCCGACGACTTCACCGCGGGCCATCGCGGCGAGGAACAGGGGCAGACGGCATGACCATGGTTCACCGAGAAGGCAATGCCACCGCGGAAGGCACTCGTGCCCCGTGGCGGATCGGCACCCGCGGGAGCCTGCTCGCGCTGACCCAGGCGGGCACGGTGCGCGACGCGCTGATCGCGGCCGGTCAGCCCGCCGAGCTGGTCGTCATCAAGACCGCCGGTGACCTGTCGTCGGACCCGGTGCAGAAGATCGGCGTCGGCGTGTTCACCTCCGCGCTACGCGACGAGCTGGCGGCGGGCGCGATCGACATCGCCGTGCACTCCTACAAGGATTTGCCGACCGCGCAGGACCCGCGCTTCACCATCGCCGCCATCCCGCCCAGGGAGGACCCGCGTGACGCGCTGGTCGCGCGCGACGGACTGGTCCTCGGCGAGCTGCCCGCGGGCGCGAAGGTCGGCACCTCCGCGCCGCGTCGCGCCGCCCAGTTGCGGGCGCTCGGGCTGGGTCTGGACATCGTCCCGCTGCGCGGCAACCTGGACACCCGGCTGCGCAAGGTCCGCGAGGGCGAGTTGGACGCCGTGGTGGTGGCCAGAGCCGGACTGGCTCGCATCGATCGGCTGGACGCGGTCACCGAGTCGCTGGAGCCGGTGCAGATGCTCTCCGCTCCCGCGCAGGGCGCGCTCGCGGTCGAATGCCGCAGCGACCACACCGCGCTGGTGGATATCCTTTCCGGCCTCGACGACGCGGCCACCCGCGCGTCGGTCGTCGCCGAGCGGTCGCTGCTGGCCGAACTCGAGGCGGGCTGCACCGCACCGATCGGTGCGCTCGCCGAGGTGGTCGAATCGCTCGACGACGAAGGGCGGATCGTGGACGAGCTGTCGCTGCGCGCGTGCGCGGCGGCCGTCGACGGATCCGACGTGCTGCGCGCATCGGTGGTCGGCGCCCCGGACGACGCCGCCGAGCTCGGCCGCGCACTTGCCCGCGAGTTGCTCGACATGGGTGCGCGCGAGTTGCTCGCGACCGAACCGGACGACGGTTCCCCCACCCGGGCGGTGAGTTCGCCCGCCACAGACTTGCCCAACCCCAGCCCAATGGAGAACAGCCGATGAGCGGAAGCATAGGCACCGTGCCTTCGGGTATGCCGGAGCCGAGCGCAAGCGAGGTGCAGGCATGAGCCGAGCCACGAAGAAGCACCCCGGTCGCATCCTTTTCGTCGGATCGGGTCCGGGTGACCCGGCGCTGCTCACGGTGCGGGCCCGTGAGGTCATCGGGCGGGCGACGCTGGCGTTCACCGACCCGGATGTCGACAAGGGTGTGCTCGCCTTGATCGGCACCTCGGTCGAGCCGGGGCCCGACGGCGAACGTCCCGTCGACGTGCGGCCCGCGCTCGGCGAGCCGGCCGAGGTGGCCAAGACGCTCATCGCCGAAGCGCGTGCCGGGCACGACGTGGTGCGCGTGGTCGCGGGCGACCCGCTGACCACCGATTCGGTGATCGCCGAGGTCAACGCCGTCACCCGCTCGCACATGGTCTTCGAGGTGCTGCCCGGCCTGCCCAACGGCTCCGCGGTGCCCAGCTACGCCGGCATCGCGCTCGGTTCGGGGCACACCGAGGCGGACGTGCGCGGCGAGGTCGACTGGGCCGCGCTCGCGGCCGCGCCCGGCCCGCTGGTCCTGCACTCGACCTCGGGTCATCTCGCGGAGACCGCGAGCGCCCTGGTCGAGCACGGCATGGCGCCGCAGACCCCGGTCGCGGTGACGGTACGGGGCACCACCCGCCAGCAGCGCACCATCGAGGCCACTCTGGCCACGCTGAACAGCGCCGCCTCCGAACTGGTCGGCCCGCTGGTGGTGACCATCGGCAAGGTGGTCGCGCAGCGCTCGAAGATGTCCTGGTGGGAGTCGCGCGCGCTGTACGGCTGGACCGTGCTGGTGCCGCGCACCAAGGACCAGGCCGCGGAGATGAGCGAACGGCTCGTCACGCACGGCGCCATCCCGATGGAGGTGCCGACCATCGCGGTCGAGCCGCCGCGCAGCCCCGCCCAGATGGAGCGCGCGGTCAAGGGTTTGGTCGACGGTCGCTACCAGTGGGTGGTGTTCACCTCCACCAACGCGGTCCGCGCGGTGTGGGAAAAGTTCGCCGAATTCGGTCTGGACGCGCGGGCGTTCTCCGGTGTGAAGATCGCCTGCGTGGGGGAGGCCACCGCCGACAAGGTGCGGTCGTTCGGCATCAACCCCGAGCTGGTGCCCAGCGGCGAGCAGTCCTCCGAGGGCCTGCTGGCCGACTTCCCGCCTTACGACGACGTGTTCGACCCGGTGAACCGGGTGCTGCTGCCGCGCGCCGACATCGCCACCGAGACGCTGGCCGAGGGCCTGCGCGATCGCGGCTGGGAGATCGACGACGTCACGGCCTACCGCACGGTGCGCGCTTCGCCGCCGCCCGCGGAGACCCGCGAGATGATCAAGACCGGCGGTTTCGACGCGGTCCTGTTCACCTCGTCCTCCACGGTGCGCAACCTGGTCGGCATCGCGGGCAAGCCGCACGCCCGCACCATCGTGGCCTGCATCGGCCCCAAGACCGCCGAAACCGCCATCGAATTCGGCCTGCGCGTCGACGTGCAGCCCGATGTGGCCCAGGTCGGTCCCCTGGTCGAAGCGCTGGCCGAGCACGCGGCCCGGCTGCGCGCCGAAGGACTCCTGCCGCCGCCGCGCAAGAAGAGCCGCCGCAGTAGGTAGTTTTGCTGTGTCGGTCTTCCAGCGCCTGCGGCGCTGGGTGTTCGCGGCCCCTTATGGCTCGCGTTTGCACGACCGCCGCTTGCTCCTTCGTCGCGTACGCGACGGCCGTGCAAACGCGAGCCGGGCCGCGAACGGACCAGGCTCGGTCTCGCTTCGCTCGAAAGACGTGGTTGCGGTGCGCTGGGCGCGTCAGGGGTGATTCGCGGTCGCGAAGGCTCGCTTATGCGGCTTCGCGACCGCGACCCGAACCGGCGATCGGATCTCAGTACCGTCTGCGCATCAAGGTGCGGACCATGGAGCAGGTGGCGTCGGAGGGTGGGCGGATGCCGATCACCTCGGCGGTGTGCCTGATTCGCTTGTTTGTGGCGTAACTCGGTGCGTAGACGCCGGAGTCGAGCAGTGCGATCGCCAGGCGCATCGCCTTGAGCCGCCGGTTGTGCAGGACGTACCACGCCTTGGGGCGGCCCGGAGGCAGCGGGCGCTTCTGCAAAGGGGTGTAGGGGCGATCGATGAGAACGGTTTGTGGTGTGCGCATTGGCATCCCTCCCGTGGCGATCGGGGGCGGGCGAGCCCCCTCGAACGTACCTTCGATTGTACCCGGGGGGACCGACAAACTTGGCTGGCCAGAAGGGTTTTCGAGCGTCCAGTGGCTCACAGATCATGCAACAGTCGCATCGACTGCGGATGGCCGAGCGCGGCCGCGCGTTCCAGCCACTGCCTGGCTTCCCGCTGCGCCGGAGTGCGGCCGGTCGCGATGGCGGCGGCGGTCCGCAGCACCTCGGGGTCGGCGAAATCGCCTGCGAGGTAGGGGGTGTTCGCGGCGCGCAGCAATAGCGCGAGGTGGAACATCGAGTCCGGGTCGCCCGCTTCGGCGCCCTTGCGCAACCACCGCTCACCCTCGATCGGCTCGCCGCGGTCCAGATGCAAGGCGCCGAGCACCGCCATCGCATCGGTCCTTCCCCGCCGCGCGGCCTCGGTGAGCAGGTCGATCGCGCGGTCGAATTCGCCGCGGCGCGCCAAGCGCAAGCCGAGACTGCGCATGGCCGTGGGGTTTCCGGCGCGGACAGCTCGTTCGTACCACTGCTCGGCCTCTTCGTCGCGTCCACGCCGGTTGGCGATGACGCCCATATTGCAGAGGGCTTCCGGCAACCCGCGCTCGGCGGCCGGCCGCAACCAGCGCTCCGCCTCATCGATATTCCCGCGCTCGGTGTGCAGCAGGCCCAGCTGCATCCCCGCCGCTTCGTTGCCGCGGCCGGCGGCGGTCTCCAGCCAGTGGATCCCCTCGCCGATCCGCCCGTCGGCTCCCAGCAGCGCGCCGAGCATGCCCATCGCCGGCGCGCTGCCACCCGCGGCGGCCCGGCGCAGCCAGCGTTCGGCGCCCGCCGCGTCGCCCGCGTACCACAGCGCTTCGGCGCGCCGTTGCATGGCGACCAACTCGACCTCGCTCGGCGGCTCGGTCATCTCAACAGCCCGTCTCGCGGAACACCACGCCGTCCATCATCGCGCCTGTTCCATCGGGACGCGGTACCCGTTCGCGTGCGCGTAAGCGGTCAGCTGCGCGTCGTAGTTGCGGAGGCTGTCCAGCAGCCAGGTGTGTCCGGTGTCCTTGACGACCACGATCGGCCCCCGGCTGCCCGGCGGAAGCGTGGGTACCGAGCCGTCGAGGTACCAGGACGTGGTCGACCACGGGAAGATGAAGGCCCAGCCGATGTCGGCGACCCGCTGCGGCGGCCCGAGCTGTAAGGGATCGGCCGGGGTGGCATGCCGTGCGCTGTGCTGGGCGAGCAGATGCCGTGCGCTGTTGCGGGCCACGCGCACGTCCAGCGGCCCCGAAGTGGTGTCCGGAAACCGGAGGCTGGTCTCCGCCCCTGCGCACAGTCGTCGGCCCGCCGCCTCCGTCACCTGGCACGGCCTGCTCTGCAGGCGGAGGAAGACGCAGCGGGCGGTGTCGGAGAAGCGCAACTGGACGATGGCGTCCTCGGTGCCGCCGGCCAGGTGCGTCCCCCGGCTGCGTATCCACTCGGGCTCGTCGGGCCGGATGCCGAGCATCCGGAAGGCGACGTGCGCGCCCGGCATCACCTCGGGCGCGGCCGATTGGCGTGCGACGAACTCCACGGCGAAGTTCTGCCCGGTGGCGTCGGTGGCACGCCAGACTCGCAGCATGAACGCGGGCGGAGGCAGACCGTCGGTGAGCACGGGCCACCAGTCGGCCAGCAACACCGCCGCCCACGACTCGAAGTCGGCGGCTCTGGCCAGCGAGATGTCGATGTGCGGATCGGTCATGCTTGTCCCCCAGCGGGTCTCGCCTAGTCGGAGTATGCGCCTTCGTCAGGGGGGTAATGTGTGATTTCGCACACTGTTATCACTCGGATGGCATGAGTGATCGCCGGGTAACGCGCGGCAGCTGTCCCAGAGGGTCGGGCCCGGCGTCGCGGAGCGGGCCACGGGCGCTCGCGACAGCGGATCGCGCCGGGCGTATCGTGCGATTCATGACCGGAATGGACCGCCCACGGCGGTTGCGCCGTACTCCCGCTCTGCGCCGTCTCGTGGCCGAAACCACACTGGAACCACGGCAATTGGTGCTGCCGATGTTCGTGGCCGACGGCTTGGCGGAGCCGCGTCCGATCGGCTCCATGCCGGGCGTGGTGCAGCACTCGCTCGACTCGCTGCGCAAGACGGCGGTCGAGGCGGTCGCGGCGGGTGTCGGCGGCATCATGCTGTTCGGCGTGCCGCGTCCGGAGGACAAGGACGCGGTCGGCAGCGCGGCCAGCGATCCGCGCGGCATCCTCAACCGCGGCCTGCGCGCCCTCGCCGACGAGGTGGGCGACTCGACCGTGGTCATGGCCGACACCTGCCTGGACGAGTTCACCGATCACGGGCACTGCGGTGTGCTCGCGGCCGATGGCGCGGTCGACAACGACGCGACGCTGGACCGCTACGTCGAGATGGCGCTCGCCCAGGCCGAGGCGGGCGCCGACCTGCTCGGCACCAGCGGCATGATGGACGGCCAGGTAGGCGCGATCCGGCGCGGTCTGGACGCGGCCGGGCGCATCGATACCGGCATCCTGGCCTACTCCGCCAAATACGCTTCGGCGTTCTACGGACCGTTCCGGGAAGCGGTCGCTTCCTCGCTGGAAGGCGACCGGCGCACCTATCAGCAGAACCCGGCAAATCGGCGCGAGGCGATCCGCGAGCTCGAACTGGACCTGGCCGAGGGCGCGGACATCGTCATGGTCAAGCCGGCCATGTCGTATCTGGACATTCTCCGCGAGGTCGCCGATCACTCGACGGTCCCGGTCGCCGCCTACCAGATCTCCGGCGAGTACGCGATGATCACCGCCGCCGCCGAGCGCGGCTGGATCGACCGCCGCGGCGCCGTCCTCGAGTCGCTGCTGAGCATTCGCCGGGCCGGCGCGGACTTCGTGCTCACCTACTGGGCGACCGAGGCCGCGAACTGGCTGTCGTGACGAATATGGCGGGACCGTTCGCCGCGGGCTCGGCCCGGCCCCCGATGCCGGAGGACGTGGGTACCGCGCGGCAGCTGTGGTGGGGTGTCGTCGGATTCGGCGTGGTGCAGTTGATCGCCTCGATCGTCGCTGCCCTGGATCAGCGGCGCACGTTCGCCGAGCAGGTCTTCGAGCAGGCCAGGACGCAAGATCCGCAGGTCACGATGGCAAGCGCCGAGCTGATGGTGTCGCTGGTCTACGTAGTCGTGGTGCTGATCGGGCTCGGTCTGTCCGCGCTCGCTCTGGTGATCGTGCACCAGTTCGGGCGTGGCAAACCGTGGGCGCGCACCGTGCTGACGGTCCTCGGCGCTTGGTCCGTGGTGATCGGCGTCGGCGCGTTGCTGGCCATCGACGCGGTGACCGGGACGGCCTCGCTCGTCGCGGGCGGTGCTTCCATCGTGCAGGGCGTGCTCGCGGTCGGCGCCATCTATCTGTCCCACCGGCCCGAAGCCACCGCTTACTTCCAGCCGGGCAGGCGTTGAGGCTCTGAATGGAACAGGTTTCCAATTTGTCCGAGACAGTCCGGCATGTATGGTGAGGGTTGTCACAGTGGACGTGGAAACCGGTAGTCGTCTGCCGTTCGTTGGCGCTTATTACGCGCGCGAACTCGGCAAATGGCTCCGGAGGATCGGAGGCATCGATGCGAGTGGTGATCCAGCAGCCGCACAGCATTCGGCGGGATCTGGCCGTCTTGAGTCTGCTGATTCTGTTCGCCGTGCTGACCGTCGCCGTGCTGTTGCTGCCCGGCTTGAGTCGCTGATTCCGCTCTCCGCCTTGGTCCACGCTGCCGCGGGGGCTCCGGCGTGACCGCCGAAGCCGTCTTGTTCACCGAGCCGGGCGCCCGCTGGCGCGCCGTAGCCTACGGGCCGACCCTGTGCCTGGCCGTTCTCGTTCTGGAACTCGTCACCGGTGGTGACGTGCACTGGTTCGCCCTGCTGTTCTGTGCCGCGCTGATCGCCGGTTTCGTCGCACTGCAAGTGGTCGCGGGCAAACGGCACGTCGGCGTCGAACTCACCGCGGAGACGCTGCGTTCGGGCACCGAGTCGCTCCCGCTGAGCTCGATCGCGGAGGTCATGCCGGAACGGGACGAGAACTCCTGGGACGACGAAGAGTGGGAGTCGGCCAGGGCGCTCGGTGAGCTGAGCGGCGTGCCGCGCCGCCGTACCGGCATCGGGCTGCGGCTGGCCGACGGCAGCCTGGTGCAGGCCTGGGCCAGAGACCACAAGGCGCTGCGCGCGGCGTTGACCGAGGCCGTTCAACGCAGTTCGGACGGAGTGGACCGATGAGGCGCTGGCTGGTCGCGGTGCTGGTGGAAGTGGATCTGTTCGTGCTCGCGCTGATCGGGGCGGCGTTGAGCGCACGCGCGGGCATGCGCACCACCGATTTCCCGCCGTCCGGCGACGCCCCGGGTTTCACCGCGATCCGCTATTCCGCGCCTTGGTGGCTATTGGCCGCCCTGCTCGTCGCGGTGGCCGGTGTGCTCGCCATCGACGCCGCGGCCCGGCTCGCGCGTGGACTGCGTGGCGCCGGAGCCGTGCGCTGATCGACGCGAATTCGTCTGCGGTTGTTTCATGCTGCGCGCAGCGGGAACGCCGATCACATGAAACCAACTGTCCAGCGAGCACTTTTCGGTGCGGTGGCGGCCGGTGTGATCGGCGCGGCCGCGGCCGTACCAGCCACCGCGTCCGCCGAAACCGTTCCGCAAGAGCCTGTTCCGGTGACACCCGCCTTCGCGGCCACGCCGCCGGCACCGCTGCTGCACGCGCTGCCGACGCCGTTGGCGTGCCTGGTGACGACCGGCTTCGCCGCGTTCTGTCTGGGCATCACGTAGCCACGGATTGCCTGCTAACCGCTGCGCACCGCGCGCCTTCGGGTTACCGTGCTACCGCCCCCGTTTCGGCGCCCGACGCCCGCCGACCGTGCGCTTTGGTTGGAATGGCCCTGCGGCCGTTAGTATTTCGGCCGTATTTGGTACGTGCGTCGATGAAGGAAAGTGTTCGATGAACCGGTTCGCCGTGAAGATTTGTGCCGCGTTTGCCGTGGCCGCCGCCCTTGGATTCGGGGCCGCGCCCGCAGGCGCGACCCCGGGACTGCCACTGGAGGACGCGAACCCGGTCGATGCGCCGATCTTCGTGCCGGATTCCGGATCCGCGGGCCCTTACAACGGGTTCATGTGCTTCCTGCACACGATGTCGGCGCAGGTCCCCTGCATGTACGCCTGACGGCGGCGGCCCGGCGCCCGTTCAGTTCCAGTGCTGGTAGATGTCCAGCACACGGCCGTCGCGGGTGCCGGGGGCGTTCAGGTAGACGGTGACCGTGCCGTCCGGATGGCCCGCCGCTTCCAGCACCACCTGGCGCAGTGTGGCGTGCACCGCACCGCGGTCGTCGCGGTAGATCGCGGAGTCGTTCTTCAGTCCGGCGCCGATCCGGCTGGGCGGGACGAACATGGTGACCACGGCGGGAATCGGCCCGCCCGCCAGCGCTGCGGTCGCCGTGTGGTCCAAGGGGATGGCCACCCGCACGTCGTCGATTTGATCGAGCGGCTGCGCGGCGGCGGATCCGGCGCCGAGTGCCATTGCGGCCCCCGCGACGACGGCGAGCACACCCACGCTGACGATGGCAATCCGCATGCAGACCCTCCCGAACGATGGACGAATGTGAGCTGAGACTACGCACCGGCAACCGTTCAGCGATCGAAATCCGCGCGAACCCCACCTCGGCGTGTTGCCGGGCGGCTGCGGCCTGCATCACTGCACTACACCCTGTCGTCAAGCCGATTTTCCGGTGCTGAGAGACTGGAACTCGTGAGTTCTTCTCCGCGCGTGACCAGTGCAGCTGTGCCGGTTTCCGCTCAGCTCTTCGACCGGGCGAGTTCGGTGATTCCGGGTGGCGTCAACTCTCCGGTGCGGGCATTTCGATCCGTCGGCGGCACACCGCGATTCATCGCCTCGGCCGACGGCTGGAGGCTGGTCGACGCGGACGGCAACGAGTACGTCGACCTGGTCTGCTCCTGGGGGCCGATGATCCTCGGCCACGCGCATCCGGCGGTCGTCGAGGCGGTGCGCGGCGCGGCGAGCGGGGGCCTGTCCTTCGGCGCGCCGACCGAAGCCGAGATCGAACTCGCCGAGGAGATCGTGCGGCGGGTCACGCCGGTGGAGCGGGTACGGCTGGTGAACTCGGGCACCGAGGCGACGATGAGCGCGGTCCGGCTGGCCCGCGGCTACACCGGACGCACCAAGATCATCAAGTTCGCCGGTTGTTATCACGGCCACGTCGACGCGCTGCTCGCCGACGCGGGCTCCGGCGTCGCCACGCTCGGGCTGCCCACCTCGCCCGGCGTGACGGGCGCGCAGGCCGCCGACACCATCGTGCTGCCCTACAACGACATCGACGCCGTCGCCGCCGCGTTCGCCGCGAACCCGGGTCAGATCGCCTGCGTGATCACCGAGGCGGCGGCGGGTAACATGGGCGCGGTGGCGCCGCTGCCCGGATTCAACGCGGGACTGCGCGCGCTCACCGCCGAGCACGGGGCGCTGCTCGTCATGGACGAGGTGATGACCGGATTCCGGGTCAGCGCCGCGGGTTGGTTCGGCCGGGAAGGCGTCGCGGGCGACCTCTACACCTTCGGCAAGGTGATGAGCGGCGGTCTGCCCGCGGCCGCGTTCGGCGGTCGCGCCGAGATCATGAACCACCTCGCGCCGCTCGGGCCGGTCTACCAGGCCGGGACGCTGTCCGGTAACCCGGTCGCGGTGGCCGCGGGCCTCGCCACACTGCGCGCGGCCGACGAGGCGGTGTACGCCGCGCTGGACCGCAACGCGCGGCGGCTCGGCGAGCTGTTCACCTCGGCGCTGACCGCCGCGGGGGTCGGGCATCAGGTCCAGTTCGCAGGCAATATGGTGAGCGTGTTCTTCGCCGAACGCCCGGTCACCGACTACGCCGCCGCCAAGGCGAGCGAGACCTGGCGCTATCCAGCGTTCTTCCACGCCCTGCTCGACGGTGGCGTGTACGCGCCGCCGAGCGCGTTCGAAGCGTGGTTCGTCTCCGCGGCGCTCGACGAGGACGCGTTCGACCGTATCGCTGCCGCCCTGCCCGCCGCCGCGCACGCGGCGGCGGCCGCCACCCCCGAAGGATCCCGCGCGTGACCTCCGACCTCGATCAGCCCGATGCCGCCCGGCGCGAGCCGGCCAAGCCGTCCGCCGCGCCGGACGTGACCGCGACGCACGGCGCGACCGCCGTTGCGGTCGATCCGGCCGCGGACGCGACCGTGATCGACGCTGGTGAGCAGTTCGCCGCCGCGAGCGCCGGGACGCAGACCGCCGAGCCAGGATCGGAGGAATTCAGCCTGGTCGACGCGGGCGCCCAGTTCGCGGCGGCTGCCGCGTCGTCGGACGCGCAGGTCGTCGCGGCGCGTAAAGGGGACAAGCCGGCTCCGGCCGAGACCGAGACCAATGGAACCGAGGCGGCGGAGCACGCCGACGCGCGGACCAGCGCCACCGACCGGGTGCACGACGGCGGCGGCGCCGCGATCGAGACGATCGTGCACGTCCTGCGCCACGGCGAGGTGCACAACCCGAACGGCATCCTCTACGGCCGCCTGCCCGGCTTCAGCCTTTCGGTGGCGGGCCGTGCGCAGGCCGCCGCTGTCGCGCGGACCCTGGCCGATCACGACATCGCCGTGGTCATCGCGTCGCCGCTGCAGCGTGCTCAGGAGACCGCCGAGCCGATCGCCGCGCAGCACGACGTCATCGTGCGCACCGACGAGAACCTCATCGAGGCGGGCAACACCTTCGAAGGCCTGCGCGTCTCGGTCGGCGACGGCGCGCTGCGCAAGCCGCGGCACTGGTGGAAGCTGCGCGACCCCTTCACCCCGTCCTGGGGCGAGCCGTACCTCCAGATCGCGCACCGCATGCTGGCGGCCGTGAACAAAGCCCGGGTCGAAGCGGCCGGGCGGGAGGCCGTGCTCGTCTCCCACCAGCTACCCGTGTGGACGCTTCGGCGGTTCCTCCAAGGCCAGCGCCTATGGCACGACCCCCGGCAACGGCAGTGCTCGCTCGCCTCGCTGACCTCGCTCGTCTATCACGGCGACACGCTGGTCGACATCGTCTACTCCGAGCCCGCGGGCGGCTCGGACCCCTCGGTACACGGCGCATGACGCACCGCACCGCGTTCCCCATCCCGCCCTCGGCGCGCGCCGGGCGGGTGCTGCCGGCTCTGCTCGCGTGCGTGGCGCTGATCGCCGCGCTCGCGGGTTGTTCGACCGGTTCGGACGCGGTGGCCTCGGGCGGCACCTTCGAATTCGTCTCGCCCGGCGGCAAGACCGACATCCGCTACGACCCGCCCGCCGCGCGCGGCACCATCGGCAAACTCGCCGGTCCGGACCTGATGACCGCGGGCAAGACCACCTCGGTGGAGGACTACGCGGGCAAGGTCGTGGTACTCAACCTGTGGGGCCAGTGGTGCGGTCCGTGCCGCGCCGAGGCGCCCGCCCTGGAAAAGGTCTACGAAGCGACCAAGGACAAAGGCGTCGCCTTCCTCGGCATCAACGTCCGCGACCCGCAACAGGACAAGGCCCAAGATTTCGTGGTCGACAACAAGGTCGGCTACCCGTCCGTCTACGACCCGTCGATGCGCACGCTCTTGGCGCTCGGCGGGAATTTCCCTACCAGTGTCATCCCCACCACGCTCGTCCTCGACCGGCAACACCGGGTCGCCGCGGTATTCCTGCGGTCCCTGCTGGCCGAAGATCTGCAGTCAGTGGTCGAAAGTATCGCCGCGGAGGAATCACAGTGAATCGCGACCGTCGTACCCGCCACCTGCGTGCCTGTCGGCCACGGCAGGGCGCCCGACGAATCGGCGGCGGATGGGCCGTCGACGACCGGTGGGCGGGCATCGCCACCGTGCCGCGCAGCGTCGCGGCCGAGTCGTTGCTGGACTTCCCGGCGTTCGACGCGGCCGAGGAACCCGCGGCCACCGAGCGCACGGTAGCGCCGCGCCGCGGCGCCGGACGATCGCCGGAGGAAACGCGGGAGGACTCGGTGTGACCCTCGCGCGCACCGCGCCGCGTACCGGGGAGGACCTGTGATGGTGCTCGCCGCAGTCGGTGATTCGTTCCAGCAGACGGCGGCCTCCGGGCCGCTGCTGCTGGCGCTCGGCGCGTGCCTGCTCGCGGGTCTGGTGTCGTTCGCCTCGCCGTGTGTGGTGCCCCTGGTGCCGGGGTACCTGTCCTATCTGGCCGGACTCGTCGGCGCGGAGGCGCCGCCTGCCACGGTGGCGGAGGCCACCGGCGGACGCGTCGCGACTGCCGCGCGGCCGCTTCGGTCGGGACGGATGCGGGTCGCGGGTGCGGCCGGTTTGTTCGTCGCCGGTTTCACCGTGGTCTTCGTGCTCGCCACCGCGACCGTGTTCGGCGTCATCCAGACCCTCAACGTGAATCGCGAACTGCTGCAACGCATCGGCGGTGTGGTGACGATCCTGATGGGCCTGGTCTTCATCGGCCTGGTGCCCGCGTTGCAGCGCGACACCCGGATGGAACCGCGCAGGCTCACCAGCCTCATGGGCGCTCCGCTGCTGGGCGGGGTGTTCGCGCTGGGATGGACGCCGTGCCTCGGCCCTACGTTGTCGGGTGTCATGGCCGTGGCCGCGGGCACCGACGGGACCACGGCGGTGCGCGGGGTCGCGCTGATCGTCGCTTACTGTCTCGGCCTCGGTCTGCCGTTCGTGGTGCTGGCGTTCGGGTCGGCGAGCGCGCTGCGTGGGGTCGGGTGGCTGCGCCGCAATTCCCGCACCATTCAGATCATCGGGGGTATGTTGCTCGTCGCGGTCGGCGCCGCGCTGGTCACCGGGGCGTGGGACCAGTTCGTCGCCTGGGTGCGCGACGCGTTCGTCTCCGAGGTGACCCTGCCGATATGACCGTGACCGACCACCTCACGATCGAAAGTCCCGAGCGTCCGCCGCGTCAATCGCTGATCGGGCGGGCCTGGGCGTTCCTGCGCAACACCTGGCGCGGGCTCACCAGCATGCGCACCGCCCTGGTGCTGCTGTTCCTGCTCGCCCTGGCCGCGATTCCCGGCGCGCTGCTGCCACAGCGGAACCTCAACGAGCAGAAGGTCGAGCAGTACATCGCGAGCCGGCCAACGCTCGGCCCGTGGATGGACCGCTTCGAGCTGTTCGACGTGTTCTCCAGTTTCTGGTTCACGGCCGTCTACGTGCTGCTGTTCATCTCACTGGTCGGTTGCATCCTGCCGCGCACGCTCGACCACTACCGCGCTCTGCGCACACCGCCGGTGCGCGCGCCGCGCAATCTGACGAGGCTTCCGCACCACTACGCGGGCCGGGTCGAGCGGTCGCCGCAGGAGCTGATCGACCACGCCCGCGCCCAGCTGCGCGGCTGGCGCACCGAGGTCCGCCCCGGCCCCCGCGAGGGTGAACTGGCGCTGTCCGCGGAGAAGGGCTACACCCGCGAACTCGGCAATCTGGTGTTCCACCTCGCGCTCGTCGGGCTGCTGGTCGCCATCGCGATGGGCAAGCTGTTCGGCTACGAGGGCAGCGTCATCGTGCTGGCGAACAACGGCCCCGGCTTCTGCACCACCTCGCCCGCGGTGTTCGACTCGTTCAAGGCGGGCAACGTCAACGACGGCACCGGCATGACCCCGGTGTGTGTGCGGGTGAAGGATTTCCAGGCCGACTACCTGACCAACGGGCAAGCGGAGATGTTCACCGCGAACCTCTCCTACCAGGCGGGCGACGATCTGCGGACGAATACCTGGCGCGACACCAGGGTGCAGGTCAACCATCCGCTCCGCGTCGCGGGTGACCGGCTCTACCTGCAAGGACACGGCTACGCGCCCACCTTCACGGTGACCTTCCCCAACGGCCAGACCCGCACCGAGTCCATTCAGTGGCGGCCCGACGACGCCTCGACGTTCCTGTCCAGCGGCGTGCTGCGGATCGACCCGCCCGGTGGCATGTACGCCACCGACGAGGAGCGCCGCAAGAACCAGATCGCGATCGAGGGCTTGTTCGCGCCCACGGCGATGTTCCACGGATCGTTGCTGTCCTCCGCGTACCCCGCGATGAACGATCCCGCCGTCGCGGTCGACATCTATCGCGGCGACACCGGCTTGGACACCGGTAAGCCGCAATCGTTGTTCGCCCTCGATCCTGAGCAGGTCAAGCAGGGCAGGCTCGCCAAGGAGGCCAGGGTCAATCTCCGTCCCGGCGAGTCGACCACGCTGCCGAACGGCACCAAGGTCACCTTCGACGGCGCGCAGGAGTTCGTGAATCTTCAGGTCTCGCACGACCCGGCCCAGCAGTGGGTGCTGGTGAGCGCGCTGCTGATGATGGCGGGCCTGCTGGTCTCGCTGCTGATCAAGCGCAGGCGGATCTGGGTGCGGGTCTACCCGGCCGAGGACACAGCCGGTACCGTGGACCAACGACGCACTGTAGTAGAGATGGGCGGGCTCGCCAGGACCGACCAGGCGGGCTGGGGCGGCGAGTTCGACCGGCTGCGCGCGCGCCTGCTCGATGAGCACGCCGAGACCACGGGAGAGTGACGATGCCGATCGACGAGACCATCGCCAGGTACAGCGATTTCGCCTTCAAGACGGCGATCGTGGTGTACGCGCTGGTGCTGGTGCTGCTGATCTGGCAGTACGCGACGGCGCGCAGCCGCCAGGTCTCCGAGCGGGAACTGGTGACGGTGGGCGGCGGGTCGACACCGCAGGGACCCGGCCGTGTCAGCGAGCCCGCGGGGCGGCCGCTGTCGGAGCGGCTGGGCAACATGGCGTTCTCGGTGCTCATGGTGGCCATCGCGCTGCACGTGGGCGCGATCGTGCTGCGCGGCTTCGCGACGCACCGTTTCCCGCTGGGCAACATGTACGAGTTCGTCACCATGGCGACGGCGGCCGCCGTGCTGGTCGGGATCGCGCTCCTGCGCGAGCAGCGCTACCGCGCCATGTGGGTGTTCCTGCTGGTGCCGGTGCTGATCCTGCTGTTCCTCGCAGGCACGGTGCTCTACGCCGACGCCGCACCCGTGGTGCCCGCGTTGAAGTCGTTCTGGCTGCCGGTGCACGTCACCATCGTCAGCGTGGGCAGCGGCGTCTTCCTGTTCGCGGGCGTGGCGAGCATGCTCTTCCTCTACCGCCTGCGTCAGCCGGACGGCCAGGAGTCGGCCAATGTGCTGGGCGCCATCGCCCGCCGCCTGCCCGACGCCCGCACCCTCGACCGGCTCGCCTACAAGGCCACCATCATCGGCTTCCCGCTGTTCGGCGCGGGCGTCATCCTCGGCGCCATCTGGGCCGAAGCCGCCTGGGGCCGCTTCTGGGGCTGGGACCCGAAGGAAACCTGCTCCTTCATCGCCTGGGTCCTCTACGCCGCCTACCTCCACGCCCGCGCCACCTCCGGCTGGCGCGACACCAAGGCCGCCTGGATCAACATCGCGGCCTTCGTGGCGATGCTGTTCAACCTGTTCATCATCAACATGGTGATCAGCGGGTTGCATTCGTATGCGGGCCTGAACTGACTCGCGCTGGTCCGAGTGCTCGCGCTCGTTCAGGTTCCACAGATCGTCGGACCGCAGCAGACAGCTCCACTCGCATCCGTCCGGAAGAACGAGAGTGCGTCGGGCAGCATCGCTCAATACGATCGCTGCATGCTGCTCCCACGCATCGAACGGTCGGACCTTCCCGAATCGATGACGTGGGAGGAATTGCAGCGGCTACCCGACGAGCTTGCGCAGCAAATCGAGTTGTGGAACGGTCGCGTGGTTTGGGTCGGGCGCGAGCCCGGCGACTGGCGGGTCTTCGCAGGCCGGTTCGCCAACTCCCTTGAGCGCTGTGCACGAATGTCGATGTCGGACGAGTCGGAACGTGGCTGGCGCGTCAACTCCGAAACCAATGTGTTCCTCGGCCGCACGGGAAAATCCGACTTCCTGAAGCCGGACTTCCTCGTCCACCGCTGTCTCGAATCGCCCTCTCAGGACGTACGGGGAAGTGATGTTCTCTTGGCCGGTGAGCTCTTGTCCCCGGCCATCACACAGACGGACATCGAAGCCAAGAAGATTCGCTACGCCAGCGCTGGCATCCCCTGGCTCTGGGAGGTGACGCTGGACCGTGAGGTCAGCGCGATCGCTGTCGTCCGTGTCTACGGCCTCGACATCGGCCATGCGCAACTCCCGAACGGCGCACAGCCGCTCCATTCCGCCAACTACATCGTCGCGGCAGAGTGGACCCACGAGAACTCGGACGGTCTCGAATTCAGCCGCCCGTTCGCGATCGCCATCCCGTGGACCGAACTCCAACTCGACTCATTCGGTGAGACTCGGTGAGTCAAGTGGAACAGTAGCGGCTGCTCAGACCCGGTGGTCAGACAGTGCTGGAGGCTCCGGACCCCGCCGGTCCCATCCAGGCGCGCAGATCCACGACGCTGTCGCAGTAGTCGTCAGTGTCGTCGAGGACCGGCTATCGAGCGAGGTCGCCGGTACGGGCCAGCGGTGCCAACTCTTGGGCGAGGTAGGCATAGCCGGTCGGGCGGCCGTCGTCGCCGCTGACGGCCAGGTCGATGCCGTAGGTGCGGTCCGTGCGGGTGACATGGATGTAGATGCGGCAGGTGTCGGCGTCGGTGTACAGGAAGCCCGCGAAGGTGTAGTCGTCCGCGAACCAGGGCAGGCCGCCGCCGACCAAGAGGCTGAACAGACTGAACAGGCGTTGGTCACCCGAATCGGCTCCGGCGGTGTAGTCGAACCCGGTATCGGCCGCGGCGAGGACGGTGTTGCCGTGGCTGTCACGCGGTTGGTCCTCGTGGTCAACCAATAGCTGTGTGACAGCGGGCGCGATGGTGAACCGCGCGTGGTCGATAGCGCCGGTGACATCGAACAGTGTGCCGGAGGCCAATTCGTAGTCCACCGCAATTCCCGAGACCATCGCCGCGTCCGGCGATAGCACGATGCGGGCATGTCCGGAGTCCGCGCGTACGACTCCCCACACCCGCGGAGCGACTGCAGTACCCGCCGGAGCGAGGACCAGCGGAATCGCGCGGCACAGCAGCAGATCGAACCGGCCATCCGCGTCTGCGTCGGGCACCGAGTTACCTCCTTGGTCAGCGGATGCCCATCCTGGAACATATTCGTGCGCTCGAATAGAGCCTGCTGTCGCGGCGATTCTCGGGTTGTCGCAGGGTATGGGCTTGCCGCAAGCATTCCTCTGAGGAACCTCGGCCGCTGGCTACACCGGTTCGGCCCAGAATCCAGCGCTATCGATCACGATGACGCATGGCTGGTTGAGCACCCCCGCCTTGTAAACGGCCTCGCTGAGGTGGGTCGACATCAGAACCATCCACGTCTTCCACGGCGTGCTCTCGCCGGTCGGTGTTCCAGCTTTCGCTGCGAGGCGCGCGTAGTAGTCGCGGAGTTCCTGGTCGTTGAACCGGAACTCGACGGGGGGAGCCACCGGCGATTCGCCTACAGCCGTGAGTAGCAGCCGACCTGCGCTGTCGCGGTCGATCTGGTATCCCCACTCGTTACCGGCGCGGATCACCGAAGCGGTGAGTTCATCCAGACCGGGATCAGACTTTTCCACCACAGGCTCCTCCCGGGTAGGCGGTGATGATCTTGCCTTTTTCGTTCACGATCACGGTGGGCTGAACCGTCTTGGCTATAGCTCCCGTGGTGCGGTTGACGAGATAGATCTGCCCCGTGTAACAGTACTTGCCGCTCCCGACCGAGCCGTGCCAGTCGGGTGCGTCGTGAGCTTTGGCGATCGCCATGTCGGCGATGTCCCTCCAATTGCGGCCTTCGATTCCCGCAAGGCCTTCCCACTCGCTCATGTGCCTCTGCTGGATGTGCCGATAACCTGATTCCTCGTCTCCACACAGCAGTTTCCAGTCGCCGAAGGTTGTGACGACCTTGTCCGCAGGCGAGCTGTTTCCGCACGCCCCCCAAGGGAATGACGCATGGGACAGCGGGCTTTGGACCACCCCGACGATCAGGCTGAACACCGCTGCTGCGGCGACTATCAATGCACGTATCTTCATCTCAACCCCCGCGTAGTCGCACCGGATCGGTGCCAGTCCGAGATCTCGTTGCTTCCTCGGTGCTGGCGCGTCAGCCCCGATGCGGCTCCAGCGCTCCAGCGGGCGGAGGTAGCGCAACGTCCTGACGGCCAACTTCATTGCTGTTCAACATCCTTTGACGCACCAGCCACGGTTTCGGTTCCCTCGGTCGGTTCCCTCGAGTGACTCGGCCGGTTCCCTGGCCCAGTCGGCGGGCACCGGCTGGCTTGGTCAGCATTCGAGGTAGAGCCGCTCGTTCGGGAGACGGGGGAGGCCGGTGGGGTCGCCGGGGAGGACGGTTACCGCGCCGGGGCGGTGGCGGGCGTTCCAGTCCTGGACGAATACCAATGCGGCGGTCAGGCATGCGGCGAAGTCCATTCGTTGGTCGTGCAGGTAGACCGAAAGGTGTACGTCGGGTTCCTCTGGGTGCGGGGACTGGGCGCGGTCGGTCATGAGACTGCGAATCGGGGGCGCGATCGATTCGCCGTGCGAGTTCATCGGCCTGTCCTGACCGCGCGTGTGAGCAGGGATGCTTGCACTGCTTCCACCACCAGCCGTCCTGAGGGCCGGTAGGTGTCGCAGGGAACCTCGAGCCATGCGCGGTATGCGGTGCTGCTGTCGGCCGGGGAAGGGAGGGCGATCAATCCGCCGTCGCGGATCACCTTCACGCGATCCCGGAACAGGCCCGGGAAGATTCGAGGTTCGTCGGCCAGATCAGGCCGCACCAGAAATGTCCAGGTCAGGGAATGCGGGTGCGTGATGATCGGACCGAGACCGTATCCGCCGCTGCGCAACCGGTCCGTCACTGCCCGCCCCAACGGCTCGGGCACCGAGACGCCCCACACCAGCGAACCTGCTCGCACCACGATTCGGCCGAGTGCTTCGGGTTCTACCTCGGCAGGCAGTTGACAGATCATCTTGTAGTACGCGCACCGCCCGGATGGGGTTGCCAGATCGAAGCCTTCGATGCCCGGCGCGCTCATGCCTGAGCCTCCGCGTCCCCCGACGGCGCCGGAGTCGGGTACAGGGCGCGGCCGAGCATCACGTGTCCCGGCATGATCACGCTGCACACTCGCGTGAAGTCGGCCGGAACCGAGCCGCCCAGATGCGTCATCCCCGGAACTATCACCGCACTCGCGCGGGCGACGTGCACCATTTCCAACACACGCGCCGCCACCACCGGCGATACCGTCTGCGGCGCAACCACATAGATCGCGGCCAGTGTGTAACCGTGCCGCCGTGCGAGCGCCTCGATCGTCGCTCGATCGTTCACGGCGTCTGCCCCCGCGACCGCCGCGCACCGCATCCCGATGGCCAGTGCGCCGTGCGTATCTGTCAGCGAGCCACGCAACGGCGTCGACTCGTCTTTCAGATACGCCGCGATCCGCTCCAGCTCAGGCACGCCCGCCCGATACAACCCCTGCCGACTGCTCGCATCCATCCCCTGCGCCTCCCTGCAATCCGATTGGAAAGCACCCGACGCCGAGGGCACAGCACCAGGGCAGCGGTGATAGCTGTACTGGTGCGGCCGGGATTTCGAAGCGGCCGGCTCACCCCGGCGTCGGGGCCGGAGAAAGCGTCACAGGCCGAGAACGTTGTCAACAATGGCACTCTCGGCAGACCGACCGGCGAAAGTGCCATCGAGAGCTGAAACTTCAGTACTCCAGTCGCAGAAGATCAGCGAGATCTCGCATCTCAGGTGTCAGAGTGCGCCGTCTGGTGATGATCCGGCCGAGCAAATCCTTGGCGGACCGTTGTTCGATCAGCCACGGGCGGGCCTCGCGGGACAGCTGAACCAGAACATCGAACGCGGTGTCATAGCTTCGAAGTTCGCTGTGTGCTGCGGCGACATCGAGCAGATGCCTGTTCCGGTTGTCGGAGGTCGGGCGCAACCCTGATGGCACGTCGCGGGCCAGGCGTAACGCGAGGTCGGGACGGTCGTCCACGATGGCATTCTCGACCCGCTTCATGGCGACCGTGGCAGGTCCGAACGTCGTCCAGTACTGGTGATAATTACCCGAATCCCGTTTGACCGCTGCCGCTGCCGCGTTCGCGAGGCGCATCATTTCGTCCGCCTCGTCTGGCCGGTTGTCGCGTATCGCTGCGGCCGAGCCACGCAACAGCAACCACCCCCAGGTCGACAGTTCCCGTGTGGTGGCGACCGACAGACGCGGCTCGACACGGTCAGCCCACGACACGGCCAAGGTGCGGACCTGCTCGAACTGCCGTTCTACAAGGAGCAGCCAACACAAAGTGATCACTGCCGACGCGGAATCGAGCAGGTTTCCGGTCGATTCGGCATCCCGGAGTGACTGCTCGAGGGCGGTTCTCGCTGGCTGGAGTTGCCGAGTCTGGACCAGCACCGACCCGACCAGTTGCAGGATCCGGGACCGCATGAGCGGCGACGCGGCGCGTCCATCGAGTATCAAGCGGGGAAGTTGCCGACTCAATTCGTCGTACTCGTTGTGGTGGTAGAGCTTCACCGCTTCGACAAGCGACTCGTTCATGCTCCGCTCAGTAGGCATTTCGACCGTGTGTCCGTCTGCGCTCGACACGAGAGCCCGCCGAGTTGGAAGCCAGAGTTCGCCGCTTTCGGTCTCGGGTCGGCGGGGGGTGGGCCCGAGAAGAGTCGAGAGCGGGCAGCTCATCGCCACGGCCAGCCGTCGAAGTGTCTGTATGCGAGTGTCATCGCGCTCGCCCTGTTCGATCTTGCGAATCAGAGATAGCGATACTCCTGAACTCTGTGCGAGTTCACGTTGCGTCAGACCGCTCCGCTTGCGAACAGATCGCAAGCGTTCCCCGAGATCTGTGCTCATGGCCCGAGGCTACGGGACCTTGGGATTCTCGTCAGGCTCATCTCGAACCAGCACGGTCGAACCCGCTAGCGCCCGGGGCCGCGGACGGTGATCATCGTCTGGTGGGGAAGAACTCGGAAACGGCCCGGATGCGCCGCGTGCCGGAATTGATCGCAGTGGCAGGTGAATTGGTTCTTCGACCTTGGTCGATGTCGTCTGCGGATCTCGACCTGGTTCGGGAAGCGTCGGACGACGACACGATCCCGTTGATCACCACTGTGCCATCGAGGTACACCGAGGAAGCGGCGAAGGAGTTCGTCGAGCGGCAGTGGAAACGACCCGGGAGCGGAAGCGGGTACCCCTTCGTGATCGCGCGAGCGACGGACGGTAAGCCGCTCGGCAGTATCGGAATCTGGACCAAGGATCTCGGAGAGGGCCGGGCATCGGTCGGGTATTGGCTGGTGCGGTCCGCTCGTGGGCAGGGGGTGGCCGCCCACGCGCTGCGGGCGGTCGCGGACTGGGCGTTCGAGCAACTGGCCGTTGCCCGGCTGCAGCTCTACGTGGAACCGTGGAATACCGCCTCCATCCGGACTGCCGAGCGGGCGGGATTCCGGCGTGAGGGGCTGCTGCGCGGGTGGCGGCAAGTCGGCGAAAGTCGTCGCGACATGTTCGTGTACGCGCGGCTCGCCCCGAGCCGCCCGTCGGCGAGACCGCGGTCGTTGACCGGCCCCACGGCTCGTGTCGCCGAGGAAGCCGATGTCGACGGGATCGTCCAACTGCGCGTCGCGGTGGCAGCGGAGGGCAAATGGATCGGGGCCGAAGCGCCGTTGGACGAGGAAGACGCCGCACGGCAGATCCGAGCGAATCTCGGCGACGAGAAGCGCGGTGTCTTCGTGACGGAGATCGACGGATGCGTCGTGGGCACGGCGACGGTCTACTTCGGCACACCTGGCGTCACGGCCTTCGGCATGATGGTCGCGGCGGACCGGCGGGGAGGTGGCATCGGGTCGGCGCTGCTCGAGCGAGTCATCAGTTGGTCGCGGGATCGAGGCGCCCACAAGGTGAGTCTGCAAGTATGGCCGCACAATCAGCGCGCGATGACGCTCTACGACCGAGCCGGTTTCGAGGTCGAGGGCGTCTTGCGCGGGCATTACCGACGTCGCAGCGGCGAGCTGTGGGACGCGGTACTCATGGGCCTGTCACTCGACGGTGTGGGCTGACGAGCGCACGCCTGGAGTATTTCGCGGAAGACTAGGGTTTTTATTGGTGCGATTGCGTGAAAATATTTGAATGCGCACGTTTCAGACTGTGTGGCCCGAATTGTGTGAGATCGCCGCTGGTTTACGACGCGTGTAACGCGCGAGTGGCAGCACGCGAATTCCCGACCGGCAGAACAAATAACGTTCCGAGCCTCGCCTTAAGGGACATAAGACTTCGCATGTCTGTTAATCGGCCGCAAAGTCGCGGCTCCCTCGTGGGCGGAAAGACCGTTCGCGGAGGTGTAACGGCACCTACAGCCGCGCCACGCAAACCACGAAATGCCTTTGCTGGTAGACGATTCCGCTGTCGGCCGACCCGCACGCGTTGACGTCGACGGTGTTCTGCTTGATGTCGATGACCCGGACCGCGCCAGGGGTGTGGGCGGCGCAGTCGAGACGCTTGGGGCTGCCGGGTGTCAGTTCCATGCAGCCGCCGACGACCCAGTCGATGTCCAGGCACAGCGCGGCCTGTGTCGCCCCGTGCAAAGTTTCGTTGTAGGTGTGGTCGGCGTCGGTGGGGCAGGTGGCGTTCGCCGGTGCCTTATCGACGACTTTGTAGACGGAGTTCTGGCTGCCACAAGCGGTTTTGTCGATCGCGCCTGCTCCGCCGAGTTGTACGCAGTCGCCGATGTTCACCTGCATGCTGGTGGCGCTCTTGTTGGACGCGCCGCGCATCGCCGACGTGGTCGGCAGCGCTTCCGTGGTGGTCGGCAGCGGCTCCTCGGTGGTGGGCGGGGGAGCCGAGGTTGTTGCCGCGGCGGCGTTCTGAGCGGCGGCCTTGGCCGGCTCATCGGCGGGGCCGGACATCGATAGCGCGGCGACGACCACGATGGTGGCCGCCAGTCCGGTCCCGACCATGAAGGCGGCCAGGGTGATACCGGCGCGGACACGTTGGCGCGACACGTACGTCCTCCAGAGCTGTGAACCCTTCGACCCACCTAGCGACCCGAAGTTGTGAATCTTGCGGATTGAAGACCACGCCATGCTTACACTACGCGGCACGTCCGCGTCGAGTTTTCCTTCCCAGGCGTAGCGATCCGCGCTGGGAATTCACGTACGTGTCGGTATCCGGGCCAGGTGTGATCACGATCGGATAACGAACTTCGCGATCAGGTGTGCCGGTCGCCAAGTCTGGAAACTAGTCACGGGCGCTGTACAGTCACACGCCATCCGGCCTCCGGAGCCGGTGTCTCGGTGAGAAGGAATTCCAGAATGAAGTTCGGCACTATTGCCGCCATTACGCTCGGCGCGGTTGCCGCAGTGGGCATCACAGCGGGGGCCGCGAACGCGAAACCCGTAGAACCGGAGCGTGAGATCACGACAACCGGGGTAGAGCAGGGGGTCGACTACCACACCACGGTCTCGCGCGAGACCGGAGCCATCTCGACCGCCGTCGAGCACGGCACCTTCGCGGTGGCCGACGACGGCACCAAGATCAAGCTGACCTCCGATACCGGGGCCGTGGTGGCCGAAGTGCCGCTCACCTTCCAGGTTTCCGGCAGCAAGCTCTCGGTCGCGCACGAAATCAGCGACAGCGGACGGCGTCTCGCGCTCACCCCGGTGGCAGGCGCCAAGGAGATCGGCGAGATGCAGCCGATCAGCTCGATGAACCGTCTCATCGCCGAGTTGAACCAGAACGTGGTCGGCGTGGTCGGCGGCGCGCTGCTCGGCGGACTGCTCGGGGCCCTGATCGGCCTGGGCTTCTTCAGCATCATCACCGGCCCGATCGGCCTGGTCGTCGGCGCGATCGCGGGCGGAGCCATTCAGGGTGGACAGCCGTTCACCGACGCGCTGATGGCGGTCGTCAACGGCGAACCCTGATCGATGGCGCGGATCGGATGCGGCAGGCGCACCGCAGCGCGCCTGCCGCACCCGGACCGGGTTGTCGATCGTCGTGGCGTTCGTCGAGGGTGGAGGTTCGGCCCCCGCCGGGACGGCGCCACGGCAGAGCGATGAAATCGCGCGAACGCCGGATACCGCTGGACGCGTGCTATCGCGCGAGTACTGCGAAGATCAACGCTCGGCGGAACCGGACTCGCCGTCACGGTGCTGGCGAGATAGTCGCCAGAGGAACTCCGGGTCGTCGTCGGGTCCGATGACGCGCTTGCGCCGTGGTGAACGCGATTGCGGGGCAGTGGGTCCAGTCCGCTCGGGGCCGAACGCCTTCCAGCACAACACCGCTATTGCCACCACCGCGATGAGTGCCAACAGGTACGTCACGTCGCTCACCTCCTGGTTACGAGGGTAGCCGCGGACGTGGCTCCAGCACACCGCAGACGCGAAAATGGTCTGCGGGCGAGCGCGGACCCGAGCACGACAGGTCCGCGCGCCCTGCGATCAGCGTGCTGCGGTCGCTTCGGTGGTCAGCGACTTGAGCAGCTGGAGTACTTCCGATTCGCGGAACCGGCGATGTCCGCCCGGTGTGCGAAGCGACCCGAGGCGCCCGGCGTGAGCCCAGCGCGTCACGGTCTTGGGGTCGACGTGGAACAGGGCAGCAACCTGGCCCGGAGTCAGCAGGGTGTCCTGGCCGCCGACGGTGATCGCAGTCATAGCAAACCTCTCCGTTCTCGACAGTTCCCTCATCAGATGGCGCCATCGTCGCACTGAAACCCCTAGGTACTCGAACCACCTACAGTTGGTAAAGGGGAGGTAATAGACAAAACGGATGCGCGCCCCACCCCCGGCTGTTGGGCGTGCACCGGGGGCGGGCAACAGCTTCGCATAGGCTGAGGGATGTGCGTGACGCGAATCCACCAAAAGGTGCTTCCGGACAGCAAACGGCTGGCGCTGGTCGTCGTCTGGCCCGCAATCTGACCCTTTACACCGTCGCCAGGTTGGGTCTCGTGGTAGTGCTCGCCGCGCTGATCGTGCTGGCCGCGCGACTGGTGTCGGTGGACATCCCCATCGTGGTCGCAGCCTTGTTCGCGCTCATCATCGCGATGCCGCTGTCGCTGGTGCTGTTCAAGCGGCTGCGGGCCAAGGTGAACGAGGACATCGCCCTGGTCGACGAGCGCAGGCGCCGCGACAAGGCCGAGCTACGGGCGCGGTTGCGCGGCGACGAGCCGCCCGCTCCGCCGGAGTCGGGGACTTCTTCGTGAAGTCCTGCGATCACACCGCTCCGCGCGACTGGGTCGACAACGCGGTGCGGTTGATCGACGCCGACACCCAGCGCAGCGCGGACACCCACTTGCTGCGCTACCCGCTGCCCGCCGAGTGGAACATCCAGCTCTATCTCAAGGACGAGTCCACCCACATCACCGGCAGCCTCAAGCACCGCCTGGCTCGCTCGCTGTTCCTGTACGCGATCTGCAACGGCTGGGTCGGCGAGGGGACGACCGTGGTGGAGGCGTCCTCGGGTTCGACGGCGGTCAGCGAGGCCTATTTCGCGAAACTGCTCGGCTTGGACTTCGTCGCGGTGATGCCCGCGAGCACCTCTCCGCAGAAGATCGCGCTCATCGAGGCGCAGGGCGGCCGCTGTCATTTCGTGCAACGCCCGCCGGACATGTACACCGAGGCGGCGCGGCTGGCGGCCGAGTGCGGCGGTCACTACATGGACCAGTTCACCCACGCCGAGCGCGCCACCGACTGGCGCGGCAACAACAACATCGCCGAGTCGATCTTCCAGCAGATGGCGTTGGAGACCAATCCGGTGCCGGAGTGGATCGTGGTCGGCGCGGGCACGGGCGGCACCAGCGCCACGATCGGCCGCTACATCCGGTATCGCAGGCATGCGACCAAGCTGGCCGTGGTCGATCCGGAGAACTCCGCCTTCTACGGCGGCTACGAGACGGGCGATGCGGGTTACCAGACCGGAATGCCCTCCCGGATCGAAGGCATCGGCCGCCCCCGTGTGGAACCCTCGTTCGTCGGCCAAGTGGTGGACCGCATGTTCGAGGTGCCCGACGCGGCATCCATCGCCGCGGCCCGGTTCGCGAGTGTGCGGCTCGGCCGCCGGGTCGGCGGCTCCACCGGCACCAACCTGTGGGGCGTTTTCGCCTTGATCGCCGAGATGCTCTCCGAAGGGCGCGGCGGCAGTGTCGTCACCCTGCTGTGTGACGGCGGGGATCGCTATGCCGGAACGTATTTCGACGACGCGTGGGTGGCGTCCCAGGGGCTGGAGCTCGCGGAGCCCACCGCTGTCCTGGAGAAGTTCGTGGCGACCGGAATCTGGGACGCCTGATCGGTTCGTGCCCCGGCCAGGGGTTTTGTTCGCCTGAGGCGGAACGGGGTTGAATCGCGCCCTCGGTTGTCAATTTTTGTTGACATCGCGAGCATGTGTCAATCAAAATTGACATCATGACGGAAGCAACCACACTCGCGGCGGCCGCGGGCAGCCCCGATCCGAAGGTCGGGCTGCGCGCGGTGCTCGCGCTACGCAGGCTGCTCGAACGTCTCGAGGCGATCCAGGTGGCCAACGCCCGTGCTCAGGGCTGGTCGTGGCAGGCGATCGCGGAGGCGCTCGAGGTCAGCAGGCAAGCAGTCCACCAGAAGTACAACCGGAAAGGCAGGATCCGCTGATGTTCGAGCGGTTCAGCAGGTCTGCGCGCACGGCGATCATCGTCGCCCAGGAGGACGCGCGCGAACTCCACGCGTCGAATATCGAGGTGGAGCACGTATTGCTCGGTGTGCTCGCGCATGCCGAGCCGGAATTGGCGGCGTTGCTCGCGGACGCGGGACTCACTCGCGACGGCGTGCGCAGCGCGCTGGCCGAGCAGGGCAACGGGATACCGCTCGGCCCCGAGGACGCCGAGGCCTTGCGCTCCATCGGCATTGATCTGGACGCCGTCCGGGAGTCGCTGGACACGCATTTCGGCGAGGACGCGCTCGACCGCGCCGCGCCGGACCCGCGCCGTGGGCCGTTCCCGTGGAGCCGCGGTGGGTACTACGGGCACATTCCGTTCACGAAGGAAGCGAAGAAGGTGCTCGAGCTCTCCCTGCGTGAGGCGCTCGGTCGCAAGGACAAGACCATCGAGTCGGGGCACATGCTGCTCGGCATCCTGCGCGCCCCGAACCAGACGACGGTGCGCCTGTTCGGCGGCTCCGACGCGATCGGTGAATTGCGGCCCAAGGTGCATGCCCTGCTCGACCGTGCGGCTTGAGCAGGCGGACATGCGCTGCGGGAGTTCGTGTTTTCCAGCGGCGTGTGTCCGCCTCCGACGCCTAGCATTGGGCCATGCAGCTCGTGATTCGGTTGATCATCAACGCGGTGGCCATCTGGCTGGCCGCCGTCTGGGTCGACAAGATCGACATTCTCGCTCCGGAAGGCGGCAACGGCGCCAAGATCGGTGTGGTCCTCGCGGTGGCCGCGGTGTTCACGGCGGTGAACGCCCTGGTCAAGCCGATAGTGAAACTGCTGTCGCTACCGTTGGTGATCGTGACGCTCGGCCTGTTCCTGCTTCTGATCAACGCGCTCATGCTGTGGCTGACCGCCGAGATCACCGGAGCATTCAGCCATTACGGCCTGCGCGTCGAGGGCTTCTGGGCCGCGGTGTTCGGCGGCGTCATCGTCTCGCTGGTGAACTGGGTGCTCGGCATCCTGGTTCCGGACGAGGATTAGTCCGCGCCGCCGCGAACGGACGACGCTCGATCGCGCATCGCGCCATCGAGTCCACCTGGTCGGCGCGATCCGCGACCGCGAGGGCCGCGCTAACCCAGCCCGACCGCCAGCGCGGTGACCGCCGACCAGACCAGCAGCGCCAGGCCGGAATCCCGCAGCGCGGGAATCAGTTCCAGCCCGCCCTTGCCGCCGCGCACCGGCGCGTTGGCGCGGACGGCGAGCGGTATCGCGAGCAACCCGGCCAGTGCCCATGGCGTGCGGGCCACCAGCGCCAACGTCACGAGGAACGGGACGGTGAGCAGGGCCAGGTGCAGCGTGCGGGTGCGCGGATCGCCGAGTTTGACCGCGAGTGTGACCTTTCCGGACCCGGTGTCGGTGGGGATGTCACGCAGGTTGTTCGCGACGAGCACGGCGCTGGAGAACGCGCCCACCGCGATCGCGAGCAGCGCACCGACCCAGTCGATCCGGCCCGCCTGCACGAACTGGGTGCCGAGCACGGCGATCAGGCCGAAGAAGACGAACACCGCCACTTCACCGAATCCGCTGTAGCCGTAGGGCTTGCTGCCGCCGGTGTAGTACCAGGCGCCGGCCAGGCAGGCCGCGCCGACGAGCAGCAGCCACCAGGCGCTGGTGAGCACCAGCACCAGGCCGAAGACGGCCCCGACGACCAAGCTGACGATCGCGGCGGTCTTCACCGCGGTGGGCGAGGCCAATTTCTGCCCGACCAGGCGCAGCGGGCCGACCCGGACGTCATCGGTGCCGCGGATGCCGTCGGAGTAGTCGTTGGCGAAGTTCACGCCGATGATCAGCGCCAGCGAAACGAACAGCGCGAGAATCGCTTTCCACCACACCGCACCATCGATCGACGCGGCGGCGCCGGTCCCGGCGAGCACCGGGGCGATCGCGTTCGGCAGGGTACGGGGTCGCGCGCCCTCGATCCATTGCGCTGCAGTAGCCATGTTCGCAGCATAATGGGCAGAGTCGGACGGAGTCCGTCCTCAGCTCGCGCATGGCCGGAGCGAAGGCGGAGGTACGCATAATCGGCAGAGTCGGACGTGGTCCGTCCTCGGCCCGCGCGCGGCGATCAGGCCGTTTCGGCCGTCACCGCCTCCTGCATCCGCGCGAGTCCCTTCTCGAAATCCCGGCCGACGAACTTGTCCATCGGGATGAGCTTGCCGATGACGGCCATCAGCCCGGTCTGACGGCCGGTCATCCGCCAGGTCACTTCGGTGCCGGTCTCGACCGGGTCCAGGATGAAGGTCACCATGTTGGTGGCCTTCATGGGCTTCATGAACTCCAGGCGCACGCCGATCTCGCGCTCGGCGCTGCCGACGATCTCCATGCTGCCCGCTCCCGCCTTGCGGTTGCCGCTCCAGGCGTAGCGCGCGCCGACACCGGATTCCGCGCCGGAGTAACTGCGCTGGAGCTGCGGGTCGAGGTCCTCCCACGGCGACCACTCGACCCACTTGTGGAAATCGTTGATCAGCCCGTGCACGCGCGCGGGGTCGGCCGTGATCACGGCCGATCGGACCACCTCGAACTCAGCCATGGGGGTCACACTATGCGACCGACCGCTCGCAGTCGCGGCAAAGAATTCGTGTCGAGCTTCTCGGGTCTGCTCGCCTACGATGACCGCGGGATGTTTCCGGAGCACAGCGGCCCGCACGGCCACAGTCGAGCAGTGACGACGCCCGCAGGCGAATCGGTCGTGGTGGCCTTGCTGGGCGAGGTCGCGCTGCGCCGCGACGGCACGCTGACGCCGCTGCCCGGTGCACGCTCCCGGCTGCTGCTCACCGCCCTGGCCCTGCGGCCGGGTCGCAGCCGCGGCGCGCAGGCCCTGATCGAGGAGGTCTGGGGCGAGCAGCCGCCGCGCTCGCCGATGAACGCGCTACACACCCAGGTTTCCCGGTTGCGGTCGGCGCTGCCGGAGGGCGCGCTGGAAATCGGCCCTGCGGGCTATCGGTTGACCCTCGGCGCCGATCAGGTCGACTTGTCCTCGGTGGGCGAGCGCGTGGCGCGGGCGTACGGGCTGCGCGCGGCGGGAGACCTTCCGGGGTGCCTGGCGGAAATCACCCGGGCGCGGGGGCTGTGGCGCGGGGATCCCGGTGCGGATCTGCCGCCGGGCGACCTCGCCGACGAGCTTCGCGCAGCGGCCGGGCGGCGTCTGGCCGAACTGGACGAACTCGAACTCGCCGCACGCGAGGACGGCGGCGACGTCGATGGAGCCTTGCGTCTCGCTCGGCTGCGCGCCGCCGCGGAACCGCTGGACGAGCCCGCGCAGCAGACCCTGATGCGCCTGTTGGCGGCGGCGGGGCGGCCCAACGAGGCGGTGGAATCGTTCGCCGCTTTCCGCTCCCGGCTGGCCGAGGAACTCGGCACGGACCCGGGGCCCGCGCTCACCGAGATGCATACGGCGATCCTGCGTGGGGAGCGGATAGGCCGCGTCGCGCCGCCGCGCTCGGGCAGCGCGGCGAGCGAAGACGGCGGTTCCCGAAGCGGGCTCGCGGCCGAGGCGACGCCCTCGGCCGCTGACGTACCGACACCGCACCTCGCCGCGATCGGCCTGCGTGCCGCGCCCAACGCACTGCTCGGCCGGGCCGCCGACATCACCGAGCTGATCGAGCTGCTCCGCGATGCCCGGGTGGTGACCGTGCTCGGCCCCGGCGGTGCGGGCAAGACCAGGGTCGCCAACGAGATCGGTTGGCAGGCGGCCGCCACCTGTCCGGTGGCGCTGGTCGAGCTGGCCTCGGTGCGCGCCGAAGGCGACGAAGCCAGGGTCGAGATCGAGGCGGCGATCGCCGCGGTACTCGGGCTCAGCGAGGTCACCTTCGACGCGGCCACGCTGCGTTCCGGGCAGATCGTCGATCTGCGCGGGCGGCTGCACGACGCGGTGTCGGCGCGCTCGATGCTGCTGATCCTGGACAACTGCGAGCATCTGATCGACGCCGTCGCCGTGGTGGTCGCCGATCTGATCGGCGTCGCACCGCGGCTGACCGTGCTCACCACGAGCCGTTCGCCGCTGACCATCACCGCCGAGACGGTGTATCCTTTGCCGCCGCTGACCATCGATCCGGCGGGCTCGCCCGCCACCGAGCTGTTCGCCGCGCGCGCCAGGGCGGTGCGGCCCGGCGTCCGGCTGGATCCGGACGTGGTCGCCCAGCTGTGCCACACCCTCGACGGGCTGCCGCTGGCCATCGAACTGGCGGCGGCCCGCGTGCGCGTGATGAGCGTCGAGGAGATCAACGAGCGGCTGGCCGACCGGTTCGCGCTGCTGCGCCACGGCGATCGCAGTTCGCCCGCACGGCATCGCACGCTGCACGCGGTGATCGACTGGAGCTGGAACCTGCTCGACACCGAACAGCAAGCCACGTTGCGCCGGTTGTGCCGATTTCCCGCCGGTTTCACGCTGTCGGCGGCCGAGGCGGTCGCGGGCGGAGCCGACGTGGTCGATGTCGCCGCGGCCGTCGACGGCCTGGTCAACCAATCGCTGCTCACCGTGCTGGACGACGAAGTGCTCGGCACCCGCTACCGGATGTTGGAGACGGTGCGGGAATACGGTGAAGAGCAGCTGGCCGCCGCGTCGGGAGAGCCGGAATCGGTCGATACCCGGATGATGCGGTGGGCCAAGGACTACGCCGATGACGTGGCGAGCCGGTATATGACCGGCGATCAGTTCCACCTCGCGCTCTCTGTGGCGGCGGAGGTGGACAACTTGCTCGCCGCGCTGCGTTGCGCGATCGAAAGGCGGGATGCCGCGACGGCCTACACGGTGTTCCCGGTCGTCGCCACGCTGTGGATCATCCGGGGATCGCACTTGGAAGTGATCGCCTGGGCTCAGCGGGTCATCGAATTGGAGCCGGCCGACTTCGGGCCGGAAGGTCCGCGTCCGGATCTGGTGCTCGTCACCTACCAGATGACGTTCCTGCATCTCGCTTACACCAACGGCAGCGCCAGGGAGATCGCCGTGCTCCGCAGGCGCGTGCGCCGATTGCTTCATCTTCCCGTCGAACTCACCGAGAACAGCCGATTCATCGCCCGGGTCGTGCTCACCAGGGCCGACGGACGCGGCTTCAGCAGGCTCCTCGCCGAGGCGGCGCGTTCGGCAGATCCGGAGACCAGGGGTTCGGCGCTGTTGTTGCGAGCCAACATCCGGGAGAACCTCGGCGATGTGCGCGGCTCCACCATCGATGCGATCAAGGCGCTGGAGGTGCTCGGGCGCGAGAACGTCTGGAGCGTGGCGATGGTGAGCAGGCACCTCGGACAGGTCTGTGGACAGATCGCCCGCTACGACCAGTCGGTGACCTATTACCGCCGCGCGCTCGAGGTGTTGCAGCGGCTCGGCGCCTACGAGGACACGGTGGAGATCCGCAGCCTGCTGGTGGCTTCACTGGTCGGAATCGGCGAGCTGGAGCAGGCGCGGCGGGAACTCGATCTCGCGTTCGGCACGCCGGACTTGGACAACTCGTCCCTCGGACAGAACCGGCTGCTGTCCACCGTGATGCAGAGTTCGGCGGAGTTGGCGTTCGCGGAAGGTGACACCGCGGGCGGGTTCACTCGCTACGAACGCGCGCTGGAACTGTTCGGCTGGCCGGACAACGCGCTCGGCCCCGGGCCCGGCGCCCTGATGCTGGCCGCGGCGGCGCTCGCCGCGCAGGTGATAAACGGCGCTGCCGACCCGGACGCGACTCTGCCCACGCAGCTTGCCGAGACGGCTGTGCCGACGATGACCCAGTACCGCGACCTGCCGCAGATCGGCGGCGTCGCCTGCGCGATCGGCTCGTATCTCATCGCCGTCGACCGCGAGGTCACGGTGGGGCTCGACTTGCTCATCCTGGCCCCGAACGTCGTCTGCCGACAGGACTTTCCCTCGATGCGGTGGCAACGGCACTTGGACGCGGCGACCGCGAAGCTCGGTCCCGGCCCGGTCGCCGAAGCCCGCAGCCGCCTCGGCCACCTGCGCCGGAACAGGTCCGCGGATCGCATCATGGAATTGCTGCAAGGACTGGTCGACGCTCGTTGATCAGTCGACGGCGGTGATCTGGTTTGCGCGAGGAATCGAACCGTCGTGCGCGGCAGCACAGCGAAAGCGGGCCGGGTGACGATGGTCACCCGGCCCGCTGTGGCGCGGTGATCGGTCACGCCCGGCGCATGTACGCCTTGACCGTGAGCGGGGCGAAGATCGCGATGACGACCAGCGAGCCGATCAGCGACCAAGCCAGATCGCTGCCGAAGGCGGCGCCGTTCATCAACCCGCGGCACGTGTTCACCATGTAATACACCGGGTTCACGTGATTGAGGCCCTGCATCCAGCCCGGCATCGTGCTCACCAGCGCGAAGGCGCCGGACATGAAGGTAAGCGGGAACATGATCATCATCGAGATGCCCTGCACGCCCGCCGCGCTCTTGCCGGTGACCCCGACCAGCGCCCAGATCCAGCTGATCGCGAACGAGCAGAAGACGATGACCAGACCCGCCGCGACGACCCCGAGCACACCGCCCTCCGGGCGATAACCGATGGCGACGCCGACGACGATGGTGAGCACGGTGGCGAGGGCGTAGCGCACCATATCCGCCAGCAGAGCGCCGGCCAGCGCCGAGACGCGGGCGATCGGGAGGGATTTGAACCGGTCGAAGACGCCCTTGTCCATGTCCTCGCGCAACTGGGTGCCGGTGACGACCGAGGTGAGCACCACGGTCTGCACCAGGATGCCGGGAATCAGGACCGGCAGGTAGTCCTGCACGCTGCCGCCGATGGCGCCGCCGAAGATGTAGGCGAACAGGGCGGTGAACAGGATCGGCTGGATCGTCACGTCGAACAGCTGCTCGGGCTTGTGCTTGATCTTCAGCAGGCCGCGGTAGGCCATGGTGAACGAGTTCGCCGCCGCTTGGACGAGCGGAACGTGGTTGCTCACTTCGGGGATCTTCGTCGGCGCCGTTCGGCGCGTCTCGGTCGCGGTGATGGTGGTCATGGTCGTGCTCCTTCTCTGCGTGCGCGGGATCCGGCGTGGTCACGCAGGCTGCTGCCCGCGGTCCGGACGCTCATGCCGCGCTTTTCGCGGAATCGTCGGTGGTGTCCTCGGCCGGGTGGCCGGTGATGGTGAGGAAGACCTCGTCCAGGCTCGGCTTGGTCACGGTGATCTCATCGATGCCGATCTCCCACTCGCGCAGGCGGATCAGCAGATCGGCGGTGACTCCGGCGTCGGTCAACGGCGCGGTGAGCCGCCCGGCCTCTGGGGTGATCTGCGCTTCGACGCCGAGGAAATCGCCGATGATGCGGCGCGCCTCGTCGAGCTGGCCGCGATCGACCAGCGTCAGATGCAGCGACGAACCGCCCACGGAGGCCTTCAGTTCGTCGGCCGTGCCGTCGGCGATCACCTTGCCGCGGTCGATCACCGCGATGCGATCGGCCAGTTGGTCGGCCTCGTCCAGGTATTGGGTGGTGAGCAGCACCGTCGCGCCTTCGCGGACGAGGCGGCGGATGGTCTCCCACATCTGGGCGCGGGTGCGCGGGTCGAGCCCGGTGGTCGGTTCGTCGAGGAACAGCAGCGGCGGCGTCGCGATGAGACTGGCCGCCAGGTCGAGGCGGCGTCGCATACCGCCGGAGAAGTGCCGCAGCGGCTTGTTCGCCGCCTCGGTGAGGTCGAATTCCTCCAGCAGCTCGGCCGCCTTGCGCCGGGCGTCGACGCGACTCAGGCCGAGCAGTCGGGAGAAGACGATCAGGTTCTCGGTGGCGCTCAGGTCCTCGTCGACCGAGGCGTACTGTCCCGTGACGCCGATGAGCGAGCGGACGGCCGTCGGCTCGGCGACCACGTCGTGGCCGAAGATGCGTCCGCTGCCGCCGTCCGGTCGCAACAGGGTCGCGAGCATCCGGATGGTCGTGGTCTTGCCTGCGCCGTTCGGTCCGAGCACGCCGTACACCGAGCCCTGCGGCACCGCCAGGCTCACGCCGTCGACGGCCCGCTGTTCCCCGAACACCTTGACCAGGCCGTCCGCCTCGACGGCGAGCGCTGAAGTTGGTGCGAAAGAAGTCATGTGGACAACTGTGGATGCCTCGACTTGCACGGCTCTTGCACGGCGCTGGCTTGATTTCCGGCGCTACCCTCACGAATGTGAGCACAGCCGGTGATACGACTGCCGTGACGAACCTGATCATGAAGTACGCGGAACTGGTCGACGCCGGGGATTTCGCCGGTGTCGGCGCGCTGTTCGCCGACGGCGTCTTCGTCGGCAGCGGTACGACGATCAGGGGCCGGGAAGGCGTCGAGAAAATCGGACGCGTGCGCTGCCCGGCGATCCGCTAGCGGGTCGACTCGGCCAAGAGGTATTCGCGCAGTTTGGCGCGGTCGGGCTTGCCGGGGCCGCGGAGCGGGAATTCGTCGAGGACGGCCAGTTCGCGGGGGGCCGCGATGGAGTCCAGTTCGGCGGAGACGTATTCGCGCAGCTCGGGGAGGCTGGGGGTGGCGCCTGGGGCGGGGATCACCGCGACCGCGACGCGCTGGCCGAGCCGTTCGTCGGGCAAGCCGAGGACGACCACCTCGCTGATGGCCGGGTGGTTGATCAGCACGGCCTCGACCACCTGTGGGATCACCAGCAGGCCGCCGGTCGTGATCGCCTCGTCCAGCCGCCCGGTGATGCTCAAGACGCCGTTGTCGAAGGTGCCCGCGTCCTCGGTGCGGAACCAGCCCGGCTCGGCGAAGGCGGGATGGTCGGGCTGATTGCGGTAGCCGGAGGCGATCATCGCGCCGCCCAGCACCACCCGGCCCTCTTCGATGCGGACCTTCGTGCCCTCCAGCGGCACGCCGTCGTACACGCAGCCGCCGCAGGTCTCGCTCATGCCGTAGGTGCGCACCACGGTGATGCCCGCGGCTCGCGCGCGCTCGTAGACCGGCAGCGGAGTGGCCGCGCCGCCCACCAGCACACCGTCGAGCTCGGCCAGCGCGGTGGCGGCGACCGGCGACTCCAACGCTTTGATCAGCTGGGTCGGCACCAGGGCCGTGTAGCGCCGCTCCCCGCGCATACCCGAGATGGCGCCCGCCAAGGCCTCGGGCAGGAATCCGCCGGACACGTCGAGCACGGTGGGTTCGGTCCCCGCCAGGATGCTGCGCAACAGCACCTGGATACCGGCGATGTGATGGGTCGGCAGGGCCAGCAACCAGTTGCCGGGGCCGCCGAGCCGCTCGTGGGTAGCGGTGCCGCTTGCGCGCAGGGCCGACGAGCTGAGCATCGCGCCCTTCGGTATGCCCGTGGTGCCCGAGGTGGTCACCACCAGAGCGATGTCCTCGTCGATCGGCTCGCCCGGCGACAAAGCGTCGCTCAGGCGCCTCGCCTCGCGCCGATCGCTGGTGGGAATGGGGAGCCAGGCGGCCCCGTTACCTTCCAGCGCCTCCCGTAGGTGGGGCATGACGTCGCCGAGACCGGACCCGGTCGGCATCGGCAAGGTACGCAGTTTCTTGGTCATGCCATGCCTCGCCGCTCGCCCGGCTCGGTGGTGCCCAGAGCCGCTGTGCCCATGGCTCGCTTGCTGCACTCCCTCACGGTAGGGATCGTGTCATGCCCGCGCCGCCGCGTGCGGAACGGGTCGGTATGCCGGAGTGGCGCGCCCGTAGCGCGGCCATCCGGTCGGATCGGGACTCAAGTGGGACAGGCATCGAGACTGCGATTCACTCGTCGGACGGGACACGGACACAGCCGGCCCGGACGTCGGCGGTCGGGTGGCCATCCGAGCGTTATCGTCCTCGCCGGTCGACGCGTTGGCAACTCGGTGCGGCCCGCCGAACTACCGAATGGAACCGTTGCTACGACGCCTGCCAGCGGGAATCCCGCCGGATCGGATGGGCAGGCGGAACCTCCACCAGAACGATCGGCACACCGTCCGGATCGCGTATCCACATCTCGTGCAGACCCCACGGTTCCTCGACGGGGGCGCGATCGATCGCGATGCCCTTCAGCGCCAGTTCCACGGCGGCGGCGGAGACGTCGCGCACCTGGAGCCAGATCGCGCCCTCGAACGACGACGATTCTCCGGACCCGCCGTGCGCGGCCACCTCGATCAGCGACTGTCCCGCGAAGAAGACCGTGCCGCCCGGATACTCCCGCGCGATGGCCAGTTCCAGCCCGTCCCGGTAGAACGCGAGCGTGGCCTGGTAGTCGGCGGGCCGCAGGATGATCCGGCTGCTGAGGATGTCCATGTCAGAAGTACCAGGGGTAGGGGGTCCAGTCCGGCTTGCGTTTCTGCAGGAACGCGTCGCGGCCCTCGACGGCTTCGTCGGTCATGTAGGCCATCCTGGTCGCCTCGCCCGCGAAAAGTTGCTGGCCCACCAGTCCGTCGTCCAGCAAATTGAACGCGTACTTCAGCATGCGCTGCGCCTGCGGGGACTTGCCGTTGATGTCGGCGGTCCACTCCAGCGCGACGTCCTCCAGCTCCGCGTGGTCGACGACCTTGTTCACCGCGCCCATCTGGTGCATTTCCTCGGCGGTGTAGGGGCGGCCCAGGAAGAAGATCTCGCGGGCGAACTTCTGGCCGACCATCTTGGCCAGGTACGCGCTGCCGTAGCCGCCGTCGAAGCTGCCCACGTCGGCGTCGGTCTGCTTGAACCGGGCGTGCTCGCGACTGGCCAAGGTCAGATCGCAGACCACGTGCAGGCTGTGACCTCCGCCCGCGGCCCAGCCGTTCACCAGCGCGATCACCACCTTCGGCATGAAACGGATCAACCGCTGCACCTCCAGGATGTGCAGGCGGCCCGCGCGGGCCTGGTCGACCGTGTCGGCCGTCTCGCCGCTGGCGTACTGGTATCCGCTGCGACCGCGGATGCGCTGGTCACCCCCGGAGCAGAAGGCCCAACCGCCGTCCTTGGGGCTGGGCCCGTTGCCGGTGAGCAGCACCGCGCCGACGTCCGGAGTCATCCGCGCGTGGTCGAGTGCCCGGTAGAGTTCGTCGACCGTGTGCGGGCGGAACGCGTTGCGCACCTCCGGCCGGTCGAACGCGACACGCACGGTGCCCTGCTCGATGTGCCGGTGATAGGTGATGTCGGTCAGGTTCTCGAATCCCGGAACGGGGCGCCACAGCTTCGGATTGAACGTCACCGGGCAATGCTAGGTCTCGCTTCGCCTGAAAGTCGTGGTCGGGCCCGGGAAGCGGCGACGACCCGGGACTTGCGAGCCGGCGGCGGCGGAGGCGAGCGGTGCGGTCGAGGCCCTGCGAACCCGGGCATTCGCGCGGGGTTGGCCGGACTTCGATTTGACGGTGTAAAACTACGCGTTACCGTGCAAGTATGAGCGAGCGAGTGAAACCGGTTATAGACCGGAGCGCGGTGGACGGATCCCGGTACGAGAAGCACGGCGGGTTTCCGAAGGTCACACCCGCGAAGGTCGGGCCGAACTTCGGCGGGTTCATCGAAGCCATGCGGACGTTGCAGGATCTCGCGGTGAGCGCGAACGCGCCGGACGATGTCTTCGGGGCCGCGCAGGCCAAAGCCCGCGAGCTGATCGACCTGCTCGAGCCCTACCGCGCCCCCGAGTTGCATGGGCCGGCGGGCCGCGCGGTCGAATTGCCCGGGCGGGGAAGCCTTCTGCTGTTGCCGTGGCGGGTGGTCGAGGCGGGGCCGGACGGCATCGAGATGACGGGTGTGTTCCGCCGCTTCCATCTCGGCGGCAACGGCGCCGCGCACGGCGGTGTGCTGCCGCTGCTGTTCGACGATCTGCTCGGCATGATCGTGCATTACGCCGGACGGCCGATCAGCCGCACCGCGTATCTTCACGTCAACTACCGCAAGATCACTCCGCTCGAGACGGAACTGACGGTTCGCGGACGGGTCGATCGGATCGAAGGGCGAAAAACTTTTATCACCGCCGAATTGCTCGATGAGCAGGGCGATCTCCTCGCGGACTGCGAAGGTCTGATGGTCGAGTTGCTACCGTGGCAGCCGTAGCCGGGTGAATGCTGGCGCGGGCACGTATAGTTGCCCTCGCTCGTTCATCGATACCGATCCGGAGGAACCTGAAAGTGGTTGCAGCACTGTCTGAATCCCTGCTCGACGACGCGAAGCGCCCGGCTTTCCTTGCCGATGCCGTCGAGGTTCTCGACGCCGAGGTGTCGGACAAGGGTGGTGCGTCCGGCCTGGCTGTGAAGGGTGGCTACGCGGCGGTCAAGAAGATCAGCCCGTCCATCGTGCCCGATGCGCTGGAGTCGTTGGCGCCCAAACTGGTCGCGCAGCTGGAGCCGTTCTGGCAGGAGTACACGGCGTCGGGCTCCGGCAAGTTCGCCGATCTGCTCGTCGCCAAGTCCGATGAGGTCGCCGAGGCGTTGCTCGCCGTCACCGACGCCCGGGCCGAGTCCTCCAGCCGCCCCGCCCTGCAGAAGGTCTACTCCTCGATGCGTTCCTCGGCGAAGAAGAACGTCATCGAGGCGCTGCCGCGGGTCGGCGACCTGATCCAGAAGCACGCTGGATGATTTTGTGACTCGCGTCCGAGCGACCGCCGCCGGCGACTTCGTCGCGTACGCGGCGGCACTCGGACGCGAGCCGGGCCGCGAATGGGCCCGTGTGCGACGACACAGTGTGATTGCGAACCTCCCGGCGCGGACTTCTAGTTGACTGTCTGCCAGTCTGGAGGCGTGAACCCGTCTACAGCACAAGCGCAGGTCGTCGTCGACGAACTCGTGCGCGGGGGCGTGCGGGATGTCGTCCTGTGCCCCGGCTCCCGGAACGCTCCGCTGGCATTCGCCCTGCAAGCCGCCGATTCGGCCGGGCGACTGCGCCTGCACATGCGGATCGACGAGCGAACGGCGGGCTTCCTCGCCGTCGGGCTCGCGATCGCGAGCCGGCTCCCGGTCCCGGTCGTGATGACCTCGGGTACCGCGGTGGCCAATCTCGGGCCTGCCGTGCTGGAGGCGAACTACGCTCGGGTCCCGCTGGTGGTGCTCAGCGCGAACCGGCCATACGAGCTGCTCGGCTCCGGCGCCAACCAGACCGTCGAACAGTTCGGCCTGTTCGGCAGCCAGGTTCGCGCCACCATCTCGCTCGGTCTCGCGGAGGAGGAGCCGGGCGACGCCGAGCATCCGCCCTACGGCCGGCAGAACAGCCAGTGGCGCTCGGCGGTCTGCCGAGTGCTTGCGGCGGCGCGCGGTACCCGCTCCGGCAACGCGGGCCCGGTGCACTTCGATGTCCCGCTGCGCGAGCCCTTGGTCCCCGACTTGAAACCGGGTGAGACGGCTCCGGCGGGCCGCGCGGGGGAGTGCGCCTGGACCGACACCCAATACGCCACCTTGGACGTGCCGCTCGATCTCGACCTCACGCCCGACACGGTCGTGATCTCCGGACACGGCGCAGGCTTGCGGCCGGAGCTGGCGAATCTGCCCACCGTCGCCGAACCCACCGCCCCCATGCACGGTCCCGCGCTGCATCCCCTCGTGCTGCCGCTGTTGCGGCCGACGCAGGCGATCATCACCGGCCGCCCGACCCTGCACCGGCAGGTATCGAAGGTGCTCGCCGACCCGGACGTCCGGGTCTACGCGCTGACCACCGGTCCGCGTTGGCCCGACGTGTCCGGCAACGTGGTCGGCACCGGTACCCGCGCCGTCACCGTCGGCGCACCCAGCGCGCAATGGCTCGAGCACTGCCGCGAACTGAACGCGAAAGCCGACCAAGTGGTGCGTGGCGCACTCGCGCGGCACCCCAAGCCGACGGGGCTGCACGTCGCCGCGGTCGTGATGGACGCGCTGCGCGACGGTGACCAACTCCTGCTCGGCGCCTCGAACCCGGTGCGAGACGCGGCGCTGGTGTCGCATCCGCGTCCGGGGATCAGGGTGCTGTCGAATCGCGGCGTAGCGGGTATCGACGGCACGGTGTCCACCGCGGTCGGCGCCGCTCTGCACCACGACGGGCGCACCATCGCCCTGATCGGTGACCTGACCTTCCTGCACGACGCGTCCGGCCTGCTGATCGGGCCGGGCGAACCGCGGCCCGCCGATCTGACCATCGTCGTCGCCAACGACGACGGCGGCGGCATCTTCGAACTGCTCGAGCAGGGCGATCCGCAATACGCGGGCGTGTTCGAGCGGGTCTTCGGCACCCCGCACGGCATGGATCTCGCCGCCTTGTGCGCCGCCTATCGCATTCCGCACCGGCAGGTCGATCCGCAGCAGCTGGCCGTCGAGCTGACCGGGCACGCCCATGGCATACGGGTGCTCGAGGTGGCCACCGAGCGGTCCAGCCTGCGGGAACTGCACGCGACGGTGCGGGCCAAGATCCAGCCCTGACGGGGTCAGTAGCCGGATTCGTCCTCGGGTTCGTCATCGATCGGGACCGCGATGGACTGTTCGATCACGTCCGCCGGGTTCGCCTCGAAGGTGTCGCGCTCCGGAGTCGCCCGTCCGACGGCTTCGTCCTGCTCGGGCTCGTCGGCGAGCACTGGCTCCTCCGGATACGCCGGAACGGACTGCTCGGCGAGATCGGCCTCCGGGATCGCGTCGGCAAGGGGATCTGACATCGTGCGCTCCTCTCCGCGTAGGCCTCTCCATCGGCATACCCGTCGTGGCACGCCGCAATCGAGGCGGACGATCAACTCGGACTGCATCGAGGATGCCCGCGGTCCGGGCGTACGGCAAGCACCCGGCGCTCAGTGTTGTCGCGCTTCGCCCACCCGCGCCGCCGTCGCGTCCGCGGGGTGTTCGACCAGCGCGAGCATGCGCCCGGCCATGAACCGCGCGGTCCGCACGGCCGTCCCCGATCGCGTCACTTCGCTGACTTCGACCACGCCTCGCGCGATCCTCACCTCGACCCGCCTACCAGCTCGGGTAGCCGCGATCTCGTAACTGCGGGACCCGTCGCCGACGTCGACGACGATCTCCACCCGATCACCCTTCATCTTTCAATTATCCGCTTTTCCAGGGCTTTTCGCCGCTACGGGTTGATTGCGGAACGACTCGCCGCTCAATTTCGGCGTCTCGCTCCGTCTCTATTTCGGAGACGTCCCACACCTGAGGAGGCCCGATGAATCCCGAGTTCGATTTCGAGCCCGCGGCCGCCACTCTGGCGACCGTCGTCGGCGGCATCGCCGACGACCAGCTCACGGCGCCGACACCGTGCGCCGACACCACGGTCCGCGATCTGCTCGCCCACGTAGTCGATCTGACCGAGGCATTCCGTCAGTCGGCGACCAAGGAGGCCGTCGGCGGATCCGTCGCGCCCGGCGCCCCTGCCGAGCGCGCCTTGGCGGAGGACTGGCGCGAGCGCATTCCGGCTCAGCTCGATGCCTTGGTGGCGGCGTGGCGGGAGCCGGCGGCCTGGGACGGCAACACGGAGGCGGGCGGGGTGAACGAGCCCGCCCCGGTGATGGCCAGGATCGCGCTGGACGAGGTCGTCGTGCACGGCTGGGATCTCGCGAAGGCCACCGGTCAGCCGTTTTCGTGTGCCGCCGAAGATCTGGCGACCTTGCTGGACATGCTGCGCGGCACACCCGCCGAAGGGGTGCCGGGTCTGTTCGGGCCGGTGGTGCCGGTCGCGCCCGATGCCACCGCATTGGAGCGAGTCCTCGCTTTCACCGGTCGCCGCGCCGACTGGACCGCGGGTGACCGGGGAGCGGTGCTGGGCTAGTCGGCGGCGGACACGAACGTGCCCGCCCGTACGGCATCGACGGCGGCGCGGGCGGCTCGGTCCGCCACGATGTCATCGATCGGATCCCCGCTGGCGAGCAGCCGGTAGTACAGCGGTGCCGACACTGAGGACAGCACCGCGCGTGCGTCGGTGCGCTCGGGCGCTTCGCCGCGCGCGATGGCGGCCGCCACGCAGACCGACCATTCGGTGAGACGCACGTCGTAGAAGCGGCGCAGGGCGGCTGCGGTGGACTCGTCGCAGGTGGCGGCCGCGATCACGGCGCGGAAGAGCCTGCCTTGGCGGGGATCGGACAGGGTTTTCGCGACCAGGCGGGCATTGGCGGTGAGATCGCCGAGGAGCGAGCCGGTGTCGGCGTGCGGCAGCGACTGCTCGGCCATGTCGACCAACAGGTCCGCGATCAGGCCGGTGGGTGTGCGCCAGCGGCGGTAGACGGTGGTCTTGCCGACTTCGGCGCGCGTGGCGACTTCGGCGAGGTCCAAGTTGGCGAAGCCGCGTTCGGTCAGCAGGTCGCCCGCGGCTCGCAGTACGGCCGCGCGGACCCGGGCGGTCCGTCCGCCGGGCCGGACGGAGCCGGGGGTCGCGTCATCCATGACCATAACGGTACTCCAGTTTCATTTACACGCGAAGGGGTGTACCGTCCGAAGTGTTAATGGAACTACAGACCCTTTAGGAGGGTGGTCCAGTGAACGTTCGGACGGTTGAGACGCAAATGGAGTACCGGCGGCTCGGCGCGTCGGGTCTGCACGTCCCGGCATTGAGCTTCGGCGCGGGCACCTTCGGCGGTCGCGGCGAGCTGTTCGGAGCATGGGGCGATACCGATGCCCAACAGGCGCGACGGCTGGTCGACATCAGTTTGGACGCAGGCGTGACCATGTTCGACACCGCCGATGTCTATTCCGACGGTGCCTCCGAAGAAGTGCTCGGCGCCGCCGTGAAGGGCAGACGCGATCGGGTGCTGCTGTCCACCAAGGCGACGCTGCCGACCGGACCGGGGCCGCGGGACGCCGGTTCCGGCCGGGCCAGGTTGATCGGTGCGGTGGAGGGATCGCTGCGCAGGCTGGGGACCGACTACATCGATCTGTTCCAGCTGCACGCCTTCGACGCGGGCACGCCGGTCGAGGAAGTCGTCGCCGCGCTGGACGATCTGGTGCGCGCGGGCAAGATCCGCTATGTCGGCGCGTCCAACTTCGCGGGGTGGCAGTTGATGAAATCCCTTGCCGCGGCGGATCGCAACGGGCTGACCAGGTACGTCGCGCACCAGGTCTACTACTCGCTGGTCGGGCGGGACTACGAATGGGAGCTCATGCCGCTCGGCCGCGACCAGGGCGTAGGCGCGGTGGTCTGGAGTCCGCTCGGCTGGGGCAGGCTCACCGGCAAGATCCGCCGCGGACAACCGCTTCCGAAAGATAGCCGCCTGCACCGGACCGCCGAGGCAGGCCCTCCGGTGGACGACGAGAAGCTCTACGACGTGGTCGACGTCCTCGACGAGCTGGCCGCCGAGACCGGCAAGACGGTCCCGCAGATCGCGCTCAATTGGCTGCTGCGCCGCCCCACCGTCGCGACGGTCATCGTCGGCGCCCGCAACGAGGAGCAACTGCGCCAGAACCTCGGCGCGATCGGCTGGGAACTCGACGCCGACCAGATCGCCCGCCTGGACAAAGCCAGCGCCACCACCCCGCCCTACCCCTACTACCCGTACTACCGCCTCCCGGACTTCACCCGGCTCAACCCGCCCGCGGTGTGAGCAAGTATTCGACGGCGGGCGGTCAGCCCCCTCTGATCGGCGTCGCGGTGAAGCCGAACTCGCCGATCGTGATCACGGCCGGACCGTCGATGCGGTCCAGGTCGTATATCGCCTCGCCGAGGTGGGTGGACATCAGGACCATCCACCAGTCCCACGAAGTTGTGGCGCTGCCTCGTGAACCGTCCTGCGCGATACGCCGGTAGTACGCGAGCAGCGTGCCGGGCGAGAACCGCATGGCGATCGGCGGAGTCAGCGCCGCCTCGTTGCGTTCGACAATGTGTGGGACGCCATGCAATACCTGGATTTTCAAGCCTTCCCACGTCCCGGCTCGAACGATGGAGTCCGTCAGTTCGTCGTGTGTCGGATCTTCCATGGCAGCCTCGTCCCCCGGCGGTCGGTGACGGTCGCTTCGAACCCGTCGTGTTTCTTGACGGAGCGGAGTGCGACCGCGTTCCATGGTGTGATGTCGATCACTGAATCGGGCGCTGTGGGCCCGGCGATACGGTCGGTCAGTACACGTCGCGGATGTAGCGCTTCTCGGCGATGAGTTGCTTCTTGAAGGCCAGTGCGCCGTCCTCGTCGAGTTTGCCGTGGATGCGGGCGATTCGCAGGAGCGCCTCGTCGACGTCCTTGGCCATGCGGCTGGCGTCGCCGCAGACGTAGAAGTGGGCGCCGTCGCGCAGCCAGGACCACAGCTCGGCGCCGTGCTCGATCATGCGGTGCTGCACGTAGATCCGTTCGCGCTGGTCTCGGGAGAAGGCCAGGTCGAGCCGGGTCAGGAAGCCGGAACGGAACATGTCCTCCAGCTCGGTGCGGTAGTAGAAATTGTGCGCCGCGTGCTGATCGCCGAAGAACAGCCAGTTGCGTCCGGTGCAGCCGAGGGCCCTGCGCTCCTGAAGAAATCCGCGGAAGGGGGCGATGCCGGTGCCGGGGCCCACCATGATCATCGGCGCGGTCGGGTCGGCCGGAGGACGGAAATGCGGTGCGCGCTGCAGGAAGATCGGCACCGCCGTGTCGGTGAGGTCGGCGCGATCGGCGAGGAAGGTCGAGCAAACGCCGCCGCGCCGCGCCGCCGAGCCGGTGGCCGCCGGGTCGCCGTAGCGCACGATGCCGACGGTCAGCTCCACTTCATCCGGGCTGACCCGCGGACTCGACGAGATCGAATACTGGCGCGGCTGCAGCTTTTTCAGAGTGCCGAGCCACTCCACCAGATCGGCCCGCACAGGGAAATCCCGCAGCACGTCGACGGCCTGCCGATCCCACAGGTAGTTCGCCAGCTCGTTGCGATTGTCTCGGCGCAGCAGTTTGGCGAGTTTGCCGCTGGCGTTGCGCTCGGCGAGAAAGCCGAGCAGATCCTGACCGACCTTGGTGATGTCGAAGTGCGTGCGCAGCGCATCGGCCAGGGGAACTTCGCGCTCGTCGACTTCCACGACGCGGCGACCGTCCAGCCCGGTGGCGGATAGCCATTCGCTGACCAGAGCGGTGCCGTTGACCGGCCAGACGCCCAGCGAATCGCCCACTTCGTACGCGGCGTCCAAGCCGCGCAGATCGAACGCGAAGCGGCGCACCTCCTTCGGTGATCCCGCGGCGGAGAGCAACTCGTTGCGCACCAGTGCGGCACGCAGCGGCGCGGCCCGGGTGAACGGTGCGGTGCGGGTGCGACCGAGTGCCGGGGCCATGCTCGGCGACTCCACCGTGGCCACCCCGCCGCCACGGGGCGTGGGTCGGCTCGGCGCGGCCGCACCGGTCACCGGCGAATCGGCGGGGTCCTCGGCCGGGCCGTCGCCCAAGGCGGCGAGCACGTCATCGAGCCAGCGCTGTGCCGCGTCGTGGTAGTCGGGTTCACTGTCGACGCGCGGGAGCAATCGGGTCGCGCCCAGTTCGGCGAATTTCTGGTCGAGTTTGCGACCGTAACCGCAGAAGTCGTCATAGGAGGAGTCGCCGAGTGCGAACACGGCGTAACGCACACCGGTCAGCCGCACGACGCTGTCGGCCAGCCGATCCCAGAAATCGGCTCCGTTGTCCGGCGGCCCTCCGTCGCCGAACGTGCTGCTGACCACCAGCACGTCGCCCTGGAGCGCACCTGGATCGCAGGAGTCCAGGTCCGATAGGCGCGGTGTGAATTCGTGCTCGGCGAGATGTGCCGCGACGGCGGCGGCGAACTCTTCGGCGTTGCCGGTCTGCGAGGCCCACAGCACGGTGACCGTGCGGGCGGCGGCGCCCGTGTCCGTCGTGGGCGCCGCACTACGCGAATACATCCCGGCCAGCAGCCCGTCGACCCACAGCCTGGTGTGCGCGGACATCGGCGCCGTCTCCGGAAGCACCGGCTGACCGGTCACCGGAAGCGCTTGCAGCGCCGCCAGATAGCCGCTGAGGTAGATCCGCTCGGTCTCGCTGAGCGTGGGGGCGGTGCCGCTGTCGAGGCCGAGCACGGCGGCCAGCGGGTGCGCCGCCTGAGCCGCGGGCAGCGCGGCGGGAGCCTGCGGCCGCGGCACGGAAGCCACCCGGCGTAGCGCCACCGCGCAGGCCTTGAACTCCGGTTGCAGCGAGGCCGGATCGACCGCGTCGTTGGTGACCGCGTTGATGGTCAGGTATTCGCCTTGCTCGTCGTTCCAATGGAACGGCACGAAGCAGTCGCCCTGCCGCACCCGGTCGCTGACCTGCACCGGCAGCACCGCACGGCCACGGCGGGAGGCGATCTCGAGCTGGTCGCCCGTGCGCAGACCGAGCCGCTCGGCGTCGGCCGGATGCACCTCGACGAACGGCGTGCCGTTCAGCTTGGTCAGTTTGTCGATCTTGCCGGTCTTGGTCATCGTGTGCCACTGATGTTGCAGGCGACCGGTGTTCAGCAGGAACGGGTAGTCGTCGTCGGGCATCTCCTCCGGCAGCAGGTGCGGCCGGGGCCAGAACACCGCGCGGCGGCTCGGCGTGGCGAAGGCCAGCCGGGGCCGGTGGCCGTTCTCGTCGACGAACAGCGTCTGGCTGACGCCGTCGTTGACGTAACGGATCGGGTTGCGCCTGCGGTCCGGCTCCGCGCACGGCCACTGCATCGGCCCTTCGCGCAGCGCCGCATAGCTCACGCCGCGCAGGTCGTAGCCGGTAGCGGGATTCGCGAACCGCTTGATCTCGTCGAACACCTCGGCGCTGGAGGCGAAGTCGAAGCCGGGGAATCCCATGGCGGTGGCGACGTCGGCGATGATCCGCCAGTCCGGCCGCGCGTCGCCGATGGGCGGGACCGACTGCTGCAGCAGGGTGAGGTTGCGTTCGGAATTCACCATCACCGCGTCGGCTTCCGCCCACAGCGTGGCGGGGAGCAGCAGGTCGGCGTAGGCGTTGGTCGCGGTCTCGGTGTAGGCGTCCTGGGCGATCACCAGTTCGGCCGCCTCCAGCCCCGCGATCACGGTCTTCCGGTTCGACACCGTGGCGACGGGATTGGTGCAGATGATCCAGGCCGCTTTGATCGTTCCTTCGGCCAGTTCACGGAACATCTCCACCGTGCCGGGCCCGGCTTCGGTGCGCAGGGTGCCGGGCGCCAGTTCCCACGCGGTCTCCACGAACGCGCGGTCCTCGGCGGAGAGCAGGCTGCGCTGGCCGGGCAGGCCGGGGCCCATGTACCCCATCTCGCGCCCGCCCATCGCGTTCGGCTGCCCGGTGAGCGAGAACGGCCCGCTGCCGGGACGGCAGATCGCGCCGGTGGCCAGGTGCAGGTTGCACAGCGCGTTGGTGTTCCAGGTGCCGTGTGTGGACTGGTTGAGTCCCATCGTCCACAGCGACATCCACTCGCCCGCCGCGCCGATCCATTCGGCCGCGGTCCGGATGTCGGCCTCGGCCAGTCCGGTGATCTCCGCCACGCGCTCCGGCGGATAGTCGGCCAGGAACTCCGGCATCGCGTCCCAGCCCTCGGTGTGCTCGGCGATGAACTCCGCGTCGATGTGGCCGCCTGCGACCAGCAGGTGCAGCAACCCGTTGAGCAGCGCGAGATCCGTGCCGGGCGCGATCTGCAGGAACAGGTCGGCGCGCGCGGCGGTCTCGGTGCGGCGCGGGTCGACCACGATGAGCTTCGCGCCCGTCTTCAGGCGATCGGCCATCCGCAGAAAAAGGATGGGGTGGCAGTCGGCCATGTTCGCCCCGATGACGAAGAACAGGTCCGCGTGCTCGAAGTCGTCGTAGGAGCCGGGCGGCCCGTCCGCGCCGAGCGACTGCTTGTACCCGGTGCCCGCGCTGGCCATGCACAGCCGCGAGTTCGCCTCGATGTGCACCGTGCGCAGATAACCCTTGGCGAGTTTGGTCGCGAGGTACTGCGCCTCCAGCGACATCTGCCCGGAGACATACAGCGCGATCGCGTCCGGACCGTGTTCGTCGAGAATCGCGCGCAACCGAACGGCCGCCTCGTGGACGGCCTCGTCGACGGGGAACGGCACCGGAACCTGGCCGCGCTCGAAGCGCCGGTAGGCGGTCTCCATCCGTCCGGGAGTGCGCATCAACTCCGCGTGGGTCGCCCCTTTGGTGCACAGCCTGCCGGCGTTCGCCGGATGCAGTTTGTCACCGCTGACCTTGGCGATCACCGGCTTGCCCGCGCCGTCGGCGGCGGTCGACACCGTTATCCCGCAGCCGACGCCGCAGTACGAGCACGCCGTTCGGGCGGTGCCGTCGCCGCGGCCGGTCACTGGATCGGTCATGTCTCCGATCATGCGGACCGCCGATTGCGCCGGATTTACCTCGCGTTATCGCCAGGTGACATTCCTCCTCACCGCTCCCGGATCGGTCGGTGAGGTGTGATCCAGATCTCCGGCTCAGTCCAGCTTGTAGGCGCGGTGCAGGGCAACCACGCCCCCGGTGAGGTTGCGCCACTTCACCGACGACCACCCGTTCGCCGCGATCCGCATCGCCAGCCTGCGCTGATTGGGCCACTCCGTGATCGATTCGGCCAGGTAGACGTAGGCTTCGGGATTACTGCTGACCACGCGCGCCACCTTGGGCAGCGCTTTCATCAGGTACTCCAGGTACACCGTGCGGAACACCGGCAGCACCGGCGCGGAGAACTCGCACACCACCAGCCTGCCGCCGGGCTTGGTGACCCGCAGCATCTCGCGCAGGGCGAGGTCGGTGTCGGCCACGTTGCGCAGCCCGAAGGAGATGGTCACCGCGTCGAAGGAGTCGTCGGCGAACGGCAGCGCCATCGCGTCGGCCGCCACCATCGGCACGTCGCGGAACCGGCCCGCGCTGAGCATGCCCTTGGAGAAGTCGGCTGCGAGGCACCACGCGCCGGATTTCTGCAATTGCAGGGTGGATACACCGGTGCCCGCCGCGAGATCGAGCAGCCGCTCGCCCGGCCGTGCCGCCAGCGCCTTGCGGGTCGCCCAGCGCCAATAGCGATCCTGGCCGGCGGAGATCACCGTGTTGGTCAGGTCGTAGCGCCGGGCGACGCCATCGAACATCGCCGCGACTTCGCGCGGCTGCTTGTCCAACGAGGCCCGGTTCGATTGCGTTTTCGGCACGGGAAGACCCTAACTCGCGGTCTGTTACGAACCGAGCGCGGCGCGTGGATACCTCCGTCACGCTTCGGCCGGGTTCATGCCGTATGCGGCAACCGAATCCGCGCGCCGGTCACTTCCGTGTAGTGGCCCATCAACTCGGTGCAGATGGCGGGCCAAGTCCGCGACAGCACCGACTTCCGCGCCGCCCCGGCGAACCGGGTCCGCAGCTCCGGATCGTGCAGCGCCCCGACAGCGCTGGGCAGCAACTCGCCGAACCGGTCCACCGGAAGCAGATAGCCGTTGCGGCAGTGGGCGATCAGGTCGCGGGGACCGCCCGCGTCGGGACCGATCACGGGGACACCGGAGGCCAGCGCCTCCTGCACGCCCTGGCAGAACGTCTCGTGTTCGCCCGCGTGCACCATGACGTCCAGACTGGCGTACGCCCGCGTCAGCTCGCCGCCGCCGAGTTCGCCGGTGAACACCGCGGTCGGCATCAGCCGGGCCAGCCGCTGACGCTCCGGCCCGTCGCCGACGATCACCAGCTGGATGTCCGGGTCGGCGGCCAGCACCGCGAGCCGCTCGACGTGCTTCTCCGGCGCGAGTCGCCCCACGAAGCCCACCAGCAGGCGGTCCCGGCCCGCGAGCCAGGCGTCCCGTAGTTCGGCGGAGCGGGCGCTCGGCGTGAACCGCGCGATGTCGACGCCGCGCCCCCACCGGTGCACGCGCGGGATGCCGTGCCTGGCCAGGTCCTCCGCGGCGGCCCGGGACGGGGCGAGCGTGCGGGTGGCGCCCTCGTGGATGCGCCGGGTCCAGCCCCAGGCGGCACGGCTCGCCAGCCCGAGCCCGTAACTCTTGGCGAAGCCGGCCACGTCGGTCTGATACACCGCGACAGTGGGCAGATCCAGCCGCAATGCCGCGCCGAGGCCGCCGGCGCCGAGCAGGAACGGAGAGGCCAGGTGAACCACCTCGGCGTCGAAGTCCTCGATGGCCGAGACGATGCCCGGCTGGGGCAGCCCGACCGGCAGCGAACTGACCTTCGGGACCATGACCGCGGGTACCCGGTGGACCGGGAAACGCTCGTAGTGGCGCGGTGCGGCGGGCTGTCCGCGGGGGGTGTCCGGCGCGATGATCAGCGCTTCGTGCCCGTTCCGGTCCAGGTGGTCGAGCACCCGCAGCACCGAGTTGACGACACCGTTCATGTTCGGCAGGAACGACTCCGCGACGATCGCTACACGCACGCTCCCAGCGTGACCGCTACACCGCGCCACGCCGCCACGCCGAAGTGAAGCGCACGGAAAGATCCGGCGAACTATCGGAACCCCGACCGCTTTCCCGGTGACGCGGATCTCAGGCCTGCGGGGCGGGCCTGACCACCGGCGCGGGACCGCGCCTACCCGCGCGGAAAAGCAACCACAGCGCGGGCAGCGCGAGCAGCCACACCACGACGATCACCGACAACGCGGGCGGAATGGCGACGCGCACGTCACGGCCCTCCACCCGCACCAGGTCCGGGTCGCTGCGGCGGTACTCCACACGAATCCGCTCGCCCGCGGTCAAGTTGGTCGGATAGAGCACGCCGACCTTCGGATTGTGCGTCTCGCCGTCCGGTGTGACGTACATGACCGCCGAGCGCAGCCGTCCCGCCGAGAGCACCTCGGCCGTGGTGCTGCCCTTGTCCGAGCTGATCAGATAATCGTTGCGCCACGCGGCCAGCACCAGCAGCCCGACGAGCACGCTCACCGCCGTCGCGGCGATCAACACGCCGATCCTGGCCCGTCGCAGGCGGATCGGCCGCCTGGTGAACTGGCTGGTTTCCGACACCGCCACAGGCTACCGATCGGCTCGGCTACGGTGGCGGCCATGTCCCGAAAATTCAGCTTCACCGTGCCGTACACAGTCCCGGTCGAAGATCTCCACCGGGCACTCATCACCGACGACGTCTGGCGGTCCCGCTTCGCCGAGGCGGAGACGGCGACAGTCGACCTGTCGCATCCCGACGGCGCGGGCACCATTCGCATCCATATGACCGAGAAGGCTCCCGAGGACAAGGTGCCAGCGCTGGTCCGCAAGGTGCTCAGGAGCGAACTCACCTTCTCCCGCACCGACAACTGGCAGCCGCTGGTCGGCGAGGTCGCCAAAGGCACCTTCGAGGTCTCCACCGGCGGCATCAACACCGCGATGTCGGGGTCCTACGAGATCCGTTCCACCGCGGAAGGTTCCGAGATCGAGGTCGTCGGCACCGTGCGGGTGAAGGTTCTCGTGGTCGGCGGCGCGATCGAGCCACTCGCCGAGCAGTTGCTCCACCGAGTGCTGAAGGGCGAGCGCAAAAGCATCGAGGACTGGCTGTCCGCCGAGTCGACCGCGTGAGCGCGCGCGTTGCCCCAGCGCGCCGGGGCAACGCCGTCGCGGCCTAGGCGAAGTCCTGCGGCGAGAACTCCTTCGGCTCCACCAGGACCAGCCAGTTTCCCGAATTGTCCCGGATGATCGCCTCGGTCCCGTAGGGCCGTTCGGCGGGCGGCTGCACGAACTCCACCCCTTTGGCGGTGAGTTCCTCGAAGGTCTTCTGGCAGTTCTCGGTCCGCAGGCCGAGCGAGCCGTGCGTGCCGTTGGCCAGCGCCCGCCGGACGGCGTCGGCGTAGTTCTCGTCCAGCGGCGGGCCGGGAAGCATCAGCGTGATCTCCAGCTCGGGGTGCGCGGGATGCGCGACGGTGACCCAGCGGAAACCGTTGTCGCCCATCGTGACATCGCTGGTCTCGACGAAGCCGAGCTTGTCGACGTACCACTCTTTCGCGGCGGTTTGGTCCGTCACGTACACCGTCACCAGGGAAACGTTCGTAATCGTCGTCATGCGGTCCACGCTATGGCGGGCACGAGGCCACCGGCTTCTCCGAAATTGCGCCGTTCGGTCAGCCTGGCGGCTTGCGGTCGGAGAGCCCGTGCATGAACACGAAACAGCCGGGGATACGCGGAGCGCCGTCGGCGAACTTCGCCTGGTATTCCGACGGCGTGACCCCGACCAACTGCCGGAACTTGCTGCTGAACGAGCCGAGGCTGCTGTAGCCGACCAGCATGCACACCTCGGTGACCGTCAGATTGGTCGAGCGCAGCAGGTCCTGGGCGCGTTCGATGCGCCGCTCGGCCAGGTACACGGCGGGGGTGCGGCCGTAGACCGCGGCGAACGCGCGCAGGAAGTGGTATTTCGACACCCCGGCGGCCGCCGCCAGTTCCTCCAGATGCAGCGGGTCGGCGTAATGGCGGTCCGCGAGGTCCCTGGCCCGGCGCAGATGCGGGAGCAGATACAGCGCGGGCAAGCCGCGCGCTCGTTGTCCGCCCATCGCGCCGCCCTCGTCCCTAAGCGAACGGCGGACGCTCGTCGAAGCGCAGCGATGCCCGGCCCGCCATCCGCCACGCCCGCGCGGTCAGGTCGACGTCCTCGTCGGTCACCAGATTGCCCATCACCCGGACCGCGGTGCGCTGCAAGTACTTCGACCGCATCACCGGAGGACCGCCCAGCGGCACCATGCGCGGGTGTGTGGCCAGGCCCGCGATCCGCCGGGCGACCGAGAACGTGCGTCCGTAGCGGGCGCGCAGGGTCTGCGGCCAGATCGCGGTGAAGTCGGGCTCGTCCAGCAGGCCGGCCAGCATGTGGCCGCCCTCCAAGCCGTAATCGATGCCTTCGCCGTTCAGCGGGTTCACACATCCCGCCGCGTCGCCGATCAGCACCCAGTTGCGCCCCGCGACGTTCGAGACCGCCCCGCCCATCGGCAGCAGGGCCGAGGCGACCGCGCGCAGCGAGCCCTCGAATTGCCATTCCTCGGTGCGCAGCGCGGTGTAGTGCGCCAAGAGCGGCTTCAACGCGATGTGCGAGGGGCGACGTTCCGTGGCCAGCGACCCCACACCGATGTTGACCTCGCCATTGCCGAGCGGGAACACCCAGCCGTAGCCGGGAACCAGTTCGCCGGAGGCGTCGCGCAACTCCAGATGCGAGGTGATCCACTGGTCGTCGCTGCGGCCGGACTTGATGTAGGCCCGCGCGGCGGTGCCGTAGGCGTACTGCCGATGCCAGACGCGGCCGAGCAGCCGCCCGATCGGCGAACGCACCCCGTCGGCGACCACCAGCGTCCGGCAGGCGATGGTGCGCGTGCCGCCCGCCGTACGCACCGTCACACCCGTGACCCGGTCACCCTCCCGGGTGACATCCATTACCTTCGTCCCGTCCACCATGCGCGCGCCCGACTTCACCGCCGTCTCGCGCAACTTGTCGTCGAGTTCGGTTCGGGGAACCGCGCTTCCGTACGTGGGGAAGGAACCGCCCGGCCAGTTCAGCAGCGCTTCGCGGCCGAAGCCGGTCATCCGGAGGCCGTGGTTGACGACGTGCGCGCGCACCCACTCGCCGAGCCCCAGCTGCTCCAATTCGGCGGTCGCACGCGGGGTGAGCCCGTCACCGCAGGTCTTGTCCCTGGGAAAAACGGCGGAATCGACGAGCACTACGTCGCGTCCGGCCCGCGCCGCCCAGGCCGCCGACGCCGATCCGGCCGGGCCCGCGCCGACGACCAGCACCTCGGCCCGGCTGGGCAACGCGTCCTCGTCGGGCGCGGGACTCGCTTCCGGTGAACCCATGCGGTCCATACTCGCAGGGCCGTCTCGCCGATGTCGACGGCGGTCGCGCTCGCGTCGTGGACGGTCACCATCGAGGCGGTGCGGCAGTGGACGATCCGCCACAGAGTGACGGTGTTCATGGGCCATCCGGCGGGGACACGCTAGGTTCTCTACCGTGGGGTCGGACGCATCGCTGGGAGAAGGAATGAGCACATCGGCCATGAGCGAGCGCAGCGAGCGAATCATGGACACGGCGCACGGCGGGCACAGCGAAGCCGGGAGCGACGCGGGCACGGTCGTGGCCGGGGTCGATCTCGGTGACGTCGGGCTGGCCGATACCGTGCGCAACGGCTTGGCGGACGTGGAGAGACTCCTCGTCGACGAGCTGTCCGACGGCGCGGAATTCCTCCAGGAGGCGGCGCTGCACCTGGCCAAGGCCGGCGGCAAGCGATTCCGTCCGCTCTTCACCATCCTCACCGGACAGCTCGGCCCGCGCCCCGCCGATCCCGCTCTGGTCACCGCGGGCACCGTCGTCGAACTCGTGCACCTGGCGACGCTGTACCACGACGACGTGATGGACGAGGCCCCGATGCGCCGCGGCGCGCCGAGCGTCAACTCGCGGTGGGGGAACAACATCGCGATCCTCGCGGGCGACTACTTGTTCGCGCACGCGTCCCGGCTCACCTCCACCCTCGGTCCCGACGCGGTGCGCATCATCGCCGAGACCTTCGCCGAACTCGTCACCGGTCAGATGCGCGAGACCATGGGCGCCCGCGAATCCCAGGACCCCGTCGAGCACTATCTCCGCGTGGTGTGGGAGAAGACCGGTTCGCTCATCGCCGCCGCAGGCCGCTTCGGCGGCACCTTCTCGGGTGCGGATGCCGAGCACGTCGAGCGACTGGCCCGCCTCGGCGACGCGGTCGGCACCGCCTTCCAGATCTCCGACGACATCATCGACATCTCCTCCGCCTCCGAGCAGTCCGGCAAGACCCCTGGCACCGACCTGCGTGAAGGTGTGCACACGCTGCCGGTGCTGTACGCGCTGCGCGAGGAGGGCGTCGACGGCGACCGGCTGCGCAAGCTGCTCGCGCGTCCGCTGGAGACCGACGACGAGGTGAAAGAGGCGCTCGACCTGCTCGCCGACTCCCGCGGCATGGCGCTGGCCAAGGAGAAGCTCCAGGGCTACGCCGACCTCGCCTACGCCGAGCTGTCCGCCCTGCCCGGCGGCCCCGCGAACGACGCGCTGGAGCGGCTGGTCCGCTACACCATCGAACGCGTGGGTTGAGTGGTCCGCCGCTCATGAGCAGGGGCGCATGTCGGCGAGGATTGATTTCCGCCGGCTGATTTCGGCTGGGCGCGGATTCATCGGAACTTTGCCTGGAGCTTCTATCGTTTATCTGCTGTAAGGCGACTCGGTGAACGGGGGAGCGGCAAGGGAGACGTATGCACGGGCACGGGTTTGCGAACGGGCTGAAGACCTTCGGGCTGATGGTGGGCCTGTCGGCCCTGATCGTGTTCATCGGCGCGCTGTTCCGCAACCCGACGATCCTCGTCGTCGCGATCCTGCTCGCGGTGGGCATGAACGCCTACGCGTACTTCAACAGCGACAAGATCGCGTTGCGGGCCATGCACGCGCAGCCGGTCAGCGAGCTGGAGGCGCCGGTCATGTACCGGATCGTGCGCGAGCTGGCCACCATCGCGCGCCAGCCGATGCCGCGGCTGTACATCAGCCCCACGAACGCGCCCAACGCCTTCGCCACCGGACGCAATCCGCGCCATGCCGCGGTGTGTTGCACCAGCGGCATCCTGCAACTTCTCGACGAGCGGGAATTGCGGGCCGTGCTCGGCCACGAACTGTCGCACGTCTACAACCGCGACATCCTCATCTCCTCGATCGCGGGTGCGCTCGCCGCCGTCATCTCCGGCCTGGCCAACCTGGCCGTCTACGCGTCCATGTTCGGCGGCAACCGCAACGGCGAGGGACCGAACGTGCTGGCCGTGCTGCTGGTGTCGTTGCTCGGCCCGATCGCGGCCACGCTGATCAAGCTGGCCGTCTCTCGCTCGCGCGAATTCCAGGCCGACCAATCCGGCGCCGAACTGACCGGCGACCCGCTGGCCCTCGCCTCCGCACTGCGGAAGATCGAACGCGGCGTCCACACCGCCCCACTTCCGCCCGAACCGCGGCTGGCGTCGCAGTCGCATCTGATGATCGCCAACCCGTTCCGTCCGGGTGAGCGGGTCGCCCGCTGGTTCACCACGCACCCGCCGATGAACGAGCGCATCGCCCGGCTGGAGGAGATGGCGGGCGGTCCCCGCCGGTACTGAGCCCGGCGGCCTCAGTCGTCCGAGGCCAGTTGGTCTTCGTAAGCGCGGAACGTATCGACGAACAACTTCCGCTGCTCCGCCGTGAGCGGCTCGAGCACCGTACGCCAGGCGCGAGCGCTGCGTCCCAGCCATTTGTGCACGGATCGCTCGTGCGCCGATGCGATGGCGACGATGGTGCGTCTGCGGTCGTCCGGGTCGGTGCCGCGTTCGAGCACACCCTGCTTGCTGAGTTCGCCGACCATGAGACTCACCGTCGTCGGCGCCACCTCCAGCCGGGCGGCCAGGTCCGTCACCGTGGTCGGGCCGTCGAACACCAGGTTGGCCAGCAACGACAGGTGCCGCGGCGCCAGCGAGAAGGATTCCAGCTCCGGGGGAACGCCCAACTTCTTGGCCCGTCCGACCACGCGCGGCATGAGCAGCAACAACGTGCGGATGCCCTCGTCCACGCCGAGTCCGGCCCGCTCCTCGGTCGACATGCAGTCCCCTCTAGCACCCTCGTGGACACGCTGAACGCGACCGACCCGGCCGCGCTGCGGACCCGGCGCTCAGCGGTAGTTGACGAACTGCAGCGCGATCCCGAAATCCTCGCCCTTCAGCAGGGCGATGACGGCCTGCAGATCGTCGCGCTTCTTGCTGCTCACGCGCAGCTCGTCGCCCTGGATCTGCGCCTTCACGCCCTTGGGGCCCTCGTCCCTGATCTTCTTGGAGATCTTCTTCGCGTGCTCGGAGTCGATGCCCTGCACCAGCGAACCGGTGATCTTGTAGACCTTGCCGGAGGAGACCGGCTCACCCGCGTCGAACGCCTTCAGCGAGATGTCGCGGCGGATCAGCTTCTCCTTGAACACCTCCAGCGCGGCCTTGACGCGCTCCTCCGCCTCCGCGGTGAGGACGATCTTGTCCTCGCCGGACCATTCGATCGACGCGCCGGTGCCGCGGAAGTCGTAGCGGGTGTTGAGCTCCTTCTCCGCCTGATGCAGGGCGTTGTCGACCTCCTGCCGGTCGACCTTGCTCACAACATCGAAAGACGAATCAGCCACGCTGCGCTCCTGTTCTGATGGTCCGACGGGCGAGTTGAACCGGACGCTTCCAGCCCCCGTCAGTTCTACCCGGAGACCCGAGGGTAGTCGCGTCGCACGGCCGATAGCCAGCCGGTTTGCATTCAGGGTGCGGGTTCGATGTATTCTGCTCAGCGCGCGAAACAATGCGCGAAAGGCAGGTTGCCCGAGCGGCCAATGGGAGCAGACTGTAAATCTGTCGGTGAAAGCCTACGTAGGTTCGAATCCTACACCTGCCACCGCGAGTGAGCCCTGTACGCAAAAAGCGCGTACAGGGCTCACTTGTATGTCTTGTGGGGTGCGACCCACGTCCCGCCCGGCGGGGCTTCGCCCCCCGGACCCACCTTCCAGCGGTTGCGTTGGTCACATGCGTTTCGTTTGATTCTGAACCCGACAGCCCTGCGAGGTCGGTTTGCGCGCTCGATGCGGTCGCGAGCGGTGTCGGCGTGTGTGCGAGCCCCGGCGACGCGTGGAATCCCGTATCCGCGCGGGCGAAAAATACGTCTCTGACCACACGGTTTGGTGGTGGGAGCGGTGAGTGTGTAACCTCGTTCAAGACTTCACCGCGCTGAGGTCGAGTATTTGGGGCTCGGTGCGGAAGTAGTCATGCCCCCTTAGCTCAGTCGGCAGAGCGTTTCCATGGTAAGGAAAAGGTCAACGGTTCGATTCCGTTAGGGGGCTCGCCGGATTGCCGGTGGTGACCGACTCGGCATCGCTCCCGATAGTGCGGGCTCGGCACCATGGCAATGCGACGCCGTGGCGGTGTAGCTCAGTCGGTAGAGCAAACGACTCATAATCGTTGTGTCGCCGGTTCAAGTCCGGCCATCGCTACCACAACCGATCAAGCCCATCAGGTACCGGAAAGAAGGCATATCGTGGCCGCGAAGTCCACCGATGTCCGGCCAAAGATCACCTTGGCCTGCGAGCAGTGCAAGCACCGCAACTACATCACCAAGAAGAACCGGCGCAACGATCCGGACCGCCTGGAGCTGAAGAAGTTCTGCCCGAACTGCGGCACGCACCGGGCGCACCGCGAATCCCGCTAGTCATCCACGCGTGAACTACCGCGTGGTGTAGCGCCGGGAGTCGCTCCCGGTATCTCGGGCCGTGGCACCGCGAGGGCCGGACAATTGTCCGGCCCTGACGCATTTCACGGTGTGGGTGCGGTGGTGAGCGCTCCACAGACTCCGGGTGACGGGGTCAGATAGGTACAGTCCTCCCGTGACAATCAACACCGGTACAGACGAAGCGGTCCAGACGAGCGAGGCGCTCGACCCCGCGGCGAACGCCGCGGCGATGGTCGGTCACCACTACCGCGTCGACGACTACTACGAGGTCGGCCGCGAGAAGGTGCGTGAATACGCCCGCGCCGTGCAGGACTACCACCCGGTGCACTGGGACGAGGACGCGGCGCAGGAGTACGGGTACGACAACCTGCTCGCGCCGGTTACCTTCATCTCCCTGGTCGGAATTCTCGCCCAGCGCAAACTGTTCGAAGAGGTCGTCACCGGCTACGACCTCAGCCAGATCATGCAGACCGACCAGATCCTCGAGTTCCATCGCCCGATCAAGGTCGGCGACCAGCTCACCTGCGATGTCCACCTGCACTCGTTCCGGCAGGCATTCGGCGGCGACATCATCGTGACCAAAAACATCGTCACCGCGCAGAACGACGAACTGGTGCTCACCACTTACACCACCCTCGTCGGCCGCAGCGGCGGCGATATCGACCCGAACCTCAACGCCGCCGTCCGGAACGTGCTCATGCACGGCATCGGCGAGGACGCGCCGGGGCATCGTCCGCGCTCGCTCGCGGTGACCCAGGCGCCCGCGCCGGTCGTGCCGCCCGTGGACGGTGTGCGCACCAAGCACGCCATCGGGTTCGAGGACGTCTCGGTGGGTGACGAGCTGCCCACCCGCGTCGTCCGGCTCACCCGCGGCGATCTGGTGAACTACGCGGGCGTCTCCGGTGACGCCAACCCGATCCACTGGAGCGACGAGGTCGTGAAGCTGGTCGGCCTGGAGAACGTGGTCGCGCACGGCATGCTGACCATGGGCCTCGGTGGCGGTTTCGTCACCTCGTGGCTGGGCGACCCGGGCGCGATCAAGGAGTACAACGTCCGCTTCACCAGCCCGGTCTACGTCGGGTCCGACGAGGCCGCCGAAGTCGAGTACACCGGTAAGGTGAAGTCGGTCGATCCGGAGACCAAGACCGCGGTCGTGGCCATCGTCGCGAAGGCGGCGGGGAAGAAGATCTTCGGCCGCGCGACCGCGACGGTGCAGCTGGCCTGACCAGGGACAGCGACCCGGATTGGCTAATGGCGCGGACGGTAACGTACACTCAGGTTTCTGGGGTCGCCAGCCGCTGCGCGCTGCTCTGAGGGGCTGGTTCCAGGCGATCCGCGAGGATTCGCCGACGGGGCCGGCAACTGCCGGAGCGGCGCGCGTGTTGTGTGACACCAGGGCACAACTGAATATCGAACAGTGGTTGGACAGTAAACATCGTCCGACCAAAGGGGCGTAGCTCAACTGGCAGAGCAGCGGTCTCCAAAACCGCAGGTTGCAGGTTCAAGTCCTGTCGCCCCTGCCCTGGATGCCAGCGACGAGAGAGGATCGACGTGAGCGAGCGTAGCGAGCGAGCCATTGGCACAGCGCGCATCGCGCACGACGGCACCGAGCTCAGCGAGGAGAAGGCGTGAGCGACGAGCGGGACACTCGCCGCGGCGCACATGCCGCCGACGAAGGCGACGACACCGCCGCAGCGACACGGCCGAGCGGAAAGCGGTCCGCGCGGCGGACCCGTGCCGGGTCTTCGGAGGTCGACACGGGCGCTATCGCCACGCTCGACCGTCCGTCGCGGAAGGCAGCCAAGGCGACCGATCGGGCCGAACGCAAGAAGTCGGGTAATCCGTTCAAGCGTTTGCTCAAGTTCCTGCGTGAGGTCATCGCGGAACTGCGCAAGGTGATCTGGCCCAACCGGAAGCAGATGGTCACCTATACGAGCGTTGTTCTGGTGTTCGTGATTTTCATGGTCGCGTTCATCAGCGGGTTGGATCTGGCGTTCATCAAGGGTGTCAACTGGCTGTTCGGCTAGCTGAACGACGCCGACGCCGGTAGCCGATCCCGGGCGGAGACGGGTGGAGTGATTTCGCCGCGCGCCCGGCCCGGCACGCAGAGGATGTACGTGACGACACAGGAAGCGAGTGCCCCAGTGAGCACCCCGGAGAACGACATACACGACAAGTTCCCGGCCGACGACACGGTGGCCGAGTCCACCGACTCCGTCGAGGAGTTCGCGACCGACGAGCCCGCGGTCGAGGAATCGGAGCCCGCTGAGTCCGCCCCTGCCGCCGCCGTCGATGCCGAGCCCGCCGACCCGGTCGCCGAGATGAAGGCGGCGCTGCGGCGCGCTCCCGGCGAGTGGTACGTCATCCACTCCTACGCCGGTTACGAGAACAAGGTGAAGGCCAACCTCGAGACCCGCGTGCAGAACCTGGACCTGGAGGACTACATCTTCCAGGTGGAGGTGCCCACCGAAGAGGTCACCGAGATCAAGAACGGGCAGCGCAAGCACGTCAACCGCAAGGTGCTGCCCGGTTACATCCTGGTCCGGATGGAGCTGAACGACGAGTCGTGGGGCGCGGTGCGCAACACCCCCGGCGTCACGGGTTTCGTCGGCGCCACTTCGCGCCCGTCGCCGCTGTCCATCGATGACGTGGTGAAGTTCCTCGTTCCGGCCGCACAGCAGCAGAAGAAGCCCGCCGCGGCAGCCGCTGCGGCGACTCCCGAGACCGCGGGCGGCGAGATCGCGCCGAAGCCGGTCATCGAGGTCGACTTCGAGGTCGGCGAGTCGGTGACCGTCATGGACGGCCCGTTCGCGACGCTGCCCGCCAGCATCTCCGAGGTGAACGCCGAGCAGCAGAAGCTGAAGGTGCTCGTGTCGATCTTCGGCCGCGAGACCCCGGTCGAGCTGGCGTTCACCCAGGTCGCGAAGATCTAGACCAGCTCTGTCGGCGGCCGGGTGAATCCGGCCCCGGGCGAGGATCGCAACACCAGACTTGCAAAGAGCAAGGGACACCAACACCTAGGAAAGAAAGATGCCCCCCAAGAAGAAGAAGCTCGCCGGGATCATCAAGCTTCAGATCCAGGCCGGCCAGGCGAACCCGGCCCCTCCGGTCGGCCCCGCGCTCGGTCAGCACGGCGTCAACATCATGGAGTTCTGCAAGGCGTACAACGCCGCGACCGAGTCGCAGCGTGGCAACGTCATCCCGGTCGAGATCTCGGTGTACGAGGACCGGTCGTTCGACTTCAAGCTGAAGACCCCTCCCGCCGCCAAGCTGCTGCTCAAGGCCGCCGGCGTGCAGAAGGGCTCGGCGGAGCCGCACCGCAACAAGGTCGCCAAGGTGACCATGGACCAGGTGCGCGAGATCGCCAAGACGAAGCAGGAAGATCTGAACGCCAACGACCTCGAGCAGGCGGCCAAGATCATCGCGGGTACCGCCCGTTCGATGGGCATCACCGTCGAGGGCTGAGCGGAACCGCTCCCCGGTGGGAGGGCCGGCCAGGCCCGATAACCACGTCTGAACTACCGATCGAACAGGACAGAGAATCATGGCAAAACGAAGCAAGGCGTACCTCGCCGCGGCCGAGAAGGTCGATCGCACCAAGCTCTACTCCCCGCTGGCCGCCGCGCGCCTGGCGAAGGAGACCGCCACCACCAAGACCGACGCGACCGTCGAGGTCGCCGTGCGTCTCGGTGTGGATCCCCGCAAGGCGGACCAGATGGTCCGCGGCACGGTCAACCTGCCGCACGGCACCGGTAAGACCGCCCGCGTCATCGTGTTCGCCGCGGGCGAGAAGGCCGCCGAGGCCGAGGCCGCGGGCGCCGATGCCGTCGGCGCCGAGGACCTGATCGAGCGGATCCAGGGCGGCTGGCTGGACTTCGACGCCGCGATCGCCACCCCGGACCAGATGGCCAAGGTCGGCCGGATCGCGCGTGTCCTCGGCCCGCGTGGCCTGATGCCGAACCCGAAGACGGGCACGGTCACCACCGATGTGACCAAGGCCGTCAACGACATCAAGGGCGGCAAGATCAACTTCCGTGTCGACAAGCAGGCCAACCTGCACTTCGTCATCGGCAAGGCGTCCTTCGACGACAGCAAGCTGGTGGAGAACTACGGCGCCGCGCTGGACGAGATCCTGCGGGCCAAGCCGTCGACCGCCAAGGGCCGCTACGTCAAGAAGGTGACGGTCTCGACGAACACCGGACCGGGCATCCCGGTGGACCCGAACCGCACCCGCAACCTCTTGGAAGAGGACGCGTAAGCAGCAGCTAGCCGCGGCAACGGCGGGAACGCATTGTGCGTTCCCGCCGTTGCGCGTTCGAGGACTAATCCGCTCGGCGGCGTGGTTGGGGTGGATGTGACCGTCGTTCTGTTGATCTCCGGTAGTACTCGCGCCGCCTCCACCAATTCCGCCGCACTACGAACCGCCTCGGCGATCGCCCCGGACGGTGTCGAAACCGTCTGGTACGACGGGCTCGCGGATCTGCCCGCTTTCGCTCCGGACGACGACGGCACCGCTCATCCCGCGGTAGTCGCGCTCCGCGAACAACTTTCGCGCGCCGACGCCGTGCTGTTCTCCACGCCCGAATACGCGGGCACTTTGCCGGGCAGTTTGAAGAACCTGCTGGACTGGACGGTTGGCGCCGGTGATCTCTACGGCAAGCCGGTCGCTTGGATCACGGTCGCGCCGGAGGGTCGCGGTGACGGCGCGACCGCCACACTGCGCAGCGTGCTGGGTTACGTCGGAGCCGACATCGATCCGGATGCCTGCCGACGACTCCCTGTGCCGCGCGAGGGCGTCGGCCCGGACGGACTGGTCGCCGACCCTGAATTCCGGTCCGGCGCCACGGCCGTGTTGCGCGGTCTCGCGCGGCATGCCGCGACCGCGACTTCGTGAGAAACACCACTCGCCGACGCGGACCGCGGCATCGCATTCCAGGTGGTGCACGGGTGTGCACCGCGGAAAAGTGAGTCGCGGCACAACGATTCGACGGCCGAGTGGTTGCGATCAGACGTATGCCGGGGCCCGTTTTGGCAGATGGGAACCCATGCAGGTACATTGGAAGTCAGTTATCGACGAGTTCGATCGCTACCCAATCCGTTCTACCGAAGACCGTTGGTCGCCGATCCCGTATGGGTTCGGTCGAAGGTCCGGCGACATTGCCGGCGGCCCACGCAGGGAGAGCCGAGGCTGGGAATTGATCCGGATACGCACCGGATCGGTTTTCTGTTGCGCCCCGGAACGCTCTGCGTTCGGGGCGTTTGTTTTGTCGCCGGCCCCTGATCGGTAGTTCGCGTATACGAACCGACCAATCAGAGAGGAGGCGAAGTATGGCAAAACCCGAGAAGGTCACCGCGGTCGAGGAGATCGCGGAGCAGTTCAAGAGCTCGACGGCCACCGTCGTCACGGAATACCGTGGCCTGTCGGTCGGCAAGCTCACCGAGCTGCGGCGCGCGCTCGGCGCCGACGCCACGTACTCCGTCGCCAAGAACACCCTGGTCAAGCGTGCCGCCGCTGAGGCGGGCGTGGAAGGTCTCGACGAACTGTTCGTCGGGCCGACCGCGATCACCTTCATCACGGGTGAGCCGGTCAACGCGGCCAAGGCCCTGAAGACCTTCGCGAAGGACAACAAGGCGCTCATCATCAAGGGCGGCTACATGGACGGCGCTCCGCTGTCCGTGTCCGAGGTCGAGCGGATCGCCGACCTGGAAACCCGCGAGGTGCTGCTGGCCAAGCTGGCGGGCGCGCTCAAGGGCAACCTCACCAAGGCCGCCGGTCTGTTCAACGCTCCCGCCTCGCAGGTGGCCCGCCTGGCCGCCGCGCTGCAGGAGAAGAAGCAGGCCGAAGAAGGCGCACCGGCCGCCGAGTAAGACCCGTGCGGCACGACTCGCCCGCATATAGACATCAACTACCGAAAGGAACACAACAATGGCCAACGTTGACGAACTGCTCGAGACCTTCGGCAACATGACCCTGCTCGAGCTGTCGGACTTCGTGAAGAAGTTCGAGGAGAAGTTCGAGGTCACCGCGGCTGCTCCGGTCGCCGTCGCCGCCGTCGGCGGTGCCGCCGCTCCGGCCGAGGCCGCTGAGGAGCAGGACGAGTTCGACGTCGTCCTCGAGGGTGCGGGCGACAAGAAGATCCAGGTCATCAAGGTGGTCCGCGAGATCGTCTCCGGCCTGGGCCTGAAGGAAGCCAAGGACCTGGTCGAGAGCGCCCCGAAGCCGATCCTGGAGAAGGTCGCCAAGGATGCCGCCGAGGCCGCCAAGGCGAAGCTGGAAGAGGCCGGCGCCAAGGTCTCGGTCAAGTAATTCACGACCGAACACGCCGAACGGGCGGTCCCCTTTGGGGATCGCCCGTTCGGCGTGTTCGGCAATCCCGCCGCTATCGCCGATACCGAAAGGATTGCGGAGTTACTACGCAGTCAGGTTGGGGTGTGCCCGATCTGTCCCATGAGTTACAGTGACCGAACCCACACGTGACGGACCGCGATGACCGAGCGCGCGGTTCGCCGGTGGGCAGCTCGCTGAGAATTTGTGGAGGTTGGCGTGGGCGTCGAGGTCAGGACCGAGAGTGTGACCAAGTCTTTCGGTTCCCAGCGCATTTGGCAGGACGTGTCGTTGACGTTGCCTTCGGGTGAGGTCAGTGCGTTGCTGGGGCCGTCGGGTACCGGTAAGTCGGTGTTCTTGAAGTCGCTGATCGGTCTGCTGCGCCCGGAACGTGGTTCGATCTTCATCGATGGCACGGATATCACGACGTGTTCGAACAAGGAGCTGTACGAGATCCGGAAGTTGTTCGGCGTGTTGTTCCAGGACGGTGCGTTGTTCGGGTCGATGAACCTGTTCGACAACGTGGCGTTCCCGTTGCG
>NZ_JBEYVQ010000001.1:812598-1668672 GCF_040644075.1 Nocardia sp. NPDC047038 | reverse complement strand
GTCGGGTGAGTGGCTGGCCCTGTCCCAGATCTGGGGCAACTCGATCGATACCTTCACCAAGAACATCAAACCCGTGTTCACCCGGGGGCACTGGCAGGGCGCGGGCGCCGACCGGGCGATCGCCTCGATCGACAAATACCTCGGTACCGCCGAAACGTTGCGGGCGAGTATGGTCGACATGTCTCATGTCGTGGGGAACACCGCCAACTTCCTGGCGTTCATCTACGGTCACGTTCCCCGGTACGACCAGATCAAGTTGAACACCAACGGCACGGTCAACTATGTCGCCAAGCGCGGCCGGACCGGCGATCAGGCCCAAACCTATGCTCAGCAGTGGTGGGACAAGGGCGACGACACCAGTAACAACAAAGGTTTCGTCGCCGGCATGCGTGAACTCGCCGGCCAGGTCCCCGAATTCGTCGACCCGAATACCGCGGCACCCGCCACCAACGGCGGAACAGGCGGTGGCGGGGGAACCGGAGACAACAACAGCGGCAATGGTGGCGGGAACGGCAACAACAGCGGCGGAGGCAACAACAGCGGCAAATCCAACGCAAACGGAAACTCTCCCCAGCCCAGCAGCGACGGCGCCAACCCTCCCACCAGCGGCCTTCCCCCTTCATCATCCAAAAGCGGCTTGGACTCCACGGGCAACCAACCGACGCCGACCGGGTCGACCGGTCCGACCAACTCGACCAGCCCGCTCGGCAGTTCGGGACCGTTGTCCAAGCTCGCGGACATGCTGGCTCAGCTGAATTCAGGCCCCATGTTCAGTGGTTCCCCCAGCCCGTTCGGCGCGTCCGGCCCGTGGGGCGCGTCCGGCCCATGGGGCGCGGCGGGTCCGTCCGGGTCAGTCACTCCGGCGGGCCTCGGCGGCGGATCGGCCGGCGGCGGAGCCGGGATCGCCAGTCCGGTTGACGACAAACTGTTCCCTCGCGCCGGCGCCCCCGGGACCGGTACCCCCACCGACACCGGCCGCGCTGGACTCCCCGCCACCGCAACCCAAACCAACGCCGCCTATCCGATGGGGATGGGCGGCTACCCACTGGGCGGAGGTATGGGCGGCGGCATGGGCGGACAAGGTCAGCAACAACAGCAGGAGCGCAAACGTGCCGCCTACCTGGACGGTCCCGAGCACCTCGAGGAAGCCGTCGGCGACGATCCACTGTCGGTCCGGCCCATCATCGATCGTTGAGACAGGTGCCCGACCATGCGCTTTCATATCGTGAACTTCCCCAATACCGAGACCACCCGGCACTATCAGCCGTGCGCGTATACGCAGAAGAATCGGCGCTTCGCCTCGATGATGACCGAGCTCGGGCACGAGGTATTCCTGTACGGCGGCGAGGAGAACGACGCGGCGTGTGCGGAATTCGTCCCGATCGTCACCAGAGCCGAGCAATCCGAGTGGTTCGGCGGTGCCGATCTCTATAAGGACCCCATCAATCTCACATGGAGTCCCCATGATGTGCATTGGCAGATCTCCAACGAGCGCGCGGTCACCGAGATCGCCCGGCGGAAGGGCAAGCGCGACTTCATCGGAATTCTCGGTGGCACTTGCCAAAAGCCCATCGCGGATACCTTCCCCGAGCTGATGACCGTCGAATTCGGCATCGGCTACAGCGGGGTGTTCGCCAACTACCGGGTGTTCGAGAGCTACGCGTGGATGCATGCTGTCTACGGCTCGTATGCGAGTGTTCCCGGCGTCATGAGCGCCCGCGGCCAGTTCTACGACGCCGTGATCCCGAACTACTATGACGTGGCGGATTTCCCGTTCTCCGAGGACAAGGACGGCTACTTCCTGTTCATCGGCAGGATGGTCGAGGCCAAAGGCATTCAGATCGCGATCGACACCTGCACGCGGCTCGGCGTGAATCTGATCGTCGCCGGCGCGGGGGAAGTCCCCGAGGCCGACTGCGTCGAATACGTCGGTGTAGTCGACTCGACGCGCCGCGGCGAGTTGATGAGCCGGGCCCGTGCGGTTTTCGTGCCGACGCTCTATCTCGAACCTTTCGGTGGCGTCCACGCCGAGGCGATGCTGTGCGGGACCCCGGTGATCACCACCGATTGGGGTGTGTTCACCGAAACCGTGCAGCACGGCGTGCAGGGTTTTCGCTGCCGGACGCTGCGCGAGTTCTGCGATGCCGCTGACGCCGTCCACAAACTCGACTATCGCGGCATCCGTGACTACGCGATCTCGAAATTTTCCACCGACGTCGTCGCCCCACAGTACGAGGCGTACTTCGAACGCCTACTCACGCTGTGGGGCGATGGCTGGTACGCGACATAGGAGGTCAGTGTGACGGGACACTGGTGCGGGCGCACACGAGGCCTACCGTGCTGACGGAATCGGGGCGCCGGAACCTGGTCGTACTGAGGGCGGGCGACGAATCACTGCACGAGCAGTGGCTGGCCGGGCCGCATCCACGCAGCTGGGATCTGGTGGTGAGCTATTTCGGTGACGACCCGGACCGCTACCGGGTGGCGGACGTGGCCAGAATCGACCGTAAAGGCCCGAAATGGCCTGCCCTGCATCATGTCCTGACGACCGATTTGGCTGCGGTGCTCGATCGATACGATTACGTCTGGCTCCCCGACGACGACCTGGCCGCCGACACCTCCAGCATCAACGAGCTGTTCCGCTACGCGGCGCAGCACCGGCTCGCCCTGACCCAACCCGCGCTCACCGAGGACAGCTACTACTCCCACGAGATCACGCTCGTCGATCGACGATTCAACCTCCGGCACACGAACTTCGTCGAAATCATGGCACCCTGTTTCAGCCGGGAGTTCCTGCGCCGTTGCCTGCCGACCTTCGGCGCCACCCAGACCGGCTGGGGTCTGGACTTCCACTGGCCGCGATTCATCACCGACTCCACATCGATCGCCATCGTCGACGCCGTAACGGTCCGGCACACCCGACCGGTCGGCGGGCCGAATTACGCCGCGGCCCGGGCGAGTGGGATCGACACGTGGGCGGAGTATTGCGAATACCTGGTCACGCACGAAATCAGCGACTTGACGCCACGCGTGCACCGCGGCGTCGGAGCACCCAACCGGCCCGCGGAAACCCTCGAACCCACCGCGATCTGTGTGACCATCGACCGGTGGCGCCCCGAGCTGGCCGACTGGATCGACTTCCACTCCGCGCAAGCGGAATTGACCATCATCTATACGGATGACCCCGATGTCCGGGCCGCGCTGTGCGCAGTGCGCGGTCAGCGGCCCGTCATCCTTCGCGACCACGCGACACCCAACGATGACACGGTTGCTCGCGAGGTAGCCAACATCGCCGACGCCGCCGCAACGGCCGAGGCGGCGGGCATGCAATGGCTGCTACCACTCGGCCCAGACGAGGTCTTCTATGACGACGGTCGCCGCCGCTGGCAGATTCCCGGCGCCGGGCAGGTGACATTCATCGGACACGAAGCCGTCCCTTCCCCCGTGCCGGTGACCGATCCCATCCACGAGTGCACCGTGTTCCGGATCAGCGGTCGATCCCCCTTTCTCGACACCCCGGCCAACCGCAGCGCGGTCCGTCTCGGCCCCGCTGTCGCGCCGGTGGACGAGTACGGTTTCACCGGATTCGACGGCGTGCACGGCACCGTGACTGCGCCGATGATCCTGCACTACCCGTATCCGAGTTTCGAGAGCTGGCTGGCCCGAGCCGAAGAAGTCGCCGAGGTCGGAGGCAGCAAGGCGCGGCACTTCGCCCATCACTCCAGAGACCTGCTCCAGGTGGCCCTCGCCCACGGCGAGCTCTCAGGCGCACGTGCCTGCTTCCAAGCCGGAATCCCGTCCGCCGGCATGGTCGACCGGATGCTCCTGAACGGCGAACTCATGCGCGCCGAACCGCTACGACTGATGCGCGACCCCCCGGCGCGAGAGCGGCTGCCGTCAGTCGGTGAGGTCGAGGGCAGCGCGCGCGAAGTGTCGATGCCGTTGTAGCGGTAGACGTCGTCGAGCGATCCGAATCGGCCGAATATATTGCTGACCCCCAGTGCGATACGGCGCACCGGGTTGCGCGTGGCCAGGAAGACCAGGGTCGAGGCGGCAACCCGCGGCGCGGTCGCGGCGACAGGCGGCCCGCTCGTCGACGGCTGGCGCGAGCGGTCCGACGCCGAATGTGACGCTGCCGGAACGCGCCGTCCTGAGCGCGGCCGGCCACGGCGATCCTCCGGGATGAAAGGGATCGGGTCGGTCGGCAAAGTAGTCCGCGCGGCCGCCGTTGACCTTGGAATCCGCCGATCACCGCAGGCAGCGGACCCGCACGCGTTTGCGTGCGTATGTCGGTGCGCAAAGGGTAGGCCGCATATGCACCTACTTCGACGAATGGAGGCGTCATGAGAGACGTCGACGACACCGTTCACGCAGACCCCGGCCGTCGCCTTCGAATTCCCCGTAGCCGAGGAGCCCTCGGCGGGCTCGCGGTGCTACTGCTGGGCTTGTGGGGTGCGCTGATCCCGTTCATCGGACCCTATTTCGGCTTCGCGTTCACTCCGGACGACCCGTGGGTGTGGACGGTGGCGCGCGGGTGGCTCCAGGTGTTGCCCGGCGTCGCCGCGATCATCGGCGGATTGCTCATGCTGGCCAGCCGCAACCGGCTCGTGGCGAGCTTCGGGGCGTGGCTGGCAGCGGCGGCGGGCTTGTGGTTCGTGATCGGGCCGATACTGGCGGACACCCTGAAAATCGGGGATGTGGGCGAACCCGTCGCCACGTCCGATCTGAAACGGGCCCTGCTACAACTGGCCTACTTCTATGGTCTCGGAGCGCTGATCCTGTTCTTCGCCGCGACCTCACTCGGCCGATTGTCCGTGCGCAGCGCACGCGATATCGCCTTCGCGCGACGCGAGGTCGATACCAGAGCCGCCGCCGAGGCCGACAGTCGGCGTCGCGTAGCCGACGCGCCGGGCCCTGTGGAACCCGCCTCCCGTGCCGATGCCACACCGGGGCCGCGACCGAACAAACCCGGGTTGTATCGCACCTGACCTCACCTCCGACGTTGCCGAGAACGGTGGCCGCCGACGTTCCATCCGGCACGCTGCTACGCAACACCCCTGTCGGCACAATACAGTCCTGACGGGCCGATCTCACTTGAACCTTCGACACCCTCACCCCAATCGCTGATCTGCTGGCGCAGCGCGGCGATCTCGTGGTCGCGGGTGGTTTCACACGCGGTGATCGCTGCCCAGCCGGCGAGGTAGCGCTTGACCGCCTCATGGATGGCGCGCTCGCGCTGGCACGCCAGTTCCCGTCGTTGTTTGCTGCGGGCGCGTGAGCGTTCCAGTCGCGCAACGACTTCCGGGGATCGAGCGGTACGCGGGGACCGCGGTGGGCGACGCGAGGACATGGCCGGCCTCCTGAAAAACGTCGGGCCCGCCTGCCGATTTTCCCGCGCTCGATGCTACCCGCTGCGGCTACCGCCCCGCGCCCGAAAGCCGACCCCTTTGCCGACCGAACGACCAATATAAACGAATATTTACGATCGGCAATTTTGCGTTATATTTGCTGGAGAGGTCGCGTCAGGCGAGGGAGATCGAAGGAGACCATCGTGAACGACAACCGTGAGGGTGACGAGGCGCTCGTGAGGGTCCAGCGCGCATGGCAGTGCCTGGCCGAGGGCGGCTCGGTCGTGGTCACCGATGACGACCGCGGTGTCGGCTACCTGGTCATGAATGCGAGCGCGGCGACAACAGGATCGACAGCTTTCCTCGTGCGTCATTCCTCGGGGATCATCTGCGTGGGTCTCGCTGCCGAGGACTGCGACCGGCTGGGTCTGGTGGGGATGTCCGGTGTCGGCGGTGATCACGGCGGCGTGGATTTCACCGTCAGCGTCGACGCGGCTCATGATGTGAGCACCGGGATTTCCGCTCACGATCGCGCGGTGACGATTCGGACACTGGGCTCTGCCGGTGCCACTGCATCCTCGTTGACGCGGCCGGGACACGTGTTGCCGGTGCGGGTTCATCGGCGCAAGGTCATCGGACGGGCCGCGATCGCCGAAGCTGTGGTTTCGCTGGTGCATACAGCTGGTTTGGGTTCGGCCGGCGCGTTCGCTGCTGTGGTTTCGCCGACCGATCCGTCGTCGCTTGCCGGTGTCGTGGAGAGTGCGGAGTTCGCCGATCTCCACGGGCTGGCGCGGTTGTCCATCGATGATGTGGTGAGCGCCTGCCGCGGCGCCGGGTCGTTCGTTCATCGCACTTTCGGCTTCGTCGACGGCGAACTCGGACCCGTGTTGGTCGGATTCCACAGTTCGGCCACCGATTCGCACTACCTGGCCACCGGAACCGTGGGTCGATCCGACACGGTCACCGGCACGCCGGTCCGGTCGACGCCGGAGCGAGCCGCGGTGCCGCTTCCCGTCGACGCTTCATCGAATGGTTCTCGTCGATGGTCGATGATCCAGCATTTCGGCGGACCGGTTCCCGCCGCAGCGGGTTGGCGTGCCGACGTGACCGAGATTGCGGCGCTGTTGGGTGTGGACGCCCAGAATTCGGCGGGAGCGCCGGTCGTGATCGGCGGAGCGCTCACCGCGTTGCTTCCCGACGGCGCTTCCGAGCCCCGGAGGCACCGTCCCGTATGGTGCAGGCATGACGGAAGGGCCTGAGGCGACTACTGGGTCTGCGTCGGGACGTGACACGCGTCTGGTTCAGTTGATCACCACGATCTTCGGCATGTGCGCCCGCGCGGAGGGCAACTGGCTCTCGATCGCGGCTGTGGTGGCGATGATGGCGGATCTGGGCGCCGACGCGCAGGCTGTGCGGTCCTCGATCTCGCGGCTCAAGCGCCGCGGTGTGTTGTGTAGTGAGCGCCGTGGCGGCGCGGCGGGGTATCGCCTTGCCGAGGATGTGCTCGAAGTGCTCGCCGAGGGCGATGTGCGGATATTCGGCCGGGCACGCGCGACCGAGGGCGATGGATGGGTCGTGGTGATCTTCTCGGTCCCGGAGTCCGAGCGCGACAAGCGCCATGCGCTGCGGTCTGCTCTGACGCGACTCGGTTTCGGCACCGCCGCGCCGGGGGTGTGGATCGCGCCGGGCATCGTGGCGGGTGAAGCGAGTCGAACGATGCGGCGACTCGGGCTGTCGGACTACCTCGACATCTTCACCGGGCAGCATGTGGCGTTCGGCGATCTACGCGCCAAGGTGAGTACGTGGTGGGACCTCGATGAGCTGACCGAGTTGTATTCGGAATTCCTGTTGGCCTACCGTCCAGCGCTCTACAGCGCCACAACCGGCGAGCTGAGTCCGCAGCAGGCGTTTCGGATCTATGTTCCGATGCTGACCCAGTGGCGGCGACTGCCCTACCGGGATCCCGGGATCCCGCTCACGCTGCTGCCCCCGGCCTGGAAGGGCGAGGCCGCGGCGATGTTGTTCGGTCAGCTCGAGGACGCGCTTCGCGCACCGGCGCAACGACATACGCTCGAGGTCATCCACGAGGCCGCGTCGCGAACACGATGACCCGTCGGGTGTGTGGAGCTGTACCGCACACCCGACGGGCTCTGGCGGGCCGCGGGATCAGCGAGGTAGCCAGCGGCGCGGCGGCTTGCCGAGTTCGGGTCGGCGGATCAGTTCGAGCCGGGGAGCGGGTCCGTCGATGCGGCCGGTGGGTGGTTTGCGGCTGCCGGCACGGAACGGCAATGGCCATTGCGCGCCGGGGCCCCGATAGTTCTGCTCGGCCGCCGCATGCAGGGTCCAGTGCGGATCCCACAGGTGGGCACGTCCGATGGCGACCAGGTCGGCGCGCCCGGCGAGCAGGATGGAGTTGACGTCGTCGGACGAGGATATCGCTCCGACCGCCACCACGACCACGTCGTGGGGGATGCCGACGTCCTGACGGATGCGGTCGGCGAAGGGTGTCTGATAGCTCCTGCCGTAGCGGGGTTTCTCGTGGCTGACCACTTGTCCGGAAGAGACATGGACGATGTCGACGCCGTGTTCGGCGAACGCTCGTGCGACTTGAACCGCGTCCTCGACGGTGTTGCCTCCCGGGGCCCAGTCCTCGGCCGAGATGCGCACCGACATCGGGCGGTCGGCGGGCCAGACCTCCCGCACGGCGTCGAAGACCGCGAGCGGGTAGCGCAGCCGGTTCTCCACCGATCCGCCGTATTCGTCGGCGCGGTGGTTGGCCAGCGGCGACAGGAACGACGAGAGCAGATATCCGTGCGCGCAATGCAGTTCGAGCAGGTCGAATCCGGCGCGGGCGGCCGCGTGGGCCGCATCGGTGAATTCCTCGAGGATGTCGTTCATCTCCGACCGGGTGATTTCGCGAGGCACGCGGCTCAGCGGGCCGTAGGCCGAGGCGGAGGGGGCGACGGTCACCCAGTGCCCCTTTTCGAGGGGAGCGTCGATGCCTTCCCACATGACCTTGGTGGCGCCTTTGCGGCCGGAGTGACCGATCTGGACTCCGATCGCGGCCCCGGTGTTGTCGTGGACGAACTCGACGATGCGACGCCAGGCGCGTTCTTGTTCGTCGGTGTAGAGGCCGGTGCATCCGGGGGTGATGCGGCCTTGTGGTGACACGCACACCATTTCGGTCATCACCAGCCCGGCTCCGCCGAGGGCCTTGCCGCCGAGGTGTACCAGATGGAAATCCGTGGGCACGCCCGCGACGGCGGAGTAGGTGTCCATCGGCGACACAACGATTCGGTTGGGCAGTTCGAGGTTCCGGACGCGCAGGGGGTAGAACATCGGCGGGCGAGGCGAGGTGTCGACGCCCGATTGAGCGGACAGGTACCAGCCCTCGACGGCGTCGACGAAGTCGCGGTCGCGCAGGCGCAGGTTGTCGTAGGTGATGCGGCGACTGCGGGTGAGCAGGTTGAAGGCGAATTGGTCGGCGGGCTGGTCGGCGTAGCGGTGGATGGATTCGAACCATTCCAGGCTCGCCTGCGCGGCACGTTGCAACGACTCGACGACGGGTCGGCGTTCGGTTTCGTAGGCGCGCAGCGCCTCGGAAACCGAATCGTTCTCGTGGAGGCACGCGGCCAGCGCCAGGGCGTCTTCCATCGCGAGTTTGGTGCCCGAGCCGATCGAGAAGTGCGCGGTGTGGGCGGCGTCGCCGATCAGGACGATGTTGTCGTGGCGCCATGATCGGTTGCGGACCGTGGTGAACTGTATCCAGCGCGAGTTGTTGGCGAGCAGGGTGTGACCGTGCAGGTCCTCGGCGAAGATCTCGGCCAGGCGCGCGATGGACTTCTCGTCGCTTTCCCCGGGCGCGAGCGGATGTCGGGCGAAGCCGTCGAAGCCCGCGCTGCGCCAGACGTCTTCGTGCATCTCGACGATGAAGGTGCTGGCCTGGTCGCTGTAGGGATAGCCGTGGACCTGCATGACGCCGTGGTCGGTATGTCGGACGATGAATTCGAACGCTTCGAGGACTCGGTCGGTGCCCAGCCAGATGTATCTGTTGGCGCGGCGGTCCAGCGACGGACCGAAGGACTCGGCGTAGCAGTCGCGGATCGTGGAGTTCAGTCCGTCGGCGGCCAGCACGAGATCGTAGGTGTTCGCGAGATCTTCGACATCGGGTGCTGCGGTGGCGAAGTCGATGGTGACGCCCTGTTCGAGGCATCGTCGATGCAGGATTCCCAGCAGTGACTTGCGGCTCATCGCCGCGAAACCCTGACCGCCCGTGGTGCGGGTCTGGCCACGGTAGTGGATGTCGATGTCGCTCCACCGGGCGAATCGGGCGCTCATGGCCTCGTAGATCCGGGCGTCGGCGTGCTCGATTCCGCCGAGGGTCTCGTCGGAGAACACGACGCCGAAACCGAAGGTGTCCTCGGCGGCGTTGCGTTCCCAGACCCTGATCTCGTGGCTGGGGTCGAGTTGTTTCATCAGGGCGGAGAAGTACAGTCCGGCGGGTCCTCCGCCCACGACGGCGATTCGCATGGTCTGTTTCACCTCTTTCGGTTCTCGCCCAGACCAGGGTGGGCCGTGGGGGATGGATTCGGGGATTGCGCCTGCTCGACGAGTTCGGCGCGCAGGAGCGCGGCGATGTCGTCGGGCCACGGCTGGGCGGGGTGGTCCGGGCTGGGCGCGAATGGGGCGATCACCAGGCCCGCGGCCGCCGATGCGGTCTCCGGCGCGCGATCGCGGCCGGGGCGGGGTATTCGGGTGAGCTCGAAGTCGTAACGCAGCGAGGTCGTGCCGAGCCGGCTGAGGACGAGTTCGAGGTGGGCTGTGTCGCCGAACCACAGCCGTTGTCGATAGTCGACTTCGTAGCGCACCCGGGGCAGACGACCGGTCAGCCAGGCCAGGCCCGCACGGTTGAGCAGTTCGGCTTCGGCGGCTTCGACCCAACGGATGACCGTGCTGTGGTGGTAGTGCCCTGCGGCGTCGGTGTCCTGCCAGTCGACCAGCCGCCGCACCACCGTCGGCGTCATCGCTGTGCCTCTCGTGCCTCACGCACCCGGAAACGCTGCAATTTTCCGCTCGGGTTTCTGGGCAGACCGGCGACGAACTCGATGCTGCGGGGGTACTTGTAGGGCGCTGCTGCCTGTTTGACGAATTGCTTCAGCTCCGCGATCTTGGCGTCGTCGCCGAGTACTCCCTCGCGCAGGACGACCGCGGCGTGCACGATCATGCCGCGTTGTCGGTCCGGCAGGCCGACCACGGCGCTCTCGAGTACGTCCGGGTGCTGGTCCAGAACGATCTCCACCTCGGGGGCTGCGATGTTGTAGCCAGAGGAGACGATCATGTCGTCGCTGCGCGCCTGGTACCAGAAGTAGCCATCGGAGTCGCGGGTGTAGGTGTCGCCGGTCATGTTCCACCCGCCACGCACGTAGTCGTTCTGTCGCAGATCCGCGAGGTAGCGGCATCCGGTCGGTCCTTTGATCGCCAACTGCCCGGGGGTTCCGTCGGGCACCGGGCGACCGTGCTGGTCGTGGATCTCGGCTCGGTAGCCGGGGACGGCGCGCCCGGTGGAGCCGGGGCGGATGTCGCTGTCGCAGGCGGAGATGAACACGTGCAGCAGTTCGGTGGAGCCGATGCCGTTGATGATCCTCAGTCCGGTGCGCCGCGAGAACTCGTCGAACACGTACTCCGGCAGGTGTTCTCCGGCCGAGACGCAACGTCGCAGGGTGGTCAGTCGGTCGAGGTCGTCGCGCGCGAGCAGCGCGCGGTAGGCGGTCGGCGCGGTCACCAGGACGGTCACGGCGAAGGTCTCGATCGCGGTGAGCAGGGGATCGGGGCCGAACCTCTCGGTCAAGACGACCGAAGCGCCGGCGCGCATCGGGAAGATGACCAGTCCGCCCAGGCCGAAGGTGAACGCCAGTGGTGGCGTTCCGATGACCACGTCGTCGGGTCGTAGAGCCAACAGGTGCGCGCCGAAGGTGTCGGCGATCGCGAGCACGTCGCGGTGGAAGTGCATCGTCGCCTTCGGCACACCGGTGGTCCCGGAGGTCGGAGCCAGCAGGACCACGTCGTCGGCCGCGGTCTGCACGTCGTCGTGCTGAGTGCTCTTGGTCTGCGCGAGGTGCGCGAGTTCGGCGTGCAGCGCGACGATACGCAGGGTCGGGTCCGCGGCGGCGAGGTCGTCGACCAGTCCGTCGTCGCACAGGGCCAGCGCCGGTCGTGTGATTCCGATCAGGCTCGACAGCTCGTTGGCTCGCAGCAGCGGCATGGTCGCCACGGCCACCATGCCCGCCTTCACTGTCGCGAACCAGCAGGCCACCAGGACGGGGGTGTTGGGGGCGCGCAGCAGCACACGGTTTCCGGGGACGAGTCCGAACTCCTCGACCAGGACGTGGGCGATCTGGTTCGCGCGATCGAGGAGTTCGCCGTAGGTCCAGGTCCGGTCGGCGCCGACGAGGCAGGGCCGTTCGCGCCCGAACGCGGCCACCGTGGCGTCCAGCAACGCGGTCGCGCAGTTGAGCCGATCGGGGTAGTCCAGTTCGGGCAGGTCGAAAACCAGTTCCGGCCACGATTGCGGCGGTGGGAGGTTGTCGCGGCAGAAGGTGTCCTGGTGGGCCGACGGTGTCAGCATGGCGCACCCTTTCGTAGGAGGCCGTCAGCACGATCGGCCGACGAATATATCGCTCACGTAACGGCCGTCATCGTGGAACTGTGGAGGGTTGTCGCGATGGCGCGGACGGGTGTCCGCGACCGGCGCATCAGTCGGCGGTGTCGACGAGTGCGGCGACGGCCTGGATCTCGATCAGCGCCTCGGTTTGCCACAGCGAGCTCACCCCGATACCGGCCATCGCGGGATAGTCCGTGCCGGCCAGTTCGCGCCAGATCTGCCCTATCCGCGCTCCGTGGGCCTGGTAGTCGGCGATGTCGAGCAGATAGATCGTGACGCTGAGCAGATGCTGCGGCTGTCCGCCCGCCGCTCGCAGGGCCACGAGCACGTTGGTCAGGGCTTGCTGGAACTGGGCCACGATTCCGCCTTCGACGATGCAGCCGTTCTCGTCCATGGCGGTCTGGCCCGCGAGGTGGACGATGTCCCGATGCCGCACCGCGTGGGCGAAGCCCGACGGCTTCACCAGCGATTCGGGGTTGATTCGCTCGATGGTCATGATGCTTCTCCCTGAAGGGGGCACCCGGGTGACACCGGGCGTCGAATTCTCTTAATATAGCGCTTGGATTTCGTTCGTCAATTTTTAGATATACAAGTGAGGCTGTGGTGGGATCTGCGGAGAGCGGTGCGGGATGCGGTTGCGCACTGTCCTGAGAGTGGATGGGCGTAGCTGCGCCCAGATAGGCGTCGACGGGGGCTGGCATTCCACCGCCAGCGCCGATGTCGCCGAGTTGTTGGCGTTGCCGCGTTGGCGTGAGAGCTGGCGCGCGGCGCCGGAGTCGACGCAGCTGCGTTCCGCGCCGTTGGTGCGTACGGCGGCCAAGGTGATCTGCTGCGGTCACAACTACCGTGCGCACATCAGCGAAATGGGCCATCCCGAGCCGCGGCACCCGACATTGTTCGCGAAGTTCACCGACACCCTGACCGCGTGGGACGCCGACATCGTGTTGCGCGAACCCGCCGCGGTATGGCAGTTGGACTGGGAGGCGGAGTTGGCGGTGGTGGTGGGTTCGCACTTGCGCCGCGCCGAGCCGCGTTCAGCACGCGCCGCGATCGCCGGCTACGCCGTCGCCAACGACTTCTCGGTGCGCAGTCGGCAGCGTCGGACGTCACAGTGGTTGCAGGGCAAGGCGTTCGAGGCGACCACTCCCCTGGGGCCTGATCTCGTCACCGCCGACGAGATCGATCCCGCGGACGGGTTGCGGATCTCGTGTCGCGTCAACGGTGTTGAGGTCCAGGACGGCTGCACCGGCGATCTCGTGTTCTCCCCCGCCGAGCTGCTGTCCTACATCTCGGACTTCACTCCGCTGCGTCCCGGAGACGTCGTGCTCACCGGCACTCCCGGGGGCGTAGGGGCAGCCCGGATCCCCGCCCGCTATCTCGAAGTCGGCGACGTCGTCGAGACCGAGATCGAGGGTATCGGGTTGCTGCGCAACCGGATCGTCGCATGAGCACACAGCCGCCCCCGCGGGGGCCGAAAGGAGACCCGATGACCGAGAGCACCGTCGATCACACCGCCGTTCCCGTCCTGACCAGGGCCGGGCACGAGGACACCCGAACAGCCCAGTCCGGAGACTGCGTGCGCGTCTCCGGGGTCGGTTCGCAACACACACCCGCGACCCGCATCTGGTTCGGCAAGGTCACCAATCGCCCCGGCTACCGGTCGCTGCCCCACCATCACGGCGAAGCGGAGACCGGCGGATACGTGTTGCGGGGCAGCGCGCGAATCTATTTCGGCGAGAATTATCAGCACTACCTCGACATGACCGAAGGAGACTTCGTGTTCGTTCCGCCGTTCATGCCGCATGTGGAGGCCAACATGAGCACGACCGAGGATCTGGTGTGGCTCACCACCCGAACTCCGGACAACATCGTGGTCAACCTCGAGGATGTCGCCGACGCACTGCTGCGGGGATATCGGCGCCGCTAGCCCGAGCAGCCGCAAAGGGGCGGCGACCCGTGGTCGCCGCCCCTTTTGTTCGGCCCCGAGAGCGGGGCGACACCGACGCGATCGCAAAGGCGAGCCTCGTTGCCCGTCGTGCGCCGCCAACCGCGAGCGAGCCGGCGGCGCACCGATCAGCCCAGACCGACGTCGGCCGGGCGCACCCCGGGCGGGCCGAGGAAGATGACGCCGGCTTCGTTGCCGTATTCGACCATCTTCATCAGATCCGGGAAGGGCGCTTCCTCCGGCCGAGGCAGCCGCCGCTCGGTTGCGGGGGTCACCACCTTCGCGACGAAGTCCTCGAAACCGGTGGGCGCAGTGATCGCCAGCCAGCGAGCTCCCTCCGGGGAGGTCACCTTGTAGCAGTGCGGCACTTCTTTGGGCAGCAGTACGAACTCCTCGGGGCCGATGACCGCGGTCTGGTCGCCCTGCCAGATCGTGATCTCGCCTTCGAGGACGAAGAACGCCTCGTCCTCGTTCTTGTGCAGGTGCAGCGGGACGTCGTCACCGCCGGGGCCGTGCATGATCCCGAGGGTGAACCTCCCTTCGGTCTCCGCACTGCCCACGACGGATTCGATCAGGCTGTTTCCGAACCAGAGCAGCAACCGATCCTCGGCCGTGACGACCTTGCGCCGAGCCAGTTGCTGAGCGGGTACTTCGATGTCGATGAAAGGAGTCATGCAAAATAGTTAACACCCCAGCTCGCTGATAAGCAATGTTTTTGGATGTTCGCTCGCCCCGTTGCGTCTACGACACCGGATCGAGGTGGGCGTATCGCCCCTTGAAATACAGCAGCGGGAACCCCTCGCCCACTCCGTGGTTGACCACGCGACTGATCACGATGTCGTGGTCCCCCGCAGCGACTTCGGTGTGGGCCACACATTCCATCCACGCCAGCGATCCGTCGAGGATCGGACAGTCGGTGCGCAGGCCGGGTCGCCAGGCCACCCCGGCGAACCGATCGCCCGGACGCCCGAAGGCATGGCCGATCCGGACCTGGGCCGCACTGAGGACGTTGACCGCCCATCGCCCACCGGCGCGCAGAGCGGGGAATGTGGCCGACTCCTTGCGTACCGAGAAGGCGACCAGCTCCGGCGTGAGCGAGACGCTGAAGAAGGACTGGCAGGTGAACCCGGTCGGCGCTCCCTTGTCGAGGCCGGTGACGATCGTCAGCCCGCTCGGAAAATGGCCCATCAGCTCGCGAAACGAATTCCCCGCGCCGTCTCTCTCGTTCATGTCTGCCACGGTCGACCTCCCAAGGTCTTCGACGCCCGCGCGGAGGGGACCGCGGATCGACCCCAACCGGGCGAGTCGACGGATTCGATGTGATTCGCCGAATGCCGCACTCCGCGCGTACGGCGCCCGAAAGGGCCGTTCGCGCGCCCCCGGCAGCGCTTCCACCTGCCGGTTGTCTTCATTCAGCGATAGATCTATAGTTTGCTCATCACCACGCTGATATGTCAATTGTCTGGCACGGGGGTGGGTGGTGACACGAATCGCCGGCGCGGACGGTGCGCCGGCAGCGATCCGGCTCGCGACGCCCCGCTCGCGACGCCTGGAAGGAGCATCCGATGACCCAACGATCCGATGACGTGTCCGAACTGGTGCAGCGCGCCGAGAAGTTGCAGCCGCTGCTGGCCGCGCACGCCGCCCGCACCGACACGACTCGCCGTCCCGCCACGGAGGCGTTGGCGGCGATCACCGAGGCCGGACTGTTGAAGCTGGGAACGCCTCGCCGATTCGGCGGATACCAGAGCCCGCTTCGGACCCAGGTGGAGGTCAGCGCGGCCCTGGGACAGGGGTGCGGATCCACCGCGTGGATCGTCCAGAACATGAACGGTTCGGCGGTGTTCGCAGGCATGCTGCCCGAAAAGGCCCAAAACGAGGTCTGGGCCGATTCCCCCGATGCTCGCGTGGTCGCGGCCATGGGCCCGTTGACCGAGGTCACCCGCGTCGAGGGCGGGTTCCGTGTCTCGGGCAAGGTCGGCTGGCTCTCGGGCGTCGACTACGCCGACTGGGCGATGGTCGGCTTCGCGACCCCCGAGTACGAGCAGCACCCGCCAGGCGTGGTCATGGGCCTGGTGCCTGTGGAGCCCGCCAGGATCGAGGACACCTGGCAGGTGACGGGCATGCGCGGCACCTGCACCAACACCCTGCACCTCGAGCAGGTCCACGTCCCCGATCACCGCACCATGAACGTTCTGGGTCTGCTGGCAGGTCTGTCACCCACCGAGTTCCAGGACGAGGTCCTCTACCGAGGCACCCAGTTCAGTCTCACCCTCGCGATCATCCTCGCCGGAACGCAGATCGGCTTGGCCCGGGCCGCCGCCGAGCTCGTTCGCGCCAAGGCGCCGACGCGCCCGATCAGCTACACCACCTACGGGAGTCAGGCTCAATCGGTCGGGTTCCAGATCCAACTCGGTCAGGCGGAGGTGATGATCGACAGCGCCACGCGTTATCTGCTCGACATCGCCGAGCGGATCGACGACGCGGGTCGTCAAGGTCGCCAACTGCCCTTGCACCGACGACTCATGCTGCGGGCGGGCCTGTCTTGGGCGTGCACGCAACTGCGCGAGGCGGTCGGGTTGCTCGTCGACGCCCACGGCACCTCGAGCTTCGCCGAAGCCAACCCGCTGCAACGGATCTGGCGCGACATCAACACCGCCTCGCGCCACGCGATGCTCAACGCCCAGGTCGGGTTCGAAGCCCACGGAGCCAGCGCGCTCGGCGCACCCACGACGATCATCCCCACCGCATAGGAGCGCGTCACGATGAGCTTCCGGACAACCGTCACCACCGCCTCCGGCGATGTCCTCGGCCACGAGGCCGACGGCGCGAGCAGCTTCCTGGGAATCCCCTACGCGAGCGATCCCGTCGGAGCATTGCGCTTCGCCCCGCCGACGCCCCACCCCGGCTGGAGCACTCCCCTCCTCGCGACGAGCCCGGGACCAGCCGTTCCCCAACCCCCCTCCCGGCTCGAACCGATCATGGGCCGCCCGAACGCTACCTACTCCGAATCCGGCAGCCTCACCCTCAACGTCTGGACCCCCGACACCGACGGCCGGTTGCCGGTGCTGTTGTGGCTGCACGGCGGCGCCTGGACCACCGGGAGCGCCGGATGGGACTGGTACAACGGACAACGACTGGCCACCGAGGGCCGAATCGTCGTCGTCACCGCCAACTACCGCCTCGGCCCCCTGGGATACCTCTACCTCGCAGGCCACGGCGTGGACGACGCGCAGGGAAACTACGGGCTCCGCGACCAGTCCCTGGCCCTGCGATGGGTACACCAGAACATCGCCGCCTTCGGTGGAGACCCCGACATGATCACGGTCGCAGGCCAGTCGGCAGGCGCCCACGCCGCCATCCAGCTCGGCGCCCATCCCGGCACCAAACCCCTCGTCAAGCGCCTGTTCCTCCAGAGCGTTCCCTGGAAGGTGCCCCACCAGACGGTCGCACAAGCCACCGACATGGCCACCGAGTTCCTCGAACTCTCAGGAGTGCCCGGCCCGGCCGAGCAGCTGCGCGAGACGCCGGTCGACCAACTGCTCGAGACCGGTACCCGGTTGGCGCAACAGCACGCGGTCGCAGGACTGTCCGGCGCTCCGACGCTCGGAGTGATCCTCACCCCGGAAACACCGTGGGAGAACGCCTTCGACACCACCCTGTCCGGAGTGGACGACACCGTCGATGTACTCATGGGATACACCAGCCGAGAAACCAGCGCGTTCCTGCACGGCGTGTTCGACCTCGCGCAACTCACCGACGCGCAGTGCGCCCATATCCTCACCGTGGTCCTGCGCGACCCCGAAGCCGCGGACACCTACACGCTCTTCCGCGAACGCGACCTCGACGCCGAACCTCATCGAATTCTGGCGGCCGCCGCCACGGACGCGGTGTTCCGGACGCCGACACGAGACATCGCCACTCGCCGTCGACCGTTCGCGACGGGAGCCACACACGTCTACGAATTCGGTTTCGGCAACGAGGCGATCGGCCCCTGCCATTGCATCGATCTGCCGTTCCTGTTCGACAACCTCGACACCTGGAAAGACGCACCGATGCTCGCGGACTTGCCCCCGCGAGACGCTCGACGGACCGCCGACGAATTCAGCCGAGCCGTCGCCCGATTCGTCACCACCGGCGATCCCGGCGTGAGCAATACCGAGCAGACCCACACCGACACCGGGGAATACGTCATCGAATTCCCCACACCCGCACAGTCCTAGCCCGAGACAACTGTTCGGCAGGTGTCCGGGGCGAGCCGTGTCGAGACTTGCTCCGGACACACCCACCGTTCATCATTTGCCGACGATTAGGATTCCAGGCATGAACGCACCCCAAGATCTGGCTCTGTCCATCTTCGGTGCGCATGTACGAAAACCCGGCCAAAAGGCATGGTCCGGCGGGCTCGTCACGCTGATGGGCGATTTCGGATTCTCCGTCGAAGCGGCGCGCACCGCCCTCAACCGGCTGGTCGCACGGGGAATGATCGACAGGCATCGCGAAGGACGCCAGATCTACTATTTCGTGTCGGCCGAAGGCCAAGAATATCTGGCCGAAGGCGACCGTCGATTCTTCACCTTCGGCAAGACGCAGCAACGCGCCGACGCCTGGACGATCGTCTGGAATTCCCTGCCCGAATCTTCGCGCCAGGAACGCAGCCGTCTGGCGACTCGACTGCGATTCTACGGGTTCGGCCCGATCCAGGACGCCACCTGGATCGCCGTCGGCGACCGCGAACCCGAGGTGCTGCGCACGATCCAGGCATGGGAGATCGAACGATACGTCGCCATGTTCGTCGGGCGCCTGTCCCGACGCATCGACCCGACGAGCATGATCGCGACCGCCTGGAATCTGCCGCGCGTCGCCGAGCACTACGAACTGTTCCTGCGAGACTTCGGCAACCTTGCCGATCCGGCGCAGCGGGCTGTCCTCGACGACACCGGCGCGTTCGTCGCACGCACCCAGATGGTGCACCGGTTCCGTTCGTTTCCCACCATTGATCCGGAACTACCCGAAGCCCTGGCACCGCAGGTCTACCAGCTACGCGCCCGCGCGGTGTCGTTGTTCGACACCGTCTACGACGCCCTCGAGGAAGCCGCCGAACGCCGATTCACGCTCGTGGCCGGAGGTCTCTGAAGCGCACCCCGGCCGCAGGCGTTCACCGCTGCCGGATCAATCCCTCCTGGACCACCGTCGCGACATGGTGGCCGTCCCGGGTGTAGAACCGCCCCAGCGCCGTCCCACGCCCGGACTCGGCAGCCAGGGCCTCCTGCGCGTAGAGCAACCAGTCATCCACCCTCGCTGCACGATGCAACCACATCGCGTGATCGAGACTGGCGGTGCTCAGGGCGGGGTCGGCCCATGCGAAACCGAGAGCGCGCAGCACCGGCTCGAGGATGGTGTAATCGCAGACGTACGCCAAGGCCACCGCGTCACGCTCGGAATCCGACAGACCGGCCACCGCTCGCAGCGCGTCGAACGGCTTGACCCATACCGCCTGGTGCGGTGAGCGACCCCCGTCGACCGACAGATAGACCGGCCCCGGCACATGACGCATGTCGAAGCTCCGGCCGAACGACCAGTACTCCTTGGATCGCGATGTCATCGTCCCGCCGAAGCGATCCTCCAGATACTGCGCAGAACTCGGCAGTTCCTCCGGCACTGTGATCTCGAGCCGGTGGTCCAGGGATACAGTCGCTCCCTGCTCGCCCGCGGCGAACCCCGCCAGGCACACATAGACGACCTTCTCGTTCTGATACCCGCGCACCTGCCGACTGCTGTAGCCTCGACCGTCGCGCAACAGCTCCACCTCGTAGCGGATCTCGGCGCCGATCTCGGCTGGACGCAGGAAGTAGCTGTGCATCGAATGCAGCGTCTTTCCGTCGGACACCGACCGGATCGCGGCCACCGCTGCTTGCGCCACCAGGTCCCCGCCGTACGCCTTCGGCCACGGACAAGGCTGCGTCCGCCCCACAAACGCGACATCGAAGAACCGCGCTTCGGTCGACTGCAACCCAACAGCTTCGGTGAACAGCCGCGACGACGTCTCGATCTCAGCCATCAGCGGGTTCCCTTCTCCGCACCATCACTCGACGACGGTGCTGCATCGACAGCTGTCCACGCCGCGACCCGATACCGGGCCCGGCGTATCGCATCTCCGCAGGAACGGAGACACCGACCGCATCCCCATCGTATAGCGTAAATTTCATGGCCGTCATTGTATAGACATACTAGCTAGAGCGTCGTGGCAGTGACTACATGCCGACTGATCAGCTACTTCACCGAGGATTGACCGAGACGACGCGTACTGCGTGCCAACAGGATGATCAATTGCAGACGACGAGATGCCCCTCGGCTTGGAACCTCGATCCGCCTGCTACCACGACGACGCCTTCGACCTGTACGCCGCCGACCAACCACTGCTGGCTCGCTTCCCCGGCCTTGTTGCCCTCGCACCCGACGCCGAGGTGCGCCCGAATCTGCTCGAATGGGTGGTCCGGGATCCCGCTGCGAAGAAGGTCATCGGGAACTGGGAGGAGCGGGCCATCGCCATGGCCAACGCCTTCCTCGTTGTCGCGCCCGGCCGGATACCCGAGCGGCGCATCCAGCATGGCAGCTGTCGCCAATGTTTTGGCAATTGGACTAGGCCGCGCCAACGGGCTTGCGTTACCCAAGCGACACGGTGAGTGCCCCGAGCTCACAAGGCCAGACTCAACGCGCCGACCAGGATCATCGCGGCGCCTGCGAACCTTCCACTCACGTCACCGAATGGGATCGTCTTCTCCAGCAGGACGAATATTGCGATCACCGCGGTCCACAGGAGGTTCATCACGCCGCCGACGAACAGCAATCCCATCAGGATCCAGCAGCAGCCCACACAGTAGGCGCCGAGCCTCAGTCCCATGCGGAAGGCGCCGAAGTTGCCGGTGCGCCAGTAGCGGGACAGGAAGTGCGCTGGGGCCCTGCAGTTCCTCAGACAGGCATTCTTCAACGGAGTGAGCTGGTAGAGGCCAGCCGCGATCAGCAGCGCGGCTCCGAACAGGGCGCTTCTGGACACCAGCATCGGGGAGAGCAACGCGGCCTGATCAAGAGCATGCTGAGCGATGGTGGCCACGAGGCTGAAGATCGTCCACATCGCGATGTAGCCGGTGACGAAGACGAACGTCCGGGCCACCGGATTGCGCTCGGCGGCGGCCTTCCGGGCGACCGCGGCGTACAACAGGGTCATCGGCGCCGCGGTCGGAACCATCATCGCGACCATCATCACGGCCCACGTCGCCAGTGTCAGGCCGAACTCGGTCGCGGTCCACGGTCGTACCCCGAACATGGCGTCCCGCATCGACATTCGGCGCGCCGCTACCACCATGTAGACCCAGGCCGCGACTGTGATGCCGCCCAGACCGGCCAGCACAGCCAGATCGTCTCGGTGGCGCCGCACCCAGTGTGTGGTCAGCGGATGACTCCGTCCTGGTTCATGTGCAGGATGTTGAACTGGCCGTAGCTGTCCTTGAAATCGAGTTCGATTCCCGCCCGGGCCGTGGTGTTGCCGTTGCCCATCTCGGCATAGGTGTAGCGGCCCCCCTCCGGCATGTTGATGCGGATCCTGGCCGGCTCCCCGGTGTAGGGAAGGACGATCGGCGTCCCGCGGGCCTCGACGAGCCCGTCGATGGTGAGGCCGGCCTGTCGCTGCTCGATGTCGATCGACAGTTCGATGGGCGCGTACAGCGTCTCCAGCACGGTCGAGACCGTGCTGTTGTACGCGTAGAAATGTGTCGTTCCGGGTGCCGTCGACTCGCCCAGCAGGATCTTGCCCAGTCCTTCGCGCTGCGCCGGTTCGGCCCGTTCGTCGATGATGACCTGCTCGGTGCCGTTGCCGTCGGCTACCTCGCCCGGCCAGGACAGCAGTACCGCCCAGTCCAGGCCGTCGAGCTTCGTGTGGTTGAAGTACCCCTCCTCGATGTGCCCGCACATCATCTCCGCGCAGTACCCATGGGTCGACTTCGCACCGAACTGGCACGGACAACCCCAGTCGCAGGTGCAATTCGCGAACTCCGTGCCGCGAATCATCCATCGGTCAGCCACCGGATTCTCCCCGTTCCTCGCACTTAGGTGCCGACGACGTCGAATTCTGCGGCTCGGGTGGTGGCGATTGCGGTGACGCCGGCGATGTCGGATGCGCGGCATCAGTGGCCTCGAGCCCAGCCACCGTGCGCTGCCCGGGAGGGTCATATCCTCGACTGATAGATATGTCACATAAATCTACTACCGTGCGCCGATGGCCAGAACAGTGCAGTTCGATTCGTACGGCGGTATCGACGTCCTCGAGGTGCGCGACGTCCCCCGCTCTGTTCCGGGCGTCGGTGAGGTTCTGGTCGAGGTCAGAGCAGCCGGCATCAATATCAGTGAGGCCGCGATCCGCACGGGTGCCGTGCGGGAGATGTTCCCTGCGACTTTTCCGTCCGGTCAGGGCAGCGACCTGGCAGGGGTGGTGACTGAACTCGGCTCCGGCGTCAGCGCCTTCGCTGTCGGCGACGAGGGGATCGGGTTCTCCAACCGCCGGTCCAGCCACGCCGAATACGGGACAGTGCCGACAAACCAGTTGACCGCCAAGCCGTCGGAGGTTTCCTGGGAGGTGGCCGGCTCACTGTTTGTCGCGGGCGCCACCGCCTACGCCGCGGTGCTGGCGGTGCGCCCCGTACCGGGGGAAACGGTAGCGATCGCGGGTGCGGCCGGCGGTGGCGGTTCGATCGCGGTTCAACTCGCCCCGACGCGCCGGAGCCACGGTCCTCGGCATCGCAGGGCCGTCCAACGACGCCTGGCTCGCCGACCATGGCGCGGTCCCGGTCAACTATGGCGACGACCTGACAGCCCGGCTGCGCGCCGCAGCACCATCCGGACATATCGACGCCCTGCTGGATTTCTTCGGTGGTGGATATGTCGCCATGGCGGTCGAGGACCTCGAAGTACCGCGCGACAGGGTCGACACCACCACCGATTTCGCTGCGGTGGAACGGTTCGGGGTCTTGTCCGCAGGCGGCGCGGATGCCGCGACCGCAGCGGTGGTCGCGGAGCTGGCCGACCTCGTCGCACGGGGTGAGCTGGAAGTGCCGATCGCCGGAGTCTTCGCCCTCGACGATGTGCGGGACGCGTACCGGGAGCTCGAACTGCGCCATACCCACGGAAAGTTTGCTGCGTCCATGAGCGGCTTCATGGAGAACCTGCCCGGGATGATCGCCCGCGATGGCGCCGAGCTGATCGTCCGGCTGCCGATGCCGGGAGATGTTCCGCTGCAGATGTTTTCGGTGCGAGACATCGGCAAAGCGGCCGCCGCCCTACTTACGCGACCGGAGCCGGGCACGGCGCCGGTCGAGATCGCCGGAGACGAGGTGACGGGCGATCGGGCCGACTTCGACCGCACCCGCGCTCTGGTCCCCGATGTCGAGAACCTGCCTCGGTGGTCGGCGCGCCAACCAGACTTCGGCTGAGCGACCTCGCACTCGGAAGTCCTCCCAAATCCTCCGGTAGGGGTTTCGCACGCGCATGCCCAGGCAGCGCCGCCTGTGAATGGGACACTCGTCGTCGTGTCCGTCAGGCTGGACCGCGCCTACTCGCCAAATGGTTCAGCCACAGGTGGTCGATCCACTACCGCGACTGCTGCCGACCGGCGGCGTCCGCTACTCGGGCGGCGCGAGCGTTGTGAAGTGTTACGTTGGCTGTGCACTCTCGGCGAAACCGCCGCGCGTCGACGACGCCCGGCGCTCCGCACGGCACCTCTGGTCAGGAGGCAACGCGTGAGTACCTACACGGTCGGCTACATCATCGGCAGTCTGTCCACGGAATCCATCAACCGGATCCTGTCCAAGGCCCTGATCCGGCTGGCACCCCCACAGCTGACATTCACCGAGATTCCGATCAAGGATCTGCCGCTGTACAACCACGACTACGACGTCGACTACCCACCGGAGGGTCGCGCACTCAAAGCGGCCATCACCGCCGTCGACGCCGTACTGTTCGTGACGCCGGAATACAACCGCTCGATCCCGGGCGCACTGAAGAACGCCATCGACTGGGCCAGCCGCCCGTGGGGCGACAACTCGTTCACACTCAAGCCCTCCGCAGTCATCGGCGCCTCGCCGGGCAAGCTCGGCACCGCGATCGCCCAGGCGAGTCTGCGCAGCGTCCTGGGCTACTGCAATTCCCCGCAGATGAACTCCCCGGAGGCCTACATCCAGTTCCACCCGGACGTCTTCACCCCTGACGGCGATGTCCTCGACGACTCGACGAAGCAGTTCCTCACCCGGTTCATGGCGGATTTCGCCACCTTTATCGCCCGCATCCACAGCGTGGTCCCCCGACTCGGCTGACCGACCTCCCGCCAGTCGGTGAGCGAGGGGTGTTCGTGCGACGCCAGCGCCGGTACGCTGACAACATCCATGGTGAAGAAGGGGTCGGCCAGCGCCAGCTTTATTTGTTCGTCCCCATGCGCAACCGCCGCTGCTCTGGCGGGCCCTGCGCCCCGGCCGGGCCGCTGGGAACTTCATCCAACGCCTGAATCTTGGCCTCCAGGACCACTTGCTTCCACTTACCTACCGATGCCGTACTTACCCCGCGCCGTCACGCGGCCTCCGCGGCGCTCATCTCACCGGACAACCGTCGGTACGAACGGAAGGGAGAGCCCATGGCAACTCGACGAGTTTGCGGCGATCTCGCAGCCCTTCGTTGCCTGAAATCGCTGGCGCAGCGCATCTGGTCACCCGAGCGTCGCTTCCATATCGGCGACATCGCATGGGCCCGGAACTCGGTCCCTGACACGACAGCGGAGTTCCGCGTGTCGGTATGGGAGGAACGCGGCGTGGTGCTTGGCGAATCGGACTTCGCTTCTGCCGTTACTCGATCCTGACGGGGTCGGTCGATAGTCGAACCGATTCGAGATCGCCACCCCGCTTCAAGGCTCAAACCCGGGCGAACAGTCGTTCACAGGGTAGACGCGGCAACAGTCGGAGGTCTTCGACGGTCGTGTGGATCAACTCCATCGCACACCAGTCTTTCCGCCTCCTGTCATCGAACAGGCCGCGAGCCGCCGACGCCGTCGCCGCGAAGTCGAAGACCTCTCCGGCCAGCCATATCCGCACGTGCACATCACCTTCGCTCGCATGGCACTTCCCTGCCGTCATGGCACGTCACCTCCTGTGAAGCCATAGCTGTGATGATTCTGCGCGACAATCGGGTCCGGCAGATCGGCGCTGCCGCGGAGACCGCGACATCCGGCTCCGCAGCTGATCAGCCGACGTATCAGCTGTTCGACAGCAAAGAAGAACTGATGGCCGCCAGCCTGCTGGAGCGGACAGCACCCGATTACCAAGCATCGCTGTTACCGGCCGACCATGACGACCGTCCGCCCCGCGCCCGGATTCTGCATGTCTTCGAACAGCTGGAAGCCCTCGAACAGAAACACGACTATCACGGCTGCCCTTTCGTCGCGGCCGCGGTCGAAGTCAAGTCACCCGAGCATCCGGCCAGCGTTGTCGCTCGCCGGCAAAAGGACAAACTCACCGCGTTTTTCGAGCAAGAAGCCGAACGCGGCGGCGCACACGACCCCGCACACCTCGCCCAGCAGCTCACCCTCGTCTTCGACGGAGCCAGCGCCCGTTCTGTCGTACAGGCGCAACGGCTGAACGGCCTCGCTGTCGTGACCGCCACCGCACTACTCGACGCCGCCGGCATCAGCGATTCCTTAGAGTGAGTCGCCGTCGGACGGGCCCCGTCTCCGCAGTGGCACAACGCCCGGGTATCGCCGCACGATCGACTTGGGCGACCGACTCGCACATCAACCCGGCCACATGGTGGAGCGACAGCGGAGTACCCCGCTCATGCCCGCTCGGTTCCAACGGCGACATAGCCAGCCGCCCGCACTCCATGGCAGCGAACTGCGACAGGATCGTTCCCCGAGTAAAAGAAACACCCGCATCGCCGCCCACCGCGTACAGGAACTGATCGACGAGAGCGTGGAGCCGTGGATTTCGCTGTGTCGACGCCGCGTTCACCGCCGATCTCTGCGCGACGACGATGGTCCGCATCCAGCGGGGCGGCGTACGCGGGCTGTCCTCGATGATGCCGAGGCCTACCGCGAACTGGTTGCGGTCCGCACTGCGGGCGCCAGCGCGCAGCCAACGACAGAGCGACACAACCAGCCGGAACCGGCACAGAGAGCGCTTCCCGACAGTTTCGAACTGTAGGCCTTCTTGACGCACCTGGGCACCCATTAGGTAGATTGAGTTAAATAGTTATACTACAATCTCCAGGTAGGGCAAAGTGACCTCTGCGACCGTCAACTACACCGAATCGACGCCGAGCACTTCACCGGCCGATCGGCGCGCGCTCCGCGACCTTCATCGGCGGCAAACCCGTCATCAAGCGCTCACCGCTGCCACCACGATCTTCGTAACACGCGGTTATCACGCGGCCACCATGGACGAGATCGCCCAATGCGCCGGATATAGCAAACCGGTTCTCTATAACCAGTTCTCGGGAAAACTCGAGCTGTACCTGGCCGTGCTGCAGAACTACATCGATACGCTGGTGAACAGTGTGCAACAGGCTTTGCGCGCGACCGGCAACCGAAACCGAGTCAGCGCCGCAGTGTACGCGTATTTCGACTTCGTCGATGACGAAACCCAGGGCTACCGACTGGTATTCGATGCCGATGGCAGTGCGGAGCCATCGGTGCAGTGGCGAGTCGCGCGGGCCGTCGACACCTGCGTCGACGCGATCGCCGACGTTATAGCCCACGATACCGAACTCGATTTCCATCGGGCCCGGCTATTCGCCGCATCCTTGGTCGGAGCCAGCCAATTCGCGGCCCGCTACTGGCTCACCAGGGGACGAAGCCAACCCAAAGCCGACGCCGCCGCGGCTGTCATCAACCTCTGTTGGGGTGGACTCGCTCAAATTCCCTTACATACCACCGACTGAACAGAACCAGATCCGTGCGGCGGCGTACCGCCCTTCGGCGCAAACCTGGGCCAAGACGCGTGCCTCGCCCCAATGCTCGCCTGCGTCGAGTTCGCTGCCCGGGCACCACTCCCGACCAAGCATCGGTCACCACCGAATCCAGACCCGATCTCTGGCGTCTAGTCCTTGCCATCGCCGAATCCTGAACCCGAGCAGGAGGTTTGATGCGCGGAACACTCTAGCGGCAGCCTGCAGAAAGCCCGCGGATCGCGTGCTGGTAAGAGTGCGGCACGAGTATTGGCGCGTCACAGCCAGCGCAGAAGTCCCGCAGCCGCCGGCGCAGCGGGACCGCCTGAGAAATCGGCCTCGGTGCCGGGTGGATCAGTCTTTTCGATCAATGTCCGGCGGCGGATGACGAGCAGACCGGCATCAGCGTTTGCCCACCACGAATTGTGACTGGTGTTCCGCCGCCCAGTCTGCGAATTTCTGCAGTTCGAAGCCCCAGCGTGTGGAGATGGAAGGGTCGACACGGTAACCTTCGACCGTCAGCCATTGCTGGTTCTGGATGACTCCACCCGGGGTGCCTGCGGCTTTCGCGTCGGCTGGACTCAAATGCACCGCTTCTACGGCGGCTCCCGTGATCTCGGACAGCACCGAGGCGACTTGCGACATGGTCAGCGCTTCGCCCGCCAGAGGTATCTCGCAACGATCGAAGCGCGCGGGGTCGGCGAATGCCGCCGCAGCGATCTTGCCGATGTCGGAAGCCGCGATCAGGTCCAAGCGAGTTTCTGAATCCATCGCCGTGGTGATCTGTCCTTCCGCGAGCCTGGGAAACATCGTGGCGACCTTGGGCGGCATGAAGTTGTCCATCATGAACGCGGGTTTGAGGATGACCCAGTGCGGAATGGAACTCGAGCGAACCAGTTCGTTGGCCGCTGCCTTGCTGGTCCAGTACAGCGGCCACCACCGCTGCTCGTCCCATCCGACGAACTGCTCGTGCTCGTCGGCGCGGGCCACCGAGGTGTGCACGAGGGTCCGTACCCCCGCTTCGACCGCCGCGGATACCAAGTGCTCAGCGGCGCGCACCTCCCGGTCGGGGTCCTTGGGATGCGGCGGCATCTGCATGGAGAACACTGCCTCGACGCCGGAAACCGCGGCGCGCAGCGCGTCCTTGTCATCGAAACTTCCTCGGTGGAGTCGGACACCTCGCCGCGCCAGCGCGAGTGCGGCCTCGGACTCGGAGTTGCGGACAAGCGCATGCACCGGTCGACCCGCGCCGAGCAACGCTTCGACAACGGCTCCACCCTGAGCCCCGGTGGCACCCGTGACGAGTACGGCTCCGGACTCTTCCATCATTCCTCCTGATCGACGTGGTGACCGGCTGTGGTGGACACTCCGAAACGGCGTACCGCCGCGGTCATCGAGCAGCCGGTTCGATACTCGATGTGGCCGCGACGAGACGGGAATTGATCAATGTCTCGGCCTCTTGGACGATTCCGGTGACGACCTCGTCCACGGTGGAGATGTCGTGAACCAGGCCCTGGGCCATTCCGACTGTCCAAATCCCGTAGTCCAGGTCTCCGGTCTCGTAGACCTTCCTGCCCCGAGCTCCGGCGACGAGGTCGCGCACATCCTGGAAGGTCGCACCGGTTCGCAGCAGATCGACTACCTGCCTGCTGATTTCGTTGCTCGCGACACGGGATGTGTTCCGAAGCTCGCGGAAGATGAGGTCGGTGTCGCGGATATCGGCGTCGCGGATGCGCTGTTTGACGTTGTCGTGGATCTGGGCTTCGACGGTGCACATGAACCTGGTACCCATGTTGATTCCCTCGGCACCCAGTGCCAACGCAGCGACGAGGCCTCGGCCGTCGGCGAAACCTCCCGAGGCGATGACCGGAATCTCCAGTCGATCCACCGCGGCCGGGATCAACACCAACCCCGGGGTGTCGTCCTCGCCCGCGTGACCGGCGCACTCGAAGCCGTCGATACTGACAGCGTCGACACCGAGACGTTGCGCGGACAACGCATGGCGAACGCTCGTGCACTTGTGCACGACTGTGATACCCGCTGCTTTGAATGCCTCGACGTGCTCGCCCGGATTCGAGCCCGCGGTCTCCACGACACTGATCCCGGAATCGATGATCACCTGACGGTATTCGGCGTACGGGGGTGGGGAAATCGACGGCAGGATGGTGAGATTCACTCCGAACGGTTCGGAGGTCAGGGCACGGCACCGTTCGATTTCTTTGCCCAGTTCCGTCGGGTCGGGCTGGGTGAGCGCGGACAGGAACCCGAGCGCGCCGGCGTTGGCGACCGCGGCGACGAGCGGCGCCGTCGCGACCCACTGCATTCCGCCTTGAACGATCGGGTGCCGGATTCCGAGCAAGTCGGTGAGCCTGGTGGTGATCAAGGGCGAGCCCGTTCGCGTCGGTACGAGCCGTTGCTCGTCATGGGGCCACCTGTCGATTGACGAATTCGTGGTGCTCGTGGGAAGCCATGCTGTATCGCTCGGTCATCAGGGAATGCCCGACCGGTCCCGCGAGGCTCGACTCGAGGTACATGTTGAGCGCGCGTTTGGTGTCCTGCAGTGCCCCCGCGGGCTGAGCGGCGAGCCGCTGCGCGATGGCCATGGCTTCGTCGACGACGTCAGTGCGCGGGACGATCCGGTTGGCCAAGCCCATCGCCTTGGCTTCATCCGCACTGATTCGCCCGCCGAGCAGCAGCATCTCTTTTGCCCGGAGCAGACCGACATGCAATGGCCAGGCGACACCGCCGTCACCGCAGACAAGTCCGACCGAGATGTGCGGATCGGCGATGAATGCGGAATCGGCCATCACCACGAAATCACTGAACGCCAGAAAGCTGGCGCCCAAGCCGACAGCGGGCCCGTTGACCGCGGCGACGATCGGTAGCGGGAAGTGCACCAGTTCGACGAGCAGACGACGCGCTTCATCGACGTTGCGCCAGCGCCCTTCTGGTTCGAGCGACAACCGCATCATCTCGTAGTCACCTCCGGCGCTGAATGCCTTGCCCGCGCCCGTCACCACGACACAGCGGGCGTCGGGATCGGCGGCCAACTGCGGCCACAGCGACAGGAAAGAGTGGTGCATCGTCACGCTGGTGGCGTTGCGGCTCTCGGGCCGGTTGAATGTGACCAGTCGCACCGGGCCATGAGCCTCGACCAGGATTTCCGGTTCGTCATGGTCAGCCATATCTCAGTCCCTTCTCTCCGCGGTTTGCGGATCGTCCCAACGAACCGGTAGATAACGACGTCCCCACAAATGGTGCTGCGCCACACGCTCGGACGAACCGTCCAGGCGTAGGTGCGGCAGCCTGGTCCTCAGCAATTCCAAGGCCCGAATCCCCTCCGCCCGCGCCAGCTGCGCACCGAGGCAGAAGTGTGCCCCCAGGCCGAAGGCGAGGTGGCGACGCAAATCCTTCTGTGCCCGTTCGAGCAAGAATTCGTCGGGGCTTTCCCATTGGCGCGGGTCACGATTGCCGGATCCGAACAGCAGCATCACCTTGGAATTCGCTGGGATCGGGCAGTCTTCCACCATGGTGTCCTCGGTAGTGGTCCGGAAAAGACCGAGCACCGGCGGATCCAGCCGAAGGCTTTCCTCGATCGCGGTCTGGACCAGTTTTCCGTTGTCGACCACCTGTTGCCATAGATCGGGCTTCTCGAGTAGTCGGTAAATGACGTTGGTGAGCATCGAGGTGGTGGTGTCATTGCCGCCGGTGAGGGCAGTCGAAAGCACGTAGCCGATCTCGGCCGGGGTCAGCCGACGATCGCCGTGTCGCAGGGCGAGCATGTAGCTGAGCAGGTCGTCCGGTAACGTGTCGCCGAGATCGGATTCTTCCGGTTCGGTGATTCCCGCGTCGCGCAGCAGCGCTCGCCGGTGCTCGAGATGCGGCTCGAAATAGGCGTTCAGCCTCCTGATCGCAGGAGCCGCGCTGCGTGGATCCTCGATTTCGAACGCGGCGAAGAACTCATCGCTCATCTCCTTGAGTTCGCGCGCGTCTTCGGGCGGGATTCCGATGAGATGCGCGATGACACGGATCGGTAGGAGTACGGCGAACTCGGTCGCGAAGTCACCGCGCATCCGCCCGCCTGCGGTCATATCGTCGATCAGATCGTTGATCGTGGAGTCGATCAACTCGGCATTGACGGCTCCGGCAGTGGGTGAGAGCCATTTGCGGAACAGCTTTCGGAACTCTTTGCTGTCCGAGCCGTCCGCGTTGAAGCCGATAGGTCGATTGAACTGCGGGCCGCTACCGGCTCGAGCCGACCACGTCTTGGCCTCGGCATCGCTCAAAGCCGCGGTGATGTCGGCGAATCGGGTCAAGCTGTAGAAGTTGGGAGAGAATTGGGTCGTATGGTGGACCGGGCATGATTCCCTCGCACGCTCGAACGCCGCGAAAGGGTCTTCGGCGATCTCCGCGGACAGCGGATTGAAGTCCTCGACGCTGATCGGCGTTCCGTCGTCACTGTCGGTCTTCATATTCCTGTGTTCCATGCTCGCCCTTTCTTCCGATGCTCACGGAGTGCTGCGGCCTCCAGTCGGAGCCCTTCTTCCGGGGTGGTGCTCTCGATCGCGTCGCAGAGTCGTTTTGTCGTGGAGGAAAGCGCGGAGTCCATGTCCGCGATCCGGCCTGCGAGGGCCGTGGCGCTATCGAGGAGTTCTACCGCCGGGACGATCTCGGTGACCAGACCGACGCGCAGTGCCGTCTCAACGGACATCGGCTCACCCGCGAGGATCATCCGTCGCGCCCAGCCACGCCCGACGGCGCGTGGCAGGTGAACGGTCATCCCGCTGCCACTCATCGCCCCGATCTTCAGATGCGTGTCACGGAAGACCGCTTCCGGGGAAGCGATCAACATGTCGCAGGCCAGCGCGAGTTCCAGCCCCCCTGTCACCGCAGCGCCGTTGACGGCGCCGACGACGGGTTTGCCGAACTGGCGCAGGCGCCGGATCGCCTTTCCGACCACGTCGCGCGGAGCGTCCGGCTTGCTGAACTCGGTGAGGTCGAGTCCGGCGCAGAAACCGGGACCGGCACCGGTGAGCACGATGGCCGCGACCTCTTCCGAGCGGTCGGCGCGTTCGCACTCGGCGACGATCCGGCGAGCCATATCGCTGGTCAACGCATTACGAGCCTGCGGGCGGTTCAGTGTCCAGATCTCGACACCGCCGGGGACAGCCGTGATCGACAGTTCGTTCATCGATACGAGTCCCACAGCACCGAGTAGCCGCCATCGACATTGATGGTTTGACCGTTGATGTAGCCACCGGCATCCGAAGCCAGCAGCAGGGCCAGGCCCGCGAACTCGCGGACGTCGCCGACTCGGCCCGCTGGGCAGCGATCGAGGTACCGCCGAAGTCGATTCTCGTCGGACATCAAGGATTCGGCTTGCCGGGTGTCGAAGAGCGCCGGAGCGATGGCATTGGCTCGAATCCCGTGCCGTCCGTACTCGCACGCCAGATTCCGGGCCATCTGTATCAGGGCGGCTTTGGTGATGCCGTACGGGCCGTTGTCCGAGCTGCCGAAGGTCGACCCGATTACCGATGAGGTGAATATTATTCGGCCCCAGCCTTGTTCGACCATTCCGGGTAAGACGTCCCGGCAGATCCAGTGCGCCGACATCACGCTGCTCTCGAGGAACTTGGCGAGTGTGCGATCTTCGAGGTCGGTCGTCTCGCCGATCCAGATATTCATCCCCGCGTGCAGCAACAACACATCGATCCTGCCGAGATCGCGCTGAGCCTGTGCCACCAAGCTTTTCACCGCGTCCCGATGCCCGATGTTGGCTGCGATGGCGTGGGCGCGCCCGGTACCGACCGCTGCGTCGACGGTCGCGGCGGCGGCGCGCGCCTCGTCGGCATCGCGCCCGACGATCACTACCTCGGCGCCGTGCCGGGCGAGTTCCTCCGCGGCGGCCAGACCCATTCCTCGCGTCGATCCGGTCACTAGGGCGACCCGTCCGGTCATGTCGAATATGTCGCGGTGCGCGGGGGCTTCCCCCGCTGACCGTGCCGAGCTGCCATTACTTTCGGTCACGAGCGTTACCGTAATAGGATGGTCCCGGAAAAGCAATGATCAGCTCCCGCCGCAGCGCGGGCGGTGAGGAGAGGTTCACCATGGATGTCGACGAGTCCTTGCTCTTGGTCTCGATACCCCGCCCAGGAGTAGCGCTGGTGACGTTGAATCGCCCTGATCAACTCAACGCGCTCACCTGGCCACTGATCGATGAGTTGCTCCGCGTGCTGGCGGCGCTGCACGAACGTCGCGACCTGCGGGTCGTTGTCATCACCGGCGCGGGTCGCGCCTTCTGCGCAGGATCCGATGTGGCTGGGGCGCGTGAGCGCAGTTCGATCGATATTCCGACCCGATACGAGGCGCAACAACGCACGAGCGGCCTGGCGATCGCGATTCGCGAACTCCGGCATCCGGTAATCGCGGCCGTGAACGGTCCCGCGGTGGGTGCCGGGCTCGGGCTGGCCCTTGCTGCGGACATCCGCGTCGCCGGCACCTCGGCCTCCTTCCGCGACGGTGCGATCCGAATGGGTTTGAGCGGCTGCGAAAGCGGGATCAGCTGGCATCTGCCGAGGTTGATCGGAACATCGAACGCGCTGGAACTGATGCTCACCAATCGCCTGGTGCCTGCCGAGGAAGCCGAGCGACGAGGCATGGTGTCCGCGGTATACGCGGATGATCAACTCCTCGATCGGGTGATCGAGCTGGCAGGCAGAATCGCCGAGTTCTCGCCGTTCGGACTGACCACCACCAAGGAGGTCTTCTGGGCGAATCAATCCGACGGGTTCCGCGAGGCGGTCGACCGCGAGAATCGAAGCCAGATCCTCGCGGTCAACACCACGGATTCACGCGAGGCCATGACAGCTTTTCTCGAACACCGCAAACCCGAATTCCATGGCCGGTGAACCATGGATAGCCGTGGACATACCGCACCCTGTCCGTACCCTCGTGGGCGTCGAGGTCGCTGATCGAGCAGACGGATCTCACGGGACTCCCCTCAACGGCGGCTCACCGATCGCGTCGGTGAGCCGCTTCCCTTGCGACGAAGGACTTTCGCCTGGCAGCCGAATACCCCACAACAGTGGCGATCCGAGTGGGTCGCGGAGATGGTCTGCAGTCTCCGCGACCGCGGACCGTCAGCGCGACGGCGGGACGAACAGCGCGGTGTCCGGATGCAGCGTCCGATATCCGCCGAGCGTTCCGCCCTTGTCTGCCGTGGCCACGACGATGTCGGAGGCACACACGTTCGGCGAGAGCGGGAAAGCTCGGCCGTTGCACTGGAACTGGATACCACCGGTCAGTGGGAACGGCAGCGGCGGCGCCGAGCGCAGCCCTTCTGCCACCGACTCCCGGTTCACCTCGCCCTGGCCCGCGTTCAGGGCACGTGCCAGCCCGAGCACCGGCTGCCAACCACCCGCGGAATTCGGCTCGATGCGCAGCCCGGGCTTGTACTTGTCGATCGCTGCGTGGAACAGCTTCACGTCATCGGTAGCCGGATCCAGGTTTGCCGTGGTGCCCACCTGCACACCCTCGAATCCGCCGGGGATGGACGAGCTGATGGTCGGGTCGACGCAGCGGTCGTTCACCACGACCTTCGAACCGCGGTCTGCTGTCTTGATGGCCCGGAGCACACCGCCGCAGAAGTTCGTGTTGCCCAACACCGACCACAGGCCGGGGTGGTTCCGGTTGGCCGCCGATATCTGCGAGGTCACATCCGGGGTACCTGCCGGGATCGGGACGACCTCGAGCTGGGCACCGACGTTGGTGAAAGCCACTTTGCCCAACTGGTTCGCGATCGCGGTGAGACCCGGCAGATCCACCGTGACCATCGCGGCCTTGTCGATCCCACCTTCTTTCGCCAGCGCCGCCGGCGTACCGAAGATGGCGGAAACGCCGTTCATCATATTGAAGACATTCGCGGAAGCCAGCGCCTTCTGCGAGGTCGAGTAGTTCAGGATGAGAGGTACCCCTGCGGGTGAGAGCACATCGACGGTCTGATCAACCGTGACGAGTGCCCCCTCCGCGACGGCCACCACGCCCGCGCCCACCATCTGGTTGGCGCAGTCCGTGGCGGCGGCAGGATTGGCCTTGGATTCACACGTTTTCAGTTTCAAGCGGTGACCGCGCAAACCACCGAGGTGCTCGTTGATGTAGTCCACCGCGACCTGGGCTCCGACGAGCTCGGCACTGGTATCCACGACTGTGCCCTTGCCTTCGCTGATGTAACCGATGGTCACGGCGGGCCCGGTGGCGGGGTTCTGCGGCCCGAGCACGGCGGGGTCGACACTGCTCGCACCGGGCGACGCGGCGTCGTCGGATCCGCAAGCAGCGCTCGCGACCGCCAGCACGGCCACGGCGGCACCGAGTACAACGCGCCGCGTGTGGTGAAGTCTGGACTTCATATCTCTCCTTGTTATGAACAGACCGAGGAACGGCCCTGATCAAGTCGTGCGCCCTCCGACGGGGAGGCCTTCTCCTTCCTGATGGGCATCCACCCCCAGATAGACCTCGCGAAGCCGATGAGGTTCCGATCGCAACAGCTGCGCGAACCCCCGCAGCGGACCTCGCCGTGCACCGACACCAGTGCCTCGGCGGCCACCTCGAGTGCCACGCAACACCCGACCAATTGGCTAGTTGATTCATATGAATCTCAGTGATTTGGACCCGCCGCGACCTGAAGGCGCTCGCAAGGCCAACTCGGATCGACGTGCCAGAGGGCGAGAAGTGAACTCGCACAACGACGCATCGCGAAGAATGGAGGCAGACCCTGTGCCTCGCTCGGCTGTGGAACGACGGCCCGACGATAGTGCCACACGATTCCTGCGGCCACTGTGGCGCTCGCTACACACTGCGGCCGTGGTGGGCGAGCAGCAAGCTCGCCCACCGGGTGTTACCGATTGATATGAACGCGGGGGCCCGGCAGCCCGCAGGCACAGGGCACTTCATCGACCGATCCGGTGAACCCCACCGCCAGGTCCCGTCCCCGATACTCCCGTTCGCCCACTACCGACAAACGCAATCCCGATGAGCCCGAGGCGATCTCCCACTCCGCGGGGTCGAGATGCAATCCCGCCCGCTGCGGACATTCGACAGCGAGGGCGGGTCCGAGCATCGCAATCTCCGCCGGACTCAGTCCGGCCGCGCGCAGAGGTCCTATGGCGTCGGTACGCGCCCAGATCACCGGTACGTCACGCAACAGTTCGGTGGCGCGCTCGTCGGCGAGTAGCCCTTCGGCATGTTCACCCTCGACGCCGATCATCGCCTTCATAGGCAGGAATCCCATCAGCGCCTTACTGCGTTTGACATCCCAGCCGTACGGCTCGGCATTGCTGTACACCGCTCCGGCCATTCGGAGTGCGCGAACCACGGGACCGAACCACGGCCCCTCCGCATTGCGCGCGCTCACCAACACATTGTCCGCCCGGCCCAGCTCCCAGAGTTCGAGAAGCCGGTGCGCCCACGCGGTGTCCCGTTCGACCTCCGCCCACCCGATCTCGAAGCCGACCTTTCCACCTTCACGGGTGAACTGCCCGATTCCGGCCAGGGAAGGATGGCGCCCCGCCATCGCAACCGTCATTGTGTTCCGACTCATTGCTTCACCACTCTCGGGAACTTCGCGACACTCGAACTGCGCTCGAGCAGGCTGTCGACCGGCACCAATTCGATCTCCGGCTCCACTCCGACCTGAGCGCTGACCGTGATGCGCAGTCGGTCGCGCAGATCGTTCAGATCCGGTTGACCGACGTAGCCGATCCGCAGTCGCAGCCGATCGGTGACTCTCGATTCCCGGATGATCTGGAACATGCCGTCGTGGGTTTCTTCCTGGGACTCGATGGCCTGCCAGACCTCGCCGAGGACGACCTGCACGCCCTGCACCACGGTCTCGTCGCCCAGTCGTCCGATCACCCATTGCCGAACATGGCTGCGACCGCATCCGCACAGATCGCGATCGAACCGAACCAGATCTCCGCTTCGATACCTGATCAGTGGTGCCGCCTGGTTGTCCAGGTCGGTTGCGACGAGCTCGCCTACCTCCCCGTCGGCCACCGCGCGACCACTGTCCGGCTGCAGGAATTCCGCCAGGACAAGGTCTTCCCAGAGGTGATATCCGTTGTGCTGGCGGCACTCCCAGGCCGTCCCGGTATCACCCGCACTGGCGTAGGTGAACAGCTCGAGGCCCCAGTCCTCACGGACCTTCCTGGCCAGCGCGGCGCCGAGCGGCTGTCCGGCGAACGCTGCGCCCTTGAGCGAAGAGAACACCTCGCGGATGTCATGAGTCTTCTCGAAACGTTCCAGTTCCAGGACGGTCGGCATCATCAACTGCATGTAGGCGGGCCGATACCGCTGTATCGCCTCCAACACTTCGGCGCCGTGGCCGATCCAGCTGTCGACATAGACCGGAATGAGCCCCATCTCTTGGTAGAAGGTGTCGAAGAACCCTCGGAACGTGCCGGCGGGAACAATCACTCGGTCACCAGGCCGCAGTCCGAGTTCCCACAGGTCGCGGGCCGAGCACGCCGGTAGAGGGGGCGCGACGTCCCAGATCTCCGGGAGCAGTTCCGGGGTGCCGGTGGTCCCCGAGGTGGACATGATCGATGTCAAACCCTCAACGGGTACCTGCAGCAATCCGGCGAAAGGATCGCCGGTCCGGTCCCGGAAAGCACGCAGGTCGTCCTTGGTGAAGGTCGGAATCTTCTCGATGAAGTCATCGAGCGAGCGCACCTGGCTCGGATCCACGCCGGCCGCGGACCAAAGTTCCCTGTAGAACGGCGATTTCTCGAAAGCGACGGGAACGAGCGAGAGCACGCGCTCCTCCTGCAGCGCACGCAACCGCTCGCGGGGCATCGTTTCGATGTCGGGTTGGAAGAACCGTCGGCTCGAGTCGTCCCCGTTACGCTCGAACGTTCTGGCCTGGATCGCTTCCACGTCGTGACTTCCTCCATCGGTGACGCACAACATTTGAGATCTGGACCACACGCTAGGACGCCGGATCTCCTGTGACCTAGGGAACGCTGTTCCCGCCCGTAGGTTGAGCGCTTCGTGTAAACAGTAGAATTATCTATCGAATCGTCGAGGGCGCCGTACCATGATCCGTCGAACGAAGGTGCAGAGTTGCAGCGTTGCAGCCAATCGACCAACCGCGGGAACGACCGAGATTCGGTGGAGGACTCCCCGGTGCCGGGCGAGCAGGCGCAGTGAACCCCGCGGTTGCACCGCCGGTTCGGTCAGAGATCCGATCCTCATGACGACGCCCACCCGTGGCGAACTGCCCTGATGACGCGAGAGGCACGGACGGACGAGCGTGTCAGTGAGTAGCCGACATGCTCGACGCTTTCGACCCGCAATCCACCTGACTGACCTGGGCGCCCACTGCCATGGGCGGCGTACTCAGCGAGAACCCGAACACCGACAACCGAGGCGGGAGCGACCGAGACGATGCTTCCTCGCTCTGAAAGGAATTCATCAGTGGGACTTCTGAAGGGCAAGGTCGCCCTCATCACGGGCAGCGCGCAGGGCCTGGGCGCCGGATGCGCGACCGCGTTCACGCAGCAGGGCGCCCGCGTCGCCTGCGTCGATGTGAACGCGGAAGGAGTTGAGAAGGTAGCCGCTGAACTAGCGACTGATGGCGCTGACGCTATCGCTCTGCCATGTGACGTTTCGGACCGAGGACAAGTGGATGCCGCCGTCGCCGCCACTGTCGAAAAGTTCGGTCGTCTCGACATCCTCGTCAATGCCGCTATGACGCAGCGGCTCGTACCGTTCGAGATGTCCACGGAGCAAGACCTCGACGACGCCTATCGATCGAGTGTGCTCGGCACGTACAATTTCATGGCCGCATCCTTTCCCCATCTGAAGGAAAGCGCAGGCAAAGTCATCAATTTCGGGTCGGCGGCGGGTACCGGCGGCGAACCTCGGATGGCGACCTACGCTGCCGCCAAAGAAGCCGTGCGCGGTTTGTCGAAGGCGGTTGCCGTCGAGTGGGGCGTGCACAACATCAACGTGAATGTCGTCTGCCCCATGGGGATCACTCCCGCTTACGAGCAGTGGGCGGCGTCCGTCGGCCCCAAGGGCGTGGCGGCGGCGCTCAAACCTTCCCCACTCAAGCGGATGGGAGATCCGGTCCACGACGTCGGTGGAGTGGTCGTGTTTCTCGCCAGCAGCCTTTCCGATTACATGACCGGTCGCACCCTGTTCGCCGACGGGGGCCGCGCCTATTTCAGGTGAGGTAACGATTGCCCGGCGCGTGCGCCACGTCGGAGTGCCGACAACTCTCGGAACGCCAACGGCACGCGCCTGACGACTCACCATCCGGGTGCCGCAACCCGGAGGTTGCTTTTCCTCCAGGTCGTAAGTGCGGGTACCGAAGTGAACACAGGCGGGAACGGCCGTGGCGACCTCCACGGATGCCCCGAGGGATCCACACCCACAGCCCTATGCGGCCTAATGATCAAGATAATTGTGCGATATTCACGAAAGCGTCGCGCCTCGATCAACCCATGGCTATGGTTACAAACAGGGTACTTTTAGCACCTCTAACGTACCCACTGAAAATGTTCGTCGAAGTTCACCGAGGAGCCTCGTGAGTCATCTGTATGAGATCGATGTGAAGATCCCCGTTCGCGACGGCGTGTCGCTGTCCGCCAATGTGTGGCGGCCGGCCGAGGGGACGGCTCCCACGCTGCTGATCCGCATTCCCTATGGCAAGGACATGGAGTCACCATTCGGGGACACGATCCCCAATCTGGCGACGGTGCTCGAGGCCGGGTACGCGATCGTGATCCAAGACTGCCGAGGCACTTTCCGCTCGGACGGGGAGTTCGCTCCTCACGCAGCCGATAGGACAGACGGCGAGGACACCATCGCCTGGATCGCGGAGCAGCCGTGGTCCGACGGCATCGTGGGCATGTGCGGAACCTCCTACCTGGGCATAGTGCAGTGGGAGGCCGCGGTGACGAATCCGCCCGCCCTGAAGGCGATCTCACCGTGCTTCGCATCCCTCGACAAGTACCGGACGCCCTGGTATTCGCACGGTGGTGCCCTCTCTCTCAGCACGGTGACGTGGTGGTGCACCATGACGTACACCTTCGACGCGCAGCGATCCCTGAGCCGAGGCGCGGGAACGGCCGATGTGTTGCCCGAACTCGGTCGGGCCATGCTCGATCTCAACTCTCTCAACGAGGTGCTGCCGACCGGCGAGGTGCCGGTCCTCGCGAAGTACGGCAAGTGGTGGAGCGAATTCATGGCTCACCCAGCTCACGACGAGTTCTGGAAGGCATTCGACCTTCGACCCGCCGTTCCTGAGGTCGAAGTTCCCGCGTTGCACATCGGCGGCTGGTACGACCACTTCATCCCAGCGACTGTCCGCGACTTCGTCGCCGCGCGCCGGCAGGCGGGAACCGAGCTGGCTCGTGCCGAGCAGCGCCTCATCATCGGTCCGTGGGATCACATTTCCCAAAGCGGCGTCTACCCGGATCGGTCATTCGGTCCAATGGCCCCGGCGAGAGCACTGCGTCTCGGCAGACTGCAGTTGAAGTTCTTCGACCGCTGGCTCCGCGGTGACACCACCGCCCTGGACGACGTCGCGCCGGTGAAGATCTTCGTCATGGGCATCGACCAGTGGCGCGACGAACAGGACTGGCCACTGCCCGACACCCAATGGACCGACTATCACTTGACCAGCAGTGGCCGCGCCAACACCTCCCACGGCGACGGCACGCTGACCACCGAACCCGCATCGAAGGTGGAACGCGACACCTACCTCTACGATCCGCGCCGGCCGGTGCCCACAACGGGCGGCGCCTGCCTACCGACGACTAATGGGTTCTGTGGCCCGGTCGACCAACGAGGCGTGGCCGGTCGAGACGATGTCCTGTGTTACGCCACGCCCGTCCTCGAAGAACCCGTCGAAGTCACCGGCCCGATCAGTGTGACGTTGTTCGTCTCCTCCTCCGCGGTGGACACCGACTTCACCGCCAAACTCGTCGACGTCTTTCCCGACGGCAAGGCGATCAACCTGTGCGACGGAATCCTGCGCGCTCGCTACCGCAACGGCCTCGATCGGGAGGAATTGATGGAGCCTGGGACGATCTATGAGATCACCGTCGACATGGCCGCGACGGCCAACGTATTCCTGCCGGGGCACCGCATCAGGCTGGACATCTCCAGCAGCAACTTCCCGCGTTACGACCGCAACACCAACACCGGCGGCGTTATCGCTCAGGAGTCCGAGCACCAGATGATCTCCGCCGTCAATCACATTCACCACGGATCCGACCACCCGAGTCGCATCGTTCTGCCCATCATCAATCGCCGCGTCTCGCAATAATCTCTGTCAGGTGTCGCCCATCCGGGGCGGCAATCCGTCCACGGCGGCATCCTCGCCTGCCATTCGCTCGGCTCGGGCGCAGTCATCCCGGTGCACTCCAGCACCCCGGACTGGACGCTCTCGATGGCCTGCGCGACCGAGTGGGTGGCGAAGGGATCCACCAATGCTGAGCTGAAAGACCTGTGGCCGGTCCCCTACTGGGACCGGCCACAGGCATTCGGCTCCTCGTCGAGCCGGCTTCAGAACACGACCCGGCTGACCGCCTCGGCAATCATCGCCGGCTTGGCCGCGTCCTCGATCTCCACCGTGTGCCGGACCACCAGTTGCAGCGCCCCGCCGCTCACCTCGGTCGCCTCCACCAGTTCGGCGGTGGAGCGCACGCGCGCGCCCACCGGCACGGCGCTCGGGAATCGCACCTTGTTGGAGCCGTAATTCAGACCCAGTTTGGTGTTCTCCACGCGATAGATCTGGTTCCCGAGCACCGGCAACAGGGACAGGGTCAGATAGCCGTGCCCGATCGGACCGCCATAAGGGCTCTCCCGGCGAGCCCGCTCGACATCGACGTGGATCCACTGCTTGTCACCGGTCGCCTCGGCGAACAGGTCGACCATTTCCTGGGTCACACGGATCCACTCGCTGGTGCCCAGGGTCTGCCCGACCGCCGCCAGCACCTGTGCCTTGTCGGCAAAGATCTGCATCTCTCCTCTTTCCGAGTTCGGTGGCCTACGTACCCAGGACCAGATTCATCCCGTTGTCGCGGATGAACCGCTTGCGGTTCTCGTCCCCCAGCCCCTCCACGCGCGCGTAGAAGTCGGCCGGTTCGCGCAGGCCCTCCGCATGCGGCCAGTCCGAGCCCATGACCAGTGCGTCGACCCCGCCGAGCTTGTCGGCGAGAGCGATGGTGTCGTCCTCCGGATACGGCACGACGCGCACGTGCTTCTTGAAGATGGTGCTGGGCCGCTCGCTGAGCTGACCGCCCAGCCACCGGCCGTTGCGGGCCATACCGCGGCTCTTGTCCATATGCCGGATGAAATGCGGGACCCACTCCGCGCCGAACTCACTGACCAGCACCTTGATGTTCGGGAACCGGCCGAAGAGATTGTCGAAAATCAACGCCGAGAGCGTGTCCGTGATCGGGCGCTCACCGTAGGTGTTCTGCCACTGCCAGGCGGAGAACTGGAACGGCGGGTTCAGACCCCAGCCCCAGTGCGTCGCCACGTTGGCCTGGTAGTGGAATTCGGAAATATGGTAGGAGACCACGGCTTTGGCCTCGTTGATCCGCGCCCAGAACGGATCGAAGTACGGATCGCCCGGCGAGCGGCCGTAGGCCGGACCCGCGGGCAACAGGATGAACCGCGCACCCGCGTCCAGTACCCGATCGAGTTCGGCGCAGGCACGATCCAGGTCGCGCATGGAGAGCATCGCGGGGGCATAGATGGTGTCCTTGTAGGCGAAGCCCCAGTCCTCATCGATCCAGCGGTTGAACGACTCGATGTTGTCGTAGAGCGGATCGATGCCGTCCAGGTACGCCTCGGCCAACAGGCCCCAGCCGCCCGGGTACATGATCGCCTTCTCGATCTGTTGCTCGCGCAGCTGGATCAGCCGCTTGTCCTTGTCCAGGTACTCGGCTTGAATCGGCTCGTAGAACCGGTCGGCGTCGGTGGCGTTGCCCGATGCGCGCTGCTTGAGCATCTCGACCAGCGAGCCGGGAACATAGGCCTGTTCCAGGTCGGCTTCCAGTGCGGTGACGATGCGGTCGTTGGCCAGCAGAACCTTGCGGCCGTAGCCCGGGGCTTCGATCGGGCGAACGGCGGTGTGCAGTTTGTCCTTGGGCATGAAGCGGGTGAAGGCGTCGGGCGCCTCGTAGGAGTGCTGGTCGAAGTCGGTCATCAGGTACGGCAGGGTGCCGACGGTGTTTTCGATCAAGGCCATCTCGGAGTCTCCTTCTCACGCCGGCGGCGGGATGGTCGCGAGCAACGTGAAAGTTCATGTTCTAATGCGGCAAGACTAGCAACATGAGAGACTCTATCGCAATGAGGGATACTGTAGAGAAACTATGACGGGAAAAGAGGCAGTGTTGTCCGAGGAACTCAATGGCCGCATCGCACTGGTGACCGCGGCGGCGGGCGCCGGTATCGGCCGCGCCATCGCACACCGCTTGGCCGCGGACGGAGCGACCGTCGTGCTCACCGACATCCACCAGCAACGACTGGAGCAGGCCGCCGCCGAGATCGGCGAGGCCACCGGCGCGCGCGTGATACCGCAAGTACTCGACGTCGGCGACCGGGACCGCATCATCGAGGTCACCGACTGGGTGCGCGACCAGGTCGGTCCGCTGTCCATCCTGGTGAACAATGCCGCGCTGAACATCCTCGCGCCGATCTTCGACTACGACCCCGCCGATTGGGACCGCGTGCTCGCGGTCAACCTCAGCGGTCCGTGGATGCTCTCCCGCCAGGCTATGCGACAGATGCGCGACGCGGGCACCGGCGGCGTGATCCTGAACGTCTCGACCTACGCTCCCGATCTGGGCGGGCTCGGTATCGAGGCACCGTACGCGGTATCCAAAGGCGGGCTGAACGTACTGACCCGGAGCTGCGCGCACGAAGGCGGGCGATACGGCATCCGGGTGAACACACTGTCCATGGGGATGGTGACCGGAACCCGTTTCACCGACACCCTGCACGCGGATATGCGCGCCGAGGAGATGGCACAGGCGCCCCTGGGTCGCCTGGCTCATGTCACCGACATCGTCGAGGCCGCCGCATTCCTGATTTCCGATCGTTCCGCCGCCACCACCGGTGAGATCCTGAACGTGGCCGCGGGCAGGCACATGCGGTACTGACTACGCATGGCGAACGGCTGCTGCTCAAAAGAATCCCGGCGCAGCAGTCGCTCGCGTGCTCAGCTGGACCCGAACCGCCACACCCCATACGGCCGCCCCATCACATGGGACGAGCGCGAAGGCTGGGATCGTCGAACCATGGAGGTCAGAAGCGCAGCCAGGCGTAGGGGAGTGACCGCGCGACATCACGCTCCGCACAGGACAACGAGCAATATCGATGCGCCGGAGATGCCGCGACATCGAAAAGTGCGCGTCCACAGAACCGACAGAACAGTTTCCGCAACCCCATTCGGGACCGAACGAACCACTCGACCCGACGCATCCAGCGTGGCAACCTCGTCATTCGTCACCAGCCTCGACCGTCTGCACGCGAACCCTCCGTCGACACCTGCGCTCCCAGCCGTCAGCACACGATTTCGCCTCCGTAGCCGCCAGCGCGTCTTGGTCGACCACCACGGGGAATCCACAGGTCGTCGCAGCGCCTCGGAGCACGGATCGGAGCGCACCGCGCCGACCTAAATCAATAAATTATTTAACTCTATGATGCGACAGCGGGCACGCGCGCGCAACCCGAGGACCCGCGCGAATGACGCGCTCGATTCAGTGTGGCGAATTCTCGCGGCCACATGCCGCGATGAGAGCGACGGTATCGGGAGCCGAGAGACAGTTCACCGCGCGGCCTTCACCACCGGATCCCCAGCACCGAGGGTGTCCGTTGCGAGCGCTTCCTGGAGTACTCGCTCGGACGAGCACGTCACGGTTTCCCCCCTCGAGGCAATAGCCGGAGCCTCCCTTCGAGGGATGAACATCGCCACCGCAGCGGTGGCGAAGGCCGCGATCGACGCGATCCCGTAGACGAGCTGAAAAGCACCGAGTGACGGGAGTTCTCGCCCCGCCACGTTCACCGTGATCGCGGTCAGCAGCGCGGCGATGAGGGCGCTGGAGATCGCCGTACCCACCGATCGCAGCAAGGCGTTCAGCCCATTGGCCGAAGCCGTCTCGGTGACGGGCACCGACCCCATGATCAACATCGGCATCGTGGCATAGGACACCGCGGTGCCTATCATGACGAACATCGCGCCCAGCACGATGGCCGGTATCGATCCGTTCAACAGCACTCGCATGCCGTAGGCGACGACCAGGACTGACGCTCCGATCACCAGAGTGCGTGGAGCGCCCACACGTCGGATCATCCGCGCGGACACAGGCGCGAAGACCACCATCATCAGACCAGCGGGAACAAGACACAAGCCTGCCGTCAGGACCGAGAGACCGAACCCGTAGCCGGTCTCCGGGCTGGCCGTGAGCTGCTGCGTGGTGGCGAGCATGTTGGCGTACATCGAAATCCCGACGAGCAGTCCCGCGATGTTGGTCAACAGAACACGCCGTCGCGCCGAGGTCCGCAGATCCACCATCGGATGACCGACTCGCAATTCGAACGGTAACCACGCCGCGAAGAACAACACGGCCACTGCCGACGCGACCAGAGTAGCCGCACTGGTCCACCCCCAAGCGCCGCCTTTCGAGATGGCCAGCAGTAACGCGATGAGCGCCACCGAGAGCAGAACCGCGCCGCCGACGTCGAACCGACCCGGCGTCCGAACCTGCGATTCGGGAATGACCACCAGCACTGCTATGAACAGCGCGCCGCCCGCTACGGCAGACATCCAGAAGATCGCCTCCCAGCCGAGGTGCTCGAAGAGAATTCCCGGAAGCGGTAGCCCCAGCGCGGATCCGATACCCAGCGTGGCGCTCATCAGGGCGGTCGCACCAGTGACCTCGGACTCGGAGAGTTCGTCACGCATGATCCCGATGGCGATCGGTATCAGCGCGGAGGCCAAGCCCTGCAACCCGCGCCCGACCAGCACGGAAAGGAATGTCCCTCCCACCGCGGCGAAGGTCGATCCGGCAACGATCGTCGCGAGCGAGAACAACATCATGCGGCGCTTGCCGAACATGTCGGCAAGCCTGGACAGGATCGGAGTCGCGACCGAAGCCGTCAGCAATGTCACAGTGACCAGCCAGGACACGCTCGCGTAGTCGACCCCGAGGATCGCCGGGAACTCTCCGAGCAGCGGGACCACGAGCGTGTGCTGTAGAGCGACGAGGACTCCTGACAGGCACAGGACGATGGTCACCAGTCGATTCGGCCGTCTCCCAGATGTTTTCGCACGTTTGGCCATCGACTACTCCGGACTGCGCTACGTTAACAGTTAGATTATCTATCTATCAAAGATGATCACAAACTCACCTCGGCACGCAAATCAGGCAGAACGGCAACGACGGGCGACGCAACTGGAAGCGGGCACGCGCGGTATGCGACAGTTCCGACCCGCGGACTTGGGAGGCGAGCGTCCCCGCGGACTGCCCGGTTCTGCCCATTCTGCGTTGGCGCCCCAATGCCACCCGCACCACCGGCTACGCTCATACGCGGCTACGCGGCTACGCGAAGTCTTCACCACCGTCCTCGACGAGGTCGATCTCCATGCGGTGCACGATATCGTCGAACGTACCGCGATACCGTTGATCAACACTTTCTGCACCACCGGTTCGGCAGATCTCGTCGCCGCATACGCCTTTCCGATCGTGTTCGAAGTCGTCAACGAATTGCTCGGCTGCCCGCCATCGATCAGCGAGAAAGCCGCCGCGGGTGTCCTCGCCATGCTCGATGGTGTGGACGCGCAGGAGGCCAATCGCCGATTCGAGCGCGCAGAGCGCCGTGAATCAGCTGCTCGATGCTCTCCCCGAACTCCGGCTCACCGTTGCGGCGGACGAATTGCAGTGGCGTCCAGGGACTCTGCACCGCACACTGGCAGAGCTCCCGGTCGCCTTCCCACCATCACCACCGCTGCCCGCGCCCTGACACCGCCCACCAGCTGTCCATGCGCATAACACATGCATCCGAGTTCACGGTTGGCGACGGTTCTGGCGCCGCACCTTATACGTCCAGGTACCCACGACGCGACGAAAAGGGCCACCGCGTGCGGCCCCGAGGGGCCACACGTCCGGCTTCCCCGGTGCCGTGGGCTTACTTGTCAAGCCGGTCGACCGATGCCCATGGGGCATCCGCGGGGACCGGGCGATCGACCCCGATCCGGGCTGTCCCAGCGGTCTGCATATAGTGCAATCATATACGTAATTCCGAGGCGGGAATCGGCTGCGCCGAGACTGCGGGGCAGTGGAGTAGGCAGAGTCATCGGTCGACGATGTCGGCCAGGCCAACACAAGGGAGTAAGAATGGTCGGCGAGTCACCGGCGCCGGAGAATTCCGGCGCCGCCGCGGTCCCTCACCCGAACGACAGCGCGCACCGGCCCCCCGACGAGGAAGTCTTCGCGCGCTATCCGTATATCCGGCTCGACCAGGTCAACATCGATTACTACCGCGGCCTGCTCACGCACGAGTTGACGGCAGGCTGGTGCTCCGAATGTGAGCGCTGGCATACGCCACTGCGCCCCATATGCCCGTCCTGCTGGTCGCCCGAGGTGACGGCCCGGCCGGTCCAAGGCACGGGGACAGTGCATCTGCTGACCCGCCTGCACCAAGGACCGCCGCTCGTCGACTACTCCACGCCGTGGCCCCTGGCCGCGATCGAACTCGACGAGCAGGTCGGCCTGCGTATCGTCGCACCGCTGGTCGACACACCGGACGCGCTCCAGCGGATCGGGCAGCCGGTCGAATTGACCTGGATCGAACGCGCGGAGTCACCGTGGCCCGCTTTCCGAGTGGTGGCAGCAAAGGGCAACGGCTGATGAACCTCCTTCCCCAGCGCAACCCGATCAAAGATCGAGTCGCGATCGTCGGCGTCGGCCGCTCGGCCTACAGCCGCAACCGGAACACCTCCGAACTCACCACGGTGCTGCAAGCCGCGACCGCGGCCATCCGCGACGCGGGTCTCACCGCCGCCGATATCGACGGTGTGGTGGGCGGGGGGCTGCACACCAACGGCATCGACACGTCCGTGGTGGCCTCAGCTCTCGGCCTGCCCGCTGTGACCTTCTGGACCGGCGCGCGTCCGCCGATCGGCAACCACATCACCGCGGCCGTCAACGCCGTCTGGTCGGGTACCGCCAACACCGTGCTCGTCTACCACTCGATGTACCGACTCGGGCGCGAGCCATTCCGCGCCAGGGCGGCGGCGGGGCTGCCGGATGGTCGGGCGATTCTCGGGGACGGGCACACCGAGTCCGAGCCGTACGGCTTGTTCGGCCCCACAGGATATGCCAGTTGGGCCGCCCGATACCTCGAGACCTTCGACCGCAGTCGACAGGATCTGGGACTGGTCGCTCTCAACGGCCGCGCCGGCGCGGCCCGCAATCCCAACGCCGTGATGCGCGACCCGCTCGGGATGGACGACTATCTCGCGGGGCGGATGATCCGAGAACCGCTGTGCCTGTTCGACATGGATGTGCCCGTGGACGGGGCCGACGCGTTCGTGGTGACCACGGCCGAACGAGCGGCAGACCTGGCCGACAGGCCTGTCCTGGTGCACGCTCTCTCGATGGGCTTGACGTCGCATCCCGAAGAGCATCTGGTCGCGGGTCTGGATCACACCGGTCAAACGGTGGCGTCACAGGCACTGTTGGCGCGCAGCGAGCTGTCGATCAATGACTTCGACATCCTGTTCCCCTATGACGGCTTCTCGATCATCACCCTCCACTGTCTGGAACAGTACGGGTTCTGCAAGCCGGGCGAAGGGGGCGATTTCCTGCGTGAACACTGGGACGAGCGCGAGAATCGTGTGCTCATCGACGGCCGTGTGCCGATCAATCCGCACGGCGGAAGCCTGTCCGAAGGCGGCTCCCAGGGGGCGGGCCACGTCCACGAGGCGGTCCTCCAGCTTCGCCACGACGCGGGCGACCGACAGGTGAGCGACGCACGATCGGCCCTGCTGTCTCCCGGTGGGCTGTTCTTCAACGCTCAAGGCATCGTGCTGCGAGCCGACTGAGCGTTGGTGTCGCGATCGTTCGTCGAACTCATCCGCGCCCGACTGGGGTGAGTTCGGCGAACGACGATTTCGGATACGCCCGATCGGGATGAACCACTCCCCCGATACGGGTACAGCACCGGACGGCACTCACAACCATCCATCGGTCATGACGGCTCTACCGGCGCTGCTCGACGTGTCGCCGCGCTGGTACTACTGCGACTGTTGGCCGAATCTCGTGGCAATGTTGATCACGTCCAGTCCGAGCGTGAGCCCGCCGTCCACAGGGATGGACGCTCCCGTCACGTATGACGAATCCTCCGACGCGAGAAACAGCGCCACGTTGGCGACCTCTTCGCTGGAGCCGAGACGCCCGAGCGGCACCAGTTCGCCCACACCTCGCTTGCCGCGCTGTGCTTCTTCCTCATCGCGATAGATGTACTTGGTGGCGAAATCACCGCCGATCGGACCGGGGCAGATCACATTGCACCGGATGTTGTACCGGCCGTATTCGGCCGCCACGCTTCTACCGAAATGGATTTCGGCCGCCTTGGAGGCGTTGTAGGCGGGCTGGTTGGGAAGGGCGAAGAATCCGGCCACCGACGCGTTGATGACAATGCTGCCGGACCGCTGTTCGACCATGTGCGGGGCGACGTGTTTCACGCAGAAGAAAGTGCCTCGGAGATTGGTGTCCACTACCCAATCCCAGTCCTTCTCGCTGATGGTGTGCGCGGGTCCCAGCGGGTTCTTCACACCGGCGTTGCTGAACAGGACATCGATTCGACCGTAACTGTCCACCACCGCCGCGACCAACGCCTCGATGTCACTCTCGGACGTGAGATCGGCTTCGACGAATCGCACTTCGCCGCCCGCTGCCGCGATCTCCTCCGCGGCGACCTTGCCCGCCTCGGCGTTGATATCGGCCAGTACTACCTTGGCCCCCTCACGGGCGAACAACTGCCCGGCGATTCGTCCCATCCCGGAGGCGCCACCCGTGATGATCGCGACCCTGCCATCGAGTTTACCCATTGCGAGTAGGTTCCTTCACTGTTCTCGGTGCCGGCACCCGGCGCCACTTCCATTGTGTCGAGCCGTAGGACAAGGCATTCGGAACCAAGAATGTTCGTCGACCGCGGGCAGTCGATTGCGCCGGAACGCGAACCCCACCGCCACAGTGCCTGCCGACGACTTTCCGGGCGGTGAAATGACGATCGGGCCGCGTACATGCCCTGCCGAGCACCGTAGTGCCCCGTCGCACATTATAGTGCAACTAATATACTGATTGACCGGTCCGGAGTCCGTGCCGATTGCCCGGCACAAGGCGGAGACGCCTCCCACAACCTTCCGTCCGTGGTGCGGGCTCGGCGGTTCGTACCGCGAAACCCGCACCGCGGGACGGAGGATTCGAGTCCACCCACAGGGCGCGGTCGCCTCCCGGCTCCCGCCAGGGTCAGACCGCTGCCGAGGCGGCGGCACCCGCGACCACGGCCTCGTCGGCCTCGACGTCCGCGAGCGCGGCAAGACCGGGGATGGTGGCTTTCCTGCGGGTAGCCGCCAGCACGATCACGCTCGCCACGCCCCATACCGCCATGACGATCACGTCGCCCATAATGCCTGCGCCCTCGAAGTAACAGACGCTGCGCAGCGCCGAGAGCCCCCGCGCGGTGGGCAGTACTTCGTGCATCCAACCGTAGAACGCGGGCGCCATATCCAGCTGCACCGGCAGTCCGGACGCCGAGACACCGGCCAACACCAGCACCAGCACCGACACCATCACCATGGCGGGTCCGATCAGTCGCACCCCGGCCAAGGTCACCGATCCCGCGACCAGCGCGATACCGGCCAAGATCGCCGCGCCTGCCGCCGCGTTGCCGGGGAACATGTCGAAAATAACCCAGCCGTAACATGTTTCGATACCGGCGACGACAATGGACATGACTGCCACGGTGAAGACCTGGGCGCGCGCCCGCAGACCGGGCGCGACCATCGCGACGATCAAGCCGGACAGGAATCCACCGACGATGGCGCCGACCCCGAGATAGAGCGTGCCCGTGCCGAGACGATCGGCGTCCGGCAACGCGACCACATCTCGCACATGCAGCGGCGCACCCCCGGACTGCGCCACGGCAGCGAACAGCGCACGGGCGGCCTCCGTGGCCTGTACCCCGCCGGCCGACGCTACGAACAGATCGCCGGTCGCGGGATCGTAGGCCGCGCGAATCTCACGGTCTCGCACGGCGGTTCGGCCGGATTCCGCGTCCGTAGCCGACTGGATCTCGAAACCCGCCGCGTGCACCGAAAGTTGCTCGGCCACGGCGTGCGCCTGCGCGGTGTCACCGATGACGGCCACCTTCACCTCGTGCGGTGCGGGTGAGTGCAGTGCGCCGAGAAAGAGTCCGGGCAGTGCGATCAGGAAGAACAGCGGCAGCACCAACACACCCGTAACGGTTCGGCGCCGGGCAACGCGATCGTGTGTCATCGTGCACCTTCCTGTTCGGCGACTGCCGCAGGTTCGTTCTTCGACCGCAGGGTGGACAGCCAGATCGCGCCCGCGCCGACGGCGCTCCAGAGTCCGATGATCGGCAGGTCCGACTCGATGCCGCCACCGTCGAAATACAGCGTCCGCCGCAGTCCGTCCAGCACCCCTGACGTCGGCAACCAGGAATGCAGGTGGGCGAACAGGGACGGGACCATCTCCACCGGTACCGCGATTCCCGAGGCGGGGATGCCGAGTATCACGAGCACGGCCACACCGATGACTGTCATGCCGGGTCCGATCAGCTTGACGCCGCCGGATTGCACCAGGCCCGCGCAGACCGTGCCCGACGCCACCAGCGCCGAGACCCCGAGTAGGTGCCCGGACAACGCGCCGTACGCGGAATAGGCGATGAAGGTGGTGATCACCGCGGCGATTAGCGCGACCAAGCCGAGGATCATCATCTCCGTCCTGATGGACAAGTCCTTCACCGCGACGTTCAGCACGGTCGCGGTGACGAAGCCCGCGAGAATCGCCGCCAGGCCGATGAACAGCAGGCTGATGCCGAGACGGTCGGATTCTGGCAGTGGCGCCACATCTCGGACCGTGAGTTCGGTCCCGAGCTGCTGTGCGACGGAGCCGAAGGCGGTCTCCACTGTCGCCTTGGCGAGCGGACTGCCCGCACTCGCGACGTAGAGTGTGCCGGTCGTGGGTTCGAAGGCGCCACGACTGCTCAGGTCGTCCAGATGCCGCCGGGCCGTGTCCGCGTCGGCCACGGCGGTGACCCGGAACGACGGCGCCATCTTCGTCGCCAGGCCGGACGCCAGGCGTGCTGAATCCTGGTCGACGCCGATGATCTCGACAGGCATCTCGCGGGGCTTGGGTTCATGAAACGCGTAGACATAGGCACCGGGCAACGCGAGTGCCATGAACAACGGGAAAAGCATGGCTACGGCCAGAATCTTCACCGTTGATCCAGTACTCGCGGGGGTGCCGCCGCTTGGCGACTCGGCCATCGATCTCCCTTCTCGAGCTAGCGTTATTTTACATATGTAAACTACACTACATCTGTAAAATAACTGTGCTCGGCTAAGGTGGAGAACGTCACACCACACGAAGTATCAGGCCAGCACGCCGCAGATCATCTCCCCGCGGATCAGCCGGCGGCACCGCCGCTTATCCGCACCTATCGATGAGCGTGCCCTCCTCGTACCACTCCCGCAGCTGATGTTTGCGGACTTTGCCAGTGCTGGTCCGGGGTAGCGAGCGCACGACGATCAATTCGGCGGGCCGCTTGTAGCGGCTCAACCGGTCCTCCAGCAGTGCCGTCACCCCCTCGAGGTCGACCTCGTCTTCCCCGGCGGCCAGCACGGCGGCGACCACGCGCTCGCCGAGCCTGATGTCGGGGACACCGAAAACAGCTGCTTCGGCGACGGATTCGTGCGCCGACAGCGCGCGCTCGACCTCCGCGGGGAAGATATTCAGCCCACCGCGGATGATCATCTCGCGGATGCGCCCGTAGAAGGTCAGCACCCCATCGCCGTCCATCGAGCACAGATCCCCGCTGCGCCGCCAGCCCTGCTCGTCGGCAGCACGGTCCACACCGCCGTCGGGCCGCAGATACCCGTTCATCGTCAGCGGTCCCCGCACGCACAACTCGCCGAGCACACCGAAAGGGACCGTATTGCCGTTGTTGTCGCGGATCCGGTAGTCCCGACCGGGTAGGCAGCGCCCCAGCGACCGAGTACGGATCCGTGCCGAATCGTCGGGCGCACTGACCGCCATCATCGGTGCCTCGCTCTGGCCGTAGGCGACCATGAACGTGATGCCGAGCCGGTTCTCCATCTCCGCGATCAATCCCGGATCGACCGAGGTGGCTCCAGCGATCACCAGTCGCACGCTCGCGAAGTCCGACGCCGACACACCGGGTATGGCGAGTAGGTCGATGATCATGGTCGGCACCAGGCCCACGAGCGCCGGACGGATTTCCCGCAACGCCCGCAACGCGACTTCCTCGGAGAACCGGTCGAGCACGATGTAGGCCCCGCCGTGCGCCATGGCCACCAGCAGCCCCGCCACCGAGCCGCCGACGTGGAACAGCGGCAACGGATTCAGCCACACTTCGCCCGTGCGCGCGGTGCAGCCGCGAGCGTGGAACCGCGCGCTGTTGATCGCGGCGCGATGCGACAGCACAGCTGCCTTCGGCACTCCGGTGGTGCCCGAGGTGAATTGGAGCAGGAATTCGTCTGTCGCTTCGACGTGCGCGGGTTCCACGAGAACATCGGAGGCAGTGTTGAATTCGGCAATATCGTGCACTTCGGGTGGATGCGCCAGCCGCCGCGCCACGCCTTCCAGTCTGGCGACGGTGTGGTCCTGACCGACCCGCTCCACGACCAGGACTGTGGTCACCCGCGCCAAGGTCAGCATGTGGGTGGCCTCGGCGTCGGTCACCGCCGGGCTGATCGGCACAACGGGTCGGCCGGCCAGCGCGCACCCGTACATCGCGACGATCCAGTCGACGCTGTTGTAGGCGATCAGCGCCACCCTGCCACGCTCGGGATCGAGTTCCCGCAACCGCAGCGCCGCCCCGCTCGCTCGCCGGTACAGCTCTGCCCAGCTGAGCGAGGCGACACCGGAGGGGGTGAGATGCTGCAATGCGGGCGCCTCCGGCACGGATCGCACGGTCCGGACGAACGCGGTCCCGACAGAGTCGTGCGACACCTCGACCGAAGCAGCCAGGAATTCGGCAGGATTCGTCTGTTCGTCAGATGTCATCTGTGTATTCCGTTCCGACCGGCGGCGCCCGCCATATGTCGTGTCGAACGCCGGCCGAGGGCGGACGGCGTGCTGATACTCATCCTGGAGCCGATCACGGCCGCTGAAGCGTCGCCTCGGGGTGCCTACGCTCCTGGGTGGGCTGCTCCAGGATCAACTGGGCCGCCCGCACCGCCACGCCTTGGCCGGGGGCGCCGACGGCGAGCGGCGACAGACGCAACTCGGCCAGTTCCGGCAACTCCTCGACCAGCCACGCTACCCGCAGGATCGCATCGACCAGTCCGTCCACGTCGCTTTCGGCCAGCAGCGGGAACGCGCGCACCGAACGAACCATGCGGGCGGCGTCGAGGTCGCTGACGGGAGTGATGCGCAATGCGATGTCGGCATACAACGTGATCGGATCGCCGAGGACCCCGAACGCGAGCAACGGTCCGAAAGTCCGGTCCGCCACCACCGAGACCGACACCTGCGGCCCGGAAAGCTCTGACTCCGGCGCCACGGTGAGACCGACAGCCGCCAGCACTTCGGCGGTCGCGTCGGCCCCCACGGCGCCGATCCCGGCGCGATCGATGAGGGCATGCAGCCGATCGGTGGCGATTCCTGCGGGCTCTCGCACCACGCCGGCGGGCTGTCGGCGCCATATGCCGTAAGCGGTCGCCCGGCCGAGTGCGGCAGCGGCCGCCTCGGGGAAGGTGTAGCTGGGTAGCGTACGGCTTTCCTCGGCAGAGGACAGCACTCCCTCGGTGCCGTCGAAACTTGCCACCACGGGCTTGTTCGGAGCCGATCCCGCGGCGCGCACCATGGCCGCGGCGATCGCGTCCGGGCTCTGCACCACCGGTGGAGTGAAGAGCGCGACGACCGAGTCGACGCCGTCATCGGCGAGAACCGCGCGTAGTGCCGCCTCGTAAAGTGGTGCTTGCGCGCGGGGCGTGAGGTCGAAGAAGTCGGCCGATACGCCGCTCACGCCGAGATCGCGCAGGGCGGCCAGGGTCGATTCCTCGACGACCGCGGTGCGCAGACCCGCAGCCCGGCACGCGGCAGCGGTCAACGCGCCGGGCTGGCTCGCGTTGGTGACCACCGCGACCCGGTCACCGCGTGGTATCGGTTGATGGGCGAAAAGCCTCGCTACGTCGAACATCTCCGCAAGTGTGCGAGTGGCGACGACGCCGGTCTGGGAAAGGAGGGTGTCGGTCGCCGTACCGCTGTCGACGAGATCGAGACCGACCGCGCCGCTCGGCGATGCCTGTACCGCGCTGGTGACGGCGACGATCGGCTTGCGCGCGCTGACGCGCCGGGCCAGACGCGCGAATTTGCGCGCGTTGCCGAAACGTTCGAGATCGAGCAGGATCACCGAGGTCGTCGGATCCTCTTCCCACCACTGCAACAGGTCGTTGGGGGAAACGTCGGCCGAGCGTCCCAGCGAGGCGAAGCTGGAGATACCGAGCCCGATGCGGCGGGCGTGCTCCAGCACCGACAGCCCCAACGTTCCGGACTGACTGGCCATCGCCACCACGCCGGGCTCGGGCAGTGACACCGAGAAGGTCGCCGCCAGTCGGCGCACGCCTTCCTGGGCCAGGATTCCCATGCTCGCGGGGCCGATCACCCGCATTCCCCGACCGCGTGCGTACCGGACCATGTCCAACTCCGCGCTGCGACCACGCTCGCCCAGCTCGCCGAATCCGACCGACATCACCACCACGGCCCCCACCGAGGCAGCGGCGCAGCCCCGCATGACTTCGGGTACCAGGTCGGCCGCGACCGCTACCACGACCAGGTCGATGGGTTCTCCGATGGCGCTGACAGTGGGATGGGTAGGCAATCCCATCACGGCAGGACTGTTCGGGTTCACCGCATAGACCCGTCCCGGAAACCCGTGCACGAGAAGGTTTTTGACGACTGCGCGACCCAGGTTGTCCTCGCCGCGGCCCGCGCCGACAACGGCCACGGTGCGGGAATCGAAGATCCGTTGCATGGACGAACGAACGGACTGGTGCTCCCTGCGATCCGAGCGTGCCAGTACCTGCGCCCTGGGCGCGATCGCGATATCCGCGTGCAGAACGGCCCCCGGCGGCCCCAACTCGACCGCGTATCCGGAGCTCTCGAGGGTGCGGATCATCGCGAGATTCTCCGCGAGGACATCCGCTTCCAGCACCGCTATCCCGTGGTCCCGCGCCGCCGCGGCGATATGCTCCATCAGCAACCCGCCAAGGCCGACGGACTGGAACTCGTCGACGATGGTGAAGGTGACCTCGGCGCGATCGGGATGGCCCTCGACCCGTGCGAAATCCGCGACTCCCACAGCGCGGTTCTCGTGGATGGCGACCAGTGCGACCTGTCCGGCGGGATCGAAACGCATGAACCGGGCCAACCCCGCTCGGTCCAGCGTCACCACCGGCCCCAGCATGCGCATCGAGATCGTACGGCGCGACAGCCGCTTGCTGAAATCGACGATGAGTTCGAGATCATCCGCTGTCAATCGGCGAACGAGTACCGAGCGACCGTCCCGCAGCAACCCTGGCGTGCCTTCGTCTTCGTTCCGCTCACCGAACTCCACACCGCAGCCTTTCGTCGGCACCAGTATTGTTCGGGCGCTCGCCCTCGCCGGAGGGCGAGCGCCCAGGGCTCACAGCTCGATCAGGAGCGTGTCGCCGTCGGTGGTCACCCGGCCGTGCACGCCGGTCAATGCGTCGGCGATTCGGGCTGTCCTGGCATCTGCGGTGGAGACCACCAATTCGCCCCCCGAATCGCGGATCGCCCATTCGGCGCCATTGACTCGCAGTACACCCGGATCGCCGGGCTGGGCGAGCCCGAACGCGGGCCCGAGCAGGGCCATCAGCGTGGCGTTCACCCCCGCGGCGACCAGCTCACGGTGCGCGTCCGGCCGCGCCCAGATGACGCGGACCTTCTCGAACAACGCCCCGAGATCCGGGTTCTGTGCCTGGAGCGAACCGAGCGTCTCACCGCCGAGTCCGATGACCACCGTGATCGGCAGTCGGTCCAGCACCGAGAGGAACCGCGCGGAATCCCAGTTGTAGGTTTCGGCGGGTGTGTACGTCGCACCGATCTTCCGCAGCGCCCGCACGACGGGGCTCAACCAGGGACCTTCGTGATTGGTCATGGTGATCAGCACATGATCGTCCCCGTTCACCCCCGCGGCGAGCAGTTGCTCGTGCGCCCAGGCGACATCGCGCTCGAAATCGTCCCAGCCGATCTCGTAGTCGATGAAGCCGTCCCCCGAAGGGCACACACCGATCCCGTAGATCGGAGCCTTGGGCGCGCGCGCGGCGGCTTCCAGCATCGTCTTCCGTGTCATTCCTTGACCGTCCTCGGGAACTTGGCAACGCTCGAGCTGTACTGCAGGATTTCCTCGACCGTGAACATGACGAGGTCGACGCCGACGCCGAGTTCGGATTCGAGGACCTCGGTCAACCGGCGCTCGACATCGGCGACATCGGAGGTCCGCTCGGGCGCGTAACCGACCCGCAGCCGCAATCTGGTCATGGCGTCGTTCGATCGGATGATCTGGAACATGCCGTCGGACAACTCGGGCAGCGACTCCACCAACCGCCAGACGTCGCCGACAACGATCGCCTTGCCGTCGACGACGGTTTCGTCGCCGCGGCGGCCCGACAACCACATGCGCGCATGTGTCCGTCCGGTCGGAGATGGCTTACGGGTGACGCGCACGAGGTCGCCGGAGCGGAATCTGATGTAGGGCGCGACCCGATTGTCGAGGTCGGTGGCGACCAGTTCACCGATCTCCGCGTCCTGCACCGGCTCGCCGGTCACCGTGTTGAGGACCTCGGGGAGCATGGTGTCCTCCCACAATTGGAAGCCGTCGAAATCCGGCCCTTCCCATGCTGTTCCGGTATCGCCCGCACTGGTGTACTGAACGATCTTGACACCCCAGTCCTGGGTGACCTTCCGCTTGAGCGCGGCGCCCATAGGCTGACCGGCGAAGGCGAAGAATTTCACCGATGCCAATGCCTCGCGCAGGTCGTACTTCGACTCGAGCTTCTCGAACTCCATGATGGCGGGCAGGTGCACCTGCATGTAGGCCACCTGATGCTTCCGGATGGCGCGGAGCAACGCTTCGCCCTCGCCGAGCCAACTGTTCGCGAACACCGGCACCAAGCCGAGCGCGGAGTAGAAATCATCCCAATAGTTGCGGAACGTCCCGACGGGGACGATAACGCGGTCACCGGCTCGCAGGCCGTGCACGTAGAGGTCGCGGGTCGAACTGGCCGGCAATGGAGGCGCTTCGGACCAGATCTCCGGAAGCAGTTCGGGCGCCGAGGTCGTGCCCGAGGTCGTCGTCACCGACGTCAGGTCCTTCGGGTTCACGCACAGCAGCCCTCCGTAGGGGTCACCGGTACGCGCCCGGAAGGATTTGATCTCGTCTTTCGTTATCGTCGGGATCTTGGTGGTGAAGTCTTCGAGGCTGCGGATGTCGTCCGGTGACACACCGGCGGCGCTCCAATGCTCTCGATACAGGGGCGAGTTCTCCCACGCGTACCGAACCAGTTCGAGCACCGCGGCCTCCTGGGCTGCCCTGATCTCCTCTCGCGAGGCGGTCTCGATTTCCGGTTCCAGGAACTCGTAGACCTCGCCGTCGAGAGTCTTGCGTGGCTCTTCCAGCCCACTGATAGTCACAATCTCCTCCATTGCCGGGGCATCGTCACGCTCGCGTGCGCCGGGGGCCCTAGCGACTCGGCCACTCCCCTAAGCGTGATACGGCACACAGCCTAACAGTTTAAATATATACCTGTATAGAAGGAGGGTTGGATCTTCGTCAACGGTCGCCGCGCTGCGACTGAAGCCATCGTTCGTGCTGCTGGAAGTGGGTGTCGGGCCGCTTGATCATGATCGCGTCGGCTTCGGCCAGAACCGCGCCCGAACTCTCCAACTGCAATGTGGCTCGGACGAAAACCTTCCGGTTCTCCGTGCGCACAGTCCACGCACGCCCGATCAGCGGCCAGCCGACCGGCACCGGCCGCACGAACTTGACGGTGAGCGTCCCGGTGACCGCGAACTCGTGCTTCAACATCATCGTGTGCCCTACGAGTTCGTCCATGACACCCGCGGTCCAACCGCCGTGTGCGACCCCCGGACCGCCCTCGTGCGATGACGAGCACACCACGTTGCTGATCACGACGCCGTCGTCGTGCAGTTGTTCACGCTCGACCCCGAGGCGACACTCGTTGAGCGGGGCGCACCCGTAACACAGTCGCACTCCCGTGGGTGAGCAGGGGGAATGCAACGGGGATGACGGATCGTCGCCCGCGACCGCGGCGGCGGCGCTACCCGCGGAGGACGTCGTGTCGTTCGTTCCGGATTGGGTCATGGAAGTACCTTTCGACGTCGACGAACTTCGACACTCGGGTTGCCGAGAGCGCCGGGCGCGGACTGAGTCGGCCGGCAGCGGCCTTACAACGCAGAGCGGGCGCGCTGAGAGCGCGCCCGCGTTCGGCATGGCCACTCAGGCGGCAGCCCGTGGGAACAATTCCTCGAAGGCGCCACGCAACACACGATCACGGATCCGATCGTCGACGCCGTCGAAGATGGAGTGCAGCGTCTGCTGGGTGTGACCGTACGTGCCCTCCAGGTGCGGGTAGTCGTCGCCCCACAGCACGTTGTCGTACGCGGTGTCCTCGATGATCTGCACCGAACTGATGTCGTGCTGGAACGAGGCGTACACCTGCTGGCGAATGATCTCGCTCGGCAGGCGCGACAGACGGGGACGCACGAACATGCCGTGCTGCCGATAGGCCTCATCCATCCGGTCACCCACAGCAGGCACCCATCCCGCTCCGCATTCGGCCACCAGCACCTTCAGATCCGGGTGCCGATCCAGCGCACCACCCGCGACCAGGTGGGTGATCACCCGCATGGCGGGATAGCCGGTCTCCATGTAGTTCACTACCGCGCCGCCAGGGCCGCGATAGACCACATTGGAAGCACCGGTGCCGATATGCCAGGTCAGTGGAAGCTTCAATTCCTCGGCAGCCGTCCACAGCGGTTCCCACAAGTCCAAACCCCAGGCCCGATCGTCATCGATGCCACACGGGAAGAACAACGCTTGGAAGCCCATCTCGGCGGCACGCTCGGCCTCGGCCACCGCGTTCTTCACATCCATCAGAGGAACGATGGCGGGCGCGAAGATGCGATCCTGCTTGCCCATCACCTCTTCCATCGCCCAGTCGTTCCAAGCACGCGCCACCGCGTTCTCCAGCTCCGGATCACGGATGTTGCAGGTCCAGAAACCCATCGACGGGAAAGCGAACTGGTTGCGCACACCCTCCTGGTCCAGATCCTGCAGCCGGATGGTGAGATCCTTGAAACCCGGCGGGCGCATCGCGTCCATGAAATCGTTGAGCTGGCGATCGATCTGCGTGCCGTCGATATAGACGATCTCGTACTTCTCACCACGCTCCGAACGCGGCGCACGATCCGCCAACCGCTTCGGCAGGCGCGAGGTCCACAGATCCTCCGGCTCCATCAGGTGGGAATCACCCGAATGCGCCAAGATCTTGTCCTCCTCACGCTGTTCCTCGACCGCGTGCAACGCCTCTGTCATAGGTATCTCCTCGTTCGAACGTCATGCGGGCCCGTACCGCGTCCGCGGAACCACCCGCCAATACTTTACACTGTAACGAAAAGAAGCAATCGTGTGAACCGAACACTTCAACCGAAACCACGGGAGGCGCCATGGAACCGACGACGGGCAGCACGACACTCAGTCGCGAGCAACGCGATCACTACCTCGCGACCTTGAACGAGGAGACCCTGTCCGCCTTGATGCGCTCGACCTGGACCTGGGACGACCGCGCCTTGCGACGCAGACTCAGCGAGCTGCTCACCGGGCTGGTCGCGGTCCGCGAACTCGGAGTCGGCGAGGTCGAGTCTCCGGCGGCCGTCATCGACGCCGCCGAGGCCCGCGTACTGGCCGCGGCCGGCGAATTCATCGCCGAGGTGCTCGGGCCGCGACTGCTCGCCGACGCGGGCAACGCCTTCCGTGAGCCGCTGCTGCCCCTGGTCCGGGCAACCGGTGAGCTCACAGCCGAGGCCGCCCGCGCGCTGGACACTCTCGCCGTGGACGTCACCGGCCATGTGATCGAGCGCAATGAGGCGCTGACCTCACTCCTGCCCGAGGACGCGTGGGAGGAGAAGGCGTTCGGGCCGCAGTCGACCGGCCTCGCCAGAGTCGCCTACTCGGCCGGCTACACGCTCTCTCGCACCGACTACTTTCCCGCCGCCGGACTCGGCGCACAAGCGTTCGCTGTCGCGGCCGCACCGAACGACGACAGCGTCGACGTCCGCCACTCGACACTGGCGGCCGCCGAGAAGACCGGATCCTGGGATCCGGCGCTGGTGCGGACACGGGCGACCGCGACGGACGACGGTTGGCAGCTCACCGGCGAGAAGTGGTATGTACCGGGAGCCACGGCGGCCGGCAACATCTTCGTCATCGCCCGCAACATCGGCGGTCCTTCGCTCTACCTCGTGCGCCACGACGCGCCGGGCCTGACCGTCGAGACCTTGCCTTCGCTCGATGAATCGCGTCCACTCGCGCGCATAGGCTTCGACAACACTCCCGCGGCTCTGATCGGACGCGAGGGCGCGGGCGGCCGCATCATGAATCGCACTCTCGACCGGGCCACCACCGTGCTCGCAGCCGAGCAGATGGGCATCGTGGATCGGGCACTCAAGTGCCTGGTCGAGGTGTTGCCCTCGGCTACCGACAGCGAGGCTTGGCGGGGATACACCAGGAAACTCGCGGAACTCGAATTGCTGCGGGCAGGCGCGACCGCGCTGTGGTACCGGGCGGTCAAACTCCAGAGTCAGGACGATCTCGAGGCGAGCGCCACGGCCGCGGCGATGGCGCATATCGGATGCTCGCAGGCGGTGCGACAGGTGTCGTCGCGGCTCACTTCGGTGGCCGACGACCTCGACACCTCGGACGTCGACGCCATCTCGACCCGCGCACGCGAGACCGATCTGCTGCTCGGCGGCCCGGCCCTGGCGCACGAACGGCTGCTGGAACGCCTCGGAATCTGATCTCGTGCGCGACAGCAGGCCGAGGGTCGCACTCACCCGCTCCACGGGAGCGGGTGAGTACACTCCCCCCGTGAGACCGCACGACCGCCTGACAGACGTCGAAGATTCCGTGAAGGCGTCCCGGCGGACCAGGGGGCGTCCGCCATCGCTGACCGAAGACCAGATCGTCGACGCCGCGTTGGAGATCATCCGCGGCGATGGGCTCGACGCACTGTCGATGCGGCGGTTGTCTCAACGACTCGGTCGCTCCCAGATGGCCGCGTACTCCTACGTGGCGGACAAACGGGAATTGCTCGACCTGGTCGCGCGGCGCACACTCGCCGACGTGACGATCCCCACTGACGAGGACGGTACGTGGGATATCCGGCTCCGGCTGCTCATCGATCGCATCGACGCCCAACTGCGCAGACAGCCGAGCATCGCCGGACTCCTACTGCAACGGATGCTGCACGCCGATCGCCGCTTGGTCGACGCCTTCATGGCGATCCTCCTCTGCGCCGGCCTGCCGGAACGCCAGGTCCTGCTGTCCTACTCGTTGATTCACACGTATCTGTTCGGTCGATACCAGGTGCCGATGGCCGATACGCCGCAGGACGAAACCGATCTGCCGCCCGCCCTCGCGACAGTGCTGCCGCACCTGGACGGACTGCACGGCGCCGACTATTACAAATTCGGCATCGACACCCTTATCGACGGTTTGCGCGTCCGTGTCGCGGAGCATCAGCGCGTTGGGGACGTGAGCGATTGAACCGCCGTGTCACGGCGATCACTCCGGCCGGCGTCGCGCGGCCAGGGCACAGAAAGTGTCCAGCACGGATTCGAGATCGGTGCCGAAACTGTCGCTCGTACTGACCGACCACTGTTCGACGACGGTCAAGGCGCCGATGAAGGCCGCGGCGAGTGCTTTCGGATCGGTCTCCGCCGTGAATTCCCCCCGCGAGCGCGCGCGTTCGAACACCGCGGCCACTCGCCGACTGCCGGGGTGGATGACGGTGCGCTGGACGTGTGCGTACAGCTCGGGATGCCGGGCCGCCTGACCGGTGAAGGTGAACAGTATCTGGAGACCGGTCCAGGCTCCCGGCCGGTCGAAGGCGTCGACGAGGACGCGTAGCTCACTACGCAGATCACCCAGGTCGGGCACTTCCGGCCAGGTGGCGATCGAGGCGAACGCGTCGATGATGAGTTCCCGCGCGCTCGACCACCGGCGATAGAAGCCGCTGTTGCCGACCTTCGCCCGTCGCAGGACCGCCGTGAGACTGAATGCGTCGACCCCCGCCGAGGCCAGCTCGGCCCTGGCTTCCTGCAGCACCCGTTGCTCCACTGTAGCGTCGAGCGGACGCCCGGTACGCCTGCGGTCCGCCGCATCCGGCGGCGAGTACTGCGTGTGCTTCATTTCTCGACTGTAAGGGGCACTCGGCTACGAATCACCGGCGCGGTGGCGGGACGACCGGACATCGCCTGCCCGAAATGAACGCATATCAGTCACCGCCCCCTTCCCGCAGGCGCGACCGCTGGAGTTTTCCCGCCGCGGTCCGTGGCAGCTCGTCGACGATCACGATCTCGGCCGGCACCTTGTAAGTGGCCAGCCGTTCTCCGACCATCGCCCGTAACTCGTTCTCCGACATGGGCTTCGAACATACGACATAGGCGACCACGCGCTCACCGCGGCGCTCGTCGGGCCGGCCGACGACCGCCGCGTCGCTCACTCCTGGATGCCGCATCAATGCCGCCTCGACTTCGGCGGGCGCGACCTGGAAGCCGGATACCTTGATCATGTCCTTGAGCCGGTCCGAAATCCACAGACGTCCGTCTTCGTCGATGCGTCCCGCATCACCGGTGCGAAACCATCCGTCTTCCAGGAACGGGTCGTCCGCTGCCGGATCGGTGTAGCCCACGGCCACGCACGGCCCACGCACCTCGATCTCGCCGTCGTCACCTATTCGGAGCTCGTTTCCGGCGCAGGCGAATCCCGGGGAATCCAGACGCCACCGCCGCGGCTGATCGACCGGGTTGAAGGCCACCGCGAACGCCTCGGTCATGCCGTAGGAGCACAGGAATTCCACGCCCGTGCGGGAGGTGATCGTCTGCGCCAGATGCGCCGGAACCGCGCTTCCGCCCCACATGAAGTACCGAAGGCCGGGAAAGTCGGCGCGGCTCAGCTCCGGCAGCGTGGCCAGTCGATGCGCCACCGCCCCCGCCAACGGCCAGACCGTGACCGAATCCCGTTTGATCTGGCCCAGGCAACGGTCGAAATCGAACCGCTCGAACAACGTCACCTCGGCTCCCGCCGAGAGCGCCGCACCCATCATCGAGGTGCCGAAGATATGGCACAACGGCAGGGAGATCTGCAGCCGATCGGCATCGGTCAAGCCCAGATGCGTGACCAGTTGATCGATACCGCCCGACAGGCTCGCGACGGTGTGCACGACCCCTTTCGGGAAGCCCGTGGTCCCCGACGAGAAAGGGATACACAGTTCGGCTCCGGGATGTGCCGCCGCGGCGGGCCGCGGCACCGTCGCGCCACCCGCCGCCGCGTCGGCGACATCCTCGATCGGCACCGCGATCGGCAGCCTACCGGCGTTCACGCGGTGCCGCGCCGAGTAGATCGCCGCACGCGCGCCCGCTGTCGAGATCACCCGGCCGACCTCGTGGTCGGTCCAGTACGGGTTCGGGAGCACGAAGGCCGCGCCGAGGCTTGCGAGGGCGAACTGCGCGAAGATGTACTCCGGTCGATTCTCGACGAGCAGCAGTGTGCGGGTGCCCGGCCGGATCCCGGCGCGGGCGAGTCGATCCGCCACCCGTCGAACCGCTCGGTCGAACTCGCGAAAGGTCCACTCCTGCCCCTCGAACCGCAGCGCGACCCTGCCCGGACTGCGGCGGGCGGCCGCGGCAGGCAACGACGCGTACTCGACCGCCCCGCTCACGTCTCGTTTCTCCTCATACCCCATGTGGGCTTTGCTGACCGTGTCACCAGCGGCGGCGGTCACCATTCCCCGGAACCGTCTCACCCCAGGCCATCCACACGTCCGGCACCCTGGTGTCGGAGACGCGGTGTATCCGGCCCTCCTGCTGCGGATTCGGGATAACGCCGAGACCTTCCATCCGGCCGTTGGGATCCGGCTCGCAGATCCAGGCCTCGCCGTTGATCGTGTAGTCGATGCCGTCGTGCCAGTAGCCGTCGGCGTCGCGCCGGATGACCGCCTCCATGGCGTGCGCCGTGGTCACCGTACCGTCGCTGCGGCCGATGACACCGACATGGAAGTCGCCGTTACCGAAGAGGAAGTGCCCGACCTCGGCGCTGCCGTCGTCGTAGTGGTTGGCCCAGGAGTACCAGGTCGTGTACTCGGCGTCGTGCAGCGGATCCTTCTCCACGTACAGGCGACCACCCTCGCGCATCCATGCCTCCTCCCAGAACAGGAATCCGCGCACGTGCTTACCTGCCAGGTCCCCCTCGACCAGCCAGGTCTGAGTGAGGTAGAGCAGCGACGAGTCCTGGCCGGGGAGGAACCACTGCAACGGCGGAGCGATCCGGGTGCCGGTCACCTCGATGACGTCGGTCTCCTGGTAATGCATGGAGTCGGTGGACAGTGTCAGCGCCACGGAGGGGCCGTGCTCGTTCGCGGCGGCCGCCAACTCCAGCGCGCCGGAGTCGAGGACTCGGCGCGAGAGATCATTGCTCTCGGGCGCGTATTTCGGTTCCCGGCGTAGGCGCAACTGCTCGTCGCCCCCTGCGCTGGACAGCAGGATCAGCTTGCCGCCCAGAGAGCGGATGTCGCTACCGGCCTTCTTGTTGTCCCGCACCGCCGGAACACGACGCATGATCGAATGCAGGCCGCCCTCGTCGTCGCGCAAGGTGCCCCAGATGTACCCGGCTTCCGGAATCAACCCGTGAATGGTGGTGTTCTCAGCGAGGACCTCCGCGGGCTCGAACCGGCGCGCCGAGCAGAGAGCCGCGTGGTTGAACGATCCGGTCGGAGCGAGATCGGTCAGGGTAGTGGTCACGTTCGTTCCTTATCTGAATTGTCAGCGGACATATGCGCGGAGGGTGTGGTCATCGCGGGAACGCCGACGACGAACCGCGACGCGTTGCGCACGGGCGGATCGCGGCGCGCCCAGCCGACCGATCATCGAAGCTTCCAGCACACAACCGAACGCCCCGCGCCGCTAGACGCCGCGCGGACGCGGACCTCGGATCGCGAACCGATCGCCGGCTGTTTCGGTCACGCTCATTACCGTAATTCGCCGACGCACGGAAAGCAATGCCGTTCTCGTTCCAGCCCGGACCCGCTTGCGGCAGGACGTCACCCGCGCAATCCGACAACCTGGACACGCGTGTGGAGGCGGCCACAAACCGATGGTGGTGACCGCCTCCACACGCCGATGACATACCGTCAGCGTGATGGTGGAGTGAACAGTGAGGCGTCGGTGTGCAGGACCCGGTAGTCGCGCAGTACGCCGCCCTTGTCGGCGGTGGCGACGATGATGTCGGAGGAGCACACGTTCGGCGAGAGCGGGAATGCCTGCCCGTTGCATTGGAATTGGATGCCGTTGGTCAACGGGTACGGTTGGGCGGGCGCCGAGCGAAGCCCTTCCGCCACCGTCTGCCGGGTGATTTCCTGGCCCGGTGTCGCGTTCAGCGCCCGCGCCAACCCGACGATCGGCTGCCAGCCACCCGCGGCGTTGAACTCGATCCGCAGGCCGGGTTGATACTTATCGATCGCCGCTCGGAACAATTTCATGTCATCGGTGGCCGGGTCGAGGTTCGCCGTGGTGCCCACTTGGACCCCGTCGAACCCGCCGGGGATGGAAGAACTGATGGTGGTGTCGACACAGCGATCGTTCACGACGATGGTCGCGCCACGGTCGACGGTCTTGATGGCTTTCAGAACACCGCCACAGAAGTTGGTGCTTCCCAGCACCGTCCACAGGCCGGGATCATTGCGGTTGGCGGCGGTGATCTGCGAGGTCACATCGGGAGTTCCCGGCGGGATGGTCACCACTTCCAACGCGGAACCGGCGTTGCCGAAAGCCAGTTTGCCCATCTGATTGGCGGCGCCGGTAGCGGCGGGCACGTCGATGGTCACCAGTGCGGACTTGGTGGCGTTCTTCTCCTTGGCCAGTGCCGCCGGTGTGCCGAAGATCGCCGACACACCGTTCATCAAGGTCAAGACGTTCGGGGAAGACAGAGATTTCTGCGAGGTCGCATAGTTCAACACGAGCGGGACTCCCGCGGGCGCGAGCACATCTATGGTTTGGTCGACATTTCCGAGTGCGCCTTCGACGACCGCGACGGCGCCCGCGCCGATCATCTGGTTGGCACAGTCGGTGGCCGCGGCCGGATTGCTCTTCGTTTCGCAGGTCTTCAGCTGTACGCGGTGTCCGCGCAGGCCGCCGAGGTGTTCGTTGATGTAGGCCACCGCGGCTTGCGCCGCGGTCAACTCGGCGCTGGCATCCACGGCGGCCGACTTGCCTTCGCTGATGAATCCAATGGTGACGACATCTCCGGTCGCGGCGTTGGGCGGACCGAGCACCGCCGAGTCGGCCGTGCCCGCGCCCGCCGATGTGTCGCTGTCGCTGCCGCACGCGGCGGCGGTCCCGATCGCGAGTGCTGCAACGGCGACGCCTATGACGGCGCGCCGGGTACGGTGAAGTTCACCCTTCATTTCTCTCCTTGTGGTGACGCGGACCGGGGAACGGTCAGCGGGGTTACGTTCGGGGCTTCGGGGACCGGGAACTCAGCCCGCTCGCGCCGCAGCGCCCATCCCCAGATACACATCGCGTAGGCGCTGCGGATCCGAGCGCAGGTCCTGGGCAGAGCCACGCAACCGGACCTCGCCGTGCACGAGAATTAGGGCCTCGTCGGCGATCTCCAATGCCAGCCGCACGTGCTGTTCGACCAGGACGACGACCGCGCCGGTGTCATCGGCGATGCGCCGCACGACGGGCAACAACTCCTCGACGATCACGGGAGCCAAACCCATGCTCATCTCATCGATGAGCAGGACCGTCGGCCGCTGCACCATCGCACGGGCCACGGCCAGCATCTGCTGTTCGCCGCCGGACAGGTCACCCGCCCGCACTTTCAAGCGTTTACGCAGTGAGGGGAACAGTTCGAGCGTCGCCTCGTGTGCTTTGCCGTCGTTGCGGGCGACCTTGAGGTTCTCCAACACCGTCAGATCGGTGAACAGAGCCCGGTCATCCGGAACCAACACGAGTCCGTTCTGGTTGGCATGCCGGGGGTCACCGTTGCGCAGCGTCGTCCGCCCGACCGAAACCGTCCCGCTCTGCCGCTTCAGGAAACCCGCCATCGTATTGAGCAATGTGGTCTTGCCCGCACCGTTGGGGCCGAGCACCGCGAGTACCGTGGCAGCCGGAAGAGCGATATCGATGTCGCGCGCCACGATGGTGTTGTGGTAGCCGACAGCAAGTCCGCCGCATTCGAACAGGATGGGCATTCCCGTCCCGGTGTTGTGTTGCTCAGGCATCGACCGCGACCTCACTTCCCAGATACGCGGCCGCTACCCGCTCATTCGTCCGAATCTCATCGGGCTCCCCCACCGCGATGACCTTTCCGAAGTCGAGAACATAGACCAGATCGCAGGCCCCGAAGATCAGATCCATATCGTGGTCGACCATCAGCACCGCGATACCCGAGGCGGCGATCCGCTTCAAACGTCTACCCAGCCAAAGGCTTTCCTCGCTGTCCAGTCCGCCGGCGGGTTCGTCCAGCAGCAGCACCGACGGCTTACCCGCGAGCGCACGGGCGATGGAGACCAACTGACGCTGCCCGTGGGACAACTCGCTGACCGGCCGACCGCCGGCCCCGGCGAGACCGACGAGGTCGAGCACTCGATCCACTGAAGCGGACTCTCCGGTCTTCCGGCCTCCGTCCCCCGTCCACACGGCGACCTTGACGTTCTCCCGCACCGAGAGGTCGTCGTACAGCTCCAAGGCTTGGAAGGTCCGACCGAGGCCGTCACGAACGCGCTGAAACGGGGATCGGGTGTCGATTCGCGTACCCTGCAATTCCACCGTGCCGGTGTATTCGGAGAATCCGCACAGCGCGTCGATGAAGGTGGTCTTGCCCGCGCCGTTCGGGCCGATGAGGCCCACCAGCTTGCCCTGCGGAATCTCCAGCACCACATCGTCGAGCGCGACGACGCCGCCGTAATGCACCGAGATTCCGTCGGCGCGCAGAGCGGTGCCGCCACCTGCGGCGGAAGCCGACTCCACGCCTTCGGGTTCGAAGTCGTCGTCCAGAGTCAACGAGGCGACGGTTCCACTCGCCCGACGTCGAGCGATCAGACTGTGCGCGGGACCGACGATTCCCTCCGGATTCACGATCACCGTGACGATGAGCATGAGTGCGGCGATGCTCGGATACCAGGCGCCCGCGCCGACGACCTCGTCGATGGCGATGTACAGCAGACCGCCCGCGGCGATCAGTCCCGCGAGCACACCGCCGGACAGTGAGGTGGCGCCCGCCAGATACACGACCGCGAAGAAGGCAACCGAATTCATCGCCGAGAACGGCTCGTAGATCACCGACTGCTGCTGGTATGCCAGCAACGCCCCGCCGAGTCCCGCGATGAACGAACCGATCGCGAACGCGGTCACCTTTACCAGTACCACGTTGACACCGGCCGCCGCCGCGGACTTCTCGTTGGCGCGCACGGCCAGCATCTGTGACCCGAACCGACTGCGCCGCAGCATCGCCACCGCCACGCCGACCGCGGCGGCCACCACGAGGCACAGTACGCCGAATGCGACGCGAGGATAGTCCTCGCCACCGCCGATGCCCATATCGAAGCCGAACAATGTCGGCGGCTCGGTGGTAACACCCGATGAACTGACGAAATCGGTATTCCGGAACCACACGGCCTCCACCGCGTAGGCCATCGCGAGCGTGACCACCGCGACCGCGAGTCCACGAATTCGCAACGCCGGCAATCCGACCAACACGCCGACGATCGCCGCGATGACGGCCGCCAGCAGCGGTGAAATCGGGAACGGAAGATTCCACGCTCGCGTCAGCGGTCCGACGAGAAACGCCGCCACGCCCGCTATCGTCAACTGCGCCAACGAGATCTGACCGGCGTATCCGGTCACGACGACGATCGACAAGCCGATCACAGTCATGATGAGGGAGACGATGAGGCCGCTGCGCCAGCGGTCGTCCAACACAATCAGCAATCCCAGAGCAACGACTGTGACCACCGCGGTGCTGACCAATGGCCGACTCGGCCGCGGTGCGGACCCGAGAGTTTGCACGATTACCGAGCCCCGGTTGGGTAGTGGTCGCGCCCGAAGCACGAGGACGACGATGATCAGCGTCAGCGGTACGAGCTCCGACAGTCCCGTGGCGGGCAGCGCCGAGAACAGCGTTGTCAGGTACTGCAGCCACGACTGAACCATCCCGATGACGATCCCGGCCAGCACGGCGACCACCATCATCTCGAACCGGGCGATCACCGCCGCAGCCAGCGCGGGAACGATGAACAGCGTGTAGGAGACCGGCGCCAGGGACGCGATAGGTGCGATGAGAATGCCCGCGACACCGGCCACCGCCGAACTCAGCATCCAGTTGTAGGCCGCTATCCGATCCGGGGACATCCCACTCAGATACGCGCCACGCTCGGACGATGCGACCGCCTTGGTGATGAGACCGAACCGGCTCAACCGCAACCAGGTCACCAGTGCCGCGGCGAGTACGACGAGGGTGACCGCCAGATAGATTCGATCGTGCGGGAGCACGAAGTCGTCGAACTCCCATACGTCGTCGGGAAAGATCGGATCGACCGCGACCGTCGCCGTGCCCAGCCGTTGCGCGAGTAGCGCCGGGACCAGCAGCGCGATCCCGAGTGCGGCCACCGCCTTCGCGACCGCGGGCGCGGTGCGCAGCGCACGGAACACCGCGAAATAGAGCAGCGCGCCGATCGCGGCGGCGATCACGGTGGCGATCGCCATCGCGGGCCACTGCCCCAAGGGTGCGCCGATATCCATGGTCTGGGGGAATCCCGGTAGCGGAATCATCAGCTGCCCCTGCCGCAGAAAGGCGTAGAAGTACGCCGTGAGCAGCGCGATCGCACCCGCCCCGAAGTTGACGACTCCCGAGCTTCGATAGGTCAGCACGACCGCGAGCGCCAGCGCTCCGAAGACCGCACCACTTCCCAAGCCCAAGAGCAGAAAGGTCAGATGCTCCATCCCACTCCGATCCCTCGATTGCGCGTCTAAAACGCCTACGCAATCAGATAGTTGATTTAAATGAATGTACGTGATGCAGACCACACGCACAAGAGGTTCGACTACTTACGAACACATGTGGCAATTGTTCGGCGAATGACGCGACCCCAGGCTCGAATAGCCGCCATCCCCGCAATCGGGAGGCTCGGAGCCGGTCACGTGACACAGCGCGTGTTCCACGCAATGCCGTTTTCGAGGCGAAGCCTCATCGCAGCGCCACCGGGACAACGGTCACTGCACACACCGCCACGTGGTCATAGGTCAGCGCATCGATATTGCTGTTGCACAGAGGAACTCACACAAGCGCCGCCCCGATGGGAATGCGCGGCTCCAATAGGGCCAGGCGTGAGCGAAGGCGCCGGTGCGCACCGTCGGCGAAAGTCGTATGCGCCGTGGACTTCCGGGCGAAAATCGAGTCGCAGTGGATTCGCGTGGAAAGCCGGGTCCACGTCGGCCGCAGCCAAGACTTTCAACGCTTCGAGCCAGGTCGTGTCCACGTCTGCCCCTTCGCGGTGAGGTGGATCGACAGCAGATCCAGATCCCACCGTAAGCGGCTCGCGCGGTGCGACCCAGGGAACAGTGTTCTCGCCCCGTCCACCACTATCGCTTCGATGTAGTGAGATCATCTAGACATTGGACCGAAGGTCGCGGATGCGAGCGGTCGAGTAGAGGTGCGAAGTGCGGCAATCTGTAGTCGCTCGCGACAAACAATTCGGGCTAGAGACGATGTGCGCCGGCGGGTGGATCCACTGTGTGCCCAAAGATGATCTGAATGTGCTCACCCGAAGCTGTGCACACGAAGGCGGCCCATGCGGCATCCAGGTCGACACCCTCTGGATGGGGATGACACGGGCACGCGGATCACAGACGCACTGCACGCCGACAGGCGCGCCGAGGAGACGGGGACGACGCCGCTGGACCGGAATCTCGCGGCACCCTACCCCGGACAAGCGAAACGGCTGCTGCTCGACGTGTTGTCGCCGGGCAGCAGCCGCTCACAGGATGATCAGCGCGGACCGAAACGCTGAGCGCCGTCGAGCCGGACCACTTCACCGTTGACGTAGCCGTTGGTCAGCAGGTGCTCGGCCAGAGCGGCGAACTCCTCGGGTTCGCCGAGCCGTTTCGGGAACGGGACGTTGCTCGTGAACTTGGCCAGCGCGTCATCGCCGACCGATTCCATGATCGCGGTGCGCATGGTGCCGGGCGCGATCGTGTTCACCCGGATTCCGACGCTGCTCAGGTCACGAGCGGCGGCCAGGGTAAGGCCGACCACACCCGCCTTGGCGGCCGCGTAGGCGGTCTGCCCGATCTGGCCCTCGTAGGCCGCGATCGACGCGGTGAACACCACAGATCCTCGTTCACCCGCCGCGGTGGGTTCGTTCGTCGCCATGCGCGCCGCGGCCAGCCGAAGCACGTTGTAGGTGCCGACCAGATAGAGGTCGAGGGTCTTGGTGAAGCCTGCCAGCGTGGCCGGGCTGCCGTCGCGGTTGACCACTCGCTCGGCCACGCCCCAGCCACCGTGGGCGATGGCGACATGGCGCAGGGTGCCGAGCGCAGCGGCAGCCTCTAGCGCCGCCAGCACGGACTCCTCGGAGGTCACATCGGTGCGCTGGTACACGGCGCCTTCACCGAGAGCATCGACCAGCGCCTGCGCGCGTTCGTCCGCGAGGTCGGCGACGACCACCTTGACCCCTGCCTTGTGCAGACGGCGCACCACGGCCTCGCCGAGACCTCCTGCCCCACCGGTCACCAGCGCGACATCGCTCGCCGGGATTGTCATATCTTCTCCGTTCACTGTCGTATTCATCGCGATGAACCAGTGCGGTTCACTTGCCCGCCCACACCGGATCGCGCTTCTGCGCGAAAGCTTCGGCTCCTTCGCGGGCATCTGCGGATTCGAAGACCGGCGCGAACACTTCTCGCTGCCGGTCGAAGGCCTCTTCATCGGACCAACCGCTCGATTCCACGACGATCCGCTTGGTCGCCGCGACCGCGAGTGGTCCGTTGCGGCAGATGAGCGCCGCCAGTTCGAGCGCGCTGTCGAGCGCTTCGCCCGGCTCCACCAAGCGGTTGACCAGCCCATACCGATAGCCGAGCTCGGCGGAGAAGTTCTCGCCGGTCAGCGCCAACTCCAGGGCGATCTGGTACGGCATGCGCCGGGGCAGTCTGAGCAGGCCGCCGCCACCGGCCACCAGGCCGCGCTTGACCTCGGGCAGCCCGAACGACGCGGTGCGCGAGGCGACGATCAGATCGGTCGCCAGCGCCAACTCGGTACCGCCGGCCAGAGCGAAACCCTCGACTGCCGCGATGACCGGTTTCCGGGGCGGGGCCTCGGTGAAGCCGAGTCCGCGTCCTTCGACGGCGATGGTCTCACCCGCCAGGAACGCCTTCAGGTCCATACCCGCGCAGAAGTTCTCCCCGGCGCCGGTGAGAACCCCCACCGAAAGGCCGGCATCACTGTCGAGCCGGTCCATGGCTGCCGCCAAGCCCTGGCTGACCTCCGTGTTGATCGCATTGCGGGCCGAGGGCCGGTTGATCGTGACCACGAGGACACGATCACGCTGCTCAACGATGACAGCGGGCTGCGGGGACTGCTCCGACACGACACGACCTTCCTGGTTGGGAACCGGTGAGACGATCACCACTAGACCGTATAGTATAACTATATAGCTATTTAACCTATCAGCCGTCTCCGACGGCCGCTACCGACCACGACTTACCCCGACGACGCGGATGAGGAACTATGGCCGACTACGTCGACTACGAAAAGCTCGACAACGGAACGATCGCGCGCATCACGTTGAACCGACCAGAGGTCCACAACGCGCAGAACCGCGGCATGTTGATCGAACTCGACGCGGCGTTCCTCGAGGCCGAGGCGGACGACACCGTCCGGGTGATCATCCTCGCGGCGGCGGGACGTAGTTTCTCCGCGGGCCACGACATGGGATCGGCGATCGCCGGGGAGGAGATCGAACCGGGCCCGAAGCAGCATCCGAGCATGCGGATCCACGGCGGCACCCGGCCGGGCGTGGTCGAACAGCGGATGCGCCAGGAATGGCACTACTACTTCGACAACACCTTGCGCTGGCGCAATCTACGTAAGATCACCATCGCCCAGGTACAGGGCAACGTCATCTCCGCGGGTTTGATGTTGATGTGGGCGTGCGACCTCGTCGCGGCCGCCGACGACACGATCTTCGCCGACGTCGTCGGCACTCGCCTGGGCATGGGCAGTGTGGAGTATGTGGCACATCCCTGGGAGTTCGGGCCGCGAAAAGCCAAAGAGCTGCTTCTGACCGGCGACTCGATCGATGTCGAGGAAGGCTATCGGCTCGGCATGGTGAACAAGGTGTTCCCTCGCTCCGAACTCGCCGAGCGGACGCTCGCCTTCGCCCGGCGGATCGCCGCCAGGCCCACCATGTCGAATCTGGTCGTCAAGGATCTCGTCAACGACGCGACCGATCACATGGGATTCACCAACTCGCTGCGGCACGGCTTCACCTTGCACCAACTCAACCACGCGCATTGGTCGGCACTGCATGACGACAAGTTCCCGGCCGCCAAACCCGGTGAGGACGTGGAGGACTGGCGAACCGCGGGAAAGCCGAGGCCGAGCCGGAAGGATCAGCCGTGACCGACGACGCGCTGTTCCCACCGGATTGGGCGGATCGGGACGCCCTGATCATCGAACCCTCGGGTGTGCGAGTGACTTTCGGTGAGCTCGAGTCGAGGTCGAACGCGATCGCTCACCTGTTTCGCGCCCGTGGCCTGATGTCGGGCTCGACGATCGCGCTGGTGATGGAGAACCGGGCGGAATTCCTGGTCATCTCTTGGGCGGCACAACGCGCCGGCCTCTACTACGTCGGCGTCAATTCCCATCTCACCGCACCCGAAACCGAATACATCCTGCGCGACAGCGGCGCGTCGGCGCTGTTCACCTCCGCGGCCCTGCTCGATATCGCGGACGCCGCCGCGCCCGAGGTGCCACACCGCTTCGTGGTCGACGCCTTCGGCGAGCGTAGCGGCTGGGAGGAACTCGATGCCGTGCTCGGCGAGTTCCCCACGAACCCGATACCGGATCAGCGCGAGGGGGATTTCCTGCTCTACTCCTCCGGAACGACAGGTCGTCCCAAAGGAATACAGCGCCCATTAGCGGGGGGACCCTTGGGGTCCTATCCGGACCCTCCTGGCCGCTGGCTACGGGAACTTCTCGGCTTCCAGGCCGGCGACGTGTACCTGTGTCCGGCGCCGCTTTATCACGCCGCACCCCTGGGCTGGAGTATGGGCGTGCATCGCAGCGGCGGCACCGTCGTGGTGCTGGAACGGTTCGACGCCGAACGCGCGCTGGACGTCATCCAGCGCCATCGCGTCACGCATGCGCAGTGGGTCCCGACGATGTTCGTGCGGATGCTGAAATTGGCGCCGGAAATTCGCGATCGTTATGACATGTCCTCGCTGCGGATGGCGATACACTCCGCCGCTCCGTGTCCGGTCGAGGTCAAACGCGCGATGATCGACTGGTGGGGTCCGATCCTTTTCGAGTTCTATTCCAGTACAGAAGGTATGGGCGCCACGGCCATCTTCTCCGAGGAATGGTTGCGCAAACCGGGGTCCGTCGGACGGCCCCTGCTCGGACGCCCGCTGATCCTGGACGACGACGGACGTGAACTGCCCACGGGCGAGATCGGCACCGTGTGGTTCGACGGCGGAACGAGCTTCCGCTATCGCGGTGATCCCGGCCGGTCCGCGGCGGTGGTGGACAGCAGCGGTCGTGCCACCGTGGGCGACCTGGGTTATCTGGACGAGGACGGCTATCTCTTCCTTTCCGACCGCAGAACCGATCTGATCATCAGCGGCGGAGTGAACATCTATCCTCGGGAGATCGAGGACGTACTGATCCTGCATCCCGCCGTACTGGATGTGGCGGTGATCGGATTGCCCGATCCGGACCTCGGCCGCCGGGTGGTGGCGGTGATCCAGCCGACCGCGAGCGGGGCGGTCGAAGTCGACGAGCTACTCGAGCACTGTCGTACCCGATTGGCGCGGTACAAAATGCCACGCGAGATTCGGTTCACCGAGCAGCTTCCCCGAACCCCGACCGGCAAACTGCGAAAGCACCTCATCAGCGACGAACCGAGCTGAACAACGGCGTTGTTGCGCCGACCAATGCGGTGAGCACCCGGACGCAGGCGCCGTCGGCGGCATAGCGGCGGTGCTCCCACAGCGTCTGCCATGGTCCGAGATCTCCCGCAGAGCCCGACACGCCGCAGCCGATCCAGAATCCCTCCACCACCAGGCGATTGCTGGTGAAGCTACGACCCACGCGCCTGTCGAATCTCGGCAGCGGCGACGCGGGACCGGCTATCGGTTCGATTGGGCCGCGATCGCAGCGAAGGCAGTTGCCGGGTCGACGACGCCGGCGATGCTGTCGGCACCATGTGCGGAATGGGACGTGCGTGCGCTGGTGGAGCATGTGACCGGCAACCACGAACGGATGGCCTGGCTTCTGCACGGCCAAGCGGTCGACGACCGTGGTGGCAGCGATCCCGCCCAGAGGTGGTCGGTGGCGTATGCGGCTGTGCGCTCGGGGCTGTCGATACCCGGAGCGCTGGACCGAATGGGGCGGTCTCCCTTCGGCGGCCAAGCGGCGGTCGCCGATGTAGCGCGGATCCTCACAGTCGATTTGATCACGCACACATGGGATTTGGCGCGAGCAGTGGGTGCGGATGAGGTACTGGATCCCGACGTAGTGGCCGATCTGCTGCCGATGGTCGAGCGTTTCCATCCCGCCATGGCTGCAAGCGGAAAGTTCGCGCCACCAGTTTCCGTGCCGGAATTCGCTGAAGCGCAACAACGTCTACTCGCCCTGCTCGGAAGGCGTGCGGGGTAAGGCAGCCGTCTGTGGCCGCCACGCTGCCGCTCCCGTAGTGCCGGTGCGGCAGCGTGCACTGCACCGGTCAGGCTGTATAGCCCGAGGTGCCCGCGCGTGAGACCACGATGTCGGGCACTACGGCGCGCGCGGACATGCGCAGCAGCGCGTCCACCAACTCGACGACATCGGCGACCGAGATCATCTCTTCCGGTGCGATCCGATCCCGGATCCACGCGCTCATGTCGGTATCCACGTAGCCGGGGGAAATGGTGGTAGCGGCGATACCGTTTCCGGACTCCTCGGTGTTGAGCGTGCGAATCATCGAGATCAAGGCGGCCTTGGTCGCGCCGTAGACCGCGAGACCGGGTTCGGCGAAAACACCGGTGAGCGAGGCCAGCGCGACGATCCTGGCCCCACGCACCGGATCCTGTGCGGCGGCCTTGCGCAGTGCGGGAAGAGCCAGTTGCAGCAGTTGCAGCGGCGCGCGCAGGTTGATCGCGACGGTCTTGTCGAAGCGCCGCAGCGGATACTGCGCGACCGGGCCCGCGCTGCCGACTCCCGCGTTGAGGATCAGCGCGCCCATGGTCTCGTAGGCCTGCTCGTGAGCGGCGACCACACTCTCCACTTGTTCCGCTTCGGCGATGTCCGCGGCAACCGCGACCACCCTCGGCGCGCCGAGTTCGCGTAACCGTACGGCCACCGCCTCCAGTGCGTCGGCGCGGCGGGCCGCGATGGTCAGGCTCGTTCCCTGCGCCGCCAGGCGTTCGGCGATTCCTAGTCCGATGCCGCGGGAGGCCCCCGTCACCAGTACTGCCGCACGAGTCATCTGCGTTCCCTTTCCGTGTTCACAAACCGATGCGCCGCGCGAGGACTTCGCGATGGTGGGACGGGGTGCCGAGCAGAATCTCCGAACCCTTCGCTCGCTTGAAGTACAGATGCGCCGGATGCTCCCAGGTGAAACCGATGCCGCCGTGGAGCTGAATACCCTCGGCGGCGATGTGATAGAACGCCTTCGAGCAGTAGACCTTCGCGGTGGAGGCCGCGACAGGCAGATCGGACGCGCCGGTCGCGGCCGCGTAACTGGCGTAGTAGGCGGCCGAGCGCGCGGATTCCAGTTCCACCAGCATGTCGGCACAACGGTGCTTGATGGCCTGGAACGACCCGATGGGCTTGCCGAACTGTTCACGCACCTTGAGGTAGTCGACAGTGGCCTCGAGCACCTGTCCGGCACCGCCGACCTGTTCACATGCCAGCGCGGCTGCGCCGATATCGAGTACGCCGGACACGACAGTCCATCCCGAACCCGCCTCGCCGAGCAGCGTGGCCGGGGTATCGCGCAGGGTGATCGTCGCCTGCCTGCGCGTGCGATCGAGCGTGGCAACCTCCTGGATGTCCAGCCCCGGCGCACCGGGCTCGACCAGGAACAGCGACGTTCCCTCGGGGCCGCGCGCCACCACGATCACCAGATCGGCGGCGGCGCCGTCGAGCACGTAGCGTTTGACGCCGTCGAGGCGCCAGCCCTCGGCGGCCGCGACGGCCGAGGTCGAGATCCGCTCCTCGTCCCATGCTCCGCTGTCCTCGATGACCGCGACGGTGGCGATCGTCTCCCCGGCCGCGATGCCAGGTAGGTATCGCGAGCATGCCTCCTTGTCGCCGGACAGCAACAGAGTGTTCGCGGCGAGGACGACCGTGGAGAACAGCGGAGCGCACAGCAGCGAGCGACCCGCCTCCTCGAGCACCACGGCGAGTTCGCCGAAGCCGAAACCGGCGCCTCCGTACTCCTCCGGGATCGCCAGCGCTTGAACCCCGATCTGCTCGGCGAGTTCGCGCCACACCTGACGATCGAAGCCCTCTGCTGTCTCCATCTGCGCCCGGACCTGCGCCTCGGATGACCGAGACGTCAGAAATTTTCGTACGACCGTGCGCAACTCCAGTTGCTCATCAGTGAACGACAGAACCATCGAGCCTCCTCGGGCGTGGGAGCACCACCTTGATACCGCAAATAAGTATAATAGATTAACTGATTGATCGAGAGATGCGTCGGCACCTGAGGTAGCGCCCTGGACGTGGCCCGCGACGACTCGGTCGCCGAGGAGACCATGAATCGACCGGCCACTCACGATGCCGCCGACGGGCCCTGGAAGACACCGAACGCGTCCAGCGTGCGGGCGCCACCGCACACTCGAGCAAGCGATCGCAGCCGAGCGTCGGAGCGCCACTTGACTGGAGCAAAGAATGCGCCCGGGAAGACGACGGACGCCCGGCAGGCTGACGGAACCCAACACCATCCGGGCGCGACGGCGGAGTCGACGCGCCCGGATGTCCGCTCAGAAGCCCAAGCCCTTACCCACGATATCGAGCATGATCTCGTTGGTACCGCCGTAGATGCGCTGCACCCGCGCATCTCGCCACAGCCGGGCGATCTCGTATTCGTTCATGTAACCGTATCCGCCGTGCAACTGCAGGCACCGGTCGACGATCTTCCACTGCGTCTCGGTCGCCCACCATTTGGCGCCCGCCGCCTCGTCAGCGCTCAACTCGCCACTGTTGACCGCGAGGATGCACTGATCGATATAGGTCTGCATGACATCGACCTCGGTCTTCATCTGCGCGATGGCGTGCTTGTTGACCTGGAATTTTCCGATCGGGGTACCGAAGGCCACCCGCTCGTGGGCGTATCCGGTGGTCAGTTCCAATGCACGTCGGGCCTGCGCCACGGCGTGGATGGCGATGCCGAGTCGTTCCGCGGGGAGATTGTTCATGAGGTGGTAGAAGCCTCGGTTCTCCTCGCCCATGAGATTCTCGGCGGGCACCCTGACGTCCTCGAAGATCAGCTCGGCGGTGTCGGCGGCGCGCTGGCCGATCTTGTCCAGCTTCCGGCCTCGGCTGAACCCCTCCATTCCGGTTTCGACGACCAGCAGGCTGAGCCCCTTGTGCGGCTTTTCCGCGTCGAAGTCGGTCCGGCACACCACAACGACGAGGTCGGCCAGCAGACCATTGGAGATGAAGGTCTTCGAGCCGTTGAGAATGTAGGAGTCACCGTCCTTACGCGCGGCGGTCTTGATGTTTGCCAGATCCGAGCCCGCGCCCGGTTCGGACATGGCGATCGCGGTGATGTACTCGCCCGAAACGTATCGAGGCAGCCAGCGCTTCTTCTGCTCTTCAGTGGTCAGATCCCGGAAGTATCCGGCCAAGATGTCGTTCTGGACGCCGAGCCCGACCCCCACCGTGCCGGTGGCATGGTATTCCTCGTTCAGGATGGCGTTGAAACGGAAGTCCTTGGTATCCGCTCCGCCGTACTCCTCGGGCATCTCCCAACCCAGCAGCCCGAGCTCGCCGGCCTTCAGCCACACGTCGCGATCGACGTAACCTCGCGCTTCCCACTCCTCGGTATGGGGCGCGCATTCCTTCTCGAAGAACGACCTGGCGGTGGCGCGGAACTGGTCGTGCTCAGGTTCGAAGATGGTCCGGCGCATGCTGCAACTCCTATGGGGCAAGAGTGAGACTCAACAGTTATATTAGTTCAACAGTCTAACTCATTAAGCTCGAGCAACGACGGTCGGCGGCATGACACCTACGAGACGAGCGAGGGCTTCGTGACCAGAATGGCCAAGCCGAACACTGTCAAGGTCCCGAAGGCCGGAGAACTGGTCGCGGCGGATCTGCGCTCCCGGATAATCACCGGCCAGTTGTCCGCAGGAGACCCGTTGCCCAACGAAGCGGCGTTGATGGAGCACTTCGGCGTCTCACGCCCGACGCTTCGCGAGGCTTTTCGCATCCTCGAATCGGAGTCGCTGATCACGGTATTGCGGGGCGCGCACGGCGGCGCCAGGGTGCTGGCGCCCGACGACGCGGTCGCGGCGCGCTACACCGGGCTTCTTCTGCAGTACAGGGGAACTCTTCTCGCCGATGTCTATCGCGCCCGCACCGAGCTGGAGGTGGCCTCGGTCGGCTTGCTCGGCAGCGGCAAAGGCCGCGCGTTCACGGCAGGTCTCGATCGCCTCGACCGCCTGGTACACGAAGGCATGGACCTCATCGATGACGCCCAGGTTTTCGCACGACACGACGTCCGACTGCACCGAACGCTGGTCGAGCTCACCGGCAACACGACCCTCCACGTCCTCGCCGAGATGCTGTTCAAGATCATCTCGGTGCACAACGTCGTCTTCATCGCCGAGCGCGACTCCGGTCACGAGGTCCCCGCGAACCGGATGGCACAGCTGGCCTGGACCAAGCTGGCGGAGCTACTCAGGGATGCCGCCGTCGCCGATGCGCAGGCCCACTGGCGACGCCACCTGGATGGCGTCGCGACGTACATGGTGGGCAACTCGGCGGCGACGGTGGTCGACGTGCTGTCCCGATCACAAAACCCACCCTCTCGCGAATTCGACTAAGATTCTCATTTCGAGAGTCACTATCGCGAGTACGAGGAGCAGCCGTGAGCACCCTACGAGAGCGAAACCGTCTGCGCACCCGCGAGGACATTGCCACGGCCGCGATGACGCTGTTCGAACAGCAGGGCTACGACACCACGACAACCGAGCAGATCGCGAAAGCGGCCGGCGTCTCGATCGCGACCTATTTCCGGCACTTCCCGAGCAAGGAAGACGTGCTGTTCGCGGACGAGGACCAATCCGCGGCCGCCATGGTCGACAGGGTTCGCGAACGAGCCGATCGCTCGGTGTCTGTGGCGGCCCTCGCCGAGCCGGTGGCGGCTTTCGCCGGCGATCTCGAGGATGAACGGATCTTCCGCCTCACCCATCTGGTCATGACGAACCGGCAACTCGAACCGCGCAGCCTGCGAATGCGCCTGCGCTGGGAACGCGACATCGCGCGCGTGCTCGCGGCCGAGCAGGGGCGCGGCGAACCATCCTCCGACGATGTGCTCGTCGCTTCCCTCGCCGTCACCTGCCTCAGCACAGCTCTGCGGTTCTGGGACAAGTCGAAGTCCCCGAGTGGGCTCAGCGCCCTGGTCCGGCGAATGTTCGCACGTAGCGCAGACGTCGTACTCGCCACGCCCGCCGGCCCGGAATCCGAGTAGGACGGTCCGCCCAGAAACTTCCTTCGCCTCGACGCTCTTCACCTCGACTGCGGCCCTAACAATCGGCCCGCAGCGCACGATCAGGTCTGCCGCAGCAGTGACGGCACGCCATTACTGTACGATCATTGAAACACTTAGGCTGATTGAGTCCAAAGGTCTCATGGCTTCGGCCACCCCGCGGACGCGATCCCGTTACACAGCACCGACAGGATGAGCGAGACCACGTGGCGAAACTGGCCAAGTCGAATGTAGTGAAGGTTCCGAAGGCGGGGGAATTGGTCGCCGCCGACCTTCGCCGCCGCATCATCACCGGGGAGCTGTCCAAGGGGGAACCACTGCCCAGCGAGACCGCCCTTATGGAACATTTCGGCGTCTCGCGGCCCACGCTGCGCGAAGGATTCCGCATCCTGGAATCGGAATCCCTGATCACCGTGCTGCGCGGAGCCCGCGGCGGAGCACGAGTCCTCGAGCTCGACGACGCCGTCGCCGCCCGCTACACCGGACTCCTGTTGCAGTACAAGGGAACACCGCTGACCGACGTGTATTCCGCTCGCACAGAGCTCGAAGTCGCCGCGGTCGGGATGCTGGCCACCAAGCGGGCCAAAGCACTCTCGGCAGGACTCGATCGACTCGACAAGATGATTCGAGCAGGCGCCGAACTCATGGACGACGACGAAGCTTTCGCCCAGCACGATGTAGAGCTCCATCAGGCGTTGGTGGACCTGGCCGAAAACACCACACTCAGTGTCATGGCCGAAATCCTGTACAAGATCATCGCAGTTCACAACGCAGTCTTCATCGCCGAGCATGAAGACGGTCACGAAGGCGCGGCCGCAGCACGTCAGGCGCAGCGCGCTTGGACGCGACTGGCCAAGCTGCTTCGCGACAACGATGTCCCAGCAGTCCAGAAGTACTGGCGCCGGCATCTGGAAGGTATCGCCAAGTACATGGTGGGCGATTCCGCGGCCACGCTCGTCGACGTCCTGTCCTGACGCCGACCCGGCCAGGCGCGGGGCGAAGAACGTGATCGCGAACGACCATCGCATGCCCTCCCTGACATCATGATTCCGCGTCCGCCAGATAGTCGGCGCCGGCAAGTGCTCGGGCATCGAGAACGCACAGCGCCCACCGATCCTTACCTGCCTTCTTCGCCCGGTACAGGTTCGCGGTCCGCGGCGTCGAGCAGGGTCTCCGACCGGGCCCCCAATATATCGGCCACCATCCCCATCTCGCCGATACCGGAATCTCGCGGTGAGCGATGGATACCGGACGCGAGAGGAAGTCGAGCACGCCGTCGGCGATCACCGCGATCCCGACCTCATCGAGCTGCGGTGCATCAGGATCGGTCACCACTGCGCACCGCACCCGCTCTCGGATCAAGCGGAAAGGCGCCGGATCAGCTCCCACAGTCGCTCCGCCGCCTCGCGCACCATTTCCGCCGACTCGACCTCAACCGGCCTCAACCAATAGGCGAGAAAGCCGAGGATCCCGCCCGCCAGGAACTGAGCGAATTCCTCCGCGCCGGTCACCGCCTCGCCGCGTGACCGTAAGACTCGTTCGACCAGCCGTTCGGCCACCATCTCACGAGCGATACCCGCGACACTTCGCGCGCCGAGCAGCCGACGGTACACCGCGCGGTCGGCATTGAGCTCGGTCAGGAAATTCACCAGCCAGTCCGGCACCCCTGCCGCGCCGGCCGTGACATCGTGCTCACTACCTGTCAACTCCCGCATGCGTTCGATCAGCGCGTCCGCGGCGAGTTCGTCCAGCGAGGCGTAATGCAGATAGAACGTGGGCCGACTGACCCGCGCGTGGCGTGTCAGATCGGTGATCGAGATCTCCGACCAGTCCCGGTCCGCCGCGAGCTCCAGGACCGCGGCACGCAAACTCTCCCGGGTACGCAGGATCCGGGTGTCCACCCGTTCGGCCACAGGCTCCGACGCTTCAGCCAACGATCCTCCTCGAATGCGGAAACCAATGCGACACGTGTCGCCCATGACCGTAGCGGGCGGGCACAGTAATCCCGAAGAGACCACGAACGCCAGTTGGCCGTTCAAGCCGGGCGCTCAGTAGCGTTCCGGACCACCCTGACGACCGTATCCATCTCCGCCCGACCGCTGAGCGGGACGTGAAACCGTGTACGGTCATCGATCTGCGCGAGATGTTCGCGACGTCCTCCACGGTCGGCGCGTGCGTTCCCGGCACGTTCCAGCCCTCGGTCAGTCCGACGAAAATGCGCGAGAGCCGATCCGGCCGCGGTGGCGACTGGTCCTTCGCCACGGTACGCCGCGCCCATGGCGCGCTCCAGGAAGTCGTCTCCGAACATACGGCGCACGACGCCGGCGCCTTCGGCACGGCGAGTCGCCGTGGTTGCGAGGTCGTCCATCCCCGCAGCGCAGGCTGACGGGGCCCAGCGTCGGCGCCGACGCATTCGAGCCAGAACCTCAGCGAGCGATTCCGCTCCGATCTTCGGGAATGGGTGCTCACCCGCCCCGACGGCGACAGCCTCCACACCGTCCTCCGGCACCGACCGCGAGCCACACCGCCTACCAGACCTGGCCTGCGGACACCTCTATACAGTTAAATTATTGCGTTAACGCGCTGGTGTGGGTAGCGTTGGCCATAGCGGCAACCCAGCTCTGCGCTGGCCATCGGTGCCCTTCGGAGGTTTGACTCATGCCATTTCAACTGGACTATTATCGGTGTCACAGCGAAGGCAGATTTTCGTTGCAGTGGTGAATGGCGAGCCTTCCGAGGCGGTCCCCCAGCCGTGAGTTCACGGGATCTCACCCGGGTTGCGAACAGCAGTTCCAAGCTCCTCCGAGGAGTCCCGGATCTGGGCGCCCGCCCCAGTGATTTCGCCAGCGATACCTCGCGATATCTCCCGCAATATGATTCGACCAGCAGACCACTCAGGGCGAGCGATCGCCTCGAACACCTGGAGCGGATCGACATATTCGATATCAGATTATTTCGAAATACAAATTCGGAATCATCTGGAGTCGTCGCGAGAAGTGCACCGCGGGACCGTTCGATTTCACAGTCCATCGCCAAGTGCGACATGCATCCAGGCGAGAGGGTTTTGTAGCGAAAGTTCCAGCTTTACAGCTGTATTCCGAGGAGCGATAGTTGTCGAAAAGGCAAGCTCTGCGCGGCAGCGTGATCGAGGCCGACGCGTCGGGTAACGGCCCGGTCCGGTGGCCGACGGATCCAGAGGGCGTGATCGCCGAGATCGATCTCGTCGCGCACGAATTCGTTGCCCGCTTCACCGCTGAGGTAGCGCTGCCCAACGGTCGCGCGGATGCCGATGGGAAGGCCCGGCGTTGTCGCGAACATGGGCCCTTCACGGACGGCAAGGCAGACCAACTCGAGGAACAGGCCGCGGGGTGGGCCCGAAAAGGGATTCCGCTGGACACGGCGCTGCGTATCATCCATCGAGCACTGCGGGGCGGGATCGAATCGGCCGGCGAGCGTGAGCGTTCGCACCGTTACGGCCCCTCCGAGCCATTCGGGCAGGACCGAGCCGACCTGCGCCGAGGCACCACCGCGATGCTCGATCTCCTCGAGTTGCTCACCTCCACCATTTCCCGCGGCTACCTCCGCGAACTCGGTGAACACCCCCCGTCCCGCCGCACGGCGGCGCGTGCGTTGACCTCGGCACTACTCAACGGACAAGCCACGCCGGAGTTGGCGAGCCGCTGCGGCTTCGAACTGTCCGCGGAGTATTGGGTTCTCGCGCTGAGGATCGAATCGACCACCTCGCGGCTGTCCAGCGAGATGCACCGCGGCACCGACCGCCGCACCCTCGCCCACCGCGCACTGCTGCGGCTCGAGGCCGAACTCGTGGGACGCACCGACGATCGAGCGCTACCGATGCTGTCGATCGAGGGTGGGCTCGCCCTCTTGCCGACGAATTTTGCCGACGACCGTCTGGACTCGTTGTTCCACGCCATGGCACAGGCGGCCGGAGTACGAATCACTACAACGGTGATGCGCTCGCCGGTGTCCGAGATACCCGCCTGCGCGGAGCATGCCAGAGATCTTCTCGACATGGTGCGCCGGCTGGGCGTTACCGGCACAGTGCACCGCTTCCCGGATCTGGCACTGGAATACCAGTTGACGCGCCCGGGCCCGGGACGCACGGTTTTGTCATCGCTGCTCGATCCGATCGACGAATACCCAGAACTGCTTCTCACCCTGACGTGCCATGTCGCCAACGGTTCGAACAGGCGACTCACCGCCCGCATGCTGCATCTACACCCCAATACCATCGACTCACGCCTGAAACGCATCGCTCACCTGACCGGCCTCGACACTGCCGCGTCGGACGGCCTGTGGCGCCTGCGCTCGGCCCTCATCGCCCGCAGTTACCTGACTGCGTCCAGCGGATCCGCCGCGTCACCTATCCAGAGTGCACAAATGCCTTCGTAGCTGCTCAAAACGGGTTCGGCCACGTTCAGCATGGCGCCTCCAGACACTGCACTGGTCACGCGTTCCCTCGTTCGGCTTCCGTCACCACCCACGCCGCGATCTGGGCACGGGAGGAGAATCCGAGCTTGGACAGAATGTGCTCGATGTGGCCCTGAGCCGTCCGCTGGGAGATGAAGAGTTTGGCAGCGATCTGCTTGTTGCTGAGCCCCTGTGAAACGAGGTCGGCGACCTGCCGCTCGCGCTTGGTCAACCTGGGGCCATTGCCCTGCGTCCGCGCAGTGCCGCGGCGTTCTTCCCCGAGTGCGAATGCCACGGCCGCGTCCACGCCCATCGTGCGTCCGCGCCGAAGAGCAGTGTCGAAGCGGCGTGCGCCGAGAGTGCGACGCGTCTTCTCCGCACAGTCCTCGTGCAATGCGGATAAATTCGAAAAGACCGTTCCCACACCGCCTCCCAGTGGCCACAGCCCCCCTGCTGCGCCCATGAGCACCGCGACGCGCTCGGCATCGGCAGGAGCGTCGATGGTCCAGGCCAAAGCCTCGAGACCGAACGCGGCGGCGATCGGAGATGTCAGGCGACGATCCAAGCGGAGCGATTCCTCGATCAACTGCCGCGCCTGACTCCGGGCGCCTTGCCGCAATGCGGCAACCCCCATACCCCGCAGCGCTGTCGAGTGATTGACCAGTTCGCCGCGGGCATCGGTGATCGACAATACCTGGCGATACTGCTCAGCTGCCTCCGCATCGCGTCCGCCTACCTCGTTCGCCCAGCCCAACAGGAGTCGCGTATGCACGCGAAATTCCTCGGAGTCACCCGAACCGAGTAGCTCGACGGCATTTTCGAAAGACGATAAGGCCTGGGCGGGATCGCCGCGGGTAAGCGCGAGAATGCCGTCGGCGTAAGCGATCTGCGCCCGGGTAGCCGGCGTGGGATCCTCTGCGGCAAGCGCTTGCCCTGCCTGCACGAAGGCTGCCGCCGAGGGAAAATCGCCTTGAGCGGAAGCCATCAGAGTGCCGACTCGCAGCGCCTTGGCGCGGACAACCGGTTTCGCTCGTTCGCTGGGCAGCGCGAGAACGCGGTCGAGCCAGGCACGGCCTTCGCCGAACATTCCATAGAAGTTCCAGAAGTTGAACAATGCGGCGGCAAGAGACAACCCGGCCTCGGCACTGTCCGGTGCGCCTTCGGACAAGCAGAATTCGAGCGCGTCGCGCAAGTTCGGTTGTTCGCGTTTGAATCGGGCGATCCACTCCGGTTGCCGGTCACTGATCCAATCGGCCTCAGCGTTCGAAACCAACTGCCGGTACCAGTCGCGGTGGCGTCGCCGTATGTCCTCATATTCGCCGGACGCCCGAAGTTTCTCTCTGCCGTAGTCTCGGAGCGTCTCGAGCAGTCGGAACCAGACCACGGTGTCGGTTTCCTCGCGAATCAAGATGGACTTGTCCACCAAAGAGGCCAAGACATCGATCGCGTGGCCAGGGGCGAGGTCGGCGCTGCATATCTGTTCGGCGGCGTCGAGTTCGAAACCGCCGGTGAAGATCGCCAGACGAGCCCAGAGTCGCTGTTCCGACGGGGTGCACAGGTCGTAGCTCCAATCGATAGACCATCGCAGGGTTTGCTGCCGTGTGGGGGCAGTTCGGCTGCCGCGACTGAGCAGCGCGTAGCGGTCATCGAGTCGTTGCAGGATCTGGCGCGGTGACATGGCGCGTATACGGGCTGCGGCGAGTTCGATCGCAAGCGGCAACCCGTCCAGCCGAGCACAGATCTGTGCGATGTCGGTCTTGTTTTCCTCGTCGAGCTCGAAGCCGGGTTCCGCCACGTTGGCGCGGTCGGCGAACAAGGTGACCGCGTCGAAACGGGGCATCCCCAGGAGGGTCGGCTGCTGCGCTGGATCCGGGGCGGACAACGGGGACACCCGCAGCACTGTCTCGCCCGGGATGTTCATCGGTTCCCGACTGGTAGCGAGGATACGCAGCTCGGGGCAGCTGTGCAGCAATGCTTCACTCAGCTCCGCCACGGCATCGACCACCTGCTCGCAGTTGTCGAACACGAGCAGCACTTCCCGTGCGCTCAGGTAGTCGAGGAGAACATCGAGCAGTGGCCTGGTCACCTCGTCGCGCACACCGAGCGTCATGGCAACCACATCGACCAGCAGCGCGGAGTCCGTGATGTCCGCCAGTTCGACCAGCCACACGCCATCGCTGAAGTTCGACCGCGCGCCTGAAGCCGCGCGCAAGGCCAGCCGTGTTTTACCGACGCCCCCGATTCCCGTCAGCGTCAGCAGCCGGGAAGTCGACAGCAGACTCTTCACCTCCGCCAGCTCGGTACGCCGTCCGATGAAGCTGGTCAGTTCGAGCGGCAGATTGCCGTCGGTACCCCGACCAGCTGATGTCAGCGGGTGGCGACGCCCCGGCAGCTGCGGCTTCCGACCTTCGTCTTCGAGGCGCGGTCCGCTGGCCAGTGCGGTTTTGGCCATCGAGAGTCCGCGACGCTGCTGGAGACGCCGGAGGGCCTCCCCGAACGCTGTCGCCGAGGGCCGCTGGTGCGGGTCCCGGTTCATCGCGGATTCCACCACCGCCGTCACGTCATCTGGGATTCCGCCCTCGCGCAGGTCGGGGACCGGCTCGGTGGTGACCCGCACGAACTGCGCCACCAGGTTTTCTCCGCTGCGGCGTTCGAACGCAGCATGTCCGGTCAGCGCGCTGAACAGGGTGGCGCCCAAGCCGTAGACGTCAGCGGCCGGAGTCGGATCGTCCCCTTCGAGAACCTCCGGTGCGGTGAACGCCGGCGACCCGGTCAGGACGCCAGGGCCGGTCCGGAACCCGCCGGTGACGTGCGCGATGCCGAAATCGGTCAAGGCGGGCTCACCGTAGTCGGTGAGCAGAATGTTCCCCGGCTTCACGTCGCGGTGGAGGATACCGAGACTGTGGGCGATTTCGAGTGCCCCGGCGATTTTCACCCCAATCGCCACCGCGTTCTCCACCGAGAGCGGGCCGTCACGACGGATCCAGGCGTCCAGAGAGTCCAGTGGGTAATAGGGCATCACCAAGTAAGGCCGCCCCGTTGCGGTGGTGCCCGCTTCCAAGACGGTGACGATGTTCGGATGCCCGGTCAAGCGGCCCATCGCCTGCTGCTCCCGCAGGAATCGAGCCTGATTGTCCGCATCCAACTCGGTTGTCAGAACCTTCACCGCGACAGTCCGGTCCAGTGCCGGCTGGCGGCACCGGTACACCACGCTGAAACCGCCGCGCCCGACCTCTAGCGCGTCCTCGAAACCCGCCGCGTCCAGTTGCGCCGTGACGGGCGTCGTTACCTCACGGCGGGTTCGCAGTAGATCGTCATCGGTCATCGGTCGCGGTCGGCCGAACCGATTATTTTTCTCCGGTCATCACGCCACATGCGTCTAACCTTTCGCCGAGGTCCAGCTTATCGCCGAAAAGGTGCATCGCTGATCCTGGCTGCGGCGACAGCAATGAGCCGGTAATCGGACCGGCACCGCGAAGCACCCGGCCGCGTCGATCGGTGTTATCCGACCATCAATTCCCCGACTAACCCACACCCATGCCGGTCAGCACGCCCACGGACAGATCCGCACTTCCATCGAGCCGGTCCCTCGCAGCGGCCGGACCCCGACCAGCCGGAGTCGGTCGCATCGCGGCCGAGGGCCGGTGTCAGTGGTCGGCCGGGACCGGACGAAGCAGGCCCTCTTGCACGACCGTGGCGATCAGCGTGCCGTCTGCGGCGAACACGTTTCCCTGGGCCAGGCCCCGACCCCTCCCTGCCGAAGGCGAGACCTGGTCGTAGAGCATCCAGTCATCCACCCGCGGCGTCCGATGGAACCAGACACAGTGATCGAGCGACGCCATTTGGTAGCCGTCGTGTCGAGGCGGGACGCCGTGCGGCACGAGCGCCACCGACAACAAAGTCAGATCCGTGAAGCAGGCGAGCAGGCATGAATGCAGGATCGGGTCGTCGGGCAGCGGCTCGGAGGTCTTGAACCAGACCTGCCTACTGCCGGTTGTGTCGTCGGCCGACTCGGCAGCGCCGCTTTCGGCCGCTTGCACATGCCGGATATCCACCGAGCCCCATTCGAGGTAGAACTCCGGCCAGAGTTCCGGATCCGACGCGATCGTCTCCTCGATAGTCGGCAGCGTGTCCGGCGGCGGTGCCACAGGTGACGGCCATTGATGTTGCGGGCCGTCCTCCGGGACATGGAACGACGCGGACATCTCGAAGATGGTCCGCCCGTCCTGTGTCGCGCTGACTCGGCGCGTATCGAACGCGCGGCCCGCGCGGAGCCGGTCCACCCGGAACTCGATCGGTCGCCCGACGATCCCAGGTCGCAGGAAGTAGGCGTGCAACGAATGCGGCAGCCGCCCCTCCCCCACCGTGCGCGCCGCCGCGGCCAACGCTTGCCCGGCAACTTGACCACCGAAGACACGGATCAACGAGGTATGCGGAGAACGACCGACGAAATGATCCGGGCCGACTTCGGTCAGGTCGAACAGTTCGAGCAGCGCGGGTAGCGAAGTGGTCATCGGAATCTCCATGAATGGGCCGGCACGGGGACGAGCCGGGCGACATGAGGGGCGGCACCGGGGTTCACAGTTGCCCGGACCGCAAAGCGCGCAGGCCGGCGGCCAGGAACTCCGGCGTGGCCTCCGCGGCGTGCGCCGCATCGTTGCCCGCGTCGGAGCCCCGCTGCGCCCGGAAGGTGATTCCCTCCGCGATCACGGCCACTTTGAACGCCGCCAGGGCGAGATAGAAATTCCAGTGCGCCAAGTCTCGACCGGAAATTCGTGAATACTCGTGCGCCAAAGTTTCCGGTGCGGGCAGCGCGGCACTCGTCCACGCGGCTCCGGTACCGAGCACGGTGTCGAAAGCTTGCATCCGGTACACGCACATCAGCGCGACATCGGTCAGCGGATCACCCAATGTGGACATCTCCCAGTCCACCACCGCGCGGACGATGGTCGGATCAGCGGCATCGAGAATGGTGTTGTCGATGCGGAAATCACCGTGCAGGATCGAGCTGCCCGACAGTGCGGGAATGCCGTCGACCAGGGCGCTGTGCAGCGTCCGCACGTCGGGCAGCTCTCTGGTTTTCACTCGCTCCCACTGACGCGCCCACAGCGCGACTTGCCGCGCGAGGAATCCGTCGGGGCGACCGAATTCGCCGAGACCGACCGCCTCGGGTGCTATCGCGTGCAACTCGGCGAGCACGCCGACGAGCGCGGCACAGACAGCATCGGTGTCCTTCGAGATCACCGCCAGGTCATCTCGGTCGCGGATCACCTGTCCTTCGACGTACTCGACGACACCGAACGGTGCGCCGAGAACCGCGCCCGTGGACTCGAGCACGACTGTGCGCGCCACCGGTACTGCCGTGTCCTGCAACGCACGGCAGACGGTGTACTCACGGGACATATCATGCGCGGACGGTGTCGCCCCGCTCACCGGTGGCCGCCTGAGCACCCACGTACTGGTGTCATCGGAGACTTTGTAGGTCAGATTCGAGCGTCCCCCGCTGATCAGCTCGAGGCGCAGCTCACCTTCGACCGGCACCCCGGCACCGGTCAGATACCTGTGCAAAGTCGCGATGTCGACGTCGGCGGTCATTCGCCGACCACCGCAGGCCGGCGAGCGGCGGCCCGCTTCGCGGCGCCGACGGCGCGTTTGGCGATCGCCCACCGATGTACTTCGGAGGGGCCGTCGTAGACGCGGAACGGCCGGACCTCGCGCGACAGACGCGCCAACGGGAGGTCGTCGGACACGCCGAGCCCGCCGCACAGTTGGATGCTCCGGTCGACGATGCGGAAAATGGCTTCGGCGGCAAAGGTTTTGGCGATCGATGTGGCATTCGCCGCCGTTTCGCCACGGTCCAGTTCCCAGCAGGCCCGCACCAGCAACGCACGGGTCGCCGCGATATCGATCTCGTTGTCGGCGATCATCTTCTGTGCCATACCCAGATCGCCGAGACGCGCTCCGAACGCCTCGCGTCGTACGACTCGTTCCACGGCGATGTCATGACCGCGCCGTGCGGCGCCGAGCCATCGCATCACGTGGGTCATCCTGGCGGGCCCGAGACGGACCTGTGCGTACTCGAATCCGCGGTCGACCGCGCCGAGAACGGAGTCGTCGGGCACGAACATGTCGTCGAAGAACACTTCACAATGACCACCGACCATCGACCGATCCAGCGTGCCGATGTGCCGGCCGACCCGCAAGCCAGGGCTGTCGGCAGACGCCAGGAACATCGTTGCGCCACCCCGCAGGCCCGGCTCCCCGGACGTCCGAGCCATCACGATGAAGAAGTCCGCGCCGTCCGCGCCGGTGATGAAGTGCTTGTGGCCGGTGATACGCCAGCCTCCGTCGACTCGGTGCGCACGAGTGCGCAGTGCCGACGGATCGGACCCCGCGCCGGGGGCGGGCTCGGTCATCGCGAACGCGGAACGGACCGCACCCCGAGCGAGCGGCTCCAGGAACCGGGACTTCTGATCCGGGTCGGCGATGTGCGTGAGCATGTGCACATTTCCCTCGTCGGGGGCCGCGATGTTCAACGCGATCGGACCGAACAACGAATACCCGGCCTCTTCGAACACCGGGGCCCGGTCCGACATGCCGAGTCCGTGCCCGCCGTATTCGACCGGCGCGTGCGGGGCGAACACGCCGGCTTCCTTCGCCGCGGTTTGGAGCCGGACCCGCATCGCGTCGCCGCCCGCCGCGGTGATGTCGCCTCGGTATTCGTCCTCGACGGGGAGAACCACCTCACGCACGAATGCGCGGGTGCGTTCGACAAGCTCTTGCACCTGGCCGGAATACGCCAGATCGATCGTCACCGATGCTCCTGCCTGGGGTCTACGTCGTCAGAATGGTCACGGCACCGGTGCCGGGCGAGCCGTACAGGTGGGCATAGCCGACCTGGTGCGGACCCGCGATCTGCCGGTCGCCCGCCGTTCCGCGCAATTGCAGGACGAGTTCATGGATCTGGCGCAGGCCCGATGCGCCGATCGGCTCACCGTTGGCCATGAGGCCGCCGTCGGTGTTGACCGGAAGCTTGCCGGTGATCTCCGTGTAGCCGTCCGCGATGAGTTTTTCTTGCTCACCGTCTGCGCAGAAGCCGTTCTCGGCCAGGTGGATGATCTCCGAGCCCGCGTCGGTGTCCTGCAACTGGGCCACGTGGACGTCGCCCGGGCCGATTCCGGCCTTCTCGAACGCCTCGCGCGACGCGTCGACCGTCGGACTCGGCACCGAATTCGCGGGCAGCGAAGGGCTTTGCATCTCGAACGCGCCGAAGCGGCGGGTACGCAGCGACGTAGCGGCCAGGTGGATCGGTGTCGAGGTGAATCGACGCGCCAGGTCGCGGCGCGCGAGCACCACGGCGGCGGCCCCCTCATCCGGGGCGCAGTACATGTACTGCGTGAGTGGGTAGTTGACATACTGGGCCGCGAGAATCTGTTCTTCGGTCATCGCTGTCCGCCGCCACGCTTTCGGATTGCGCGCGCCGTTGGCGAAGTTCTTCGCCGCCACCTTGGCGAGGGTCTGCGTGGTGATGCCGTACATCGACATGTACCGGTTGATCTTCATGCCGAAGAAGTGCGTGGTCATGAACAAGCCGGTCTCGCCGTACCAGGACGGCAGTCCGAGGACCGACGGATCCGCCGCGAAAGCCCCCTTCGGGTGCTTGTCGAAACCCACCGCGATCGCGATGTCCGCTTCGCCGTGCTCGATCGCTTCAGCGGCCATACGCAGCGAGGTGTTCGCCGTCGCGCAGCCGTTGAACACGCCGAAGAACGGGATTCCGGTCAACCCGAGCTTGCCGACGATGGCATCGGGATTGGACACTTCGAGGCTGCCCGCGAACCCGCGCTGCACGTCTTCCCAGCCGATGCCCGCGTCGGCGAGCGCCGCCCGCACCGCCTCGGCACCCATGTCCAGCGCCTGCTTGTCGCCGAAGCGACCGAACGGGTGCAACCCGACACCCACGATCGATACGTTGCTCATGCGGCGTCCTCGCTCTCGGTCGCGCTCGGTCCGGGCGCGAACGCGAACGTCACAACGGTGTTGCCGTCCTCGTCGGTACGGAACGGCACGGTGACCACGTGCATCGTCCGGCCGATCCACAGCTGTTCGATGTCGGTGGTCGTGATCCTGCCCTCCACGAGGACGCCCTCCGGGAACTCGACATAGCCGACGGCGAACGGCTCGAATTCTTCTGGTCCCCGGTACGGCGGTGACGGCGGTGGAAACTGCTGAGTCGTCCAGGTGTACAACGTTCCCGACCTGGACAGCAGCACCTGATCGTCGCCGGGCACCGCCGGGAATTCCGGCGGCACGTCGGCGCCACGCCGCGAGGCGATCAGTCGCGGCCGCTCGTCGGGCCATGTGAACAGGCCGGTCGCGATGGGAACTTGCATTTCGGACTCCTGCAACAGTGAGGGTGTGCTCGTGGTCAGAGACGTTCGTAGATGGTCGCGTTGGCGGTGCCACCGCCCTCGCACATCGTCTGGAGCCCGTAGCGCTTACCCGTCCGCACGAGGTGGTGGATGAGGGTGGTGGCAAGCCGCGCACCGGAGCATCCGAGTGGGTGGCCCAGGGCGATCGCCCCGCCCAGCGGATTGAGCTTCGCTTCGTCAGCACCGGTTTCCAGCAGCCACGCCAGCGGCACCGACGCGAACGCTTCGTTCACCTCGAAGGCGTCGATGTCATCGATCGTCAGTCCCGACCTCTTCAGCGCCAGCGCTGTTGCCGGGATCGGACCGGTGAGCATCTTGACCGGGTCGTCACCGGTCACGACCGCCGTGTGGATGCGGGCGAGCGGAGTGAGGCCGAGGCGCGCGGCGTTCTCCGAGGTGGTGATGAGCACTCCGGCCGCACCGTCGGAGATCTGCGACGCGTTGCCCGCGCTGATCCGTCCGCCTTCCATGAAGGGCGTCTTGAGAGTGGCCAGTTTCTCGACCGTCGATCCACGCCGGATCCCTTCGTCCGCGACCACCGTCCCGCCCTCGGTCACAACGGGGATGATTTCGGCGTCGAAGGCGCCACTGTCCTGCGCCGCTGCCGCCAGCTCGTGCGAGCGAATCGAGTACTCGTCCAACCTGGTGCGCGAGAGGTTCCATTCGGCCGCGATCTTCTCGGCCCCGTAACCCTGGTTGAAGGTGCCGTTGAAGCCGGGTTCGTCCAATTCGCTCGCGTACCTGTCGACCGCGGGACCGCCCATCTCACCCGTGCCCGGCACGCGGGCCGCGCCCATCGGCACGGCCGACATCATCTCGACGCCGCCGGCCACCACCACATCGGCCTGACCGGAGACCACCGCGGCGGCCGCGGTGGAGATGGCCTGCTGCGACGAGCCGCACTGCCGGTCGATGGTGAAGCCGGGAACATGCTCCGGCCATCCAGCACCGAGCACCGCCATGCGGCCGATGTTCCCGGACTGCTGGCCCACGCTCAGCACGTTGCCCCAGTGCACGTCATCGATGACCGCGGGGTCGATGCCGGTTCGCTCGGCGATCGCGGTCAGTACCAGGGCCGACAACTCGACCGCGTGCACATCGGCAAGTCCGCCGCCGCGCTTGCCCACGGGTGTGCGCAGAGCCTCGACGATCACGGCGTCACGCATCTGATGTCCTCTCGCCTGTGCTCGCCGACAACCCCGCGCACGAAACCGCGGACTCACGACCAGCAACCAGTTTAGTTAGATAATTATGCTTTATAGTACAGGTTCGGCCATGCCCGAGCCAGGGTTCGCGGTCAGCGCGGAAGTCCGAGCACCCGCTCCGCGATGATGTTGCGCTGAATCTCGGCGGTTCCGCCGTAGATGGTTTCCGCGCGGGAGAGCAGAAAAGACTTCTGATCCGGATCCAGCCCATCAGGCCCGAGGCCTCCGGTTACCATCGCGTCGTCCCCCCGCAGATCGATCGCCAGTTCGGCTAGCCGCTGGTGCTCCGTGGCCGCGTACAACTTGCTGATCGTGGCCGCGCTCGAAGTCGTCTGCTGCTTGTCCTCGATGATCGACGACACCACTCGCAGGGTCGTCGCGCCCATCACGTGCGTGGCGATGTAGGCATCCGCCAGACGCTGCCGCACCCGAAGATCGCCGGAGGCGCCGGAGCGCTTGGCGTTCTCCAGCACCGCCGCGACTTCACGCTGCATGGCGAGTTGCATCGGCATGAGAGCCGAACCCCGCTCCATCGCCAGCGTGCCCATGACGACCGACCAGCCACCGTTGACGTCTCCGACGACCATCTCCGCGGCGGTACGAGCTCCGTCGAAGAAGCATTCACTGAATTCCGCTGAGCCCGCGATATTCTCGATAGGACTGATCCGCACCCCTGGCTGGTCTACGGGAACCAGGAGCAACGTGAGCCCGCGGTGCCGCAGGCTGCGATCGGGATCGGTGCGGCACAGCACATACAACCAGTCGGCGTGGTGGCCGAACGTGGTCCACACCTTCTGACCGTGAATGACCCACTCGTCACCCTCCAGCGACGCGCGCGTGCTCACCGCGGCGAGGTCGGAGCCGGCTCCCGGCTCGCTGAACCCTTGGCCCCACATCTCATCCACCGCCAGGATCGGCGGCAGGAACCGGGCCTTCTGCTTTTCCGTGCCGTATGCCAGCAGGCTCGGCCCGAGCAGCTCGAGAGCCTGAGTACCGACACGCGCGGGCGCCGCCGCCTTGGCGTACTCGTATTCGAAGACGATCTCCTGTGCGGTGGTCGCGCCGCGTCCGCCGTACTCGACCGGCCACGTCAGCCCGAGCCAGCCGCCCGCGGAAAGCTCTTTCTCCCAAGCGACGCGAACATCCCATGCTGTGTCGTCGGTGGGGCTGCCCACGCCCTTGTGCCGGGCGAATTCCCCGACGAGATGCTCATCGAGCCAGGTACGCACCTCGTCCCTGAACTCCGCATCCGCAGGCGCGATGTCGATCTCTGCGACCACTGTGGTCTCCTTCTGCCGTCGACCCGAGTTCAGAACTCGAGCCGCGAGTACGGGGCGAATCGCGGCGGCCGCTTCTCCACCAGGCTGCGCACGCCTTCCTGGAAATCGGGCTGCGCTTTGGCGATGGTCAGCAGGTACTGCGCACGAACCCGGGCCTGTTCCAGAGTCGCCTCGCTGTCCCGCCATACCTGGCTCTTCATCATCGCCATCGCCACCGGGGACACGTGGCAGGCCAGCTCTCGGGCGTAGGCCACCGCATCGGCCACCACCTCACCTGGCTCGGACAACTTCTGCACCAGGCCCATCTCGAAAGCCTCCTCTGCGAGAAAGACTCGGCCCGAGACGAGCAGGTCGAAAGCCCGAGCAGGGCCGACGAGACGAGAAAGAACCCACGCCGTGGCGTCCTCGGCGGGCAATCCGCGTTTGGCGAACGCGGTGGAGAACTTCGCTCCTCGTACCGCGAAACGCAGATCGAAGTTGAGCGCCTGTGCCAGTCCGATACCGGCGCAGGCACCGTTGATCGCACCGATGATCGGCTTGGGCACGGTAGTGGCGTAGGTCTGCGGTCGCCGGTTGGTGGCATAACGCTTCCCGTCACGCACCTCATCGAGCACAGCCGGGTCGAGGCCGGGCACGAACGAGGTCCCGGCACCGGTTACCACGATCGCCCGGACCTCGGCGTCGCCGGTCGCCCGGTCGAGTGCCGCATAGAACTCGTGCTCCATGAGGGCGGTCCACATGTTGCGTCGTTCCGGACGGTTGAGGGTGATCACGGCAACCCCGTCGCCGACCTCGTACCGGACCACGTCCTGCTCGTCGCTCATCGCTGCACCGTCCAGGTCGCGGCCCGCCGAGTCTCATCGGAACCGTCGGCCATCGGCACCTCCACATGCTTCTCCAGCGAGAAGTCCGGTGCCCGCTTCTCCAGGAACGCCGCTACCCCTTCTCCCGAATCGGCTTGGCGGCCCATCCAGCGGAAGATTTCCCACTCGCGGTGGAAAGCCGCCTCACGATCGGTTTCGCGAAGCATCTGGTAGACGAGTTGCTTCGTCACTCCGACCGCCGTAGGCGCGCACTGGGTGGCGATCTCCGTGGCCATCTCCAGCGCGGTGGGCAGAACCTGCTCGGCCGGCAAAGCATGAGTCGCCAACCCCAGCTCTTTCGCCTCGGCTCCCCGGAACAGTCGCCCGGTGAGCAACAGCTCGAGCGCGGTGGCGGCGCCGACGAGCCGGGGAAGCAACCACAGCGAGTTCTGCTCCGGGATCAGGCCACGGCGGGCGAACACGAAGCCGTACTTGGCGCTCTCATTGACGATCCGGATGTCCCACTGCAGCGCGAAAGTGAGGCCGAGACCGACAGCCGAGCCGTTGAGCGCGCCGATGATCGGCGTGCGCATCTCCCACGGCCGCGGCCGGGTTCCCATCATGGCGCGCGCCGCACGGGTCTGCTCATCGCCGAACGCGAAGTTCGCGCCCCCGGGTTCCAGATCGGCGCCGGTCGAGAAGTGCCGGCCTCGGCCCGTGACCACGATCGCGCGGATATCCTCGTCCTGGTCGAGTTCGGCGAGCTGCCGATGCAGTTCGATCTGCATCGCCGAGATGAAGCCATTGCCTCGGTCGGGCCGATCGAGCCAGATCGTCGCCACGTGCCCCTCGCGTTCGACCGAGATGCCGTCGACAGCGGTCATCGGGTCAGCGACCTTCTGCGGCGGCGCGGGGTTTGCCCGCACCGTCGGAGTTCGGGCGTGCCTCGGCGACCAGCTTCGGCACGACTTCCCCGAGCTCGGCCGGATCCCAGCGGCCCACCTTCTCGACGCCGGGCCCGGCGACCCAGGTCTCCGCGACGCTGATCGCGCCGCCTTTGACATTGAACACCCTGCCGGTGACCCCGGCGGCTTCTTCCGAGGCCAGCCACACCACGAGCGGGGCGATATTGGCGGGCGAGCCCGCGTCGAACCCGGTGGTCTCCTTGATCTCGTTCATCTTGGCCACATAGTCGTGCAGACCCGCGGTCATATTCGTCAGCGCGCTGGGCGCGATGGCGTTGACCGTGACGCCCAACCGCGCGAGTTCGTCGGCGAGGATGACGGTGAATCCCGCGATGGCGGCCTTGGCGGCGCCGTAGTTCGACTGCCCCACGTTGCCGTAGAGGCCCGACGGCGACGAGGTGTTGATCACCCGCGGATGATGCACCGGTTCGCCCGCCTTCGACTTGGCCCGCCAGTGCGCGACCGCGTGCTTCGTCGGGCAGAAGGTTCCGCGAAGATGGACCTTCATCACCGCGTCCCACATGTCGACGTCCATGTTGACGAACATCTTGTCGCGCAGGATTCCGGCGTTGTTCACCAGGACATGCAGGTCGCCGAACTCGCGCAGCGCCGTTTCCACCAGCGATCCGGCACCGTCCCAGTCGGAGACGTCGTCGTGGTTGGCGACCGCGAGCCCGCCCATCTCCTTGATCTCGGCGACGACATCCTCCGCCGGCCCGAGATCGTTGACGACGACCTGCGCGCCCTGCCGTGCGAATTCCAGCGCGTGTTCGCGACCGATGCCGCCCGCGGCGCCGGTGACGATCACGACGCGCCCATCGTGCAGTCCCATATTCAGTCTCCTGTTCCGGTGTCGGCTCCAGTACCCGCAGGGGGTTCGCCGAAGACGGCCAATGCGTTGGCGCCGAGATAGTTGCGGCGCGAATCGTCGGGCAACTCGAGTGCCCTGCCCTCGGTGATCGTTCGATCGAAGGGAAGAATGGGGTAGTCAGAGGCCCACATGAGCTTGGTCTTGTTGCGTTTGCGCGCGACAGCGAGGATGTCCTCGGGCACGTACTTCGGCGCCCACCCGGCGGTCATCGCGAACACGTTCGGATGCTTTACGAGCATCGACACGGTCTCGCTGATCCAGGGGTCGCCCAGGTGCGACATCACGATCTTCAGTTCCGGGAAGGTGAGCGCCACCTCGTCGATCAGGATGGTGCGCTGCAGCTTGGCCGGTTTCATGGGGCCGGGCACACCGACGTTGATCGAGACGACCGCCCCTTCGTCGCAGGCGGCGGTGTACATCGGGAAGGCCAGCTTGTCGTCGATCGCGATGCCGGTGAACATCGGGACCACGCGGATGCACTTGATGCCGTACTCGCGCACCGCGATTCGCACGTGCTTGGCCGCCTCGTAACCCAGGCGCGGGTCGATGCCCACGGATGTCACGAACCTGCCGGGGTACTCCGCCTGGAACTTCGCCAGCCGCTCGCACGTCTCGCGCAGCACGGCCTCACCCGTTTTGGTGCCGTGCACGTAGGGCGGGGTGATATCGCGAGGAACCTTGGTCAGCACGCCACCGGAGATACCGAGCCGGTCCATCTCGGCGACCACATCCGTCATCGTCTGGCCGCCCTCGTACGCGCTGTTGCCGCGCTTGAACCGCGCCACCACGGACGGATCGGGAGTCACCTCCCCCGGTGCGTAGGGCAGGTTGATCCACGCGTCGAATACGCGGGGTTCTTGCGTTGCCGCCTCGGCGGCTCGGTGGGCGGTGCTGTGTTCGGTACTCACGTCACTTCTCTCCGGTGTTGTTCTCAGCGGCCGACGTAGTTCGGTGCGCGTTTCTCGCGCATCGCCGCGAGCGCCTCCGCGGCGTCCTCGGTGGCTGCCACGACCGCGAAGTGCGAGGAGATGAGATCCAGCGCGGTGCGCAGGTCGGTGCCCGCGGACTGATAGGTCACGCGTTTGATCATGCGCACCGTGACCGGCGGCGCGGCGGCGAGTTGCGCGGCCAGCGCCCCGGTGACCTCGGCCAGCCGCTCCGGCTCGGCGAGCCTGTTGACCAGGCCGATCCGCAGCGCCTCGTCGGCGTCGATGAAATCGCCGGTCAGCAACAGTTCCAATGCCTTCGAGGTGCCGACGATCCGGGGCAGGTAGTACGCGCCTCCGTCTCCGGGAGTGAGGCCGACGCGCACGTACCCCTCCGACACCTTCGCCGAGCGCGACATCACCCGCATGTCGCACATGAGCGCCATGTCGAGCCCGGCGCCGACGGCGACGCCGTTGATGGAGGCGATGAGCGGCTTGTCCAGCGCCTCGACCGCGAGGGCGACCTGATGGATCTCGTCGTGCAACTGCGACTTGCGCTGCAGCGGCGTCAGGTCCTTGTTCGCGTTGGAGATGCTCCCGAGGTCGACGCCCGAACAGAATGCCTGCTCACCGGCACCGGTCAGCACGACGACCTTGACCTCGTCATCACGCTTCGCGGCCTCGAGCAGCCGCGCCCACTCCCGAATCATCTCGAAGGTGAACGCGTTGCGCGCCTGTGGCCGGTTGAGCGTGATCGTGCCGACGCCCTGTTCGAGGCGCCATTCCAGGTCGGGCACGTCTCCTCCTCTGGTTTAATTAGTGTATTATTTGTACTATAAAGCGCTTGGAAGTCCAAGCTACAGCAGAGTCCAGTGCACAGCCGAAGGAGAGTGACGTGCCCGAGCCGGACATGGCCGAATCGCCGCGCGACCGCGCGAGCAGCAAGGCGGGCGAATCGAGCCGACCGCTTCCGGCGGGTGCGCGATGACCGGGACCGAAGTCGATTTCGCCGTGGCCGCACTGCGCGTCATCGCCGGGCTGACGATGGCCGCGCACGGCCTCAACAAGTTCTTCGGCGGCGGGCGGATACCGGGCACCGGCCGCTGGTTCGACAGTATCGGGATGCGTCCCGGGCGGGTGCACGCACTGCTGGCCGCCGGCACCGAGACGGCCGCGGGCGTGCTGCTCGCCGTGGGCTTGCTCACCCCTTTCGCGGGAGCGGGGTTCGTGGCCTTGATGGCGGTTGCGGCCTATACCGTGCATCGCGGGTCGGGTTTCTTCGTCAATGCCAACGGCTGGGAGTACAACCTGGTCCTCGCCACGATCGGCGTGTTCGTGGCGACCGCTGGGCCGGGCGAATGGTCACTCGATCACCTCGCCGGACTCGCCCCGAGCATCGACGGCTGGCCGGGCCTGGCGATCTCGCTGATCGGCGGCCTGCTCGCAGCGGCCCTGCAACTCGCTGTCTTCTACCGGCCCCCGAACACCCAAGCCGGCTGACCATCACGGGCGGCCGAGCCGCTTCCGCCGGATATCGAAAGGACAGGGATGGAATTCGACTGCGTAGATCCCATTCAGAATCTGGTCACCTCGACATGGCCGATGTGCGGCCACCTGCCCCCGGCCTAGAGGCGACGGCATGCGAGACACGACCAGCGACCTGCCTCTGACACCCGAGGACATCCTGTTCCGCGACGAGCTGCGCACGTGGCTCCGCGAGCACCTCACCGACCGTTTCGTGAATCAGCACGACCGCGGCGGACCGGACGACGACGACAACTGGGAGCTACGGCGCACCTGGGAGCGAGAACTCGCCGACGGGCGATGGCTCGGGATCTCCTGGCCGTCCGAATACGGCGGACGGAACGCCACGCTGTCCCAAGAGATCGTTCTGGCCACCGAACTCGCACAGGCTGGTGCGCCGCCGCGCGCGGCATTCCACGGCGAGACTTTGATGGCGCCGACCGCATTGACCTACGGGACCCCGGAGCAGCGGCAACGGCTGCTTCCACCGATGGCCCGTGCGGAAGTCGTCTGGTGCCAAGGTTATTCCGAACCTAACGCGGGCTCCGACCTCGCCGGTATCGCCACCCGGGCGCGGCTCGACGGCGACGAGTGGGTCGTCACGGGACAGAAGATCTGGACGACCTTCGCCCAGCACGCCGATTGGATCTTCGCCATCGTGCGCACCGATCCGGACTCGCGTCGGCACGCGGGACTGTCCTACATGCTGATTCCGCTCGACCAACCCGGCGTGCGAGTGATCCCGATCCGCACCATGCTCGGCGACAGCGGCTTCAACGAAGTCTTCTTCGACGAGGCCCGCACGAGCATCGACAACGTCCTGGGCCGTCCGGGGCAGGGTTGGCAGTGCGCGATGACCACCCTCGGGCACGAACGCGCGACCTCTGTTCTCGGCTATCAGTTCTCGTTCCGCCGGGAAATGGCGGAGGTCCGTGAACTGGCGAAGAAGCGAGGAGCCACCGCCGACCCGGTGCTGCGCGACCGGCTCATCGACAGCATGATCCAGCTGGACATCATGGGCTACAACAACTTACGCACACTGTCGACCGCCTTGCGCGAAGGACAGTTCGGACCGGAGTCGTCGATCGGCAAGTACTACTGGTCACGCTGGCATCAGGAGTTCACCGAGGTCGCGATGGACATACTCGGCGCCGATGGGTGGCTGTCGACGGAATGGGGTTCCGGTCCGGACCGGCCCTCCGAGGCACTGCGCCGCTCCTTCATCCGGGCCCGCGCGGAGACGATCTACGCCGGTTCCAGCGAAATCCAGAAGAACATCATCGCCGAGCGCGTCCTCGGACTGCCTCGCGAGCCGAAGGATTGACAGATGAGCACAGCTGCCTTGTCCGGCATCCGGGTGTTGGACCTGAGCCGCATTCTCGCGGGGCCGTTCACCACCCAATTGCTGGGTGACCTCGGTGCCGATGTCGTCAAGGTGGAACGCCCACGCGTCGGCGACGACGCGCGCACCTACGGGCCCCCGTACCTGCACGACCGGAACGGCCAGGTCACACCCGAGGCAGGGTTCTACCTCAGCTGCAACCGCAACAAACGGTCGATCACCGTGGACCATTCCAAGCCGGAGGGCGCGCAGCTCATTCGCGAGCTCGCCGCACGCTCGGACATCCTCGTGGAGAATTTCCGGGTCGGCGTGCTCGCCAAGTACGGACTCGACTACGCCTCGCTCCAAAAGATCAACCCCCGATTGATCTATTGCTCGATCACTGGATTCGGGCAGGAGGGTCCGTATTCGGACCGGCCCGGCTACGACGGCGTCTTCCAGGCGATGTCGGGAATGATGAGCGTGTCCGGCCATCCCGACGGGGAACCCGGCGCAGGCCCGATGAAGGTCGGCGTCTCGATGGTCGACATACTCACCGGGCTGTACGCCTGTAACGCGATTCTGGCCGCCCTGCACCATCGGGCGGCGACCGGGACAGGACAGTACATCGACATGGCCCTGCTGGACTGCGGGGTAGCGGCGCTCTCCCACTACGCACAGAACTACCTCGTCTCCGGGACTCCGGCGCCACGGCGCGGGAACGGAGGTTTCGGCGGGATCCCCTCCCAGACGTTCCGATGCGCCGACGACGAGATCTTCGTCGTGGCATCCACACCCAAACAATGGTCTGGACTGGTACAGGTTCTGGGAATGCCCGATCTCGCCACAGACCCTCGTTTCGCCACGGTGTCGGCGCGCATCGCCAATCGCGACTTGGTCCTTTCCACTCTCGGCGAGATCTTTCGCCTTCGCCCGGCGCAGGAGTGGGTCCGTGAACTCGAGGCCGCCGACGTTCCGGTGAGTCCGGTCAACGATATGGACGGCGTCTTCGCCAACCCGCAGGTGCGTCACCGGCAGCTCAAACTGACCGTCGAACACCCGGATTCGGGCGCGCTCGATATCCTGCGCAACCCGATCCGCATGTCCGGCGCGCCGCTCGCCCGCTACGAAGCGCCGCCGAAGCTGGGACAGCACACCCATGAGGTGCTCAGTCAGGTGCTGGACAAGTCGGAAGAGGAGATCGAGAAGCTCACCGCGGGCGGGGTCGTGTGACCGCGCATACCCACACCCGACGACTGGAAAGACGACATTGAACACTTCGCTGATCCCCCCTTTGCGCGCCTTCCCGCCGGAGGCGGACGCGCTTCGCGCCGAAGTGCGCGCGTTCCTGATCCAGGATCGCGCGACGCACGGCTGGCAGCCACACGTCGACTCGTGGATCTCGTCGTGGGATCCGGGATTCAGCGAGCGTCTGGCCGGACGCGGATGGTTGGGAATGACCGTCCCGACCGAGTACGGCGGCCACGGTCGCACCCATCTCGACCGGTTCGTCGTCACCGAGGAACTGCTCGCCGCGGGCGCGCCGGTGGCGGCGCACTGGGTCGCCGACCGGCAGGTCGTCCCCGCGTTGCTCAGCTACGGCACCGACGGCCAGCGGCGCGAGTACCTTCCCGCGATCGCCGAAGGGAAGTGCTTCTTTGCGATCGGCATGAGCGAGCCCGAGTCCGGGTCGGACCTGGCCAGCGTGCGGACGAAGGCCACGCGCGTCGACGGAGGCTGGGAGCTGACCGGGACCAAGGTCTGGACATCGGGCGCGCACCACGCACACGCCTTCTTCGTTCTCGCTCGCAGTGCCCCGCTCGATGCCGCACGGCGTCACGACGGCTTGAGCCAGTTCATCGTGACGCTCGATGCGCCGGGCATCGAGATACGCCCCATCCGGCTTCTCACCGGACAGCATCACTTCAACGAGGTGGTGCTGGATCACGTCTTCGTCCCGGACCACATGGTGCTCGGCACTCCCGGCGAGGGATGGCGCCAGGTGACCTCCGAACTCGGATTCGAGCGCAGTGGCCCCGAACGCATCCTGTCGACCCAACCGCTGCTGGAGGCGTTCCTCACCAGATTGGCGGACAGCGACGATTCCGACACGGCATCGGTCACGTCGCTCGGCGCGCTCGTGGCGCGGCTGACGACGCTGCGGCAGCTGTCCTCGGCAGTGGCGAATGCCCTTTCGGACGGGAAGTCCGCGGACCTCTCCGCAGCGCTCGTGAAAGACCTCGGCACCCGCTACGAAGGCGACGTGGTCGAAGTCGCCGCGACCGCCGTCGCTACCGACGCGGATCCCGGCTCCGCTGACGAGTTCACCCGGCTGCTCGGTGAAGGGCTGCTGCACACACCCGGATTCACCCTGCGCGGCGGAACCAGCGAAATTCTGCGCGGCGTGGTGGCACGAGGATTAGGACTGCGATGACATTCGATGCACCCGGCCGCGCTGAGGAACTGGCCGAACTGAGGGGCCTGGCGGACGACATCTTCTCCGCCACCGCACGCGCCGTCCTGGACGTACCGGACACCGAGATCGCGTTCAGCCCCACGCTGTGGAAGACACTCGCCGAGTCCGGACTCACCCTTCTGACGACGCCCGAATCCGACGGCGGCAGCGGCGCGACGCAAGCCGACCTCGCTGTGGTGATCGCGAGTGCCGCCGCGCACGCCGCGCCGGTCCCGCTCGCCGAAACCGATCTTCTGGCGTCCTGGCTGCTGCGCGCGGCGGGGCTGCCGGTACCCGACGCGCCGCTCACCGCCGCGTACGACCCGTCGCTCGTCATCGACGACCGCCGTGTGACCGCATCTTTGGATCGCGTGCCATGGGCGCGTGCCGCGGACGCGGTCGTGCTCGCCAACGACCACTCGGTCGCACTGGTGTCCGCCGCCGACCTGAGCCTCGAGCCCGGCACCGGTCTGGCGCGGGACCCCCGTGATCGAATCGTTGTCGACGTCGAACTACCCTCCAGCGCCATCGGCCCGGCACCGCACCGGATCGGGCGTGAATTCATGCTGCGTGGTGCGCTCGCCCGTTCGATCCAGATCTGCGGGGCGATAGAACAGGCGCTCCAGCTCACCATCGAACACGTCGGCACCCGCCAGCAGTTCGGCAGACCGCTGGGCAAGTTCCAGGCTGTCCAGTCGCTGGTCGCGGAGTCGGCCGGCGCGGTCGCCATGGCTCGCGCCGCAACCGAATTCGCCGTGTCCCGCGTCACCGAAGCGGGTTTCGAAGACGAGCGTAGTGAATTGGCGATCGCGGTGGCCAAGGCTCAGACGTCTCGGTCAGCGCCGATCGTGGCGCGCAACGCTCATCAAGCGCACGGAGCGATCGGGTTCACGCTCGATCATCGGTTACGTCACTTCACTCTGCGGGCATTGGCATGGCGTTCGGAATTCGGAGGACCGCAGCACTGGGAGCACGTGCTCGGCGAGGCGGCTCTACGCGCGTCGGGTGCGGGATTGTGGAATCTGGTGACCGGACTGACATGAGCATCCGATTGTCGGCACGCCCGAGCAACAGCCAACTGGCGCGGCCGTCGCGACACGACAGCTCGCACGCCCATATCGAGGTGGACGCCGTCCTGCCCACCTCGTTGGAGCTCTTGCGAGCTGTGCGGGGACACTCCGTCGACGCGCAAGGGGGACCCCTCGCCCGCGTGATCACCGGACTCGCCCGGGACCTCGCGGATTGCTATGCGGCCGAGCCGACTGGGTCGCAAGACAGCGGCCCGAAACCAGCGCGTGCCCAACTACTGCTCGGTATCGAGACACTGCTGAACACGGCTCTGCTCCACCTGCCGAGCGAAGACCGGGACCAGATCTGCCGCACCGTGGACCAGGTCGCCCAGGCTTCGGTCGAGTTCCATCGATCGCTGCGGCAGCACGGAGGCGCCGATGAGCGGGTACGTGTGTTGTGCCGAGAGGTAGCGGCCCTCGCCGACCGCTACGCCGCCATGGTCTCCTCGGCGATTCGTCGGCAGCCCTGGTCGCCGCATCGGTAAGTAGCGGTGGCGGGCGATCCGGCGCCGGGCTCGCCCAACAGCCGAGCGGGAGTGTCGCGCATGGTCACCGTCGCCTGGCCGCGGGCCCTCGATCACCGCGACCGTCACGGCCGCCGCTGTTCTGAGAAGGAGCTTCCGGCACGCCGCAGCCCCACCTGGTACGGGCACGGTCACAATAACGCCCAATAAGTATAATTGGTTAACTATTTATGAGAGGGAGTGACGTGACCCGATACCGCACGCTGACCATCGAGTACACCGGCCACGTGGCCGTGGTGACCATGAACCGGCCGGAGGCGAGGAACGCCGCCGATGCGGTCATGCACCGGGAACTCGCCGACGTCTGGCCCGATCTGGCGGCGAATCGCGAGGTGCGCGCCGTTGTCCTGACCGGCGCGGGTCGCGCCTTCAGTGCCGGCGGCGACCTTCCCCGGATGGTGGAGACGCAACGAGACGCCGACGTGCAGGACGAGGTGTTCGATGAAGCGCGCCGGATCGCACACGGCATGGCCGGACTTCCCCAGCCGATCGTGGCGGCGATCAATGGTCCCGCGGTCGGCTTGGGGGCCAGCCTGGTCGCGTTGTCCGACCTCGCCGTGGCATCCGAGACTTCTTTTCTGGCCGATCCACACCTCGCGGTCGGCTTGGTGCCGGCGGACGGCACCGCCATGCTCTGGCCACTGATGGCCGGACTGATGCGGGCCAAGGAATTCGTTCTACTCGGCGAGCGGATCCCAGCCCGCAAAGCGCTCGAGTACGGCCTGGTCAACCGCGTCGTTCCGGCGGAAGACGTGCAGTCGACCGCGCTGGACCTCGCGCACCGCCTCGCCGCGATTCCACGACGGGCGCTACAGGACACCAAACGCTTGATGAACGCAGGCTCCGCCCGAGTTCTCGGAGCACTGCTCGAGCAGGCGATCGCGGCCGAGCGGCAAAGTCTCACATCGCCGGAGCACATCGCACGGGTGCAGGAGATGGTGGAAGCTCAACGCACGTAGGAAGTGACGACTTCGCCTCCGGCGGTGCGCCGAGGCCGAAGTCACGACCACACCAACCCCAGCCGACCTCGAGTCACACGCCCCGGTCCACATAACCGCGCGCCTCCTACTCCCGACGCGGGGTGCGCACTCTTTTTCGAAGAGAGATCTGACAGCGGCACCAAAGTGGTCGTGCTCGGAATCGAAAATGGTGCGTCGCACGCTGGGGCTCATCTGCGGCGAGGATGAGTTGAAGGCTGTATTATGAGCACAACAGTCTAACTAATTATACGTAAGGTGCAACGCATCGCCGCACACACCTGGCATGATGTGGGTTCGACATGGCAGCAACAAGGAAAAGCGAGGGGTCGGTGGCCAAGTTGGTCAGGTCGAGTGTGGTGAAGGTACCCAAGGCCGGTGAACTGGTAGCGGCCGATCTTCGCCGACGCGTCATCACCGGAGAGTTGTCCGTGGGCGACCCCCTGCCGAACGAGGCGGAACTCATGGAGCACTTCGGGGTTTCCCGACCCACGCTGCGCGAGGCCTTTCGCATCCTGGAGTCGGAGTCGATCATCACGGTGCTGCGGGGCGCGCACGGTGGCGCACGCGTGCTCAAACTCGACGACGCCGTAGCGGCTAGGTACACCGGTCTGCTCCTGCAGTACAAGGGAACTCCCCTGGTCGACGTCTATCGGGCTCGCACGGAACTCGAGGTGGCCGCGGTCGGAATGCTGGGCAACAGCAGGGGCAGAAACAGGGCTTCCGCGGCCGGCCTCGACCAACTCGACCAGATGGTGCACAAGGGCGCTGAACTGATCGATGACGCCGAGGCTTTCGCGCAACACGACGTCCGGCTGCACCAGGCGCTCGTCGGCCTCGCGGGCAACATCACCCTGGGTGTCCTCGCCGAGATACTGTTCAAGATCATCGAAGTGCACAACGTCGTATTCATCGCCGCCCACGAAGAAGGCCACGAGGGACCGGCGCAACGCGCTGCACAGCGGGCGTGGACCAAGCTGGTCAAATCGCTGCGCGACGGCGACGTCGGCGGAGCGCAGGCGCACTGGCGGCGGCACCTCGAGGGCGTCGCGAAATACATGGTCGGCAACTCCGACGTGACGTTGGTGGATGTCCTGCCGTAGGACAGCTACCGTCCCTGCCGCGGCCATCGGCGCCACCCCGTGCCGAACTCCTCGAGACACTTCGAGTTCGCCGGCGCCGCTGAGGACACCGGCGAATTCACTCGAATGGTCAGGCCGCCGACGACTTACTCATCAATCCGGAGGGCGCGCTCCGGACACGCGTTCACCCCGTCTTGTGCGCGCCCGACGTCCCCCGGCGAGAGTTCCGTGGATTGCACCGTGGAGTAGCCGTTGTCGTCGAGCGGAAACAAATCGGCATCCATCGCATGACACAGCGCATGTCCGACACATTTATCCGTCTCCAGACGCAGTCTCATCGGCGCGACACCGCCTTTCCGGTCGACCAGCGCGCCACAGATCGCACCACACTCCGGCGTGCCGCGATCACGGGATCACCACCGGCAGATGAGTGACCGTCCGAACCGCCACGTTGTCGTATACCAAGGCATCGATATCGACTTCGTATCGAGGAATTTCCGCGAGCACTTGCTCCAGAGCGATCCGAAGTTCCATGCGCGCGAGGTGAGATCCGAGACACCGGTGCACTCCGCTCGCGAACGTCATGTGACCGACCCGGGGCCGGCCGAAGTCAACACGCAGCGGATCCTCGTGATAGGTCGGATCCACGTTCGCCGCAGCCCAGAACGCGTTGATCTGTTCGCCTTCCTGGATGATCAGTCCGTCGCCGAGATCGATGTCCCGAACCGGATACCGCATGCCCGAGGGCACCGGCGACTCGTACCGGAGCAGTTCCTCGATGGCAGGCATCAGCAACTCCGGAGAGTCGACCAGGCTCCGTCGGTGCTCCGGATTCCTTCCGAGCCACGCGATCGAACACGACAGCGAGGCCGTTACGGTGTCCAGTCCCGCGAACATCAACAGGAACAGGATGTTGATCAGGTCGAACTCGGCCAGCGGCTCGCCGGCCACCTCGGATCGCAAGAGTTCCGCGATGACATCATCATCCTCATCGAGGCGCTTGCGTTTGTCCTTCAGGAACCCGTCGAAATATTCCAGCAACTTCCCCCCTGCCACTGCCATATTCGCTTCGATCTCCTCGGTGGTATCGCCCTTCGGATGGATGACTCCCTCCTTGAACTCCAAGAAGAAATCGAGATCCGCAGTGGGGGCGCCGACGAGCCCGAGGAACGTCTGGCATGGCAGCGGTGTGCAAAAACCACTGTTGAACTCGGCTCCGCCGGCCGCTCGAACGTTTTCGATCAGGTCGGCCGCCAGCCGGCGTATCTGATTTTCGAGCCGCTGCACCCGTTTCGGGGCGAACATCGGGTCCAGCAGCCGCCGCCACTTCTTGTGGTCGGGTCCGTCGATTTCGAGGGGGATCAGCCTTCCATCGTGGCCGAAGCTCCCGCCTCTGCCACCGTTGCCCAGCACGTCGGGGTGTTTGTTGAGGGCGAGAATATCGTCGTGGCGGTAGAGATGCAGGGCTCCGTCGAGATGTTCCGCGCGGATGTCCCGCGCCTTCTCGAAGTACACCTCCTGCGGACTGGCCAGTGTCTTCACCTGCTGTGACAGTCCCGAGATGCGGGGATCGAATCTGGTGGTCGACTGCATCCGCGATCACCGATCCATCTGATCGCGGAACTCGTCCGGGATCGAACCCGACGTGATGTCATCCGTCACGCCCAGATCGGTCGGGAAGATGATCGACGTGCGAGCGAACTGCCCGCCATCCGCCGATTGGATCGTCTGCCCGGACATGTATCTCGACTCGTCGGATGCCAAGAACAACGCGAGATCGGCATTGTCGCGAAGAGTCGGCGGCCGATCGAGGCGCAGCGGCATCGCCCGCTTGTCCGGGTCCCATGGCTGCATCTCCTCGTACGACTTACCGAGAACCTCGGCGTTCGGCGGCAGCGCGAAATTCACCGACATCCCGTGGGTCGGGCACAACGCGTTGGCGCGAATCCCGTACTTGCCGAACTCGAGTGCCGCCGCCCGCACCAAGCCGTTCACAGCGGCCTTCGATGCTGTGTACATGGGAAACCCCGGGTACGCGGTGAACGAGGCGGCCGACGATGTCGCCAGCAGCGCACCACCGGCGTTGTTCCCGATCATCCACTGCGCGGCGCATTTCCACGCCAGGTAGATGCCGGTCGTATTCACCGCGAAGATGTTGTTCCAGTCCTCCAGCGACGATTCGGCCAGCGGTTGCATGCCGAATCCCGGTTCCGGAATGCCCGCATTCGCCCACATGACGTCGATGCGGCCATAGCTGGTGGTCGTCGCGTCCACCAAGCGTTTCATGTCGGCTTCGATCCGGACATCCGCGTCCAACGCCGTGGCGTGTCCGCCTCGCAGCTCGATTTCCTTCGCGACCTTCTGCGCGCGTCCGGGTACGACATCGCTGACCACCACACTCGCCCCTTCGTCGGCGAACAGGAGCGCGCCCTCCCGGCCGAGCCCCGAACCGGCGCCGGTGATGGCCACGACCTTGTCTTGCATCCTCATGGTCACTCCTCGGATCAGCGCTCGGGGCTGGCGATGGACTTGATGCGCAGGTACTCCCGAAAGCCCTCGATGCCGTGTTCGACGCCGTCGCCGCTGATGCCGTATCCGCCGAACGGCGCATCGGGTGAAAGGTAGAAGGAGGCGCCGATATTCACCGTTCCGGCCTTGAGGCGGCGGGCGACAGCCCAGGCACGTTCCTCGTCCGCGGATAGCACGTACCCGGACAACCCGTAGCGGGAATTGTTGGCGACGCGGACGGCCTCATCGTCGTCGCCGTCGTAACGGATGACCGACAGCACCGGGCCGAACACCTCGGTCTGCGCAATCTCGGCGTTCTCATCCACATCGGCGAGAACAGTGGGCTGGTACCAGAATCCGCGACCGCCCCGATCGCCACGCGCCCCTCCGCACAGCACCCGGGCGCCCTCGGCACGCGCCCGATCGACCAAGCCCTCGACGCGCTTCAACTGCTCCTCACGGATGATCGGCCCCACGACGTTCCGAGGGTCCCGCGGATCACCCCAGGGCAGGTTGCCGACGATGGCCTCCAGCCTCGCGAGCACCTCATCGTAGATGTCCGCGTGCACGACCATACGAGTCGCCAGCGCGCATCCTTGCCCACTGCTGGACATGCACATGGCCACACCGAGCCCACACGCTAGGTCCAGATCGGCATCCGGCAGGAGAATATTCGCCGATTTTCCACCCAACTCGAGAACCGTGTGCCGGATTCCAGTGGCTGCGCGTTCGGCGATCCGCTGTCCGACTCCGGGGGAACCGGTGAAATGAAAAAGATCGATTCGCTGGTCAGCGGTCATGGCATCGCCGGCAATGGACTTGTCCTCGGAACTGATCGCGTTGAACGCACCCGCGGGGATATCGGTGGATTCACTCACGATCTGAGCGAGCAGTGCGCCCGTCAGCGGGGTGTCCGGAGCGCTCTTGAGCACTACCGCGTTACCCGTGGCAAGGCCGTGATGCATTTTCCAGATGGCGGTCATGAACGGCGCGTTCCACGGCGTGATCGCACCGACGACGCCGTAGGGCTCATACCGGATGCGGCGCAAGCTCCGCATGCCGAGGACTTCGTACGCCGGCAACTGTTCCTCCCACTGGAAGGAGGTGATGAGGTCGTTGAAAAAGTCCATCCCGTCGACCATCAGGTCGACATGCGTCGGCAGCACCGATGCGCAGATTCCCGCCTCCGCGGTCACCAGCGCCCTGATGTCGTCCAGTCGTTCTCGGAGCGCACCTTGCAGCTGCACGAGGCAGTGCCTGCGGAACTCGTGATCGGTGGCCCAATCCGACGTGTCGGCGAACCGGCGCGCCGCCGTGATCGCGTCGTCGACATCCTCGACTCCCGCGTCCGCCGCCGTCGCGACGACGGATTCGTCGGCTGGATTGATCACGTCGTATCGGCGTCCCGACCGCGCTTCTCGAAACTCGCCGTCGATGAACAGCCGACCCTCGATCGCAGCCATGTAGTGGATCTCCTCACGGTGTTACGGAATGGATGAGCGCAGGCACGACATGGATCGCCGCGAGACCGGTCGACTCATCCGATGAACCGTCGGGGCCGCCGAACGCCGCACCCGGACGGATAGTGATTGGCAGTGGTCGCGATGCCCATCAGACCTCGGGGCCTTCACCACCGCGGCGTGTGATTGGCATCTCATGAATGATTTAACGATATGATCCGAGTCACGTCAAGGGAGTCCGCCTCCCTAAGTGCCCGTGGGATCATGACGGGGTGGCAACCAGCACCGACCGCAGACGTCGATCGTCGGCCGAAGTCAGGAAACTCATCACCGGCGCGGCTTCCGCCGAGTTCATGGGCTGTGGATTCGAGCGGACCAGCATCAGATTGATCGCACAGCGGGCAGGTGTCACGGAGTCGATGGTGTACCGCCACTTCACGTCCAAAGCCGAACTGTTCCGCGCGACAGCAGCCGCTCCCCTGGTGGAGTTCATGAACGATTTCGCGACGACGCTGGGCGCCGATACCCGCCAGACTCCCACCGACGTCACGTTTCGCTTCGTATCCGGGCTGTACGACCTTTGCGCGACCAACCGCCAGATACTCGCCTCGCTGGCCGCGGGAGCCGGCGAAAACGAGCTGATTGCGGATCATTCGCCGCTCGCGCCGTGCATACACGCGCTGATGGACGGAGTCCACCGCTATATGGCCGCCAGCGGCACCGCGGCGACCAGCGACATCCGAGACGCTGTCCGACTCTCCTTGGCACTAGTCCTCGGCGCCGCCCTCGGCGGCGATACCCTCTTCCCCACCGCGGGCAGCGACCGGGACATCAAGGCGGCGCTGACCCGGTTCGTCCTCTTCGGCGCGGGCTACACACCAGCGGACACGGCGAACAAGCCCTGACCTCAGCGCTTCGCCGGGCCGCCGCAGCACAATCCGAGCTCGACCGGCGCGGGCCACCACAGGGTTCCAAGTAGTAAAATATATCAATCATTTGTCTGTATAATCGGCGTATGCCAGACCCGTCGAACGACCTGGTCGCCTGCCTCGATCCGCGCGAACAGCCGACCACCCCGCTCGCCGCCGCGATTCGCGCTCCAGTGGCAGATGACAGTGCTGCACGCCGCGATTCCCGCACGCTCCAAGCAGGTCGGCGTGCGACCGGCGGTGCCCGCCGCGACGCCGCTCGGTCGATAGCGAAGTTACTGTGCGGCGACTCCGCCGGAACCCAGACCGGCTCGGATCGGCGCGGCGCCCCACGCAGCAGCGAGACGCGCCCGATAATGCGTACCCAGACACCGCCGCGATCGACCCCGGACCGCGTCCTGCACATGCGGATCCGCGACGTACTCGACTTCTTCGAGAAGTGCCCGAAGTGTGGCTATCCCGCGCATGCCTCGGCGATCGATCGGGAAATGGTCAGCGGCCGGGTCGAGACAGTGGTCCAGGCGAGTTGCGGACTGCCGTGCGGCTGGCAAGGCAATCCCAGGGTTCATCGAGCCACGCCGCGCGACCGACGTGCTGATCCGAACGCCTGATCCGATTCCCAACGATCGAGCGCTTCTTCACCACTCGCTCGTCTGAACCCACGACAGGCGACGGCTCCCCGCCACGATCCGGACCAGGCAGACTGGGGCCGGGCTCGGCTATCGGATCGATGAACCGATACCCAGGCCTCCATCCACGTCGAGGACGACGCCGCTGACGTATCCGGCGGCCGGTGAACACAGGTACGCGGCGGCCTCGGCGATATCTTGCGGCTGGCCGGTCTTGCGTTGCGGCACTTTGGCGATCAGCTTGTCGCGGGCCGCGGCGTTCATCGAGGCCAGCATGGGTGTTTCGATGAGGCCGGGCGCTATGGCGTTGGCGGTGATGCCTTGGCGGGCGGTCTCCAGCGCGATGGTGCGGGTGAGGCCGACGATGCCGGCCTTGGCGGCGACGTAGTTGGCCTGGCCGAAGTTGCCGCGCCAGCTCATCGAGGAGAACGAGACGATCCGGCCGTAGCCGCGTGATCGCATGTGCGGCAATACCGCACGGGCGCAGAAGAACGCTCCCGACAGGGAGACATCCACGACCGAGTGCCAGTCCTTGTCGTCGATATCCTCGATGCGGTTGTCACGGATGATTCCGGCGTTGTTGACCAGGACGTCGATGCGGCCGTGCGTGCCGGCGACGGCTTCGACCCAGGCGTTGACGTCTTCGGAGGAGGTGACGTCGACCGGATGGGCCAGGCAGGCGCGCCCGAATTCTTTCTCCAGGCGGTCGGCGAGGTCGTGGGCGGCGACGTCGTTGACATCGCCGATGGCCACGATCGCGCCTTCGGCCGCGAATCGTTCGGCCATGGCCGCGCCGAGCCCTTGGGCTCCGCCGGTCACGAGGACCACTTGATCGGTGTAGCGGTTCATTGCACTCCCAAAGTGAGATAGCGGGTTCGGTATGCACTAGGCCGATCGGCGTTGCAGGAACGCGGTCAATGCGGCCGGTACGTCGTTGGTGTTCCAGTGCTCTTCGAAATCGTCGAGTTCTCGGGCCAACCCGTGCTTTTCGTCCATGGTGGTCAGCGTGTGCAGCAGGGCTTTGAACGCGGATTGGGCCGGGCCGCTCGCATCGGCCAACTCCATCGCGGCGGCCTGGGCACAGGCGTGGACTTCCTCGGCGGGGACTACCGCGTGCAGCCAGCCGGTCGCGGCGAGCCGTTGGGCGGGGACCAGCTGTCCGGTCAGGGCCAGCCAGCGCGCCATCGAGTCGCCCACTTTGCGCGGCAACCGCACGCTCGAGCCCGCGGCCGGAAGCAGATCGTTGCGGATATGCCCGTCGCCGATGAGTGCCGTTTCGGCGGCGACGACCACATCGCAGGCCAGTGCCAGCTCCAGACCACCGGCGACGGCGTGCCCGTGCAGGGCGGCGACCACCGGCAGGCGGCTGGTCTCCAACCGGGTGACCACTGCCGAGACCCGGCGCAGGAACCGAGTCGGTCCGCCCGGGGTGTCGACCGCACTGAGGAAATACTGTAGGTCGGCGCCGGCGCAGAAGCTCTTGCCCGCTCCGGCGAGGATCAGGCACCGGGTGTGCGGATCTTGTTCGGCCTCGGTCAGGGCGGTATCGAGTGCCTCGATCAGTTCCGGGTTCAAGGCATTGCGGCGGGCGGGGCGGTTGAGAGTGAGCGTGCGGATCGGACCGGAGCGGGTGATCAGGACCGGTGCGGAGGAGTTCATGAGGCAGCCACGCCCGGGGTGTTCTCACGGCGACGCCGACGTAGCTGTGCACGCTGGATCTTGCCGCTCGGGGTTTTGGGCAGCGCCTCGACGAAGTGGATACGGCGCGGATAGGCATGCGCGGCGTAATTGTCCTTGACCCACTGCTGGAGCTGCTCGACGAGATCGTCGGTGCCCTCGGTGCCGGGCGCGAGGATCACGAATGCCTCGACGACCTCACCACGTACCTCGTCCGGGCCTGCGACCACTGCGGCTTCGTCGACGGCGGGATGCCGCAGCAGGGTGGATTCGATGTCGAAGGGGCCTATGCGGTATCCGGCCATGATGATGACATCGTCGTCCCGCGCGGAGAACCGGACGATCCCATCGGTGTCGATCGAGGCGATATCACCGGTCAGGAAATACGCGCCATCGCCGCGGAACCGGTCGCTACCGCGCCCTCCGACGTAGCCGCGGAAGGTCATCAACGGACTGTCCGCCACCACGATCGCCAGCCGCCCGGTCTGCCCGGCAGCGACCGGCGCGTCGTCGTCCTCGCCCAAGACGGTGATCCTCCAGCCCGGCAGCGATGTTCCCATCGCTCCGGTCAGCACCGGGCGTCGCAGCCGCGGGTGGTGCGGGAAACCGATCGGCATTCCGAGCTCGGTCTGCCCGTAGTGGTCGTGCACCTCGAGTCCGAGCGCCTCGCTGGCCCAGTCGTTGACCTCCGGGGTCAGGGGCTCTCCCGCGCTCGACAACCGGCGCAGGGCAAGGTTCTCGGGTACCGGGATTCCTGAAGCGCGCAGCCCGCGATAGACCGTGGGCGCGGCGGTGTAGTCGGTGACCGCGAGATCCTTCAGCACCGCCAACGTCGTCGCGGCCGAGAAGCCGCCACGAACCAGGATCGTCGGCACGCCGGCCGCCAGCGGCGCCACGATCGCGGTGTAGAGCCCGTAGGCCCATCCCGGGTCGGCACCGCACCAGAACACGCTGCCGGACCCCACACCGAGACCGAACTCCAGGTAGCTCTGCCAGCCGGCGGCATACCGCACCGGATGCACCACACCCTTGGGTTTACCGGTCGTACCGGAGGTGAACATGTGCACCAACGCACCGTCACCACCGACCCGGACCGAGTCCATATCCTTCGGGTCGGCCGCGTCGATCCGGGCGGTGAGCCCTTCCGGGGCATCGGTACCGGCGACGATGAGAGTCCAGTCACCGGAAGGCACTTTCGCCTGCTGGTCCTCGTCGGCCACGACGAGCACCGCCCCGGCATCGGTGAGCCGGGAACCGATCGCGTCTTCGGCGAAGGCGGTGAACAACGGCACATACACCGCGCCCAGGCGCCAGATGCCCAGCACGACCGCGACCAGATCGGCGCCCTTGCCCATCACGGTCGCGACACGATCACCGCGCCCCACTCCGTCCTCGGCCAGTACCGCGGCGACTCGGCGTGACGCCTCGGCCAGCTCACCATAGCTGTAGTGCGTCGCCACCGATCGCTCATCGATGATCGTCAGGGCTCGGGCCGATTCCGAATGCCGGTCGCACAACAGCCAGGCCACGTCCGCCTCCGGCGCCCCGAACTGCTCGAGCAGTTCACCGACGCGGGTTGCAGAGTCAGGACTCATTACCACTCCAATGCGAGTGTGGGTACCAAATGTGATTCGATGGTACCCGAAACAGTACCTCATGGTGGCGATAACCAAACCTTCACTCGCGGCGGCCCGATGACCGGTATGAAACACTCGATCCCATGCCTCGCACGAGCCCGGCGCGTCGAAACACGCTCAACTCCCCCCGCAAGCGGCGGGTCGATGTCGCGCGTCGCGACGATTTGCTGCGACAGGTGCAGGAGATTTTTCTCAGCGAAGGCTTCACCACCATCACGATCGGCGAGCTCACCGAAAGACTGCACTGCTCCAAAGCCACCCTCTACAGCGTCGCCGCGACCAAGGAGCAGCTGGTGGTACTCGCCACCAAACAGTTCTTCGGCGAATCGGCCGAACGCATCGAAGCCGACGTGGCCACCCGAACCGACCCGCAAGCCAAGATCCTGACCTACCTCAGCGGTGTCGCGAACGCGATGCGGCGCAACTCCACGACCTTCTACGAAGACATGGTGTCCTTCGCTCCCACCGCCGAGATCTACGCACGCAACACCGCCCGTGCGGCCGAACGCGTTCGTGAACTGATCGACGACGGCATCCGGGAAGGTCGCTTCCGCGCCACCGACGGCCTGTTCGCCTCCCAGCTCGTGGCGCTCGCCATCGAGGGAGTCCAATCCGGAGTACTGCTCGAGCGCACGGGCCTCTCGGCAGCGGATGCGTTCAACGAACTGGCGACGCTGCTGTTGCACGGGTTGCTCCACAAGCCTCGATAACCTTCGAGGCGGGCCACACCGCGAATCACTGGCTACGGGGAGAACTGCATCGAACTCGAGGCCACGCCCACGAGAACACGGCTCGGTTTCCGGCCCGGGCTTCACGAACTTATGCGCCTGCGCTGCGGCAAGGTCTCCGAGCGATCATGCGCGGTAGCCGGTGACCTAGTGGCAGATACACAGCAGGACGAGCGCGAGCGCGAATCCGACGACCGAGGCCACGGCCATGCGGCGAGCAGTGCGCCGATCGACCTCTGCCGCCGTGCCATCCGCGATCACCCAAGTGCCTGCGAGTGCGTCGGCGAAGGATTGCCCCGCACGCCCCCGCCATGGCCACAACCAGATGATCAGCACCGGGAGGAGATCGATGAAATGTGCCGCCTCCCGCAGCACGGTGCGCGGGATACCGGGTGCCCGATGGTGCGAACCGACGACAGTCCTGGTTCCGGTGACGATGCGACCCCACGTGCGACCGGTGCGTCCCTGCCGAAGAATCCTGTTGCGACCGACCAGACCCGCCACCGCGGCGGCCATCGTCGCCCAAGTAAGCCTCGACCACGCACTCGGCGAATGCTGGACCGCGAGCACGACCAGTACGACAAAGGTCCCGAGTGGGCAGACGAAATCCACCAGGTAGGCGAGAATGCGCGCCGGGATCGGGGCCGCGGAGATCTTCGGTTCGCCCCTCTCCGGCGTCATCGTGACCACGACTCCTCGAAGGCTGCGCGACTACTCGTAGCGGCCGGCCGCATCGGACACTTCCGCGATTTCGATCTCCGGTTCGGACATTCGCACTTCTTTCGTCCCATCAGGTAGCGCCCTGCGCGGCGTCTCGCCGAACAGAGGGCGGGCGCCGATGTCGATCGGCGCCCGCACGCCGCCGCGACCCGCTGTTCGCCGGAGACGCGACAACTCCTGTCGCCCGCAACGCCGGAGCCGGCTGCCCGACTCCGGCGGTTCGGGCCTTCCATGCGGCCGACCGCTACCATTCGCCGGCCGACGGTTCCACTGCCGGCACCCGGGTTACGAGGCGCCGGCGTGGCACCGCCGGAAGCTCTCTTTATATAGCATAAATAATTAACTCATTCGATGCCCGGTGGCCACGGATCCTCGGCCTCGCCGAGTGACACGGACCAGAGGCCAGCACCGCATCGCGCCGACAGAGTGCCGTCCTCGTACCACTTCCGCAGTCGGTGCTTACGGACCTTCCCGGTACTCGTCCGGCGCAGTGTTGTCACGATGACCCATTCGGAGGGCCGCTTGTACTGCGCCGACGGTGACCCGATCCACGGGCAGTTGTGCCGCCGCCCGCGGAACACACCTTGTCGGCGGGTGGATCACTCGGTGATCAGGCCAGGCCCTTTGCTGGTTTCGGCCGCGGTGAGCACTGTGCGGCAGAACGAGTTCACTGCGAGATGGTTGTCCAGTTCGACGCTCCGGCCATCTGGGAGCCGAACCACGCCGGTCATCGTGGACAGCAGGTACGAATACATGCGAGTACCGTTCGCGGTCGGCCAGTGGCTGTAGGCCCGGCCGTGAGCCGCAATGTCCAGGTCGACCGTAGTCGCGCCGTTCTCCATCGTCAGGCGCCACTTGACCGGAAGGTTCATACCCGTCCGCGGGTCCTCCCACTTCTCGGTCACCTGAAAGTCGGTCGAACCGTTGCCTGGACCGATGTTGACTTGCTCGCCGGCATATTTCACAAAGCCGAGCTGAAGACCATCCCGCGGCTGGAAGAAGTTGATCTTGACGTCGTCCTTGATGGTGTAGAGCCACCACATCCAGTTCGGCGCGGACAGGTTGGCGATCGGATCGTTGGATTGACCGGTGATGATGTGCTCGCGCACTCCGTAGCCACGGGTCAGTTCGAGCTCATGAACAGAGGTTCGGATAGTGCCGTCCACGGTGACGAAGGCGTCGTATCCGGCGCGATCCTGTTCGTGCGCCTTGGTGAACGGCCCCCAATTCCACAGCGGGGCACCATTCTGGCGGTACGTGAGATCGAATTCGGCATCTCCGGCTGAGGCCTTCGAGGCGCCACTGCGGCGGCTGCGAGACGAAACGCAATCCGTTGAAGTCCCAGGTGATCGCATCGTCTGCCGCTACGACCTTGATCTGATCGCCGCGCAGGCGCTCGGTAGGCGTCCAGCCGACCCGCACGAAGTCGTTGTCGCTCATCCGACCTCGCTGGGACTTCGGTACGACGATCAGTTGAATCTCGCGTTCTGCGCTCTTGCCCGGACCCCAAAGCCCTTTGCCGTTACCGAACAGCACGTAGCCGGCGGCCCACAAGAGCACGTCATAGTCGCCGCACTCGGCAACCACCCCCAACGCGGTCTCTTCCCACAGGTCGGTGCGATCGGACGGAATCGCCAGTGAGTCGAAGTGGGTGGTCTCATCTTCCAGAGTCACGGCAGCCTCGGAGTGCTGAATACTCTTGTACTTGGAGTTGTATTCGTCGGACACCATCATCCTCTCGTTCGGTCTACTTTTTCTCGGCTCGCTGACGCGAACGTTCCCACGGCCGCGCGGCCACCGTCGCTCGCTCGAGCGTGGGTATCGCAGGACCACCGATCACCCGTAGTCGTCTCTTCGCCGTTCACTGCGGGTTTCAGATCCGACCTCGGTGGTGGACGCCTCCTGATCGGGTTGGATCATCAACGCGGCCCAACCCCGAGACCTTGTACATCGAGAAGCCGACCGGAGGCCGATGCGGCTCCACCAGATGAATCAGTTCATTATTTGAACTATAAAGACTTCCCGGGCTGCACTCAACTCGAAGCTAACCGCCAGCAGACTCACAGAAGGCAGGCGTCCACCGCGGCCCTGGAAGCCACGCGGCCGCAGGTGCTCCCGTCTCGATTCGGCTCCGACAGCGGACGCCATCACGACGCGCGCGCTCTGCCGATACACTGCGCGGCGGCCGGGCCTCCAGCACCGACTCACTGCCGGTTGTCGGCACCGGGGCGACGGGCCAGTGCGGCGAACGTTTCGAGCACGGCGTCCAAATCGGTACCGACGTCGTCGCCTGCACTGACCGACCACTGCTCGACAACGGTCAACGCACCGACGAATGCCGCCGCGAGCGCCTTCGGATCGACGTCGGGCGTGAATTCTCCTCGAGCGCAGGCACGCTCGGATACCGCGATTACTCGCCGGCTCGCCGGAACGATCACCGTACGCTGGACACGCGCATACAGCTCGGGATGCCGGGCCGCCTGCCCGGTGAAGGTGAACAGGACCTGAAGCCCTTTCCACGCCCCCGGCCGATCGAACGCATCCACCAGGACACGCAACTCCCGGCGAAGGTCGCCGAGGTCGGGAACCTCCGGCCAAGTGGCGATGGAAGCGAGCGCGTCGACGATGAGTTCCTGCGCGCTCGACCACCGCCGGTAGAAGCCACTGTTGCCGACCTTCGCACGCCGCAGCGTGGCCGTGAGGCTGAACGCTTCGACCCCGACCGACACCAGTTCAGCCCTGGCCTCCCGCAACACCCGGCGCTCGACGGTGGAGTCCGACGGACGACCGGTGCGCCTGCGGTCGGCCTCCGGCAGTCTGCCGCGACGCCATTCCTCGACTGTAAGCTATGGCCCGTTACCTACCGTGCAGAGTCCGCGGACCCTGCGCCGGGTCGCCAATGCTGCACGTCGTCACGCTCGCGCAGTCATGCCGCTACCGCTTTCCCGCCGCTGCCCGTGAGGGTCACATTCTCGCTCGTAACCTCGCAGTAGCGAGGCAGCCGACCGCGACGGCGACGGCACCGGTGCATGCTCGCAGTCGGCCCACGATCCCCGCCGGTGGCGCGCGACCACCCGAATGAGCCACCCGCGACCCCGAAAATCCGAATAGCGATCTGGATCGCACCGCAGGACGCCCGAAGGGTTGTGACCTAGGTAACACTGCCCCTCGTCAAGCTGCTCAGCCTTATTCATGTAGTAGAATTATCTATCGGATTAGACCGAAGCCCGCCATGATCAGCCGAGCAGGGGTGCAGAGTTGCAGCAGTCCGTCCCCACCTATGCGAGTGGAAGCCTTCATGCAGACGACTACCACCCGCCGGTGCGCGACTCCGAGACCCAGCGGATACTGGCCGCGGCATGGTCGGTGCTCGAACGCTCCCACTTCCGGTCGCTGAAGGTTCGCCAAGTCCTCGCCGCCTCCCACACATCAGCCAGCAACTTCTATCGCCGCTTCCCGAGCAAAGCCCACCTGCTGCTCGCACTTCTGGAGGACGAGGTGCGAATCGTCGCCCGCCAACTCCGGGATCGAATCGATCCCGACGCTCCGGTCGCCGAACAGATGCACACGTGGCTGCGTTGCAACATGGGCAGCCTCTACGACCAGGAACGCGCCCAGCGAACGCGGCTGTTCTTGGACCAGGATCTGATGGAGGTCCTCCCCGAGCAGGTCACCACGTTGTACGGGATCTTCGACAAGCAGTTGTCCGAGATCATCCGGCGGGGCATGCGTAAGGGCGAACTGCCGCTGGGCGATCCCGAAACCGGCGCGATGCTCGTCGGACATCTGGTGCGCGGCGTGCTCACCAGCGGCCTGAACGGCGCGTTGCCGCCGGACGAGCCCGACCTCGTGGCGTGCGTCCACAGCTTCGTGCTGCGCGCGCTGGGCCATCCCCACCCCAACCACCCTCGTACCAGCGAATGGTTGCGGGCCGACATTACCGATTCGAATCACTGAACGATCGCAGACGAGGAGAAACCGTGCCCACCACCACGTTGGGTGACATTTCGAGAGAACACCGGCGCAGCTACCCCGGCACCACGGCCATTGTGGACGACCAGTATCGACTGACCTGGCCCGAGTTCGACGACCGGGTCAACCGAGCGGCCCATGCGCTGGAAGCCGCGGGTGTGGGCGAGGGCGACCGGGTGCTCTGGCTGGGCCAGACGTCGTTCCGGGTGTTCGAACTGCTCGGCGCCTGCGCCAAGCTGGGGGCGATGGTCTGCCCGGCGAACTGGCGGCAGTCGGGCGAGGAGTTCGCGTTCGTCATCGACGACTTCGATCCGAAGGTCGTGGTGTGGCAGGACGAGGAAATCGGCGACGCCGTCCGCGACGCGCGCAAACTGACCCAGCGAGACCCGGTGTGGTGGCAGCACGACGCCACCGGCGCGGGCAGCTACGAGGACGCCATCGCCGCCCACGGCACCGACGACCCGTGGGGCCCGGTGGATGTCGACCTTCCCGTCCTGGTGATCTACACCGCCGCGATCGCGGGTCGCCCGAACGGCTCGCTGCTGACCCAGCGCAACCTGCTGACGATGGGAGTGGAGGCGTCCTACCTGACCCGCTCGAGCCACGAGTCGGTCTTCCTCAACTCCGGCCCGCTGTTCCATATCGGCAACTTCCAGTGGGACGCCGTAGCGGTCTACCTGCAGGGCGGCACCAACGTCTTCGTCCGGCGCGTCGAGGCCGAGGCCCTGCTGGAGATCATCACCCGTGAGGGCGTCACCTCGGCGTTCCTCATGCCGCCCACGATCATCCAGATGACCCAGCTCTACGACGCCGACAAACACGATGTGTCCAAGCTGCGCGGCGGTCCGTTCACCCCGCTGTGGAACGGCTTGCTGGCCGAGGACACCGCGCCGTGGGGGGCGACCCCGGGCGGCTTCGGACAGACGGAGGTCAGCGGTCTGGCGGTGGTGAACGGTCACGGCGGACGCGGTCAGGGCAACTCCGGTCGTCCGGCTCCGCTCGTCCGTGTGCGGATCGTCGACGCCGAGGGAAACGAGCAGCCGATCGGCGAACCCGGCGAGATCGTCGTCGCCGGCGACGTGGTCCATGCCGGTTACTGGAACCGGCCGGAGATCAACGAGCAGCGGATGCGCGACGGGTGGTGGCACACCACCGACCTGGGCAGGCGCGAGGCCGATGGCACCATCCACTTCATCGGAACGATGACGCGGATGATCAAGTCCGCAGCGGAGAACATCTACCCGGCCGAGGTCGAGAACTGCCTGGAGCAGCACCCCGCGGTGCGCGAGGCCGCGCTGATCGGCGTGCCCGATCCGAAGTTCACCCAGTCGGTGAAAGCAGTCGTCGCGCTGGTGGAAGGCGCCGAGGTGACGGCAGAGGAGCTGATCGAGCACTGCCGCCAGCGCATCGCCTCCTACAAGAAGCCGCGCACGGTCGAGTTCGTCGATGAGATCCCCCATCGCGACGGCGCCAAGGACTACGCGGCGTTGGACGAGATGTTCGGCGGCGGTGGCTATCCCGGCGGGGACAACGTCCGCGCCTGAACCAAGACCCGGCGTCGGCCCCGACGGGCCGGCGCCGTTCTCATTCACGACCGAAAAAGGAGCCCTCATGGTGGACGCAGTGATCGTCGCCGCCGCACGCACCCCGATCGGCCGGGCCTACAAGGGCCGGACCAAGGACATGCGGCCCGACGACCTCACGGTTCAGGCGGTGCGCGCCGCGCTGGATCAGGTGCCCGCACTCGATCCGGCAGATATCAAGGACCTGATGCTCGGCTGCGGCGCACCCGGCGGCGAGCAGGGCTTCAACATGGGTCGAGTCGCCGCGGTACTACTCGGGCTGGACACCGTTCCCGGGACCACGGTCACGCGGTACTGCGCCTCCAGCGTCCAGACCACCCGCATGGCGTTGCACGCCATCAAGGCAGGCGAGGGTGAGGCGTTCGTTTCCGCCGGTGTCGAGGCCATCAGCCGCGGCACCCGCGGGCACGCCGACACTCCCCCGGTTGCGGAGGGCGCCGACCCGCGCGACCGCACGACCAACCCGTGGACCAATCCACGCTTCCGTGACGCCCAGACTCGCACTGCCAAGCGAGCGACCGGCGGCGCGCCGGACTGGACCGACCCGCGTGAGGAGAGCGGACTCCCGGACGTCTACATCGCCATGGGACAGACCGCGGAGAACGTCGCGCAGTATCGCAATGTCTCGCGCCAGGAGCAGGACGAGTTCGCCGCCCGCTCCCAGCGGCTGTACCAGGAAGCCGCCGACGCCGGTTTCTGGGCCCGCGAGATCACGCCCATCACGCTGCCCGACGGCACCGTCCTGGACACCGACGAGAGTCCGCGCCCGGGCACGACACGGGAGGCACTCGCGGGATTGCGCCCGGTCTTCCGGCCGGACGGCACGGTAACCGCGGGCAACGCATGCCCGCTCAACGACGGCGCCGCCGCGCTGGTGATCATGTCCGACCGAGCTGCGCGCGACCGGGGGCTCACCCCGCTCGCGCGCATCGTCGCCACTGGTGTCTCGGCGCTGTCGCCGGAGATCATGGGCCTCGGCCCGGTCGACGCCACCCGCGACGCGCTGGCCAACGCCGGCCTGACCATCGGCGACATCGACCTGTTCGAGATCAACGAGGCGTTCGCCGCTCAGGTGATTCCCTCCTATAAGGAGCTGGGAATTCCGCTCGACAGGCTCAATGTCAACGGCGGCGCCATCGCACTGGGCCATCCGTTCGGCATGACCGGCGCTCGCATCACCACGACCCTGATCAATTCGCTGCGCACCCACGACAAGCAGTTCGGGCTCGAGACGATGTGTGTCGGCGGTGGCCAGGGCATGGCTCTGATCATCGAACGGCTCAGCTGAAATGCCCGTGGCCGGTCCTCGCGGGACCGGCCACGGGACTCGGACTTCGTCGAGCCGGGTCAGAACACGACGAGACGACACACTGGTCGCTGTCAGCTGTATCCGTCCACTCGGAGCGGCGACCTCGCCTGAGCCCGATCCGCTTGTGCGAGAATGTGTTCCATCAAGGTCACCAGGATATCCTTGACCGATTCGCGACGACGTGCGTCGAACAGGCCGACCGGGACGTGCGGGTCGAGATCCAATCCTCGCCTCACCTCGTCCGGCGTGTACAGGTTGGCGTTGTCGAAGCAATTGACCGCCAGCACGAAGGGCACCCCCCTGCTCTCGAAGTAGTCCACTGCGGCGAACGAGGCGTCGAACCGTCGGGTGTCGACCAGGACCACGGCGCCGAGCGCCCCGCGAGACAGCTCGTCCCACAGAAACCAGAAGCGATCCTGTCCCGGCGTTCCGAACAGGTACAGAACCAGCGTCTCGTTGAGCGTGATCCGCCCGAAGTCCAGTGCGACGGTGGTCGTGGTCTTCGTTTCCACCCCATCCAGATCGTCTACACCGACACTCAGTTCGCTCAGCAGCTCTTCGGTGCGAAGCGGCCGGACCTCGCTGATGGTGGACACCAGCGTGGTCTTGCCGACCCCGAAACCGCCCGCCACCAATACCTTGACGGCGGTAACGGGAAGCATGTGCGGCTCCTCCCGTAGATCAGAGTGCGCGAATTCCATCCAGTACCGTCCGAAGAAGATTGATGTCCGCCGAATCGGCGTTCATGGGTCGCGGCGACCGGTAGGCGACGTAGCCGTCGTCGATCAGATCGCCGATCAGGATTTTGGTGACCGCCAGCGGCCTGCGGATCTCGGCCGAGATCTCCGCGACCGACTTGGGAACGCCACACGACTGCAAGATCTCGCGGTACTCGGGCTCCAGCCGGGTGAGTCCAAGGCCGGTCGACATCGTGATCACCAGGGTGATCATGTCCAGCTCGTGCCGGTTGCTCGTCGTGCGTCCGCGGGTCACCGCATAGGCGGGCACCAACGGCCCCGCGTCGTCATCGAACCAGGGTTCACGAGGATCGGTCATGACAATCTATGGCCGGTCGCGTGGCCGAAGTTCGGGCGTGGAGCCGCCGAGAGGAACGTGCCGACGCGCGCCACCGTCTGGTTCATCTCGTAGGCGACCATGCCCATGTTCAAGTCCTCGCCCGCCAATACGGCCAGGCATGCGTTGTCCCCGGCCGATGTCACGAACAGCACCGCACGGTCGAGTTCGATGACCGATTGGCGAACCCCACCGACTCCGAAATGGCCGCCGGCGCTGCGGGCGAGCCCTTGCAACGCCGAGGCCATGGCGCAGAAGTGTTCAGCGTTCTCCCGGGTCAGGGCACTGGATTTACTGATCAACATGCCGTCGGTCGACAGGACCACGGCGCACTCGATGCCCGGCATGCGGCCGAGGAAATCGTCGAGCAGCCAGTCGAGGTTCTTCATCGTGTTCGCAGATGTCGTCACCGTGTGTTCTCACTCACTGTTCGTTGTCGGGAACGATGGGGGCGGCGTAGCCCGGCCCTGGCGCGTGCCGCGCTCGATCGCGGAGAACAGGTCTCGCGCTTCGTCCGCGGAACGCTGCGGTGGCTGCCCCGCCGCAGCCTCCGGACCCGGCGTGCTGTTCGCCAGCTGCGGCGCCAGATGCGACTGGCGTTGTCGGCGCGGCAGTTCGGGCCGGGGATCTCCGCGATGCTCGAGCGGATCGACGCGTGCCGCGGGTCCTCGGCCGAGACCCTGCCGATCGATCAAGCCGCGAGAGGGTTCTTGCGGCAGCGCCGCCTGCCGCCACGGTCCGTCCGGGGAGGGGACGACGCTGTCGCCGGCACCGGAAAACGTCTCCGGGGCGGTCGGCGGAATGGCCGGGGACCAGCCGGTGCTCACCAGCGGTTCGGGGATCGCCCAGGCCGGTTCGCCGCTGTCCTCGCTGACCAGCAGCGCCGCGGGGATCAGGACGACCGCCTTCACACCGCCGTATTCGGACTCCGCCAGTCGCGCCGTCACGCCGATCCGACCGGCCAGACGCGCCACCACGAACATTCCGAGCCGATTGTCGGTCGACAAGGCTGCCAGCGCGAAATCCGGTGGATTCGAGAGCGTTTCGTTCAGCGCCGCCAATTGCTCGGCAGGCATGCCGATTCCCTGGTCCACGACTTCGATCACCACGCCCCGGCCCACGGCGTTGCCGGACACCTCCACCCGGGAATCCGGCGGGGAGAACGATGTCGCGTTGTCGATGAGTTCGGCCAGAAGGTGGATCAGGTCGGCGATCACCCCGCCGGAGACCTTGACATCCGGCAGCCGCCCGACCCGCACGCGGAAGTAGTCCTGAGCCTCGGCGACAGCGCCGCGGACGAGTTCGTCCAGCCGCACCGGATTGCGCCACTGCCGCCGCGGCTGCTCACCACCCAGGATGATCAGGTTCTCGGCGTTGCGGCGCTCGCGGGTCGCGAGGTGATGCAGCCGGAAGAGCAGGTCGAGGATCTTGGGATCCTCTTGCTCGTACTCCGCGTCGTTGAGCAGTTTGAGGTGCCGGTGCAGCACGACCTGGCTGCGGTGGGCGATGTTCACGAATACGGAGTTGACGCCTTCGCGCGTCCGCGCTTCCGTCGCCGCCGCGTTCACGGCCGACAGCTGAGCGCGGTTGAACGCGTCGGCGACCTGGCCGATCTCGTCGGTACCGAAATCGAGCCGGGTCAATTCCTTCTCGATATCCACCGGCTCACCGCGGTTCAGCGCACCGACGATCGCGGGCAGCTTGTCGTCGGTCAGCGCGGTGGTCTCAGCGCGCAGCCGATGCAGCCGGCGAATCATTCTGCCGGACAATTGCAGCGTGGTCGCGAGTGTCGCGGCCGTGACGAGAAGCACCACCAAGCCGCCGAGCAACGAGTTCCGCGCCCGGCTGTCGCCGAGCTCCTGGATGAACTCGGTAATGCGCTCGGCTTGGCCGGTCCAGAGCTCGAGCAACGCCTTGGACACCACAGCGATCGCCGCTTCCCAATCGGCGGTCGAGACAGGCAGCACGCTGTCGTCCGTCCGCACCGGCTCACCACGGGTTCCGGAGCGGGACGACGGAACCGCCTGCTGATCGGTCTGCGTGGTGGCCCCACGCCGGACCAAGACGGTTTCGACCTCGCTGAGCGTACGCCACGCCGGCGACTCGCTCAGCGCCTTCCACCGTGCGCGGCCCTCCTCGGTCAGGCTCGCAGGAAGCAGCTGCATCTGATTGCGATAGAAGCCGACCTGGCGACCGAACTCTTCGACCTCCGCGGGGGAAAGCCCGCCCGTCGCCTCCGCGGCGACCGCCAGATCGTGTGCGCGAGCCATGCTTTCCGAGGCCGTGAACAAGTCCAGCACGGTGCCGAAACCGATGGCGATCTCGGAGTCCGGAGCACCGTGTGCGAACGATGCCATGGCTGCGCGAGCAGTGTCGGTGAGCTGGTTGTAGAAGGTGTACGAGTCTGCGACCGAGATCGTGTTCGTGTCGACTTTCGCTCGCACCGAGGACAGTTCGCGCGAGAGTCCGTCGAGCGCGGTCTGCGCACCGGCCGCCAAGCCCGGATCGCGATCCTCGAAAGCGGCTGCGGCCCCGATGATCTGTCGCATCAAGGTATCCACCTTCGGCCGCACATCCCGAAGATTCGCCGACATTTCGGGATGACCCGCGATCCGCATCATGCTCATCCGGCGCTCCTGCTGGACGGCTTGGACGAACGCGAGTCCGGGCGAAGCGTTGGCCCGCATCTCGTCGGCCCAGTCGTTCAGTTGCTGTCCTTGCACCACGAGATAGGCGGCTCCCCCTCCTCCGATGACCAGAAGGGCGACGCTCGGGACGAGTGCGATCGCCAGCACGCGCGCTCGCAAGGTGCGGAATGCCTTGAACACGGGGCTCAACCTAGCCGGTTGCTTATAGTTAAATCAATGAAATCGTTAATTTATTTTCAGTCACAACCGCCCGCTTCTACCTCCTAACGGATTGCCGATGAGTAGCCGTACTTTTGGTTAGCGAAGGAAACCGATTCATCCCGCTGGTTGGACCGCACGTTTCCGCAGGAGAACGCGGTTCGGCTCGCTACCCCTTCCTTCGGACGCCTCGCCGACCGAAGATCGAAGGCGGATAGCCAACCGTGAGACAAGGGAGTACACGTGGTCGACCGAGCATCGGCAGCAGGGGGCAACCTTTCCGGGGTCGCCGGGGACGCTTGTCCGCCCGCCGATGAGGAGATCTTCCAGCGGTATCCCCGTATCCGGCTGGATCAGATCAACATCGAGTACTACCGCGGCCTGCTCACCCACACGCTGACGGCGGGTTGGTGTCCGCACTGCGCGCGGTGGCACACTCCGTTGCGTCCGATGTGTCCGTCGTGCTGGGCCACCGAAGTGACCGTCCGACCGGTTCGGGGCGCGGGGACGATTCACCTGCTGACCCGCCTGCACCAAGGTCCACCAGTCGTGGACTACTCGCCGCCATGGCCTCTCGCGGCAATCGAACTCGCCGAACAGACGGGGCTGCGAATCGTTGCGCCGCTGGTGCGAACCCCGGAGGCGCAGCAGCGCATCGGGCAACCCGTGGAGCTGGTCTGGATCGACCGCGAAGGCGCGCCGTGGCCCGCGTTCCGCGCCGTGACCGGGAAGGAGAACGACCGATGAACCTCTCCACCCAGCGCAATCCGATCAAAGATCGCGTAGCCATCGTCGGCCTCGGACGCTCGGCCTACAACCGGAACCGTGGGACCACCGAACTCACCATGGTGCTCGAGGCCGCGACGGCGGCGATCGGCGATGCGGGACTGACCGCCGCTGACATCGACGGCGTGGTAGGCGGCGGCCTGCACACCAACGGCATCGATCCGGCCGTGGTCGTCTCCGCCCTCGGGCTACCTGCGGTGACCTGGTGGACCGGCGTCCGGCCACCGATCGGCAATCACCTCACCGCGGCCGTCAACGCGGTATGGTCCGGCGCCGCGAACGCGGTACTCGTCTATCACTCGATGTACCGACTCGGGCGTGAGCCGTTTCGAGCCAGAGCGGCTGCGGGGCTACCCGACGGTCGCGCGCTCATGGGCGACGGCCACACCGACTCGGAGCCGTGGGGAATGTTCGGGCCGACCGGTTACGCCGCCTGGGCCGCTCGCTACCTCCACACCTTCGCGCGCGACCGGAAGGACCTCGGCTTGGTCGCGCTCAACGGCCGCGCGGGCGCGGCGGAGAATCCCGGCGCGGTCATGCGCGACCCGATCGATATGGCCGACTATCTCAACGGGCGGATGATCCGCGAACCGCTGTGCATCTACGACATGGATGTCCCGGTGGACGGTGCCGACGCGTTCGTGGTGACCACCAGCGATCGAGCCCGGGACATGCCGGCGAAGCCCGTTCTGGTGCATGCGCTATCGATGGGAATGACCGCCCATCCCGAAGAGCACCTGACCGCGGGCCTCGACCACACCGGGCAGACAGTGGCGTCGCAGGCGCTGCTGGCACGCAGCGACCTGACCGTGGATGACTTCGATGTGCTGTTCCCCTACGACGGCTTCTCCATCATCACCCTGCACTGCTTGGAGTCCTACGGGTTCTGCAAGCCCGGCGAGGCCGGCGACTTCCTCACCCAACACTGGGATCAGAGCCGCCAGCGCGTCCTGATCGATGGCCGGGTGCCGATCAACCCGCACGGCGGCAGCCTGTCCGAGGGCGGTTCCCAAGGTGCGGGACATCTGCGGGAGGCGGTGCTGCAACTGCGCCGGGACGCCGGCGACCGGCAAGTCAGCGGCGCGCGGTCGGCCCTGCTGTCACCCGGCGGATTGTTCTTCAACGCCCAGGGCATCGCGCTGCGTGCGGGCTGAGCGTGCTCCGACCGGCGTCCGTACTGTCATGCCGGATCACCGGCACCGAAACCATGCCGGATGTCGGATTCACCCCGGTACGACCCACCGGCCTCCGGAACAGGACGAGGCCAGGCGACTCCCTGACGGCTCTCGAGGGCGGAGTTGAACCGCCGCAGGTAGCCGGCGAAGGTGGCCAGATCCGAGCGGTCCCAGTCGTACAGGATATCGGCCAGGAAGCGGCGATAAGCGTGACGCTGTTCGTCGAGCCGGTCCCGCCCTTCGGCGGTGAGTTCGAACTTCCGGGCCACGCCGCCGTCCGGGTCGGGAATTCGCCGCAGATGTCCGGCCCGCATCGCCGCGGAGGTCTGCCGGTTGAGCGTCGAAACGTCGAGCCCCAGCGCCTCGCTGAGCTGAGTGATCGACATGGGCGCTCCGGCAGCGATACGGGACAACAACGTGTAAGCGCTGCGGTCCAGCACCGGTTCACCGCGGCGGCGAGTGGCGGTGCTGTAGCGACCGAAAATCATGGTCTCGACTTCGATGAGCTCAACCGGATCGCTCACGCCCACCCTTCCTCCTCCGACACCGCAGGCCGACCAACCGTCCATTTCTCCAATTCCCTTCATCGTACGGACAACCGACAACAGCGAGAGCGAGGCCGATCATGAGCGGACGATTCAGCGACCAGGTGGCATTGGTCACCGGCGCGGGGTCGGGAATCGGGCGTGCGTCCGCTCTGCTGCTGGCGCGGGAGAACGCGGCCGTCGTGGTGAACGACATCTCCGCCGACAACGCCGCGAAAGTCGCGGAGGAGATCCAGGCGCTCGGCGGCGATGCCCAGGTGGTCGCCGGTGATGTCACCGCACCGGGATTCGTCGACGAGATGTTCGACGCCGCTCTGCGGCGATACGGCCGGATCGACATCGTGCACAACAATGTCGGTTTCGGCGGAAACAAATCCATCGCCGACACCGACGACCAGACCTGGCGGCACGGTTTGGACGGAAATCTCGGTGCCACGTTCCGTGGCGTGCGAGCAGCCATTCGGGTAATGGCACCGATGCGGCGGGGCGTAATTGTCAATACGGCCTCCGCAGCGGGACTTCGCAAGGTTCCCGGCGTGGTTCCCTATTACGGCGTGGCGAAGGCAGGCGTTGTTCAACTGACGCGCGAGGCCGCGGTAGAAGCCGGCGAGTTCGGAATTCGGGTCAACGCGGTCGTCCCGGGCGCGGTCCGCACGCCTGCCTTCGAGTCGTATCTGGGCGTCGAACGCTTCGAGCGCTATGTGGAGCAACTGCCGCTGCGCCGGATGGCCGAGCCGGAGGATATCGCCCACGCGGTGGCCTTCCTCGCGTCCGATGCGGCGGCCGCGATCACCGGAATCGCGCTCGCCGTCGACTCCTGCATCAGCGCCGTGATGCACCAGCCGGTGATGGACCGGTGAGCACGAGCGGAACCACGATGCCGAACTTACCTCTCGCCGGCAGGGTCGCGCTGGTCACCGGCGCCGGACGCGGGCTCGGTGCGTCCCACGCGGCCGTACTCGCGACGGCCGGTGCGGCAGTGGTCGTGAACGATGCTTCGCTGTCCCTCGACGGAGTGTCCAGGGAGGACGCGGATGTCGCGGGTGCCGTCGTCGAGACGATCACCGCCGCAGGCGGAATCGCCACCGCCGACCGCTCGGACATCTCGCGATTCTCCGGCGCGGAGCAGGCCGTGGCGTGCGCGCTGGAGACCTTCGGACGACTCGACATCGTGATCAACAACGCCGGAATCATGTCGGCGTCGAAGATGACCGGCCTGTCCCAGGAGGACTTCGACCGGGTTCTCGCCACGAATGTGACAGGAAGCGTGGGAATCGCCCGGGCGGCATTCGCGCCGATGCGCGAGCGCCGCTACGGCAGGGTGATCAATACGGTGTCCGAAGCCGCGCTCGGAACCGGATATCACGCCGGAGTCGCGTATGCCGCGTCCAAGGCAGCGCTGTGGGGATTGACCATGGCTCTCGCCGACGAAGGCGCGCCCCACGGCATCACCGTGAACGCGGTGTCGCCCGGCGCCCGCACCCGGATGTCGCGCGATCACCTCGAGCGGGTCGGGAGCACGCTGGATCTGGACCCCGCGCATGTATCCCGGGTGGTGCTCGCACTGGTCACCGAATCGGCAGGAGATATCACGGGCCGGGTCGTCCACGCGGCCGGTGGCGCGGTGCGCGAGTACCGGCTGAAGCGGCACTCGGATACGCCGCTGATCGCGAATCTCACCCAATTCGGGTGAACAGGTCCCGGAGGCGGCGGGAGTTTCCGTCGTGGCCGGGCAGAACAGAAAGGTAGATGATGGATTCCGCCGAGACAGAGGCCCGCCCGGGCCGATTGAGCGGCAAGGCCGTCCTGGTCACCGGAGCCGGTCAAGGAATAGGCCGCGGCGTCGCGCTGGCTCTGGCCCGCGACGGTGCGTCGGTCGCCGCCGTCGGCCGCACCCTGGCGAAATGCGAGAAGGTCGTCGGCGAGATCGCCGCGTTCGGCGGAAAGGCCATCGCGCTGGAATGCGACGTCACCGATCGCGACCAGATCGAGCACGCGATCCTTGCCACCGCCGCGGAATTCGGCGGTCTCGACGGACTGGTGAACAACGCCCAGTCCTCGACCCAAGGTCCGCTGGCCGACGTCACCGAGAATGACGTCGAAGTGTGCTTCCGCAGTGGCCCGCTGGCGACATTGTGGGCGATGCAGGCCGCGCTCCCGCTGCTGTGCGAACGCGGCGGAGGGGCGATCGTCAACTTCGGATCGAGCACGGCGATCAACGGGGCTCCGCTGTTCGGCGCCTACGCGATGGCCAAAGAAGGCATCCGCGGACTGTCGCGGGTGGCTGCCAGGGAATGGGGCCGCTACGGGATCCGGGTGAATGTTGTTGTGCCGACCGCACTTTCTCCCGCCGCCGAGCAGTTCCGGGAGGAACAGCCGGAGCGCTTCCAGCAGCACGTGCGGCGGTTACCGCTGGGCCGGATGGGCGATCCGGAGGCCGACATCGGTCGTGCTGTGGCCGCCTTGATGAGCGACGATCTGGCCTACCTCACCGGTGACACGGTGATGTTGACCGGGGGCGAGTGATGGACCCGTCGGTCTTGGCACGGCGGCTGGCCCGGGCGGAGGCGCGCTGGGAGATCGGGCAGTTGCCGATCAAGTACGCGTTGGCGGTCGATCAGCGCGATGTCGGCACCTGGCTGTCGCTGTTCGTTCCGGATGTCCACCTCGGCCGGCACGGATCCGGCCGGGAAGCCTTACGCGCGCTCATCGAACCGCAGCTGCGCTGGTTCTACCGGTCGATCCACCTGATCTGCGGTCACCAGATCGAGCTGGGGCCGGACGTGGACGACGACGGACCGCAGACCGCCAGCGGGCATGTCTACTGTCGCGCCGAACACGAGGTGCACGATCGGTGGGTGGTGATGGCGATCCGCTACGACGACACCTATCGCCGGGTCGAGGGAAAGTGGTTGTTCGAAAGACGGATCGAGCGCCACTGGTATGCGGCGGATCTGCTCGAGCGCCCGCAGGAGGCCGAATTCGACAGCTGGCGAGTGGGACCGGAACCCGCCCTACCCGCACTGGAGTCGTCGTGGGCCGCGTTCTGGCCCGCGGAATCCCCGGCTCCGACGACCAGACCCACCGGTGGAGGATTGCCGTGACCAGCCCGACGACCAAAGGCTCGATCGATGTCGGCCTCTATTTCGATCTGCGGAATCCGCCGCACCGCGAGGGCTCGGCTGCCCGGTTGCACGGCTTCACCCTCGAGATGTGCGAGGAGGCCGACCGGCTCGGAGCGGGGTCGCTGTGGTTCTCCGAACACCACCTCTTCGACGACGGCTACCTGACGCAGCCGCTTACCTTCGCCGCCGCCGCGGCCGCCCGCACCCGGCGGGCGCGCCTCGGTACTGCCATCCTCGTAGCGCCGTTGCACTCCCCGGTCGAGGTCGCCGAGCAGGCAGCCCTGGTCGACCTCATCTCCGACGGGCGGCTGGACCTCGGCATCGGAACGGGTTACCGAAAGCCGGAATACGAGCTCTACGGCGTCTCCGACCGGCAGCGCTACGGCAGGACCGACGACATGGTCCGGCGACTGCGACAGCTGTGGTCCGAAGGGGGTGTCACGCCGGGCCCCGTGCAAGATCCGATCCCGGTCTGGCTGGGCTATCACGGCCCTCAGGGCGCGCGACGCGCCGGCTTGCTCGGAGCGCCCCTGCTGACCCCGAATCACGAGAGCTGGCCCGCCTATCGCGACGGCCTGGTCGCCGGGGGCTTCGACCCCGCCATCGCACGCATGGGCGGCGGGGTCCAGGCCTGGGTCACCGAGGATCCCGAACGGGACTGGCCTTTGGTGGCACCCTATATCGCCTACCAGGTCGACTCGTACCGACGTCACATGGTCGAAGGCACGGACGCGCCGCCGCCGAAACCGGTGGACCCGGCGAAGCTCGCGACGCGTGACCCGCGCGGCCCGCTGTCGTACTTCTGGTTCGGTACCCCGGAGGAGATCGCCGGTCGTATCCGCGACCTCGTGAAAGACGCCCCCACCTCCACTGTGTACCTGTGGGGATCGGTGGGCGGAATGCCCGAGCCGATGGTCGCCGAGCATGTCCGGACGGTCTGCACCCGACTGGCTCCGCTGTTGCGCTGAGGCCGGGCTCGACTGATCGCTCTACCGTCGCACCGGAAGGCCGAGGACGTGCTCGGCAAGGTAGTTGAGCGCGAATTCGTTACTGACCGGCCCGGATCTCGCGAGCCGCGCGTCGAGATAGAGATCGAGCCAGCCGTGGCGCTCGTCCCAGGCTTCGGCGCCCAGTACCTGCATCGCGTGATCGGCGCTGTCGAAAGCCAGGTCTGCGGCCAGCACCTTGGCGGCGTTGGCATCGGCGGCCGTGTTCTGCTCGTCACCCGCGTCGATTCGGGCGGCAGTGCGCCGAACCAGGAGACCGACGGCGGCCGATCGCGCGTGCAAGTGTGCCAGCGGATGCGCGAGCGCCTGGTTCGCGCCGATCGGCTCGCTCGCGATGACCCGGCTCTTCGCGTGGGCGACCGCGTGATCGAGGCAGTGCCGGGCCAAGCCCGTGCAGATGGCGGCGGTGAGAACCCGCTCGACGTGCGTGAACGGCCACAGGGTGAGCAAGCCTTGCCCCGGGACGCCGACCACCGCGTCCGCGACCACCGCGTCGAAGTCGAGCTGGAACTGGCGCACGCCCTCTCGGAAACGCATAGGCACTTCGGTGACCGTGACGCCAGGAGCCCGCGGATCCACCAGCACGGTGGTGTACCCGTCAGACCCACGGCCGAAGACCAGCAGCCGGTCGGCCAGGTCCACGCCGGAGGTGATGCTCTTGCGCCCGGTGACGACGAATCGTCCGTCGGCCTCGCGTATCTCGGTGCGCGCACGGAAAAGGTTGTGACCGGCCTCCGGTTCGGTTGCCGCCATGCCCAGCTGGGCTGTGCCGGCAGCGATCCGGGGCAGCCATGTGCCCCGCAGCGTGTCGGAGCCGACCCGGTCGATCGCCCACGCGATGGCCGCAGACAGCGCAGGCATCCACAAGACGATGCCCTGCTCGGCGAACGCCTCCAGCACCAGCGCCGCACCGAGCAAACCCAGCCCGCTTCCCCCGGAGTCATGGTCCAATATCGCGCCGGGCCAGCCGTTTTCGCAGAAAGCCCGCCACAGCCGGGGATGAATTTCGACGTGCTCCAGCGTATGCCGCCGGACCGCCACCGCCTCCGGCGCGAACTCGGCGGCCACCAGGCGCGCCCGGTCCTGGGTCGAACGGTACTCCGGGGGAAGCTCGAACAGTTGGGTCGCGGTCGCGGAGACGGCCATCTTCAACTCCAAATGGGTCAGGTTGTCGCACAGTAGGATTGACCACAGAGTAACACTCCGGAGCAACACTCGGTAGATGTCCGATTCAGCCCAGCGGCCCGTCCAAGGGTGCGTCCACCTCGGCCACGCCCAAGACCGACCCCACCGCGTCGATGAGCTCGACGCGTATCCGTCCGACCACTGGGTACGGCACGCTTTCGATCCGCGACGCCGGATTTCCGGACACTCCCGCCACGGCCGCTGCCGTCAGATCGTCCGCATATGCTCGGAGCGGTCCTGGAAGCTGTCCCGCCAACCACTGCTGCGCGAGCGCGTGCGCCGGACCGGTGACCACCGCTACCACCAGCGCCATCGACAGCTCGCGCGCTTCACCACGACGGACGAACGGCGCCAGCCATTCCCGCCAGGCAGCGCCGATCTCCTCGTTCATAGCCCGCAGGCGCTCCCCCGGCTCGCTGGCCCAGTCGAGCCTGCCCTGTGCGTACACGAACCGTGCACGAGCCGGATTCGCCTCCACCCACGACAACTGTCCCCGGACCACCCCGCCGACACCCTCCGCCAGCGTCGCCGGTTGCGCCGCCAGCACCTTGCGATAGCCCTCGTGCACCGAAAGCATCGAGTCCAGGTACAGCGCGCCGGCTATCGCCTCCTTACTGCGGAAGTGATGGAAGAGCGCACCGTTCGACACGCCGCTGCGTTCCCGGATCCGGGCTATCGTCGTGCGCTCGTATCCCTCGTCGGAAAAGCACTCGAGCGCGGCCAGTAGAACTCGATCACGGATGCTGCTCACACCGAAACAGAGTAATGCTCCGACATCCGGCCGGAGCCTTCCGACCTGGGCGGACTCGAGCGCCACCTGCAAGCACCGAATCGGTCGTCGCAACACTTTGCGCGAGCGCCCAACGAGCTCACCTACGCGGCAGACCCGACCGCAGGGCCGGGATACTCGACGAGGACGACGACCACACCATCGTCAGTGTTTACGGGGCCAGGCTTGACCGTCGGGGCGAAAGCGGTGAGCTTCCGAGGGTCCGATAGTCTCCACGTCCCGCTCGGTCGTACGGCGGACAGCCTCGTACACGACCTGGATGTATCGAAGTCAATCCCTCGGCAGGCTGCTGCGCCCAGGGTCGAAGGACATTGCCGGTGGCATGGTGAGACGAGCGACGTTCCCGGCCGGCAGTGGTACTGGACGATGACCCGCGATTGCCGCGTTCGGGGAAGGCGCGCCGCCACTCAACTGCCTGCGGCCGGTGCTCACCGTCTGGGGCGACTGAGGCGACCGCCGCTGTCACCTCGCGGCCCTCGGTGAGGTGTTCCGGCAGAGGATCCCCGTGGCCATGGCCTATGGACCGTGGACCATGCCCGCGCCCTGCGCGTCTCGCGCCGCCTGACTCCCACCCGACGTGCCTGGCGGGCGATCCGGCGGAGGCGGTGCCCGGCGACTCGGCGGACGCGTCCCTGGCGATCCGGTGGGCGCCCCGCCGACGATCTAGCGGGGGGCTCCGGTGTGCTCTCGCACAGGCGCCGCCTCGTTCGCCGCCGTCCCGGCCCCCGGCTCGGCGCTCTTCTTGGTGAACCCGCGCCGGCCCGGCAGGACCGCGAGGACGATCAGTGTTCCGGCGGCCATGATGATCCCGCCGATGAGGCTGGTCTGGGCGACTCCGTGGGCAAAGGCCTGGTGGACGGCGTCCACGGCGGCCTGGGCCTGCTGGGGCCCGGCGGAGGGATCCTGCGCGACCCGCTGCGCGACGGCCAGGCCGGCGCCGACCGAGTCCTTGGCGGTCTCCATCGCCTCGGCCGGGAGCCGGTTGCCCACCAGGTCGGTCAGTTCGTCCCGGTAGGCCGTGCCCAGCAGCGAGCCCAGCACCGCGATGCCCAGCGCTCCGCCCAGCTCCAGAGCGGTGTCGTTGACACCGCCGCCGACGCCCAGCTCGGACTCGGGGAAGGAGCCCATGATCGTGTCGGTCGCCGGGGAGATGGCCAGTCCGAGCGCGAGGCCCAGCATCATCAGCGGCACCAGGAAGTCCCCGTACGTCGACCCCTTGTCGATCTGGGTGAGCAGGAACATGCCCGCCGTGCCGACGGCCAGGCCGGTCACGACCATCACCTTCACCCCCAGCTTCGGGGTGAGCATCCCGGTCACCGCGGAGCCGAGGAACACCGCACCGCCCAGCGGCAGCAGCCGAACGCCCGTGTCCAGGGCGCCGTAGCCGAGGACGAACTGCAGGAACTGCGTCCCGTAGTAGATCACGGCGAACATGCCGAAGAAGAAGAACATCACCGCGAGCATCGAGCCGGTGAAAGGCCGCAGCGCGAACTTTCGGACGTTCAGCATCGGGTGCGGGTGGCGCAGCTCCCAGGCGATGAAAGCGACCAGACCGACACCGGCGATCACGGCGGCCGTGACGGGGCCGACGCCCCAGCCGGAGTGCGGGCCCTCGATGGCGGCGTAGATCAGGGAGCCGACGGAGACGATCGACAGCAGACCACCGACGTAGTCGATCCGGCCCATGGCCTCCGCCTTGGACGGCGGTACCAGGGCGAGCGCGCCGAACACGGCGAGGACGGCGATCGGCACGTTGATCAGGAAGGTCGAGCCCCAGGCGTGGTCCTCCAGCAGCCAGCCGGAGACCAGCGGGCCGACGGCCACCGCCACCCCGGAGGTCGCGGCCCAGGCGGTGATGGCCTTGGCCCGTTCGCTCCGGGGGAAGGTCGCGACCACCAGGGACAGCGTGGCCGGCATCACGACTGCGGCACCGACACCCATGATCGCGCGGGCCACGATCAACAGCGAGGTCTCGTCGACCATGCTCCCCATCGCCGAACCGCCGGCGAAGATCAACAGACCCAGCACCAGCGCGCCACGCCGGCTGTACTTGTCGCCGATCGCGCCCAGCACCAGCATCAGCGCCGCGTACGGAACGGTGTAGCTGTCGACGACCCACTGCAGATCACTGCTGCTCAGGCCCAGGTCCGTGGTCATGTCGGGGGCGGCGACGATCAGCGACGTGTTCGCCATCACCGTGATCAGCAGGCTCAGGCACAGCACAAGCAGTGCCCACCAGCGCCGTGCGTAGGGCCCGGTCATTTTCTCCACGGGGGTGTTCACAAGGAAGGACATCCAGTAGCTCCTGAGGGGGACGGGGCGGACGAGTGGAATCGCTTAATTGCCCATGGATGTGCACGCTAGTTTATTGCCCCTCTGTGTGCAAATATCGCGATTACTCGCTCCTCCCACCCGTCCTCGAGGTACCGACGTGACCAGCCGATCAGCACGAACACCGACGACGAGGCCGAGACGATCGCCTGCCCGGCTCCTCGAGACGCCGCCCCCTCCTGCTCCGACTTCGACCTCGACCTCGGCGCAGCGTCGGGACGCGCGGGCCACCCGCTCCCGGATCCTCGACGCGGCTCGGTGGGAACTGAGCCGCGACCCCGACAGCCGCCTGGAGGACATCGCCGGTGCCGCCGGTGTGGCGCGGCGCACCCTGTACGTCCACTTCGCCGGCCGGGCCGCGCTCGTCGAGGGCCTGGCCGCCGAGGCCGCGGAGGCGATCCGGCGCGCCGTTGCGGGTGCACCGGCCCCGACCCACGACGCCGTCGCGGACCTGGCGCGATTCGTCCTCTGGTGTAGCCCGTCGGCGACCGCTACCGCGCCCTCATCCGGCTCGCCCGCGGCCATGACCTCGCGCGCGCACGCGTCGACGAACTACTGAATCCCCGCCCGGGACATGGCCACGAAATTCTTCGCCCACGGCCGCCAACAGGGCGTCTTCCAGACCACCGTCCCGCCCGACCCGTTCGCCCGAGCCATCGAGGCCCAACTGCTGACCCTGCTCGACTGCGGCCTGTGGTCCGACGACGGCACCGGCGCCGCCACCGCCGCCCCGGACACCGCCGCCGCCACCGCCGCCCTCATCGCCGCCCCGGACACCGCCACCGCCACCGCCGCCCTCATCGCCGCCCCGGACACCGCCACCGCCACCGCCGCCCTCATCGCCGCCCCGGACACCGCCGCCGCAAGGTCGATCACGTACGGAAGTCCGGGTCGCCCCCGAGTCCCGTCTGAAGCCCGTGCCCGTACCCCACTCGCTCACACAAATGTCCGCCCCCGACTCCCTGTCCCGCGAGGCCCCCGGATCCGCGCCCGCGTCCTGACCACCCTCGGCTTCGAGGTCACCGCGATGACGACCGTCTCGGCGGCCGCCAGCAACCACGTCACCTGCAAGGACTTCGAGGTCGCGGGCCGCGTCGCCCTGCCCGAAGCCGGTGAGAAGCTGCTCGGCCGGGTCTTCGCCGAGCCGACCGCGCCGCGGAACATCCCCGACGGCCTCTGACTGCGCTCGGTCACCACTACGGAGCGGGCCTCACCGCCCACTTCTCCGGCGAGTCGGTCACCTTCCGCGACGACGTCCGGGACACCTCGTCGAACGGGTCGGCCGGAGAGAAATCAGGTGCCGTGGGCCGGAAGAGCCGTAGCCATCGCCGACGCCTCCTCGACCACCGCGCTCGCCCGAGCCTCGGGCACGCCGGCCGCGATGAGGGTGGCCGTGGCGATCCGGTGCCCGTCGTCCTCCAGCGCGCCGGTGTTGACGGACTCCACCAGAGCTACGATCAACGCCATCAGGCTGGCGCTCTGCACGGCCGGCGGCAGATGGGTGTGGAAGACGCCGTCCCGCTGCCCGCGCTCCACGATCCCGGTGGCGGCCTCCCGGGCCGGCGCGAGCACCTCGGCGAAGCGCTCGGAGCCGAGGTCCCGCCGGGTGAGCGCCACCAGCATGCGATAGCGGTCGCCCACGCGCCACATTCGGAGTACGAACCACGCCAACGCCCGCTCGGCCGACTCCCCCGGCTCCGGCCCGTCCTCCACCGCGTTCCGAAACGTCTCGGCGGCTTCCTCGGCGAGCGCCTCCAGCAGCGCCGCCCGCCCCGGGAAATGCCCGAAGAGGGTGCGCCGGACGACCCCGGCGGCCCGCGCCAGCTCCTCCAGCGTGACATCGGGGTTCCGCCCCAGCTCCTCACGGGCCGTGGCCAGGATGCGCGCCCGGTTGGACCGCGCGTTACGGCGCAGCGGCTCGCGGCCCACGGGCTTGCTCACGGAGAACCTCGCAGCATCAAAGGACGGACGAACGGCCCTCCATTTTGTCACGCCGAGCCGAAGCCCCTGTTTCACGCCCCTGCGCCCGGTGCGGCCCTCGCTTGTTCTTCGACGAGAGCTCCGGCGCGCCGGTCGCCGCCGCCGAGCTCGTCCGTCGCGGCCCTCCCACCGGCCACCCCGTTGGATCCCGGCCCGCTCAGCGGTATCTACGGTCCAGGCGGCATGGGCGCGATGTTCTTCGCCGTCCTGGCCGCTGCCCAGATAGAGCGCACCTGCATCCGGCGACGACGACATGCTCACCTTCGCCCGCGCACTGAAGGACAAAGGCGTCCCCGTCCCCGAGATCGCGAAGCTGACCAGCATGACCGGTAAGAACGTCGGACAGCACCCCTCGGTCGCCTCCGTCTATCGCGCGCACGCCGAAGCCGAGGAGACCGGCGCCCCGGCCGGGCCGGAGATCATCGCCCTGCGTCGGCCGACCTGGGTGGACCTCACCGGGCCCGGAAGCGGCACCACCGACGCGGTGGGCACGGACGTTGGACAGACCGAGGACCAGGCGAACGACCTCGTTGCCGAGCTGCTCGCGCATGCCCGACACCGAGGGGAGCACGCGTGCTCCCCTCGGTGTCGCACCGTGCGAAGGGCCCCGGGGCACTCGGAGCCGAACGCCCTGGCCAGATCGGCCCGTTCGGCCGCTGGCCCGGTCCCGCGAGGACGAGGACCACGACGAGTCCGACGAGGAGGATCCGGCTCCGAAAGTTACTCAGGGGTGACTTGTCCCCTAGTTCGCCGCTCTTCAACAGCGTGTGGCGTCATGTTCTGCTCCGGAGCGCTCACTGGCTCGGGGCACCCGCCAGTTCGCGCAGGCGAGTGTTGTTCTGCAGCGCCCATCGCATGGTTCGCGGTGCGCGCCCGAGCAGGGTTTCTAGTTGGTCGGAGACTTCGTCGTACCGCCCGCTGGCGATCAGACTGGTCTGGATCCTCAGGTGCGCCGCCACGTGCCGGGCCGTACCCGGATCGCCCAGGTCCTTCTGCAGGGCGGTCTCGTCGAGGAATGCCTCTTGCCAGGCCTCCAATTCCTCAGGGATGTAGACGACCTGGCGTCCCAGCACGGCTGCGTAGTCCTCAGCGAACCCGTACATGTCCTTCAGCTCCGGGCCGGTGAGCGCATAGGACTTCGAGATGTGCGGTGCGGGGTCGGCCAGGATCTTCACGCACACCTCGGCCACGTCGTGCACGGCGATGGGCGCGAGCCGCTGGTTGCCGAAGGGCAGGCGCAGTTCGCCGTTGCTCAGCGGGCCCAGGAGCATCCAGGTCAGATGGGGGTTCTCGGCGAACAGGGTCGCACGCACGTTGACGGTGGGGATGCCGGACCAGTCCAGCACCCGCTCGCAGACCCAGTGCGCCCGCTGCTGCGGTGACCAGTCCGTGACCAGTCCGCCGAGCAAGGAACGCCGCTCTTCCTCCGGTGTGGTCATCTTCTCGAGCGTCATGTACGACTGCTCGTAGTTGGACATGTGCACGAAGGCCTCGATGTCGCCCTGGGCTCGCGCCGCCGCGACCATCAAGGTGAGGGCATCGGCGTAGTACGGCTGCGGGGTCATGCTGAAGTAGATGCGCTTGACGCCCTTCAGCGCGGCGGCCACGTCCGCGAGTTTGAGCAGGTCGCCGACGAAGACCTCGGCCCCGGCCTCGCGCAGCGACTGCGCGCGTTCGTCGTCCCGTCGCACGAACGCACGCACCGGGTGGCCCTGTTCGAGCAGCATGTCGACCATCACCCTGCTCACGCCACCGACTTGGCCGCCGGCGCCGGTGATCAGAGATTGCGCTCCGACATCGTCGTGTCCTTCATCGGGTTGGGGTGGGTCGGCCGTTCATGCCGTGGCCGCTTTCAGGCTCACCTCGGCGATCCCCTGCAGGGCCGCGTCGGTGTCCGCGATGGCCAGCACCTTGTTGATTTCGGCGCCGGCCAGTGCACCGGCCGCTGCGGAGGCTCCGACCTGGGCGACCGGATCGGTGGCGTTGCCGGCCACCCACACACCCGGCACCTCGGTGATGCCGGCCGCGCCGGAGGCGAAACCGCGGGCCATGTTCGGCAGGTCCTGCACCGGCAGGCCCAGACCTTCCAGGCCCTGGGTGCGGGCCTGCGTCCGCGGGCCGACCGCGAGGACGCGGCGGGCCACGACCTGGCCGTCGGCCAGGCGCACACCGGCGAGGGCACCGTCGGTGTCGTTGACGATCTCGGTGACCGGGGTGTCGATGACGCGGATGCCACGGGCGGCGAAGCGGGCGCGGCTGTCCTCGTCCAGGTCGGTGCCGTGGGTGAAGTAGGTCAGGTCCTCGGTCAGCTGACGGAACAGCAATGCGTGGCCGATGGAGGCCGGGCCGGTGGCGAGGACACCGATGGGTTCATCGCGCACCTCCCAGCCGTGGCAGAACGGGCAGTGCACCACGCTGTGCCCCCAGTGCTCGGCGAGCCCGGGCACCTCCGGCAGCACGTCCGTGAGGCCGGTGGCCACCAGAATGCGGCGAGCGGTGACGCTGCGGCCGTCGGCCAGGGTGACGGTGAACCGCAGGTCCCCGTCCGCCGACGGAGCGGCAGGCTCGGCCGAGACCACCTCGCCCTGGACGACGCGTCCGCCGTACTGGCGCACCTGCTCGCGACCCCGTCGAAGGATCTCCGACGGCGGAGTGCCGTCGAAGACGATGAAGCCGTGCACTGCCTCCGCGGGCGCGTTGCGCGGGGAGCCACTGTCGATCACGACGACCGAGCGGCGGGAGCGGGCGAGGATCAGCGCACCGTTCAGCCCCGCGGCGCCCCCGCCGATCACCACCACGTCGACGGTCCCCTCGGCCAGCGCATCGCTCTCGGAGTCCTCGCCGAAGAGTGGCTGGGTCACCTGTGTCATGAGTTCAACCTCCAAGCCGCCTTCGCGGCATCACGGTCCCGCAAGCCCGGACCAAGCCGGTCCGGCGAGCCCAGGACGGTTGTGTACTGAACTGTCAGAAACCTATGCGGTTCTGTACTGACTTGTCAAGTACGACAGGTCGGCCATACGATCAGACTGGCCCAGGTCCACGAAGGACGCTCGCCGTGGTGGTTGGGCACGGCGGCGATGGCCGTGGCGAGAGTTGAGCCCAGGGAAACGGAAGTCGGGGCCGACGCCGGCAAACCGAGCGGAGAAGAATCGTGACCGCGACAACGCCATGTCAGAGTCCGCCCCGCCGCCTATCCCGGTGGTCTCGCCGCGAGGGTCGAGTGATCCGCTACGGGGCCCATGCCGCGATCCGTGCCGCGATCGCCTCGGGGGCCTCGATGTGCAGGAAGTGGCCGACGTCGGGGACGACCTCCAGCGCGTGCGCGGCGGCGAACCGATGCCGGTCGTCGACCTGCAGGGGGCGGATGCAGCCGTCGTCGGCACCGTGGAGCTGCAGCAGGGGCACTGTGATCGGCTGAGATAGGCGGCGCGTCGCCCCGAGCATTGTGGCAGGTCGAAGGTGACGCGTTCGAACTCCATGGGCGTCTCCTCGGGCGCCGGATGTAGCGCGGGGTCAGCCGGCCAGCCGGTTGAGCTTGCGGATTTGGTTGTCGAAGGCGCGCGAGGGCACGATCCGGCGCAGGAGGCTGACGCGTCGGGCCATCGAGCCGGCGGTGTACCGAAGCTTCGGCTTGGCATCGGTGGCGGCCGCGACGATCACCTTCGCGACAACGTCCGGGTCGTCGGCGTTGCGCACGGCCGTGGCCAGCACGTCCCGGGCGACCTCCCGCTGTGCGGCGTAGACCGGCAGGGGCGAGTCGGGCGGCAGGCTGCTCGCCTCGAAACTCGTGCTTGTGTAGGCCGGCTCGACCAGCAGCATCCGGACGCCGTGCTCGCGAAGCTCGTGGTCGACGGATTCGGCGTAGCCCTCGACCGCGTGCTTGGTGGCGGCGTAGATGGCCATGAAGGGGGCGGGGATCAGACCGAGTACCGAGGCGACGTTGACCACGCGGCCACTGCCCTGGGCGCGCATGTGGGGCAGCACTGCGTTGGTCATCCGCATCAGACCGAAGACGTTGATGTCGAAGACTTCCTTGGCCTGGTCGATCGAGCTCTCCTCGCCGGCGCCGACCGCGCCCACGCCTGCGTTGTTGACCAGGACGTCGACCCGGCCGAACCGCTCGATCACCTCCTCGACCAGGGAGCGGACCGACTCGTCGCCGGCCACGTCGAGATCGAGGAACGTCACCCCGGCGAGCGGCTCGGCCTTCGCCGCGTTGCGGCTCGTGCCGACCACCGCGAAGCCGGCGTTCACGAGGGCGCGCGCTGCCGCCCGCCCGATCCCGGAGGAGGCGCCCGTCACAACGGCCACTGGGGAAGCTGTCTGCATGGTGGTTCCTTCGGTTGCGGGCACGACTCCGTCGTGCCCGGTGCGGGGTCGCCGGATGGTTGTGTACTGAACTGTCAGAAATTTAGCCAGTTCTGTACTGAGTTGTCAACTATGGCTGGTCGGCGCTACCGTCGGGGTATGGCAAGACCACGAAGCTTCGACCGCGACCACGTCCTCCACGCCGCCGAGCGGCAGTTCCGGACCTCGGGCTACAACGGCTCGAGCGTGGACGACATCAGCGCCGCCACCGGCATCGGCCGCGGTAGCCTCTACGCCGCGTTCGACGGCAAGCGCGGCGTGCTGCGGCAGGCGATGAACGGGTACTTCGCCCGGCTGGCACAGTTCGCGCCGCAGGCGCTCGCCGGACCGGACGAGGGCGCCCTGGAACGACTGCACAGGTACTTGCTCCGCGCCGTCCACGGGGTGCCGCTCGCCGACGACGTACCCCCCGCCGCCGACCGGGCCGCGGCGGCCTGCTTCGCCGCCAAAATGGCCTTGGAGATCGGCACCTCCGACCCCGAGGTGCAACGCATGGCCCGCGACTGCTTCTCGGTGCTCGCGACGGCGGTGGCCGAGTGTGTACGAGCCGCGCAGCGCAACGGCGACATCGACCCCGACGCGGATGCCGACGACCTTGCCTACCTTCTGCTGACCATCATCCGCGGGACCGACGTCGTAGGCGCCTACGGTCACAGTCCCGCCCGCCTGACCTCGGTTGCGGAAAGCGCGTTCGCATTGCTGCCTCGCCCGCACCACCGCTGAGAGGAGCACGGTAGGACTCGTCGCAGAACGTCCACTGTGGATGAGCCGTCACTCTGTCCTGTCCTGTTCGAGTAAAGGCGACTTGCAGTCAAGTATGATCCGCGCCACACGGCAAACGGCATAAGCGAGACACATGACCGTCCATCCTGGACGGGCTCGTCGAGACGGCCAGGCCAGCCATCACAGCTTCAAGCCCGGGGGAAGTGCCGTCTCGAGTCGGTAGCCGCACCCCGGAGGGATCGATCTCAACGCGCAATCCGCGCCAGCTCGGATGCCGTAGCGCGCCGATGAACTCTCGGTACTCGACGGTGCCCACCAACTGTGGTTTCACCCACCGCGCCGCTGTCATCGGCCAGGATGGTGCCGACTGGTCGAACGGGCTGTCGGTTGTGGTCAACACCTTCAACCGCTCTTTCAAGCTGAATATCTCCGCCCGAACTTCGGACCCGACTACCAGCTCAGGGCGCCAGCCGCCCTGGAAACGCGACACATGCCATGGCTGCTGCGTCGGCGTAGGCACCGCGCTGATGCGCTGGGATTCGAATGCGCTTGCTCGCCGCCTGGCGGTCGCGAAGGCATGTCTGCTCTCTGCAAGATCCGGCGCTGTAAGACGCGTACGACGAAGGCGAGCTCGATGCCGAGCAAAGAGTGCATCGCTGGATTCGGGCGCGGGACGGCCGCGATCGTCAATGCCAGCTTCGCCGATCGACCGACGGGTCCAAGCAGCTCATCGACGTAAGAGTCCAAGAAGGCGTTCTGAGCGTCTGGTGCGGTTTCTTTCACGTGGCCGTGGTCTAGCCGCCAGTGCCTGGTGAAGTCGCGGTGGGCGCAGGGGCCGGTGAGCGGCTCAACCATGTCGGAGCTGCGGAGTCGGTCATCGGTCGCTCTCGCCGGCGTTTCAGCGGTCAGCGAAGATCCCTTCGAGCATGCCGGTGGCTTGGCCGATCTCGATCAGGTAGCCGTCGGGATCGCGTAAGTAGCAACGGATTTCGGCTTTGCGGTCGATCGGCTCGGTAAGAAATTCGGCGCCCTTGCCTCGTGCGTGAGCATAGAAGGCGGCGATGTCGGCTACACGGACGTTCAGGAATGCCGACACGGGATCGGTCGGCTGGGGCGGGCGCAACACGATGTTCGGTTTGTCCGGAGTGGGCCCGCCGCCGGGGTTCATGATGATCCAACTATTGGCGACTTTGACGATGCAGGGGTTCTCCTCCAGCACCACGCGACCGTTGAAGATGTCGGCGTAAAAGGTCCGAGAGCGGGCCACGTCGGACACGGTCAGAAAGTGGGTCACCAGTATTCCCTGGTCAGGAGCGGGCAAGTCAGTACTGTTCATGAACGCTGCTGCCTCCTTTCGCGGTCAGTCGATACGGTGCGGTGTGCTGTCGCGATGGCTACAGCTTCAGGGTGAGCATTGCCGCCCCGGCCGGTTTCTCGTCGTCGCGATCACCCGCGGTACGCCGGGGTGGTGAATCTCCGCCTGCAGCCGAGCTTCTCCAGTCGGAGCCGCCTGATCATGAGGGGGTAGACGTCCCGCCCGTCGGCGTCCGATAACTAGGAAGCGCGGTGAGGTGGGTGGTCAGGTCGTAGAACATCGGTGAGTCGGCGGCTGTCGCCGCTGCCCACAACCGTCTGCGCGCGGCAGCGCTGATCGGGAGGTCCTCCTCTCCGCCAGCCTCCAGGAGCACGTCGAAGTCGGCGGCGGAGGCGCGTATCGGTCTGGGGTTGTCACGGTCGAGTGCGCGGTTCACGACCGCCGCCATGGGGCCGCGAGCCAATAAGTTCAAAGCCGTGATGTAGTCCCTGCCGAGTAGGTCGGTCAGGTCCAGCGCCTCGCGTAGCCCTGCTTCGGCGGCCATGACGACCACATTGGTGATCAGCTTGTAGGCAACGCCGGAGCCGAGCGGTCCGACGCGGACAACGTGCCCGAACGACGCGAGGACGGGCTCCCAGGCGGCGGCGAGTTCGTCATCGCCGCCGAGCAGGATGGTCAGCGTGCCCTCGTCGGCGTAGCGGACTCCGCCGACGAGGGTGGCGTCCAGCAGGTGCGTCAATGGTGGCATCGCGGCAGCGATCGAATTCAGGATCGCGGGTGTGGTGGTCGAGGTCACCGCCAGCACCGCATCTGGTCGCAGGCCCGCCAGAATGCCGTTGGCGCCCAGATGCGCGGACGGTATGTCCGCCGACATGACCGAACTGATCACCAGATCGGCCTCGCGTGCCGCAGCTGCGGCGCTGGGGGCGGCGCTCGCACCCGCAGCCATCATGTCCGCGACGCGGTGCGGCGCTATGTCGAATACGGTCACGGGATAGCCCGCGACCAGCAGACGCGCCGCCATTCGCGATCCCATGTCTCCCACACCGACGAAGCCGATCCGCGGCATCCATTCAGTCTAGGCAGCGCGATCCGCTGCGACCAGCGCCTACGCGAAGACAACGTCGACCAGGCCATGTTCGGACAAGTCGCGCAGCAGCACCGTCGCATAGGCGTCATCGCCTCCGCCGGGAACTGGCTGCCTTTCTGGAGGGTCGAGCATCGGCGGGGTCGTCGAGGCGGGCGATGCCGTGCAGATAGCGGTGATAGCGAGCGGACGCGGAAAGTCCGGCGATACGGGCGACGAACGGGCGTTATGACGTGATCATGGTCAGGACGAGTTCGCCGTACCTATGCTGGATGAATTCCGCACGGAAGTCCCGGGCACCCTGCGGCTACCTCCCCGCAGGGGCGGTACCGTTCGACGCGGTGCGAGTGCCCGGTATCTGGTCTTCGGTCGGCGAGTGCCCCGGGCGAGCTCTCGGCTGATGGTCGACGCGGACCTTCCGATCGACCTGGCAATCGCTCGGACACCGCCGCACGGCGACAGGCGATCTCTTCCCGCTCGGCGAACGACAAGAGGGCCGGGCGAGTCGAGGGTTCACTCCATGGCGGCATCACTCCGCCAGCCTCACGGAACCACCGCCAGCCAACCGTCTTCGACACACCGACCGCCGCGGCCGCGGTGTCGATGATCTCGCCCTCACGGATCCACGCCCAAAACGAACGCCCGAACACAAACCCCTCGTCATGACGGGTGTTGCATTGACCCCTTGAACCTAAGCGGCTTGTTCGCTGGGGAAGTGACCTACGGCGCGGATCGCACGCCGGTAGCGGGCATTCAATGACTCGATGGCGCTGGTCGAGCAGATCACCCGTCGGATCTCGACGTCGTAGAGGCTGTTGCAGAATCGGGTGCCGATGATCAGACCGTCGAGGTGCGGGAACAAGATCGTCAACACACCAAGATCAGAACACCGCCGAACCGATCAACTACGGAGCGCCCCAGCACATCCGGACGCTGGGTCAATCACGGAATGCGAGACAAAACCAGTGTCCGTTGTCACTTGACCTGACGCAGGATCACGGGGATGAGCTGCGATGCGTCAGGTATGTGGCAGTTCGTTGCGTCGGGCTTCTGCCGGTGTTTGACGCAACTCGGTGCGGTAGGAGTCAGGGGTGGATCTCAAAGATCGGTTCGTCCACCCGGACGAGGAGTAGGGCGCCGCTTCGGCAAGAATCACGTGGTGGACAAAGGGCACGCTTCCGAGTGAGTGGACCATCGACGAGGTGCGGCGACGAGCGCAGGACAGCACCGTGGAGTTGTTGGATCCCAGCACTCCGGTATTCCTGGCGCCACTCGAACCTAGCGAAGGAGTCTGCTTGGAAGTCGATCCGATCATCGGCTTCACCGGTCTGTGCCTCGCGCGCTGCGTCGACGACGGCGAGTGGTACATGGGCCATCGAGGCGAACCAGGGGAGCCGATCTTCTGCTGGTCCAGCTACGGCGCGGATCTCGGCATCGCGATTGACGGCCTGTAGGACAACTCCCGAGCACCAACCGGAACGACGAACCCGCGTCAGCCCAGCGGCAGGCAGAAGCGAACTCGAGTGCGCGCTCATGCCGAATATCGGGCGCCAACGAATTGATCGAACCGGACATCCCTGAAGCAGCAGCACCCGCAAATCAGCGGATCTGGACCACCACTTTGCCGAGGGCGCGTCCCGTACCTACGTGGGACAGCGCTTTCGCGGTCTCGTCGAGCGGGAAGGTGTGGTCGATGTGGATTCCGATCCGTCCTGCGACACATGCCTCCGCGAGGGGTGTGAAGTGCGCGGGCCCTTCCTTCACCGCGAGGACTCCGAGAGAACGCCCGGTCACCGATCCGGCGAGCACGCCGACCGTCGTCATCCGCAGCAACGCGCTCGTGGTGCCGCCGACGCAGCGGTACCGGCCGCCGCGGGCGACCGACCTGCGGTAGGCGAAGACCGACCGGTGGGCGACCAGGTCGAGTACTCGGTCGTATGGTCCGGTTCGGGTGAAGTTCTCGACGCGATAGTCGATAACCTCGTCTGCGCCGAGCGTGCGCATGAACGCCAGCTTGTCGGCGTTGTCGACCGCGGTCACGTGCGCCCCGGCGTGCTTGGCCAACTGGATCGCGAACGCTCCGGATCCGCCGCCCGCTCCGTTGATCAACACCGACATTCCGGCCTCGATATCGGCCGTGCCCTGTAGGGCGATCGCCCCGGCTTGGGGCAGGGTCGACGCTTCGGCGAAGCTCAGCGACGCCGGTTTGTGGGCCAACGCCGATTCAGGAGCCACGGCATATTCAGCGAATCCGCCCTTGAGCATCAGAATGTCGCCGTAGACCTCGTCACCGGGTGCGAACAGGGTGACCTCGGAGCCGACGGCTTCGACCCGTCCGGCGATATCGGATCCGAGAACCGGACGACCGGGAGTCCGGAGCCCGCCGATGCGCGAATACAGCGGCGTCCCCCGCAGTGTCTCCCAGTCGGAGAGGTTGATCGACGTCGCGTGCACCTGGACCAGCACCTGTTTCGGCGCCGGAGACGGCGTTGGGGTATCCGCGATCGACAGCACCTCGGGGCCGCCGTAGCGGTCGTACACGACAGCCCTCATGCGATACCGGCGCGGAGGATCGAGCGACAGCTGGACACGTGACAAAGTCTAGTCGGCGGGCCGCGCCGCGGGCCGGCGAACTGTGCGCCGGCCTTCTGTGCAAGCGAGAATCTCTGCGACATAACGCATCTCATGTTCTCAGCGCAGGGTGTGGCCTAGGAAGCCGAGCGTGTCGACCGGCCCGACGGCACCGTTGTTCCGGCTCGGCGTGCAGCCCTCGGTCATCCCGGAGCTACCGTGCCCCCAGGAGACGACCGGCCAGCCACCTTGCGGCGGCTTCCCCTCAGGCACGCAGACCATGCCCCGCTGATTACCGGCTCTTCGCTCTGCCCGGTCGTGCGATAGACGAGCCGAAAATCGCTGCCCGTATGCGGAATCAACTCCGAAGAGCGCACAAGTCGACCACCGTTCCCGGCGCCGTCAGATCGCGCAGGCTGTCACCCTCGCCCAACGCACTCACATGCCACTGGGCGCTCGTTGGTCGACTGTCCGAAATCCGGCTCGGATCGATTGGGTGGCACGAACCTTCGCTTGCAGCCATGGGGTTGCGGCGGGATACTCCCACGGGGGCCGTGGCTCCAGACCTGATCACGGAAAGTGGGCCAGAACCAGGTTTGGGTCGGCATTGACAGCCTCACCAACAACGGCCAGATCATCCAACTGATTCACCGCTACGACCCAATCGAACGAACCTGGTCCGACCGCGCGCGGGTTGTTCGGATCGGCCGGGCAGCAGGTCGGCGAGGGCGGTTCGGATCGCGACCCGGCTCACCTTTTGCCGGCGGGCCAATGCGGCGATGCTGGCGCCTTCGCGGTATTCCTGGCGGACCTGGTCCAGCGCACCGTTCGTGGCGACCTGTGGGCGGCGGCCGGATCGGGCGCCTTGTGCCCAGGCGGCAGCCAGGCCCTCGCGGGTGAGTTCGTTTTGCAGGTCGCGCTGGAACTGGCCGACCGAGATCAGCACGTTGACCAGCACCAGTCGGCGGAAGCCTTCGCGTTCGAGCGCGGGGATCTTGGATGATGTGGCCGGGTCGGCGAACAGCCGCACTCCGTCGGCTCCGTCGGTCAGGCCGGCCTCAGTGAGCAGGTGGGTCTGGCGGTCGGTGCTCTGCTCGTCGGTGGATACCCGTGTGTAGACGAGTTCGGCCATCGCAGAGTCCCTTTCGTTGCCCGGTGTGGTGTCCGTTCACTGTTCTATCTGTCGTCAATCGGGAACGGATCGCATTGGATCGGCTGCGCCGTTTCCGCATGATCCGAGTGGCACGGAGGCGGTCTCGGGAGTATGTCGTCAAAGGGTCATTTGACGACACCAACGGATGTTCATCGGCCGCAGGGTTCGACCCGTCGGCTGTGTATCGACGGGCCATGGCCGCGAATGAACACCGGGAGGTCGTCCAGTCGCTTGTCCATCTTGCGGATCACCGAGTAGACGTCGTCGTCGCACATCGGGCACAGCCGGGTGGCGTACTGGCTGGTGGTGGGCAGGAAGTCGGTGGGGATGCCGAGGTCGACACTCTGGACCCAGGTCAGTCGATCACGCAACGGCACCAGCACCCGACGACTCGACCTCGAACGGTTCGCCGCTGTCGTCGACCAGCCCCGTCAACGGCTGACCCGCGCGATCATCGAGCTCCGCGACCCGGAACCGGACTGGCTCGGCTTGCGCCACGAACCCCAACACGGCTGCCACCGCTGCGCCGCCACGCATCCCGGAGGCCCGCGCCCCTGCGACTCCTGGGCCACCACCTGGTCTGCCTACGTCACCGCGTCTGGATCGGGCCACCCGATTTGACCGGCTTCGAGCAGACCGATCTGAGCGAACTACCGGAAGTCGTTGCCGCGCAACGCACACACCTGCACCTGCTGCACCGTCTCGGACCGGCGGCGACTTTCGACGCGGTGCTCACCGGCTTCCCGATCTGCGCTCACCGCTGGAGCACCCGAGAAGAACCCCCCGCGCGGCGACGCACGACACCGGTGGAGCAAACGGGCTCAGCAGCTGATCCCGATCGGCACCGAACTGACGACTTTCACCCCGTTGAAGTTGTTCGCCGCCGCCTACCCCGAAACCGTCTACATCGCCGAGGTTCTCGGCGCTGCGCTGGCGGCGCCTGGCCGCCGGCGACCCGGACATGCAACGAAGATTCGCCCTTGAGATCGGGCGGCGTCTCGATGCCAACCCGACTACCAGCCACAAATCACGGGCGACGCCATCGACAGCGCTCTTCAAGGGCGATCTCACTGGTCCCGAACCCCAGGATGCGGTACTGTCCCCATTAACAAAGACTGAATTGTTCATATGTATTCAGGAGTGGTATGCCGCCCCCGTTCAGTGCTGAGGACCGCGCCCGGATCACCGAGCAACTCCTGGAGGCCGGACATAGCTTGTTCACCACCCAGGGCCTGCGCAAGACCTCCCTGGACGACCTCGTCGCCCCTGCCGGGATCGCCAAAACCAGCTTCTATGCCTTCTTCGACTGCAAGGAGGCGCTGTACCTGGAGCTGATGCTGCGACAGGCACCTCAGCTGCACAACAAGCTGGCAGTGGTGTTGAGCGAGGCCGAGAACGCGCGCGGCGCCCTCGGCGGGTTCCTGCGCGCTACGGTGCGGATGCTGGAGGACAACCCGCTCTATCACCGGCTGATTACCCACCCCGAGGAGATGCGGGCGGTGGTTCGTCGTATGGGCCCCGACGAGCTGGCCAGGGCGCGGCAGGTGATGCCGCTGACCGAGTTCCTGGAGGCTGCCAAGGCCAAGGGCCAACTCATCGAAGCCGACGCCGACGAACTGATCGGGGTGCTCCAAGCCGTACTTCTGCTGCCCATGCATCGCCAAGACATCGGCGAGCACCGGTACCCCGCCGTGCTCGACCGGCTCATCGACATTGTCGCGACTGGACTGACCAAGCAATGACCATGCGCGAAGGTGTACTGACAGGTGGTGCCGCCTACCTGGAGTTCGGAACGGGAAGCCCGCTCGTGGTATTTCGCACGGTGCTGCCGGACTCGGCCAACCCCACGGGTGCCGCCCGATGGGCAGAGTTGCGCTCCCTCAAGTCGCTGGCCGCGCGATTCACCGTGCTGGCAGTCGGCCGCCGGCCCGGTCTCGAGCCCGGTGTCACCATGGCCGAGCTCGCCGCTCACCACGCCGAAGAGTTACATGCGCGTTTCGACTGCGCGGTAGACGTATTCGGCCTGTCCACGGCTGGTTGCCTCGCGCTGCAGTTCGCCGTCGACCACCCCGGCCTGGTACGCCGACTGGTGGTCGGAGCCGCGGGCCCACGCCTTGGGTTGGAGGGCCGACGCATACAGCGCGAGTACACGGACCTGCTGGCCACTGGACGATACCGGGCCGCGGCAGCGGCACTGGCGCCAACGACCGCGGACTCCCGGCCCGGGCGAGCCTTGATGGCCGTTCTACTGGGACTGACTGCCGGTCGCCCGGCAGACCCGGACGGCATGGTGGCCATGCTGGCGGCCGAGGACGCGTTCGACATCGAAGACCGTCTGGGCGAGATCACCGCACCCACCTTGATGATCGCCGGTGCGCGCGACGCCCTCTACCCGCCCGAACTCGCTGAGCGAGTAGCCAGCGGAGTACGTGATGGCAAGCTCCGGGTGTACGAGGGGCGCCGACACCACACAGTGATGTCCGACCGCCGATTCAGCGAAGACGTCATCGATTTCCTCGCCCCGCCCGACGCCGTATGAAAGGCACTCACCAACTCGGCTCCCGATTGTTGGAGTAGCGAACCGGGTCAGATAGTGCGGGGTTCCGGCGGAACCAGCCGACCCGGCCTTCGACCTCGCCCTTCTCGTGGGCGCCTTCGACGTCGGGCTGGCAGTAGAACGGCTCCAACCCCAAATGTGACCGGAACACCGTCCATCGTTCGGCTTCCACCCGGGCACGGGTGAACCCCAGAACCTGCGCGACCGCAGAACGCAGGTTGTCGTAGCGCACTTCCCGGGCGGGACTCCGCCGAGGAGGCAGCGCGTGCAGATGGCCTTCGAAGAACGCTTCCTGGCCTGCCGACAGCGATGCGGGGTTCCCGTAGAACGCGCCGAATTTCGGGCGGATTTGGAGTGCCCAGGAGCCTGCACACCACAGCCGTATGGTGCCTTCTACTACGGCCGCCAAGCAGCCGAACTCGCGCTCAAGGCATTCCTTCCGTCGGCCGTCCTCGCGAATCACCGGTACAGCCACAATCTCGACGGCCTGCTCAACGCGCTCCCGGCAGGGGATGATCTGCTCGGGGATGGCGCCGACCAGCAACTCATCGTCAGTTTCATCCAGGATTTCCACCGCCTAGACCCGCGTGGCGACCAGGGCCGGTATCCAACGACCGGACGAGCGGACACGCTGTCCTTGATCGCGGTCTGCCACGCCAACACCGATCGCTTCATCGATCAGATCAACCGACTGGCGCACTACACCGAACTCCGGCTGACCGGACGGGCGCACATTCCGATCAGCGTGTAGTCGAACGAGGCCGGTTCGCTTCGATGACGCCGCCGAGATCCGCCCGAAATTCGGCGAGTTCGACAAGAACCCCCATGACGAGAGCGACTCCAGCGGATCCGGTTGCGGATGCAGCGGCCAGCATGTGGGCGGCATGCTCATGCCAGGTCCCGTTCGAACATCCGTCGGCGTTCGGTCGGCCCGGCATAGGACGCCAGCACCAGTGTCCGTTGGTTGATCGCTTCCACCCCGGACTCGATCGCCGCGATCGCGGCATCGGTCAACAGTGTTGTCAGCTCGCCGATGGTGCCCTCGCTGCGGGTCAGCAGGTAGGTGGCCATTTCCACGGTCGAGATCGGCGAGGGCCGGCGCAGTGGGAACGCGGCGGCGAAGCTGGCCAGCAGCGCACACCCCTGCGCGTCGGGTTGCCACCGGGGAAGGACGAACGGGCGAACCGGTTCTCCAGTTGCGGATCCGAGCGGATCGCCAGATAGGCGTCGTTGGTGCCGACCGCGACCAGTGGGGATCCGCAGTTCGTTGCCGAGGAACCGCAGCAGGCTCAGGAACTCCCGCCGCACCGTGCCGCTGCGGCCAGCGAGCACACATTGTGCAGTTCGTCGATCACCAGCACACGCACTCCAGCGGCCCGCAGCACGTTCAGTACCAGCTGCTCACCGCGTCGATGGCCGCGGTCGCGATCTGTGACGTTGCGGGCCTACTCGATGTCCGCACATTGCGCCAATATGACAGATCAGAACGTATGTTCGAGTGGATCTGGCGATGAGTTCCCCGAATCGACTCGATCCGACAGCCTTGGCCGCACTGCCACACGCTCAGCGTTTGGCCGCCCTCCGCGACTCCATCGCAACAATCCCTGGACGCGTCAGCGCGGTGGCATGCACTTTCTCCGCGTTCAGATTCGAACGTCAAATATTTAGGGCCATGACGCTGTCCACCGCGATCGTGACGACGACCCGCCCAGGCGGATCGGGCGGCGGAGACAGATAGCGCCTGGTGTAGCGGGATACGCCGTCGGCCACCTCGCGTGGATCGTCGGACACAGTTGCAGTACCTTCTAGGGTGATCCAGCGAAAGTCGGCCACCTGGCACAGCGCGACGCGGCTGCCAGGGTTGGCCGCCAGGTTGCGGGCCTTGCGCGACGAGGCGACCGTCATTACCCTGGCCAGCCTCATGTCGTCATCCCACGTAAACCGAACCGGCACAGCATGGAGCGAGCCGTCCGGCCGGATGGTAGACAGCGTGGCAAGGAGCGGCTTGGCCAAGAAGTCCTGAGCCGAGGCCGACAAATGGTTCTGGAGAGTCACCTGAACGCCGCGATGTTGCGGGCCGCCCATTCGGTGAAGGTGTGAGGCGGCCGACCAAGGAGTTGCTCTACATCGGGGTAGACGCGCTGTTCGTCGGCGGATGGTGTGCCGAGGGCGCCGAGGGTGGCGTCCACGACCGGTTCGGGCAGGTATTCCAACATCCGGGCTTTCGCCTCTGCCTGGCTCAATTCGACGAACTGCACCGGCTCGCCCAGGGCGTCCCCGATTGCGGCGGTCTGTTGCCGGGGTGAGATCGGTTCCGGTCCGGTCAACGTGTAGATCGCGCCGCCGTGGCCGGGTTCGCGCAGTGCGACGGCGGCGACCTCGGCGATGTCGGCCGGGTCGATGGCCGGCACTGCGACGTCACCGAACGGCGCCGCGACCATTCGTTGGGTGCGGACCGTGTCGGCCCACTGGAATGCGTTGGAGTGGAAGTTGCCCGGCCGCAGCATCGTCCATTCCAGATCTGATTGTTTCACTGCGTCTTCTAGGTGCGAGGCGTGGCGTCCGGTGCCGACGCCGTGGGAGGACAGCAGCACCACTCGGCGGACGCCGACCGACCGCACGATGTCGACGACAGCGCCGATGTCGCCGTTGGCCATGAAGCCGGGAGAGGTCAACAGGAACAGCGCTTCGGCGCCGTGGAGGGCTGGGCCGAGGCTCTGCGGCTCTGCCAGGTCGGCCTGATGGAACCGGACACCCGCCGGCGCCTCGGTCACCATCCGCGACACGGAGGTCACTTTCTCCCCGGCCTCGGCCAAGGCCCGCACGAGCGGCCGCCCGACGTTCCCAGTTGCTCCGGTCACCACGATCATTTCGGTCTCCTGTCGCGAGTCTGCAGTTCTGACCCCGCGACGGTACTATCGAGAAGCAAGTAGGTACCTAGAGGAAAGTACGGGCTTACGTGATCGAGACCACAGCGGAAGTTCCCCCGGAGTTAGCCTGCCCGATCGCCCCGGTGGTCGACATCGTCTTCAGTCGGTGGACCACGCCGATCTTGTGGACGCTCAACGAATTCGGGCGGCACCGCTTCGTAGAACTGGACCGCCGCATCACCACGATCTCACCCAAGGTGCTGACTCAGCGGCTACGGCAGCTGGAACGCGATGGTCTGGTCGTGCGCACCTTCCACCCCGGGGTCCCACCGAGAGTGGAGTACGAGATCAGCGACCTGGGACGCAGTCTCGCGCCGCTGTTCGCGACACTCGCCGAATGGTCGGTCAACCTCGACAAGGTCGAACAGGCCCGACAGGCCTACGACGCCAGCAATCGAAAGCTTCACCCTCGAAATTGATCCGAAGGCCCGCAGCGCCGGATTCGGGCTGGATCCACTCGCCACATAACACCGTCTCCGCCATCTACACCCCAGTCGGCTGCGTGACTAAAATCCGCGCCGCGGCACTGAATTGTGACGACTACTGCACCTTGGTCGGGTCAGCACGGCGCAGCTTCCGCACGATCTCTTCCGCGGAATGCCGCTTACGTCCTGCCATGGTTCTCAGTGTCCCCTCTGGCCCTCACAGGGCCAACAGGACTCCAAATCCGGGCGGTCTCATCCACCGGGGACAGGCCACCAGCCCACTGCTGCCCGGCCAGACCACGAACATCCGCGCGAGTCGCGAAGCGGCATTTGTGGGTGCTCCCGGCAGCGCCGACCATCACTACCCACGGCATTTGTCGCCAGGAAAGCGTGTGCCGTCGTTGCCCCACCCAACTCGATCGACCCGAAGAGTCCGCTGGGCTACGGCGCGTTGAACCGGGTGACTTCACTGGCGGCGCACGCGGACTTGCTGATGTGACCAATCTGGACGGCGTGAACCGTTGGCGCGGCTCAACTTCGGCCAAACGCACCGTTCCGCCAACAGGTACGCCAGCGAGTAGAACCATTACTCGGCGCGTACGCCATCACACTCACCCGGTGGAAGCAGCTGGCCAATGACCGGTCGGGCCGTCTCACCGATCCGGACTCGCACATCCACTTGACCACGCCACTAGCGCAAGAGACGCGTGTGCGCCTCAATCGATGTCGGGAGAATCAGCAGACGGGTCACGACAGAGGTGACTCCATGCTGTTTCATACCCGTATCGCGGTAGCCGGTGGATGGTTCCTAGCATCCGCCTCGACCGTTCCAACACAAGCCGCTTGCACGGTCCGCCCTTTTCCCGCGGCCCAGGCCTCTCACCAGCAGCTCCCCCAGGCGGCCTGACATGGATGAGAACAACGGTCACTCACAGGAATGGACCGACGAGGAACTCGCCTACATCAACGACGTCCACCAACGGCTTTCCGGTCCACTCTCCGAGCGTCAACTCGCCGTGCTGCGCCGATGGTGGCAAGGCGGCTACGCCACAGACCACACCGACGAGCCAGAAACCTGAAGTCTCAGACGACCGGCCCACAATTCCGCCACACTTCTCGAGGCGTCACGCTTCCTCTAACCGAGCATGGCGAAACAAGTCCGAACCCGTGGGACCGTCCGCGGTCCCGCCGACCTCAGTCCACCGGCGAGCCAAGCCATCCGGTGCGCCCACGCGCGGCAATCATCGCTGGCGGCACCGAATCAATCATGGCCCTCACCCCGCCGCAGCGTGATACAACTCCCGATGCTCCGCCCACGGACGCGACCGCTCCTCAGGACTCATCGCCAACAACGCCCGCAACTTCCCCCACGCCACCTCATCGGTCGGCGTATACACCTGCATCCACGCATTCGGCACCGACGGCAACGACATACTCGTCAAGAACATCTCCAACTCCCCCACCGCCAAATTCCGCACCGCCTTCGTCCGACTCACCGGCACCGCCACATCATTCAACGCCCACAACGACGCGAAACTCTCACTCTCCCCACACAACTCCGAAATGAACTCCTCCCACCCCGGATCACCAAGGTTCTTCGCATACGCACCCCGCAGATACCCCACCATCCGCCGCAGATCATCCCAATTATGGCGATACGCGTTGCAGCACTCCGGAGTCAGGAACACCCGACGCGCCACATTCCGCTCGGCCGCCAGAAAGCCTGGGCACAACGCCTCATAAGAACTGTTGTGCGCCAACACGTCATACCTCGCACTCAACACCACACCCGGCAACGGCTCCAGATGATCCAAGATCACCTGCAACTCCTCGGGTAACGCCGATCCGGATTCCACTGAAGGCACCGTCGGCACATCCGCCAACCGATACAAATGCGCCTTCTCCGCCGCATCCAACGACAACGTCCGGGCCACCGCGTTCAACACCTGCACACTCACATTGATGCTGCGCCCCTGTTCCAGCCACGTATACCAGGTCACGCCGATTCCTGATAATTGGGCGACTTCTTCGCGACGGAGCCCCGGTGTACGTCGACGCGTTCCGGTGGGGATGCCGACATCCTCGGGTGCGATACGCGCTCGCCGGGATTTGAGGAAGGCTCCTAGTTCCGCGCGCCGCGCCTTGCGCACTGCTCGCACGTCGACGACTTCGGTCATTCCAGAGATCATCCCGTACCGGGACACAAGTATCCAGGTGTTGCTGGTACCAGTTTCAGCGCGGCGCGGCGCCGGTGATGTTCGGTTCGTCCCGGCTGGGTACGACTGTGAAGTGGTGCGATGGCGTGAAGCACTCGAAGGCGTCACCGCGTTCCTGGCCGCCGCGGTGGCCGGGTTGTTGCTGGTCGTGCCGCTCAGCTTCGGCAGGACCTGTCATTGCACGCCCTATCAGGTGAATCGATTGGTGTTGAGCGTGCCGCGGGAGGCAGCGATCGGTGTGCTGGTCGCGGCGGTCACCGCGGTGGTCGCGGTCAGCCTGGCCCGGGCGCGTACCGCGTGGTGGATCGCGCTGGCGGCGACATCGCTGTTGTTCGTCACACACACGGTCGAAGCGAACAGTGCCTCGCCCGACGTCCTGACGACCACCGCCAACCTCGACGCGATCGGCAGCGGCATCCTGCTCGGCGCGACGGGCGTGGCCGTACTCGGCCGCCGCGTGCCCGCGACGGGCTTGGTACTCGGCGCTGTCGGCTGCTTCGTGGTCATCACGCTCTCGCAGGCGTCGGGGCTGCTGGGCAACCCGCATCGGGCGACCGCCGAGCCACACGTGTGGTCGGTGTTGGAAACGCAACCTCTGTGGTTGCTGGCGGCGGTCGCCGGGCTCATCCTGACGTGCCAGGTGGTCACCCGGCACCGCTTCACGCCGGAACCGATCTATCCGGAACTGCCGCTCAGCCCGGTCATCGCCGCGATCGTGCTCGTGCTGACCGAATTGGCCGTCGCGGAGTGGCGCTTCCGTCACGGCGACGGCAGTCTCGCGCTGATCGTGACGGCACTGTGCACGCTGCTGGCCACGACCCTCGCCGCCTGGCTGCTACCGCGCCGGGACGGGATCGCGATCTACCTCGCGGTCGGGCTCAGCGCCACAGGCAGCGCGGTGGGCAACGGTCCGCGACCGATATGGAGCGTGCCGCTCCTGCTGGGCCTGATCCTGCTCGGGTATCTGGTCGGAACCCGAATCCGACCCTCGAATCCCCGGATAGGCGCCGGTTCGCTCGCGGCCGTCGCGCTGTTCGCCTCTGTTGCCCCACCAGGTGGCACGCGCAACGTGGTCACGGCCGCGCTCGCCGTCGTCGCGGGGTATTGCGCGGTCTGCATCCAGCCACGAACGGCGGGCAGCATTCTGGCGATCGCCATCCTGTGGCGCCCCTCGACCGTGGCGCCCACCCGCACCGAGTCGTTCGACTGGACGATGGTGTCGCCGCACCATCTGCACGATTGGGGCCCGGTCACCGTGGTGTCGGGCTCGGAATGGGCGGCGTTCGCCATCGCGGTCGGCTGCGGGATCGGACTCGCTCTCCGCGCTCTTCCGAGGCGAAGAGCCCGCGTGCCGCGCCGCGCTCCGGCCGACATGGCGGCGATGCGACCCGCGATGTCCAGGGCGTCGACGGCTCGACATGGGCGCATGGAACCGAGTTAGGCGTACCTCCGCCTTCGTCCGGCCATGTGCGGGTTGAAGACGCACTACGTCCGACAGCACCCATTGGGCGATACGTAGCGGGCACGACCATGCCCCTGGTCGACGACGTCGCTACCGGCGCGAATATGCGCGCCGCGCCGGAGCGGTGCGGCGACCGGGTCCGACGCGAATCGTGGTGGCCGTGCCCGATGCTCCGAGTCCACGTGCCAGGAAGTGGGTCGCGCCTTGGAGACCGAATCGTGTGCGCGACCACGCCCACACCGACGTCGCCACAGGCCGCGAGCCGAGCGGCGCAGTCACTACTTCCGAGTACGGATCGCCCACCGGTTCGACGCGCTGATTCACATCGAGGAGCCCCGCGCACTGGAACCGCTCGACGGTACCTCCCGATGGGAAGCCGGGGAACTGCCCGAACCTATCCCTTCGCCGTGTGACCGGTCGCGCCGCCGTGGTGTGGCAGCGAACGACCGTCCTGATGCGGCGCCGATATCCCGCCGTGGTGTGGCACAGGTCGACCGAGCGGCATCTGCGGCACCGGCGGCGCGGGCGGAACGAATCGCAGGATTTCGGAGAAACCCCGGAATCCACCGGGAATGGGAACCTCCAGCGGGAGATCGGGTTCGCCGACGGACGACGGCTCCGCCACGGCGGGAGCGGCGGGAAGCACGGCTGCCGCGGCCGCACATACCGCGGCGATCGTCCGGGCGGCCCACGAACTATGTTGTGCGCGTTGATCAGGTCGAATATCGGCGTCAGACGCCATGATGCGGTCCTCCGATCTGCGTCGGCCGGCCCGGTACGACCCATCCGGTACCACGGGGACGTCACCGAGCCTCGAATTCGTTCGAAACACCACGGTGGTTGCGGTCCACTGGATCCGGAGAGTCATGCTCCCGCACACATTCGAAGAGCTGGCGCGGGACACACGACGAAATGATCACGAAAAGACAACGAACAAGCGGCCGGTCGGCACCGGCCGCTTGTTGGCGTCCGTCAGGCTTTCGCTTGCGCCGACGAGCGAGCCGGATTTGCTTGCCCGGCCGCCTTGGGGTCGAGTTCGTCCTGTTTCGCGCGCACCCCGGCCTCGACCCGGTCGCCGAGATTCTTGTCGACATTGCGCCAGTACTCGAATGCCCGGTCCAGCACCGGCGCGCTGACGCCGTTCAGCAGGTGCCCGACGATGTTGTCCACCAGCCGCTGCCGTGCCGCGTCGTCGAGCACGTCGCGGACCATGGTGCCCGCCTGGCCCCAATCGTCGTCGTCCCGGTGCAGCGTGTAGGCCGAGCGCACGAGTTCGCCGTCGGTGTGCCACGTCGCGGGCGGACCAGCGACGGCGGGATCGGCGTGCGGGCCGCCCTTCGAGTTCGGCACGTACACCGGATCGCCCGGGTTGTGGTGACGCAGCGCACCGTCCTTGCTGTACGAGCGGACGGTGGTGGCGTGCGGCGTATTGACCGGGAGCTCTTTGTAATTGGCGCCGATGCGGTGCCGGTGCGCGTCGGGGTAGGAGAACCAGCGGGCCATCAGCATCTTGTCCGGGCTCGGCCCGGTGCCGGGTACCGAACTGCTCGGCTCGAACGCCGCCTGCTCGATCTCGGTATGGTAATCCGCCGGATTGCGGTCGAGCGTCATCTTGCCGACGTCGATCAGCGGATAGTCGCCGTGCGGCCAGACCTTGGTCAGGTCGAAGGGGTTGAACCGGTATGACTTCGCCTCGTCGAACGGCATGATCTGCATCTTCAACGTCCAACTCGGGAAATCGCCGCCTTCGATGGATTCCCACAGATCGCGGGTGTGATAGTCGGTGTCCATCGCCGCCATCTGATCGCCTTCGTCCTGGGTGAAGAACTCGATACCTTGATCGGTCTTGAAGTGGTACTTGACCCAGAACCGTTCCCCGGAGGCGTTCACCCACATGTAGGTGTGGCTGGAGTATCCGTTCATGTGCCGCCACGTGCGCGGGATACCGCGGTCACCCATCAACCAGGTCACCTGGTGCGCGGATTCCGGCGACAGCGTCCAGAAGTCCCATTGCATGTCGTGGTCGCGCAGATTGTTGTCGGCGCGGCGCTTCTGGGAACGGATGAAGTCCTGGAACTTCATCGGGTCGCGCACGAAGAAGATCGGCGTGTTGTTGGCGACCATGTCGAAGTTGCCCTGCTCGGTGTAGAACTTCAGCGCGAACCCGCGCGGATCGCGCCAGGTGTCGGGGCTGCCGCGCTCTCCAGCGACGGTGGAGAAGCGGGCCAGCATCTCCGTCTTCTTCCCCGGTTGGAAAACCTCGGCCATGGTGTAGGCACTCACGTCGTGGGTGACCTCGAAGACGCCGAACGCGCCGCCGCCCTTCGCGTGCGGCTGGCGCTCGGGCACCCGTTCCCGATTGAACGCCGCCATCTTCTCGATCAGATACCAGTCCTGCAGCAAGATCGGCCCATCCGGGCCGACGGTCAGTGAATGCTCGTCGCTGGGGACCGGGATCCCGGCGTCATCGGTGGTGTAGTTCGGGCCAGACATCTCTCTCCTCTCCTACGAGCCGCGGGCAGGAGGCCGGCGACGAGACCGCAGAGACGAGCGGCGCGATCGCTTCACGACCGCGACGGGGTTTGCGGGTAGGCTCCCGCGCTCGACGAACGGCATCGCCGCCGCGGCCGGCCGAAGGCCGATACCCGTCCCGTCGGTCCTGTCGATCGACTTCCCAGGGGACCACTGCTCAAACTAGCGCTGACCAGGCCTTCCGCGACGACGAGCGACCGGGGCCGCGCCACCGGCGGCGCGCGATCGGTACGCGCACGACCGGCACGGGGGCTCTTTCGCGAGGCGACCGGCGCCCGGCTAGGCTGCGTCGGCTGTCGCATGCCGAATTCCGTCCGACCACAAATTCTTTCGATGGGAAACGAAATGAAGCTCGCGCTGTGCGGGGTGCTGGTCGTCTGTACGTTGTCCGTCTCCGTGGTCGCGGCGGCGTTCATCGTCGCCGAAGCGCGGGCGCACGCGCCGCGCGGTGCCACCAAAGGCTATTTCGCCGATCTACAGCGGCTCGGGGTGCGGACCGCGGGCGACGGCGTGACCGCGGCGCTGCTCGATCTGGGCTACGCGGTGTGCCGGGAATTGGCGGCGGGAACGCCCGAAGCCGACATCGTCGTGCGGGTGAGCGCGCACCAATCGGTGGACGAGGCCGCCGCCGTGGTGGTGGCCGCCGAGCGGAATCTGTGCTGAACCGCCACGATCGGCGAGCGAGGCGACCCGGTCCGCGGACGTCTCCGGTCGCGAAACGGCGTGCGATGCGGGCTGACCGGAAATTCGGCTCTCCTTGGGTAGATTCCCCCGCGATGTCCAGAATCCCTGCTACATCGAGTGCGAACGACGCGGCCGACGCCGCGGTGCCCGCCGCTATGGTCGGGCGCCGGTATCGCAGCAGCGATCACTACGAGGTCGCCCGCGAGAAGATCCGTGAGTACGCCCGCGCGGTGCGCAATCAGCACCCGGCGCACTGGTCGGAGGACGCCGCTGCCGACCTCGGCTACGGCAACCTGGTCGCTCCGCCGACCTTCGGCGCGGTGCCCGGGTATCTCGCCTATGCCGAGGTGTTCGACACGATCCTGCCCGGCTACGACCTGAGCCGGACCATCCAGACCGACCAGATGATCGAATTCCACCGTCCGCTCCTGGCCGGCGACCGGATCTGTTTCGAGATGTCCCTGGACTCGTTCCGGCACGCGTTCGGCGGCGACCTCATCGTCCTGCGCCAGACCATTCTGGACCAGGATGATCGGCCGGTCCTCACGTCTCGGACCAGCTTGGTCGGGCGGGCCGACGAGGCCTTGCCTGACTGGTTGGACGCTGTGGTGATGCACGGAGTACGCCCGGAGGCCCGGCAGCAGCGCCGTGTCCCCGACCCGCGCCGCGTGGGGAACGGCAGCGAGCCCGCCCGCGAGACGCCCGTCACATCGGCGAACCCGCGGGGACGGCGGTTCGAAGCGGTGTGTCCGGGAGCGGAACTTCCCCCACGCACACTCACGGTCAGCCAAGGCGATCTGGTCAATTACGCCGGAGTGGCGGGCGACCCGAACCCCATCCATTGGAGCACCGAGGCGGCGGCCAAGATGGGAATGGGAACGGTTGTCGCGCAGGGCATGTTCACCATCGGGCTCAGTGTGGATTTGCTCACTTCGTGGCTGGGCGACCCCGGGGCCCTGCGCTCCTACAACGTCCGGCTGACCAATCCGGTGCACGTCGGCGCGACCGGAGGCCGGATCGAGTTCTCGGGCCGGGTGAAACACCTGGACGCGGACACGCGCACCGCCACCGTCGCGATCACCGCCGAGCACGACGGCCACAAGATCTTCGGTCGCGCGACGGCCGAGGTCGTCCTCGCGTGATCGCGCGACCCGTTCGCGCCGCCGCATCGGTGTGTTTGGTCCGGAGCGACGCGGGCACGTTGGAGGCGGAGCACGCGCCCGCCGGGATCGGTGGACGCGAACTCGGCACTCGATCGAGCGGGCAACCGGCCCGCTCGCACCCGAAAGGACCGGTATCTGTCGTGGTTGTGCTTCTTGCTGTGATCGGCTCGGCTTCCCTTGCCGTCATCGCGGTCCATGCCACGGTCGTCGCACGCAGCTTGGCGGAAGTCCGCTCCCCGCGCCGCGACGGCGCGACCAGGGACGACGAGCAGAGCACCGCACGACTGACGGGCACCATGGTCTGATCTTCCGGCTCCCTTCGCACCCAGCCTCCGCTTCCGCCCAGGTGAACACCGTCATGTCTCGGTCGGGTAGCGGATCGGATACGATCTTGCCTGCCTCTCGGTCCAGCAAACGGCCGCAGAGACAGTAGGCGTGCGCTGGTGCCGCCCTTGGGGATCGGAGGCCGGGTTGTCGGTGTTCGCCGACGACGGCATCAGTGCTGTCAGTCGTTCCGTCGCAACCGGACCCACGACCGGCGGTGTCCGTGCGGCGTGACGGGACAGACGACGATCCCGAGGTGATGGTCGGCGCGGATTGGCCGTGGCAGCAACCTTCGGTGCTCTTGATCGAGGACGATCCGGGGGATGCGCTGCTGGTGGAGGAACTGGTCGTGGACGGCGCGCCGGGCCTGCGACTGGACTGGGTCCGGTCGCTGGCGGAGGCCGCCGAGCACCTCGCCTCCGCCGAGCCCGACTGTGTGCTGCTGGACCTGCATCTGCCCGATGCAAAGGGGCTCGAGGCGGTGGAGCGCATCCGCAGGCACACCGACCAGGTCGCGATCGTGGTGATGACCGGGCTCGATCAGGAGCAGACCGGGTTGGCCGCGGTCGCGGCGGGAGCCCAGGACTATCTGGTCAAAGGCCGGGTCGAGCCGGAGCTGTTCGGGCGCGCCGTGCGGTACGCGATCCAGCGCAAGCAGGCCGAGCGCACCAGCGCGGCCCTGCAGGCGAGCAATATGCGCGCGCAGGAGAACGCGCGGCTGGAGCGCGGCCTGCTGCCCACCCCGCTGTTGCGGGGACAGCGGGTCGTCGACATCGTGGCGCGCTACCGTCCCGGCCGGGCCCATTCACTGCTCGGCGGCGATTTCTACGACGTCGTGCAGGACGCGGACGGCACGGTGCACGCCGTCATCGGTGACGTGTCGGGCCACGGCCCGGACGAGGCGGCGACCGGCGTGGCCCTGCGCCTGGCCTGGCGCACCCTGGTGCTGAGCGGCGTCACCGGCGCCCGGCAACTGCGGCTGCTCGAGCAAGTGTTGCTGGCCGAACGCACCGGCAAGCAGACTTTCGCGACGGTCACGAGCCTGGTGTTGCATCCCGGCGACCGCCGCGCCCAGGTGCTGCGGGCCGGGCACCCGGGGATGCTGCTGCGCTCGGCTTCCGGATTGACCTGGGTCGAGGTCCCCGGCGGGCCCGCCCTCGGCTTTCTGCCCGGTCGTGCCGAGTGGCCCGTCCACGATCTGGAGCTGCCGCCGGGCTCCGGGCTGATGGTGTTCACCGACGGCCTGTTCGAAGGGCACGCCGGGACCGACCGGGAACGACTCGGTGAGCAAGGGCTGATGGAGGTCGCACGCGCCGTGCGAGCCGCGGATCCCGACTGGTTCGTCGACGAGCTGATCGGTCGCGTTGAGGCGCTGGCGGGTGCGTCCGGCGGATTGGACGACGATGTCGCCATTCTGTATCTGGCATGGAACGGCGACGGGCAAGGACAGGAGCGATGACGATGACGACCGGTCGAGCGCCGCTCAGCGCACGATTGACCGCCCAGGCCTGGTTCCAACTGGTACTGGCCGCGATGGTGCTGGTGGTGATCATCGGCACCGTGGCAGGCGCCCAGGTGATCGCGCAGACCAACCGCGTGACCGATCGGCTCATCGCCAAGACGTTGCCTGCGGCGGCCGAAGCCTACCGGTTACAGAGTGCCCTGGTCGACCAGGAGACCGGTCTGCGCGGCTACCGGATCACCGCCGACCCGCAGTTCCTCCAGCCCTACCGGGACGGCACCCGGGACGAGGCGCACTCGGCGACCCGCCTGCGCGAGCTGCTGGCCGATCGACAGCCGCTGCTCGACGAGCTCGACGCCGTGGAGCAGGCCGCACAGCGGTGGCGCGACGAGTACGCGGAGCCGCTGGTCGCGGGGTTGGCCTCTGGATCACCCCTCGGCACCGACCCCACCACGCCGGTCCGCGGTAAACCGCTGTTCGACGACCTCCGGACACGTTTCGACGCCCAGAACAGCAGTCTCGCGGCGGCCATCGCGCACGACGAAGACGAGCTGACCCACACTCGCGCGGTCCGGGACGCCGTGCTGGCCGGGATGGTCGTGGCGTTCCTGCTGACCGGTGTCCTGTTGACCGTGCTGATCCGGCGCTTGATCGTCCGTCCCCTCGGGTCCTTGACGGATGCGTCGCTGCGGGTCGCGGGCGGCGACTTCGATCATCACATCGACGCCCCCGGCCCCGGCGACCTGGCGACCGTCGCGAACGCGGTGGAGAGCATGCGCCGCCGCATCGTCGCCGAGCTGGATTCCTCCCGAACCAAGGAAGCGGTGCTCGCGGAGCAGAAGACGGATCTGGACCTGCAGGCCGTGGAACTGCGCCGGTCCAACGCCGAGCTGGAGCAATTCGCCTATGTCGCCTCGCACGATCTGCAGGAGCCGCTGCGCAAGGTGGCGTCGTTCTGCCAGTTGCTGGAGAAGCGCTACGGCGACAAACTCGACGAGCGCGGCAAGCAGTACATCGACTTCGCCGTCGACGGCGCCAAGCGGATGCAGGTGCTGATCAACGACCTGCTCACCTTCTCCCGCGTCGGCCGCGTCACCGACCGCACCGAACCCACCGGCCTCGGCCCGTCCCTGGACAAGGCCCTGACCAATCTCTCCGCGGTGATCGACGACACCGCCGCGAGCATCCAGCGGCCCGACGAGCTGCCCGAGATCATCGGCGATCCGACGCTGCTGACCATGCTGTGGCAGAACCTGATCGCCAACGCCATCAAGTTCCGCGAGCCCGACCGCGCACCGCGGATCGAGATCACCTGCGAACCGGCCGAGAACGGCAGTGGCTGGCTGCTGTCGATCTCGGACAACGGCATCGGTATCGCGCCCGAATTCGCCGAGAAGGTGTTCGTCATCTTCCAGCGGCTGCACAATCGTGAGGAGTACAGCGGAACCGGTATCGGGCTGGCTGTCTGCAAGAAGATCGTGGAGTATCACGGCGGCCGGATCTGGATCGACACCGAGTACACCGCGGGCGCCCGCTTCTACTTCACCCTGCGCACCGCCGAAGCCGACCTCACCGTCCGCGCCGCCGACGTACCCGCCCCTGAAGGAGCCACCGCATGACCGATCCCGGCCAGCCCATCGACATCCTGCTCGTGGAAGACGACCCGGGCGACGAGCTGATGACGCGAGAAGCCTTCGAGGACAACAAGATCGGCAACACCTTGCACGTCGCCAGGGACGGCGAGGAGGCGCTCGAATTCCTCTATCGCCAGGGACGGCACGCCGACGCTCCGCGGCCTGATCTGATCCTGCTCGACCTGAACCTGCCCAAGTACGACGGCAGGCAGGTGCTGGAGAAGATCAAAGCCGACCCTGATCTGTCGCACATCCCGGTGGTCGTGCTCACCACCTCCGCGGCCGAGGAGGACATTCTGCGCAGTTACCGGCTGCACGCGAACGCGTACGTCACCAAGCCGGTGGACCTCGACCAGTTCGTCGCCGCCATCAAACAGATCGACGAGTTCTTCGTCCAGGTCGTCCGGCTGCCGCGCCAAATGCTGTGATGGCGTTCGCCGCGGTGCCCGTGCCGGTGGTTCTGACCGACGGGACCGCGGCCCTGCTTGGGGAATGATCAACTGGGTATAGCTTCGGGGAGAACGGCACATCCACGGCGAACACGACAGCCGAGCTCGACGGCGGTCCACGTGCTCGGCGTGGCGAGTACAGCGCACCGATCCCCGATAGGGAGGTAACGAGGTGACGGCGCATCGACGCTATCGGCAAGGCACGGCGACGGGAAAACCGGGCCGCGACAGACCCACTGCGATCCCGGCGGCTGGTACGCGCTCGTGAGCGCGGGCGAGCGGGTTCCCCTACCCAACGCCGTGACGCCACTGGAGCTGGACTTCCCCGCCGAAGCGGTGCAATTGGCTACCGTCCGGCATACCTTGCAGGATTGGCTCACCCAGTGCGGCATGGCCGCGGCCCCGGCCTACGACGTGCTGCTCGCCGTCGGTGAGGCGTGTACCAACGCCGTCGAGCACGGCCATGAAGGCGACGGCGGCGTGGTCCGCTTGCGCGCGTCGGTCGACGGCGACGAACTCCGGGTGACCATTTCCGACAGCGGCCGATGGAAACAACCTGATCCGCAAGCCGATTCGCTGCGGGGTCGGGGCATGCCACTGATCCGCGCACTCATTCCAGAGGTCACCGTGACCGCCGGCGATACCGGCACGGTGGTCGATCTGCGCACACCCTTTTCGGCATAGTCCCGAACCTACGCGCCACCGGGCGGATGGTTCCGCGCGTCTCGCAGACGGACGTTGTCGGCCTGCAACCGGTCGTTGTCCGCGTGCAGCCGGTCGTTGTCCGCGTGCAGGTCGGCGTTCGCGTCCTCCAAGTCGAGGATGCGGCGGATGCCGGCCAGGTTAGCTCCCGTGGCGACCAAGTCGGTGATTCGCCGCAGCCGGGCCAGATCGTCGCCGCTGTAGCGGCGGGTGCCCCCGTCGCTGCGCGCAGGGGTCAGCAATCCGTGACGCTCGTAGAGCCGGAGCGTCTGCACCCCGATTCCAGCCAGTTCGGCAGCGACCGAAATCCCGTACACCGCTTGGTCGGGATCCGGCAGATGCACCGAGTCGCCCCTCTCCTGCGCCATCCATCCTCACTTCACTTCGGCCGACAGATTTCCTAGTTTAGCGCCTTGCGCTCAACTTTCTCTGGTGGTACAAAAAATCTATGCCAGACAACAGAGGTTATCTGGTCCCTACTATGGAGAATGGAGTGAGTTGGAGGTGGCGACCATGCTGATGCGCACCGATCCGTTCCGCGATCTGGACCGTCTGACGCAGCAGGTGTTCGGCACGAAGGCGCACCCCGCGGTGATGCCGATGGATGCCTGGCGCGCCGGCGAGGAGTTCGTCGTGGAGTTCGACCTGCCCGGTATCGATCCCGAATCCCTGGACCTGGACATCGAGCGCAATGTGGTGACGGTACGCGCGCGTCGTCCCGAACTGGACTCGGGCCGGGAGATGATCGCCGCGGAACGCTCTCGCGGCGTATTCAGCCGTCAACTGTTCCTGGGCGAGAACCTCGACACCGACAAGATTCGCGCCGACTACACCGACGGCGTTCTCCGCCTCACGATTCCCGTGGCAGAGAAGGCCAAGCCACGCAAGATCGAAATCGGCCGCGGTAACGGACACAAGGCGATCGACGTCTGAGAAGCCGCGTAGACCGCAGATTCCCGCACAACCGAAAGCGAGGTGATGTCGCAGCCAGTGATGTCGGAATCAAATCTGCGAAGAGTGTCATTCCCGCTTTTTCGGGCGGGCCCGGAATACCGGGCCCGCCTCTCGCCGAAATATGGAAGATGTTGTCGCACACGCGGTTTCGTGCGAACGGAGCGTACTTGATGGAGCATCCGATTATGGCAGCCACCGATCCACCCGACCCCATGCTCACCGCGACCGAGGCCGGAGCCGGGATTTCCTCCGACGCCGCGATCGTCTGGCCCGACCCCAGTCCGCTGGACGCTTGGTGGCGGCGGATCATGCATTCCGATCCGGTGCGCCGCAGCGCCGCGTGATCCGGCCTCTATCCTTGACTTTCGTGACCGAACAGCCCTACCGCCCCCGTGCCGCGGCGGAATACTGGCGCCGCGGCACGGTGGTCTGGTTCAACATCGAGAAGGGCTTCGGGTTTCTACAGCCCGAAGACGATCCCACGCCGGTTTTCGTCGAGTACACCAGCATCGAGACCACGGGATACAAAGCGCTGTACGCGGGTCAGCCAGTGGTGTTCACCGCCGCCATGCGCAAGCGCGGCCCCGAGGCCACGGCGGTGCGCCCGGTGCTGCCCGACGCTTGACCACGGCCCTGGGCCCGGCGGCAACGGTCAGATGACCGTGCCGACGTCATCGGCCACCAAGGTGTCCAAAGCGCGCTCGGCAACAGCGGCAATCGTCATCGACGGGTTGCACGCCGCGGTGTTCCCGGGCATAAGAGCACCGTCGAGCACGTACAGGCCCCGCTGGCCGTGCACCCGGCCCTCCAGATCACAGACGGCTCCCATACTCGCACCACCCAAGGGGTGCCAGGTCGACGGGAACAGCAGGTTGGTGTCGGTGAGAATGCCCGCCGGACCGGCGATCCGGTGGGCCGCGGGACCGATGTAGTTGTCCTGGATGTAGCTGTCACCGTCCTGCGGCCACTGCAGAATCGCGTCGTCGCGGGCCGCGTCGTAGACGAAGTGCCCACGACCGTCGCTAACGCCGTACCCGACCATCATGGTGCTGTTGGCATCGGCGCCCATGGGCGGGATGGACGCCTGGATCAGGGTGTGAGCGGAGTGCGGGTCGGACCAGTTCTTGCTGCCGTAGACCACTGGACCCCCCTGCTCCGCACCGAAACTCGCGGTCGGATCGGTCCACAGGTAGATGCGGTCGGCGTTGGTGCCCCAGCCTTGGCCGAGTCCGTCGGGCATATCGGGGATCAGGCCTTTCGCCGAGGCGCGCACCAGCAGTCTTGTGGTGTTGAGGCTTCCGGCAGCCAGCACCAGCGCACCGGCGGTGATGATCTTGTTCTCCAGTACGGCGCCGCTGGTGTCCAGGCGCTCGACGTGGACGATCCACTTGCCGTCGGCGGCACGCTCGACATCGGTGACCTGGTGCAGCGGCTCGACCGTCACCAGGCCGGTCGCCTCGGCGGCGGCGATGTAGGTGACGTCGACCGAATGCTTGCCGCCGTTGTTCACCCCCATGGCGCCATCGCCGTTGGTGTAGGAGGGCTTCATCTCGCCCCGCAGTTCGGCCAGGGCGAAGTTCCAGTCGATGGGCATCGGGATCTTCGCCAGCGGAAGCCCGGCGCGGCGCACACGGTCGGCGAAGGCCCGCGCGGCCGCGTAGTTGGGACTGGCGATCAACTCGTCCGGGGCGACGGCCAAGCCGAGCATGCGTGCCACCCGCGGATAGTGCACCCTATCCATCGTCGCCCAGTCCAAGTCCTCGGGGAAGTGGGTATCGAACACCTCCCGCGTCGGTTGCAGGGACATCCCTTGATAGACCAGCGATCCCCCGCCCACGCCCGCCGCGCACAGCGCGGTCATATTGGTACCGGGCACCGCCTCGACGAGTCCGGTGTACGGCTCGAAGACCATCGGCTTGCCGAACAATACGGGGCTGGACTTGTACCAGAGCACCCGCTTGTCCAGCGCCGAAGCGCGCGGGAAGGTCTCCGCGTTCGGGCCCGTCTGCCAGCGCAGACCACGTTCGAGCACCAGGACCCGAACTCCGGCCTCGGCCAGGCGCAGGGCGGTGACGCCACCGCCGAACCCCGATCCGATGACGACCACCCGATGCTCCTCGCGGGTGAGCGGAACGCTGTTCACCCGCGCGGCGATCGGACTCGTCGTGTTCGCGTAGCGGGAGGCGACCACGAGACCGCCCGCCGCGGCTGCTCCGGTCAACAGTGACCGGCGCGAAATTGCTGACATCACACACCCTCGAAGATCAGACGCGAGCTCGGATCTCGCGCGGCACACCATGGCCGCTACGGGACAGTAATATAACCGGACATGCATGTCCGGTAGTGGCATGATCTGTAGCAGAGGTCACAATCGCTTCGGAGGTGGTCGGGTGCTCGATGAAGTTCCGGATGCGGCTGCGGTCCTCGCGCAGGTACCGCTGGATATCGGGTTCCTCCTGCGGTCCTCGACGTACGCGGAGAACTCGGTGTAATCGCGACGTTCCGTTCAACCAGGTCGAAAACGGCCGATGACCCGCGCGAATCGAGTAGTCGGCTACCCGTGCTCCGATGGCCGACGCCCGCGACCATTCAGCCATGTCAGACAACATCTACGCCGGCGCGTCGGTTCAGGTCTACCCGCAGGACGCCCCACTGAGTCACCCGCACGCCTGCGTCAACGGCTTCCTCGACTACGTCGCGAAGTTCAACACGATCAATTTCCACGCCAAGGACGACGACGTCCGGGAATGGCGCTATGACAAGGAGTACGACAACTGGCAGGGTCGTCTCGGCATGGACTCGGTGAAGGTCTTCTATCACTACGCGCACAGCACGACCATGGACGACGGCGTGTTCCTCACCGCGATGGGCCGGACCTGGGACGACACCATCTACGCGTGGTCGGATCGAATGAGTTTCGGTGACCAGCGGTTGCGCTACTTGTTCCTCCACGGATGCGAGTCGTTGCGAATGCACGACGGGCACAGCCCATTTCGCACCTGGCATACGCCGAACCTGGGCGCACGGATGCTGTTCGGGTTCGACAGCCTCACCTTCGACACCGATCAGCAGGGAACGCGGTTCTTCAAGGAGTGGAACACCGGCAAGTCGTTCAGCCAGGCCTGGCAGGACGCGGCGCTGTCGATCTTCCACAACGATCACCGGGTGTCCTCGGCGGCATGTGGCGCCACCGACCGGGAGGCACAGGACCGGCTGTGGAACGAGCGTCTCTTCTTCGGCGAGCCGGTGTCGGACAATTGGTACTGGTGGCGATGGGCTGGCCAAGTCCCCATCGAGGTCGACCTCGGCCTTCACGTTCCTCGCCGGCCGCGGGCGCTGCGCTTGTCGCGCCGTCGCGCCGACGCGGATACCGCCGCCGAACTCGCCGAACGGTTCGGTCTGCGGGCCGTGCTCGCCGAGCCTGCGTCACCCACAGCCGAGGAATATTCTGCCCCGGTCGAATTCGAGCCGCGACTGGTCATGCATCCGGACGGCGCGTACCACGTGTTCTACGCCGAGCCGGACCGCACTGCCGACAGCATCGCACCACAGGAGGTTCGGGCTATCGCCGATCGCGCGGTCCGGCAGCTCGACCTCGGCCACGACCTGGCGTTGGCCGGCATGTCGGCCACCTTCCACGGCGGTGGCAGCCGCGACGGTGATGAGGTAGCGGCATCGGTGGCCGAGTACACCCTGCACTACCGCCAGGTCTACGACGGCGTCGCCGCGGTGGCAGGCGGCGATGGTCAACTGAGCGTGACGCTCGACCCGGCCGGTCGGCTCTGCTCGATATCGGACACGACAGTCCCGATCGCGGGCGCCGACGAGACCCGCCCGCCATCGGGCGACGATTTCGACGCCATGGCGGCTCTGGACGCGGCGACCAGCGCGCGGGCCGAATGCCTGCGCGACGGAGCGCGCTCGAGCGTCGTGCCCGATTCGCTCGAGGTCGGCTACCGCTTCGATCGCGACGCCGCGATCGTGGTCGCCCGGCAGGCGGTCGAGATCACCTCCGGTGACCGCTTCCGGATCCGCGACGTCGTCGAGATCACCGTCTGAGCCGGGCCCGGCGCCCTCTTCCCGCGCATTCCGGGTCTCAGCCCTGGATGGTTTGTCGACCAGAACGAACCGCCCACCCTCACCTACGTCGACAGGCGCGGATTCATCCCGGACCCGGCGGAGTCAGAGCGCGCAGGCAGAAGGCCGTGATGCGCTCGACGTCGCCGGGAGCGGGCTCGCCGCGTCGGCGCAACCGCTCGGCGAGCGTGCCGGTGATCGCGTGAGCGTCGCGTCGGAATCCGTTGCAGCGCTTACCAACTCCGCGAGCGTGTCGCGCAGTGGCCCGGCAGGCGCGGTGTCCACCACATCAGGTCCGGCCGTCAACCCCAGGCCCGGCCCAGCGGCGGTCCAGAGCACGGCCAGTGTCGCGGCCGCGGTCCGCTCTTCGGCCTGCGCCAGGATCGCCGCGACCCAGCGCCCGACGCGCGCACGCGGGTCGCCTTCCTTGGCCATCGAGTGGGCCACACAGCCGGTCAACCGCTCCGCTCCGTCCTCCAGCAGGGCGGCCACCAGCGCGCCCTTGGACGGGATGTGCCGATAGAACGCGTCCGTTGGACAGCCCGGCGGCGGCCACGACGTCCGTTACCCGTGGACGTCCGGTGGTACCGGCCGCGCTGATCACCGTCAGCGCGGCGTCCAATAATTTGCGCACCATTGCTTAGTCGGCGCCGCGTTTGGCCAACGTCCGCCGGGCGATCCGGGTGGAGGACATCGCGCTCACCGGCAGCGCCGAGATCAAGTCCAGCGAGTTGCGGCAGCTGGCCGCGAAGCGGCTGGCCGGCTAGCGCCCCTATCCGATGCGCCGCGACTCGCGTCGGCACCGGACTTCACACCGCCGCTCCGAGCTGCTATACATTAGGGGAGGCTTACCTCGTTAGTCGAGGCTAACCTCAGCGATAAAGTGACCTGGTTGTGAGGCTTCATGTATGTCTGCATCTGTAACGCGGTGTCCGAAGGTGACGTGCACACCTGCGTTTCGGCGGGCGCCGACAGCATCCGCCAGGTGAAGAACGCCTGCGGATGGAAGCCCGGTTGCGGCAGCTGCACGGCGCGGTTGGCCGAGGTGATCGGCCGCGCGCGGGCATCCACCGGAGCGCAACCCTCGGCCGCCTGAGCCGACACACCAGGCGGTCTGTCCGCAGCTGCGCGCATTTTGTGCCACGATCGCTGCTATGGACGGCGACAAGGACATCGTTGCGCTGCTCAACGAGCAGCTGACGGCCGAACTCACGGCGATCAACCAGTACTTCCTGCACGCCAAGATGCAGGAGAACTGGGGCTTTACCAAGCTGGCCCGGCACACCCGGCACGAGTCCATCGATGAGATGAAACATGCCGAGATCCTCACCGACCGGATCCTCTTCCTGGAGGGCCTGCCGAACTACCAGAAGCTCAACCCGCTGCGCATCGGGCAGAGCGTGCCCGAGCAGCTGCGGGCCGATCTGCAGATCGAGATGGAGGCGGTCGAACGGCTGCGCCGTGGCATCGAGTTGATGCGTTCACGCGGCGACGTCACCTCCGCTCGTATCTTCGAGCAGATCCTGGAAGACGAAGAACAGCACGTCGACTACCTGGAAACCGAACTCGATCTGGTGGAGAAACTCGGCGAGCCGCTGTACCTCCAGCGCTTCACCGAGACTCCGGACGACTGATCTGCCCTCGCGGTGCGCCTCGGAGCGGCCGACCGGCGTTACGCTCCGGCGCTCGTCACGCCGAGGCGTATCGCCGGGCCGGCCGCCTCCGGTGCTCCGCGGGCGAACCATCGACGACGCCTTCGACTTCCATGCGCCCTTCGGCGGCTATCGCAAGAGCGGAAACGACCGGGAATGGGGTGAATTCGGTTTCCACGACCACTTGGAGATCGAGGGCATCCTCGGGTACGCGACGGACGAGACCGGGACGTAGTGCGGGATGAGGCCGACGACCACAGCGGCGCCGGACGTGTAGCGACGGGACACGCCCGGCCGACCGGCCGACGGTCGCCACGGCTCGGTCAGCCTTCGGGCCAGACGTCCTTCAGCAGCAGCGCGGCATCGGCAGACTGGCGCACGCCCGCCGCATACGCGGGAGCAAGCGCCGCCGAGTCGAACACGTCGATTCCGAACGCGGCGACGCCTTCCTCGTCGGGGACAATGGAAACCTCTGTCGCCGAGCCCAACTCGCGATCGCTGGGGATGCGCGGGAACATGTGCGCCAAGGGTTCGAGGATCACCACGACATCCGCGCCCGCGGCCAGGTCCGCGTTGACCGGCGAGCGCAACCCGCCGTCGAAGTAGTGGCGGCCGTCGATCGGGACCGGCGGGAAGACACCGGGCACCGCCGTGCTGGACGCCAGCGCTTCGGGCAACGACGCCGCGCCGTCCTTGGTCCATGCCCGCAATTCACCGGTGGTGATGTCGATCGCGGTCACGACGAGATCGCGCGCCGGCCACTGCGCCACACCGGCCAGCCCGCCGATGCGCGAGATGTGCTCGTCCGGATCACCGGCCTGCGCGGCCAGCGCCAGCTCCCCCGCCCGGCGGCGCGCCTGGGCCGGATCCTGGCCGGGGGCGCGCAGCACGGCGAATATCTCCGCGATTCGCGCCGGATCCGCCCGCACCGGCGCCGCCGACGTGGACGGCGGCCGCAACAAGCGCGCCGGATCGCCACCGTCGGCCAGGACCGCACCGACCACCGAGCCGGCGGAGGTCCCCACGAACCGGTCGGCCAGCGTCAAGTCGATCCCGTTGTCCCGCAGCCCCGTGGCCAGTCCCGCCAACCAAGTCAGACCGACCGGACCACCCCCGCCCAGCACCAGCGCGACCGAGAAACCCTTGGATGACACCGTCTCCGACATGACGCCAGCCTATCCGCACCGACCCGGCCGACCGCTTGCTCATTCGGCCGACTCGTCGACCTGGCTCGCGATCTCTCAACGGTGATAGATCTCCACGACGGCGTTGCCGACCACCCCGACGAGACCGGGACCCCAGTTCATGCACCCTGTCGTCGTATGCTGCCCGTTCGGCGTGAAGGGATAACTGAGCTGGACGTAGGAACCGACCGCGTACAGCGGGAACGGCCCCGAGTTGTAGATGCCTACGCATTCCACGGCAAGACGTATTCGGCTCCCTCGAGCTCGTCGGGTTGGCAGACCGCCGAAGCGCTGAACAGATCCCGCTCGACGACGCAATCCCGCGGCGTCGCCTGAGCCGGGCCCGAACCGGCGACCGCCACGAAGGCCGGCACCGGAATCCCGGCGACCCCGAGAGCGCGAGTGCGGCGACAGTTCTTTTCATCGAAGCTCCACGCCACGGGGCACGACTGGCAGCCGGTCAGCTTTGTTTGCGCTGCCGCTCTCGCAACACGTGGGAACGCAACCGTGAGAATCCCTTGACCCGCACGCTGCGCAGATGGCGCAAGAGGAATCGGTCGTCGTCATCCAGAGCCGCGGCGGCGCCGTCGTCGAGGAGGACGGTCCCAGGGCGGGCCACGCCGGTGAGCCGAGCGGCGACGTTGACCACCGTGCCGTAGAGGTCGCCGAAGCGGGTGAGGACGGGCCCGTACGCCAGGCCCACCCGGATCTGGGGCATTTCCGGGACGGTTTGCGCCGCTCGGGCGACCGCCGCGTGCATCGCCAGGGCGATTCGCGCACCGTCGCGGGCATTCTCGGCGGCGAACATCACCTCGTCGCCCACGTTCTTGATCACCCAGCCGCCGTGGGCGGTGACCGCTTCGGTGGTGGTGGTCTCGAATGTCTCCAGCAGATCCGTCAACTCGTCGAGGTCGAGGTGACGGGAGAGCCGGGTGTAGCCGACCATATCGGCGAAGCCGACGAGCAGTTGGCGTGTAGCGCCATCGGATTCGAGTGAGCGGCTCAGCGCCGCGGCGAGATGTCGTTGCCACGCGTACTGCTGCAGATCGGTGAGCACCGCGATGGTCCGGGCAGTGGCCTGGCGGTTCGATTCGGACATCGACTGCCCGCCTTCGGCGGCGATGCGGCTGCCGATCTCACGGGCGATCAGATCCGCCTGCCACTCGGCCAGTCGCGCCATCGCCTGACCGACACTGCGGGCGGCGGCGATCTGACTCTGCTCGCTCGCCCCCGCGACCGGGTCCATCGCGGTGAAGTGGCGCACCGCGGCGATGTCGGCATCGGTGAACACCACGTCGTCGTCACTCGCCGTGGCGGGGAAGCCGAGCGCAACCCACAGCTTCTTGGCACGTTCGACAGACACTCCGGAAAGCTCGGCCACCTGGGCGCGCGTGTACCGTCGTGGGCCGCCGAGCAACGACTGCTCGACCACAGCGTCGACCACGTCGGTCACCGCACCGGATTCGATCACCCCGCCAGTACAGCACATGCGGCGGCGACCGGCGCTCGACGATTCATGCCCAGATTCGCGACAGCGCCGAACGGGAGTACGTCTGCTGGGGCGTCACGGTGATCAGGTCGCAAACCTCGACGAGTTCGCCCGGCACCGCATTGCCGAAGTGGTGCAGACCCGGTGCGATCACGGCGTCGACGCCGAAGGTGCGGACGACGTCGACGAGGCGATCCATCGGTGCGTCGGTGCCGGCGCCGAAGGTCACCGTCTTACACAACTCGTAACCCAGGCGTTTTGCCAGACTCCGCATCTGCGCTTCGTCCCAATCCTGGGACACACCCGAGACGTCCTTGCGGAGATATCCCAGTGCGGGTGGTTTGGCCCTCATCGGTACTCCCTTGCCGCGTTGCCGAAGTAGTCGAAGCGCCTGCACTCCTGCGACTCGCGCGGTGTCGGCGCATCGAATTGCAGGCTGAGCAAGTTATTGACATCATATGTTGTCAACAGCAGTCGATGTCAACATGTGAGGCGTTCGACAAAGCGACTTTCCGGCATCGCCCGCACCGAGCGTACCGCCGCAGGCCGAGCTGCGCCGGTTGCGCCGCCTGGCGATGGGATTCGTTGAAACACAACACTTTTCGGTAACAGACCGGACACGGGGTGGTGTCGGGACACAGCCTTCGAACCGGCGGTCCATTCCCATGGACGACGCGGCCGATGCGTCGGCTATTCCAGAATTCCGGTCTGCCTGCCCGCGCCGGGCGCCTGGGTCACGGGCCGCCGAGCCAAGACCGCACCGAGGGTGATCATGCCCGCGCCGAGCACGAAATGCAGCCAATTGTCGGCCGTATCGAGCGGCACGAAGTTCGCGTCGCTGCCGGGGTTCACGACGAGTCCGTACAGCCACAGCACGAGATAGAGGGCACCGCCGCCGAGGAGGAACGCGCGCGCCGACGGAGCCGTGCGGGCGGCCAGCACTCCGGCGAGGCCGAAAGCCAGATGGACCGCGTTGTGCAGCACCGACACGCTGAACAGACCGAGCAACTGGGCCTGCGAGTGATGTCCCGCCCAATCGAGTTCGCCGTAATCGGTCGTGATCCCCGGAATGAACCCCAGGATCCCGACCAGGAGGAACGCGGCTCCCACCGCCATGGCGGCGACCTGAAGAGGAGACCGCCGATCCGTTGTCGCGCCCGGTGTGGAATTGGACATCGCCGAACCAGCCCTTTCGGTGTGGGTGGACCTCCGTCCCCACCGTGCTACCCGGGCGACAACGAGGCAAACAACGACAGCCCAGCCCGGCGGGACGACATCGCCCCGCAGCGAGCGGCCGAGTCCGCGCACCGCTCATCGCGACGAACGAGCGAGACATGGTCGTGCTGAGACGCCACCCACATACCGCGCGACAGAGGCACTTTCGTGATTCGCATCTCCTCCGATCGGCGCACCGAAAGCCACGGCGGCGAAAGCATCGGCGTTCGCGCTGCTTATTCCGTTCGCCGCGGGATAGGTCGCGGCTTTCGGACACGATTGCGGAGGCATCGGCGCCGCACCGCGGACTCGCGCGCGCCATCCGGTCGGTGAATACTGTCGGCGACTCGAAAACAACTGTCCGCCTTGGTAAGCCGACGCAGTCTGTCAACCGGATGGTGATGCCAGGGAGGCAAGGACCGTGTTGGTCTGGTGTGTTGTGACGATGATCGTGGTCGTTCTGCTGGGAGGAGCGGCGTCGGCGATGGCATGGGATCCGCGGGGGCGTCGCCGCTCGGCCGCCGCTACGCCGGTTCCCGTGTCGGTGCCCTCGGAGTCCACCGTGCCGAACCAAGGCGAGTGGCCGCGCACACGGTGAACGCGACGTCCGGCCCGCAAGAGGGATACCCGGACGAGTGCACGGGCGCGGTAGCGACGATGCGCCGGCCGCTGTCGCCGGAGGCGCGTTTGCGGCCGCATTGCTCGCTCTAGCACCTTCCGTCATCAGCGGCATACTCGGAATCTCTCGGGCGCATTCTGTTCGCACGAAGGCGCGGTCGTAGCCTTCCCCCGGATCGGGATCGCACCGGCGGCAAGATTGTCCGCACCACCGCCGAACTTTTGCCGGGAAGCATCGTCGTCCCCGCAATTTCCGATCACGCTGATCGAGTCCATTGCTGCCGATTCACGATCCGAGGCACGGTTGTCCAGGGCAAGCAGGCGGTTGGAGGCGTGGTGGCGAACGGATCAGCCCGGACATTCCGGTGTCCGGGGTCATGAGCTACGGGAGAGGCGCACTGCTCGCCGCGGCCGCCGACAGCGAGGCCGGGCAGGACCCCCGCACCCTGCGCAGCGGGCTGGCGATCATGCTGCGCGGGTGCGGGCGGGCACCGGGCGCCGCCGCGGTCGCGATCGGCTCCGGCCTGGTGAACGCGTGCTGCATGGTGCTCGCCGCGAGAGCCGTCGGATGGAGTACGGAGCACGTGGTGGTCGCGAGCTTCGCCGAGGGCCGTTTCCTGGCGGGCGCCGCCGCGACCGGTGCGGCCTTCGTGCTGGCGGTCTCGCTGCTGCGCATCGCGACGATCATCCTGCGCGGTGTGGCGACCGGCACGGTGCAATACCGCAACGAGGCCCAGACCCGCAAAGCCGTGGTCGCGCAATACCTGCGGCTCGGCATCGCCTGGCATCGCCGCAGGCCGGCCGGGCAACTGGTCTCCCGCGCGATCTCCGACGTGGAGACGGCCTGGGATCCCATGCAGCACTACCCTTTCGCGGTCGGTATGACCGCCATGCTGCTGTTGGTCATGGTCGACATCGCGCTCGCCGACCTCTGGCTCGCTCTGATCGCGCTGGTGCTCATCCCGCTGGTGCTGGCCGCGAATCTGCTCTACCAACGGGTGCTCGCACCGCGGGCCCGGGCGGCTCAGCAGCAGCGAGCACTGGTCAGCGGGCTCGCGCACGAGGCCATCGCCGGACGGCAGGTGGTGCGCACCCTCGGCATCGGCGATCGGGAGATCGATCGTTTCGCGGCGGCCGCCGACGCCTCCCGCGCGGCGAACCGGCACATGGGCAACGCGAGCGCCGTCTTCGACCCCGCGATCGAGCTGATGCCGCCCCTGGCGGCGCTGGCCATCCTGGCCGTCGGCGTGGCACGGGTCGACGCCGGGCTGCTCGGCGTCGGCGCCCTGGTGGAGGTGATCTACCTGCTCATCACCACCGCGATTCCGCTCAACGTCATCGCCCGCTTCCTCGGCGTGCTACCGCTGGGCGTGGCGGGGCAGACCCGAGTCGACCACGTACTCACCGCCGCCGACCGCCCGGCGCACGGGCAGCTCCCACTCGGTGCGCACGATCGCGGCGTCGCCGTGCAGCTCGCCGGAGCCGGTTACGGCTACACCGGCGACACCCGCGCGGTGCGCGACCTGACCGTACGGGTACGTCCCGGCGCCGTGCTGGCGGTGGTCGGCGCGACCGGCGCGGGCAAGAGCACGCTGCTCGCCCTGCTGGCGCATCTGCTCGAGGCCGACCGGGGCGCCGTCGCGCTCACCGGGGTCGACACCCGGCTCCTCGCGCCGGACGCGGTGCGCCGCCGGACCGCGCTGGTCACCCAGAACGCCTTCTTGTTCGCCGACACCGCTCGCGCCAACATCACCCTCGGCGCCGCGGCCACAGACGAAGAGATCGAACGCGCGCTGCGCATCGCCGACGCCGCGGGGTTCGTCGGCCGCCTTCCCGACGGCCTGGACACCTACCTCAGCGACACCGTGCAACTCTCCGGTGGTCAACGTCAGCGGTTGGCGCTGGCGCGCGCCGTCTTCCGCCGCCCCGGCCTGCTCCTGCTCGACGACGCCACCTCCGCGCTGGACCCCCTGGTGGAGCGGACCGTGGTGGAGGCGCTGCGCGCCGAGTACGCGGGCGACGACCGCCGCACCACGGTGGTGCTGGTCGGGCATCGCGCCGCGACGGTCGGTCTCGCCGACACCGTGGTTTTCCTCGCCGGTGGACGCATCGTCGCGCAGGGACGGCACGAGGACCTTCTCGCTACCGAACCGGCGTATCGCGCGCTGCTCGGCGCATACCACGCGTCCGATCAGACCGACACCATGGAGCCGGCGTGGTGAACACGAGTCCAACCGAGCCGACGGGACCCGACTACCGAACCACCGGTCTACTGCGCCGGGTGCGCCGCGACACCGTGCTGTCCCGCCGCACTCTCGCGGTGATCTTGCTACTGGCCGTCGTCGCGGCCTCCGGTCGGATCGTCATCCCCGTCACCATCCAATACGCCCTCGACCACGCGCTGCTCGGTGCGATCGACCAGGCCACCCGCGCACGCGTCGTGACCGGCGCCGTGTTCGCCGGAGTACTCGCGGTACTGCTGGCGATGCTCGCTTCCGCGTTGATGAACCACCGGGTCATCCGCACCGTCGAGCAGGCACTGCTGGATCTGCGGGTGGCCGCCTTCGCCCGCATCCTGCGCCTTTCCCCCGCCGATCCCCGCGCGGATTCCGCAGGCGCTCTCGTCGCGCGCGTCACCAACGACGTCGACGTGGTCACGCTGTACGCCCAGTCCGGCGGAATCACACTGGTGCAGAACATCTCTCAGATGCTGCTGGCGCTCGTGGTGATGCTGGTCTACTCGTGGCCGCTCGCGCTGCTCGTGCTATTGATCGGCATCGGCGTCCCGGTCGCGGGCCACACGTTGCAGCAGTGGGTGGCGCGCCGCTTCGATGCCGTGCGCCGAAGCATCGGCGAACTCTACGGCGGCCTGCTGGAAGTGCTCGTCGGCATCGACACCATCCGCGGTTACGGCATCGAGGAACGGATGCGCGCCCGCGCCGACGCGCAGATCGACGCCGTTCTCGACGCCCAGCGGCGCACCCTGTGGCCGATGGGATTCAACGTCTCCATCGGCGAGGTCGCCAGCGGGCTCATCACCACCTCGGTCGTGGTGGCGGGCACCGCGGCCGGAATGGGCGTGCTGGGACCGGAACTCGGGCTCAGCGCGGGCGACATCGTCGCCTTCCTGTTCCTGGTGACCTTCTTCGTCCGACCCATGCAGTTCGCCGTCAGCAGCCTCGCCGACGCCCGCAATGCCGAGGCCGGCCTGCGGCGCGTGGTCGAAATCCTGGACATCCCCGAGGAATCCACGGCGGCTCGGCGCACAACGCTGCCATCCGGCCCGGCCATCGTGGAACTGCGCGGCGTCGGCTTCCACTACTCCCCCGACCGGCCCGCGTTACGCGGCCTGGACGTGCGTATCGCGCCCGGCGAGCACGTCGCCGTCGTCGGCGAGACCGGCTCCGGCAAGAGCACTTTCGCGAAACTCGTGACCCGGCAGCTGCTGCCGACCAGCGGCACGCTCACCCTGTGGGGTGTCGACCTCACCGAGATCGCCGACGAAGCACTCACCCGGCGGGTCGCGATCGTCCCGCAGGACGCCTTCCTCTTCGATCGCACCGTCGGCGAGAACATCGCGCTCGGTCGCGCGGGCGATTCCCGCGACGCCGTGCTCGACGTACTGGCCCGGCTCGGGTTGCGGGACTGGGTGCGGACTCTGCCGCAGGGACTGGAGACTCCGGTCGGCCAGCGCGGCGAGGCCTTGTCGGCGGGTGAACGCCAGCTCGTGGCCTTGGCCAGGACCGCACTGGTCGATCCGGATCTGCTCGTCCTCGACGAGGCCACCAGCGGCGTCGACGCAGGCACCGACGTGCGGGTGCAACACGCGCTGGCGCGCCTCACCCGCGGCCGCACCACCCTCACGATCGCGCATCGGATGCACACGGCCGAGACCGCCGATCGGGTGCTGCTCTTCCACGAGGGCCGGATCACCGAGGACGGCACCCACACCGAACTGCTCGAACGCGGCGGGCGCTACGCGCGCCTCCACGCGGTGTGGGCACGCGACACCGTGTCGCCCTCGCAACGAATTCCCACCGACGTCGGCGGGTGATCCGGGGCGCGGCAGGCGATCACGGAAACGGCCGAGGCGGTCGCACCACACCGACGAAGTTCGTGCGATGGGTGACGCCACGCCTCGGCCGCCATTGCGACGAGCGGCTCAGCTGACGGAGACGCTGCCGCCCTTGGGCAGATACCCGATCTTCTCCACGGGCAGCTCGCCGACCACGGAACCGGTGCAGTCCCTTCCGGAGTACAGCGTGACGGCACGATCGGTGCTGTTGACGACGGTGATCTGGAACGTGGTGTAGAAAAGTCCGTCGGTGTTCAGGCAGCCCACCGGATCCGCGTGCAGTTCGCCGTTGATCCCCAGCGTGCCGACCGCGGCCTGCGCCGTCCCCGCCGACAGCATGGCCGCGGCCCCCGCCAGGGCCAGCGCACCGACAAACCCAGCAGTACGAATCATTCGTGCCTCCAGTTCTTTTCGATGTCGACCAACCCCGAAGCCGACTTCTGGTGAAAATGCGCCTGTGATTCTGTCACGAGTTCCAGCAGGACGGAACCGCGCTGGTCAGGCGCACGCGAACACGGCACCGCCCGGCCGGGCACCGGTGGCGCCCCGCCGAGCGGGCTCGTGATCAGGCGACAGCGCCCTCGGCGCGAAGGGCCTTGACCTCCCGGCGCACCCCGAACGCCACGATGATCTCCATGAGGCCGACGATGATCAGCCACACTCCGGCCAGGACGGCCAGCGTGGCCACCGACCGCACCGGCCAGACGATCAGCACGACACCGGCCGCCGCGGTGACGACCCCGAAGAGGACCTGCCACCAGCGTCCCGGCATCTCCGGTTCGGAGATGCCGGCCACCAGCAGCGCGATCCCGCGAAACAGCCAGCCGATGCCGATCCACAACCCGAGCAGCAGCAACGAGGCCAGTTCGTCGCGGAAGCAGAACACGCCGATCACGATGGACAGCACGCCGATGATGAACGCCAGCACCCGCAGGCCGGTGCTCGCCGGTGCGCCGAAGGCGGCGACCAGCTGCAGGAAGCCGGTGACCACCAGGTAGATGCCGAAGACGATGCCCGCCGCCGCCAGAGTGATGTCGGGCCAGACCAGGATCAGGATGCCGAGGATCACCGCGAAAACGCCGGTCAGCAGGATGGTTTGCCACGCACGGCGGGCAAGAGACTGCAGTGGACCCTCTACCACGCTGTTTGTCGTCATTCACTGATGCTATAGCCGCTCCACATGAGTTCTCTGGACATTTGCTGAGTGGGATTCCTCGCGGTTTTCCGGTAGACGCGACAACGTTGCGCGGTGTTCACGTTTCGCTGTTCGGACGTCCGGGTAGTTATCCCTTAGTGACTCTTCCTTGGCGCCCCTGGGCTGAACGGGTGGGTCGGGGTTCGGTGAGACTCGGGTGGCTAGGAGAAGAGGGTGGCGGTTCTGCTCGTGTTGCAGGCGCGTGGGCTGGGTGATCTACTCACCGCGGTCCCGGCTCTACGTGCGCTGCGCCGGGCCAAACCGCACGATCGCATCGTTTTGGCGGCACCGCTGCGACTCAAACCGATCGTCGACCTGATCGCCTCGGTCGACGCCTTGATGCCGACCGCCGATCCGAGCGGCTTCCGCTGGGACGCGCCTCCCCCCGAGTTGGCGGTCAACCTGCACGGCTCGAGCGCCGAAAGTATCGTCACGCTGTCCAAGACCCGGGCCGAGCGCATACTCACCTTCCGCAATCCCGCGTTCCCCGAGTTGTCCGGCCCGGAGTGGGAACCGGACATGCACCAGGTGGACCGCTGGTGTCACCTGCTGGAGTACGACGGCATCGGCGCGGATCGCCGCAACCTCGGACTGGTTCCGCCGGTGTCGACGACCAGCCGCCGCGACTGCGTGGTCGTGCACGTCGGCGCGGGCGCACCGGCTCGCCGCTGGCCGGCGGACCGGTTCGCCGCCGTCGTCCGGCACCTGCTCGCCCTCGGGCGAGAGGTGGTTCTCACCGGGGACGAATACGAACGCCAACTCGCGCTGGGCATCGCCGCGCGGGCAGGCCTGCCCGTGGGCCGGGTGCTCGCCGGGCAGCAGAACCTCATCGATCTGGCCGCCACCGTCGCCGAGGCGGCCCTGGTGATCTGCGGAGACACCGGCGTGGCGCATCTGGCCACGGCGTTCGGCACCCGCACCGTCCTGTTGTTCGGCCCGACGCCGCCGCGGTGGGCGGGTCCGCCCGCGCACCTGCTCGGCAGGCACGCCGTGCTGTGGACCGGCCACGTCGGCGATCCGGACGCCGACACCCCCGACCCCGGTCTGTTGCAGATCGGCGTCACCGAGGTGATCAACGCCGTCGACAAGCAGCTGAGCAAGCGCAATTGGCCCGGCACGGGTACCGACCGCCGTAAGACGGCGTATCGACGCGTGGGATGACAGGCGTTCGGTGCGGTCGCACCGCCGCGGTCAAGCGTTCGCCGTCGCGGCGGTTTCGAGGGCCGCGGAATAGGCGGCGATCGCACTCGGCCAGAACTGCTCGAGGTAGTCGCGGGCGTCGGCGAGACCGCGCGGGTCGAGGGAATACAGCCTGCGGTTGCCGTCCGGCCGCATCATCACCAACCGCGCCTCGCGCAGCACACGCAGATGCTGTGAGACCGCCGAGCTGGTCACTCCGAGTTCTCGAGCGAGTTCGCCGACCGAGCGCGCGGCCTGCGGCAGGGCCTCGAAGATCGCGCGGCGGGTCGGGTCCGCCAGCGCCGTGATGGCACGAACTCCATTAGTCGCCACTCACACAGTCTGCGCACCCAGCTTTTCTCCGGTCAACTATCGACACGGCATCGTCTTCCCAGCTCGCATGGGAATCCGGCGCCTTTCGTCACCTTTCTGTGACCGGCGAGCTGGGTTTTTGCTCGGCGGTGACGGTTGCCACAGGATTGCGGATACCCGAGACGGCTGCCGTACGTTCGACGCATGCCCGTGACCTTTCCGTTACCGATCCGTCGCGCCGCGACGCGGTTGCGCCGTGATCGCGCCGCCGCCCGCGTCGTCGCCGCCTCCGCGGTCGTCACCGCCTCCTTCGGCATCATCGCCGCGGCGCAGCAGGACGAGGACACCGACGCGTCCGCCCGTCTCGTCGCGGGGAAGATCGCCTCGGGCGAGATCCGCCCGGCCGAGGGCATGGCTCGATTCGCCGTCTTCACCCCGCCGACCGGTCCGGCGCCGCAGGCCGCCCCGATGCCCGCGCCCTCGGACGTGAACCGCATCGCGCAGAACTTCGCGCGCCCCATGACCGTCCGGCCCGCAGCGGGCGTGCTCACCTCGAATTTCGGCACGCGCTGGGGCGCGATGCACGCGGGCCTGGATTTCGGTGACCCGCTCGGAGCTCCGATCGCCGCGGTCACCGACGGCGTGGTGATCGAGGCCGGTCCCGCTTCGGGCTTCGGCCTGTGGGTGCGCGTGCAGCAGGACGACGGCACGATCGGCGTCTACGGCCACGTGAACGACATCCTCGCCACCGTCGGCCAGCAGGTCCGCGCGGGCGACGTCATCGCGACGGTCGGCAATCGTGGCTACTCCACCGGCCCGCATCTGCACTACGAGGTCCGTCTGCCCGACGGCACGCCGATCGATCCGCGGCCCTGGCTGGCCGGACGCGGCATCGACGTCGGGTATGCGCAGGAGGACTGATCTCGCGAACGGACCCGGCGACAGCGCCGTCGCCCGCGAGGGGCCGCGAACGCAACGACGCGTTCGCGGCCCGCTTCGTCTCTCCAGGCGGGCCGGGCACGCGGGCACGACGGCCCGCGATCTCGCCGCGGGATCACATCGTGTGAGCCGACCGGACGAGCTGTGACAGCGAGCCGGGGCACGAGCTATGCGGCAGCATGTGCGTCTGCGGTACCGACCGATCGTGTCGCCCGATACCCGGGTACTAGGCGCGAATAGCGCCGCGGCGGGACGCCCTCCGGCGTCCGTGATTTCTACGTTCGGTCCATGTCCACAACATATTTCGCCACCGCGCCCGAAGACGGGTCGCGGGCGAGCGCGAAGACGGCGACGCGCGGGCGACTGCATCGGCCACTGCTGGGCACGGTCGCCGCGATGACCGCGCTCGTCCTGTTCTCCCTCGCGGCGATGCCGATCGACGACCGCACGCTGCTCGGCGAATCGGTCTGGCTCAAGCCGATGAAATTCGGCCTGGCGTTCGCGCTCTACAGCCTCACCCTGGCGTGGCTGCTGTCGTTGCCGCACAAGGGCAGCCGGGTCACCTGGTGGCTGGGCTCGGTGTTCGCGGTGACCGGATTCATCGATGTGGGATTCATCGTGCTGCAGGCCGCACGCGGCACGTTCAGCCACTTCAATACCGAGGACGACCCGGTGAACTCGATCGGGCAGATGGTCTTCGCCTCCGGCGTGCCCGGCCTGTTCCTGGCCAACCTGCTCATCGTGCTGATCTTGTCCTGGCAGCGTTTGGTGGACCGCCCGACCGCACGCGCTGTCCACGCCGGACTGGCACTGGCCGTGGCGGGCATGGCGCTGGGCTACCTGATGGGCTTCACCGGCAAGCAACTCGTCCGCGACAGTGACGGACGAATCGTCGAATTGGCCGCCGGGCACACGGTGCTGTCCGGCGCGGGCGATCTCGCCGCGCGCGACGCCATGCGCGGCATGCCGATCACGCACTGGAGCACGGTCGGCGGTGACCTGCGCGTCCCGCACTTCGTCGGGCTGCACGGCATCCAGGTGCTGCTGCTGGTGGCCGTCGCGCTCGCCTGGCTCGCTCCCCGGTACCGCTGGCTGCGCCCCGAACGCGCCCGCGCGGCCGTCGTGGGTGTGCTCGCGGCGGGCTACGCCGGCCTGCTGGCGCTGGTCTTCTGGCAGGCGATGCGCGGCCAGTCGCTGGTCCACCCGGACACCGCCACCTGGTCGGCGGGCTGCGGACTCGCCGCGACCGTCGTCGCGCTGCTCGCCGCGGCGTATCTACGCCACCGCGACCGCGCCGCACACCCGGACCCGGCGGACCCGGTCAGCGCAGACGTTCCGCGTCACGGGTGAGCGCGACCAGCGTCTTGCCGAGCACGGCCAGCTCATCGGGCGTCGCCCCCTCCGCGATGGCGGTGGCGACGTCCTCGGCGGCGCAGCGGGCAGCGAACCAGCGATCGGCCAAGTCGGCGGCCTCCTGGGCACTGAGTACCACCGCGTCGTCGGGAATCCCCGTTCCCTTCAGACTGTTGCGGTGTTCGTAGGCGCGTTGGCGACAGGACTGGCGGCAGTACCGGCGACGGCGGCCGGCCTCCGATTCCACGATCTCCCGCCCACACCACTGGCAGGACAAGCGGCGCGACATGACGCAGAACACTAATAGCTCGCTATCCGCGGTCCAATCAGCGACCCCCGGCGAATCACCCGCCATCGGGCGCGACGAGTCCTGTGCGCCGCGGGCACTACAATGGAACGGTTCACCGCGGCCGCGTCGGGAACTATCGGCGCAGGCCCGATCGTTGTACATCAGGTCCGGCGGGTGCCCCGCGCACTCGCGCGGACACGGTCGCAGCGCACGAAGACTCGAGCACACAGGGAGAGGCACACCATGGCAGATCGCGTACTCCGAGGCAGTCGGCTCGGAGCGGTGAGCTACGAGACCGATCGCGACCACGACCTGGCTCCGCGTCGGATCGCCCGGTACCGGACCGACAACGGCGAGGAATTCGACGTTCCCTTCGCCGACGACGCCGAGATCCCGCCGACCTGGCTGTGCCGCAACGGCCAGGAGGGCGTGCTGGTCGAAGGCACCAGCCAGGAGACCAAGAAGGTCAAGCCGCCGCGCACGCACTGGGACATGCTGCTGGAACGCCGCAGCAAGGAGGAGCTCGAGGAGTTGCTCAAGGAGCGCTTGGAGCTGCTCAAGACCCGCCGCCGCGCCTGACGGTTCGCGAATACGGAAACGGCCGCCGCATCGTCCGGATGCGGCGGCCGTTCGCTGTGCGCGTGGTCGTGCGGGTCAGTGACTGGCCACCTTGCGGTAGCGCAGCAGCGCCAGCGGCACGGCCACCACGAGGATCGCCACCGAGCAGGCTGCCGCGTATTCGACGCTGTGGTCGGCGGCCCAGCCGCTGGGCGGGACGAAGGTGGGCGGCGAGTCGTTGTCGAACAGCTTTCGTCCCGCCGCCGAGACCGCGGTGATCGGATTCCACTCGGCGATCGTGCGCAGCGGACCCGGCAGCGTCTCGGCCGAGATGAACGCCGAGGAGATGAACGTCAGCGGGAACAGCCAGATCAGTCCGGCGCTCTGTGCCACTTCGACGGTCGGCGACATCAGGCCCGTCAGCGCGCCGACCCAGGACATCGCGAAGGCGAACAGCAGGATCACCGCGAACGCCAGCACGGCGTCGGAGACGCTGCCGTGGATGCGCCAGCCCACGATGTACCCGCACCCGACCATCACCGCCAAACTCAGGATGTTGACCACCAGGTCCGACAGCGTGCGGCCCATCAGCACGGCCAGCCGCGACATCGGCAGTGCGCGCATCCGGTCGATGATGCCCTTCTGCAGGTCCCCCGCCAGGCCGACCGTGGTGAACGCGGCGTTGAACGCCACCGTCTGGGTGAAGATGCCCGCGAGCAGGAATTCGCGGTATTGGCCGCCGCCCAGCGAGGCGCCGAAGATGTAGGCGAACAAGAACACGAACATCAGCGGTTGGATCGTGGCCGTCACCAGCAGCGTCGGCACGCGCAGAATGGTGAGCAGATTGCGGTGCGCGACGATCGCGCTGTCCCGGAACAACCGCAGCCGCGGGGCGGAATTCGGTTGCGTCATGGCCTTTTTCGGCTCCTGTTCCGCCTTCGCGGCGGCCTCCCCAACGATTGCCGTGCTCACGACATGATCTCCTCTTGTACGTCGTCGGTCTCCGGTTCCGTGACGGTCGCTCCGCTCGGTTTGCCGGTGAGGGAAAGGAATACGTCATCGAGGCTCGGCCGGTGCACGTTGGCGTCGACCACGCAGACGCCCGCGTCATCCAGCCTGCGCAGCGCCTCCACCATCGTGCGCGAACCGTCGCCGACCACCACCGATACCTCGTCGGTGCCCGCCTCGTGGCCGGGCTCGCCGACGCCGACCTGTGCCAGCACGGCCAGCGCGGGCGCGGCGGCCTGTCCGGCGGCCAAGGTGACGGTGAGCCGGTCGCCGCCGATCGAGGTCTTCAGTTCGTCGGCCGAGCCGCGCGCGATGACCTGCCCGTGATCGATGACGGTGATGCGGTCGGCCAGCAGGTCGGCCTCTTCCAGATACTGCGTGGTCAGCAGCACCGTGGTGCCGTCGTCGACCAGGTCGCCGATCACCCCCCACATGTCCAGTCTGCCGCGCGGGTCCAGACCGGTGGTCGGCTCGTCCAGCACCACCACGGTGGGCCGGGCGACCAGCGCGCCCGCGAGGTCCAGCCGCCGGGCCATGCCGCCGGAGTAGGTTCCCGCTCTGCGGTGCGCGGCGTAGTCGAGCCCGAGGGCGCCGAGCAGTTCGGTGGCCCTGGCGGTCGCCTGCCGCGGCGACATCCCGTACAACCTGGCCACCATGCGCAGGTTCTCGTAGCCGGACAGATTGGCGTCGACGGCGGCGTACTGACCGGACAGGCCGATCCGTTTGCGCGCCGCCGCGGGGTCGCGCAGTACATCGACGCCCGCCACGCGCACCGACCCGGCGGACGGCTTCAGCAGCGTGGTGACGATCCGCACGGTCGTCGTCTTGCCCGCGCCGTTGGGGCCGAGCAGGCCCATCACGGTGCCCGTGGGAATTCGTAGGTCGATCTCGTCCAGTACGCGGACCCGGCCGTAGTTCTTCACCAGGCCGGTCACTTCCACCGCGAAACTCACCTGTGCGTCTCCTTCGTCTCCAGCCACCTCCGCAGCACCGGCCCGATCACCGCCAGTGCCTCCGGGGTGGTCATCGCGGAGTGCGCGCAGCGCAGCTCGTGGTCGTGGACGGCGCCGGTGACGTACGGCTCCCAGGCGTCGGCGCGCCGGTCGGGATCGGCCCGGTTGATCGGGTCGTCGCCCGCGCTGAAGAACAGCAGGTCGCCGTCGAACGGTCGGGGCCGGAAGCTGTGTGCGAGCACGGTGCCGTTGTCGTAGCCCGCGTAGAGCCGCTCCAAATGCTCGACGGTCAGCGCCGCGAACGGTCCGGACCGGGCGCGCAGCAGTTCGGCCGCCTCCCGCAGACTCATGCCGGGATCGATCTCCGCGCCGAGTTCGTCGCTGCCGAACTCCCCGACGATCTCGGCGACGCTCGGCGTCGCCTGGTCGAGCAGTTCGTCGGACAGGCGGTAGCTGTCCATCATCGACAGCAGCGCGACTTCGTCGCCCGCCTCTTGCAACTGCACGGCCATCTCCTGTGCGATCAATCCGCCGAGCGACCAGCCGAGCAGGTGGTAGGGCCCCTCGGGCTGGATCTCCTTGATCGCGGCCACGTAGTGGCTCGCGGCCTCGTCGATCGACGCGTAGCCGTCCTGCCCGGCGGCGTGCGGCGCCTGCAACCCGTACACCGGCCGGTCCCCCGGCAGGTGCGCGAGCAATCCCGAGTAGCACCAAGCCAGACCGATCGCCGGATGCACACAGAACAGCGGCGCCCGGCTCGCCGCGGTACCCGGCCGGATCGGCAGCACCGGCGCCAGCATCGCCGCCACCGCGGCGCCCGAGGTCGCGCCCGCGTCGTCCAGCCGCGCCGCGATGGCGGCGGGCGTCGCGTCGCCGAACATCAACTGCACCGGCAGGTCGATGCCCGTCTCCCGCACGCGCGCGACGACTTTCGTGGCCAGCAGCGAGTTGCCGCCGAGTTCGAAGAAACCGTCGTCCGCGCCCACCGACTCGACACCGAGCACCTCGGCGAAGGCCGCGCACAGCGCCTCCTCCGTCGGGGTGGACGGAGCCCGATAGCCCTCACCCGTGGTGAACACCGGTTCCGGCAGCTTCGCCCGATCCAGCTTGCCCACCGGGCTCAGCGGAACCTCGTCGAGCAGCATGATCGATTGCGGCACCATGTAATTCGGTACCAGTCCGGCCACATGCCCGGTCAGCTCGGCCGCGGTGAGCGACACTCCGTCGCGCGCCTTCACGTACGACACCAGCGCTGTCGCGCCTGCCGGGGTGCGATGCCCGATGGTGGTGGAGAACGCCACCCCGCCGTGGCGCGCGAGCGCGGCGTCGATCTCGCCGAGTTCGATACGGAAGCCGCGGATCTTGACCTGATGGTCGGTACGGCCGACGTACTGGATCTCCGGCGCGGCGTCCGCCGACGACCCGTGCTCGCGCGACCCGGCCCACCAGCGCACCAGGTCGCCGGTGCGGTACATCCGCTCCCCCGGCTTGCCGAACGGGTTGGCGACGAACCGCTGCGCGGTCAGACCAGGACGGTTCAGGTAACCGCGGGCCAGCGCGTCTCCGGACAGGTGCAGCTCGCCGGTCACCCCCAGCGGAGCCGGATGCAGCCGCGCGTCCAGGACCGCCGCGTTGACGCCGCGAATGGGTCCGCCGATGGTGATCGGCTCGCCGGGCGTCATCGGCTGCGACATCACCGTGACGATGGTGGTCTCGGTCGGGCCGTAGACGTTGTACAGATTGCGGCCCGGCGCCCACCGGGTCACCAGGTCCGGCGGCAGCGCCTCACCGCCGACCAGCACGTGCTGCAACTCCGCGAGGCCATGCGGGTCGACCGTGCCGAGCGCCGAGGTGGTGATGAACGCGTGGGTGATTCCCTCCGCGGCGAAGACCTGCCGCAGTTCGTCGCCGCCGACCACGCCGCTGGGCGTGATCACCAGGGTCGCCGCGCCGCCGAGGGACAGCAGCAGATCGAGCATCGCGGCGTCGAAGCTCGGCGTGGCGAAATGCAGCACCCGGCACCCCGGCTGGACGTCGAACCGGTGGGCGGTCTCGGCGGCGAAGTTCGACAATCCACCGTGCGTAACCATCACGCCCTTCGGCGTGCCGGTGGAGCCGGACGTGTAGATCACGTACGCGGGATTGTCGATTCGCAGCGGGGCGAGGCGCTCCGCGTCGGCGATCGGCGCGTCCGGCGCGGCGAGCACCAGGCGGCGGAACGCCGGGTCGTCGAGCACGATCCACTCCGCGCCCTCGGGCAGCTCGCCGCGGTAGCCCGCCAGCGTGATCCCCAATGACGCACCGGAATCCGACAACATGTGCGCGATGCGCTGCCGCGGGTACAGCGGGTCGACCGGCACGAACGCCGCTCCGGCCTTGGCCACCGCGAGCACCGTCGCCACCGACTCGATCGATCGCGGGATGCCGAGTGCCACCAGTGTTTCCGGGCCGACGCCACGGGCGATGAGTACGCGCGCCAGCCGGTTGGTCCAGCGATCCAGGGCGTCGTAGGTCACCTCGGTGCCGTCGGCCACCAGGGCGATGCCGGCCCGGTCGACGCTCGCCGCCAGCTCGAACACTTCGGGGAAGGTGATCGGCCGGTCCGGTTTGGCCCCGCGCACCGGAGCCAGCCCCGACCACTCGGCGGGATCGAGCACCTCCAGATCGCCCACCGCGGTGGTCGGGTTCGCGGCGATCGCGGCCAGCAAGCGGGCCAGGCGCTTGCCCAGCCGCTGCGCGGTCGGCTCGTCGAACAGGTCACTCGCGTAGTTCACCGCCACCGTGATGCCGGCCGGATCACGTTGCGGGGTCTGCGTTTCGGTCAGGGTGAATTGAAGATCGAACTTCGCTACCCCGGTGTCGATGTCGGCCGCCTCGATGCGCAGCCCCGGCAGGTCCAAGCCGCCGACCGGCTCGTTGCGGACCGAGAGCATCACCTGGAACATCGGATGGTGCGCCTGGGACCTGGCCGGGTTGAGCACCTCCACCAGACGTTCGAACGGCAGGTCCGCGTGGGCGAAGGCGTCCAGGTCGGTTTCGCGCACGGCGTGCAGCAGGTCGGTGAACCGGGTGCCCGGGTCGATCCGCGTGCGCAGCACCAGCGTGTTGACGAACATGCCGACCAGCCGGTCCAGCGCGGGATGACCGCGACCCGCGATCGGGGTGCCGACGGTGATGTCGTCGGTGGCGGTCATCCGGTGCAGCAGCACCGCGAGCGCGGCGTGCAGGACCATGAAGAGGCTGACGTTGTTGCTACCGGCGATCATCTGCAACTCGCGGTGCGTGACCGGGTCCACCGCGCACTCCACGGTGCCGCCCCGATAGGACGGGGCGGGCGGACGCGGCCGGTCGGCGGGCACGGTCAGCAACTCCGGGATGCCGTCCAGGGTGCGCCGCCAGTACTCCAGCTGCCTGGTCACCGCCGAGTCCGGGTCGTCCTCGCTGCCGAGCACCTCCTGCTGCCACAGGGTGTAGTCGGCGTATTGGACCTCGGGCTCCGCCCACTCCGCCGCGCCGCCACCGCAGGCGGCGCGGTAGGCGACGGCGACGTCGGCGGCCATCGGTTCGAGCGACCAGCCGTCCATCGCGATGTGATGCACCACGACGACGAGCACGTGCTCCGCGGGCTCGCCGGTCTGCACCGAGATCAACGCCGCGCGGATCGGAACGGTGGTGGCCAGATCGAATCCCGGTGCGGCGAAACGACGCACGGCGGTCTCGACCTCGTCCGGGCGCACCGTCATCCGCGACAGCGAGATGGCCGCCTCGGCCGGGTCGAGTACGACCTGCGTGGGTGCGCCGTCGGTCTCCGGGAACACCGTGCGCAGGGTTTCGTGTCTGGCTTGCACCGCGTGCAGTGCGGAGACCAGCGCGCCGACATCGAGGGCACCGGTCATCCGAAGGACGAGCGGGACGTTGTAGGCGCCCGACGACTGCCCGGCGCCCGACCCGGCGTTGAACCGGTTGAGGAACCACAGCCGCCGCTGAGCGGCCGACAGCGGGATGCGCTCGGGGCGCTCCCGGCGCACCAGCGCCGGGCGGTCCGCATCGGACGCCGCGCCCGTGTCCAGCAGCTCGGCGAGCCCGGCGACCGTCGGCGTGGCGAACACGGTGCGCACGGCGAGCCGTACGTTCGTCGCCGCGGCCAGCCGCGCGACGAGCTGGGTCGCCAGCAAGGAGTTGCCGCCGATGTCGAAGAAGCTGTCCTCGGCACGCACGCCGTCGGCCCCGATCAACTCACCCATCACCGCGGCCACCAAGCGCTCCGTGTCGGTCCGCGGCGCACGGCCGGGCGAATCCCCGAGCAACTGCGGTTCGGGCAGTGCGCTGACGTCCAGCTTGCCGACCGGAGTCAGCGGAATGGCGTCCAGCACGGTGAGCCCGGAGGGCACCATGTGCGTGGGCAGCCTGCCCGCGACGAAGGCGCGCACCTCCTCGGTGTCCACCCCGGCCGCCCGGTCGGCGGGCTGTACGAACGCGACGATCCGGTCGGCGCCGGCGATGCGGCGCACCTCGGTGTGCGCGAACCGCACCGACGGGTGTTCGCCGAGCACGGTGGTGATCTCGCCGAGTTCGACCCGGAACCCGCGCAGCTTCACCTGGTGGTCGCTGCGCCCGAGGTAGACCAGCTCGCCGGCGGCGTTCCAGCGCACCACGTCACCGGTCCGGTACATTCTGGCGCCCGCGGGCCCGCACGGGTCGGCCACGAAACGCGTTGCGGTGAGCCCGAACCGGTCGAAGTACCCGCGCGCGAGGCCGTGCCCCGCGAGGTACAGCTCGCCGGGAACACCGACCGGCACCGGGCGCAGTCGCTCATCGAGCACCAACGCCCTGGCTCCGCGCACCAGGCTGCCGATCGTGATCGGATCGCCGAAGCGGATCGGGCGGGAGATCGTGATGACCACGGTGGTCTCGGTCGGTCCGTACACATCGCACAGCACACGTCCCGGCGCCCAGCGCGCCACCAGATCCGGCGCAACCGCCTCGCCGCCGACCATGAGCGCACGCAGGTGCGGCAGCGGCCAGCGTTCGTGGTCGATGGTGGCGAGCGCGGCCGGGGTCATGAAGCCGTGGGAGACGCGCTCGCGCTCCAGCAGCGCGGCCAGCTCGTCACCGCCGTAGATGTCGGCCGGGCAGATCACCATCGCCGCGCCCGCGCCCAGCGCGATGAGCAGATCCAGGATCGCCGCGTCGAAACTCGGCGTCGCGAAGTGCAGTGTGCGGGAACGCTCGTCGACGCCGATACGGTCGCGAATCTCGTCGGCCAGGTTGGACAGACCGCCGTGGGTCACCGCGACGCCCTTGGGCGTTCCGGTCGATCCGGAGGTGTAGACCAGGTAGGCCAGGTCCGCCACCTGGTTGGCGCGCGAGCGTTCGTGGTCGTGGATCGGCGCGTCGTCGTGGCCGTCGAGTTCCGCGGCGAATTCGGGACGATCCAGTAACAACCACTCGATCTCCCGCCCGGCGGGGGCGCCCGCGCGCAACTGCTCCGCGTGCGCGGTGATCGTGACGCCGGTCGCGCAACCGGAGTCGGCGAGCATGTGCCGGATGCGCTCGGCGGGGTACTTGGGGTCGACCGGGACGAACGTCGCGCCTGCCTTCGTCGCCGCCAGCAGCGCCACCACCGAATCGATCGAGCGGATGAGCCCCAGCGCCACCCGCGTTCCCGGGCCGAGTCCGCGCGCGATGAGTGCCCGCGCCAAGCGGTTGGAGCGCCGGTCGAGCTCGGCATAGGTCAGTGAGGTCGTCCCCGCGCACAGCGCCGTGTTGTGCGGGAACCGCTGCGCGGTGGCGGTGAAGTACGCGGCCAGCGTGCACGGCTCGGCCGCCTGCCCGCCCCGCGCCGGGGCGAGTGTGCGGCGCTCGTGGTCGGTACGCGCGTCGACGTCGCGGATCGGCACGCGCGGGTCGGCGGTGACGGCGGTGAGCACACGCAGGAATCGGTCCGCCAACGTCTCGATCGTCGTCGCGTCGAAAAGTTCTGCGGCGTAGACGAACTCGTAGACGCTGTCGGTCTCGTCCGCGGTGGATCCCGGTGCGCCGGTGTCGTTCGCGACCCGCAGCTCCAGGTCGAACTTCGCCAGCGCGATGTCCAACGGCTCCGCGCGCAACGCGAGGCCGGGCAGTTCCAGCGCGGGCACCGGACCGTCCTGCACACTCAGCGCCACCTGGAACAGCGGATGACGGCCCGTGGCGCGGGCCTCGGCGCCGAGTTCGTCCACGATGCGCTCGAACGGGATGTCGGCGTGCGCCAGCGCGGCCAGCTCGGTATCCCGGTCGGCGCGCAGCAGGTCGGTGAAGCTGCGGTCCGGGTCGACGTCGGAGCGCAGCACCAACGTGTTCACGAACATGCCGACCAGTTCGTCGAGCTTGGTGTCGGTACGCCCCGCCACCGGGGTGCCGATCACGATGTCCCGACCGCCGGTGACACAGCGCAACAGCACCGCGAACGCCGAACGCAGCACCATGAACTTGCTGACACCTCGATCGCGAGCCAGCGCGGCGAGCCCGCGCCGCACCTGCTCCGGCACCGTGAAACGCACCGTTCCAGCATGCTGCGTCGGCTCCTCCGGCCGCGGCCGGTCATAAGGCAGCGGCAACTGGTCGGGAATGTCGGCCAGCGCGGTGCGCCAGTACTCCAGTTGGGTCGCCGCGACGCTGTCCGGATCGCCTTCCGAGCCGAGGCAGGCACGCTGCCAGAGCCCGAAGTCGGCGTACTGCACCGGAAGCGGCGTCCACGACGGCGCCGCACCCTCGTGCCGCGCCGCGTAGGCGGCGGCCAAGTCCTTGGTCAGCGGACCGAGCGACCAGCCGTCGGCGGCGATATGGTGCAGCACGACGCCGAGCAGGTAACGCTCCGGGGAGGTGCGCAACAGCGACAGACGCAGCGGCGGCTGCCTGGTGAGATCGAAACCGCTGTGCGCCAAAGCTTCCAGCGCGGCCTTCGCGCCGGAGTCATCGATGTCGGTGACCACCACCTCGGGCACCGCCCGCTCGACCGGCAGCACCACCTGCTGCGCGCCGTCGGCGTCCTCGGGGAAGACGGTGCGCAGCACTTCGTGCCGCCCCACCACGTCGGTAACCGCTTCGCGTAGCGCGGGCACGTCCAGATCGCCGGCCACGCGGATCACGAAAGCGATGTTGTACGCACTCGATTCGGGCGCGAATCGGTTGATGAACCACAAACGCTGCTGCGGCAGCGACAATGGAATGCGTCCCGGACGCGGCGTCTGCACCGCCAGCGCCTGCCGCTGCGTCCGGGGCGCTCGGTCCAGTTGCTCGGCGACTCCCGCGACCGTCGGCGCCTCGAAGATCGACCGCACCGGCAGCTCCACACCGAACTCCGCGTGCAGCGCGGCGGCGAGCCGGGTGGCCAGCAGCGAGTTGCCGCCGAGATCGAAGAAGCTGTCCTCGGCTCCGGTCACCGGGCGACCGAGCACCCCGCCGAACACGCCCGCCACGCCCAACTCCAGTGCGGTGCTCGGCGGACGGGACGTCGCCGCGGCCTCGAACACGGGCTGCGGCAACGCCTTTCGGTTCAGCTTGCCCGCGGGCGTCACCGGGATCTCGTCCAGCACCGCCACCGACGCGGGCACCATGTAGCCGGGCAGCCGCTGCCGCGCGGTCTCCAGCACGGCCCGCGCCTCGACCGGCCGATCGGCCGTCACATACGACGCCAGCCGTACCTGACCCTGCTCGTCGGTGTGCACCACGGTGAGCGCGAACCGGATGCCGGGATGCAGGCGCAGCACGTTGTCGATCTCGCGCAGTTCGATACGGAAGCCGCGGATCTTGATCTGATCGTCGGCGCGCCCGAGGAACCGCAGCTGTCCGGACCGCTCCATGACGACCAGGTCGCCGGTGCGGTACATCCGCTCCCCACGCCTGCCGTGCGGGTTGGGCACGAATCGCTGCGCGGTCAGGCCGAAACGGCCGTGGTAGCCGCGGGCGACGCCGGGACCCGACACGTACAGCTCGCCCGGCGTGCCCGGCGGCACCGGATGCAGGCGACTGTCCAGCACGAACAGACGCATGCCACGCACCGGCGCACCGAGCGGCACCGGCCGGCCCGGCCGCATGGGCCCGCTCGCGGTCGCCGCGACAGTGGCCTCCGACGGACCGTACATGTTGTGCATGCGATGCCCGGCGGTCCAGGTCTCGACGAGCTCCTCCGAGCAGGCGTCACCGCCGACGATGACCGTCTCCAGCTCGTCGAGGCCCTCGCTCGGCACGGTGGCCAGCGCGGCCGGTGTGACGAAGGCGTGGGTGACCCGCTCCTCGCGCAGCAGCGCGGCCAGCTCGGCGCCGCCGTACATGCCCGGCGGGGCGATCACCATTGTCGCGCCCGCGGCGAAGCCGAGCAGCAGCTCCAGCACCGAGGCGTCGAAACTGGGCGAGGAGAAGTGCAGCGTGCGCGCCGCGTCCGAGATGCCGAACAGGTAGTTCTGCTCGCCGGCGAGGGAGGCGATACCGGCGTGGGTCACGACGACCGCCTTCGGCGTGCCGGTGGACCCGGAGGTGTAGATGAGATAGGCCGGGTGGCTCACCCGCATCGGGTGGTGCCGCTCGTCGTCGGTGATCGGATCCGCCGAGTGGCCCGCCAGCTCGGCGGTCAGTTCACCCGAGCCGAGGACCAGCCAGTCGACCTGGGTCTTGCGGTGCCTGCCCCGCGTCGCGGGCAGGGCGGGCATGGCGTCGAGGCATTCGGGGTCGGTGATGCCGAGCGTCGCCCCGGAGTCACCGATCATGTGCGCGATCCGCTCGCCGGGGTAACTCGGGTCGATCGGCACATAGGCCGCACCGGTTTTGGCGACGGACCACACCGCGGTGATCGCGTCGAGCCCGCGCGGCAGCGCGATCGCGACGACCGTCTCGGGACCGGCCCCGTGCTCGATGAGCACGCGCGCCAGCGTGTTCGATCGCTCGTCGAGTTCGCGGTAGGTGGTGTCGGCGCCGAGATAACGAACCGCCACCGCGTCCGGCAGCCTGCGCGCGGTGCCGGACAGCAAGGTGGCCAGCGTGATCGACGGCTCCGCGGGCGCGCCCCCGATGGGCACCAGATTCTCGGACTCCCTGCGGTCGAGGATCGGCAGGTCGCCGACCGGCAGCTCGGGAGCGGCCACGCCGCCCGCCAGCACGGCGATGAACCTGCGGGCGAACGACTGCACAGTGGAGTGGTCGAAAACGTCCGTCGTATAGCCGAATTCGGCCGACAGCGGTCCGTCGCCGGAGTCGTCGTGGACGACCAACTGCAAGTCGAACTTGGCGACGTCCGAGGCGATCGGCAGCACCGCGGCGCGGACCCCGGGCAGCTCGATCCGCAGATCCGGCGCGTGGTCGTAGGACAGCATCACCTGGAACAGCGGATGCCGCGACGGAGAACGCTCCGGGTTGACCACCTCGACCAGCCGCTCGAACGGTACGTCGGCGTTGGCGAAGGCGTTGAGGTCGGTCTCGCGCACCACGTCGAGCATCCGGTCGAACCCGGCCGCCGGGTCGACCGCGGTGCGCAGGACGAGGGTGTTGACGAACATGCCGACCAGGTCGTCGAGCGCCGGATCGGAACGACCCGCGATCGGGGTGCCGATCGCGATGTCACCGCTCGCGCACAGCCGCGACAGCAGGGTCGCCAGCGCCGCGTGCAGCACCATGAACATGCTCACGCCCCGGCCGGCCGCGAGTTCGACCGCCGCGCGGCGGATCTCGGCCGGAATGGTGAACTCGACCCGGCCGCCCACGGTCGACCTGCGCAGTGGGCGCGGGCGGTCCAGCGGCAGATCGAGTTGCTCGGGGAGCCCGGCCAGCGCCGTGCGCCAGTGCGTGAGCTGACGGCTGAGCGCGCTGGCCGGATCGGACTCGTCGCCGAGCAGCTCGCGCTGCCAGAGGGCGAAGTCGGCGTACTGCACCGGCAACTGCGTCCACTCCGGTTCCACGCCGTTCGCGCGCGCGGCCACCGCCGTCATCAGGTCCTTGGCCAGCGGTGCGATGGACCAACCGTCACCGCAGATGTGATGCAGCACGACGAGGAAGACGTGGCGCTGCGGGCCGGTGCGGTAGAGCGCCACCCGGATCGGGGCTTGGCTGCGCAGATCGAAGCCGTACCCGGCATACTCGGTCGCCAGGTCTGCCACGTCGGCCGCTGTGACATCGATCGGGTCGAGCGTCAGCGGGATCGCCTCGGCCGAGTGGATCAGTTGGTAGGGCCCCTCCGGCGACTCCGGGAAGGTGGTGCGCAGGCTCTCGTGCCGTTCGATGACGTCCACCAGGCCCGCGCGCAACGCGGCCACGTCCAGTGGGCCTTCCACCTCCACCGCGAGCGGCATGTTGTACGCGGCGGCGTGTTCGGAGAACCGGTTCAGGATCCACAGCCGCTGCTGCGCCTGCGACAGCGGGATCCGCTCCGGTCGTTCGGCGGGCGTCAGCCGCGGCGAGGCGACGTCGGTGGTCTGCGTGGCGAATCGCCGGGTGAGCGCCTCGATCGTCGCCGACTCGAACAGGTCACGGATGGTCAGCGCGGTGCCGAGGGCGGCGTTGATCCTGGATACCGCCCGCGCGGCGATGAGCGAGTTGCCGCCGAGATCGAAGAAGTTGTCCTCGATGCCGACCTCGGTGTCGAGCACCTCGGCGAAGATGCCCGCGAGCACCCGCTCGACCTCGGTGCGGGGTTCGGCGATCGGCCGGATCGACCGCGTGCCCGGCGTGGGCACGGGCAGCGCCTTCCGATCGATCTTGCCGTTGGCGCTCAGCGGCAGCTCGTCGAGTTCCATCAGCGCGGACGGCACCATGTAGCTGGGCAGCGTGCGCCGCAGTGCGGTCAACAGCGCGGCCGTGTCCAGCGGGGCATCGTCGTCGTCCTGCTTCGCCGCGACCACGTAGGCGACCAACTCGTCGCCCGCGCGTCCGGTGTGCGCCACGCATACCGAGCGAGCCACCTTCGTGTCCTCGAGCAGTGCGGCCTCGACCTCGCCGAGCTCGATGCGCAGGCCACGGATTTTGACCTGGAAGTCGCTGCGGCCCAGGTATTCCAGCACGCCCGGCTCGGCACCGGAGCGGCCGATCTGCCAGCGTGCCAGGTCACCGGTGCGGTACATCCGCGCGCCGGGAGTGAAGGGGTCGGCAACGAATCGATCGGCGGTCAGCCGCGGCTGTCTCAGGTAGCCGCGGGCCAGCTGGACTCCGGCGAGATACAGTTCGCCGACCACGCCGGGCGGAACGGGCTGCAAGCGGTCGTCCAGCACGTAGGTCTGGGTGTTCCACACCGGCGAGCCGATCGGCACGGCGGCGGCATCGGGTGGGCACGCCCAGTAGGTGACGTCCACGGCGGCCTCGGTCGGACCGTACAGGTTGTGCAGTTCGGCGGCGGGCAGCGCCGCGTAGAACTCCCGCACGGCGGCGGCGGGCAGCGCCTCACCACTGCAGAACACCCGGTGCAGGCAGGCGCAGCCGCGTAGATCCGCCTCGGTGACGAAAACCGATAGCATGGACGGCACGAAATGCGCTGTGGTGATGCCTTTTTCGGCGATGACCCGGGCGAGGTACGTCGGGTCGCGGTGCCCGTCGGGGGCGGCGATCACCAAGCGCGCGCCGACCTGCAAGGGCCAGAAGAACTCCCACACCGAGACGTCGAAGGTGGCCGGGGTCTTCTGCAGCACCGCGTCGTCGCGGCCGAGCGGATACTCGTGCTGCATCCAGCGCAGCCGGTTGACGATGGCGGCATGGGTCACGCCGACGCCTTTGGGCTTTCCGGTCGATCCGGAGGTGAAGATGACGTAGGCGAGGTGGTCGGGGCGCAGCGCGCCCGTGCGGTCGGCGTCGGTGACCGGCGCGTCGTCGAATCCGGAGAGCCGCGCGGTGTCGATGTCCAGCCGGGTGACCGTCGCGGGCAGCTCCACGTCGTCCCGGCTGGCGGTGAGCACGCACAACGGCTCGGCCTGACGCACGATCTGCGCGATCCGCTCGGCCGGGTGCTCGGTGTCCAGCGGCAGGTACGCCGCGCCCGCTTTCACGATCGCGTACATGCCGACCACCAGGTCGAGGCTGCGGCGCAGGCACAGGGCGACCGTCGTATCGGGCCCGGCGCCGCGCGCGATCAGGAGCCTGGCCAGGCGGTTGGCGCGGCAGTCGAGTTCGGCGTAGGTCAGCGACTCGTCGCCGAACTCGAGTGCGGTGGCGTCCGGATCGGACCCGACGCGTTCGGCGAAGAGGCTCGCGAGGGTGCCCTCCTGCCGGGGCGCGGCGGTGGCGTTCCACTCGTGCAGGACCTGTTCGCGCTCGGCGTGGGTGATCGCGCCGAGCGACTCGGCAGGCACCGTGGGACCGGCGGCCAGGAAGCGGCCGAGAAAGTCCAGATAGCGTGCGTGGTGCACGCCGACTTCGGCCTCGCCGTAGAGGCGGGGATTGGCTTCGAAGTCGATGTGCAGGCGGCCACCCGCGCCGTTGTAGACGTTGACCGAGAGGTCTTCCACCGGGCCGGTGGCCAGCACGTGCATGGAGCCGACCAGGCTGCCGAAACGCAGCTCGTCGTGGAACAGCATCAGATTGACCATCGGGCCGAAGAATCCGCGCGCGTCGCGGGAGTAGCCGCTGTCGCGCCGGATGTCGTCGTGCCGGTAGCGCTGATGCCGCAAGGCGCCGGTGATCTGCAGCTCGGCCGCCTTGACCAGGTCGCCGATCGTGGTCGCCTCGTCGAAACGCAGCCGGATCGGCACGACGTTGGAGATCACGCCCGCCGAGCGGCGCAGCGACACCGTGGTGCGCGCCGAGACCGGCAGGCTCAGCACCACGTCGGCGTTGCCCGTCACCGAACGCACGTAGGTGGCCAGCGCCGCGACGAACACCGCCGAGTCGGTGGTGTTCCACGCGCTGGTCGCCGCGTCGATCGCGGCATGCTGCTCGTCGTCGAGCACTGCGGTGGCCAGCCTGCGGCCCGCGTCGTGGGTGGCGGCGCCGAGCCGGGCGCCGCCGAGGCTCACCGGCTCCCCCACGCCCGACAGCTGCCCGAGCCAGTATTCGCGGTCGCTCTGGAAACGGCTGGAATCGTGGTAGCGCGCCTCGTCGGCGTAGATCTCGGCCAGCGGCGTCGCACGCGACGCGACCGGCTCGGTCCGGTTCTCCAGCGCGGTGTAGATCTCCGCGGTACGGGTGAGCGCGTTCATCGCACCGTAGCCGTCGATGACGATGTGGTGAGCGAACGAATACCAGATGTAGTGGGAGTCTCCGATCCGCAGAACCGCGTTGGAGGTCAGCGGGTCGCGTTCCAGATCGATCGGCGAACTCGTGTGCTCGTGCATCCAGCGCAGCGCCGCGGCGTACGGGTCGGCCTCCGCGCGCAGATCGATGCGGACCCAGCCGGGCCGGTGCACCGGGTCCACGATCTGATACGGAGTGCCATCTACTTCCATCAGGCGCAGTTGACCCACCTGGGTCTCGGCGCCGAAACGCTCGATCGCGTACAGCAGCCGCCCCTCGTCCAAGTCACCGTGGATCTCGACGTACTGAGAGATCGTGAGCGGTACGTCGGGGCGAATCCGCTGCGCGTACCAGAGAGCTGTCTGCGCGGGTGACAGAGCAAACGGTTGGGCCGAGAATTCGCCGGATGAACATTGGTCGACGCGATCCGTGGCCAATGAACTCATCAATCACTCCGTTCTGCCGCTGTTGACGCAACTCCCCGAGCACCGCCCCAGCAAGCGCACGCGCGCCAGCCGTAGGACGTAATCCACGCCCTATGATTCGGAGCGTCGCATCAGCCGGATTGCCGACGTTTTGGATTTGTTTCACATCCAACGTCCTTGGCAGAAGGCCACTTTGGTTGGTTACATTTCCGCAAACATTGCGACTCAACTAGGTCGAACCGAAGCAAAACGGGCCCTGACCAGACTGTTCGATGCTACTCCGCAGATCGCTTCAGTTGTCTGGCGAACGGCGCGCAACTTTACTACGCACCTTCGTTTTCGGGGCGGTAGGGGCAAGAACAAACCGAGTGTTCGGTAAAAGCTGGTTCGACAGGATCTATCGGTCGTCGACGGCTCGACGGCCGCTTCGCTCGTCCACGCGGGTAGCAGATCGCCGCCGGAGGGCCGCGGCCAGCGCGGCGGCAGCCGTCAGGATAACGAAAACTCGCTCCGGCGCGGGCCCGATTCGTGTTGCGAGAGTGGTGTCGTTGCGCAACGGAAGCTCGGAGACCAGAGCCGCGGGCACGAACAACGCCGATTCCTGCCGCACACTGCCGTCGGCGGCGATGATGGCGCTGACACCCGACGTGGCCGCGACGACCAGCGCTCTGCCGTGTTCGACGGCGCGAACGCGGGACATGGCCAGCTGCTGATAGGTCATCTCGCTGTCGCCGAAGGTCGCGTTGTTCGTCGGCACGGTGAGCAGTTGGGCGCCCGCGCGCATCGCGTCCTCGAACGAGCGATCGAAAGCGACCTCGTAGCACGTCGCCACGCCGATGTCGATACCCGCCGCGTGCACAACTCCGTCACCATTTCCCGGTACGAAATACCCCGCCCGATCGGCGTATTCGGAGAAATGCCGGAAGAAACTCCGCATCGGCAGATACTCGCCGAAAGGCTGGATGATCTTCTTGTCGTGCCGGTCTCCCGGACCCGCCGCGCCGTTCCACACCATCACCGAGTTGGTCGTCGTCCGGTCCGGGTTGATCAGCACGGCGCCGACCAGAATGGGTGCGCCGATGCGCTCGGACGCGGCGGTGATCAGGGCGGCGGCGTCGGCGTTGCGCAAAGGATCGATGTCGGAGGAGTTCTCCGGCCAGATCACCACATCCGGGCGCGGCGCGCGGCCCGCCGCCACCTCGTCGGCCAGTTCTTCGGTGCGCCGGACGTGATTGTCCAGCACGGCCCGCCGCTGTTCGTTGAAGTCCAGTCCGAGGCGGGGCACGCTGCCCTGGATCGCCGCGACCGTGACCGTTCGGTCGCCCGCCTCCGGATCTGGCAGAGCCGACCGGAGCAGCAGGCCACTGAGCGGCATGATCAAGACGGCGAAAGCCACAGCGGCGTATCCCAGTCGGGTCGCCGGGACGGGTCCGCTCACGGCGGTCGACTCGGGCGCACCGTTCTCGGAGACCACGGTTTCGCGCCCGTCATCCGTGGTACACACCGACCACAACACGGAGCCCAACGCGGCCAGCCCGGTTCCGGTGAGCGCGACGGCGAACCCGACCAGCGGGGCGCCGCCGATCGCCGCCAGTGACGGGAACCAGCCGTCGGCCTGACCGAAGGCCAAACGGCCCCAGGGAAAACCACCGAACGGGAAGCTGGACCTGCCCCACTCCGCCGCGGCCCAGGCCAGTGCCACCCACAGCGGCCAGCCGGGCAACGCGCCGACCAACCGCCCGAGCACGCCGAAGACGCCGAGGTAGACCGCGCAGGCGGTGGACAGCGCCAGCCACGGCAGCGGTCCGACGTAGATGCCGGTCCACGGCAGCAGCGGGACGAAAAACGCCAGCCCGGCCAGAAATCCGTAGCCGAAGCCCGCCCGCAGGCGGCCCTCGCCGCGTACGGTGAGCGTGAGCACCGCCACGCCCAAAGGGGCGAGAAACCACCACGGCCTGGGCGGGAAGCTGCCGAACAGCAACAAGCCCGCGACGACCGCCGCCACCGACCGCGTCGCCACCGGATGATTGCGCGCCACCGCGGACGCCTGCCGCACCGACGCGAGAATTCGCTCTCGCACCATCACTCGGCCACCGTCCGCCATCGCGCGGGCCCTCGCCAGTCGGCGGTCGACAACCGAGCCGTCCATCGGTCCGAGTCCTGCCCACGCCGCTCGACAAACCTCGACCCAGCAATGGACGTGATGTTTATCACACGGAATATCAAGTCCGCCATGCTTCGAGTGCGCGCACGCGACTCGCCCAACCGATCGACTCGCCCGGGGGCGTATTCACACCACACGGCCGACCGACCGGAGGCGAGGCCCGGAAAACGGTGGATATGCCAGTCATCGGGCGTCCATCTTTTCATCGCCGGGCCCCACTGAATCGTTAGCCGCCGCGCACGCGATATCGGTTCTCCGCTCACGCTCCGTCGAACAGACCGGAGCGTTCCAGCCGGTGCGTGCGAAATCGCGAGCCGCCACGCTCGGTTATGCGGCTGGTTCACGCACCGATCCGCGGTGGCGCCGCGGTTCACCGGAGAGCGTCCGGCAAACGGAGAAGATGGAGTACTGGCACGCAGTGCCACATCGGACCACCGTGGACGAACAGAGTGCACTCGGCAAGGGGTGTTGTTCGCCCGGCCCGAGCCGAGCCGCTCACGAGCCGCCCCGCGCACCCGAACGCCGGGCACGAGACGGCCGGGAGCCGTCGCGGACTCCACCATCGCGCGCTCACTTCGCATAGATCGTCACTCCCCGGTGCACGGTGCGCAGGCACGTGGGCAGCGGCGCGCCCGGCTCCAGCGCGGGCAACCCAGGGACGCGCGACCGCGGGTCGGTGGACCAGCGCTGCACCGAGTCGGCGGCCGCGCTGACAACCAGTTCGCCGGCATCCCAGATCGCATAGGAGGCGGGCGCCCCGGGGACCAGTGTGCCCGCCACCCCGTCGCGAACTCCGCCCGCGCGCCACGCGCCGCGCGTTGCCGCGGCGAAGGCGGCCCGCGGGGACAGGGCGTGGCCGGGCGTGCGGTGCCCGGCGGCGGCACGCACCGCCGCCCACGGATCGAGCGCGGTGACCGGGGCGTCGGAACCGATCGCCAGGGCCACGCCCGCGGAGGCCATGGCGGCGAACGGGTTCAGCGCCGCGGCGCGCTCCGCGCCGAGCCGCGCCGCGTACATGCCGTCGGTTCCGCCCCACGCGGCGTCGAATCCCGGCTGCACACTGGCGATCACGCCCCAGCGGGCCAGGCGGGAGATGTGCTCGGCATCGACGAGCTCGGCGTGTTCGACGCGATGCCCCAGCGCCGCGACGGCGGGACCGCCGAGTTCGGCGACCACCCGTTCGAGACCGGCGACCACGGCATCCATGGCGGCGTCGCCGATCACGTGGAATCCGGCCTGGATGCCGGCGACGGTGCAGGCGCGGACGTGATTCGCGATCGCCTCGACATCGAGATAGCTTCGGCCGCAGCCGGATTCGTCGGAGTAGGGCGCGCGCAGCCACGCGGTGCGCGATCCGAAGGAGCCGTCGACGAACAGGTCGCCGCCGAGTGCGTGCACGCCGAGTTCGTCGATCAGGGCGCGAGCCTGCTCGGCGCTGCGCACCGCCTCGCCCCAGTAGGCCCGCACCTGGACGCCGTGCTCGAATTCGAGCAGTTCGCGGACGTCATCACGGCCCGCGATCTCCGGCCCCGCGCATTCGTGGACCGCGACGACACCGCGCGCGGCGGCATGGTCCAGTGCTGCGGCGCGCGCTCGATCCCGTTGTGCCCGAGTCAATCCGGCGAGCGCGGCGGCGCGCACCAAGTGGTGGGCGGCGGCACGCACGGGCTCGCCTCGGGTGAATCCGTCGGTCGCCGCCAGCCCGGGCAGCGCGTTCAGCAACGCCGAGGACGCCACCGCGGAGTGCGCGTCCACGCGCGAGAGATAGACCTGCCTGCCCGCACCCGCCGCCGCGTCGAGCTCCTCGACGGTGGGCGGCCGTCCCTCCGGCCAGGTGGTCTCGTCCCAGCCGTCACCCAGTATCGCGCCGTCGGGGTGCGCCTCGGCGAACTCCCGCAGCAGCCGCAGGCAGTGTTCGAGCGACCGGGCGGCCGACAGGTCGAGCCCGGTCAGCTTCAGGCCCAGCGCGGTGACGTGCACATGCGGATCGACGAACGCGGGCGCGACGAAGGCGCCGTGGAGGTCGACGATCTCGGCATCCGGATGCAGCGCCCGTCCGGGTTGCTCGGCGCCCAGCCAGACGACGGTTCCGTCGCTCACCGCCATCGCCGTGGCGTCGGGTGAACTGGCACTGTAGAAACGGCCGCCGATCAGCAACTGGGTACTCACGAGGCACCAGTCTGCCCCATGCCCGATTCGGCGGTTTCGGTCAGGCGTTCAGCACGGAGTGGCGGTCCAGATCCTCCGGTTGCGCGAGCACCGCCATCACCTCCGCGTATTCCGGCGGCGTGCCGCCGGTTCTCCCGGCCGCCGCGGGCAGGCAGCCCGCCTCCACGGCGATCAGCTCCAGCCGCAGCGCCGCGGCCGTGAATCCGGAAATCGACTGTCCCGCAGCGGCGGCCGCTCGTTTCACCGCGGCGGCCAGCTCTTCGCTCACCGTCACGGTGAGTTGCTCGGTGGTCATCGCGTCACGATAGCCCTTCGCGGGGCGACACGGAACCGGGTGCGGCGAGTTCACTCAGGACGAGGGGATCGCGCGGCGCGCGTTGCCCTGACCGTCGTCGTACCACTGCCCCACGACGACGCCGTCCACCACGTCACCACCGTCGACGACCACCCCACGGTAAGGCCCGGTCGCGACCAGCTTGCCGAAGCGCCGTGCGGCGAAGGCCGCCAGCACTGGACGCGCCAGCAACCGCGTGGGCGGCAGCAGCAGGAGCAGACCGAACAGCGAGGTGACCAGGCCGGGTACGAACATCAGCACACCGCCCGCCGCGACCAGGGCGCCGTCCGCCACGGCGGTCCCTGGCGCCACTTCCCCGCGCGCGGCCCGGCGGAACTGCTCGAACACCCGCCGCCCCTGCGAACCGACCAGCAGCATGCCCGCTCCCGATCCGGCGATCAGCAGCAGAATGGTCGGCAACGCGCCGATCAGCTGACCGACCGTGACCAGCGCGGCGATTTCCACGACGACGTACAGCACGAACAACAAGGCGGGCATGGCGATCCTTTCGGACGATCTACCCCGGTCAACGTATCGCGCCCGGTTTTTTCTCCCTGATTCGCCTGATAGGTCGCTGAGAGCCCGCGCCATCATCCGCCCGGCCGCACCAGCCCCGTCTCGTAGGCGAGCACGACTGCCTGAACCCGATCGCGCAGACCGAGTTTGGTCAGCACCCGGCCCACGTGTGTCTTGACCGTGGCCTCCGAGAGGTACAACTGCTCGGCGATCTCCGCGTTGGAGCGGCCCGCCGCGATCTGCTCGAGCACTTCACGTTCGCGGGCGGTGAGCACATCGAGCACGCCCGGGTCGCGGGTGCGCGCCGGGTTCTCGGCGATGAGCCGGTCAAGCAGACGTTTGGTGACCTTCGGCGACACCACGGCGTCACCGGCGGCGACGCTGCGGATGGCCGAGACGAGATCCTCCGGCGGGGTGTCCTTCAACAGGAATCCGCTCGCCCCCGCCCGCAGCGCGCCGAGCGCGTGCTCGTCGAGATCGAAGGTCGTCATGACGAGCACCCGGCTGCCGTGCCCGGCCTCCACGATGCGGGTCGTGGCGACGACCCCGTCCACCACGGGCATCCGCACGTCCATCAGCACCACGTCGGGACGCAGTTCCGCCGCTGTGGTGACCGCGGCCGCGCCGTTGGCGGCCTCGCCGATCACTTCGATGTCCGGGTGCGCGCCGAGCACCATCTTCAATCCCATCCGCATGAGTTCCTGGTCATCGACGACGAGCACGGTGATCGGCACGTTCCCCAATGTAACGTGGCCGCTTCGCCGCGCCGGGCGGCAGCTGCGGCGCCGGTCTCGCCTACCGGTCGACATGGGCCGAATTGCACTGCTGCTCATTACTTTTCACGCAACAAGCGGCTGGCGGCTCGTTCAGTCCGCCGGGTCGGAACGCAACGGGATGCTGGCGTGCACCCGCCAGGCTCCGTCCGCGTGGCGGCCCGCGTCCAGGCTGCCGCCGAGCACGGCGACGCGTTCACGCATCCCCACCAAGCCGAGACCGCTGCCCTGGATGCGCACGTCCGGTTCCGTCGGCGACGCCCCACCGGTGTCCGTGACGTCGATCAGCACGTCGGCATCGGTGCGGCGCACCCGCACCCACGCCTTCGGATGCGGACCGGCATGCCGCAGCGTGTTGGTCAGCGATTCCTGCACGATGCGGTGCACGCCGAGACTGACCTCCGGCGCGATGTCGTCGAGTTCGCCGGTCAATTCCAGCTCGACGGCCAGGCCGGTGCCGCGCATCATCTCCACGACCTTGGCGATGCCCGCGGTGCCGTGCTGGGGCAACTGGTCGGGCGCGTGCTCCGTGCGCAGCAGGGCCACGGTTCTGCGCAGTTCGCGCAGCGCCTCCCGGCCGGTGCTCGCGATGGTCGCGAGCGCTTGCTCGGCCGCGTCCGGGTCGCGGCGCAGCGCGTACTTCGCCCCGTCGGCCTGCACGATGATCACACTCACCGCGTGGGCGACCACGTCGTGCAGTTCCCGCGCGATGCGGGTGCGTTCGGCCGCGACGGCGTCGTGCGCGCGACGTTCCTTGTCGTAGTCGGCGACCGCGAGCCGGGCCGCCACCTCGGCGTCGTAGGCGTGCCGCGCGCCGATGAACTCCGCGAGCGTCCAGCACAAGGCGTAGAACATGGCGGTGAACACGCTGTCGGACCCGGACGGCTTGCCGATCGCGACGATCGAGAGCACGAGATCCACCACCAGGCCGAGCCCGTACCACAGTCCGTCCCGCCTGCCGACGTAAGCGACCAGCGTGTACAGCATGATGCCGTGGGACAGCTGCGCGATGTGGTCCGCGTCGTCCTGGACCAGGAAGCCGACCAGCGTCTCGGTCAGCGACAACGCCAAAGTAGCCGCCGCCATGGCCCGGGGATACACCCGCCGCAGGGCGAGCGGCAGCGGAAGCAGCACCCCGATGGCCAGGTAGGCGAGCTTGTTGTGCGCGTTTCCCACCCCGATGATCTCGAGCAGCACGAAGATCGCCGCCAGCACCGAGTCGGCCACGACGGGCTTGCCCCGGAGCCACAGACTGAAACGACGCACCGGATCAGAGTAGGTGGCCTCGGCACGCGGGCGACCCGGCCCAGCCGACGACTGCCCGTCCCCGGCACCGGGCAGGGTCCGGCTCCGAGGTCTGGTTGTCTGACCGGGTGGAGATCGGAGACTGGGCGGTTTTGTTGACAGCGGCGACGGCGGCGGGCTGGGTGGACGCGGTGGTGGGTGGCGGCGGGCTGATCGTGCTGCCGACGTTGTTCGTGGTGGCCCCATGGATCGCGCCGCAGACCGCGCTGGGCACCAACAAGCTCGCCGCGGTCGCGGGGACCAGCGCCTCGGTGCTGACCTTCGCTCGCAAGGTGCCGATGCGCTGGCGGGTGCTGCTGCCCGCGGCGGTGATCGCCGCGGGGGCGGCGGCACTGGGCGCGGCCGCGGTCTCGCTGATCGACCGGGAACTGTTCATTCCGATCGTCATGGTGGTGCTGGTCGGTGTCGCGGTGGTGGTCACGCTGCGTCCGTCGATCGGCGTCACCCTGGCCACGCATCCACCCACCAGGCGGAAGGTCGTCCTCACGGTGGCGTTGGCGGCCGGGTTGATCGGCTTCTATGACGGCTTGCTCGGGCCCGGCACCGGAACGTTCTTGATCATCACCTTCGCGACCCTGCTCGGGACCGAGTTCGTGCGGGCCGCCGCGATGGCGAAGGTGATCAACTGCGGCTCCAACCTCGGCGCTCTGCTCTTCTTCGGGGCGACCGGGCACATCCTCTTGGCACTCGGCGCGGGGATGGCCGTCGCGAATGTCCTCGGTGCCGTGGTCGGCGCGCGCATGGCGCTGCGGAAGGGCGCCGAGTTCGTCCGCGTCGTGCTGCTGGTGGTGGTGATCGGGATGGTGATCCGCTTGGGCTGGCAGCAGTTCGGCTGATCAGCCCACCGGTTGGGGGTGCTGGGTGGCCAGCCATGGTTGCAGCACCCGCGAGGTGGTCTCGTGGATCTCGCGCTGCAGGCGCTCGCCGTCCTCGACTCCCGCCACCGGTCGCTGGAACAGCACCGTCAACGCACCCGACACCGCACCGACGACCGCGCCGACCAACGCGGCGGCGCCGACCTCGTCGAGCTCGGCGGGGAACGCCTTGTGCAACTGCCTGGCGATCTCGCGTTGGGTGACCAGCTGGGCGTGCGCGGCGCGGCCGCTCACCGCGGGCACCGTCCGCGACACCTGGGCGCGCAGCGCCCCGATCCGGGCATGGAGATCGTCGACGAGGTGCTCGCCGGGGTTGTCACCCGCCGCGCGCAGCCCGCGCAGCACGACCTCCACCGGCCGTTCGCCCGGACGCCTGCTGGCGATGGCCGCCACCGCGGCGCGCACCCGCTCGTCGGATTCCGGGAAGAGCAGCTCTTCCTTGCTCGCGAAATAGTTGAAGAACGTGCGTGTGCCGACGTCCGCCGCCGCGGCGATGTCGGCCACCGTGGTCTCCTCGTAGCCGCTCGTCTCGAACAGCTCGGCTGCGGCTTCCAGAATGGCTCGGCGGGTACGTTCGCGTTTACGGTCACGGAGGGCGGATGGCGGCACGCGGGCACAGTACGGCATCCAGCGAGCAACACGCGGTAAAGCCCGAGTGTCGCGCGCGCCGTTCACCCAGCGCCACTACGCACCGCGCGCGAATCGGCACACGATGCGCTGCCGCACGGCGTGTGATCACCGCGCACGCGCGGCGATACCGACTAGGTTGGTGCGGGTGAGCATCGCGACTTCCAGAGACGTGGACGCCGAGTTCCTCGGCCTGCCACTGGCCGCGCTCGCCGACGCCGCACTGGCCGCGGCCACGGCGGCCGGCGCCGAGCACGCCGACCTGCGGGTGCACCGCCTGGTGACCCAATCGATCCGGTTGCGTGACGGGCGCGTGGAGGCCGTCACCGACAGCACCGAACTCGGCTTCGCCGTGCGGGTGATCGTCGACGGCACATGGGGTTTCGCGTCGCACGCCGCGCTCACGCCCGGTACCGCCGCCGAAGTGGCGCGCACCGCCGTCACGGTCGCGACCACGCTGCGGGCACTCAACCGCGAACGCGTCGAGCTGGCCGACGAGCCGCGTTACGCCGACGCGCGCTGGGTGTCGGCCTACGATGTCGACCCGTTCGCCGTCCCGACCGGCGAGAAGGTCGCGCTGCTGCAGGACTATTCGGAGCGCCTGTCGCACGCCGACGGAGTGGATCACGTCACCGCGAGCGTGTTGCAGGTCAAGGAGCAGACCTTCTACGCCGACACCGCGGGCTCCTCGATCGTCCAGCAACGGGTGCGGCTGCACCCGAGCCTCGAAGCGATCACCGTGGACGCGTCGGCAGGTGTGTTCGAGACCATGCGCACGCTGGCCGCACCGGTCGGCCGCGGATGGGAGTACGTCACCGGGGCCGACGGCATGTGGGACTGGGACGGCGAACTGGCCCGGATTCCGGAGTGGCTGGCCGAGAAGGTGAAGGCGCCCAGCGTGCAGGCCGGGCCGACCGACCTCGTCATCGATCCGACCAACCTGTGGCTGACCATCCACGAATCCATCGGCCACGCCACCGAGTACGACCGCGCCATCGGCTACGAGTCCGCTTACGCGGGAACCTCTTTCGCCACTCCGGACCAGCTCGGGTCACTGCGTTACGGCACGCCGATCATGCACGTGACCGGCGACCGCACCGAGTCGCACGGGCTGGCCACGGTCGGCTACGACGACGAGGGCGTCGCCGGGCAGCGCTGGGATCTGGTCCGCGACGGCATCCTGGTCGGCTATCAACTGGACCGGGTGTTCGCGCCGCGCCTCGGCCTGGAGCGGTCCAACGGCTGCTCGTACGCGGATTCGGCGCATCACGTGCCGATCCAGCGCATGGCCAACGTGTCACTGCAACCGGATCCCGACCGCGACACCAGCACCGAGGAACTCATCTCCCGGGTGGACGACGGCCTCTACATCGTCGGCGACCGGTCCTGGTCGATCGACATGCAGCGCTACAACTTCCAGTTCACCGGCCAGCGGTTCTTCCGCATCCGCGGCGGCAAGCTCGACGGCCAGGTGCGCGATGTCGCCTACCAGGCCACCACCACCGACTTCTGGGGCGCGATGGAAGCGGTCGGCGGGCCGTCGACCTGGCAGCTCGGTGGCGCGTTCAACTGCGGGAAAGCGCAGCCGGGCCAGGTCGCCGCGGTCAGCCACGGCTGCCCGTCGGTCCTGGTGCGCGGCGTCAACATTCTCAACACCCGGACGGAGGCAGGCCAGTGAGCGACGATCTGTTCCCCGCCGGCGTGACCGTGGAGCGCGCGCTGGCGCTGTCGCGCGCCGACGAGGCCATGGTGATCGTCCGTGACGAGCACGAGGCGTCACTGCGCTGGGCGGGCAACTCCATGACCACCAACGGGTCGTCGGTGTCGCGCAAATGGGCGGTGATCTCGGTGTTCCGCGAGGGGCCCACGCTGGCACGCGTCGGCACCATCGCCTCGTCCAGCGTCGACCCCGACGACATCGAGGCCGTCGTGCGCGCCAGCGAGGAGGCCGCGCGCGGCGCCGAACCCGCGCGCGACGCGATGCCGCTGCTGGAGCCCGACACCGTCGACCACGACTGGGCCGCCCCGGCGACCGGCACCGGCATCGAGGTGTTCACCGATCTGGCCGAGGGCCTGTCCGCCGGATTCGACAGCGCCGACCGCCTCTACGGCTTCGCACATCACCAGATGCACACCACCTGGCTGGGCACCTCGACCGGCATCCGGCGCCGCTTCGTGCAACCCACCGGTTCGGTGGAGATCAACGGCAAACGCGGCGAGGGCGCGGATCTGGCCAGCGCGTGGGTCGGGGTGGGTACCGCGGACTTCACCGACGTCGACGTATCCGGCTTGCTCGCGGACCTTTCCCGCCGCCTGGACTGGGCCAAGCGCAAGGTCGAGCTGCCCGCGGGCCGCTACGAGACGCTGCTGCCGCCCTCCACCGTGGCCGACCTGATGATCTACCTGGCCTGGTCGATGGAGGGCAGGGGCGCGCAGGAAGGCCACACGGCGTTCGCGCGAGCGGGCGGGACCCGGGTCGGCGAGCGACTGAGCGATATCCCGCTCACGCTCTACTCCGATCCGCACGCGCCCGGACTGGAATACCAGCCGTTCGTGGCGGCGACCGCGTCGTCGGAATCGATGTCGGTGTTCGACAACGGTCTGACCGCGGAGCGCGTCGACTGGCTGCGCGACGGCGTGATCTCCGCGCTGATCTATCCGCGCGCCACCGCCGCCGAGTTCGACGCACCCGCCACGGTTCCCGGCGACAACCTGCTGCTCACCGGCGGTTCCGACGCCACGATCGACGACATGATCGCGCGCACCGAGCGCGGCTTGCTGCTGACCACCCTGTGGTACATCCGTGAGGTCGATCCGGCGACGCTGCTGCTCACCGGTCTTACCAGGGACGGGGTGTATCTCGTCGAGAACGGCGAGGTCACCGCCGCGGTGAACAACTTCCGGTTCAACGAGAGCCCGCTGGATGTGCTCCGGCGGGTGAGCGAGGCGGGCGCCACCGAGCTCACGCTGCCGCGGGAATGGAAGGACTGGTTCACCCGGACCGCGATGCCGCCCCTGCGGATTCCGGACTTCCACATGTCGTCGGTCAGCCAGGCGACCTGAGCGCGGCGGGTCAGGCCGCGAGGTCGATCTCGATGCCGATGGTTCCGGACTTGCCGCGCCGCAGGTTGCTGCCGAGGATGACGAGGGGACCGGTGAGCCGGTACTTGCGCCGCAGCAGCTTGCGGACCCGCTCCGTGCCCTCGGCATCGAGGATCCGTCCGGTTCCTTCGACCACCGCGCCGTGCGGCTTGCCGGTCGCGCTGCACGGTTGCACGCTGACCGCCGGATTGCGGCGCAAGCGCTTGACCTTCCAGCTGTCGGTCACGGTCCAGACGTACAGTTTGCCGTTCTCGGACACCGCCCACACCGCGGTGCCGACGGGCGATCCGTCCTTGCGGAAGGTGGTCAGCAGCACGTAGTCGGCCTTGGCGACGGCGTCCAGCGAATTCGTCATGCGGGCAGCGTATCCCGCATCCCGGTGCGGTGAGCGACGCGGGAAAGGTGCCCGGGTTCGTGCCGGACATTCACTCCGGCAGTCGGTACTCCCCCGCTTCCAGACGCGCCAGTACTCCGTCGGTCCACTTCGACAGGTTCTCGAACACGCCACTCCACAGCTCCAGCAGATCGGTCGCGTGCGGCGCTTCGTACCGCCCGGGGAAGTCCGGGATCATGGCGAGCAGGTCGGCGCGCACTTCCTCGCTGCGGCGGCGCTGTTCCCGCAATTTCGCGATGACGTGCGCCCTGGGCAGCGCGTCCATGAAGGCGATGGCAGCGCCCAGTTCCTCCATATCGATGCTGACCAGCGCCTCGTCCATGAGCCCGCGGAACTCGGCCTCTCCCGCCTCGGTCAGCTCGAACAGCGTGCGCCCAGGGCCCTGGTCGCTGGTCTGGGTGCCGAACGCGCTCAGCTTGCCCTCGCGGGTGAGCTGCTTGAGAGCGTGATAGATCGAGCCGGGCTTGACGTTTGTCCAGGTTTCGGCCCGCCAGGACAGCAGCTCCTGACGCACCGCGTAGCCGTGCACGGGCTGACGCAGGCGCATCACCCCCAGCACGAGCAGGCGCACCACCGACATCGCGAACTCCTTCCGGTCCGAGATCGCATGGTAGTCAAGTTTGACTTCCGGCGAAAACCAACGCTACGCTCACCTAGTCAAAATTGACTACCGCAGGTAAATGGGAGTTTTCATGGCCGACACGGCGGTACCGCAACTCTGGACCGGCGACCTGACCGACACGCTCGACTTCTACCGGACGCTGGGCTACACGGTGACCCATGAGCAGACCCGTCCCTACGTCTACGGAGCGGTGGAGGACCACGGTTGCGCCCTGCACTTCGTGCCCGCGCCGAAGGACGCCGACATCCCCGCCGAACGCGCAGGCTGCCTCGTGATGGTCGACGACGTCGCGAGCAGGCATCGAGCCTTCTCCGCGGCGCTGCGCAGCCGCTACGGCAAGATCCCGGCCAAGGGCCTGCCCCGGATCACCCGCTTCCGGCCGGGGCAGTCCCGGTTCACCGTCATCGATCCAGCGGGCAACCAGGTGATCTACATCCAGCGCGACGAACCCCCGAAGGTGGAGTACGGCGGATCGAAGGAGCTGGACGGGCTGTCCAGAGTGCTGGACAACGCCCGCATCCTGCGCGATTTCAAGACCGACGACAAGGCCGCGTTCCGCGTGCTCGAGGTCGGTCTCGGCCGGTTCCGCAGCGAAGCGCCCCGGCTCGACGTGGCGCGGGCACTGGCGGCGCTCGCCGAACTCGCCGTCGCGACCGGCGACCCCGGCGGAGCCGATGGATTCCGGGCGGAGTTGCGCGCGATGGAACTGTCCGCCGAGGAACGCGCGTTCATCGCCGACGAGTTACGCGCCTCCGACGACCTGTCTTCCTGGCTGTCGGAGACTTAGACCCTCACGCCGCGGTCAGCACCTGCGGCCCGTCCGGCGTGATCGCGATGGTGTGCTCGGAGTGCGCGGTGCGGGAGCCGTCCGCCGAACGGATGGTCCAGCCATCCGGATCGGTGACGATGCGGTCGGTGGTGCGCGCAAACCACGGTTCGATCGCGATGGTGAGTCCGGGGCGCAATCGATAGCCGCGCCCCGGGCGGCCGTCGTTGGGCACGTGCGGGTCCTCGTGCATGGTGCGGCCGAGGCCGTGACCGCCGAATTCGGTGTTCACCGGATAGCCGTACGCACGCGCCACCTCGGCGATGGCGGCAGAGATGTCGCCGATCCGGTTGCCCGGCACCGCGACCGTGATCGCCGCGGCCAGCGCCTCCTCGGTCGCCCGCACCAGCCGCACGTCCTCCTCCGCGGCCGAGCCGACCACGACCGTGGTCGCCGCGTCCGCGACCCAGCCTTCGATGCCGACCGCGAGGTCCATGGTCAGCACGTCGCCGTCGCGCAAGGCATAGTCGAACGGAAGTCCGTGCAGCACAGCGTCGTTCACCGACAGGCAGACGGTATTGCGAAACGGTCCTCGCCCGAACGAGGGCGCGTAGTCCCAGTAGCAGGACTGGGCTCCGCGCGCGCGGATGCGTTCTCGGACGTGGGCTTCCAGGTCGAGCAGGTTCACCCCTACCCGCGCCCGGTCGCGCAACTCGGCGAGCACGTCTGCGACGAAGCGCCCCGCCACTCGCATCCGCGCGATCTCCGCGGGGCTCTTCAACTCGACCATCATTCCTCCAGTGCGCCGGTATTTTAATACCACCCTAGCCGCGCCGGTATTTTAATACCAATCCGTCTTGCGACCTCGCACTGCCGTCCGTAGCCTGAGCGCATGGTCCGCCTCCCGTTGACCCCCGCGCAGATCGAGTCGGGTCGCCGCTTGGGCGCCGCCCTGCGCGCGGCCCGCGCGAACCGCGAACTCACCGACGTCGCCCACGCCGCCGGGATCTCACCGGAGACGCTGCGCAAGATCGAGACCGGACGGTTGCCCTCGCCGGCTTTCGGCACCGTGGTGGCATTGGCACAGGCGCTCTCGATCCCGCTCGACGATCTCGCGGACATCTGGCGCTCGGCCGGTCTCGCCGAATCCGCTTAGGCCGGATCGACTGTCGCCTTCGGAGCGATCGCGATCCCGACGGACGCGTTCGCGCCGCGCAGCAGCTTGTGCCCGCGAATGGCGAGCTTGCCGATGATCCCGTACTTGTCCGCGACCACATCGCGCACGCGCTGGGTGCCGTCCGCGTCGAGAATGCGCGCGCTGCCCGGCAGGACCTCCGCCGCCGTCGGTCGGCCGCGCCCGTCGCAGACCTGCAGCGTGACGTCCGGATTGCGGCGGATCCGCTTGACCTTCCAGGTCTCGGGATTGGTCCACACGACGATCCGGTCACCATCCGGAGCCACCCACACGGGTGTGCCGACCGGCGTCCCGTCCTTCTTGAAGGTGGTCAGCCGCACGTATTTGCTCTGGCTCATCTCGTTCCACGTCATAGGGCAACGGTAGGCCCGCGCGACGGCGGCGACATCCGACCGCAGGACGGTTCGCGATTACGTGTATGGGCGTAGGTGGCGGCAACCGTGTCCGCCGAGCCACCACCGCAATTCGTATGTTGCTCACCACCAGCCGGTGGCGAATTGCAGCGCGAGGCTGGAGATTCCGAGGATGACGGAGAGGATGCCGCCGAAGAGCAGGGGGCGATGGCCTGCGGTGCGTAGGCGCTGCGGCGTGAGGGTGGTGCCGACGGCGGCCAGGACGGCGGCGATCAGCCAGGCGCTCACATGGCTCAGGGCGGTCGTCCACGAGGGCCGGATCACGCCGGTGGCGGCGAGGGCCGACGCGGCGAGGAACAGCACCACGAACAGCGGAATGGTGCGCCACAGTGGCGTGACGCCGGAATCGCGCCGGCCTCCGAAGTGCAATCCGACGCACAGCGGGATGATCGCCAGGCTGCGCACCAGCTTGACGATGACGGCGAAGTGCGCGGCGGCGGATCCGAACGCCACACCGGCGGCGAGCACCGAGGACGTGTCGTTGATGGCGGTGCCCGCCCACAATCCGAATGCCTGCTCGGACAGGCCGAGCAGGTGGCCCAGCGGCGGATATACCAGCACCGCGACGACATTGAAGACGAAGATGGTGCCGAGTGCGTAGGCGGTCCGCTCGCGGTCGGGCTTGATGACCGCCGTGGCGGCGGCGATGGCGGAGGCTCCGCAGATGGTGGTGCCCACCGCCACCAGGATGGCCGACTCCCGGTCCAGGGCCAGCAGCCTGCCGACGAACAGAGCGGCAAGGGCGCCGACGAGCAATGTGCCGATCAGTACGACTATCGTGCCGCGGCCCACGCCGACCACCGCGCCGACGGGCAACCCGAGACCGAGCAGGACGATGGCGGCGCCGAGCAATCGTTGCTGCGCCGAGGCCAGCCCGGGAGTGAATCGCTCGTCCCCGGTGCGGCGTGCGAAAACACCGAACATCGCGCCACCGGCCAGGGCGAGCACGGGCACGCCGAGGACGGGCCACACCGCGCCCAGGAAAGTCGCGGCGGTGGCGAGCACCGCTGCCACCAGAAGGCCGGGCCCGTCCCGGCGAAGATGCGTCATTTCGACAACGATCGCGGCAAACGATCTGTCCGGGTAGCCGTCGGGACGACAGCACCTCATAAGCCGCGCTGATGGGGTGGGGAATGCCGCGCCATCGCAGCAGGCTCATAATCTGCCCATGACGCTGCCGCCAGGAACACCTGATCTGGAGGTGCTCGACCTGCTGGTCTCCGTCGCGGAGTCGGGCAGCCTCGGCGCGGCCGCGCGCAGGCACGGCATCAGTCAGCCCGCCGCGAGTATGCGGATCAGCGCCCTGGAACGACGGTTACGGCTGCGGTTGCTGGATCGCGGGCCCACCGGGTCGGCGCTCACCGACGCGGGGCGCTCGGTCGTGGAGCACGCGCAAGCCGTGCTCGACGCGGCGCGGGCCTTCGGCGCGGGTGTGGCCGCGCTGCACGCCGCTCAGGTGCCACACCTGCGGATCGCCGCGTCGAAGACCATCGCCGACCATCGCATTCCGCAGTGGCTCGACGCTTTCCGCGAGTCCTATCCGGAGGTGGCGGTATCCCTCGAAGTCGACAACACCCGGCATGTCGAGGAACTGGTCCGCAACGCCAGGGCGGACATCGGTTTCGTGGAGGGACCGCACCCGCCGCCCGGACTCGGCAGCCGAGTGCTCGGCGCCGACGATCTGGTTGTCGTGGTCGCGCCCGGCCACCGGTGGGCACACCGCCGACGGCCGGTGACATTGCGCGAACTCGCGACCACTCCCCTGCTGTGGCGCGAGCCTGGATCCGGCACCCGCGACACGGTGTGGGAAATCCTGGGCGCGGAGTGCCAGCCTGCCCGACCGGCCGCCGAACTGGGCTCGGCGGCGGCGATCGTCGCGTCTGCGCGGGCCGGAGTCGCACCCGCGGTGCTGAGCCGGTTGATCGCGGCGCCCGATCTGGACAGCGCGACCCTCGTGGAGGTGCCCACGGCCGACTCCGTCGTGCTCACCCGGGAATTCCGTGTCATCTGGCGTCGGCAAGCTCCTCCGTCCGGGCCCGCGGAAGCGCTGGTCCGGTGCGCCACGGACGGCGGCGTGGCGCGCAACCGGTGAAGCACTCGGTCCGCGCACACGGGCACCCACCCGGCCGACGGGCAAGGAATGACGATGCGCCGGCGGCCGACCGCGTCCTTCGGCCGGAAATGTCAGGTGGGCGCCACGTCGCGAACAGTCGAGAATGGGTGCCATGACGGCCTGGCATACCGACGGCGCGACAGCGCCCAGCGCGCGACCGGACGTGAGTCGGTCCGAGCCGCCCGTGCGAACGGATCCGGTCTGGTACGCCGCGTACGGCTCGAATATGAGTCTGGCCAGGCTGCGGACCTATCTTCGCGGTGGCAGGCCCGCAGGCGGAACACTCACCCTGCCCGGCTGCCGCGACAACGCCGACCCGATCCGCTCGACGCCCCTCCTGCTCCGGGGCGTGCTGTATTTCGCCACCGAATCGTTGACCTGGACCGGCGGCCGCGCTTTCTACGACCCCGACTGCCCGGGCGAGATGGCCGTGCACGCCCACTTGCTCACCACCGCCCAGTTCTCCGACATCGTGGCGCAAGAGATGTATCGCGCCCCGGGGGCGGACATGGATCTCAGCAAGGCGATCGCGCAGGGAACAATGACCCTCGGCCCGGGACGCTACGAAACGTTGGTCTGCGCGGGAACGCACGCCGGGTACCCGGTGCTCACCTTCACCGCCCCGTGGCGTTGTCGCGACGTTCGGGGCAATCCGCCCGCCGCCGCCTACCTGCGGTATCTGGCCGCGGGCCTGCGCGCGGCACACGGCTGGTCCGCCCGCGCGACCGCGGGTTACCTCGCCACTCGGCCCGGCGCCGACCGGCGCTGGACCCCCGAGACGGTCCATGCCCTGCTCGGCGACGATGAAGTGGTGCGCCGAACCTATGAGGAGACCGCCCCCGCCCACGCACCGACCGGCGATTCGTCCTCGGAGTCCCGGTAGCTGCGGGCGACCAACGCCGCACGCAGGTACCACACCCCGGATGCCTGGGCGGGGTCGAAACCGGTGAGCTGACCGATGCGCTTGAGCCGGTAGTCCACGGTGTTGGTGTGGATGTGCAGCGATCGCGCCGTGCGCTGGCGATTGAGATTCGTACCGATATGACGTTTGAGCGTCTCGAGTAGTTCGGGGTGCTCGTCGAGTGGGTCGAGCAGTGTGCGCAGGGTTTCCAGTCCGGGTCCGGGCCGAGTGAGCTGATATTCGAGCGCGAGATCGTCGAAGCGGAACAGTCCGCGGGTCCAGCGCAGCCGTTGCACCATGTCCAGCAGCTCGTGCGCGCGGTCGGCGGCCGTCGGCACTTCGACCGGGGTCGCGGCGATCACCGTCGCGACGATCGGCACCTGCGCGGCGCGGCCGAGACTGTCCACCAGTTCGTCCAGCGACTTGTCCTCCGGCGACGCGGAGGGTAGCAGGATGGTGCCGCCGTCGACGCTGAGCAGCGACAACACCGATTCACCGCAGCGGGTGGCGAGTTCGGATTGCACTCGGCGCAGCTTCCGCCGCGCGACCACCGCACCGTCGAGATGCGGGTTGCGCTCCTCCGGGTGCGGCGGAATCGCCAGGGCGACAACGGAATACGAGTCGGCGATCTGGATTCCGCATTCGCGGGCCATGGTGAAGGTGGGGTGCCCGCCGAGCAAGGCCGAAGCGAGGGTGTGCGCGGCCGTGTGGTGCTCGCCGACCACGGCGCGCAACTCGGTCACGTAGGCCCGCGAGACGGTCGAGGTGATGGTGTCCAGGATCTCCAGCAGGCGGCGGCTGATCTCCTTGAGACTGTCGAAGTCCGCGGCGGTCGCGTTCGCCACGATCAGGTCGAAGCCGAGCTTGAATCCCTCGTGCACGGCGTGGTGGATGGTGTCGATCGGAATGCCTTCTCGCGCCCAGCCCGCCGCGGCGTTGCGCAGCAGGAGGGTCTTCTCCGGGATGTCACTGCCGTCGAGCATGCTGACGGCCAGTTCCAGGCACAGGCGGGTGATGTTGGTGATGTCGCCGTTGAGCGCCTCACCGGGGAGCGTCCGGCAGTGCGCGACGGTCTCGATGAAATGGCCGACCATCTTGCGCGACAGATTCCGCACGTCCCGCAGTGAAGAACTGGCCGGGCGGCCCGACAGGGTCAGATCCGGGCCTGCCGAATCGGTGATGGACATGTGACTCCTTCCCTCCCCGATCGCGGAAAGTACTCCACGGTAACTTGACCGGGTCGGCGTGCCGAGGTCCAAGCCCCTGGTTGGGGACACCACCCGAACCGGGCGACGCGCGTCTGTGAAGCCTCACAAGTCGTCATCGCGCGGTCGAATTCTTTCGATCCCCGTCGTAACGTCGGTGGCAGCAGGGTCGCCGCGCGGAGGGAGGGCCATGAACATCGGCCCGCACGAAGAAGATCGGGACATCACCGAAGTGTCCGCGAGATTCACTCGTGGCGCCCATCGCGGCGGTCCCGACGCGCTGATCAGAATGGGCTTGGAACTGGCCCTCGTCCTGGTCGACGCGGCCGAGGCGGCGGGCAGTCTCGCGCTGGGCCGGTTCGAGCACGCGGCGACCCGATGCGCCCAGGCGGGCATCCCGATCGAAGCGGTGCACGCCGTCCTGCGCGACAGCGTCGACGCGGGCCTCGCCGCACCCGCCACGGATTCCCCCGGACGGCGCACCGCGCGCGACCGGGTCGAGCCCGGCGTGCTCAGCGAATTCCTCGAGACGCTGAACTCGGTGGTGGCGCGCAGTTACGCCAACTGAGCGCGACCGACGCACCGGCCGCTGCTCACAACGCCGCTACGAGCGCGGCGCTCTCCAGCGCGCATCCGTGGCCGATGGTGATGCCGGAGCCGCCGTGGCCGTAGTTGTGGACGACGGGCGTGCCGGGTAGCACGGCGGTGTCGAGTTCCACGCGGACCTCCCGGCGACCGGGGCGCAGTCCCACCACGGCGTCCAGCACCTCACTGCCGTCGAGCCCTGGGACCAGATCGCGGCAGCGCCGCAGGATAGATCGGGTGAGGTCGGGGTCGGGCGCGGTGTCCCACTCGCCGGTGTCCAGCGAACCGCCAAGGACGCAATCGTTCGCGCGGGGATGGACGTAGGCGCGACCGAGCGGATGGGCTTCGTCGCGGACCGACACCGACAGCCCGGGGTTCGCGACCCGCACGATCTGGCCGCGGATCGGATACGCCTCCGGGTCGCCCACCAACTCGGCGGCCCGCAGACCGGCGCAGTTCACCACGACGTCCGGCGACAGGTCCGCGAGATCATCGAGGCTCCGCACAGCACGCGGCACGCGACGCGCGCCTGCCGCGTGCACCTGCGCGCTCAAGAACGGCAGGTAGGTAGGCATCTCCACCAAAGGAACCTCGAAACGGAATCCGAATCCGTAGCCAGGAGGCAGGTCCACCCGATCGGCCTGCCGGAACGAGCGCACCGACCGCGACCACGCGGGAATCGCGGGCTCGTCGCGATACAGCGCCATGGACGCGCACATCCGCACGCCCGGCGCACCGGCGGCGGCCAGCGCCGCCAAGTGCTCGAAAGTCGTCTCGCTCCAGGCCAGCACGCGATCGGCGGGACCGGCGGCCGTCGGAAACCAGACCGCCGCGGCCAGGAAGGACGTCGTCGCCGTGATCGGCTCGGCGCTGACGACGATGACCTCGTGCCGGGCTCGGAGCAGTTCGGCCGCGGTGGACAGACCCGAGATGCCCGAGCCGAGGACGACGATCCGCATGGGAGCGAGAGTATCGAGCCCTACCCGCCCAGCGCTGTTCCCGCAGCACCGCCCATGGGAGGGGCGGATCGATCAGTCGGCATCGTCGAGCGATGTGACACCGGTCGTCATGGCCACCACCGGCCACTGCGGCCCGGCACAGGCCGCGGCCACGGTACTGCCCTCCGCGAACCCGCCCCGGCTCTCGCCGGTCCCGGCCATGTCCACCCGGGGACCGGCCGCCTCGGCCGAGCCGATCAACACACAGTTCCAGTTCTCCGACGGCCGCTGGCTGCCCACCGCGATGGCGCCCTCCTCCTGGCTGTCCGCCGACAACGTCGGTCCCGCGGCGGCCACCCCCGCGCCAGCAGCGGCGACGATCACGGCGCAGCCCCCGGTAGCGGCGACACGTGCAGCGATCCGAAACATGCGACAACCCCTTCTCCTGCGCCCCCGTCGTCGTTCGCGTTGCCGCCCTCCGGCCGTTCAAACCGCGTCGAAGCCGACCGGCAACTGATCGGCGAACGCGACTCGTTCGGTTGACTAGCCCGTCGGCCCGTGGGTAATGCCAATCCATGGACGATGGGCGGCTGACCATCGGGGTGGAAGAGGAGTTCCTGCTCGTCGACCCGCGCACCGGCGAACCGCTGGCACGCAATGTCGAGGTGGCGCGTACCGCCGAGGAACTCGGCATCGACCTGCAACTCGAACTCACCCGTTGTCAGGTGGAGACCAGCACCGCGGTCCACACCGATATCGGCGCACTGCACCAGCAGTTGCGCGACCTGCGCCGCGGCATCGCCGCCTGCGCCGAGCGCAACGACGCCCGCTTGCTCGCGGTCGGCATCCCGCCCACCGTCCCGCACGAGTTCCCGGTCACCGAGACCCCGCGCTACCAGCGCATCGAAGAGAACTTCGGCATGCTCGCACACGAGCAGGGGCTGTCGGGCTGTCACGTGCACATCGGCATCCCCGACGTCGAAACCGCGATCCAGGTCAGCAACCACCTGCGGCCGTGGCTGCCGCAACTGCTCGCGATGACCGCGAACTCCGCCATCTACCGCGGCACGGAAACCGGCTTCGCCAGCTGGCGCAGCATCCTGTGGCGGCGCTGGCCCAGCGCTGGACCACCTCCGTACTTCGAATCCGCGCGGCACTACGAGGCGATGGTCGCGATGATGCTCAACAGCGGCAGCATCCTGGACAAGCAGATGGTCTATTGGGACGTCCGCCCCTCGGTCTCGTTCCCGACCGTCGAGATACGGGTCAGCGACATTCCGGCCACCGTCGAGGAGACCGCGCTCTTGGCCGCGCTGGTGCGCGCCGTCGTCGTGATGGCGGAGAGATCGCTGGCGGCGCGGCAGCTCGCGCCGCAGGTGCCCGCGGAGATGTTGCGGGCGGCGTACTGGAAGGCAGCGCGTTCGGGGCTGGCCGGAGACGGCGTCGACCCTCGTGACGGCACGGTGGCGCCCGTGCGCGACCTGCTGTGCCGGCTGATCGACTACGCCGCGCCCGCGCTGGAGGACGCGGGCGACCGCCGATTCGTCGACGAGGCGTTCGGCCGCCTGCTCGCGCGCGGCAACGGCGCGCACCGACAGATCGCGGCGCTGCGGGCGCGCGGGGAGATCGATGACGTCGTCGAGGAGGTGGCGCGCTCGACCCTCGAAGGCTGCGACCAGCCGGGAAGTTCCCGCGCGACACCGGCGACCGGAGCGCCGCTCAGCTGAGCACCACGGTGGCTATGCGCTGCGTGGTCGGCCGCGCTGGTCCGCGCTCGAACTCGAATCATCGATCGCCCGCAGGATCTTCGACTCGAGGGTGGTTGGCGGATTCACCGCGGCGGTCGCGCTCAGTGCCGCCAACGTGCCCCGGATACGCCGCACCGCGCCGGCGAACGCCGCTGCGGTGCCGGATTCGGCTGTCGCGACGCGGTTTTCGATGCGCCTGCGCTCGATCTCGGCCACCGCGTCCATCGCGTACGGGTACGCCAGATCGAGCAGATTCGCGCGACACGGCTCGGCGCCGGTCATCGCCGGTCACCTTCGACCGACCCGACCGGCAGCCCTGGGTGCGCCGATCGCGGCCTCGCCGCGACCTCGACGCACGAACGGACCGCCGACTCCGCAGGCGTACGACCATGCGTGGATGGACCCGCACCGCGGTCTCGGCGCACCTGCCTCGTGCCAACCCGCATGCCTTGACTTCGCGGCGCACCGTCTCGCGGATTGGATTCTCGCCATATTCGCACCGAAAACGGGTACGCTCCTCGTCCGCCGAAGTCCTTCCGATGGTTACGGCCCGGAACGTCGGCGGACGCGCCGGGGGCCGCCGCGCCCGCGCCCGCTTTCCGACGCAGAGGAGATCACCGATGCGCACCGAGCTCCGCGACGAGCGTGGCGTCCCGCTCGAACACGTCACCGTGGCGCTCGGCTGGGATCCGGCCGCCCGTTCGCGCTTCTTCGGCCGGCGCGAGGAGATCGATCTCAACGTCGCGGCCTTGCTCTTCGCCGCGGACCGGCTCGTCGACGTCGTGTACCACGAGCAGCTCAGCTCGACCGACGGGGCCGTCCGCCTGCACGGCGACAGCATCACCGGTGAAGGCGAGGGTGACGACGAGATCATCAGCGTCGATCTGTCCCGTCTCGCCGCGCAGGTGACGACGGTGTTGTTCCTCATCACCTGCTACACCGGCCAGACCTTCGAGCGGATCGCGAACGCGTACTGCCGCGTGATCGACACCGTGGCGGGCACCCAGCTCGCCCGCCACGAGCTGACCGGCGGCGGCTCGCACACCGGCCTGGTGCTCGGCCGAGTGCGTCGCACCGAGGGCGCCTGGCACTTCCAGGACGTCGGCGCGGGCTTGCGGGCGCGGCACCCGATCGAGGCGATTCCGCTGCTCGGCCCGTACATCGAATGACCTCGTAGCGATTCGGCTTGCGCCGCAACGGCTTCGGTTTCATCGCGAGCTACGGTCCGGCGCCGGCCGCTTCGCGCGTCGCACGCCCCTCCCCCGCCGGACCGGCCGCGGCGTCCGATTGGAATTCGGACGCGCGGGTAGTCGCCGGGCAGGAGGTGTGACATGCCGAAGGAGGTCTCATGACCGGGACGACACAGGTTCGCCCGCCCACGAACGCACGGTCGGTCAGCGAACTGGTCGAGGACGCCACCACCCAGGTGTCCCGGCTCATCCGCGACGAACTCCAGCTCGCTCGCGTCGAGATGCGGGAGAAGGGCAAACGGTTCGGCCTCGGAGCGGGCCTGGCGGGCGTGGCGGCGCTACTGGCGTTCTACGGCGGGGCGGCGTTGGTCGCCGCGGCGGTGCTCGGCCTCACCGAGGTGCTGCCGGGCTGGGCGTCCGCGCTGATCGTCGCGGGCGCGCTGCTGGTGGTCGCGGCGGTGCTCGGTCTGGCCGGGAAGAAGAGCGTCGAAGAGGCGAATCCGCCGATCCCGCAGGAAGCGGTCGAGGGCGTTCGCGAGGACATCGAGGTGATCAAGGACAGGAGGCGGGGATGAGTGACAGCCGACCCGGGGCCGAGCGGCCCACCGACGACGTCGCGGCCCTGCGGCGCGACCGCGACCAGGCCAGGGCAGATCTCGGGCGCACCGTCGAAGAGCTCGGCCACAAACTCGATGTGCCCGCGCGCAGCAAGGAGAAGGCGCACGACGCCGTCGAGGCGAGTCAGCACGCGGCGTCCGAGGCGGCGCTCACCGTCGCGGACAAGGCCCAGCAGGCCAGGACGGGCGCGGCCGAGCTCGTCCACCGAGTGGCGGCGGCCACGCCGGAGCCGGTGGCCGAACGCGGCAGGCAGGCCGGTGGCGCACTGCGCGCCCATCCGATTCCCGCGGCCCTCGGCGCGGCGGTGCTCGCGGCCGTGGTCTGGCAGATCGTGCGGAGGCGGCGATGAAGACGCTCTACAAACCACTCGGCCTGCTGATCAGCGTGCTCGGCGGCCTCGCGGCGAACGCCGTGTTCACCAAGGTGTGGAAGCAGATCACCGGTGAGCGGCAGGCCCCGACGTCGACCGCGCGGGATCATTCCTGGCGCGAGGTGCTTTTCGCCGCGGCATTGCAGGGCGCGGTTTTCGGCCTGGTCAAGGCCGCGATCGACCGCGCGGGCGCGACGGGCTACGAATCGCTCACCGGCACTTGGCCGGAATAACGCGGCGCATCGCCGCAGCTCGAAATCACTGCCGCCGTGACTCGACATTCTCGAGTCACGGCGGCAATTCGGTGTGCGTCCGCATCCCGGCATTATCGTGAAGCCGCACCGGTCACCGAGGTCGATCGTCCGCCTCGGCGGTGCACGACGGGCATGCTTCGTCGGGCCGCTGATGGGATCGGCCCCTTCGGTCGGCTCTTGTGTCACGGCGCCGCCGAGCGACGGTCGGGGGAGCTGTCGGACCGGCGCAAGGAGCTTGTCCGGCCGCACGAGACCGCCTGGTCGGAGGCGCGAGCGGGCGCACAGTGTGATTAGCGCACGACGGGATGGGGTAAGTTGGCCGCGGAGTGGTCGCTCTCTGCGCCGAGAAGCCGTGCGCAAGAGACGTGAACCGGAGCGGAGGTCGACGTGGCGTACTGCCGAGGACGCGTCGCCGGCACGGGAGGTGGATTGTGAGTTCCGAAAGCGCGCCCCGGGCGCTGGAGGTCGAGGTGCGGTCGGCGGAGGACACGGTGGTCGTCACCGTGCACGGCGAGATAGACATGGCGTCCGCGCCGCGCTTGCAATCGGCTCTCGACGAGGCGCTACGCGACGCACCCGCCGCCGTCGTGGTGGACATGACCAACGTCGGGTTCCTCGGCTCCGCCGGGCTGAGCGTCCTGCTGGCGGCCTCGGAAGCCACCGGCTCCGGTGGCTTGCGCGTCGTCCCCAGCGACGCCGCGCGCAGGCCGATCGAGGTGACCGCGCTGGACCGGTTGCTCACGGTGTTCGACTCGGTCGAGGACGCGCTCGCGGTGAACGAGACCCAGGCGCCGAACTGAGCTTCCCGGCACCGCATCGGTGCCGCTCAGCCCGCGACGCGGTTTCGACCCCGTGTCGCCGGGTATGTGACCGGTCGTCGGCACCGTGTCGACTTGAGCGCACCGGGAGGAGGCCGTATGGCAGAAACCCGCGAACACCGATTGGTGGGAGTGCCCGCGGTGGCGGCGTTGGCGGATCTCGGATTCGCCTCGGTCGCCTCGGGTGTCATCGCCCGGCGCAGGCCGGTGCTGGGCCTGCTGGAACGCACCGGAGCCGATTCCAGGGCGATCGAGCGCGTGCGGCAGTTGCGGCGCGAGTTCGGCGCCGGCCCGGTCGAGCTCGTGGTGCCGGGTCGCCGGATCGTGGTCGTTCTCGATCCACATGACGTGGGACGGGTGCTGGCCGACGCGCCGACGCCGTTCAGTCCGGCGAATCGGGAGAAGCGCGCCGCGTTGCGCCAGTTCCAGCCGCACGGCGTCCTGCTCTCGGAGGGACCGATCCGTGACCAGCGCCGCGCCGTGAACGAGGCCGCGCTGGACTCGGCCGAGCCGCTGCATCGCCTGGCCGGTCCGTTCGCCGAGGCGATCGCGGAGGAGGCGCGCGAGTTGATCCTGTCCGCCCTGCACCGCGGCCACCTGGACGCGCGGCAGTTCACCACGCGCTGGTGGCGGCTGGTGCGGCGGATCGTGCTCGGCGAGCGAGGACGCGACGACACCGTGCTCACCGACGAACTCTCCCGGCTGCGCTCGGCGGGCAACTGGTCGTTCCTCGCGCCTGCGCATCGCAGGCAGCGCGACCAGTTCACCAACCGGCTGTACCGCCACGTGGAGTCCGCTTCGCCGGACAGTCTCGCCGGAGCGTTGGCCGCGGTGCCCGCGGGCGGCGCCACCGATCCGGTCGGGCAGATACCGCACTGGTTGTTCGCCTTCGACGCGGCGGGCATCGCGCTGAGCCGGGCACTGGCGGTGCTGAGCACTCACCCCGAGCACCAGGCCCGCGCACTCGCCGACGCCGTCGATCCGGAACGCGTCGACCTGCGCGGTTATCTGCGCGCCTGCGTCCTCGAGTCGGTGCGGCTGTGGCCGACCACACCCATGCTGCTGCGCGACATCACCGCCGATACCGAGTGGCGCGACGGCGACGAGCGCTTCACCATCGCCGCGGGCGCCGCGCTGATGATCGCGGTCCCTGCGTTCCACCGGGATGCCGAACTGCTGCCCTTCGCCGACCAGTTCGTCCCGGAGATCTGGCTGGACGGCCGCGCGGAGCAGTATCCCCAACTCGTGCCGTTCAGCGCGGGCCCCGCCGACTGCCCCGGCCGCAACCTGGTGCTGTTCGTCACCAGCACGCTGCTCGCGCACTTGCTGACGTCGGCCGACTTCCGGCTGCGGTCCACGCCGCGCCCCAACCCGGACGCTCCACTGCCGGTGACTTTGAACAATTTCGGGCTCGACTTCACCGTCGAGCCGTGCATGACCCAAGCGGGCTAGGCGCTCGGCACGGAGGCACGATCGGCCGCGCCACCGGACGGAGACCGGGAGCGGCCGATCGCACCACTCACGCAGACGCGACTACCGGACCGCGCCCGCGACACCGCCGATGAGGCCGCCGAGCACGCAGCCGGGGAACACGCCGATGATGAGGAAGATCAGACCGACCACGGCGCCGATGGCGCAGCCGATCAGCACGCCGCCCAGGGCACTCCCGGCATCACCGACGAACTGCGGCGCACCCGGCTCCGGAATGGCGGCGCCGACCGGAGTCAGGGTCAAAGTCGTTGCGTCCGCGTTGATTTCCGGAGCAACCGCGACCTGTTGCCCCATCGCGGATCGCAGAGTGGTCGGCACCGTCGCCACCACCTCGCCGTCCGGCGCGAGCACGGTGATCACGTCCGGTGTGACGGCGAACGTGCCGGAGGCGAGCGTCAGCGTCGCGCTCGACCGGTCCGGCGCGACGACGACGGAGGAGGCCACGACGTCGTCGCCGAGCGCGGGATCGTAGATTTCGGCCTGCCCGTAGGCGGTAGCCGCCGTGACGCCGGTGGCGGCAATGGTCAGCAGCGTGGTCGCTACCAATTTCCTGAACTTCATGAGCTTTCCCATCCTCAGCAGAATCGATCTGTCGTTACCTGGGTACAGCCATGGAACATCAGCGATTATAGACGTTACACATCACTGCTTCGGACAGTTGGCATTCCCAAGATGCCCTGCACGACAGCGCATTTCGTGACGAATCCGGAAAATGGGATGGCGGACCCTACTCCAGCTCCCCTTCGGTCTCCAGGTAGACCTGCCGCAGCCGATCGAGCGTGTCCTGTTCGGGACGTTCCCACAGTTTCCGCTCGGCCGCCTCCAGCAACCGTTCGGTGATCCCGTGCAGCGCCCAGGGATTGGACTGCTCCATGAACTTTCGGTTCGCCTCGTCGAAAACGTAGCTCTCCGTCAGCTTTTCGTACATCCAGTCGGCCACCACGTTGGTCGTGGCGTCGTAGCCGAACAAATAGTCGACGGTCGCGGCCATTTCGAACGCGCCCTTGTAGCCGTGCCTGCGCATGGCTTCGAGCCAACGAGGGTTCACCACCCGGGCCCGGAACACCCGTGCCGTCTCCTCCGACAACGTCCGGGTGCGCACCGCGTCCGGGCGTGTGCTGTCGCCGATGTAGGCCTCCGGGTTCTTGCCGGTCAGCGCACGCACCGTGGCCACCATGCCGCCGTGGAACTGGAAGTAGTCGTCGGAGTCGGCGATGTCGTGCTCGCGGGTGTCGGTGTTCTTGGCCGCCACGGCAATCCGGCGATACGCGCCGCGCATGTCCTCCGCGGCGGGCGCGCCGTCGAGATCGCGCCCATAGGCGTAGCCGCCCCAGGTGGTGTAGACCTCGGCGAGGTCGTCGTCGGTCCGCCAGCTCTTCGCATCGATCAGCTGCAACAGGCCCGCCCCGTAGGTGCCGGGCTTGGAACCGAAAATGCGGGTGGTGGCGCGCCGCTGGTCGCCGTGCTCGGCGAGATCGGCCTGGGCGTGCGCGCGGACGTAGTTGTCCTCGTGCGGCTCGTCCAGATCGGCGACCAGGCGAATCGCGTCGTCCAGCAGGGCGAGCACGTGCGGGAAGGCGTCGCGGAAGAAGCCGCTGATGCGCACCGTGACATCGATTCGAGGGCGGCCGAGTTCCGCGAGCGAGACCACCTCGAGCGTGCGGACGCGGCGGCTGGCCTCGTCCCAGACCGGCCGCACGCCCAGCAGCGCGAGCACTTCGGCGATGTCGTCGCCGGAGGTGCGCATCGCGGAAGTACCCCAGATCGACAGACCCACCGACCGCGGGAATTCACCGTGGTCGGCGTGGTAGCGCTCCAGCAGGGATTCCGCCATGGCCTGCCCGGTCTCCCAGGCCAGCCGGGACGGCACGGCCTTGGGATCGACCGAGTAGAAATTGCGCCCGGTCGGCAGGACGTTGATCAGGCCGCGCAACGGCGACCCGCTCGGGCCTGCCGGGATGAACCCCCCGTCGAGCGCGTGCAGGACGCGGTCGATCTCCACGCCGGTCTGCCGCAGGCGCGGCACCACCTCCGTGGCCGCGAACCGCAGCACCAGGCGCACCTGCGGGTCATCGGCGATACCGTCGACCGCCTCCGGCGACCAGTCCGCCGCCTGCAACGCCGCGACCAGCGCGCGGGCGCGAGCCTCCACGGCATCCACGCGCTCACGCGCCTCGCCTCCCGACTCGTCGAGGCCGAGGGCTTCGCGCAGGCCGGGCACGGTGCGCTCGCCACCCCACAGCTGACGCGCGCGGAGCATGGCCAGCACCAGGTCGAGTTCGCTCTCCCCGGCCGGAGCCGAGCCGAGGACGTGCAGGCCGTCGCGGATCTGCACGTCCTTGATCTCACACAGCCAGCCGTCGACGTGCAGCAGCATGTCGTCGAAGGATTCTTCGTCCGGACGCTCGGCGAGGCCGAGGTCGTGGTCCATTTTCGCGGCGCGCATCAGCGTCCAGATCTGCTGACGGATCGCGGGCAGCTTGGCCGGGTCCAGGGCCGAGATGTTGGCGTGCTCGTCGAGCAGCTGCTCCAGTCGCGAGATGTCGCCGTAGGTTTCGGCGCGAGCCATCGGCGGGATCAGATGGTCCACCAGGGTGGCGTGCGCGCGTCGTTTGGCCTGGGTGCCCTCGCCGGGATCGTTCACCAGGAACGGATAGATCAGCGGCAGATCACCGAGAGCGGCATCGGTGCCGCAGGAGGCCGACATACCCAGCGTCTTGCCGGGCAGCCACTCCAGGTTCCCGTGCTTGCCCAGGTGCACCATCGCGTCGGCGCCGAAACCCTCGGGCGCGCTGAGCCACCGGTAGGCCGCCAGATAGTGGTGGCTGGGTGGCAGATCAGGGTCGTGGTAGATGGCGACGGGATTCTCGCCGAAACCGCGCGGCGGCTGCACCATGAGCACGACGTTGCCGAAACGCAATGCGGCGATGACGATCTCACCGGCCGGGTCGGCGGATCGGTCGACGTAGAGTTCGCCCGGCGGCGGGCCCCACGCTTCGACGACGGCCTCGCGCAGGTCGCCGGGCAGGGTGTCGAACCAGGCGGTGTAGGTCGCCGCGCCGATGCGGATCGGGTTCCCCTCCAACTGTTCGGCGGTCAGCCAGTCGGGATCCTGGCCTCCGGCGGCGATCAGGGCGTGGATGAGCGCATCCCCGTCCTGTTCGTCCAGGCCGGGAATCTCGCCGGGTGCGCCCAGATCGTAACCGGCGGAGCGCATTTCGGTGAGCAGGCGGATCGCGCTGGCCGGGGTGTCCAGACCGACGGCATTGCCGATGCGGGCGTGCTTGGTCGGGTAGGCCGACAGCATGACGGCGATGCGCTTGCGTTCGGCGGGGATGTGACGCAGCCGCGCGTAGCGCGTCGCGATGCCCGCGACACGGGCGGCGCGCTCGGCGTCGGGGACGTAGGTGGACAGGCCGTCGGCGTCGAATTCCTTGAACGAGAACGGGACCGTGATGATCCGCCCGTCGAATTCCGGCACCGCCACCTGGGTGGCGACGTCCAGCGGTGACAGCCCGTCGTCGTTGGCCTCCCACTGGGCGCGGCCCGTGGTCAGGCACAGTCCTTGCAGGATGGGCACATCCAGGTCGGCGAGCGCGCCGACGTCCCACGCCTCGTCCTCGCCACCCGCGGACGCGATGGCGGGCTTGGTGCCGCCCGCGGCCAGGACCGTCACCACCAGCGCGTCGGCGCGGCGCAACGTTTCGAGCAACGCGGGTTCGGCGGTGCGCAGCGACGCGCAGTACAGCGGCAGCGCCCGCGCGCCCGCCTGTTCGATCGCGGTACACAGGGCGTCGACGTAGGCGGTGTTGCCCGCCAGATGCTGGGCGCGGTAGTAGATCACCGCCACGGTCGGCCCATCGGGATGCTCAGCGGCGACCCGATCCAACTCGCCCCAACTGGGCAGCTGGATCGGCGGCTCGAAGCCGTGGCCGGTCAGCAGCACGGTGTCGGACAGGAAATTGTGCAGCTGGCGCAGATTCTCCGGGCCACCGGCGGCCAGGTAGTTGTGCGCGTCGGCCGCGACGCCGCCCGGGACGGTGGAGCATTCCATCAATTCGGCGTCCGGGGCGATCTCGCCGCCGAGGGCGACGAGCGGGATCCCGCTAACGCGCAGCGCCTCCAGCCCCTCTTCCCAGGCCCGTTTGCCGCCGAGAATGCGCACGATCACCAGATCGGCGCCGTCGAGCAGGCCGGGCAGGTCGTCGACCAGCAGGCGAGCCGGATTTCCCCACCGATAGTCGGCTCCGCTGGCGCGGGCACTGAGCAGATCGGTGTCGGATGTGGACAACAGCACAATCACGGGTGGCAGCCTTCCTCGGGTGACGCGCCCATCGGGGGTTCGCTGCTCGCCGGGGAGGGTCTGGCTTTCCACAGTGGCGCGACCGCACCGGACTTTCACCGGTTTCCTCGTCGTCCGCCGAGCACGCCGATGCTACCTGCCGTCCGGATCGTCCTCGTCCACGCGCCCCGCTCGATCAGCCGCGACGGTCGCGGTCGCTCGCCCCGGCTGCCAAGAAGTCGTCCACGAGTCGTGCGCAGTCGGCGGTGCCGATCGGTTCGAGCCCGACCAGCCTTGCGAAGACGATCGGACCGACGAGCTGGGTCAGCGCGAACGTCACGTCCGGATCGCCGAGTTGGGCGCGCACGTCCGAATCGCCGAAGAGCTGGTCGAACGGCTTGCGGTACTGCTCGATGAGCCGCCTGCGCAGCGAGGTGAAGTCCGGACCCGCCCCGGATTCGCCGCGCTCGCCGGTGGCCAGCCACGCCGGCGTGGATATCTGCAACGGGGCCTCGTTGACGACCGCCGCCTGCCTGCTGAGCAATTCGATCAGCCGTTGCCGCAGCGGCCCGGCGCCTCGATCACCGGGTGGATCTACGTCTGTTCGCCGATCGAGGGTCCCGCTCCGGCACCGCGTCGGTGACCTTGCAGTTCTGCATATGCTTCGGGACCTTCCTGCTGATGGTCCAGTTCCTGCAGCTGATCCTCGGGTACCGGCCGATCGTGTCGGCGCTGGCGATGGCGCCGATGATGGTGGCGGTCTCGGCGGTGGCGCCGCGCCTCGCCGAGCGGGTCGGGTCGCGGCTCCCGATCGCGGGCGGGCTGGTGACATCGGGATAGCGCTCGTCGCGCTCTCCCGCGTCGAGGTCGACACCACTTACGTCGACCTGCTCTGGCCGTTCCTGGTCATGAGCACCGGCACCGGCCTGTGCACCGCGCCCGCGACGGCCGCGATCATCGCGGGCACCCCGGTGGAGAAACACAGCGTCGCCGCCGCGGTGAACGACGCGGCGCGCGAAGTGGGCGCGGCGGTCGGCATCGCCATCGCCATCGCCGGCAGCATCCTGGCCGCCGGGTACAGCCACCGCATCGCACCCGCCCTGCCGCAGCTGCCCGAGCAGATTCGCGAACCGGTCGGCGACTCGCTGGACGCGGCGCTGCAGGTCACCGAGCGGATCGGCCCGCAAGCCGCGCCCCTGGCCGACTTCGCCGAATCGGCCTTCGTGCACGGCGCCCAGCAGTCCGCGCCGGCGCTGGGCATTGTCACCTTCGTCGCCGCGGCCCTGATCGGGGTGTGGGCGCCGGGGCGCTCACGCGCGACGGCGAAACCGGCGCCGACTCGACCGGAGACGCCACCGACGACGACACCGTGACGACCGCGCGCCGGTGACACCCGCACGACCGATCACACGACGGCCGTGCAGGATTCGCGCGGGCCTAGACCAGGTCGGCGTTCCCGTCGATCACCTTGAGGTGGTAGTGGAACCGGTTGACCCGCCACCCCTGCGATGTGCGCTCGACGCCGAGGGAGTAGCTGCCGACGAAGGTACGGGTCTTGCCCTCGGTCGCGGCATTCTTGACGTGCACCGCGATGGCGTCCGCGTGCACGCGCGCCGCGTCGCCGTCCAGATCGATGAGATGGTTGCCCGACTGGTGGTGCACCCCGTCGAGGTCGGCGAGCCCGGTGCGCCAATCCGCGATGATGTCGGCGGTGGCACGCTCCCCTACCGGCCCGCCGAAACCGCCGTCGAAATCGACGGTCGGCGTGAACACCTCCGCCGACAAGTCTTCCCAGCGCTTCTGGTCGGTGTACACGAACATCTTGGTGATCACATCGACGATGGCGAGCCGGTCGGCGAGAGTGGAAATTTCGGACATACGCCGACCTTAGTCGGCGGGCCCGTCCTATGCCTTGCGGACCACCCCGCCGAGCAGTACCAGCCCGGTTTCCGGCAGGTCGTCGCCGAGCCACTGTTGCAGGGGAACCACACCGGGCTGGAGTATCTCGAACCCCTCGAAGAACGACTCGACCACGGCCGCAGACCGATAGACCACCTGGGCCGAGGATTTGGCGGTATCCGACGACGACTGGTCGATGAAGTCCGAATTGCTGTCGTCGGAGCCGTGCGTGAACGCCAGATAGCTTCCCGGAGCCATGATCTCCCGCAGCCGAGCGACGATCTCGGCCGGGCCTTCGTCGTCCATCACGAAATGCAGGACCCCGACGAGCGTGATCGCGACCGGCTCGTCGAAGTCGATCGAACCACCGCTGCGCAGCCGGTCGATGATGTCGTCCGGACGGCGAACGTCACCCAGCATCGCCGTCACCCCGTCCGCTTGCGCCAGCAGGGCATTGCAGTGCGCGTAGACGACCGGGTCGAAATCGACGTACACCACCCGCGCCGAAGGGTCGGTCTTGTGGGCGACCTCGTGCACGTTCGGTGACGTCGGGATACCCGCGCCCAGATCGATGAACTGCCGGATCCCCGCCTCGGCGGCCGACTGGACCGCACGCACCAGGAACTGGCGACTGAACCAGGCCAAGGTTCGGGTATCCGGGGCGATGGACAGCATGCGGTGCGCGACCGCCCGGTCCACCTCGTAATTGTCTTTGCCGCCCAGGAGATAGTCGTATACCCGCGCGGAATTCGGCAGGTTCGGATCGACGCCGCGCGGTGCTCGCTCCATGCCGGACACCGTACCTCCCGATCGCCCCGATCATGATCCTAACAAAACAGTCGCGGGCCGTCGCCTCGGTTCTCGGCCCTGAAAAGGCACTCGCGTACCGAATGACATTGCGGGGAACGTTGTTTCAGGCGCTGTCGAGCACGCGCGCACGGACTCACTCGCCGCCCGCCGCTAGCAACTCCGTTCGCGCCATCAGCTCATCCGCCACCGGGCGGGGGCGGCGACCCAGACCACACGCGCAAGCGAGGCCGTCGATCGGACGGCCCAGCGCGTTCTCGATGATCCGCAATGTCTCCGTCTGCTGTGCCTCGGTAGGAACGTCGTGCACGAACCCCGCGTAGAAATTCGTACCGGCATCGAGGGCCAATTTCGCCAAAGGCGCATAGAATTCCGCTTTCTCCGATGGAGGTACGTCGCCCGCCGCGAGCGGACCGTGCACGTATTCCAGGACGCGCCCCGGCGGCCAATGGCCGACGACGGAATTGGCCAGATCGACCAGCGGCCGGGCATCGCGCAACCGGCCTCGTGCCTTGTTGCGCAAACTGCCGAGGCACAGGTGCACCCCGAAACGGGTGCCTTCGGGGGCGGCCGCGGCCAGGGCCGCGATCCCCTCCCCCAGCCCCAGCACCCGATCGGTCAGCCGGTGCAACGGCTGTGACTTCGCCATGAGCACCAGTTCCGCGGTGGCTTCCAGCTGCACGACGACGTCGTCACCGGCGAGCTCGCGAATGGCCGTGATGTCCCGCACGGTGGCGTCGAGGAAGGCGCGTCGATGCCGCCGTACGCCGGCGGCTCCCATCGCGATGAACGTCAGCGTGAAATCGGTCGGCATGCCGATCTGGAGTGCGAGACCGGGCAGGTCGTGCTCGGCGCGCAGTGCGCGAAAGATCGGCAGCGCCTCCTCGGCCTCGCCGAGATAGCCGAGATCCATGGCTTCGCTGGGCAATTCGGCGCCCCGCGCCACGCGGTGGATCGTCCGCTGCCTGCTCGAGCCCCACGTCCCCTGCTTCTTCACCGCCAGGACCCCTTGGTCGACCAGGTCTTCGATGATCGGCTGGATGTAGAACTCGTAGCGCCGGGTCTCCCCCGTCGGCAGGGTACGCAGTCGCGTCCCCGCACTGTCCAGCATGGCCCGCATCGCGACGTCCGTGCTTTCGGCCGGAAAACTTCCGACGAAGTGCACCGTCCGCGTACCCGCCCCTTGTCCCGTCGCACCCACGTTTCCGCGCTCCTTGTCCATCGCGTCGTCCCGGACATCCGCTGTCCCGAAGCGATATCGGGCGCGGCCGAGTACACGCGTGCGGCATCAACTATGCGATAGCCACGGAACATTGTGCGCGGTATCGCCGTTCGCCGGGCAACCAGCGGCACGATCCGCCGGGACTGGCGGCATACGGCCATGGGCAGCACTCGCGATCGACGGCGTTCACGAATATCCGGAGCCCGTTGGCGTCCGAGGCAGCACGTGGGTCGCACACCGAAATCGCCTGCTGGAAAATGTTTTACGGACGCCACGCGGGACCGGATCCGGCGTCCGCGGGTATTGCGCGCGGCGAAGTTCACGCATAGCCTGCGTCGCGTGCGAACCTCGCTACGGTCGATCGCCGTGTCCGCGGCGGCCATACTTCTCTGCCTGACACCGAGCACTGCCCACGCCGAAGACACCGCGCCGGGTCGTTGCACAGCGGTCTCCATCCCCGTTCCGCTCGGAGAGATGGCCGGATCCTTGTGCACCCCCACGGCGCGCGCCACCGACACCGTCATGGTGCTGATCGCGGGTTCCAACTACAACGCCACGTACTGGGATTTCCCCTACGCTCCGGAGACCTACAGCTTCCGGCGGGCGATGAACGCCGCGGGCATCGCGACGCTGGTGGTCGACCGGCTCGGCAACGGTGCGAGCACCCGCCCACCGAGCGCGCAGGTGACGGCGACGGTCTCCGCCCGCGCCCTGCACGACATCGTCCGGTCCCTGCGCGCCGGACTTGCGGGCGCGCCCCCGTTCGGCAAGGTCATCACCGGAGGTCATTCCCTCAGTTCGGGCATCGATGTCCTGGAGGCGACCACCTACCAGGACGTCGACGGCGTCCTGCTCACCGGTTACTCCCACGCGCTCAACGTGTCCGAGGTGCTCGGCGTCATCTCCACCTACCACCAGGCCGCCGAGGATCCACAATTCGCCGGGCGCGGTTACGACGCGGGCTATCTGGCGACGCGGCCCGGTACCCGCGCGGCCGATTTCTTCGCTCCCGAGACTGCCGACCCCGAAGTTCTCGCGGTGGACGAGGCCACCAAGGAGGTCTTCTCGCCGACCGAGTATCCCGACGGCCTGACCTCCACCCTTCCCCCGATGAGCAACTTCATCGATGTCCCGGTTCTCGTCGTCAACGGCAGTCGGGACCGGCTCTCGTGCGGCCCCGCGTACGCCGTCTGCGCGGATGCCGAGACATTGCGCGCCACCGAAGCGCCGTTCTTCGGCCCGGCGGCACGACTGCGCACCTTCGTGCTGCCCGGCAGCGGGCATTCGGTCAATCTGGCGCGCAACACCGCCGAATACCGGGCCGCCGTCGTCGACTGGGTGCGTTCGATCGGGCAGTGACCGGCCGTTCCGCCCGGCAGCCGCGTCCGTAGGCTGGAGTCGCTATGACACGACGTGCTCCTGATTCCTGCCCGGGCGTACTGCGGCTGCACGAGGCGGCCGACGGGCCGTTGGCCCGGATTCGCGTGCCCGGCGGTCGCCTGGAGCCCGCACAGCTACAGGCACTGGCGGAGGCCGCGCACGACCTGACGGACGGCAATATCGAGCTCACCTCGCGCGGCAACGTCCAATTGCGCCGGGTGAGCGATGCCGCAGCGTTGACCGACCGGCTCGTGGCCGCGGGTCTCCTGCCGAGCACCACGCACGAACGGGTGCGCAACATCATCGCCTCGCCGCTGTCCGGCCGGATCGGCGGCCTGGCGGACGTGCGCCCGCTGGTTCGCGCGCTGGACACCGGCCTGCTCGCGGCGCCGCGGCTGGCCGACCTGCCCGGCCGGGTGCTGTTCACCCTCGACGACGGACGCGGCGATGTCAGCGGCCTCGGCCCCGACATCGGCGTGCACGCGGTCGGGGCAGACGAGTTCGCGCTGCTGCTGGCGGGCGGCGACAGCGGCCTGCGGCTGTCCGCAGCCGACGCTGTGGACGTCGTACTCGCCGCCGCGCAAGCATTCCTGGATCTGCGCGGCGCGGACCGCGGCCGGTGGCGGCTGCACGAGATCGAACACGGCGCCGAACGCGTCATCGATCGCCTCGGCTCGGCACCGAGCGCCGATGAACTCGAATTCCCCGCCACACCGGACATTCCGATCGGCTGGCTGCAGCAGGACGACGGATCGGTCGCCCTCGGCATGGGCGTTCGCCTCGGCTCCCTGCCCGCCCGCACCGCCGAATTCCTCGCCGCGGTCGAACGACCGGTCTTCCTCACGCCGTGGCGCAGCCTGGTGGTCACCGACCTGCCGGAGTGGACCGCCGAGCAGGTGGTGCGCGTGCTCGCGCCGATGGGCTTGATCTTCGACGCCGACTCGCCCTGGCTGCTGGTCAGCGCCTGCGCCGGGCAGCCGGGCTGCGCGAAGTCGCACACCGACGTCCGAGCCGACGCGGCGGACGCCGTCGGCGCAGGCCGGGTGCTGCCGGGGCCCGCCGATCCGCTCGGCCTCCCGCGGACGATGTCCGCCGCGGAGGTCGCGGTGGCCGGCCGCCAGCACTGGTCCGGCTGCGATCGTCGCTGCGGCCGTCCCCAGGGGGAGGTCACCGACATCGTCGCCACGAGCGAGGGTTATCGCGTCGACCGGCCGCCCCGCGTTCCCTGAGATTCCGGCAGGTCACCCGCCATGGATCTCGAGGGTGCAGCATTTGACGGAGCCGCCAGCTTTGAGCAGCTCGGACATCTCGATCCCCACCGGATGGAAGCCACGGGCACGCAGGGCTTCACTCAGGTCGGTGGCCGCGCTGCTGAGGAAGACGTTCGCGCCGTCGCAGACCCCGTTCAGCCCGAGCACCGCCGCGTCCGCGTCGGTGGCCACGATCGCGTCGGGGTAGAGCTCCGCCAGCACCGCGCGCGCCGCCGGGCTGAAGGCGGGCGGGTAGTAGGCGATGGTCGCGGCGTCCAGCGGAAGCAGCACCGTGTCCAAGTGGTAGAAGCGCGGATCGACCAGTTCCAGCGACACCACGGGCAGACCGAAGTGGCGCGACACCTCCTCGTGCGCGGCAGGTGAGCTGCGGAATCCCGTTCCGGCCAGGAGCCGGTCGCCGACCAGGAGGAAGTCGCCTTCGCCTTCGTTGCATTCCGCGGCGGCCACCAGGTTCGCCACGCCGGACCGGGCGAACCAGGCGTGGTAGGCCGGGCCTTCCGCGGCACGCTCGGGGTGCGTGAAGCGAGCCGACATGGCGCGGTCGCCGACGATCAACCCGCCGTTGGCGGCGAACACCATGTCGGGCAGGCCCGCGACACCGGGCACCACCTCCACGGTGTGCCCGTGTTCGGCGTAGGTGGCGCGCAATCTCTCCCACTGCGTGATGGCCAGCGAGCGGTCGACGGGCTCGGCGGGATTCATCCAGGGATTGATGGAGTAGGTGACGTCGAAGTGGTCGGGACGGCACATCACGAACCGGCGCGGCGACGAACGTCGGGCGGTGGACTCGAGGGGGAGGGTGGCTACAGACGTCAACGGAACTCCCGGCAGTGAGCGTGGACTTTCAGCTGTCATGACGGTAAGTCGCCTAGCATTGCGCTAGAAATGACGATTCATTGCGTATGGAAGGCAAAAATCAGCGAATTGTTGTGCAAGGCGAGAGAAGGTGTGACGTGGACGACCTCGACCGGCGGATTCTCGAGCAATTGCTGAAGAATGCGCGGGCTTCGTTCCAGGAGATCGGCGGCGTGGTCGGATTGTCCGCGCCCGCGGTGAAACGGCGAGTCGACCGGCTGGTGGCGGGCAAGCAGATCACCGGGTTCACCGCGCTGGTCAATCCCGCCGCGCTGGGCTGGAAGACGGAGGCGTACGTCGAGGTGTACTACCGCGACAACATCTCCCCGGCCGAACTCAAACGCAGTCTCGAACCGATCCCGCAGGTGGTCGGCGTGTGGACGATCGCGGGCGAGGCCGACGCGCTGGTGCACGTGATGGCCACCGACATGGCCGAGATCGAGGTGACCGTGGAACGGATCAGGGAGAACGCGCGCGTGGGGCGTACCCGCAGCGCCATCGTCATGTCCCGGATTCTCGAGCGTCCGCGGACCTGATCCGGCGGCCCCGCCCCTCGGTGTCCGGCCGCCGGGCCCGGGATGCGAAGCGCCCGACCCGGACCGATCTGTCCGGACCCGCACCCATATGGTGGACCGCATGTCCGACGTACGTGCCAGCTATCTGACCGACGGGGCCGAGATCTACCGTCGCTCGTTCGCGACGATCCGCGCCGAGGCCGATCTGAGCGGATTCCCGCCGGACGTGGCGCAGGTGGCAGTGCGGATGATCCATGGCTGCGGTCAGGTGGATCTCGCCGCGGACATCGCCTTCTCCCCCGGCGTCGTCGCCTCGGCGCGGGCGGCGCTGCGCGCGGGCGCGCCGATTCTCTGCGATGCCACCATGGTTGCCTCCGGCGTGACCAGGAAACGACTGCCCGCCGACAACGAGGTGGTGTGCACCCTCGCCGACCCGCGCGTGCCGGAGTTGGCCGCCGCCAGGGGCACAACCCGCTCCGCCGCCGCGCTCGAACTGTGGCGCGACCGTCTCGACGGCGCCGTCGTCGCGATCGGCAACGCGCCCACGGCGCTGTTCCACCTGCTCGACCTGCTCGACGCGGGAGCGCCCCGGCCCGCCGCCGTGCTCGGCATTCCGGTCGGCTTCGTCGGCGCGGCCGAATCGAAGGACGCGCTGATCGAGTTCGGCGGCGTCGAATACCTCACCGTGCGCGGCAGGCGCGGCGGCAGCGCCATCACCGCGTCCGCGCTGAACGCGATTGCGAGCGAACAGGAATGAGCACTCCGGGCAAGCTGTGGGGCGTCGGACTCGGTCCGGGCGATCCGGAACTGGTGACGGTCAAGGCGGCCAACGTGATCGGCGCGGCCGACGTGATCGCGTTCCACAGCGCGCGCCACGGCCGCAGCATCTCCCGCCGTATCGCGGCGCCGTACCTGCGCCCCGGCCAACTGGAAGAGCATCTCGTCTACCCGGTGACCACCGAGACAACCGACCATCCCGGCGGTTATCAGGGTGCGATCGACGAGTTCTACGAACAGGCCGCCGAGCGGCTGGCCGAGCACCTCGCCGCGGGCCGCTCGGTCGCGCTGCTCGCCGCGGGCGACCCTCTGTTCTACAGCTCCTATATGCACATGCACCGGCGCCTGGCCGACCGGTTCGAAGCCGAGATCATCCCCGGCATCACGTCCGTGAGCGCGGCGTCGGCGGCGCTGGGCACACCGCTGGTCGAGGGCGAGCAGGTGCTCACCGTGCTGCCGGGCACCATGCCGGTCGACGAGCTCACCCGGCGGCTGCGCAGCACCGACGCCGCCGCGATCATGAAACTCGGACGCACGTATCCCGGTGTGCGCCAGGCTCTTACAGATTCCGGCCGACTCGCGGGCGCGTACTACATCGAGCGCGCGAGCACCACCGAACAGCGCGTGCTGCACGCGGGCGCGGTGGACGACGCCGAGGTGCCCTACTTCGCCATCACCCTCGTGCCGGGTCCCGAGCCGACCACGCCGCTGCCCCGCCTCGAAGAGGAGACCGTTCAGCGTGACCGCGATGCCGAGGGGGTCGGTGAGGTCGTGGTGGTGGGCCTGGGTCCCGGCGCGCCCGAGTGGACCACCGACGAGGTGCGCGCGGCATTGGCAGAGGCGACCGACCTGGTCGGCTACACCACCTATTTGAACCGGGTGCCCGAACGCCCGGGCCAGCGTCGTCATCCCAGCGACAACCGGGTCGAGTCCGAGCGCGCGGCCATGGCCTTGGATCTGGCCAAGCGTGGCGCGCGGGTCGCGGTCGTCTCCTCGGGGGATCCCGGTGTCTTCGCGATGGCGGCGGCGGTGCTGGAGGAATCCGCCGACCCGCAGTGGCGCGCGGTGCCGGTGCGGGTGCTGCCCGGGCTCACCGCGGCCAACGCGGTGGCCAGCCGGGTGGGCGCGCCGCTCGGGCACGACTACGCGATGATCTCGCTCTCCGATCGACTCAAGCCGTGGGAGGTTGTGGCGCAGCGCCTTTCGGCGGTCGCTGCGGCCGACATGGCGATCGCGATCTACAATCCGGCATCCTCGCAACGCACCTGGCAGGTGGGCGCGATGCGGGATCTGCTGCTGGAGCATCGCAAGCCCGACACGCCCGTCGTCATCGGGCGCGACGTCGGCGGGCCCACCGAGTCGGTCCGGGTGGTGCCGCTGGGCGACCTCGACCCCGCGGAGGTGGACATGCGGACGCTGCTGATCGTCGGCGCGTCCACCACCACGGCGCTGGAAACCGGTACGGGCACCCGGGTCTTCACCTCCCGCCGCTACGGCCGCACGCGCGACGCGGCCGCCGGCGACGCGTAGTATCGCCTGACGCACCGAAGCAGATCGGAGGGACCTTGGCCGCGACACTGTCGGAGCTGACGCTGCGCGCCCGAGCCTTGGAGGCCAGGGCCACCGCGAGCGAACAGGCACTCGACGAACAGGGCGAGGTCCTCAACGAACTCGCGGTGCTGACCAGGAAGACGCTCGACGGCATCGGCCGGATCGACCTGCGCGCGGAAACCCTCGACGAAGCCGTCGGCGAGCTGCGCCAGGACGTCGGAGACCTGCGCGAGAATGTGGGCGAACTCAACCGCAGGGTGACCGTGCTCGAACAAGGACAGGTCCGTCTGGAACAGGGCCAAGCCGCGCTCGCTCGCGGCCAGGCGCAGCTCGAACAAGGACAGGCACGGCTGGAGCAGGGAATGGCGCAGGTGCTCGCCCGGCTCGACAAGCTGACCGGCGACGCCTGACCCACCACGTTCCGGTAACATTCCATTATGGAATGTTGAGAGCGAAGGGAGCAGTCGTTGACCAACACCGCGACCAAGCGCAAACCACTGAACTCGACGGCGGCGTCGTTGCTCGGATTTCTGCACGAAGGCGCGATGTCGGGATGGGATTTGGTGACCGAGGCCCAGGAGCGCATCGGCGACTTCTGGACCATCACCCAGAGCCAGGTCTACCGGGAACTCGCCACCATGGACGCGGCGGGACTCGTCGAGAAGGGCGAGACCGGCGCCAGGGAGCGCACCCCCTACCACATCACCGACGCGGGCCGGGAAGCGTTCCTGGAATGGGTCGTCCGCGATCCCGGCGGGGAAACCATCCGGGTGCCGTTGCTGCTCACGCTCTCCTTCGGCGAGCATCTCGATCGCGATCGGCTCGACGGCATCATCGCCGCCAACCGGGAGATCCATCAGGCCCGGCTCACCCGGTATCTCGCCGAAGACCCGGAAGGTAAGACCGCATTCGCCCGCGCCACCTTGGATTTCGGGATTCGCTACGAGCGCACGGTGCTGGACTGGTTCGATCATCTGCCGGAAATTCTCGGCGGCTGATCTCTCCGGCTCGTCGCGAGCCGGAACGTCTCAGCCGCGCCGGGCTCGCCGGATGCGCAGCCAATCCAGCGCTTGCGCAGAGGATTCCACGATCCGCGCGCCCTCGGGCAGCGGCGGGCGGTCCACCACGACCACCGGGATGCCCGCGGCGCGGGCGGCGGCGAGTTTGGCCTCCGTCTGCTCCCCGCCGCTGTCCTTCGTGACGAGCGCGTCGATCCGATACTCCGCGAGCAGCCGCGCTTCGTCCTGCACCGCGAACGGCCCACGGGCGAGGAGCAATTCGTGCCGCGGCGGCAGCGCGCCCTCCGGCGGGTCGATGGCACGAATCAGAAACCAGGGCCGGTCGAGTCCCGCGAAGGCGTCGACGCCTTGTCTGCCGATGGTCAGGAACACGCGCTCGCCGAACGTGCCGACTGCCGTCGCGGCCGCGGGGAGATCAGGTACACGCATCCAGCGGTCGCCTGCCTGCTCGACCCACCTGGGCCGGCGCAGGTGCACCAGCGGCACACCCGAAGCTCGCGCGGCGACTGCCGCGTTGGCGCTGATGGCCGCCGCGAACGGATGGGTGGCGTCGACCATCGCGGCCACGTCGTTGGCCGCGAGCCAGGCGCGCAGTCCTTCGGCGCCCCCGAAGCCGCCGACGCGGACCTCGCCCTCGGGCAGCAAGGGTGCGCGCACACGACCGGCGAGCGAGGACACGATCTCGAATCCTCGCTCGCCGGAAGCGATGTGGGCCAGCTCCCGCGCTTCCCGGGTGCCGCCCAGAATCAGAACTCTCAGGGCTGGCCGCTGAAGTAGGCGATACCCGCGTTCAGCAGCGACGGCCCGCCCGCGACGGCCAGACCGATCAGCGCGCCGAGCACCGCGCCCGGCAGGATACCGACACCGAAGAACACGATGCCGATGGCGGCGCCGATCAGGCCACCGACCAGAGCGCCGAGCGAGGCGCGCTGAAGTTCGGCGAAGAACCACTCCTGCGCGCCGATGAACTCGGCGGCGACCGGCGCGTTCGCGGTCGGCGCGACCTGCGGCGTCAGCGTGAGCTGCCTGCCCTCGTCGGCGACGGCCGCGGCGATCCGGACCTCTTGACCCTTGGCCGTCGCGGTGAGCGGAATGCTGGTGACGGTCTCGCCCGCGGAGTTCTTCAGCGTGACCGCCCGGTTGTCGGTGTCGACGCTGAACGCGCCACCGGTCACGCTGGTGACCACCGACTTGCCCGCGTCGGCGAGTTGCAGCGCGTAACCGACGCCCTGATCGCTGCCGGTGACGGTGGGCGCCGCAGCGGCCTGGTCCTGCACCGCGGGCGGCACCGGGGCGGCGTAGGAAGTACCGGCGGCGACTCCGGTAGCGGCGACAGCCAGCAATGCGGTAGCGGCGAACTTCTTGTATCTCATCTATCTCCCCAACAGGAATCGGATTTCCGATCAATGATCGGAACTCGGTCCCGACCCTACCGCGTGACCGGTAACGTGTTCACGCCTCCGCGGGGAAGGATCGCGCGGTTTTCACCACCGACCACTGTGTGACCGGAAGCTGCGGACGCCAGGTGGTGAAGGAGCCCAGTGGTTCCCCGCGATAGATCTGGAACTTCCGCAATATGCCGCCCTGGGCGTTCGACCAGTTGAGCAGCAACGATTCCGATTCCGCCGTGACCGCGTTCGCGACGAGCCTGCCGCCCTGCCGCAACTGCGCCCAGCATGTCTCGAGCACGCCATCCTGGGTCAGGCCCCCACCGACGAAAATCGCGTCGGGCGCGGCGATTCCGGTATCGGCGGCGAGTTCGCCACGCACTTCGCCGCGCACCTGGATGTGCGGCACGCCCAGAACCGTGGCATTGTCGGCGATCTGGCGTCGCCTGCGCTCGAGCCGCTCGAACGCGACGGCCCGGTTCCCCGCATGCGCCCGGCACCATTCGATGGCGATGCTGCCCGAACCGCCGCCCACATCCCACAGCAATTCCCCGGGCGCGGGCGCCAGGGCCGCCAGCGTCAGCGCGCGGACCTCGTGCTTGGTGAGCTGGCCGTCGCCGCCGAACAATTCGTCCGGCAGTCCGGGCAGGCGGGTGGCGCGCGGCCGGTCCGGGTCGGCCGAGCAGGTGATCGCCACGACGTTCAGCGGGTCGCCCGGCGGGTGTTCCCACTGCTGCGCGATTCCGGCGCGGCGCCGTTCGGCGGAACCGCCCAGTTGCTCGAGGACCGTCAGCTCCGAACCGCCGAAACCGTGGCCTCCGAGCAGTCGCGCCAGATCCCGCGGTGTGTGCTCGTCGGCGCTGAGCACCAGCAGCCGCCTGCCGTCGGCCAGCTCGGGCAGCACCGTCGCCAACGGACGCCCGACCACGCTGACCACCGGCGTTTCGGCCAGCGGCCAGCCAAGGCGGGCGCAGGCCAGGGAGGCGGAAGACGGTTGCGGCAGCACCCGCAGCGCCTGCGCGCCCAGCAATCGAGCCAAGGTGACGCCGATTCCGTAGAACATCGGATCGCCGCTGGCCAGGACGCACAACCGCGCCCCGCCATGCCGTTCGAGCAGGCCGGGCAGCGCAGGCAGTAGAGGCGACGGCCACGTCACCCGGTGCGCCGCCACGGTGGGCGGCACGAGCGCGAGCTGGCGCACGGAACCGAACAAGACCTCGGCGTCACCGACGGCCTCCCGCGCGGCGCGACCGAGGCCGTCCCAGCCGTCGGCGCCGATTCCGACGACCGTGACCGGTGTTCCTGTCCACGACCCGGGCGCGGCGCTCATCGGGGCATCCGGCGCCAGATCGGTTGTGGCAGCAGTCGCATCGCGAAGAACACCGGCCGCAGGATTCCGGGCACCCAGACTCGGCTCGCGCCCCGGCGCAGACCCTTGACCACCGCGTCGGCAACCTGATCCGGGGTGCTGGAGAACGGCGCCGGGGACATCCCCTCGGTCATCCGCCCGATCACGAACCCGGGACGGACCAGCAGCAACCGCACGCCAGTGCCGTGCAGGGCGTCCGCGAGACCGGAGGCGAATCCGTCGAGTCCCGCTTTGGCCGAACCGTAGACGTAGTTCGCGCGCCGGACCCGCACACCGGCGACCGAGCTGAACACGACGATCTGTCCCGCCCCCCGCGCGCGCAGCAGATTCGCCACCGTGGTGAGAACGCCGGCCTGGGCGACGAAGTCGGTATGCAGGATCGCCGCCGCGTGGGCGGGATCCCGCTCGGCGCGCTGCTGATCGCCGAGCACACCGAAGGCGAGCACCGCGATCCCGATCGGCCCGTGCTCGGCGGCGATTTTTTCCAGCAACGCCGGATGACTCGCCATGTCGTCGGCGTCGAATTCGACGGTGTGCACTTCACTCGCGCCCGCCGCCGTGATCTCCGCGCGCTGCTCGTCCAATTCGCCGCTGCGCCGGGCCGCCAGAACCACCGCTCGTCCCGGCGCCAGCCGTCGCGCCACCTCGAGTCCGATCTCGCTCCGCCCGCCCAGCAGCAGCACGGTCCCGTCGGACAAACCACGCGTTCCCATGCGCCTCAGTCTGTCATTGGCACGGGCGGAGCTCGTCATCGCGCACCGGCGCGGTTCGGGCTGGTGCGGCGGGGGCGGGCGCCGACGGCTACGGTCGGAGGATGCCGACGAGTACTGCTGAGCTCTCGCCCGCCGCCCTCGAGTTCGTCGCCGAACGGCACCTCGCCACGCTGACGACCTTGCGTGCGGACGGAACGCCCCATGTGGTGGCGGTGGGATTCACCTGGGACCAAGAGGCCGGGATCGCGCGCGTGATCACCAACGACGGGTCGGTGAAGGTACGCAACGTGCGCCGCTCCGGCTACGCGGCGGTCAGCCAGGTCGACGGCATCCGGTGGCTCACGCTGGAGGGCCCGGCCACCGTGCTCGAGGCACCCGACGAGGTGGCCGAGGCGGTCGAGCGGTACGCGGGTCGTTATCGTGTGCCCCGGGAGAACCCGACCCGCGTGGTGATCGCCATCCAGGTCCGGCGCGTCCTGTCCAGCAGCACGCTGGTCGCACCGGCCGGGGACGGCGCGGCGGGCGGGAACGGCGCGGGCGCTTAGCGCCTCCGCCGGACGCCTTCCTCGCCGCCGTCAGCCGTCGATCACAGCACCGTCAGGCCGTGCGGCCGCTTGTTCAGGGATTCACCGCCTTCGTCGGTGACGATCACGATGTCCTCGATGCGCGCGCCCCACTCGCCGCGGAAGTAGATGCCGGGCTCCACGCTGAATGCCATGCCGGGCTGCAGGACGAGGTCGTTGCCCGCGACGATGTAGGGCTCCTCGTGCACCGACAGGCCGATGCCGTGTCCGGTGCGGTGCACGAATGCGGGCCCGAAACCGGCTTCGGTCAAGGGGTTTCGCGCCGCGTCGTCCACCGCGGCCGCGGTGACGCCCGGGCGGACGGCCGCGACCGCCGCAGCCTGCGCGCGTTCCAGCTCGGCGAACCGGGCGGCGATTTCCGGATCGGGCTCGCCCAGGACATAGGTCCGGGTGGAATCGGAGTAATAGCCGGGTTCGACCGGACCGCCGATGTCGACGACCACCACGTCGCCTGCCTCGATCCGGCGCTCGGACACGCCGTGATGCGGGTCCGCCCCGTGCGGACCGCTGCCGACGATGACGAACGCCGCCTCGGTGTGCCCCTCGGCCACGATCGCGGCCTCGATATCGCGGCCGACCTCCGCCTCCGTACGCCCCACCTGCAAGAACTCGCCCATCCGCGCGTGCACCCGGTCGATCGCCGCACCCGCCCGGCGCAGCGCGTCCACCTCGGCCGGGTCCTTGATCATGCGCAGTTCGCGCAGGACGGGAGTGGCGGACACCGGCAGGCCGGTGAACGACTCGGCCAGCGGCAGCAGATGCAGTGCGGGCATGACATCGGCCACGGCCACCCGGGAACCCACGTGCAGCGCTGACTTCACCAGCGCGTACGGGTTGGTTCCGTCGACCCAGTCCAGCACTTGCAGACCCAGTTCGCCCGCCGCGGAGCCCTCCAGCGACGCCAGCTCCAATTTCGGGATCACGACCGACGGCGTCGCACCGTCGGCGGGGATCACCAGGCAGGTCAGTCGCTCGAACGACTCGGCCGCCGAGCCGATCAGGTAGCGCAGGTCGGGGCCGGGAGTGATCAGCAGGGCATCGAGGTGGGCGGCCCGCATCAGCTCCACCGCCCGCTCCAGCCGTGCACCGTAGACGTCCGCCGCGAACCTCGAATCCGTATGCGAGCTCATTCGTCCGACGTTACCCGCCGGGCGGGCCCGGCGAACGCCGAACTTCGCCAGGGTGGTGTCGGTGCGACCGAGTAGCCTCAGCCCGTGACCTCTGCTTCCGGTGGGCCCTTGCTGCTGTTGGACGGAGCCAGTCTGTGGTTCCGCGCCTTCCACGCCATCCCCGACAAGATCACCGCACCCGACGGCCGGTCGGTGAACGCGCTGCGTGGTTTCACCGACATGGTGGCGTCGCTGATCACCCGGTTCGCCCCGAGCCGACTGGTGGTGTGCCTGGATCTGGACTGGCGCCCGGCGTATCGAGTCGAGCTGGTCCCGTCCTACAAGGCACACCGGCTGGACACGTCGCCCGATGCCGCACCCGGCGCCGAGACCGTTCCCGACAGGCTCACCCCGCAGGTCGAGATGATCCTCGAGGTGCTCGACGCCGCAGGGATCGCGACCGGAGGGGCGGAGGGCTTGGAAGCCGACGACGTGCTGGGCACCCTGGCGACTCGTGAGCGCGCCGACGAGGTGGTCGTGGTCAGCGGCGATCGTGACTTGCTGCAGCTCGTCCGGGACGAGCCCGCGCCACCGGTACGGGTGTTCTACGCCGGACGGGGGCTGGCCAAGGCGGAATTGTTCGGCCCGGCCGAGGTGTCGGCGAAGTACGGTGTGCCGCAGCGGAACGCAGGCCCGGCCTATGCCGACATGGCGACGCTGCGCGGCGACGCCTCGGACGGATTGCCCGGAGTGGCGGGCATCGGCGAGAAATCCGCCGCCGCCTTGATCTCCCGTTTCGGCTCCCTGGACGCCCTCGTCGCGGCCGTCGAGGACCCCGGCGCCGACCTGTCGCAAGGCGTGCGTGCCCGGCTGCGCGCCGCCGAGGACTACTTGAAGGCCGCCGCACCGGTCGTGCGGGTGGTCTGCGACGCCGAGGTAGCCCTGTCCCGCGACGACGTCCTCCCCACCGAACCGGCCGACCCGGCCCGCCTACACGCCCTCGCCACCGCCTACAACGCGGAAAGCCCGGTCACCCGCCTGATCACGGCACTCGCCACCCGCACCGCCTGACCCGGAAGCTGGTCGCACCCGTCGCGAAGAGCCATCCGATGCGCAACCGAGCACTCGACGTTCGGACTCGCGGCTCGTGGCTGCCGAACGAGAGCGGCATCCGCTCTGACACCCGCCTCGACCAGCATCGGTGTCCGCTACCGAAGCCATCGGCGGCAGTTGCACGCGACCACTCCTGCTCACCCCCGTCTGCACTACCGTCGCCGAAACCACTCTGAGGTCCGCCACCAATCGGCGGTATGGCTTCCCTCCGCTGGCGAAAGCGAACGCCGAGGTCCGCGCACAGCCTGACACTCCCAGCTCACCTCTGCCACAGGTTCCGAGCGAAGCGAGACCGAGCATCCGCCGTCCGCGGCCCGGCTCGCGCAAACGCGAGCCATCAGAGGGCCGCGAACACCCAGCGCCGCGGGCGCTGGAGAAACGAAAACAGCTCAGCTGGGGCGACCGACCTCGTAGGTGCCGTCGTCCTTGGTGATCTTGATGCTCACCTTCTTGGCCTCGCCGCTGACCTTCACGCTGCATTCGAAGGTGGCGTCGACCTTGACTTCCTGGCCGGAGGGGCAGGAGACGTCGCTGATGTCCTGGATGCCGTAGGAATCCGACAACACCTTCTTCACGCCGTCCTGCACGGCGGCCTGGTCCAACTGGTCCTTGGCGGTCAAGACGAGCACGAGCGCGACGATCGCGCCGACCACGGCGACACCGAGCACCGACAGCCCGATGATCAGGCCTTTGTTCTTGCCGCCCTGCTGCGGAGGCTGCTGTCCGGGAGCGCCCCACTGCGGCTGCGGCTGCCCCCACTGCGGCTGCTGCCCCTGCTGGCCCCAGTCCTGCTGCTGCGGTTGGCCCCACTGCGGCTGCTGGCCCTGAGCGGGCTGCTGGCCCCACTGCGGTTGCTGCGGTTGCTGCGGCTGCTGGCCCCACTGCTGCTGGGCCTGTCCCCATTGTTGCTGAGGTTGCTGCTCACCCCAGTGCTGGGTCGGCTGCGCCGAGGCCGGGGTCTGCGGCTGACCGCTCCACTGCTGCGTGGGACCGGACCCGCCCGGCGCCTGCTGTCCACCCCACTGCTGGGTGGGATCGTTGCGTCCCTCCCCGGGGTCGTTCGGTCCGTAAGGGCCGCTCATTTGCTTGCCTCCACTCGCATCGTTGTACACACGGTAGCCCCCCGCGTGGGCCTCGTCGCATGACACGACTACTCCGCCACGGTCGGTACGCGAAAGAAATCAAATCACAATCGAATCCGCCGTGTTGATATTGCCGCCCGCCGCGTGCCCGGCGCTCACGCCGCTCAGGCGGCGTCCACCGCCACGACGCCGCGCCGGATCGCCCGCACCGCCTTGGCCGCAGTGGCGGCGACCTCGAGATCGTCGGCGGTGCCGTGGATCTGATCGAGCAGATCGATCACCTGCCTGCACCAACGCACGAAGTCACCGGCCGACAGCGGCGAGCCTTGGTCGCCGCTGGCGAGCAACGACTCGGCCAACCCGTCGCCGCGTGCCCACTTGTAAATGCCGTCGACGAAACCGAGATCGGGTTCCCTGGTCGGCGGCAGCTTGTGTCGCGCCTCGTCGGAGCGCAGCTCGGACCAGACGCCGATGGTCGCGCCCACCGCGCGCCGGATCGGAGCCGTCGGTCCGGTCGCGCCGAGATAGCCGCCCTCCTGGCGTGATTCGTACACCAGGATCGAGACCACACCGGCCAGTTCGGCCGGGCCGAGACCGCGCCACAACCCCTTCCTGAGGCATTCGGCTACCAGCAGATCGCTTTCCGCGTAGATGCGCGCCAACCGGCGTCCGTCCGCGGTCACCTCGCTCTCGTGCACGAATCCACGTTCCTCCAGCAGACCTAGGATCCGATCGAACGTGCGCGCCAGCGAATTGGTGGTCGCGGCAACCTTCTGGCGCATCGCCTCCGTTTCGCGCTGCAACCGGTTGTAGCGCTCGCCGATCCGGGCCAGCTGCTCGCGATCGGGCCTGGAGTGCGCCGGATGGGCACGCAGGCTCCGGCGCAAGGTGGCCAGTTCCCGGTCGTCGGCCGCGGCGGACTGCCTGCCGCGACGTGGCCTGCCCGGCACCGAGATTCCCGTGCTGCGCAGCGCGGAGGCCAGGTCGCGGCGGATGCGCGCGGTGCGGTGATCCACCCGGCGCGGCAGCCGCATGTGCCCGAGCGCCTCGGCGGGCACCGGGAAGTCGGCGACCGAAACCCGTCCGGCCCACTTGTCCTCGGTGAGCACCAGCGGCCGCGGATCGCCCGGCGTCGCGTCCGGCTCCAGGATCACCGCGAGCCCGGCGCGGCGGCCGGACGGAATCGCCACCACGTCACCGCGCCGCAGCGCGCCGAGCGCGTCTACGGCGGCGCCGCGCCGGTCGGCACGGCTCTGCTGGGCCAACTGCCGCTCCCGCTGCTTGATCCGCTCGCGCAGCGACAGGTACTCGAGGAACCCGCCTTCGGCACCGCCGAGCTGGTCGCGCAACTTGCGCAGCGCTCCCTCGTTGCGCTCGATGCCGCGCACCAGCCCGACCACCGACCGATCCGCCTGGAACTGGGCGAACGATCGCTCCAGCAGGGCGCGCGACTCGTCGGCACCCATCCGATCGATGAGGTTGATCGACATGTTGTAGCCCGGCCGGAACGAGCTGCGCAGCGGATAGGTGCGCGTCGAGGCCAGGCCGGCGACCGCGCTGGTGTCCACCTCTGGCTGCCACAACACCACCGCGTGGCCTTCGACGTCGATGCCGCGCCGCCCCGCACGCCCGGTCAGCTGGGTGTACTCCCCGGGCGTGAGCTCCGCGTGCGACTCGCCGTTGAACTTGACCAGCCGTTCCAGCACCACCGTGCGGGCGGGCATGTTGATGCCGAGCGCCAGCGTCTCGGTGGCGAAGACGGCACGCACCAGCCCGTTGACGAACAGCTCTTCGACGGTGTGCCGGAACGCGGGCAGCATCCCGGCGTGATGCGCGGCGAGGCCGCGGTGCAGCGCCTCACGCCACTCCCAGTAGCCGAGCACCTCCAGATCGGCCTTGGGCAGATCGCCGGTGTGCTTGTCGATGATCGCGTCGACCTCGTCGCGCTCCTCCGGACGGCTCAGATCCAGCCGCGAGCGCAGGCACTGGGCGAGCGCGCCGTCGCATCCCGCCCGGCTGAAGATGAACGTGATCGCGGGCAGCAAGCCCTCTTCGTCCAGCTTGGCGAGCACCTCCGGCCGCGGCAGCGGGCGGAAATCCCGGCGCGGGCCACCGCGGCCGTTGCGCGGGGCGCCCCAGCTGTTCATCCGGTCGGCCGCCTCACGGTGGCGGATGAACCGCACCAGGTCTTCGTCGACGAGCACCTTCTGCTCGGTGGATTTGGTGTCGAACAGGTCGAACATCCGCCGTCCCACCATGACGTGCTGCCACAGCGGAACCGGCCTGGTCTCGTCGACCACCACCGCGGTGTCGCCGCGCACGGTCTCCATCCAGGCGCCGAACTCCTCGGCGTTGCTCACCGTGGCCGAAAGGCTGACCAGCCGCACGTCCGGGGACAGGTGCAGGATGACCTCCTCCCACACCGCGCCGCGGAACCGGTCGGCGAGGTAGTGCACCTCGTCCATCACGACATAGGAAAGCCCGCGCAGCGCGTCCGAGGAGGCGTAGAGCATGTTGCGCAGCACCTCGGTGGTCATGACGACCACCGGCGCGTCCGGATTGATCGATTGGTCGCCGGTCAGCAGTCCGACCTGGTCGCGACCGTGACGCTCGGTGAGGTCGGCGAACTTCTGGTTCGACAGCGCCTTGATGGGTGTGGTGTAGAAGCACTTCCCGCCCGCCGCCAGCGCCAGGTGAACGGCGAACTCACCGACGACCGTCTTTCCCGCGCCGGTGGGGGCACAGACGAGTACGCTGTGGCCTTCTTCGAGCGCCGCACAGGCTTCGCGCTGAAACGGATCCAGCCGGAATTTCAGCTCGGCGGAAAATGCGGTCAACTCGCCCGTCTGCGACCGGTCAACTGTCACTCGTCAGAGCGTATCGGAGTAGTCCGACACCGGTCGTGCGGATTTCTCCGCGGGCGTACCGATCGACCCGGCCGGATCGATCGGTGACGGGGCGCCGAGTTCGGAGGCCTCCTCGTCCGACAGCGCACCCCAGCCCTCGCGCTCCTTGCGCGCCCGGCGCAGGTCGTTGACCCGGGAGAACTGGATCGCCACCTCGAACAACACCGTCAACGCCAAGGCCAGCGCCAGCATCGAGAAGGGATCCTGCGGAGTCACGATCGCCGCGAAGACGAACAACCCGAAGGTGATCCCCCGCCGCCACGCCTTCAGGCGCTCGTAGGTCAGCACGCCGACCAGGTTCAACCCGACGATCAGCAACGGCGTCTCGAAACTGACCCCGAAGATGATCAGCAACTGGATGATGAACGAGAAATATTGCGACCCGCTCAACGCCGTGATCTGCACGTTGTCGCCGATTGTCAGCAAGAAGCTCAACGCGTGCGCGATCACCACGTAGGCCAGCACCGCGCCGGCGGCGAACAACACCGTGCCCGAGGAGACGAACCCGACCGCGTACTTGCGCTCCTTCGCGTACAGCCCGGGGGTGATGAACGCCCACAACTGGTACAGCCAGATCGGCGCCGCCAGCACCACGCCTGCGGTCAGGCCGACCTTCAACCGCAGCGTGAACTGCTCGAACGGCGCGGTCGCCAGCAGACGGCACTCGCCGTCCGGGGTCAACGACGCACGGGCCGACGAGGGCAGCGAGCAATACGGCCCGCGCAGGATCTCACCGAGGCTCTCGATCCCGAGGAACCCGTGCCCGTACCACAGGAACCCGAGCACCGTCGTCGCGATCACCGCGGCGATCGACACGAGCAACCGGTAACGCAGCTCCTGCAGATGCTCGACCAACGACATGGTGCCGTCGGGATTGGTCCTGCGCTTACTGCGCCGCGGATCGAACGGGATTCGCATGGTTGGTGATCGCCCCTGGGTTCACGTGCCTCGCACGGCTCGGCAACAGCACTGAGTCCGGAGTGAGTTCTTCCTCACTCCGGCGCGAGCGGCTCCGCTCAGACCGATTTCTGCTCGGTGCGGGGCTCGGTGGCCTGCTGCGTCGGCTGCTGCGCGGCGGGCAACTGCGGTGCGGGCTGCTGAGCCTGCGCGCCGCTGGTCGGCGCGTTGCTCTCGTTCTGCATCTGACTGACCTCGCTCTTGAAGATGCGCAACGATCGGCCCAAACTGCGGGCCGCGTCGGGCATCCGCTTCGCGCCGAAGAACATCACGAAGACCACCGCAATGATCAGCCAGTGCCAGATGCTCAGACTGCCCATGATCTACCTCCCAAGACTGTGATGTTTCGATGCTACCGGAGGGTGACGTGCGCGAACGCCGCCGTCACCGCTCGTTCGCCCTGCGTTCGGGCGGGGCGCCCGCCGCTGCGGCCCGCAGTTGGCCGAGCAGCTCCCGTCCGGTCCACGCGCGCCTGCCGCCCTGCTCGGCCGCGACGATCAATTCGATCAGCCGCTGATTCACCGGCGTCGGCATCCCGACCATTGCGCCCAGTTCGACGATTTCCCCGCACAGCCAGGATATTTCGGTGGTACGGCCCAGCTCCAGGTCGTCCGCCATGGACGAACGCGCCATCGGATCGATGGCCAGCACCTGCCCGGCTACCCGCCGGAAGAGGCCGTCGGGAACGGTCAGCAGCGCGGCCATCACCCGTGGCGGCAGTGGGGTCAGCCGGGCGGGGCGAATTCGCGCCTTGTTCATCACCTCGAGCGCTTCGCGCTGGGTGAGCGCGAGGCAACGGCGGTAGTCCCGGTCGGCGAGTTCTTCCCGCAGCGGGCGCCCCGACAGCGCGTTGACCGGGTTGTTCAGGTTCAGCAGCAGCTTCGCCCACTGCACCGGCCGCAGGTCGGGATACCGGCGCAGGCCGAGCCCCGCTCGCTCGAATACGTCCAGGAACGGCGCCAGAGCCGGATCGTCCTGTACCGCGAGACCGCCCTCGGTGCCGCGATGGAAACGCCCGCCGGGGTGGTGCACGACGTTGAACATCACCATTCCGGCCAGGACCACGCAGTGCGGCAGGATCTCCCGGATCACCGAGTCGTTGCCGATGCCGTTCTGCAGGCTGAGCACGACGGTGCCCGGCCGGATCTTGCCCGCGAGGTCGCGCACCGCCTCCGCCGTCGCCGCCGATTTCACCGTGACCAGCACCAGGTCCGCCGAGCCGACGTCATCCGGTTCGGTGGCGCGGTGGAATCGATCCGGCGGCAAAGCGTCGTCGCCGCCGTCGAGGTCGGTGAGCCGGAGCCCGGACGCGCCGAGTTCGTCGAGCACGCGCCTGCGGCCGACCAGGGTGACCTCCGCGCCCGCTACACCGAGCTTGCCGCCGACGAAGTTGCCGATGCTGCCCGCGCCTACCACCAGCACACGACTGTTCATGCCGGTAGGGCCTCTGCCTTCCTCATCTGGCCTCCAGGTATCCGGCTTCCTCGTAGGCGGCCAGCGCGGCGTTCGACCGCTCACGCACCGCCGCCACCAGCTCCGGCGGGCCGAGGACGGTGACGCCCGCCCCGAAACCGAGCAGCAGGCGGGCCATCCAGTCCAGCGTGGCGAACCGCATGGTCGCCTCCAGGCTGCCGTCGGGATGCACCGCCAGCCGATGCATCGGGTACTGATCCAGCACCCAAGCGTAATCGGCGTGAATCCGCAAGCGCGCCAAGGCGACCGCGGGATCATCCTGGAACAGGTCCAGGCCCGCCGTCGCGTCGGTGGCATGCACGGGCGGCCGGGCGAGTTCGTCCAGCTCGGTCGCGGCCTCGATCCGGTCGAAGCGGAACAGCCGCACCCCCTCGGCCTGCCTGCACCACGCTTGCAGGTAGCTGTTGTCGTCCACGAGGACGATGCGGATCGGGTCGACGATGCGTTCGGACACCACGTCGCGACTGGCGGAGTAGTACACCAACCGCAGCGCACGGCCGAGCGCCAGCGCCGACCGCACGGCGGCCACCGCGGGCGCCTCCGGCGGCGGGGTTCGCGACCGCCCGTTCTCCGCGAGTTCCGCGCCGCCCGCGATCGCCGCTTCGATCTTCGCGATGGCCGCGTGGGCCGCCGTCGGGTCCACCATGCCGGGCATGTCGACGATCGAGCGCAGCGCGACCAGCAACGCGGTCGCCTCGGTGGAAGTCAACCGCAACGGACGGTCGATGCCTGCGGAGAAGGTGACCTCGATGCTCTCCTCGGAGAACGACAAGTCGATCAGGTCGCCCGGACCGTACCCGGGAAGTCCGCACATCCACAGCTGATTGAGGTCGCTCATCAACTGTTTGGTGGTCACGCCCAGGTCGGCGGCGGCCTCGGCCGCGCTGATGCCCGGGTGGGCGATGAAGTACGGGATCATGTTGAGCAGCCGGGACAGCCGGACCGAGAGCCGCGAGCTCATGCCCGCACCTCCGTGCGGTCGAACACCGAACGCAGCCGCGCGATGACATCGGCACGCAGCGACTCGGGGGCGAGTACCACGGCGTCCGGGCCCAGGCCGGTGATCAGCCGGGCCAGCCAATCGCGGGATCGCACCGGAAGCTCGACGACGGCGCCCGTACGGCCGCCGACGACGCGCTCACCGGTCACCTGGCCGAGCCTGCGGATCTCCCGCCCGCGCCCTTCGGCCACCCACACCGTCGCCGAGCCGCTGACCGGCGCGGTGCTGGTGACCTGGTCGACGATGGCGCGCAGGTCGACGCCCTCCGGCTTGTGGACGGCGTTGCGCGGGCCATACGCGGTCACGTCGTCGCCGATGCGGGACAGCCGGAAACTGCGCACCGCGTCCCGGTCCCGGTCGTGCCCGACCAGGTACCAGCGGCCGTGATGGGTGACGACGCCCCACGGTTCGACGTCGCGCATGAGATAGGGGGCGTTGATCGCGCCGCGGTGCTCGAACCGCACCGCCTGGCCCACGTCGATCGCGGCGAGGAGTTTGCCGAGCACGGGTTCGGAGCCCCGAGCGCGGGCCGGAACCGCGGGCACGGACGCCACCGCGGCGTCGGTTTCCACGTGGATGCCCGCCGCGCGCAGTTTGAGCAACGCCCCCTCCGCGGCGGCGGCGAGTTCCGGCGATTCCCACATCTGCACGGCCACCGCGACGGCGGCGGCCTCCTGATCGCTCAGATCGATGTCGGGTAGCTCGTAGGCGTCGCGGTTGATCCGGTAGCCCTCCACCGTCGAGTACCGGCTCACCGGACCGACTTCCAGCGGAATCCCCAGATCACGCAGTTCGTTCTTGTCCCGCTCGAACATCCGGCTGAACGCCTCGTCGCTGGCGGAGTCCTCGTATCCGGCCACGCTCACCCGGATCCGCTCGGCGGTCAGGAACTGCCGGGTCGACAGCAGCGCGATGACCAGATTCATCAGCCGCTCGACCTTGGATATCGCCACCCGATAGAGGGTAATCTGCGCAGCCGGGCTGTGTTGGTTCGGCCGCTACTTCGTAGCGGCGTGTTCGCGGCCCTCTCATCGCTCACGTTCGCGCGACCGCCGCTTGCTCCTTCGTCGCCTACGCGGCGGCCGCGTAGGCGCGCGCCGGGCCGCGAACGGCGCATGCTCGGTCTGGCTTCGCTCGAAACCTGTGGTCGAGGTGCGCTGGGCGCGTCGGTGAGCAACGTACTGACCTCGGCATCCGCCGTTACGAGCGAGCTGCGCGCAGGTACGACTTTGTCGGTGTGGCCGAAGTTATGGAAACAGCAGACCGAACGGCGCTCCGCTAGGTGGCTCGACAGTCGTTGAGGGCTCGACAATCGTTGAGCCGCCGCGACACAGTCATTGAAATGCGCGGGCCATCAGTCTTCCGACAAGTAGCGCTCGACCTTCTCCACCTTGGCGGTCATCGCATCCGTCACGCCGGGACGGATGTCGGCCTTCAACACCAAGCTGCAGCGTGGAGCGACGGCGAGGATGGCGTCGGTCGCCTGTTTCACGACGGCCATCACCTCGTCCCATTCGCCCTCGACGGTGGTGAACATGGCATCGGTGCGATTGGGCAGTCCGCTGGCGCGCACCACGCGGACCGCCTCGGCGACGGCGCGCCCGACATCGACGCCGGTCCCGAGCGGTGTGACGGAGAAGGCGATGATCATGCCTCGATCATGCCCGCAGCGTCGGAATTACATCGATGCGATCAGACGATCTACGCGCTCGTCGACCGAACGGAACGGGTCCTTGCACAGCACGGTGCGCTGCGCCTGGTCGTTCAGCTTCAGGTGCACCCAGTCGACGGTGAAGTCGCGGCCCGCCTCCTGGGCCGCGGTGATGAAGTCACCGCGCAGCTTGGCCCTGGTGGTCTGCGGCGGGGTGTCGACCGCGGCGTCCACGGCCTCGTCCTCGGTGACCCGTTTGGCCAGCCCCTTGCGCTGCAGCAGGTCGAAGACGCCGCGTCCGCGCTTGATGTCGTGATAGGCCAGATCCAGCTGGGCGATCTTGGGATCGGACAGCTCCATGCCGTACCGGTCCTGGTAGCGCTGGAACAGCTTGCGCTTGATCACCCAGTCGATCTCGGTGTCGACCTTCGCGAAGTCCTGCGCCTCGACCGCGTCCAGGGTGCGGCCCCACAGGTCGACCACCTGATCGATCTGGGGATCGCGGTCCCGATTGCGCAGATGCTCCACGGCGCGGGCATAGTACTCGCGCTGGATGTCCAGGGCGCTGGCCTGCCGACCGCCTGCCAGGCGCACCGGGCGCCGACCGGTCAGGTCGTGGCTCACCTCGCGGATCGCGCGGATCGGATTGTCCAGCGCGAAGTCGCGGAACGAGACACCCGCCTCGATCATCTCCAGCACCAAGGCGGCCGTGCCGACCTTGAGCATGGTGGTGGTCTCGGACATGTTGGAGTCGCCGACGATCACGTGCAGGCGGCGGTACTTCTCCGCATCGGCGTGCGGCTCGTCGCGGGTGTTGATGATCGGCCGCGAGCGAGTGGTCGCCGAGGAGACGCCCTCCCAGATGTGCTCGGCGCGCTGCGACAGGCAGAAGGTGGCGGCCTTCGGCGTCTGCAGCACCTTGCCCGCGCCGCAGATCAGCTGACGGGTGACCAGGAACGGCAGCAGCACATCGGAGATCCGGGAGAACTCGCCCGCGCGCACCACCAGGAAGTTCTCGTGGCAGCCGTAGGAGTTGCCCGCCGAGTCGGTGTTGTTCTTGAACAAATAGATGTCGCCGCCGATGCCTTCTTCGGCCAGACGCTGCTCGGCGTCGATCAGCAACTCTTCGAGGACCCGTTCGCCCGCACGGTCGTGGGTCACCAATTGCGCCAGGTTGTCGCATTCCGCGGTCGCGTACTCCGGATGCGACCCGACATCGAGGTAGAGCCGGGCACCGTTGCGGAGGAACACGTTCGAGCTACGGCCCCAGGACACCACCCGGCGGAACAGATACCGGGCCACCTCGTCGGGGGACAGTCGACGGTGACCGTGGAAGGTGCATGTCACACCGAACTCGGTCTCGATCCCCATAATTCGTCGCTGCACACCATCGACATTACAGCCAAGTCGAGGTCTTGCGTGGGGCACCGAACAACCCGTATGCATACGTCTTCACAACGATTTGGCCCGCTTTGTCGGAATTTGCCCGGGTGAAACGCCGGTTTCGCCGGAGGATGCACAGTTCGGCCCGGCCCCGGACATGCCGATACGGCCCGCGAACCAAGCGTCGTTCGCGGGCCGTCGAGGTCGTCGGCCCGGCGGATCACTCCGCCGACGGAGTCTCCTTCGCCGACGGTTTCTCATCCTTCGGCTCGGAGCCGGTCTCCTCCACCGCTGGCTTCTCGGCCGCCTCCGCCGGACTCAGCAGACGCTCCAGCGTGGCGTTGGGCACCCGCCGGAACGCCCGGCGCGGACGCGCCTGCTCCAAGGTCGCGACCTCGAGCGAGCTCACGCCCAGCACCCGCTTCTCCTTCTCCGCGCCTTCCGGAACGCCCGCCTGCAACGCGCGCACCGCGACGCCGACCGCGGAGGCCAGGTCCAGACCCGGCTGGTACGACGACTTCAGCGCGGTGACGATCGGCTCCGTGGTGCCGCCCATCACCACGAACTCGCGCTCGTCCACGATCGACCCGTCGAAGGTGATCCGGTACAGCACCGATTGCGCGGCCTGCTCCGGATAACCCACCTCCGCCACACAGATCTCCACCTCGTACGGCTTGAGCTGATCGGTGAAGATCGTGCCGAGCGTCTGCGCGTAGGCATTGGCCAGCGCCCGGCCGGTGACATCGCGGCGGTCGTACTGATACCCGCGAATGTCGGCCTGCAGGATGCCGCCCCTGCGCAGATTCTCGAACTCGTTGTACTTGCCGACCGCGGCGAACCCGATGCGGTCGTAGAGCTCACTCACCTTGTGCAGCGTCGCGGACGGGTTCTCCGCGACGAACAGCACACCCTTGTCATACGTCAAGACCACGACGCTGCGCCCCCGAGCGATGCCCTTGCGCGCGAGCTCGGTCTTGTCGCGCATGATCTGCTCGGCCGACGCGTAGTACGGCAACGTCATGATCAGGCGCTCCCTTCTTCGGCGGCCTCGCGGTCGGCGACGATGCCGCGGGTGATCTCCGCCAGCCGCGACTCGGTCACCTCGACCGCACCCTCCTCATCGATCACGATCGCCGTCGGGAAGATGCCGCGCACCAGATCCGGGCCACCCGTCGCGGTGTCGTCGTCGGCCGCGTCGAACAGCGACTCGACAGCGATGCGCAACGCGCGATCCTGATCGATTCCCTTGGCGTACAACTTCTTCAGCGAGGACTTCGCGAACATCGAGCCGGAACCGACCGCGGCGTACCCGAATCGCTCCTCGCTGCGTCCACCCACCACATCGAACGAAACAATGCGGCCCGCCTTGTCGGCATCGGTGGCGTCCAGGTCGTAGCCGACCAGCATCGGCACCACCGCCAGACCCTGCAGGGCCGCGGGCAGATTCTCCCGCACCATCTTCGACAGTTTGTTGGCCTTGCCGTCGAAGGTCAGCGGCACACCCTCGAGCTTCTCGTAGTGCTCCAGTTCCACCGCGAAGATCCGCACCATCTCCACCGCCATGCCCGCGGTGCCTGCGATGCCCGCCGCGGAATAGCTGTCGGTGATGTAGACCTTCTCGATATCCCGGCTGGCCAGCAGGTTCCCCTGGGTGGCACGGCGGTCACCGGCGATCAGCACACCGCCGCGATAACTCACCGCCACGATGGTGGTGCCGTGCGGAGCGATCTCCTTCGCGGAAGTGCCGCCGGGGATTCCGGCGGCACCCTGTCCGAACCTGTTGCTGGGCAAAAGATCCGGAGCATGCATGCGGAGATAGTCGGAGAAGGAAGAAAGGGCGTACCCCAGGTGGAGACGCGAGGGGTCACCGACTGTCACTGGCCACCTTTCTGCACGTACGCGCGGACGAAGTCCTCGGCGTTCTCCTCGAGCACGTCATCGATCTCGTCGAGCAGGTCGTCGGTTTCCTCCGCCAGCTTTTCGCGGCGCTCCTGTCCGGCGGCGTCTACACCGTCGGGGCCCTCGTCCTCGTCGCCACCCCCGGCGCGCTTGGTCTGCTCTTGTGCCATGGCAGCCGACCTCCTCTGTCCTCACCATGATCGGGACCCATGGTGAGCACGGTCCCGATCATGAGCATTGTCCGTGCTCGTCCCTCAACACTACCTACCAGCACCGACAGTGTGCCTATTTTGTGTGGCGGTGTTGGTCTCGCGCAGGTGGACTATGTCGTCAGCTGCTCCACCAGGTCCGCGGCGGTGGTCACGCCGTCGAGGAGTTTGCCGACGTGGGCCTTGGTGCCGCGGCGGGGTTCCAGGGTGGGGATGCGGACCAGGGAGTCGCCGCCCAGGTCGAAGATCACCGAGTCCCAGCTGGCCGCCGCGATGTCGGCGCCGAAGCGGCGCAGGCATTCGCCGCGGAAGTAGGCGCGGGTGTCGGTGGGCGGGTTGGTCATGGCGTCGAGGACCTGCTGCTCGGTGACCAGCCGCTTCATCGAGCCGCGGGCGACCAGGCGGTTGTAGAGCCCCTTGTCCAGGCGCACGTCGGAGTACTGCAGATCCATAAGGTGCAGCTTGGGGGCCGCCCAGCCGAGACCCTCGCGGCTGCGCATGCCCTCGAGCAGGCGCAGCTTGGCCGGCCAGTCGAGCAGGTTCGCGCACTCCATCGGATCGCGTTCGAGCAGGTCCAGGACCATGGCCCAGTTCTCGATGATGTCCTGGACGCGCTTGTCGTCGTTGCCGGTGCGGTCGACGAACTTGATCACCCGATCCAGGTAGACGCGCTGCAACGCGAGACCGGTCAGCTCGCGGCCGTCGGCGAGCGCGACCGTCGCCCGCAGCGTGGGGTCGTGACTGATGGTGTGCACCGCGGTGACCGGGCGGGCCAGCTGCAGATCCGACAGGTCCTCGCCCGCTTCGATCAGGTCGAGGACCAAGGCGGTGGTGCCGACCTTGAGGTAGGTGGACATCTCGGCCAGGTTGGCGTCACCGATGATGACGTGCAGTCTGCGGTATTTGTCGGCATCGGCGTGCGGTTCGTCGCGGGTGTTGATGATGCCCCGTTTGAGCGTGGTCTCCAGGCCGACCTCGACCTCGATGTAGTCCGAACGCTGGGACAGTTGGAAGCCCGCGTGGTCGCCGGACTGGCCGATGCCGACCCGGCCGGAGCCGCACACCACCTGGCGGGACACGAAGAACGGCGTGAGCCCGACGATGATCTGGTTGAACGGGGTGTCCCGGCTCATCAGGTAGTTCTCGTGGGTGCCGTACGAGGCGCCCTTGCCGTCGACGTTGTTCTTGTACAGCTGCAGCCGCGGAGCCCCCGGCACGCTCGAGGCGTGCCGCGCGGCGGCCTCCATCACCCGCTCGCCCGCCTTGTCCCAGATCACCGCGTCCAGGGGGTCGGTGACCTCGGGCGCGGAGTATTCCGGGTGGGCATGGTCGACGTAGAGCCGGGCGCCGTTGGTGAGGATCATGTTCGCGGCGCCCACCTCGTCGGCGTCGATCACCGGCGCGGGACCGTTCATCCGGCTCAGGTCGAATCCGCGGGCGTCGCGCAGCGGCGACTCCACCTCGTAGTCCCAGCGCGTGCGCTTGGCGCGCGGCACGCCCTCCGCCGCGGCGTAGGCCAGGACCGCCTGGGTCGAGGTGAGGATCGGGTTGGCCGACGGCTCGGTCGGGGTCGAGATGCCGTATTCGACCTCTATTCCGATGATGCGCTGCATGGCATCGAGCCTAAGTCACGCACCCGGCCCGACCCCCCGCGACCGGCGGAGTCCAATGTCATACCGCAGGTGGTACTTCCGGAGGACCCCTCGCGGCGCAGGTCGGCGCGATAGTCGGGACATGTCCGAATCGATCGCAGCCCGCCGCCTGGAGACCGCCGAGCAGCATCGCCCGTCGCCTCCCCCACCACCCGCGCCCGCCCGGCTCGTCGCGTTGGACGTGCTACGCGGGATCGCGATTCTCGGCACCCTCGCCACCAACATCTGGATCATCACCAACCCGGAGGGGCTGGTCGGGTATCTGCACGACATGGGTGGCGAGGCCGGCGGATGGACGTGGACCGAGCGCGTGCTCCAGCAGCTGGCGCAGGGCAAGTTCCTCGGGCTGCTCACCGTCATGTTCGGCATCGGCCTGGCCATCCAGCAACGCTCCGCGACCGAGGCCGGGCGCCGCTGGCCGGGGAAGTACCCCTGGCGGGCGGGCTTGCTGTTCCTGGACGGTCTGGTCAACTTCGTTTTCGTCGCCGAGTTCGACGTCCTCATGGGGTACGCGGTGACCGGACTCGTGGTCGCATTCGTGCTCGCCACCGGTGCGCGGGCGCGGCGGCGCTGGCTGGTGGGCGCGGCGGCCGTGCACGTGTCGCTGTTGACGCTCATCGGGCTCGCTCTGGCGTTCGCGCCGAGCCAGGACGCGCAGGCGCGTCTTGCGCTGGACCCGAATCCGTATGCGGACGGCTCGTTCTGGGAGCTCGCGGCGTTCCGGCTCGGCAACGCCGGGCTGTTCCGGATGGAGACGATCTTCGTCTTCGCGATGTCGGTCGCGCTGTTCCTGACCGGCGCACTGCTGTTCCGGACGGGCGTGTTCGGCCCGGAAGGCGCGCGACTGCGCAAGCGGCTGATGATCCTCGGCTTCGGCGTCGCCGCGCCGATCGACCTGGGCGTCGGCATACTGGGCGGTGGCGACCTCATCCTGTTCACCCGGTACGGCAGCGCGCCGTTCGTCTCTCTCGGCATTCTGGCCGCGGTCGCCGAGTGGTACCTGCGGCGGCCAGGCGCCGGGTTCGCCGGGCGGCGGTTCACCGAGATCGGCCGCACCGCGCTCAGCTGCTACATCCTGCAGAACCTGGTGGCATCGATCCTCTGTTACGGCTGGGGTTTCGGACTGGCGGCGCGCGTCTCGCCCGATGACCGTGTCCCGTTCACCGTCGGTGTCTACGTGCTGGTATCGCTGATCATCGCCTGCGGAGCGCACCTGTGGCTACGACGCTTCGAGCGCGGGCCGGTGGAGTGGTTCTGGAACGTGAGTTTCCGAACGCTGGCGCGGGAACGCTGAAACGCCATGATGCCCGTATCCCCGGGCCGGGGATACGGGCGTGCCCATGCCGACCGGCTCCGTTGTGGCGCAGGGCTTGTCGTACCCGCACATGCCGCGAAATCCGGCGGCCCCGGCGCGCGGCGGCCGCTACCGTCGTGCTGTGACGCTTGCCGACCGCTACCCCTTGCTGCACACACCGGCTCACTGGGCGTGGGGCGACCTGGATGTCCGGTTCTCCACCACACTCCCGTCCGACGAACTGGTCACCAATATCCACGTCGTCTGTTTCGTCGGCGACGAGATCGTGCTCTGTCGCGACGATCGCGACGTCTGGCTGATTCCGGGCGGCACCAGGGAACGCGGCGAGTCGATCGACGCCTGCGTGCACCGCGAACTGCGGGAGGAGGCGGGCGCACGCCCGGTCGGACCGATCCGATGGTTCGGCGCGCACCATGCGACGAGCAACGGTCCGGCACCGTATCGCGAGTGGCAGCCCCATCCGCACAAGGCGTGGCTGTGGTGCACCGCGGACGTGGTGCTCGAATCCGCCCCGACCAATCCCGACGACGCCGAGCAGATCCTCGAGGTGTGCACCTTTCCCGTAGCCGAAGCGATGCGACGGGCCGGATCCGACGGCGAGCACCTGAGCGAACTGGTGGCATTGGCGGTCGAACTCCACCGGCCGGAGCGTCCCGAGTGATGTAGGCGGCCGGCCGCACATACTCGGCGCCCGCCCACCGGTGGGATCGGGGCAGAATCGAAGGATGGCAACGGCAACTTGGCACGGCCGCGTCCTCGCGACCAGCAATGACACCATCATCGTCGAGGGCAATCACTACTTCCCGCCGGACTCGATCCGGCCGGAGTTCTTCCAGCCCTCCGACACGCACAGCTACTGCCCGTGGAAGGGCACCGCCAGCTACTACACCGTAGTGGTCGACGGAGACAGCAATACCGACGCCGCCTGGTTCTACCCGGAGCCGAAGACCAAGGCCGCGCAGATCAAGGACTATGTCGCGTTCTGGCGCGGCGTCGAGGTGACGGAGAGCTGAGCGTCGCCTTTCGCTGCGAGCAATCGAGTGGCGAACTCATGATCGATGCCGGAATCCGGTCGTAGGCGCGGCCGCGCGGTGATCGGCGGGCCGGGGCGGCGGCTCGGACCGCACTGCCCCGGCGAACGGCGGCAATCGGAGGAATCGGGAATACCGCCTGCGCGAAACCGATACGCTCATCCCAGGATTCAGCGCGAGTGTCTCAGCCGGGAGCATCCCATGATGAAGGCTCTGGTCACCAACGGCTTCTCGATGGCGCCTGGCGGCGCGGCGGACGAACCGGCGCGAGCGGGTGTCGCGCTGCTCCGGCCGGGGGTGCTGGCTTTCGCCGGATCGGTCGGTCCGACGGAGTTACACGCGCATCACGCGGTGCAGATCGTCGCCGCGAGCACGCCGATCGTGGTGGTGGACGGTAGCGGCGTCCGCAAACAGGGCACCCACGTCATCGTGCCGACCGACGCGCCGCACCGGATCGACGTAGGCGCCGCGCACGGCACGGCCGTCTACCTCGACCCCGAGACGGCCGCCGGTGCGGCGGCGGATCGCAGAGCGCACCTCAACGGCTGGGTCGACAGCGCCGACGCCCTCGGCATCACCGCCGGTGGTGGAGACCTGACCGCGCAGGTCACCGCGGTCGTCGACGATCTGCTGCCGCAGGACGGCGCGTCCGGCGCGAGCGAGCGGCACGCGGTGATCACGGCGGCCCTGCAACTGCTGCCCGCACTGGTGCGCACCGGGTCGGTGCGAGGCGCGGATGTCGCACGACAGTTGGGTATTCCCGCGCCCCGACTGTCCCACCTGTTCACCGAGCAGATGGGAATTCCGTTGCGCCGCTATATCCTCTGGCTGCGGCTGCACATAGCGCGGACCCGCGCGCTGGCCGGAGACGACCTCACGGCCGCCGCGCACGCGGCCGGTTTCTCCGATGGCGCGGATCTCACCCGCACCTGTCGCCGGACGTTCGGGCTGTCTCCATCGGTGCTCAGCCGCACCAGCGAATCGGTCCCGGACGCATAGCGGCCGGGACGGCTCACGTTCCGTATCAGTCCGCCGGACGGGACTCGACGTAATAGTCCGCCGAGATCGTCTTCAGCATCTGCCGCACGCCGAGTGGCGCCCATACCGCGGAGGGGTCGTGCCGCACGACCGGATCGGTCAGCTCGACCACATGGCCGCGGGTTTCCAGGGCGAAACCACCCGCCGCGCAGATGTTCTTGACCCAGTCGACGTTCCGGCCGTACGTCAGCGCGATCCGGTAGGCGCCGTCCTGCTCGAAGACCATGACCGGGGTGCGGTAGGACCGGCCCGACTTCCTGCCCTTGTGCAGCACGATGCCGAACCCGGGCGCGCGTCCCGCGACCAGGCCCGCGGTCGGATTGGTGACATGCCGGTTGAAATTCGCCAGTGCGTGCGGAAGCACCATGGGCGGCGATCCTCTCTCCCTGTGGCCTGCGGTGTTCACGTTACTCTCGACCCATGTCCGCTCCGCCGCCTCATCGCGAGCCGCCCCACACCGGAGATCCGAGCGCGGAAACGATCGCCATCTACGATGCGGCGGGCAACCCGGTGGGGGCCGCCGAGCGGGCCACGGTTTACCGCGACGGATTGTGGCACGCCAGCGCGGGGGTGCTTCTGCGCTCCGGTGACGGCGAGCGCGTCTACGTGCACCGCCGCACCGACACCAAGCTCGTTTTCGCGAGCATGCACGACTGCCTGGCCGGTGGTGTGGTCGCGCCGGGCGAAGCGCCGCGCGAGACGGCCCTGCGCGAACTGGCCGAAGAACTGGGCGTCACGCCGAACCCCGCCGACGTCTCGCCCGAACCGCTGGCGACGGTCTCCTGGGACGGCGAATGGGCCGGTCGGCCGATGCGGTGTCATCTGTTCGCGTACGAGTCGCGCTACGACGGGCCGGTTCGCCACCAACCCGACGAGATCGCCGCGGGATGGTGGTGGACCGACGCCGAACTGCTGGCGCGTCTGGCCGATCCGGACTGGCCGTTCGTCCCGGACACCCGCCTGCTGATCACGGATCTGCTGGTCGGCGCCCGGTCAGCGGCAGACGACGGGACGAGGCCCTGATCAGCTGGACGAGGCGACGGAGGCGGCCCAGGCGGCGAACGCGCCGGGATTGCGTGTCTGCAACAGCACCCGGCCGGGGCCGGTGAAATCGAAGACGAAACCCTCGCCGGACTTCAACGACTGGATCGATCGACCCGAGACCGCTCGCCGGATGCTGAAATTCATCGCCAGGTCGTAGGCGACCACGTGCCCGGTGTCGATCGTGATCGGCTCGCCCGGTTGCAGATCGATCACATCGATCGCGCCGAACACGCCCACCACGATCTCACCCTCGCCGTGCGCGCGCAGACCGAATCCACCTTCGCCGCCGAACAGATTGGCGAACCCGCCCCACTTGCTCTCCACCTGCACACCGTGCGAATTGGCGATCCACCCCCCGCGGCTGATGAAGAAAGGCCGATCCGGCGTGATCTGCAAGTTCAACATGTCGCCGGGAAGCGCGGGCGCCACGTCGACCCACCCGCCCTGCGGCGGCGCGGTGAACGTCGAGACGAAGAACGACTCCCCGGCCAGCACCGACCGCTTCAGTCCGGCCAGGATGCCGCCCTCGGCCTTGGCCTGCAACGTGACTCCCGCCGAATGAGCCACCATGGCGCCGCTCTCGACCCGCATCGGCTCGCCCCCGGCGAGAAAGCACCGCGCGACGGCGGCGGCGGGACTGTGGCGCAGTTGTACTTTCATGTCCGCCGACCCTACCGCCGAATCCCACACGGCGGGAACGGGTGTCAGAGCAGATCGCGCAGTGCGTCGTCGTCTCGGGCCACCACCGCCCCGCCGTCGGCGGTGAGCACGATCGGCCGCTGGATCAGCCCGGGATGTTCGACCAGCGCTTCGATCCAACGGTCCCGGTCCGCGGCGGTCCGCGCCCAGCTCGCCATGCCGAGGTCCTTGGCGAGCTGTTCGCCGGTGCGGGTGATGTCCCAGGGTTCGGCGTCCAGCCGCCGCAACACCTCACGCAGCTCGGCGGCCGTCGGCGGCTGGTCCAGATACTTGCGCACGGTGTAGTCGACACCGGCGTCGTTCAGGAACGCGGTGGCGTTGCGGCTCTTGCTGCACCGCGGGTTGTGCCAGATCTCGGTCTGCCCGGAAGTCATGTACGCAGGGTACCGAGGACGCGCACCCGGGCCGCCCGGCGCCCACTGGCGGATCTCGGACGTCGCGCTGCCGAGCGCCGCGTGTGCTCCGATACTGGAAGCCATGACTGAGCACGCGTCGCCCGAAAACCCTTACGGCACACCGACCACATCCGGTCCCGAGCGCATCCCTTCGTATCAGGGCGTGATGAATCGGGTCGTGCGCGCGCTGCTGCGTGTACCCGGGCTGTCCGGCGTCGTCGGCAAGCGGCTGATGATCCTGCACGTCGTCGGGCGCAAGTCGGGGAAGGTCTACGACGTGCCGCTGGCCTACACCCGGCACGGCGACACTCTGCTGATCGGCACCGCCCTGCGCCCGTGGGTGAAGAACCTGCGGGCGGGCGATCCGGTGCGGGCCTCCTTCGGCGGCGAGCCGCGCACCTTCGACCCGGTGGTCCACACCTCCGAGGCCGACGTGCTGCGGCTCTACGAGATCGTCGCGCGGGACAACAAGCAGAACGCCAAGTACAACGGCATCGGCTTCACCGCCGACGGTTCACCCTCCAAGGCCGATATCTACCAGACCTGGCAGCAGGGCGGCGTCGTGGTGGAACTGACGCCGCACTGAGCGGCCGGTCAGCTCGCGACGTAGCCGTCGGCCACGTCGAGCACTTCGTCGACGATCTCGAGGCCGGTGCGCAGTTCGTCGGCCGTCGTGGTCAGCGGCGGCGCGATCTGAAAGCGATTGCCCGCGTTGAACGGCCACAGCCCGCGTGCCTTGGCCGCAGCGGTGACCGCGGCCATCGGCTCGGCGTCCGCGCCCGCCGCCGCGAACGGGATCAGCGGCTGTCTGCTGCGCTGGTCCCGGACCAGTTCCAGCGCCCAGAAGAAGCCGAGTCCACGGACCTCGCCGACGCTCGGATGACGACCGGCGAGTTCGCGCAGGCCTTTTCCGAGCACATCGGCGCCCACCGCCCGTACGTGATCGAGGATTCCTTCGCGCTCGAAGACCGCGATCGAGGCGACACCCGCCGCGCAGGCCAGCGGATGACCCGCGTAGGTGAGACCGCCCGGATACACCACATGGTCGTAGCGCTGCGCGATCCGCTCGGCCATGAGCACGCCACCGAGCGGGACGTAGCCGGAGTTCACCCCCTTGGCGAAGGTGATGATGTCCGGCTCGACGCCGAACGCCTGCACCGCGAACCATTCGCCCACCCGTCCGAATCCGACCATCACCTCATCGGCGATGTAGACGATGCCGAACTCGTCGCACAGCGCTCGCACGCCGGCCAGATAACCGGGCGGCGGGACGAGCACACCGTTGGTGCCGACCACCGTCTCCAAAATCAACCCCGCGATGTGCTGCGGGCCCTCGAGCTCGATGACCTGCCGCAGGTGCCGCAGCGCGGCGGCCGTCTCTTCCTCGGGAGTCGTCGTGCCCCACGGTGACCGGTAGGGGTAGGGGCCGAAGAACCGCACCACGTCGACGTTTGTCGGTTCCGCGCCCCAGCGGCGCGGTTCCCCGGTCAGGCCGATCGCGACGCCCGTGCCGCCGTGGTAGGAGCGGTAGGCGGCGAGCATTTTCGTCCGCCCGGTGTAGCTTCGCGCCAAACGCACCGCGTGCTCGACGGCCTCGGCGCCGCCGGTGGTGAACAGGATCCGGTTCAGCTCCCCGGGAGCCCGCTCGACGATCAGCCGGGCCAGTTCGCTGCGGACGTCGTTGCCGACCGTCGGCGAGATGGTCGCCAACCGCTGCGCCTGGGCGACGATCGCCGCGACGATGTCCGGATGCTGGTGGCCGATGTTCACGTTGACCAGCTGGGAGGAGAAGTCCAGATAGCGCTTGCCGGTGTCGTCCCAGAAGTAGGAGCCGAACGCCCCGGTGATCGGAGCCGGGTTCAATTCGGCCTGCGCGCTCCACGGATAGAAGACGTGATCGGCCACGCTAGTCGCTCCCTTCGGTCGACTTGGTCGTGGTCACGAGGGAAGCGAGACGAGGCAGCACCGATTCACCGTACGCCGCCAAAGTCGCGTTCTTCGCGTCGTGCTGGAGATAGACGGCGAACTGGTCCACACCGAGCCTTTCCAGCTCCCGCAACCGGGACAGCTGGTCGTCGGGCGTGCCCAGCAGGCAGAAGCGGTCCACGATGGCGTCGGGCACGTACTCGGCATGGACATTGCCCGCGCGTCCGTGCAGGTTGTAGTCGTAGCCGCGCCTGCCGTCGATGTAGTCCGTGAGGGCAGCCGGGATGTCGCCTGCCGTACCGTATCTCGCCACCATCTCCGCCACGTGGTTGCCGACCATCCCGCCGAACCATCGGCACTGTTGCCGCGCGTGCGCCTGCGCCGCCTCCGTCCCGTCGGTGACATAAGCGGGTGCGGCGACGCAGATCCGCACCGCCGCCGGGTCCCGGCCCGCGCGCTCGGCCGCGGCGCGCACTCGGGCGACGGTCCATGCCGTGATGTCGGGGTCGGCCAGTTGCAGGATGAATCCGTCGGCCACGGCACCGGTCAGCTCGAGTGCGCGTGGCCCGTAGCCCGCCACCCACACGTCCAACCGGGAGTCGGCCGCCCACGGCAACCGCACGACCGTGTCGTCCACTCGCGCGCCGCGACCGTTGCCCAGTTCGCGGATCACCTCGATCGATCGGCGCAGCGTGGCCAGCGTGGCGGGCTTGCCGCCCAGCGTGCGCACGGCCGAGTCGCCGCGGCCGATCCCGCATACGGTGCGATTGCCGAACATCTCGTTGAGCGTGGCGAAGGTCGACGCGGTCACCGTCCAGTCCCGGGTGGCCGGGTTCGTCACCATCGGACCGACCATGATCTTGCGGGTGGCGGCCAGGATCTGGCTGTAGATGACATAGGGCTCCTGCCAGAGCAGATGCGAGTCGAAGGTCCAGACGTGGGAGAACCCATATGTCTCCGCGAGCCTGGCCAGTTCGATCACACGCGAGGCCGGGGGCGTGCATTGCAGCACCACACCGATGTCCATGCGGCACTTCTCCGTTCCGAGGATCGAAAGTCAGATCAGGTTCTGCGCGAGTCCACGCGCGACGAACCGGCCGTGCCCCGCGTGCCCGAGGTAGCCGCCGTCGTCCACGACGACCCGGCCCCGGGACAGCACCGTGTCGACGTGACCGTCGATCTCGAATCCCTCGTAGGCCGAGTAGTCCATATTCATGTGGTGGGTCTTGCCGAGACCGATGCTGGTGTGGCCGTCCGGGTCGTAGATGACGATGTCGGCGTCCGCTCCCGGGCTGATCACCCCTTTGCGCGGGTACATGCCGAACATCCGGGCCGGTGTCGTGCAGCAGACCTCGACCCAGCGTTCCAGCGGGATCCGGCCGGACCGGACGCCCTGGAACATCAGATCCATCCGATGCTCGACGCCGCCGATACCGTTGGGGATCTTGCTGAAGTCGCCGAGCCCCATCTCCTTCTGGCCCTTCATGCAGAACGGACAGTGATCGGTGCCGACGGCCGTGACGTCGCCGGTGCGCAGGTAGCGCCACAGCTTGTCCTGATGCCCTTCGGCCTTCGATCGCAGCGGCGTGGAGCACACCCATTTGGCGCCTTCGAAACCCGGCGCGCCGAGCTGATCCTCGAGCGAGAGATACAGGTACTGCGGGCAGGTCTCGCCGAAGACGTTGCGCCCGGCGTCGCGGGCGGCGGCGATCTGAGCCAGCGCCTGCTCGGCCGACACGTGCACGACGTACAGCGGCACGCCGGTCAATTCGGCCAGCATGATCGCGCGGTGGGTGGCCTCCTCCTCGAGCTGCCACGGTCGGGTCGTGCCGTGGAAGTACGGCGCGTTGTCCCCTCGCGCGAGCGCCTGTTCGACCAGCACATCGATGGCTATCCCGTTCTCCGCGTGCATCATCACCAGCGCGCCGAGTTCCGCCGCTGACTGCATGGCGCGCAGGATCTGGCCGTCGGTGGAGTAGAAGACCCTCGGGTAGGCCATGAAGAGCTTGAAGCTGGTGACGCCCTCGGCCACCAATTCGCTCATGGCCTTCAAGGATTCGTCGTCGACGTCGCCGATGATCTGATGGAAGCCGTAGTCGATCGCGCACTGCCCGGCCGCTTTCGCGTGCCAGGCGGCCAGCGTGTCCTGGACCCGTTCCCCTTGCCGCTGGACGACGAAGTCGATGATGGTGGTGGTGCCGCCCCACGCGGCCGCGCGGGTGCCGGTCTCGAAAGTGTCGGAGGCCTCGGTCCCACCGAAGGGCATCTGCATGTGGGTGTGACCGTCCACGCCGCCGGGGATGACGTATCTGCCGGTCGCGTCGAGCACGCGATCGGCGGACGCGGCGAGGTCCGCGCCCAGCGCGACGGAGCCCGGCCGCAGGACGGCGGCGATGGTCTCGCCGTCGACGAGCACGTCGAGCGGCTGCGCTCCGGTGGCGGAGACCACCGTGCCACCGTGGATGAAGGTGCGTGCCATGTCGTTCTCCCCGGTCTCAGGGGGCCACCAGCGGCCCGTAGGCGTCCGGGCGCCGATCGCGGTAGAAGGCCCAGCGGTCGCGCACCACCTTGATCAGATCCATATCCAGATCACGGACGACCAGCTCGGGGTCGGTATCGGAGGCGACCTCGCCGACGAACTTGCCTTCGGGGTCGACGAAGTAGCTGGTGCCGTAGAAGTCGTCGTCGCCGTACTCCTCGGCGCCGACCCGATTGATGGCACCGATGTAGTACTCGTTGGCTACCGCGGCCGCCGGTTGTTCCAGTCTCCAGAGGTAACCGGACAAGCCGCGCGACGTGGCCGACGGATTGAACACGAGTTCCGCACCGGCGAGGGCCAGCGCGCGCCACCCCTCCGGGAAGTGCCGGTCGTAGCAGATGTACACGCCGACCTTGCCCACCGCCGTGTCGAACACCGGCCAGCCCAGGTTGCCCGGCCGGAAATAGAACTTCTCCCAGAACCCGTGGACGTGCGGAAGGTGGTGTTTGCGGTACTTGCCGAGATAGCTGCCGTCGGCGTCGATCACCGCCGCCGTGTTGTACAGCAGACCCGGCTGTTCCTGCTCGTACACCGGCAGGATCATCACCAGGCGCAATTCTTTCGCCAGTTCCGCGAATCGTTCCGTCGTCGGCCCCGGGACGGATTCGGCGTAGTCGTAGAACTCCGTGTCCTGCCGCTGGCAGAAATACGGGGCGTAGAACAGTTCTTGGAAGCAGATCACCGCGGCTCCGTGCGCGGCGGCGCGGCGCGCGTAGTTCTCGTGCGCCGCGAGCATCGACTCCTTGTCACCGGTCCAGTTCGTTTGGACCAGCGCCGCTCGAACGATTCCCATGCCCCGTTATACGTCACCGGGAACCTGTTCCGTTGTCCGACGAGTGCCGGGAGGCATTTTGTAGCCAATCCGTGGCAACCGCGGTTACGGCGGCATCCCGACCTGCCCGTGCTCGAGTAATCGAGCCGTACTCCCCCACTTGGTCGGGCGAGATGGAATGATTCGCGCTGCATCGTCCGGTGCGCAACCCCGAGTGAAGGAGATTTTCAGCGGTGAGCAGCGAAGTGCAAGCGCGAGAACTCGTCAACGGCCGGCGCACGGGGCGCCGCGGCGTGCCGTGGCGATCGCTGCGGATCCTCGGGGTCCTCGTCGTCGGCGCGGCGCTGGTCGCGTCCGCGACCGGTGTCGTCTCGGCGACCCCGTCGCCTGCTCGGGAGCAGGGCCCGGCCGGCTGTGGCGTACCGACCGCGGGGCAGCCGAACGGTAAGCAGTGGCCCGCCGAACCCGGCATGACCATCGATCCCAACGCGCAATACACGGCGACGCTGATCACCACTTGCGGCACCGTGACCGTCGCCCTGGACGCCGCCCACGCACCGCGCACCGTCAACTCGTTCGCGTTCCTGGCCGGGGAACGGTACTTCGACCACACGAAGTGCCACCGGATCACCACCGACGGCATCTACGTCCTGCAGTGCGGCGACCCCACCGCGACCGGCATGGGCGGGCCCGGCTATCAATTCCCCGACGAGAACCTGGCGGGCGCGACCTACCCGGCGGGCACGATCGCGATGGCGAACGCGGGCCCCGGCACCAACGGCAGCCAGTTCTTCCTGGTCTACCGGGACGCGCCGCTGCCGCCGAACTACACCCCGTTCGGCCGGGTCACCGCGGGCATGGACGTGCTGAACGCCATCGCCGCCGCCGGAGTCAAGGACGGCTCGTCCGACGGCGCACCGGCCGCCGACGTGGTGCTCGATTCCGTCGCCGTCCGCAACTGAATTCCGGACGACCATGGTGGCGGCGACGATCGGACGCCGCCACCATGGTCGTCAGCGGGGCCGGCTCGAACGAATCGGTCAGGACACCGCGGCGCGCCGACGCAGCAGCGCCATCGCCGGTTCGACGAACCGGCTGACGACCGGCCCGAGCACCGCCATCAACAGCACGTAGGTTGTAGCCAGCGCGGCGAATTCGGCGGGGACCGCGCCGGCGGCCACCGCGAGACCCGCGATGACGATCGAGAACTCGCCGTGAGCGACCAGGGCGGTACCCGCGCGCGCCCGGCCCAAGCGGCCCGCACCGGCCCGCTTGGCCGCCCACCATCCGGTGGCGATCTTGCTGGCCGTCGTGACCAGTGCCAGCAGGCACGCCCAGCCCAGCACCGGCGGAATGCTCGTCGGGTCGGTGCTCAGGCCGAACAGCACGAAAAACAGTGCGGCGAACAGGTCGCGCAGCGGTTCCAGGAGCTTGGTGGCGTTGTGCGCGGTGGAGTCCGAGATCGCGATGCCGAGCAGGAACGCGCCGACCGCCGCGGACACTTGCACAGCGGAGGCCGCGCCCGCCACCAGCAGCGCGGAACCCAGCAGCTTCAACAGGAAGATCTCGCGGTCGGCGCTGTCGACGATCGCGGAGACGTAGCGGCCGTAGCGCAGCGCGACGATCAGCACGACCGTGACCGCCGCGAGGGCGATGGCCAGCGTCTTCAGTCCGGCGAGGAAACCGACTCCGGCCAGCACCGCGGTCAGCACCGGCAGGTATCCGGCCATCACCAGGTCCTCGAACACCAGGATGGACAGGATCACCGGCGTTTCCCGGTTACCGAGCCTGCCCAGATCGTTGAGCACCTTCGCGACGATGCCGGAGGACGAGATGTAGGTGACCCCGGCCATCGCGATGGCGCCGGTGAACCCCCAGCCGAGCCCGAGCGCGACGAGCACACCCGGCGTCGCGTTGAGCACGATGTCCACCACGCCCGCGGCCCACGATCGGCGCATGCCCGTGACCAGTTCCGGCGCGCTGTATTCCAGGCCGAGCAGCAACAACAGCAGGACGACGCCGATTTCACTGGCGAGATGGATGAAGTCGTCCACCTGCCGCAACTCGACGAGGCCACCGGTGCCGAACACCAGTCCGCCGATCAAATACAGCGGGATGGGCGACATGCCGATGCGCGCGGCGATCCGCCCGAGCAGGCCGAGGCCGAAGAACACCGCGCCCAGCTGGATCAGCGCGAGCGCGGTCTCGTGTGCGACCATGCGCTCAGCCGTCTAACAGGATCTTGGCGGCGGCCTCGAGGCCCTCCACTGTGCCGACGACGACCAGCACGTCTCCAGCGGTGAAGGTGAAGTCCGGCCCCGGCGAGGGAATCGGCTGGCCGCTGCGGACCACGGCGACGATGGACGCCTTCGTCCGGGTGCGCATCTGAGTTTCGCCCAGCCTGCGTCCGTCGAAGCGGGAGCGGTCCGGGATGGACAGCTGCCGGGTGGTCAGTCCGGTGAACTCGCGGTGTTCCTCGCGCAGTTGTTCGACCAGTTGCGGCGCGCCGAGCAGGCTGGCCAGCACGGCCGCCTCCTTCCCCGACAGCGGTACCTGTTCGGTCTCGTCGGGGTTGTCCGGCTTGCTCACGATGAGGTCCATCGTGCCGTCGCGATGGTCGATCACCCCTATCCGGCGTCGTGTATTGGTCAGCGGAAAATCCTTGCGCACACCTATACCCGGCAGGGGTGTCACCTCAACATTCACGACCCCACCCTATCGACCCACCCGTTACGACCCGTCGACGGGTGACCGAATTGTCCGTATTTCTCGCCGTTTCCGCACGCCACTCCGGCCTTGCGAGTTGGACCCCGGTTCACCGCCCGTGGTAAGAGAAATGACGTGTCCCGTTCATGCCTCCGTCGCCGAGCCGTTGGATTCCGTTTCCGCGACGACCGCGCCGCGCGAGTCCGGTGACGGTCGCCCGAGCGGTGAATCGGTTGCTCCGGCCGGGTGCGGTCGCCACCGCGGCGGCCGTGCCGCGGGCGGGCGCCGGCGGGTACCGGCACGATCTGGACGGGCTGCGCGGCGTGGCGATCGCGCTGGTCGTGGCGTTCCACATCTGGTTCGGCCGGGTGTCGGGCGGCGTCGACGTGTTCTTGGCGCTGTCCGGGTTCTTCTTCACCGGCTCACTGCTGCGCGGCGTGGCGGCCACCGGCACGGTCCGTGTCGCGCACACCGCTCGCCGGCTCGCCCGCCGATTACTGCCCGCCCTGGTCACGCTTCTGGCGGCCGTGGTCGCGGCGACCGTGCTGCTTCGCCCGTTCACCCAGTGGGGCGAGATGGCGGCGCAGACGCTGGCGTCGCTGCTGTACTACCAGAACTGGTATCTGGCGCTGTCCTGGTCGGACTACCTCGCCGCCGATCCGTCGGTGAGCCCGTTGCAGCATCTGTGGTCGATGGCGGTGCAGATGCAGTTCTACCTGCTCGCGCTGATCGTCGTGGCGTCGGTCGCGGGCCTGTGCCTGCGTTTCGCTCGTCCGGGGGCAGTGCGTCCGGCCTTGGCGATCGTGCTCGCCGCGGGCGCGGTGGCCTCGTTCGTCTACGCCGCGCACGGTACCGCGGTACATCAGGGCTGGAACTACTACGACAGTTTCGCCCGCGCCTGGGAGCTCCTCGCCGGGGCGCTGCTGGCGATCGTCGCGCCCTGGCTGTCACCGCCGCGTTCGGTGCGGGTCGCGGTCGCCGTCCTCGGCGCGGTCGCGGTGCTCACGTGCGGTTGGTTGATCGACGGCGCCGATCGGTTTCCCGGTCCCGCCGCGCTGGTGCCAGTCGGGGCCACACTGGCGCTGATCGTCGCGGGCGGCGATCTCGCCGCCGCCGACCAGCCACTACCGAACCGGCTGCTCGGCGCACCGGCCGCGGTGCGCCTCGGCGAACTGTCCTACGCGCTGTATCTGTGGCACTGGCCGATTCTGATCTTCGTCCTGGCGCGGACCGGAGCCGCGACCGCGGGCCTCGGCGTGGGTCTGGGCGTCGTCGGGGCGTCGCTGGTACTCGCCCACCTGACCAACCGGTTCATCGAGCAGCCGCTACGAGTGCGGTCCGGTCGTCCGGCCGGAAAGACGCCCGCCCGCGGACGCCGCACCGGCCGGCTGGTCGCGGCGCTCGGCATCGCGGTACTCGCGGCGGCGCTGGGCGAGCAGGTGGTGATTAAGGCGAATCCGCCGCGAGCGGTGGCCGGGCTGGACTCGGCGCGCTATCCCGGCGCGGAAGCACTGGTCAACGGCGTGAGCGCGCCCGAGGCTCCGATGCGGCCGAGCATGTACGAAGCGCCGGCGGACGCGGCCTACCCCTCGCGCGACGGCTGCATCGCGGACTGGGATACCCGCGAGGTCATCACCTGCACCTATGGCGACGCCGCCGCGGAGCGCACCATCGCGGTGGTGGGCAGCTCGCATGCCGAGCACTGGGTGCCCGCGCTCGACCTGCTCGCCCGCGAGCACTCCTTCCGGGTCGAGGTCTACCTGAAGATGGGCTGCCCGCTGACCGTGGCGGCGGAACCGATGTACAAGGGTGAAGCGAATCCGGACTGCCGCGACTGGTCTGTGGAGGTGATCGACCGCCTGGGCGTCGAACGCCCGGAGTGGGTGTTCACGACAGCGACCCGCCCTCGTGACGGCGCGGGTGACGAGACCCCGGCCGACTATCTGGACGTCTGGACCCGCCTGGCCGACCGCGGACTCAACGTGCTCGCCATCCGTGACACGCCGTGGCTGCGCCGCGACGGCGTGCGGTACCGGGCCATCGATTGCCTCGCCCAGCACGGCGACCGGATCAGCTGCGGGATGCCGCGCGCGGAGGCGCTGAACGCGGTCGATCCGGCGCTGGAGTTCGCCGCCTCGTTCCCCAACGTGTTCCCGCTGGACCTGTCCGACGCGCTGTGCGAACGCGACGTGTGCGCGGTCACCGAGGGCAACGTCCTGATCTACCACGACGAGCATCACCTCACCGCCAGCTATTCGCGGTCGCTGGCACCGGAACTCGGCAGGCAGTTGTCGCCGATCCTCGGCTGGTGGTGAGCCGGAACCGGATCAGTTCAGCCGCAGCATGCCCGGCCAGGCTCGCGACCACGGCACGAGCGGTCGCGCGCAACGCCAGACAGTGACGCCGCGGGTGACCCCCGGGAACCCGAGACGAGCGTCGACTTGCCCGATCGGGGTCACCTCGGCACAGTGCGCGCGCACATCGGCCTCGGTGCCACCCACCCACAGCACCGTCGTCGCCGTGTCCGGCGGGGTGCCGAAGTAGCCGAACCCGCGATTCGGACTGAAGACGGCGGGCAGGCCATGCGTCGCGCGCGCGAGGTCCAAGGCGCTTGCCTGCCAATAGGAATCGGCGATCACCACGGCCGAAGCCCGATCCGGCTCCGGCAGCGCCGCGTAGGCCGCCGCGGTCCCGGCCGCGAGTTCGGACCAGCCGAACCGACCGTAGACCGCGATCTCCAGCCCCGCCTGGGCTTGGGTGTCGACCGGGTCGATGTCGGATTCCGGGCGTAGGGGCAGCGAGAAAATCACCAGCGCAACGGATATCGCGGCCACCGCAACGGTGAGGATCACACGCGATCGCCGCCGGTTCTCCATCCACCGCACCGCACCGACCGCGATCAGCGCTCCGTAGCAACCCGCCGCATAGTACGGTCGTCCACCGGTCGCGATGAAGACCACGATCAGCACCAACGGCAGGACACCGAGAAAACGGTACGGCCGCAAGCTTTCGGCACGGAACAGGGTCCACACCCCGTACACCAGCAGCAATCCACCGATCAATCCGGCGGAGGCGAGCGCGAGCGGCAGCCAGATGTAGCGCCCGCCGATCGTGGCCTGCTCCGCGGCGACCACACCACCCAGACGCAGCTGCGGCCACCCGTGCGCCGCCTGCCACACCAGGCTGGGTACCGAGGTGAGGATGACGATCGCGGCGCCGCACCACAGGGCGGGGCGGCGCAGCAGCTCACGCGGTCCGTAGATCGCCACCCCGATCACCAGTGCGAGCCAGAAGAAGGGAATCAGCCACTTGACCTGCATATCCACCGCGGTGAACAGCGCCGAGGCCAGCAGCAAACCGTCGTGGCGGGTGCGGACCCAGCGGATCACCAGCCAGCTCACCACCACCCACAACGCCGTGTCGATCGTATTGGTGGCCAGCTGATCACCCTGCACCAGCAGGAACGGCGAGGTGGCATACGCGGCCGCGGCCAGCACCTGCGCCGGGCGACCGCCCCCGAACTCCCTGGCGATCTGGGCGGTCACCACCACCGCGGCCACGGTGACGAGCACGGCCGGAAGACGCAGTGCCATCAGCGAATCCGGGGCGAGCAGATCCGTAATCCGCGCGATCGCCGGTAGCAGCGGCCCCTGATCGGCGTAGCCGACCGCGAGCCTGCGGCCTGCCGCGACGAAATACAGCTCGTCGCCGAAGAATCCGTACCGCCCGATGGAAACCAGAAGCGCCACCGCACCCAGCGCCGCCACCGCGCCGACTCCGCCGAAGGCGAACGAGGGCAACGGTGTCGTGGCATCGTCCCGGCGCCGCGGGGTGTCCAGTACCTCAGTCATCCTTACCCGCTTTCCGGGTCGCCGTGTCGAACAACCGGCACACGTGTGCCGCGTACGCGTCCATCGCGAAGTCCTGTTCCCGGACCGCCCGTCCGGCGGCGCCATCGATGGCGTCGCGGATGGACTTGGCCATCAAGAGCGGATCGAACTCGCCGAACTCGCCGGTGCGCTGCCCTTCGGTGAGGATGTCGACCAGCGGCGCGATGATGTCGCGTTCACCGTCGGCGGAGGCGAACTTCGGGTTGCCGTCCGCGTCCCGCAGATTCGTCACCACCTCGACCAGCGCCGCCACATACGTGGTATTCGCATCGATGAAACCGAGGTTCGATTCGAGGTAGGCCAGCAGGCTCGCGCGCGGTCCGGCCGCCGCGCCGACCCGTGGCGCGATGTACTCCGCGGCCGAGACGTAGAGCTGGACCACCAGCTGCGTCATCAGATCGTCCTTGCCCTCGAAGTGGTAGGAGATGACGCCCTTGGAGATGCCCGCGTGCTCGGCGATCCGCGCCAGCGAAGCATTCGCGTACCCGACCTCGGAGATCACCTCCACCGCGGAGGCGATGATCTGCCGCCGTCGCGCCTCTTCGATAAAAGACCGCCGTTGGCCACTCGTACTGTTTTCTGGCCGCATGGTCAAATTTTAGCACGAGCGGACTGTAGGCCTGCTGGTGAGCGACGAGCCGAATGGAGCGCCGTCGAGAGTCATCCGGATACGAGTGATGTGCGGCCGTCGCCGTGCACCGTCACCTGCGCTCTGGACAGCGAAAGGGCCGCGTCTCCGGGGAGACGCGGCCCATCGTGGTCGGCGGAACCTTTACAGGTACTGACCGGTGTTCGACTCGGTGTCGATGGCGCGGCTGGCACTGGCGTTCTTGCCGGTGACCAGCGTGCGGATGTAGACGATCCGCTCGCCCTTCTTACCCGAGATGCGTGCCCAGTCGTCCGGATTCGTGGTGTTGGGCAGGTCCTCGTTCTCGGAGAACTCGTCCACGATCGAATCGTAGAGATGCTGGATGCGCAGACCCGGGTTGCCCGTGTCGAGCACCGCCTTGATGGCGTACTTCTTGGAGCGGTCCACGATGTTCTGGATCATGGCGCCGGAGTTGAAGTCCTTGAAGTACAGGACCTCCTTGTCACCGTTGGCGTAGGTGACCTCCAGGAAGCGGTTGTCCTCGCTCTCGGCGTACATCCGGTCGACGACGCGTTCGATCATGGCGTTGATGCACAAGAGCTTGTCGCCGCCGAACTCGGCCAGGTCGTCGTCGTGCAGCGGCAACTCCTTGGTGAGGTACTTCGAGAAGATGTCCTGCGCCGACTCCGCGTCCGGACGCTCGATCTTGATCTTCACGTCCAGGCGGCCCGGCCGCAGGATCGCGGGATCGATCATGTCCTCGCGGTTGGAGGCGCCGATCACGATGACGTTCTCCAGGCCCTCGACACCATCGATCTCCGACAGCAGCTGCGGCACCACCGTGGTCTCGACGTCGGAGGAGACGCCGGAGCCGCGGGTGCGGAAGATGGAATCCATCTCGTCGAAGAACACGATCACCGGCGTGCCTTCGGACGCCTTCTCGCGGGCCCGCTGGAAGATGATCCGGATGTGACGCTCGGTCTCACCCACGAACTTGTTGAGCAGCTCGGGGCCCTTGATGTTCAGGAAGAACGACTTGGCTTCCTTGGCATCCTCACCGCGCGCCTCGGCGATCTTCTTGGCCAGCGAGTTGGCCACCGCCTTGGCGATGAGCGTCTTACCGCAGCCGGGGGGACCGTAGAGCAGCACACCCTTCGGCGGACGCAGCGCGTACTCGCGGAAGAGGTCCTTGTGCAGGAACGGCAGCTCCACCGCGTCGCGGATCTGCTCGATCTGCCTGCCGAGACCGCCGATGTCGCTGTAGTCGACGTCGGGCACCTCTTCCAGCACGAGGTCCTCGACCTCGGCCTTGGGGATGCGCTCGAAGGCGAAACCGGCCTTCGTGTCGACCAGCAGCGAGTCGCCCGGCCGCAGCTTGCGGATGGGGGAATCGGGATCGTCGAGGTCGTCCATCTCGGCGACCTTCGCCAGCGGGCCTGCCAGCCACACCACACGCTCCTCGTCGGCATGGCCGACGACCAGGGCGCGACGACCGTCGTCGAGGATCTCCCGGAGGGTGCCGATCTCGCCGACCGCGTCGTAGTGCCCGGCCTCGACGACCGTGAGCGCCTCGTTGAGGCGAACGGTCTGACCGTATTCGAGCGTCGAGGTCTCGATGTTCGGTGAACACGTCAACCGCATCTTGCGACCCGAAGTGAACACGTCGACCGTCTGATCGTCGTACACACCGATCAGAATGCCGTATCCGCTCGGCGGCTGACCCAGCCGATCGACCTCCTCACGCAGCGCGACCAGCTGCTGGCGCGCTTCCTTGAGGGTGTCCATCAGCTTCGTGTTGCGAATGGTCAGCGAATCGATGCGGGCTTCCAATTCCCGTGTGCGATCCGGCGAATCGGCGAGTTGCCTTCGGAGTGCAGCCGCCTCGGCGCGCACTGCCTCGAGCTCTCTCCAGGCCGCCGAATCCGAATTCTCGATGGGGCTCATGTGCTGCTCCTCCCAGTCCCGGTCTATCAACGCTACCGGGCGCGACCCGTTCTCGCTTTCCGACATGGTTTCGTGGTGATCACATCTGGGCCGCGATCGGCGGCCGGATCACCATGTTAGCCTGCCCTAACCCGACCCTGGCGAGCCTCCTCGCCGCTCGAGCCGAAAGGTTGCCGACCATGCTCCTTCCCGCGAGAACCCTGCGTTTTTCCCTCGTCACCGCCGCGGCGGCGCTGGCCATCTCCGGCGCGGTGGCGGCGTGCGGCTCCGACGACGACTCCACCGGCGCGGCGACCTCGGCCGCCACCAGCACCGCCGCGTCGGGTACCCACGATCACTCCGCCCATGCGACCGGTGCGCCGACCGCCGATACCTTGCAGGCTGTGCTGGTAAAGCTCACCGATCCGACTGTACCCACCCCCGAGAAGGCCGAGCTGATCGTCAACGGTGAAAAGCGCACAGCGAACATCGACCAGATGAACAAGGGCCTGCAGGGCTACGCGCTCACCTTCGCCGTCGCCGACATCACCACCCAGGGCAACACCGCGAACGCGCAGGTGACCATCACCTCCCCGCATGGCGCCGCCCCCGCCGTGCCGCTGAGCTGGGAAAACGTCGACGGCACCTGGAAGCTGTCGGACGCGAGCGGCTGTCTGCTGCTCGGCTTCGCGCAGGCGCCCTGCGTCCCGGCCTGAGTCGGCCACCACCTCGCCCGCCCGGCCGCGCTCAGCCCTTCGAGGGCCTGCGCTGCGGCTTGGGCGTGACGGTGCCCTCGGCGAGCCTGCGGGCGCTGACCAGGAAGGCGGTGTGACCCTGCATGCGGTGCTCGGGCCGCACGGCGAGGCCGACCACATGCCACGGTCGCACCAGCGACTCCCAGGAGCGTGGCTCGGTCCAGCACTCCTGCTCGCGCAGCGCTTCGACCACTTTCGACAGCTGGGTGACGGTGGCCACATAGACGATCAGCACGCCGCCCGGCACGAGCGCCTTGGACACCGCCGGTAGCGCATCCCACGGCGCGAGCATGTCCAGGACCGCGCGATCCACCGGCTCCCCGGTGTAGTCGGCCACGTCACCCACGGTCAGCGACCAGTTCGCCGGCCGCTCGCCGAAGAACGTCTCGACGTTGCGGATCGCGTGCTCTGCGTGGTCGGCGCGGATCTCGTAGGACACCACCTGCCCCTGCGGCCCCACCGCCCGCAGCAGCGAGCAGGTCAGCGCACCGGACCCCGCGCCGGCTTCCAGCACACGCGCGCCGGGGAACATGTCGCCCTCGTGCACGATCTGCGCGGCGTCCTTCGGGTAGATCACCGCGGCGCCGCGCGGCATGGACAGCACGTAGTCGATCAGCAGCGGACGTAGTGCGAGGTAGGGCGTGCCGTTGGTGGAATGCACCACGCTGCCCTCGTCGGCGCCGATGAGGCTGTCGTGCTTGATCCCGCCGCGATGGGTGTGGAATTCCTTGCCCGGCTCCAAGACCACCGTGTACAGGCGTCCTTTGGCATCGGTCAGCTGCACCCGGTCACCGATGGTGAATGGCCCGGTCCGTCTGGCCGTCATGAATCTCCGTTCCACTTGTCGGAATCGTGCTGTGACGCACCGGCGTGTCGGTGCCGCCGGATAGCCTGCCAGGTATGTGCTCGCCCGTGTCCACGCCCCCTGCCGACGACGCGCGGACCGCCCGGCCCGATCCGACGGCCACCCGCGCCCGGCCCGCGCTCTCACCTTCCCGGGCAATGGATTTCAAGCAGTGTCCGCTGAAATACCGCTTCCGCGCGATCGATCGGATACCGGAGCGACCCTCGGTGCACGCGGTGCGCGGCACGGTGGTGCACGCGGTGCTGGAGGACCTCTACGGGCTGCCCGCGGCCGAGCGGGTGCCCGAGCGCGCCGAGGCCCTGGTGCCGACGGCGTGGGCGCGGGTGCACGCCCAACAGCCGGAGGTGGCGGAACTGGTCGCCGCGGGGCAACTCGACGCGTTCCTCGACGAGGTGCGCGCGCTGGTGCGCCGCTACTACCGGCTGGAGGATCCGACCCGGTTCGATCCGGAGTCACGCGAAGCGCGGGTGGAGGTGGAACTGGCCGACGGCGCGCCGCTGCGCGGGTTCGTCGACCGGATCGACCTCGCGCCCAGCGGCGCCCTGCGCGTCGTGGACTACAAGACCGGCCGTGCGCCGGGGCCGACGCAAGAGACCAAAGCGCTGTTCCAGTTGAAGTTCTACGCGCTGGTCGTACTGCGCACCCGCGGCCTGGTGCCCGCCCAGCTGCGGCTGATCTACCTCGCCGACGAGCAGATCCTCACCTACGCCCCCGAGGAGCAGGAGTTGCTGCGCTTCGAGCGCACACTCTCGGCACTGTGGGCGGCCATTCTCGAGGCGGGCCGCACCGGGGACTTCCAGCCGAACACCAGCTGGCTGTGCTCGTACTGCGACTACAAGCCTTTGTGCCCGGCATTCGGCGGCACGCCGCCGCCCTACCCTGGCTGGCCGAGCGGCGGCGTCACCGAATCCCCGGACGAGACCTTGGCCGAAGCCGTCTCGGACTGACGAGCTAGTGGCCCAGCGCGGCCACCAGGAAGTCCAATGACGTCCCGCGCTCGCCGAGCAGGAAAACCGCTCCGATCAGGACCACGACCAGTACCGCGTCGCCCGCGACGATGAACAGGTTTCGTATCCGCGTCCACGCCGTGCCGCGCGCGGGGACACCGTCGGCCGCCGGGGTGGTCGCTCGTCGGCCCGGCTCCGCCGCGGCCTTCTCGTCGTTGATCCTGTCCGACACGCCCGACAGTCTTCCCGATGAGGCCGGTGGTTTCGAGCCGACCCGCGTATTCGGCCGGTGAACATTTCCCGAACGGCGGGCCGCCCGGCCCCGATGTCCAGGACCGGGCGACACCGCGTGCCCGAGTTTCGGCTGCGTATCCATGGGGCCGACGCTCAGGCGGTGAAATTGTGGAACAGCAGCACCGAGAGTCCGAGACCCACCGCGAGATTCACGACCGCCGCGGACCCGAACACCACGACCGGCCGCCAGCCCGCTTCCCGCAGTCCGCGCAGCGAGAACTCCAAGCCGATGGAGACGAACGCGAAGATCAGGAACCAGGTGCGCAGATCGTTGATGATCGCGATGTGCGCCGCACCGGACTTCTTGTCCACCGCCTGCAGGTACAGCGTGCCGATGACCGAGGCGGCGATGAAGCCGAGCACGAACTTCGGGAACCGCTCCCAGAACTGGCGCGGCGAGGGCCGCACCGCACCGGGCGCCCGCTCGACGCGCAGCGTGAAGTACGCGGTCAGCGCGATGGCGACCACACCGATCAGCGCGTTCTGCGTGGTCTTGACGATGGTGGCGATCTGCAGCGCCTTCTCCCCCGCGATCGCGCCGGAGGCCGCGACCGCCGCCGTGGTGTCGATATTGCCGCCGATCCAGGCGCCCGCGACCGCGTCCGACAAGCCGAGCACCTCCGCCAGCCAGGGCAGCAGGAAGATCGAGGGCAACGCGAAGACGATTACCAGCGAGGCCGCGTAGGCGATCTGCTCGCGCCGCGCCTGCACCGCGCCCGCCGCGGCGATGGCCGCGCTGACACCGCAGATCGACACCGCCGAGGACAGCAGCGCGCGCAGCTTGTCGTCCAGCCCGAGGCGTCCGCCCAGCCACCAGGTGAAGCCGAACACGGCCGTGATCAGCAGCAGCGCTTGCAGGATCGACGGACCCGCCGCGGTGACCAGGACCTTCAGGTTGATCGAAGCGCCGAGCAGCACCACGCCGGTCTTGATGAAGAATTCGGTGCGGAATCCCGCCGAAAGCCGGTCGCGCAGTGCGAGTTTGCTCAGCACGACATTGCCGAGCAGACCAAGGGCGATGGCGTACACCGGGTATTCGACGGACTTGGCGACGCGCTGGAACGGAGTGCCCACTGCCCACTGCGGGACGTGTGTCTCGAAGTAGCGGGTGAGGGCGCCGAGCACGATCACGACCGCGATACCGGCCGCGATGGTCCCGGCGGTCGGCCGGGACGTCGCCTGCACCGCTTCCGTCTCGGATGACGGGATTCCGCCGGGTGCGGCCACGCCGGAATCCTTGTCCGCCAAAGCCTTCGATTCCTTCGCCGATTCGGCGCCGGTCTCGGCCATCACGGCACCAGCCAATCCGGAATCGCGCCGAGCAGGACCAGCGCGATCAGGATCAGCCCGGCGATCGCCGCCAGCCAGTCCTCGTTCCAGGTGAATGTGCTGCCCGACTGCTCCTCGGGTGGTGACTGTGACACGGGGGCTCCTTGCGTTTCCTCATCGAGAGGCCGCACGGTAGCAACCCCCGGTCACAGGGCACACCGATTGCGCTCAGCCTGAACGAATCAGGCGTATCGGACGAATCCGGCGTTCAGAATGCGCGGCAGGAGCGGATGTCCGTGGCCAGGATGGCTTTCGCGCCCAGATCGGCCAGCTTGTCCATCAACTCGTTGCTCTGCTTGCGCGGCACCAGTGCGCGCACCGCGACCCAGCCGGTGTCGGCCAGCGGCGCCACGGTCGGCGATTCCAACCCGGGGGTGATGACGAACGCCTCGTCGAGCAAATTCTTCGGGCAGTCGTAGTCCAGCATGACGTACTGCTGGGCGAAGACCACGCCCTGGATCCGGGCGACGAGCTGATTCCGTGCCCGGTCGCCGCGATCGGCGTCCTTGCGCTCGACCAGCACACCCTCGGAGTCGCACAGCGATTCACCGAACGCGACGAGGTTGTGCTGGCGCAGCGTGCGCCCGGAGCCGACGACGTCGGCGATGGCGTCGGCGACGCCGAGCTGGATGGAGATCTCCACCGCGCCGTCGAGGCGGATCACCTCGGCCTCGATGCCGCGGCCGCGCAGATCGTCGAGTACCAGGTTCGGGTAGGAAGTGGCGATGCGCTTGTCGGCGAGGTCCTCGACCTTCCACTCCCGTCCGGCCGGGGCGGCGTAACGGAAGGTGGAGCGGCCGAAGCCGAGGGCGAGCCGTTCCTGCACCGGTGCGCCGGAATCGAGGGCGAGATCACGACCGGTGATGCCGAGATCCAGCTCCCCGGAACCGACGTAGATCGCGATGTCCTTGGGCCGCAGAAAGAAGAACTCGACCTGGTTGGCCGGGTCGAGCACGGTCAGATCGCGGGAATCCGTGCGCTTGCGGTAGCCCGCCTCGGCGAGGATCGAGACGGCGGATTCGGAGAGGGCGCCTTTGTTGGGGACTGCGACGCGCAGCATGGAGGGAGTCCTTTCGGGAGGAGAAACGGGGTGTCGGACGGCCGTCATCACAGATGTCGGTACACGTCTTCGAGCTTCAGCCCGCGACCCACCATCAGCACCTGCACCCAATACAGCAGCTGGGAGATCTCCTCGGCGAGCGACTCGTCGCTCTCGTGTTCGGCGGCCAGCCACACTTCACCGGCCTCCTCGAGCACCTTCTTACCCTGGGTATGCACGCCTGCGTCCAGCGCGGCAACGGTTCCGGACCCCTCGGGGCGGTTGACCGCACGATCCTGCAGTTCGGCGAACAGGGATTCGAAGTTCTTCACGATGAGCCATTGTTTCAGACCCGGATGCGGGTCTGTTGCTCCGGCCCACGATGGCCGGTAACGGCGACCGCCCGGTTCCTCCACCCCTGACCGGGTGCGGAGGAACCGGGCGGAAAGCGGCTAGTTCCCGGCGAGCAGCGCCTGCAGGTCGGCGACCGCCGTGCGGAGGTGGTCGGCGAACGCGTGCATCTGGTCGGCGACCGGTTTCGGAGTGGCCAGGTAGAGATTCCAGCGGTCCGGCAGCAGGACATAGGCGATGCCGATGCAGCGGGGACTGGTGGAGCCGAAACCGAAGTAGCGGATGTTGACCGACGGCGCCGAGCTGGTGCTCAGGTAGTCGTCGCGCATGATCGTCCAGCCGGGGCTGTCGTAGAGCGGGATCGGGTCGGTGACGCCCAGTTCCGCGCCGCGGCGGCGCTGGATCCACTGCAGCTCCCACAGGTGCTGCTCGGGCGCGTCCCCGGCCTGGCACTGCTTGGCCCGCTCCACGTGCGCGGACGCGGCCGTCCGCGCCGCGGCGAGCTTCGCCTCGGCGCTCGCGTCCTGGTCCTGCATCGCGTCCACGAAGGCGATCATCTCCGGGGTGATCACCCGCATGGCCTCGGTGCGGCCGTTGCGGTACTGCCTGGTCGCGATGGACTCGTAGGTCGCGCCGGTGAGCCCCTTGCTGCGCCGATGGGCCAGCTGGTAGCTCAACTGCGCGAACGCGTCCGGCGAGATGCCGAGCTGCTTGGCCCTGGCGGTGCCGAAGTCCGGGAACGACACCGTCTGGGTGGCGTTCGCCGCGGCGTACTGGGCGAAGGCGGCGGCCGCCGCGGCGATATCGCCGCGCTGCGCCTCGTCGAGCACGAACTCGACCGGCTCCACCGCGGGCAGTCCCTGCGCCTGTGCGCCGGCGTGGGCGGCGTGTTCCGGCACCGAGGTTTCCAGCAGGGTGTCCACGAACGACAGGATGGTGGTGCCGTCGAGTCCGCAGTGCTCGACATTGATGCCCGCCTGTCCGTCGGCGAAGACGACGAAGGACACCGATTTGTCGAACCACCGGTTCGCGCTGTCACCGTGCAGCAACTCGTCGCAGGCGTGCAGTTCGTCGCGCGGGGCGAAGTCCTCGAGGCAGACGGCGAACAGCGCGGTCTCGATGGTGTCCAGCGCCGCGGCGTTCGCAGGCTCGGCCAGCAGCCGCTGCCTGCTCTGGGCCCATTCCGCGCGGGCCTTGGTGGTGAGGTGCCCGACGGCGGTGTCGGTGCGGGCCGGGCGGGCGCCCGCCTTCAGCACCGCGCGCAGCCCGTCGGCGAGATCCTCCGGCGAGTACGGCGCTCCGTCCGGGCCGACCACGTCCATCCGGAACGTGCTGCCGTGGAAGAACACCACGATGTGCCGGGCCTGCGAGTGACCCGGCCATTCCGCGCTGTAGGGGACCCGGACCGTGTCCTGCTCCACGCCGGGAATCCTGGTCTCGGAGAACAGGTATTTGTTCTGCCACATGGACAGCTGCTGCCCGCGCTGGGTCACCGGCGGGATGGCCTCCCGGTCGAGGGCCAGCTTGTAGGCGACGGCGGCGGAGATGATGCCCGCCGCCCGGTCCACCTGAGTCGCGGCGGTGGAGGCGGCCAGTGGGGTGTCGTCCCGGAACAGGAAGAAGAAGTTCGCGTTCAGGGCGATCCGGTCCCGCCTGCCCAGGTATCGCGACGGCCAGAACAGGTCGAGCCAGCTGCCGACGCCGGGCGTCGCGTCGTACTCCGCGAGCGCCGCGTGCAGCGTGCGCCCCGGACCGTCGGGTCGCAACAGGTCGTCGACCGCGGCCCGGGTGGCGGCGATCTCGTCGGCGGTCAGCAGCGGCTCGCACCACTGCAGGAACCGGCCACAGCTGTCCTCCAGCGTCGGCAGGGGCACCCGGGGAAGGTGGTCGTCGGCGGCGAAGGTGCGTTCGGTCAATGCGAGTCCTCGGTGTCGGCGTGATGTTTCGGCAGCGGCCTCGACACGTACAGGTTGGCATACAGCCAGCCCTGGTCTTCCCGGCCGGTCGTGTCGATCCCGTTGGCGGACAGGGTGTTCAGCACTTGCGCCTGTTCGGCCGTGGAGGCGAACCTGCGTTGCTCGTACAACCCCGGCGCGTGCTCGGTCCGGTAGCCGAGCGCGGCGAGTTCCGCCTCGATCGGTGCGAAGTCGAACATGCGCAGTACGAAGTGTGCCATCCACGGCCGCCTGCGCGGGTGCGCGGTGGCCACTCGGGTCAAGGTTTTCTCGGTGATGTACCCGACGCAGCCGGTGGAGACGACCAGATCGGCGGTCGCGAGCAGGGCGCGCTGCTCGTCGGTCGGCTCGCCGGACTCGAGGTCGGCGTGCACGACGTCGTGCAGGAGCCCGGCCTCCCGCGCGTACTCCAGGGCTGGGCGGGCGGCGTCCATACCGAGGAAACGGACGTCCTCCACCGCGGCCCGCCCCGCGACGCGGTCTCGGTCGCGCCGGATCAGACCGGCCCGATCGGTGTCGGCGGCGGCGTAATGCTCGGCCAGCTCGCCGATCGTGGTGTCGAGGCGCAGCAGCGCGGCGTTCACACCGTAGGAGCAGCCGAGGTCGAGCACGGTCGGCACGGCGACCCGGGCGGACGCGCGGTATTCCCGAATCTGTTGCTGGAAGAACGGTTTCGCCAGTTCCGGAATGCGGTAGTCCAATTCGGACATGCGCGCGTAGTAGGCGCGCGGATCGGGGCGGACGTAGATATCGTCGAAAGACGCTTTCCCGGTGGTGTCTAACGGCACTGGCACTGTCGGTCCTCTCGGGTCGAGCTCGGTCAGTCGAGCCGTTCGGCTCAGTCGAGCAGTCGATCGCCCCGGACGGCGTCGGCCGCGGCGGCTAGGTGGTCGGGTAGCACGCGGCCGAACAACTGCCGGGTGCGCTCCACCGTGCCGACCATCCCGGGACGATCGGTGTAGGCGAAAATGGCCGAATGGCGCTGACGCGCACCGTCGACGGGTGAGACGCGGTGCAACGAGAAGCGACCCTGGAACAGCTGCAGGTCGCCCGGACGCAGTTCGAGCCGCTGGACGAAGCGCTCGCCGGTGCCGGTGAGCACGGCGCGGACGTCGTCGAGGTGTTCCGCCTCGGGTGTGCGGATGTTGGGGCAGTACTCGAAGACGCCGCCCTCCTCGGCGGGCTGGGTCAGCATCGAGACGGTGAATTCGTTGGTGTCGAAATGCCAGGGGTGCGACATGCCCGGCGCGACGACGTTCAGGCACAGTCCCGCCAGGGGATCGGCGAATTCGTGCAATTCCGACAGGTCGAAGCAGTCGGCGACGAATCGCTGGAACAGTTCGTCGGTGTAGAGCCGGTGGATCAGCGCGTCGGCGGGGATGCGGTCGCGGGGCACGAAGGCGTTGCCCCGCTCGAGCACGATCCGGCCCGGATGGTCCTCCGGCAGGTCGGCGTCCAGCGGAATGTTGTAGGCGTTGACCCGCTCGACCTCGTAGTGCGCGTGCGGGGCCATCAGCTCGCCCTGCGCCCGCAACGTCTCGGTCAGTTCCGGGCGGATGAAGCCACGCAGCACGGTGCAGCCGGTGTCGGCCAGTTCCGCACGGGCGCGCCGAACCGCTTCCCGCAGCGCGGGTCCTTCCGCCTCCGCCAGGGGATACCGTCCGGTATCTACGATCTCGTCGAGGACGCCCAACGCTGCCATGGCGTCATTTTGGTGGAGCGGTCGCCGACACGCCCGGGATTCGGCGAGATTGCCGGTGATCACGGTCACACCTATCATCTGCACGCACACCCGTTGCGGCACAGTAACTCTCGGCATGGCCCGTGCGCGAACGTCGCGCGCCGCAGCCACCCAGATGGCTCAATCCCGCACGCGCAGAGCGTTTTCGAGTTCCGCGACGGTCAGCCCGATCAATGAATCCCGGAACACCCGCCCCGGCGCGTGCGGCACCGGAATCTCGCACGGGACGACCACCACCGCACAGCCCGCGGCCTGCGCCGCACGCGTACCGGTCGGCGAATCCTCCACCGCCACACACTGTTCCGGATCGAGCCCGAGCAGCTCGGCAGCGCGCAGGTAGACATCCGGCTCCGGCTTGCCGTGCGCCACCTCGTCGCCGCAGACCGAGACATCGAAGAAGTCCCGGCCCAGCGTGTCGAGACCGAACTCCGTGAGCGACCGCTTGGTATTGGTGACGAGCGCGCTGGCCAGCCCCGCCGCGCGCACCATGGCCAGCGCATCCTTCGCACCAGGCCGCCACGGGATGGGGCCGGTCATCAATTCGGTCACCCGCCGCTCCAGGAACTCCCCCGCCGCACGCAACGAGTCCGGCGTCGGCTCGATGCCCAAGCCGGTGAACATGATCCGCAGCGCGTTCGGGCCGGACGCCCCGATCAGCGCGTGCCGGATCGCATCGGTCATCTCGTGACCGTGCTCACGTGCCAGTTCCCGCACCGCGACATCCCAGAGCTTCTCCGAGTCGAGGAGCGTGCCGTCCATGTCCCAGAGCACTCCGGCCAGTCGCGCTGTCACGTTTCGGTCCTTCTCCCAGCTCTCGTCCATGTCGCGGGCACCGTTGCGAACCTTCCGAGATCACCCGGCCGCCGCACGAACCGTACCGCCGGGACGGAGCCGCTCCGCAGCCGAGCCTGCTCACCCTCGGATGGCTGGGCTACTCGATGACGCAGGCCAAGGCTCGGCCGTGTCCCCTAGGTACCCGATGCGGCGATCTGCAACTTGGCACTGTCGCCGACGACCTCGATCCAGCGGCTCTCGGAAGTCGTCGTGCCGTTCTTCAAGGTGTAGGTCAACGCGACGACCGCCCGATTCGCGCCGTTCTGCGTAACCGAGCCCACGCTCACCGAGCGAATCGTGCCCCAGAAGTTCACGTATGAGTCGTAGCCGGTCTTGGCCTGGTATCCGGGGGCCAGCTGCGTCCAGGCGCCGGACACGTTGGTGGGCAGCATGCCGTAGTAGCCCTGGATGAACGAGGCGATCCGGTCGGGTGTCGGCGGACCGGACGGGGTCGTCGTCGCGGTGGTGGCCGGGCCCGTGGTGGTCGGGGCAGGGCTCGACGTGGACTGCGGCGTGGTGCTGGGCGGCGGAGTGGTGCTCGGCGCGGGGTTCGTCGTTTGCGCCGGAGGGGTGGTTCCCGGGGCAGGCGGGGGCAGCGGGGCACCCGCTGAAGTGGGCGCGGGCCCCGGCACGGGCCCAGAAGTGGGCGCGGGCGCCGAAGAGGCGGATGTTTGCGCCTGGGCTGGAGCGGGAGCTTGCACCGGCGCCTGTCGCGGCTCGGTTCCGGCCGCGTCGGCCGGCGCCTGCGTGTTCTCGGGCGCCACGGCGGCCGGAGGCGCGACCGACGACGTCGGCGCGTCGCCACCCTCGCCGTCCACGCCGGCCAGCATTGCGATGATGCCGACCAGGATCAGCACCCCGACCACCGCGGCGACTTCCACGGCGATCAGTCGGCGGCGCTGCCGGCCGCTCAGAACACTCCGCAACGTCGTCGCCACCCCGGCCCGCCTCGGCACCGGCCGTGACGTAACTCCTTGCGGCACGGCCGGACCCGGCACAGCGGCGGGTACGACCGCGGTGACACCGGTGTCGTCCGACTGCTCCGGCGATACGGCAGCGGCGGGGTCGGGCAGCACGGTCGTCGCGGCGGCGGGGGCGGCAATCACCTTGGTCACCGATGCGGGCAGCTCCAGACCCCGTCCCGCCGCGACGGCTTCGAGGACCGCTTTCGCCTCCCGCATGGTCGGGCGGTCGGCGACGGCCGGGGCGAGCAGGTACATCAGCACCGGCCCCAGCGAGCCGGCCGCCTCCGGCGGCGGGATTTCGCCCCGCGCCACCGCGTGCAGCAGGGCCAGCGGGTTGTCGCTCTCACCGAACGGTGGAGCGCCCTGCACCGCCGCGTACAACGTCGAACCGAGAGCGAAGACGTCGGAAGCCGGTTCCGGGTCCTCGCCGCGCGCCACCTCGGGCGACAGGTAGGCCGGCGTCCCGGCGAGAAACCCGGTGGCCGTGACCGTCACGTCGCCGACCGCGCGGGAAATGCCGAAGTCGGTGATCTTGACCGTGCCGTCGTCGGCGACCAGCAGATTCGCCGGCTTCACGTCCCGGTGCATGATCCCCGCGTCGTGCGCCGCGGCCAAGGCGCTCGCCGCCTGCGCGCCGATCCGGGCGACCTCCAGCGGCGGCAGCGTCCGGTTGCCCGACAGCTTGGTCGCCAGGCTCGGCGCGTCCAGGTACTCCATGACCAGCCAGGGCTGGCCGTCTTCCTCGGCCACGTCGAACACGGTGATGGCGTTCGGGTGGTGCAGCCGCGCCGCGATCCGCCCCTCCCGCATGGCACGCCGTTTCGCCTCCAGCGCAGCCGATCCGGTGAGTCCGGGACCGAGGAGAACCTGTTTGACCGCGACGGTGCGCTGCAGCCGGACGTCGGTGGCCCGCCACACCACACCCATGGCGCCGGTGCCGATCGGATCCGTGAGCCGGTAACGTCCCGCGATCAATCGATCCGCCGTCATCGTGGTGTGCCTCTTCCTACTTGCGCGCCTAGCCGTCTCGCACTCCACACGCAAGCCCGGAAGAATTCCGAAAGCGTACGCGCCGAGGTGCTTTGCACCACTGAGCAGGGACGCGAACGCATCCGCCGACTGCCCCGGATGCAGTTACAACGCCTTCGACAATGGCACATCCACCCGACACACAGCCACCTCCCGGTGCGGGCACGGACGATCGCCCAGGTAAACCGCGCGCGCCCGCCACTGTGACGCGCCGACGAGCGCCCCGATGCACGCGAGACATGACATCCGGGCAGGTAGCAAAGGCCCTTCACACGAGAGCATCTCGCTATTGCTCACAGTCCACCACTGATCGCCGTCCGGCCGCGACGCCCGCTGCGGACCACGAACGGACGGACAGGCCGAGAAAGGCGCTCACGTCCGCTGGACTCCGCGCGCCTACGCCCGATCCGCGAGACGAAGATGGCGCGCCCCGGGCACTCGGCAGACCGATCGACGGTCGAGAGCGTCCGGAAGCAGCGATGCCGACCTGCGGCAAAGGCGACGTACCGATACGGCTTCCAAAGCCTCGCGCCTGACGATCGGGCAGCCGCGTTCGCGCTGACAGCGCGGCGCCGAGACCCTCGGGCGTCGGCGCCGCGCCGCATCGGCGAACGGCTACGCGTTGAAGTACTTCGCCTCCGGATGCAGCAGGACAAAGGCGTCGGTGGACTGCTCCGGATGCAGCTGCAACTCCTCGGAGAGCACGACGCCGATGCGATCGGCTTCGAGCAGGTCGACCAGTTTGGCGCGGTCCTCCAGCTCCGGGCAGGCGCCGTAGCCGAACGAGTAGCGGGCGCCGCGATAGCCGAGCTTGAAGTACTCCAGCACGTCGGCCGGGTCGGAGTCGGCGACCGCGTGACCGTCGAGGACGAGCTCCTCGCGGATCCGGCGGTGCCAGTACTCGGCGAGCGCCTCGGTGAGCTGGACGCCGATGCCGTGCACCTCGAGGTAATCGCGGTAGCTGTCACCCGCGAACAGCTCGTTGGCGAAGTCGGCGATCGGCTGACCCATCGTGACCAGCTGGAACGGGAGCACGTCCACCTGACCGGTCGAGCGGGCGTACTCCCGCGAACGGATGAAGTCGGCGATGCACAGGAACCGGTCGCGCTGCTGCCGCGGGAAGGTGAACCGGTACCGCTCCGGCGCATCGGGTTCCGGTTCGGACAGCACGATGACGTCGTCGCCTTCGGACACCGCGGGGAAGTAGCCGTACACCACCGCGGCATGCTGCAACACGCCCTCGGTGCTCAATCGGTCCAGCCAGGCGCGCAGACGCGGCCTGCCCTCGGTCTCCACCAGTTCCTCGTAGCCGGGACCGTCGCCACCGCGCTGCCCACGCAGGCCCCACTGCCCCAGGAACAGCGCTCGCTCGTCGAGCAGGCCCGAATACTCGTGCAACGCGAGGCCTTTCACCACCCGTGTGCCCCAGAACGGCGGCACCGACACCGGCAGGTCGGCCGCGACGTCGGAGCGCTCCGGCACCACGACGGGCGCCTCGTTCGCCCTGCGCTCCGCCGCGATCCGCTTGGAGCGCTCGTGGCGCGCTTTGCGCTCGGCGGCCTTCTCCCGCTCGGCGATGGCTTCCGGGCTGTCCGGGTCGAGGTCGCCGCCGCGTTTGCGGGTCATGATGTCGTCCATCAGCCGCAGACCCTCGAACGCGTCGCGCGCGTAGTGCACGTCGCCCTCGTACACCTCGGTCAGGTCGTTCTCCACGTAGGAGCGGGTGAGCGCCGCACCGCCCAGCAGCACCGGGAACTGCTCGGCCACGCCCTTGGCGTTGAGCTCCTCGAGGTTCTCCTTCATCACCACGGTCGACTTGACCAGCAGGCCCGACATGCCGATGACGTCGGCCTTCTTGTCCACCGCCGCGTCCAGGATGGTGGCGATCGGCTGCTTGATGCCGAGGTTGACCACCTCGTAGCCGTTGTTCGACAGGATGATGTCGACCAGGTTCTTGCCGATGTCGTGCACGTCGCCCTTCACGGTGGCCAGCACGATGCGGCCCTTGCCACTGTCGTCGGTGGCCTCCATGTGCGGCTCGAGGTACGCGACGGCGGCCTTCATCACCTCGGCGGACTGCAGCACGAACGGCAGCTGCATCTGACCGGACCCGAACAGCTCGCCGACCGTCTTCATCCCGGCCAGCAGGGTCTCGTTGATGATCTGCAGCGGCGGCACCTCGGTCATGGCCGCGTCCAGGTCGGCTTCCATCCCGGCGCGTTCCCCGTCGACGATCCGCCGCTCCAGCCGCTCGAACAACGGCAGCGCGGCCAGTTCCTCCGCCCGCGACGCCTTCGACGAGGAGGTGGACACGCCTTCGAACAGCGCCATCAGCTTCTGCAGCGGGTCGTAGCCCTCCGCACGGCGGTCGTACACCAGATCCAGCGCGACCTCGCGCTGATCCTCCGGGATACGGCTGATCGGCAGGATCTTGGAGGCGTGCACGATCGCCGAATCCAGACCGGCTTGGACGCATTCGTGCATGAAGACCGAGTTGAGCACCTGCCGGGCGGCCGGATTGAGGCCGAAGGAGATGTTGGACAGACCCAAGGTGGTCTGCACCCGTGGATGCCGGCGCTTGAGCTCGCGGATGGCCTCGATGGTCTCCAGCCCGTCGCGGCGCGACTCCTCCTGGCCGGTGCCCAGGGTGAAGGTGAGCGTGTCGATGATGATGTCGCTCTCCGACAGCCCCCAGTTGCCGGTGATGTCGGCGATCAGCCGCTCGGCGATCTCCACCTTCTTCGCCGCGGTGCGGGCCTGGCCCTCCTCGTCGATGGTCAGCGCGACCACGGCGGCGCCGTGCTCGGCGACCAGGCGCATGGTCTGCTGGAACCGCGAATCCGGACCGGCGCCGTCCTCGTAGTTCACCGAGTTGACCGCGCAACGCCCGCCGAGGTGCTCCAGCCCGGCCCGCAGTACGGGGGCCTCGGTGGAGTCGAGCATGATCGGCAACGTCGAAGCGGTGGCCAGCCTGCTCGCCAGCTCCGACATGTCGCGGGTGCCGTCCCGGCCGACGTAGTCGACGCACAGGTCGAGCATGTGTGCCCCGTCACGGGTCTGGTCCTTGGCGATGTCCAAGCACTTCTGCCAGTCCCCGGCGAGCATGGCCTCACGGAATGCCTTGGAGCCGTTGGCGTTCGTGCGTTCGCCGATCATCAGGACCGAGGCGTCCTGCTCGAACGGCACCGCGGTGTACATGCTGGACACGCTCGGCTCGTGCACTGGCGCGCGCCGCTGCGCGATCGGCGGCAGGGCCGGCTCGACTTCGCGCACCGCGGCGGTGACCTGGCGGATGTGCTCGGGCGTGGTACCGCAGCAGCCGCCGACCAGGGCCAGGCCGAACTCGGTGACGAACCCGCGCAGCGCGACCGCCAGTTCCTCGGGGGTGAGCGGGTAGACCGCCCCGTCCGCGCCGAGCACCGGCAGCCCGGCGTTCGGCATCACCGAGACCGGCACCTGCGCGTGCCGGGACAGGTGGCGCAGGTGCTCGCTCATCTCGTCCGGGCCGGTCGCGCAGTTCAGGCCGATCATGTCGATGCCGAGGGGCTCCAGCGCGGTGAGCGCCGCGCCGATCTCGCTGCCGACCAGCATCGTGCCCGTGGTCTCCACCGTGACGTGCGTGATGATCGGGATCCGGCGGCCCAGCTTCGCCATCGCGCGCTTGCTGCCGGTCACCGCCGCCTTGACCTGCAGCAGGTCCTGGCAGGTCTCGATGAGGATGGCGTCGGCGCCGCCGTCCAGCATGCCGAGGGCGGCCTCGGTGTAGGCGTCGCGCAGCGCGGCGAACGGGGCGTGACCGAGCGTGGGCAGCTTGGTGCCCGGCCCCATCGAGCCGAGCACGTAGCGTGGCGTACCGTCGGGAGACGGTCCCATCTCGTCGGCGACCTCGCGGGCCAGCCTGGTTCCCCGCTCGGAGAGGTCGCGGATCCGGTCGGCGATGTCGTAGTCGGCGAGGTTGGGCAGGTTGCAGCCGAAAGTGTTGGTCTCCACCGCGTCGGCGCCCGCTTCGAAATAGGCGCGGTGGATGCCGCGCAGGACCTCGGGGCGGGTGTCGTTGAGGATCTCGTTACAGCCCTCCAACCCGCGGAAATCGTCGAGGGTCAGATCGGCAGCTTGCAGCATGGTGCCCATCGCACCGTCGCCGATGACGACACGGCGGCGCAGCGTGTCGAGTAGCGTGGTGTCGAACTCGGCGGGGACGGACGCAGACATGCGTTCCAGCGTAGTGGGCGGGGCTGACGATCCAGGCCACGGCGTGGAGGCTCGGTGTCCTGGACCACACGCGCGGCGCGGAGCCGCCGCGTCCGCGCGCCGGAACACGCCACCCCGTCCGGCCGTTCTACGACACGCCATATCGCCGCACACCGTAGGCTGACCGAGTGAACGCCAGTGAAACTCCCGATCCGGAACTGCCGACGTTGCGGGATCCGGTACTGGTCGCCGCCTTCGAGGGGTGGAACGACGCCGGTGACGCGGCCAGCGGCGCCGTCGAGCATCTGGAACTGATCTGGGACGCCGAGCCGTTGGCCGAGCTCGACTCCGAGGACTACTACGACTATCAGGTCAACCGGCCGACGGTGCGTCAGGTGGACGGTGTGACCAGGGAAATCCAGTGGCCGTCGACGATGTTGTCGGTGTGCTCGCCGCCCGGCAGCGACCGCGACGTGGTGCTGCTGCGCGGTATCGAACCGAATATGCGCTGGCGCAGCTTCTGCGGCGACCTGCTGGAGTTCATCGAGCAGCTCGGGGTGCAGACCGTGGTCATTCTCGGCGCACTGCTCGCGGACACTCCGCACACTCGTCCGGTACCGGTGACCGGCTCGGCATACAGCAAGGAAGCGGCCGAGCGGTTCAGCCTGGAGCAGACCCGCTACGAGGGACCGACCGGGATCACCGGCGTGCTGCAGGACCAGTGCGTGAAGGCGGGGGTCCCGGCGGTGTCGTTCTGGGCCGCCGTTCCACACTATGTCTCCCAGCCGCCGAATCCGAAGGCGACCATCGCGCTGCTGCACCGGGTCGAGGACGTGCTCGACATCGAGGTGCCGCTGGGTGAGTTGCCCAAGCAGGCCGAGGACTGGGAGACCGCGGTGAACGAGATGACCGTGGGCGACGAGGAGATCAGCGAGTACGTGCGCTCGCTGGAGGAACGCGGCGACGCCGCGGTCGACGTGAACGAGGCGATGGCCAAGATCGACGGCGACGCCATCGCGGCCGAATTCGAGAAGTACCTGCGCAGACGGGGTCCGGGCAGCTTCGGTCTCTGATCGGTTGCGCGTCGGCGCGTTCGGTGCGGGCGGCCGGCGTCCGCGGGGTTCACCGGAAGTTCGCCGGGGGGCCACCTTCAGGTCGGGAAACGACCCCCTCCTACACTTTCGCCGGTGACCGTCCATCCGATCGTCGAGCGTCTGCGCACCTTCGACGAGCGGATCGCCGTCCATTGCCCCGACCGTGCGGGCGCGGACGGCGGCGGGTCGCCACCCAGTCGGCAGGTGACCTACGCTCGGCTTGCTGTGCTCGTCGAGTCCTTCGCGGCCGAACTCGGCCCGGCCCGTCGCCTCGTCGCGCTCGCCGCGCGCAACGATCTTTCCTCGCTCGTCGCGTACCTCGGAGCGCTCAGCGCCGGATGCGTGGTCTTGTTGACCGAGCAGATCACTGCGGAGTTGCGGGACGCCTACGACCCGGACGTGCTCGTCGAAGACGGGCGCGCCGAGGTGGTCCGGGAACACTCGGCGCATCGCCTGCATCCGGAGCTGGCGCTGCTGCTGAGCACCTCGGGCTCCACCGGCTCGCCCAAACTGGTCCGGCTCTCGGCGACGAACCTGCGTTCCAACGCGGCGGCCATCGCCGAGTACCTGGCCATCGGTCCTGGCGATTGCGCGGCCACCACCCTGCCGATGTTCTACTGCTACGGGCTGTCGGTGGTGCACAGCCACCTGTGGCGCGGGGCGAGCCTCATGCTCACCGACCAGTCGGTATTGGACACGCAGTTCTGGCACGCGTTCCGGGACTGCCGCGCAACGTCGTTCGCCGCGGTTCCCTACACCATCGAACTGCTGGACCGCATCGGTTTCGCCCGTATGGACCTGCCGCACCTGCGTTATGTCACCCAGGCGGGCGGCAGACTGGCGCCGGAGCGGGTACGCGAATACGCCGCGCTCGGCCGGGAACACGGCTGGGAGTTCGTGGTCATGTACGGCCAGACCGAGGCCACCGCGCGAATGGCCTATCTGCCCGCGCATCTGGCGAGCGCGCACCCGGACTGCATCGGGATCCCGATTCCGGGCGGCGAATTCACCCTCGAGCCGGTCGAGGAAGCCGACGACAATGGGGACGAACCGCGTGAACTGGTCTATCGCGGGTCCAATGTGATGATGGGATACGCGAAGTCCGCCGCAGACCTCGCCCTCGGCCGTACGGTCGATGCCCTGCGCACGGGCGACCTGGCACGACGCACACCCGAGGGCTTGTACCAGGTGGTCGGCAGGCGTAGCCGGTTCGCCAAGATCTTCGGACTGCGCATCGATCTGGAGCGTCTCGAATCCGGGCTGGCGGAGGCCGGATTCACGGCACGGTGCGCGGACGACGACACGCACCTCGTCGTGGCCGTGGAGACCCCGCGGTCCGATCTCACCGAGCTCGCCGCGCGACTGTCCGGCCTGCCCGCCGCCGCCGTGCGGGTCCACGTGGTCGAACGGATCCCGCGGCTACCGAACGGCAAACCCGACTACCCCGCTATCCGGCGGCTGGCCGGATCCGCGCCGCAGACACGTGACATCCGCTCCCTCTACGCAACGACGCTGGGCATCGATCCCGCGCGGGTCCACCCGGACAGCACGTTCGTCGACCTCGGCGGCAACTCGCTCACCTACGTGACCACCGCGGCACGGCTGGAGCGGGCGATCGGCCGCCTGCCCACCGACTGGCCGAACACGTCCGTGGCGGAACTGGAACGGATACCACGAGGCCGCAGGCGTTTCGGACGGGCACTCGACACCGGAACGCTGCTGCGCGCGGTCGGCATCGTGCTCATCGTCAGCTCGCACGCCGGAGTGTACGTGCTCTGGGGCGCGGCGCACATGCTGCTCGGCGTGGCCGGCTTCAACTTCGCGCGGTTCGGGGTGTCCACGGCCCCAGCCGCCGAGCGACTGCGCCACACGTTACGCACCGTGGCATACATCGCGGTGCCGACGGCGCTCTGGGTCGCGCTGACCATGACTCGCACCGACTACTACGGCTGGCAGAATGTCCTGTTACTGAACAAGATTCTCGGCCCGCACGACAGCGCCACCGCCGGGCACCTGTGGTTTCTCGAGGTGCTCGTGTATTTCATGCTGGCCGCCGCGCTGTTGATCCGGATCCCCGTGGTGGACCGGTGGCAACGTGCCGAGCCGTTCTGGTTCGCGATGGCGCTGGTCGGGCTGAGCCTCGTCTTTCGATACCAAGCGTTCGGTCTGTATTCGGCGAAGGACATCCCGTTCTCTCCGCTGGCGGTGTGGCTCTTCGCGCTCGGCTGGGCGGCGGCGAAGGCGACGTCGATGTGGCAGCGGATGACGGTGAGTGCCGTCGTACTGATCACGGTGCCTGGTTATTTCGGCGTTCCCGAACGGGAACGTTTGATCATGGCGGGCTTGCTCGCACTGGTGTGGTTGTCCGCGGTCCGCGTTCCCGCCGTCGTCGCCGTCTGCGCCGCGGTGCTGGCTGACGGCTCGTTGTTCGTCTATCTGCTGCATTGGCAGGTATACCCGCTGTTCGAACAGCACCGGCTCGCGGGGCTGCTCGCTTCCCTGGCAGCGGGTGTACTCGTCACCGGCGCGGTGACCGGGCTGCGACGCTGGGGTTCGGGGCGGTACCGGGCAGTTCGGTCGCGGCGATCAACTCTCCACGGTCCACACCCGCGCCGCCGCCTCCTGAGCCAGCTTGGCGATCAAGATGTCGCGCGGAATCGTCTGGCCGGCAAAGTGATCGAGTGAGGGAACCACAACATGGTGCGCGTCCGCGCGCTTGAGTTCCGCCGTGAGCTCGGCGAAAGCCGCACCGTCACCGCCGGTCGATTCATGGAACGTTGCGGCGAAGCACAGCCCTTCCTCGCGGGCGAGGCTGCTCATCGCGGCCTCGAGCTCCTTGCTATGGCCATCGGCCAGATCGTCACGCAAGTATCCATAGATCAACGCTTCCACCCGAACCTCCGTTGGATTGGGATCGCTGTTCTCTTATGTGGATCCACCCGTTTTACGGGGTATTTGCGCTTCGTGCAAGAGCAGATGTACTTGCAATTGCTCTTACAGGAGGGGCTGGCTAACTTCTGGCGCCATGTTCAGCATGCACAACGCGGCGGCGCGAAAGTAGCTGTCAACACACGGACATCTGCCTGCCCTCTTAAGGCCACCAAACGTTAACTGGTGCGATACTACAGACGTGGCCGCTACCGACGATCGACCCGTCTGGGCAGTCCGAATGCGTTCCGAGCGTGACGCGAGGGGGTGGTCGCAAGCCGACGCTGTTCGCGTGATGCGTGGAAAGTCTTCGCACAACCTGCCGACCGACAGTACTCTCCTACGCAACTGGCGCCGTTGGGAATCGGGCGAATCACGCCCCGACGACTTCTACGCGCCGATCATCGCCGCCACCTTCGACACGGTGACCGCGGCGTTCTTTCCCAAGGCCAGACCGAACCGGGACGACGAATTGCTCTCGGCCACCGGCATGGACACGCTCGAGTTCATCGGACGACTCCGTATGTCCGATGTGTCCTCCGTGACACTGGAGGCCGTCCGCATCACCGCAGAACGCCTGTGCTGCGAATACTCCTACGCCGACCCGCACGACCTGCACGCCGACGGCACCGCGTGGCTGCGCAGGATCACCTCGTTGCTGGACGGTCGCCTGACCCTGGCGCAGCACCGCGAAATACTCGTTCTCGCCGGATGGGTGGCGTTGCTGGTCGGCTGCGTCGACTACGACCTCGGCAGGCGCACCGCCGCGGAGGCGACCCGCCGCGCCGCCCAGTCGCTGGCGCAGGAGGCGGAGAACATCGAGATCGCGGCATGGGCAGCGGAAATGACCGCGTGGTTCGCGCTGACCCAGGGTAACTACCGCGGTGTCATCGAGACCGTGCAGCCGACGCTGGAAGTAAGCCAGCACCTGCGCGTCGGTGTCCAGCTCGCCGCCCAGCGCGCCAAAGCCTGGGCCAGGCTGGGCAACCCGCGCGAGGTGGAGGCGGCGCTCGACGAAGGCCGAGCTATCTTGGAGCGACTCGATCATCCGGCCAATCTGGACAACCATTTCGTCATCGATGCGAACAAGTTCGACTTCTACGCGATGGACTGCTGCCGGGTCGCGGGCGAGGATCGGCTCGCCGAAACCTACGCGCGGGAAGTGATCCGCAACGCCACCCGCCCGGACGGCAGCGTGCGCAATCCGATGCGGGTCTCCGAGGCGCACCTGACCTTGGCCGTGGTCGCGGTGCGCGACCGTGACCTGGAACTCGCGGTCGCCGAGGGCATGCGCGCGTTCGCGGGCAGCAGGCGGTCGTTGCCCTCGCTGATGTGGATCGCGGGGGAAGTCGCGCGCGAGATCATCGAGCGGTTCCCCGGCGATCCGCGCACCCGCGCTTATCTGGACCAGTTGCGTTCACTGTCCGTCGAGTGAGCCGACCTGCGCCGCGGCAGCGGCGAACGGTGACGAACCGGACGCGGCCACGCCGAACACCGGAACGTCGTGCGGGTGGCGATCGGCCCGCTACTACCCTGTTCCCGGTGACCGACTCCGATGACGGCTGGGCCGACGCCCACTGGGACGACCGGCTGCGGCTGTTCTCTTTCGCCACCGCCGAGCGGCGCGCCGATTACCTCCGGGTGCTGCGCGCGTTCGACGGCGCGCGGGCAGCATACGTGGTGCTGCTGCACGCGGACGACGTCGCGGAGTGGATCGACCGCAACGGGAACACGCCGCACACGCCCGATCCGGGCACTGCGAACCAACCGGTCACGAATGCCGGCGTGGATCCGGCGCAAGCGCGCACGCGTCCGTCGGATCCACCCGGGGGCCAGCCGGAAACCGGTGCGCCGGACCGGTCCCCGGAGACACCCGGCCGACCCCCGGCACCACCGCTGACCGCGGCCGAGATCGGCCCGTTGCTCGACCAGTTGCACCAGTGGGGCATGCTGGAGCGCAGTTACGACGGAACCCGCGCCGCGACGCTGGCCGAATATCGTAATCGGCACTACGTTTACCAGTTCTCCCAGGCTGGTTTCCAGGCCTACCAGGCAGTCGCCGGTGTGCTCAGCGCCCGCCTCGACGAAGCTTCGTTGTCGCGCCTGGTGCTGCCGGAACTGCTGGCCGATCTGCACACCCTGGCCGAGGCCAACCGGGCGGGTGACGCCGAACGCGTCTACCGCACGCTGCGCCGTCTCGACATCGCGTTATCCGACCTGGCCGCCCGCGCCGCGCACTTCTACCTAGGGCTCGGCGACCTGGTTCGCACCACCGAGATCACCCCGGAATCGTTTCTCGCGCACAAGGACGCGCTGCTGGCGCACATGCGGGAGTTCAGCCTCGACCTGGCCCGGTTCACCCCGCGGCTGGCGGCCGCGATCGCCGAGATCGAGGAGACCGGCGTCGACGACCTGATCGGCCGGGCGGCGCGCTGCGACGAGCGGGTGCTGCTGAGTGTCGAGGAACGCCGGTCGGATTGGCAGGCCAGGTGGGACGGACTGCGGACCTGGTTCGTCGCGTCCGGCGGTGAACAGACGGGGACGACGGAGGCCGAGCGGTTGCGTGAGGCCACCATGAGCGCGATCGCCGCGGTGCTGTCGCTGCTGCGGCGGGTCACCGAGACGCGGCGCGGCGGGGTCAGCCGGGAGTCGGCGCTGCGGCATCTGGCCGGCTGGTTCACCGCGGCGCCGACCGTGGACAGCGCCCACGCGCTGTTCGACGCGGTGTTCGGGCTGGGCAAGCCGCGGCACCTGGCGATGGAGCACCCGGACGCCGACGTGATTCCGGCGATTCGATCTTGGTGGGACGCACCGCCGTTGGAGATCTCGCGCACGCTCGCCGAGACCGGACGCCCGCCCTCCGCGGGTGCGCCCGCCCGTATCCACCGCAACGACGCGGGTATCCGGCGTCTGCGCGAGGCACAGTTGGACGCGCAGCGGGCCCGCGCGGAGGCCGCCAGGTCGCTGGCTTCCGGCGACGTGCACGAACGAGTGCTGGACGACCGGGAGACCGAGGTGCTGCTGCGGCTGCTGGACGCCGCGTCCACCGCGTGGGTTCCGGTGCGCGGCCGGGTGGCCGGCACCACCGGCTCCGACAGCGGCGTCACCCTGACGGTGTCCGAGCACGACGGTCCGACCGTCGTGCGCACCACCCGGGGACTGCTGCGGTTGAACAACCGGTCACTGAAGATCGAGCAGACCGCCGGAACACGGTCCCGCCCGCGCGGGGAGCACGGCTGATGCACGCACGCACCATCGATGCGCTCGCGCTGGACAACTACCAACGCGCCGCCCGAGTCGTCCTGGCCAACCACCTGGTGACCCGCGCCTATCCGGACCGGATCGCACTGCCGCTGATCCGGCGCTGGGCCACCGAGCTGCGCGAGGACCTCGCCGAATTGTTCGGGTACCGCCTGGAAGTCACCGAGACCACCGCGCGGGTCTTCCCGGTCGTCGACCGCCTGGACTCGGGCAGGCCCGCGCGTACCGCCGCCGAGCGCGTCTTCGACCGCCGCCGCTACGCCTACCTGGCTCTCGCGCTGGCCGCGCTGGGGCGCGCCGGGGACCAGATCACGCTGTCGGAGCTGGCCGATCAGGTCGCCGCCTACGCGAACCGGGTGGAGGGACTGGAACTCGCCACCGACCGGGCCGCCGACCGCGACGCGTTCGTCGACGCGGTGGGCTGGCTGACCGTGCGCGGCGCGCTGGGCCTGGCCGACGGTGACGCGGGCGGCTGGGCCAGCGATCCGGAGGCCGGTGAGGCGCTCTACGACATCGACCGGCCGGTCGTCTTCGCGCTGTTCCGGCCGCCGCGGGCCCTGCAACATCTGCACGGCGTGCGCGGGTTGCTCACCGAAGAGCCCATGGTCGGCGGTGTTTCCGCGCACGCGACGACCACCGCCGAAATCGCCCGCCGGGTACGCAGGGCGCTGGTGGAGCAGCCGGTGGTGTACGCAGAGGATCTCGCACCCGAAGAGCGTCCTGTTCTCGCCCAGGAGCGGATCGTCGCGGAGGTCGAACTGTTCACCGGGCTGCGCGCCGAACGCCGCGCGGAGGGCGTGGCGCTGATCGACACCTCGGGGCGGCTGTCGGACGTCCGCTTTCCGGGGACCGGGACGCTCGCGCAGGTCGCCTTGCTGCTGGCCGGTGAGATCGCCGACCGCGTGCTGGACATCGATCACCCGCTGCCGCGGCGCCACGCCGGCCCGGACACGGATGCGGCACTGGCCGACCAGCTCGATGAAGCCATTCCCGAATCCACGCTGTTCGTGCCGCTCGCGGAGCCGCGTTCGCCGGATCCGTCCGCCCCCGAACCGGATTCGGCGACGGATGCAGCGGAGCAGACAGACCGGTCTGTCGCGACAGGCTATCCGCTGATCGCCCGGGCCTGGCTGTATGAGACGGTGCAGGCGCTGGCCGATCGCTACGGCACGACGTTCGCCGCGCAATGGCAGGCCGACGTTCCTCGCCTCACCACCGAGGTGGTGGCGCTGCTGGAACGGCTGCGGCTGATCCGGATGGTCGAGGACGGACTGCTCGTGCTGCCCGCACTGGCCCGCTACCGTGGCGCGGTCGTCACGGTCCGCACCAAGCGGGCCGCGGAGCTGTTCGTCACCGCGGCCGACACCTACGGGCCCGGCGGCACCGGGACGGAAGGGAACTGACGAATGTCGCTCATTCACGGCGGAGTGCGGTTCACCCCCACCCGCGCCGGGATCGTCAACCTCTGGGACTACCGCGACCAGGAGTTCTGTTTCGCGGACGGCAGATTGGTCCTGCGCGGGCCGAACGGGTCGGGCAAGACCAAAGCGCTGGAGGTGCTGTTCCCCTTCGTTCTGGACGGACGGATCGAGCCGCGCAGGCTGAACCCGTTCGCGGGCGAGGAACGCACGATGAAGTCGAACCTCCTCTACCGTAAGCAGGACTCGGCCTACTCCTATGTCTGGATGGAGTTCGCGCGCGGTCGCTGGGAAGACCCCGAGGCGGTCACCGTCGGCATCGGCATGCGCGCCACCCGTTCCTCGGACAAGGTGACCCGCTGGTATTTCGTCGCCGACGGCCGGGTCGGGATCGACTTCTCCCTGATCGGCCCCGACGATCGGCCGTTCACCCGCAAGCAGCTGGCCGAGCAGATCGGCACCGACTCGATCGTCGACCGGCCGGTGGACTATCGCAACGCGATCGACGCGCGCATGTTCGGCCTCGGGACGCAGCGCTACGACCAGCTGATCAATCTGATCCTCACGCTGCGCCGCCCGCAGCTGGCCAAGAACCTCGACCCGCGCGGTTTGTCGCAGGCGCTCACCGACGGCCTGCGCCCGCTCGACGAGCAACTGATCCTGGACGCCGCTCGCTCGTTCAGCGATATGGAGGAGGTCGGCAGGACCCTGGAGGGTTTGGTGCACGCCGACACGGCGACCAGGGCTTTCGTCGAGGTGTATCGCAAATACCTTGCGGTTCAAGCGAAGACGGATGTCGACCAGGTGCGGGCGCGGCTCGACGCGGTGACCCACGCGAGCACCGCGCTGTTCGCCGCCACCGCGCTGCGCGAGCGCAGGGAGACCGAGCGTGCCACGGCCGAGGCTCGGGCCGAGGACGCCGACCGCGCCTACGAGCAGGCCATCGCCGACCGGGAGAATCTCCAGCGTTCCAGCGCCTACGAGGGCAAACAGCAGCTCGACGACCTGGCCGACGCGGTGCGTCGCCTGGAGACCTCGGCGGGCGTGCACGCCGACAAGGCGCTCAAGTCCCGCCAGACCCTGGACCAGCGGACCCAGGAGGCCGAGCGCGCACGCACCGCGGTGCGCACCGCCGCCGCCGCGCTCGCCCGCGGCGAGGACGATCTGCGTGCCGCCGCCGAGGAGGCGGGGATCGCATGGACGCCGCTGCCGGAGTCGACGCGGGCCGAGCAGCTCACCGCGGCGGTGCGCGGGCACGCCGAGGAGCGCGACGTCGATGTGCGCGCGGTGCGCAAGGCGGTGGGCGCGGTGGACACCGCCGCCGCCGAACGCACCAGGGCCGAGCGACTGGCCGAGCGCGCGCGGGAACTGCGTGATGCCGCCGCGGCGGAGGTCGCGCATGCCGAAGCGACGGTCGCCTTGACCCGTTCCGAGGCCGCGGCCGCGTTGCGGACCTGGTGGGACGAGCACCGCGCGGTCTACACCCCGGTGCGCACCGGCCTGTTGGAAGCGCTGAACTCGGCGCTGGCCGAGGCCGGTTCGGATGCGCCCACCGTGGCCGAGGTGCTGGCCGATCGCACGGAACCCCTGCTCGAGGAGATCCGCACCCGCCGCCAAGAGGCACGCGCCCAGGTGGCCTCGGCCACGGCACACGTCGAGGAGCTGACCGCCGAACTCGAGCGGGTCGCGGCCCGGCGCGACGACGCGCCACCGGTATTCGCGGGCCGCTCCGGCCGGACCGGTGACCGGTCCGGCGCCGCACTGTGGCGGCTGGTCCGCTTCGCCGACGACGTGCCGCCCGAGACCGCCGCGGGCATCGAGGCCGCGCTGCACGCCGCGAATCTGCTGGACGCCTGGGTGTGCCCGGAAGGCGAGCTGCCGCCGGACTACGAATCCGATCAGTTCCTGCTGCCGCTGCCCGCATCGGACCGCCCGGCCGGTCGCACGCTCGCCGACGTGCTCATCGTGGAAGACGATTCGGACACGCTGACGGTGCCGCGGCAGGTCGTGGCCGATGTGCTCGCTTCCATCGCCCTGCACGAGGACGCGGGCGAGCCGAGCGGCGCGGTGACGATCGGAGCGAACGGCGCGTTCCGGCAAGGCGTGCAGATCGGCCGCCACCGCAAGACCGACGCGGAATTCATCGGCGCCACCGCGCGAGCCAGACGCCGCGAGCTCCGCTCGGCCGAGTTGACCGCGGCCGTGGCGGCCGCCGAGGCGGACCGGAGCGCCGCCGGACAGCGGGAGGCCGCCGCCACCGCCGAACTCTCGCGAATCTCCGCCGCCGCCAAGGCGCTTCCGCGTCCGACCGCGGTGACCACGGCGCTGCGCGCGGTGTCCGAGGCCGCGGGCGTGCTGCGGTCGCGTGCGGAGGCCGCCGCCCACGCCGAGCGCGAACTCGACCAGGCGGTCGCGGACGTGTCCGCCGCGGAGAAGAATCTACGCGCCGCCGCCACCGCACACCGCGCACCGCGCACGGCGCGCGAGATCGACGCCCTCGCCGCCGCCATCCGGCACTTCGAGAACACCGGCACGGGATTGTTGCGGTTGCGCGGCGACCACGAGCGGGAACGAGAGCGCGAACGCGAAGCCGACGACCGCTTGACCGAAGCCACCGACCTGGCCGAGGCGTTCGCGGAAGAGGCCGAGGCCGCGCGCACTGGATACCAGGAGCAATTGCGCAAACTCGAGACCCTGCGCGCTGCCCTCGGCGCCGGCGCGGCCGACATCGACCGCGAATTGGAGCAGGCCCGGCAGCGGATCGAGGCGACCAAGGTCGAGCAGAAGGCCGCGCGCAAGGCCGCCAACCAGGCCATCGAGGCGGTCGGCGACGCCGAAGCCGCCTACCGTACCGCGCACGAGTCGCTGGCCACCGCGCTGACCGAGGTGCTGGCGGAGGTGAAAGCCCTCGCGCCGTACGCCCAGCCGGATCTGCTCACGCTGCTCGGCGCTCCCGCCGACGGACGCTGGCCCAGCAGCGACGCCGCGTGGTCGACGCCCGAGCAACTGCTGTACCGGATCGCGACGGCGGGGCCGGAGGCATCACCGCGGGTGCTGCCGGACGAAGTCGCCGCGCTGTTCGACAGCCTCTCGGCGGCCACGGCAGCGGTGCGCGCGAGCGAGGCGACGCGCAAGTCCACCCGCACGGCGGTGACCGGGGCGTTGCAGGAGTTCGACGCGGCGTTGGCCGGCTCGGGCCGCGATTACCGGTTGCAATGGGACGCCGCCGACGGCCTCACCGTCGTCCAGGTGCACGACGAACACGGGGTTTCCGCGCTGGCCGACTTCGCCGCCCGCGTCGACGCCGCCCGGCGGGATCAGGAACTGCTGCTGACCGACGCCGAGCGCCGCATCCTGGAGGATGCCCTGTTGACCGGCCTGGCTCAGCAGATCCACGAACGCACCAGCGACGCGCGCGATCTCATCGCCAGGATGGGCGCGGAGATGAAGCAGCGGCGGATGTCCTCGGGCAACACCATCGGCGTGCACTGGGTGCTGGCCGACAGCCTGTCCGACGCGGCGCGGGCGATGTGCAAGCTGCTCGACCGGGACGCGTCGGCGCTGACGGCGGAGGATCTCGCGGCGATCCGGGCGCACTTCGCCTCCGAGATCAGGGCGGCGCGGGCGGCGCACCCGGAACGCTCCTACCCCGAGATCCTGGCCGCGACCCTGGATTATCGCACCTGGCGGGTGTTCTCGTTCACTTTGATCTCCGCCGACGGCAGCGAGGACAAGCTCACCGTGGCCAGGCACAGCGCGCTGTCCGGCGGCGAGCAGTCGGTGTCGCTGCACCTGCCGCTGTTCGCCGCGGCGCACGTCATGCTCGATTCCGCCGACCCGCAGGCCCCGCGCCTACTGGCCCTGGACGAGGCGTTCGCGGGCGTCGACGACAACGGCCGCAGCGAATTGCTCGGACTGAGTGTGCAATTCGACCTCGATCTGTTCATGACCGGCTACGACCTGTGGATCACCTATCCGCACGTCCCGGCGTGCGCGCACTACGACTTGGCGCACTCGGCGGCCGAGAACACCGTCAGCGCGACACTGCTGGTGTGGGACAGCGGCGACCTGCTCGCCGAACACGACGGAACGGATCTCACCGCCGCGCTCGGCTCCCCCGATCGGCGCAGGCTTCCCACCACGATCGAGGGCGGGCTGGAACTCACGCCGGTGAGCTGATCGCCTCCGGGCCGGGTTGATCGACGGCTCGGTCCGGGAGGTCGCAGCGGGCCGCGTCGGGCAAGGAACGACTACGGTCGGGATCTGCTCATCGACGGCAGTCTGCTCACCGCCGTTCCCGACCCGGCGCGCCGCCGCAGCGGCAGGCAGCGTGCGCGGCTGGTTCCCACGCCGGTCAGCTCGCGTACGGGATGGGGCGATTCGCAGCGCCGCCAATGGTTTTCGAAGTGGCCGTATTCTGCCGAACCGACCCGATCACCGCACGCTGGCGTCGGGGAGCATGGGCGGGCACGGTGTGCCCGGCGCGGTCTGCAACTCGAAATGCCAGTACTCGTTCTCGAACGAGCGGCAGAGCCCCCATCGGTAGCCGTTCGTCTCGAGCCACCGCGCGCCCTGCTGCGGACCGACATCGATGGCGTCTCCGGACACGTGGGTGGACTCCTCCGGCGGCAGGACCCAGCGGCGCGCGTTGTCCGGCCCGTAGGTCGCCACACCGTCCTCCCACAGCGCCTGCTGCTCGGCGGGCGTCCGGTACCCGGACGTGATGGACAGCGGCACCCCCTGCGCGTGCGCCTCGCGTTCGGCCAAGGTGTAGGCCAGCGCCAGCTTGGGATCGAGCCCTTCGGTCCCCGTCGCCGAGCCCACCGACTCGCGCTGCTCGATGGCGACTGCCATGTCGGCCTGCGCCTCCCCCGCCGAAAAACCTACCGCGACCAGCGCCGGAAGCACTGCCACCGATAGTCCCGCCGCCACCCGACTCCGCCCAGCATTCCCGAACACCATGCGCCGATGCTATCGCTTGCGATCACCTATGCCGGATATGCCCCGATCGCAACCCGCTCCCGCGCTACCGGTGCAGGACTCGCGGTGACCGGCGCACGGCAGGAGGCAGGTCGCCGCCGCACCGGAGCCGGCTCGGCAGCACGGGCGGTGCGGAAGCTTCACGCGGATGCGGTGATCGTGTCCTTCGCGAGCTCGCGGTAGTACTCGCTCGAGGCCATCAGTTCGTCATGGGTTCCGATCGCTTCCACACGTCCGCCGTCGAGCACCACGACACTGTCCACATCCCGAATCGTCGAATACCGATGGGCGGCCACGAGAACGGTGCAACGTCCGCGCAGTTCGCGCAACGTCCGCAAGACAGCCGCCTCGCTGATCGGGTCCAGGTTCGACGTCGGTTCGTCCAGCAGAAGCAGGTCGGGCTCGGTCAGCAACGCGCGTGCGATCGCCAAACGCTGCCGCTCGCCGCCCGACAAGGACTGTCCGTGCTCGCCGACCTGCGCGTTCATGCCGCCGTCGAGCCGGGCGAGGACATCCTCGAAACCGGCGAGCTCAACCGCGCGCTCGACCTGCCGCTGGGTGGCGTGCGGATGGGCGTAGGTGAGGTTCTCCCGCACCGAACCGTGCAGGATCGGAGCGCCTTGCTCCACGAAGGCGATGCGACGCCGATAGGGAGGCAGATGGAGGCGAGACACGTCGTGACCATCGAGGAGGATCACGCCACCATCGGGCTCATAGAAACGCTCGATCAGGGACAACACCGTGCTTTTACCACTGCCGGATCGACCGACCAACGCGACTTGTTCGCCACCCGGCACCGTGAAAGACACTTCGTCGAGCGCCCGGCGGGACGACTCATAGGAAAAGGTGAGCGTACGGAGTTCTACCGTGGCCGGTCTGCGCCGCCCATCGTGCACCACTTTCCCGAGACCGGTCAGCGTGGCGGGACCCTCGGTACCGGTGTCGTCTTCGATGGCGACCCGAAGCGCTTCGGCGACGCGCTGGAACGCACCCATCCCTTTCTGTATCGATCCCAGCAGCGAGATGGCGCCGGCGAGCGGTGTGGCCAGAAATGTGGCGTACAGCAAGAACCCGACCAGTTCACCGACTTCCATCCGGTCGCCTGCCACGCGAATACCACCGATCAGCAGCAGAGCGAGAAACGACCCATTGACCGCCGCCGAACTCGCCGGGCGGATGATCGCCTCCATGCGCGCGGCGCGGACACCGCTGTGCAACGCCTCGGCCGCCTTCGCGGTGAGGCGAGCCGCTTCCCGGTCCGCAGCCGAACTGGCGCGCACCGTTCGCAGTGAACTCAGGGCTCGTTCGGTGTCGGCGGCGAGTTCTCCGACACCGGTCTGTGCGCTCTCCGAGGCGGTTCTGATCCCCGCCAGAGCAGCCGCCACCAGCAATCCTGCCGTGGCGATGGTGACCAGGGTCACCACGGTCATGAACGGACTGAGCCAGACCATGGCCGCCAACGCCGTGATCGCCGAGACCACCGATATTCCCAACTGCACCACGCTCGTCACCGCGTGCTCGCGCATCGCCGAGGTATCGGCGCCCAGTCTGGATGTCAGATCCCCGATCCGCATACGGTCCAGTGCCGGCATTCGCACCCGCAGCAAGCGCTCGACGACACGCGCCCGCAGATCGAATACCACTCGTTCGCTGGTGCGCGATACGAGAAAGTCGCCGCAGGTCTCGAACAGCGCCTGTGCGACGAACACCACGATGAGCGATGCCACGAGCCCGGCTATCGCGTGCCGACCGGCTACCGCGTCGATGATCCGCATGGTCACCCAAGGCTGCACGAGGCCCGCGCCGGTACCCGCCAGCAGCAGCACGGCACCGGCACCGACTTCCCTTGCGTGCCGCCGCAGTAGAGCGACCAGATCGCGGTACCGGACTCGGTCTTCGCGCCGCAATTCCGACACTTCACCCCCCTGTGTCCGACCGATGAAGCAGATATCGATCTACTGCCATAGTCGTACGGTTCAGAGTAGGCGGACAAGGTCATTCCGGCTTCGAACGGTGCGTGGGCGGACAAATCGTCCGCTTCCGCCTCGGCGTGTTGTGAGACACAAGATCGACTTCAGCCGGGGCATCCAACTGGCGCACTACTCCACATGCAGCGCACTGCACGTGTGGACAACAGTCAGCGAATTCCACAGAAAACTCCACAACTTGGGATAATGCCCATCTGCTATGTCCGTTATGCGACCAATTGTCCTCTTGCGGCAAACATTTCGCCCATCCTGGAACGAGTGATGTCCACAATCTGTGGATGTGTTGTGGATCACTACGGCAGTCAACCTGCTACCAATCGCGAATTGGCCGCCGATAAGCGACTTTTGGGTGATTTGTGCCCTGTCGCGGACAACCGGAGGGATGAGATCGAGCCTCCGCGAGAAACTTTCGCGAGGCGATGTGTCCCTTTCGGCCGGTATGTCAGGCATACCCGGACCAAGGCATCAGTACGGACATATTCCGCGAATCCCCGCGATCCGGGCGCGACGAACCATTTCGAGCCGTAGACACACCGCGGGCGGCCGTGGCTCGCGCCGCCAGCCGCCCGTGAATCGGGTGAATCATCCACAGATGTCGGGAATTTCACATTCCCTCCCCAGTCATGTGAAGATCGGCCGCATCAGACGATACGGACCGGTCACACTCCCGGCGGGCCGCCCAGCGCGCTCGGACGCGACGGCGGCGCGGTCATCCGCGCACCTGCCCGGCGAATCGACTCCGCCGCTTCCCTGTTGCGCGCGATCCGCTCCAGGATCTCGCCGCCGTGCGCGCGGGCATACGCGAGCGCCAGCCTGATCTTGCTCGCGTGCAGGTCCGATTTGGCGCTGAGCACGGCGATCCGGCGTTCCAGCGGTCCGTCCAATTCGCGCAGGCGCGCAACGACTTCCCAAACCTCCGGACCGGCCGTCAGCGCGGCGCGCCGGTCGTGCAGCGGGCCGCGGAAGACGATTCCGGGGTGGTCGAGTTGGTCGACGCCTTCGTGGATCAGCCGATCGAGCAGTGTGGTACAGCTGGTTCCCTCACGGGCAGCGCGATCGGCCAACCGGGAGGCGGCCGACTCGGTGATACACAACGCCGTCGGTACTGGCCTGGACGTGCTCATAGCTCTCCTCGACCTGCATCGGTGCGGAAATCGACGAAGTTCTTCGCTAAGCGTGCCCGCTGCGACCGCACCACCGCCCCGGTGATCGGGGTGACATCGTCGTGTCCGGGCCTGCCGAGGCAGGCCCGGAGCACGACTCAGACGCGCTCTTTGGAGCGGGTACGCACGCGCAGCGCGATCGGCTTCTGCGTTTCGGCGAAGAAGTCGTTGCCCTTGTCGTCGACGACGATGAACGCCGGGAAGTCCTCGACCTCGATCTTCCAGACGGCTTCCATGCCCAGTTCGGGGTATTCGAGCACCTCGACCGACTTGATGCAGTCCAGCGCCAGCCGCGCCGCGGGCCCGCCGATCGAACCGAGATAGAAGCCGCCGTGTTCCTTGCACGCCTTGGTGACCTGCGCGGAACGGTTGCCCTTGGCGAGCATGACGAACGAGCCGCCCGCCGCCTGGAACTGGTCGACGTAGGAGTCCATCCGGCCCGCGGTGGTCGGGCCGAACGAGCCGGACGCGTAACCCTCCGGCGTCTTGGCCGGGCCCGCGTAGTAGACGGCCATGTCGCGCAGATAGTCCGGCATCGGCTCGCCCGCGTCGAGCCGCTCCTTGATCTTGGCGTGCGCGATGTCCCGGGCGACGACCAGCGGACCGGTCAGCGAAAGCCTGGTCTTCACCGGATATTTGGACAATTCGGCACGGATCTCGTCCATCGGCCGGTTCAGGTCCACGCGCACCACGTCGCCACCGAGGATCGCGTCGGTCTGCTCGGGCAGGTACTGCGCGGGCTCGCGCTCGAGCTGCTCCAGGAACACACCCTCGGCGGTGATCTTGGCCAGCGCCTGCCGGTCGGCCGAGCAGGACACCGCGATGGCGACCGGGCAGCTGGCGCCGTGCCGGGGCAGCCGCACGACCCGCACGTCGTGGCAGAAGTACTTGCCGCCGAACTGGGCGCCGATACCGAAGGACTGGGTCAGCTTGAAGACCTCTTCCTCCAGTTCCAGATCACGGAAGGCGTGCGCCGACAGCGAGCCCTCGGTGGGCAGGTTGTCGAGGTAGTGCGCGGAGGCGTATTTCGCCGTCTTCAAAGCGAACTCGGCGCTGGTGCCGCCGATCACGACAGCGAGGTGGTACGGCGGGCAAGCCGCGGTGCCGAGCGAGCGGATCTTCTCGTCGAGGAACTCCAGCATCCGCGCGGGGTTCAGGACGGCTTTGGTCTCTTGGTACAGGAACGACTTGTTCGCCGACCCGCCGCCCTTGGCCATGAACAGGAACTTGTAGGCGGGGTTCGCCGGATCGCCCGCGGTGGAGTACAGCTCGATCTGCGCAGGCAGGTTCGAACCGGTGTTCTTCTCCTCCCACATGGTGATCGGCGCCAGCTGCGAGTACCGCAGATTCAACTTGGTGTAGGCGTCGAACACGCCCCTGCTGATCCATTCCGCGTCGTCGGCGCCGGTCAGCACGCCCTCGGACTTCTTGCCCATCACGATCGCGGTGCCGGTGTCCTGGCACATCGGCAGGACGCCGCCCGCGGAGATGTTGACGTTCTTGAGCAGATCCAGCGCGACGAAGCGGTCGTTGCCGCTGGACTCGGGGTCGTCGATGATCTTGCGCAACTGGCCCAGATGCGCCGGACGCAGGAAGTGACTGATGTCGTGCATCGCCGTTTCGGTGAGCAGCCGCAGCGCCTCCGGGGCGACCTGCAAGAAGGTGCGCCCGTTGTGCTCGAACGTGCTGACGCCCTCCGTCGTGAGCAACCGGTAGGGGGTATCGTCCGCGCCGATGGGCAGCAGGTCTGAATAACGGAACTCCGGCGCGGTCACCAGTCGCACTCCTTCGAACGGGCCCGAACACCGCGAACGGCCGGGCTGGTCACGAGCACAGCGAGCCTAGTCACCGCCGCGCACGCCCCTGCTGGTTAGGCAACCCTATCTCGGACAGTTGGCCAGCAAAGGTTGCACGTTCAACCCCGGTGATGCTACCTCTCATCTCTGAGAAAGCGTTCGGGCGGCCGAGTCCGGCCGCGCGCGGACCGTTCCGCGCCGCACATCGCGACACGGAACGATCTTGGGACAAATCGGAGTTTGGAGCGCTGTCGTGACCGATCCCCAATGGCTCGATGACGTCGAGATGCGCGCCTGGCTGGGTTTCGTGCGCACCCGCGACCTCATCGCCGCGGCGGTCGGGCGGGATTCCACCAAGGAGTCCAACCTCACCTACGTCGAATACTCGGTGCTGGCCTATCTGGCCGAGTCACCGGACCACCGGCTCACCTTCGCCGATCTGGCGGCCAAGCTCGAGTGGTCGCAGAGCAGGCTCTCCCACCAGATCACCCGGATGGAGAAACGGGAGCTGGTCGTCCGTGAGCCGATCCCCGACGACGCCCGCCGCACCGCCGCCAAGCTCACCCCGTTCGGCGCCGATGTGCTCACCGACGCCGCGCCCGCGCACGTGCAGAGCGTGCGCAGGCACATGATCGACATCCTCGATCGCCAGCAGCTCGCCGCCCTGGCCGACATCTACGACACCTTGCTCGCGCACCACCGGCGGGCGGCGGCCGAGAACTGACCGCTCAGGCGGGCGTGGCCGCGTGGTCCGCCGGACCGCTTGCCGCGGAGCGGTTTTCGGGCAGCCCGAGCGCTCGCTCGAACCCGGCGGGCACCACCACGTCCGAGCGGTCCAGATCGCCGACGCTCGTCTTGCGCAGACCCAGCAGCGCGGAATCGATGCCGCCGCGCAGGATGTCCAGCACGTTCTCCACGCCGGCCTGCCCGTTCGCGGCCAGGCCCCAGAGATAGGCGCGCCCGATCATGACCGCCCGCGCACCCAGCGCCACGGCCTTCACCACGTCGCTGCCGCGCCGGATGCCGCCGTCGAGCAGCACCTCGATCTGCGCGCCCACCGCGTCCGCCAGCACCGGCAGCGCGCGGATCGCGGCGGGGGTGCCGTCGAGATTGTTGCCGCCGTGGTTGGACACCGAGATCGCCGCCACACCCGCGTCGACCGCACGCAGCGCGTCGTCCACCCGCATGACGCCCTTGAGCAGCACCGGGCCTTCCCACTGCTCGCAGACCCAGCGCACGTCGGCCCAGTCCGGCGCGGGCGTGCCCATCCATTCGCCGTAGGCGCCGAAGAAACCCGGCGCGGGCGCGTCGCCGATGGCCATGTTGGGCGCGGTGAGATCCGGAATGCTGCCCGACCGCGCATAGGTCGCCAGCCACCGGGGACGCGCCAGGGTCTGCGGCGCGAACTTCAGCATCGTGCGCAGGTCCAGCTTCTCCGGGATGACCGGGCTGCCCCAGTCCCGCCCGTGCGAGAACGACCAGTCCAGCGTCAGGATCAACCCGACCGCGCCGGCCCGCTTCGCCCGGTCCATCCGCTGCTGGATCGCGTCCTTGCCGCCACACCAGTACAACTGGAAGAAGGTCGTCGGGTTGGCCGCGATCACTTCTTCGATCGGCTTGCTGGCGAACGAACTCAGGCCCATGGCGATGCCGCGCGCCGCGGCCGCCCTGGCGACGGCGACCTCACCGTCGGGATGCACCGCCTGCACACCGGTCGGCGAGATCAGCACCGGCATCGAAAGCTGTTGCCCCAGTACGTTCGTGGACTGGTCGCGCGCGCCGATCGGCCCGGCCACGTGCGGCGCGAAACCCAGTTCGGTGAACGCCCGCTGATTGTCCTCGATGGTCTGGCCGCGCTCGGAGCCTGCGATCAACGCGCCGTACACCGATTTCGGCAGGCGCTTCTTCGCCCGCCGCTGTGCTTCGGCGACGGTCTCGAACCACGGGTTCATGTTGCGGTCCTTTCCGGGGAGTTCTCCGGCCACCAGTGCCGGGTTCGGTCGAGCAGGTCGGTGCTCAGGTGATCGAGCAGTGCCGCGCCCTCGGCGGCGGTCGCGCCCGCCGGGTCGCCGAGCACGCCGTTGGCGCTGACCGCGCGCACTCCGCCGCTACGCAGCAGCGGCAGCAGTTCGGCCAGCGGGCGGGTGTCCCCGGCCGCGGCGCGGTCGGCGTGCACTCGCTCGGGCGCGAGGGCCAGTTGCAGCGCCGTCTCCGACCGGCCCGCGTGCGGGTCGCCGTCGAAGCGCGGCAGGTACACGCGCACGTCACGCGATTCGGCGCGCAGCAGATCCTCGGCCCGGCGCAGCGGTTCGATGTTGCCGCCGTGCCAGTTGACCAGCAGGATCCGCTCGAAGGTTTCGGTCGCCGAGCGGCACAGCTCGACCACCAGCAGTTCCAGCGCCGCCTGCCCGATCGACAGCGTGCCGGGAAAGCCCGCGTGCTCGCCGCTTGCGCCGTACGGGATCGCCGGTGCGGCGAGCACGTCCGCGCGCGCCGCGGCCAGCCGGGCGCACAATGCCGCGGCGATGTCGGTGTCGGTGGACAGCGGCAGATGCGGGCCGTGTTGCTCGGTCGCGCCGACCGCGACGGCAAGGATCGCACCCGCGGTGGCGCGCACGCCCGCCTCGGGCCAGGTGAGATCCGCCAACATGCGGCGAGATTATCGTCAGTCACTGACAAAATCAAGGGCCGTGGCGGCCGAGCACAATCGAACAATGCTGGAGAACCGGGCCAGGCGCGGCCGCCCACGCGGCACCACCAAACGCGAACTCGAACTGATCGCGATGCGACTGTTCAGCGAACAGGGCTTCGACGAGACCACCGTCGAGCAGATCGCCGTCGCCGCCGGCATCAGCGGACGCACTTTCTTCCGGTACTTCCCCACCAAGGCGGAGGTGCTCTGGTCGCAGTTCGATGATGAGGTCGCCGCACTGCGCGCCGCGTTCGCGACGGTGCCTGACGACGTTCCGATGATGACCGCGGTGCGCCGAGTCGTGGTCGAAGCCAACAACTATCGCGCCGAGGACGTTCCGGAACTGCGCACCCGGATGCAGTTGGTCGCGAACATCCCCGCGCTGGCCGCCACCGCGGGCGCGCACTACGACGCCTGGGAGCGCGCCGTGAGCGCGTTCGCTGCGAGCCGGCTCGGCGAACCCGAGGACGGGCTCATCCCGCTCGCCGTCGGCCGGACCACGCTGGCGGCGGCGCGCGCCGCGTTCGACGCCTGGCTGACCCGCGCGGACGCGGACCTCACGGTGTATTTGGACGAGGCGCTCGCAGCGCTGGAACGCGGATTCGCTACGGTGCCGTGAGGCACTCCCGCACTCGAACATCAGGCGAACAACCGGCAGGTTTCGTCGGCGACTCGGGTGGGGTATGACTAGGCTCGGAATCGGCACGCGCCGAATGCACAGAGATCCCGACTGAACCGTCGAAAGGGGCAGGAGTCCATGTCCGAGGTGTCCATGAGCCTTTCGGCGGATTCCCTGACCGCGGGACCGATCGATCAATTGCTCCCGCAACTCGTCGAGCACCTGCGCCAGAACCGCACCGCGCTGCGCGAAGAGTGGGCCCGCCGCATCGCCGACGCCCAACTGCTCACCGCCATGACCCCGGAGGAGATCTTCTCCGAGGCGACCTCGATCTACGACGGCTACGTCGACGTGCTCGAGACCGGTAGCGTCGAAGCGCTGCAGGCGTACGCGCGGGACCTGTCCGAACGCATCATCCCGAGAGGCGTCGAGACCGACGAGGTCATCGGCATCGTGCTTCTGCTGCGCGACGTGCTCGCACGCAGCCTTTTCGAGAAGTACCAGTCGGACTTCGAACTCCTCAACAAGGTGCTCGACGCCTACGAACCGGCCGCCAACCGCATCGCCAACACCGTGACCGTGTCCTTCGTCCAGGAGCGCGAGCGCGTCATCCGGCAGCAGCAGGAAGCCATTCGCGAGCTGTCCACGCCGGTGCTGCAGGTGCGCGAACAGCTGTTGATCCTGCCCATCATCGGCGTGCTGGACAGTCAGCGCGCCCGCCAGCTCACCGAGCAGTTGCTGCGCGCCATCCGGGCCAACCGCGCGAAGGTCGTCGTCATCGACATCACCGGTGTCCCCCAGATCGACTCCACCGTGGCCAACCATCTGGTGCAGACCGTCGACGCGTCCGGCCTGATGGGCGCGAACGTGATCATCACCGGGTTGTCCTCGGAGATCGCGCTCACCCTGGTCACCATCGGCCTGGATCTGTCGAAGATGAACGCGGTCGGCGACCTGCAGGGCGGTATCGAAGAAGCGGAACGGCTGCTGGGCTACGAGGTTTCCCGCGTGACCGAACGGGTCACCGAACGCGACGGCCGCTGATCGGGCGCGCCACATGCCGGTTCCGATTCTCAAACAAGGGACGTATCTCATCGCGTCGGTGCAGTCGGCGCTGACGGACGCCGATACCGAGCGCCTGCAGGACGACCTGATGAAACAGGTCAGCAAATACCGGGCACACGGCATCATCGTCGATGTCACCGCGATCGACGTGATGGATTCGTTCGCCGCGAGATCGTTGCGTACCATCGCGCACATGACGCAGCTGCGCGGCGCCGAAACGGTGATCGTCGGTCTGCAACCGGAAGTCGCGTTCGCCATGGTGCAGCTCGGTCTCACCTTCGAGGACATGCACACCGCCCTCGATCTGGAAGAGGGACTCGCCTGGTTGGACCGCAAGATCCCAGCCCGTCGCCAGCGAGACGGTCGTGACAGTGGCCGCTGAGAACGTGGTGATCGCGGTCAGGGTGTCCGGAGACATCGTGACCGCACGTCAAGCCGGACGCGAACTGGCAGCGAAACTCGGATTCACCCTCACCGACCGCACGATGATCTCCACGGCGATCTCCGAGATCGCCCGCAACATCACCAGTTACGCGGGCAGCGGCGAGATCCGTCTGCTCGTCGACGACCGGGAGGGCCGTCAGGCCCTGGTGGTGCAGGCCGAGGACCAGGGGCCCGGCATCATCGACATCGCCAGAGCATTGGAGGACGGCTACTCCACCGGACGCGGGCTCGGGCTCGGTCTGCCCGGCGCCCGGCGGTTGATGGACCGGCTGACCGTGGATTCCGCGCCGGGTCGCGGCACGCTGGTGGAGATGTGGAAGTGGGTACCGAACGGTGCATGAGGACGGGTTCATCGGCCGGATCGAGTGGGCGGTGGCCGGACGCGCACTGCCGGGTCAACAGGTCTCCGGTGACCGCGGTGTCGTCCTCGACGCCGGTGGCGGCACCGTCCTCTTCGCGGTCCTCGACGGGCTCGGGCACGGCGCCGCCGCGGCGGACGCGGCCGATCGCGCCGCGCGGGTGCTGTCGGAGAACCGCGCCGAACCGCTGGACGTGCTGATGGTGTTGTGCCATCGGGCGATGGCCGACACCCGGGGGGCGGCGATCTCGCTGGCCCTGTTCGACGAGGGCGACACGGTGCGCTGGCTCGGCGTCGGCAATGTCGAATCGCAGGTGCTCACCGCGGGTCCGGCGGGCAGCCTGAAGGTGCACGCCACCGTCCTGCTGACCGCGGGCATCGTCGGCTATCGCCTTCCGGCCAACCTCCAGCCGCAGTCGGTCGCGGTCCGTCCCGGTGACCTGCTGTTGATGTCCACCGACGGTATCGTCACCGAATCCGCCTCGGCCATCGACCTTTCCAAGTCCACCGCCGACATCACCGCCGACATGCTCGCCCGGCACGCCAAGGACACCGACGACGCGCTGGTGCTCGCGGCGCGGCACCGCGGTGCGGGAGGGACGGCCAAATGAGCGCCCTGCTGGCCGACTTCCTGGACGACTATGGCGATGCGCTACGGCGGCACATGGATTCGCCGACCCAGGCCGGTCTCGCCGAGGGCTACGAGCTGGGCAGGCGGGCCCTGGTCGAAGGCATCAGCCTGCTCGACCTCACGGAGAACCACTTCCGCGTGGTCCAGGAAGCGGAGGAACAGCGGCAGAAGGACGCGGCCACCGAGGGCGGCGAACTCGCGGCACGCCTACCGGAAACCGCGCTGGAATTCCTGTTGCAGACCCTGGTTCCGCTGGACATCGCGACCCGCGGCTATCTGGACGGCACCCGCCGCTACGAGCAGCAGCGCACCCGCGCCGACGATCTCGCCGGACGCGACGCGTTCCGCACGGCGCTGGTGGAATCGCTGCAGGACGGCTTCTTCGTCGCCGACGCGCAGGGCACCATCATCGAGGTCAACACCGCCTTCGGCGCCTTGACCGGCTACGGCGCCGCGGGCATCCCCTATCCGCTGCCGCATCCGTGGTCGAGCCCGGACGGTCCGCGCTATCCCGACCTCGGTACCGAGGCACAGCGCTTCGTCATCCCGATCCGGCACCGCGACGGGCGCAATGTATGGCTCGCGGTGAGCACCAGCGCCCTGATCAAGCCGGAGGACAACGAGCGGATCTTCGTCGGCACGCTCCGCGACATCACCGCCGAACACGACGCGCAGGCGCGCGACCAGGCCGCGTCCCGGCTCGCCACGGCTGTCGGCGCGGCCACCAGTGTGGTCGAAGTGCTCGCCGTCGGGCTCGACGAGCTGCGCCGTACCGTGGGCGCGGAAACGGCGGTGGTGGCGGTGTGGCCCAGCCGCAACGCCGTGCCGGAGGTGTACGTCTCCGGCACAGGCGCCGACCGCACTTCGCACGACGGCGCCGCGTCCCTCGACGACGGGTCGCGCGCCCTGCTGGAGCGGGCCAGACGCAGGCCGCCACGCAGCCTGCTGGCCATTCCGGATGGAGCCGAGAGCTCCGAGGGCATCGTCGCTCCGCTCGGCGAGACCGGCGACGCGGCGGTGTGGTTGCGCTTCGCCGCACCCCGGGCGATCAGTGCCGCGGACTGGACGCTGTTCTCCTTGTTGATCGGTCATCTCAGTCTCGCCGTGCAGCGGGCGCGCAACTTCGACCAGGCCCGCGCCACCTCGCTGACCCTCCAGCGCGCCATGCTCGGCCCGATCGATCTGCCGCCGCGTTTCTCGGTGCACTACGAGCCGGCGCTGCCGCCGCTGGAGATCGGCGGCGACTGGTACGACGTGGTGCCGCTGCGCGACGGCACCATCGGCGTCGTGGTCGGCGACTGCGTGGGTCGTGGCTTGTCCGCCGCGGTCGTGATGGGACAGTTGCGAACCGCCGCCCGTGCGCTGCTGCTGCGCGGCGCGGGACCTGCGCAGCTGCTCGCCGAACTCGACACCGTCGCCGCGCGCATCCCCGGCGCCATGTGCACCACCGTCTGCGCCGCCGTGCTGGACCCGGTGCGCGGTCTGGTCCGCTACAGCAGCGCCGGTCACATGCCACCGATCCTCGCGGACGTCGCCAGGACCGGCAGGCTGCTGGAAGGCGGGCGCTCGGTGCCGCTGGCGACCTTCGATCCGCCGCGCAGGCCGGAGGCCACCACGGCGCTCACACCCGGTTCGACCCTGGTGCTGTTCACCGACGGTTTGGTCGAACAGCGCGGCGTCGACATCGACGAGGGGTTCGCCAAGATCGCTGCGGTCCTCGCCGACACCTCGGGACGGCTGCCGCGCGAAGTGGCCGACGCGGTGCTGTCGCGCCTGCGGCCGTCCGCGGGGTACGACGACGACGTCGCCATGGTGGTCTACCGCCAGCCGCCCGCGCCGCTGCGGCTGGACGTGCCCGCGCGCGCGGACGAGCTCGCGGCCCTGCGGCGCACGCTGAAGGGCTGGCTGGCCGCCGCGGCGGTGCCGCACGACCTGGCCGCCGACCTGGTCGCGGCGGCCAACGAGGCGTGTAGCAACAGCATCGAGCACGCCTACCGCAACGACGCCACCGGCCGGGTGCGGATGTCGGCCACCTGCGACATCGACACCGTCGTCATCGTGGTCGCCGACGCGGGCGGCTGGAAGCCACGGGCATCCGATCCCGGGTATCGCGGCCGCGGTATCGACATGATGCGCGCCCTGACCGAGGAACTCGACATCGACCACTCGGAATCGGGGACGACCGTGCGGATGTCGGTGACGCTGCCCGCGATCACCTTCCCGGTGGCCAATCCGTTGCGCGGGACGAACCGGCGCGTTCCCGGCTGAGGACCCGCCTTGCGCTGAGCGCAGCGGCGGGCCGAACTCCGTAGATCCGGTATTGCATGCCCCGATACGGGTTACCGGATTCCGCCCATTCGCTGACGATCATGCAGAACGCGCCGTCGAACCTGCTGTCCGGGTGGACATAACAACCATAGAGGCGCGGCACGATATCGGGACCGCCCGGCGCCCAGAAAGATCCCTTCACCGGGCGGTAGGTCCAGGCTGTGCGCCAGTTGTCGGTGATCCTCCTGGCCACCTTGACGAAGGCACCGTAGGCCCCGGCGTCGAATCCCGACATCACCCAATTCCCTTGGATCCGCCGCAGTCCGATCTCGCCTAGTTTCGTGTCGTCGGCCAGGATGCCGAAACGCGGATCGCCGCCCGGATCCCGGCCCCAGCCCCAATCCTGTCCGTTCCAGCCCCATCCTTGCCAGGCCGCCGGGTCGATGAGCGCGGCATGGCTCTCGCGTACTCGCCACAGCAGCATGTTCTTGTTCCTGGCCAGTCCGCCGGTGGAGATGACGTAGACGTAGCCGTCGCCACCGCGTTCCCACGAGATCATCGTGCGTTTGCCGCCGTAGGCGCTGGTCGACCACCGCACGGCGGTATCGGTCCAGCTCTCGCCGTTGTCGTCGGAATACCGGATCTCGCACCACCGCTCGTTCGCCAATCCCTGGGTGACCATCACCCACAGATAGATCCGGCTGCCGATGGTGATGGCGTCGCAGGGCAGAACCGTGGAGTACTGGGGATTGTCGTGCGGGTAGTCCCAGAGTTGCCGGGCATCCCGCGCCGCCGATCGGAATTCGATCGGTGCGGACATGTCGTGGGTGCCGCTGCGCAACAGCATCGGGGAACGCCAATTCGGCCCTCCCACCGCGGGTTCGGCGCCGGAGAACGTGTCACCGAGCAGGTACCCGATCTCACCGCTCGGCATGCGGAAGGGGATGAACAGATCCGAGCCTCCGATGTCGGCCATCGGCAGCGGGTTCAGGTTTGCGATCTTGGGCATCGCCGGATCCTGTCGGTTCTCGGAGCGTCGCTGATGGATCGGCTCGTAGGGATCACCGCGAGTGTGCACGGGCTGTACACCAGTATCGGCTGCCGATGGCTGCGACGTTGCTGATTCGGGCGGACGAGGGCACGCGAGAATGCGGAAACCGACTGTGCAGCTTGTATTCCGGCAGCTCGATGCGGTGACAGGCCGCCCTATAGCGGTGGCTTAGGCCGCTTTTCGGGTGCCGCTTCGGATGTGCACGGTGTTCGCCCACGGCTGGGAACGCGCGGGATCAGCCGGTGCCGATCGAACGATCCGACGGTGTCGATTCCATCGGGCCGCGGACCCCCGATGACGTGCGGACGTGCCTTCGCCGCGGTGCGATTCCGCGCCGGTGCGACACCCTCGGCGCGTAGACCGGCCATCACCGCTCCGGACGCCGTGTTTGGGCGGCCGCACAGCGGGTAAATCGCGCACTGCCATACCGGGCCAGCACACCCACGGATCGGACGGAAGGTATGTCCGAAAGAGACACCCCCGACGAAGAACATCCCGCCCCCGATGCCGCGGACAGCGGACACAGCGGCGACATCGCACAACCCCACGGCACCGACGAATCCGGTCCGATCGTCGCCGCCGAGGCCGAAGCCGCCCGTGCGCGCAGTGCGGAGTTCCCCCTGGGCCGACCCGGGCGTCCCTTCGATCGGCGCTCGCCGTTCATGATCGGGATGACCGGAGCCGCCGGTGTCGCGGTGACCTACGCCGCCATTCGCACCGTGCTCGCGGCGGGCCAGACGCTGATCCTGATCGTGGTGGCGTTGTTCCTGGCCGTCGGGATGGAGCCGTTGGTGTCCCGGCTGGTACGGCCCCGGTTCCCGCGCTGGGCCGCGGTGACGACCGTCTACCTGGTCGGGCTCGGCCTGTTCGCCGGATTCCTCGCCGCGGCGATACCACCGCTGGTCACGCAGGGTGAGGCGCTCGCGCACAATGCGCCCGATTACGTCACTCATCTGGCCGACCGCTATCCCTACATCGCCGGCCTCGACCAGCGATTCCACCTGCAAGACCGGCTGCGTCGAACACTCGAATCGGACTCCTCCGGCTTGACCACCGGGGTGCTGGACGCCGGGCGCGCGGTGTTCTCGATCGTCAGCAGCACGGTCGTCATCGCGGTGCTGACCGCCTACTTCATGGCGAACTTCACCCGCGTGCGCGCTTCGGTCTACCGGCTCTTCCCCCACTCGCGCCGCTCCCGCGCCATTCTGATCGGCGACGAGATCTTCGCCAAGGTCGGCGGCTACATCCTGGGCAACCTGGTCATCTCGCTGATCACCGCCGTCCTGACCGGCATCTGGCTGCTCATCTTCGACGTGCCGTACCCACTGCTGCTGGCGGTGCTGGTAGCTGTGCTCGACCTGATCCCGATCGTCGGTTCGACGCTCGCCGGGGTGATCGTCGCGCTGGTCGCGTTGACCGTCTCCCTGCCGGTCGCGGTGGCGACCGTCGCGTTCTTCATCGCGTTGCGCCTGTTCGAGGACTACGTTCTGGTGCCACGCATCATCGGCCGCGCGGTGCACGTACCCGCGCTCGTGACCGTGGTGGCGGTGCTGCTCGGTGGCGCGTTGCTCGGGATCATCGGGGCGTTGCTGGCCATCCCCGTCGCCGCGGCCGTCCTGTTGATCATGCGCGAGACCGTCCTGCCCTCACTCGACGAGCGATGAGCGAGACCGGGTGGCGGCCACATTCCCGGTACCTCGGTATCACCGTGTCCGGCGCAGCATGCGGATGACGGCGCTGTCGATGACCGCCCGCTCCGCGTCGGCGGATCCGGCCCGCTTCGCGCGCCGCAGCGCCGCGGCGACAGTCGTACCGTTCTCGAAGGCGGTCACCACCCGTGGATCGACATAGGACGCCTGGGCGACGGCCGGGGTATTGCCGAGTGCGGCTGCGACCTCGTCCATGACCTCCCGGACCGCACGCTTGCGCGCACGGAGGTTCGACGGCCGTTCGATCGAACCGAGCGCGGCCGCGGCCAGGACGGTCGCCTGCCAGGTGCGCAGGTCTTTGACGCTGCACTCGCAGGCGGCGAGTTCTTGGAAGCGCGCGTTGATGTCGTCGGCGCGCAGTTCGCCGTAGCGGTCGCCGTCCCGGTACACCAAGAGCCGATCGGATCCCGTCCTGCCGCGCTGCAGTGATCGAACGGCTTTGGCCAGCAATGGGTCTCGGACGCTCACTCGTCGCCGGATACCGCCCTTGGCGCGATAGTCGAAGAGCATCTGCTCCCCCGACACCCGGACCTGCTCGCGCAGCAATGTCGCGACTCCCCTGGTGCCGTGCTCCTCGGCGTACTCCTCGCCCCCGACCCGGAACACTCCGCGATCCACCAGATCGATGGCCACCGCTTCCACCCGCCGCCGGGCCGAGCCGCGCAGGGCGAGATCCTCCCGGACCTGCGCGCGGACCTCCGGCAAGCGACCCGCCAAGGCCAGGACCCGGTCGAACTTCTCCTCGTCTCGCTCCTTGCGCCACTGCTCGTGGTACAGGTACTGGCGGCGGCCCGCGGCATCGACGCCGACGGCTTGGATGTGACCGTTCTCCTGCGCGCAGATCCACACCTTTCGCCAGGCCGGCGGAATCGCCAACCCGCGGACGCGCTCCAGTGTCGCGTCGTCCCGCACCGGTTCACCGTGCACGGTGCGATAGCCGAACCCGCGTCCACGCCGGACGCGTCGGAGTCCGCCGTCGTACGGTCGGCTACGACGCAATCGCATGCTCACATCACATAGCTGCCCTGTCCTGGACGGGCGAAACAGTTCGAGGCGCCGGGACCCGGCAGGACGACCCGGCGCGGCACGTGTTCGGTGATCCAGCCGGGAGAGTTACGGGGCCGGCGGGACGAAGGGCTGGTTGACGGTGGTGAAGTACTGCACCAGAGCGGCGACGGCGATCGGCGCGGTGACGAAGAGCTGACCGGCGAGTGTGCCCAGAGCCCCCACGGCCAGGATTCCGCCCAGACAGCCGACGGCGGCGGCCGGGATGAACGGGCCGAACATGCCGACGATCGTCGCGGCCGCGACGGTCGCTCCCGCGATGCCGCCGAGCACGCAGCCGACCAGGCCGCCACCGAGGCCACCGGCGACGGTGCCGATCGCGGCGCCCGTCGCGATGGTGTCCTTCAGCCGGGTGAATGCCGCGACCTCCCGCTCATACGGCGTGCGCCAACGCGCCGAGTCCTCGAACGGCAGGGCGACCGGGCGGTACGCCGCGTGCTCGAGGTCGAACAACGGTGTGAGCGTGGCGGTCCGGCCGCCGATGTCGGCCGCGATCGGGAAAACGAAGTCGTCGACCCGGAATTCCAGCGGCGTGCCCGCGAGCACGGTGCCGTCGTTCGCCGCGATCGCGAACACTCCGTTCTCGGCCTGCAGCGAGCCGGAGTCGATCCGGACGACCACGCTCTCGGCGGAAGCGGTCGCGGTGTAGTTCACGGCTTGCCCACCGGCTTCCGGTGGTGCGGCGCCTACGTTTCCGGCCGGAACGCAGGCAATCGCGACAGCGAGCGTCGATATCGTGGCGATCTTGCGCACAACCATGTCCGTCAGTCCTGCCGCACCGTGCCCAGCACGGCCCCGCTGTTCGCGTCGACGGCGGCCGCCGCGAGCAGCCCGCGCCGACCGGGAAGTACGCGGCGAATAGCGACTTTCATAGGAAAACCTCCTGCGGGAGTAGTGATCTCGAAGACGAAGATCACCTTCGCAAGCGAAGGCTTAAGACAGCCTGAAGTCGCCTGAAAACCGTTTCAGGCAAGCGTTTCTCTGTCATTGTCGGGCCGACGGCGTTAAGGTCGGTGACGGGTCGGGGTTTCCGGGGGTTTTCGCATTCGTTTCCGTCGGTCAGTCCCGACGCTGCCCGCGTCGGCTGTGCCCGCTGCTCAGCTGTCGCCGAGGCGCGAGGGTGGGTGCGCTCGATCCCCTCCGAATGCACCCACCTTCCCCGAGCACATGCTCGCCGCTGCCAGTTGATCGAACCGGTGCCCCAACGCCCGGCCACAAAGGTTCATTCGGCGACGAACTCCGCCTCGCGCTCCACCGCCTCGATGGTCCGGCGCGGCACCTGGATCGGACCGGGCGTGTAGGTGACAGCTCGCAGCGCGCCGGTGTAGCGGAAAGTGCCGCGGCGTTCGCGCAGTTCCCACGCCACAGGACCGCGAGCGTCGACGCCGACGGAAATCCCGGTCCACGGCGACATACCGACCAGCTGGACTCGATCCACCAGCCGCGCGACCTGGACGCCATCGAGCTCGATGACGAAATCCCACCGCAGCCGGGGCCGCACCGTGGCGTGCACGGTGATGTGCCGCGTTCCTTCCGCGAGGGTGCGCGTGGTGACGCTGTCGTAGCGGCCGTAACTGTTGACACCGAACGTCACCCGGCCGTTCTCGAGGTAGAGCACATAGCCGCCCAGCGGGTCGCCGTGCGCGACGAGAACCCCTTCGTCGCCGGACGCGTACCCGGCGAGTTCCGCCTCGATGACGAAGTCCCGATAGGCGATCAGTCGCTGCGAGCGATACCGCTCCAGGGTCGGGGTGCCCGGCAGCAGCCGGACAGGCGCGGAGAATCGGTCCTCCTCCGGCCGCCGCCGTGCCAGATCCTGGCGCGTGAGCAAGGGGAACACGGTATTCGCCCAGGCGGATTCGTCCCATGCGGCGGCCAGTTCCGCGACCTTCTCCGGGAACCGCTCGGAAAGATCGTGCAGCTCCGTCGGATCGGCGCGAACGTCGAACAGCTGCCATCTCGGCTCATCGATATCGGTCCCGGGCTCGTACAGCGACAGCAGTTTCCATCCGTCGCGATAGAAGCCGCGATTGCCGACCATCTCCGAGTACTGCTCGGTGTGCTCGGACACCGCATGGGGGTCACGCAGCGTCCGCACGGCCGAGACGCCGTCGAACTCCTTGGCGGGCAGCCCGTTGCGTACGCCCGGCCGCCGCAATCCGGCCAGTTCCAGCAAGGTCGGCGCGAGATCGGTGACGTAGGTGTACTCGTGCCGGATGCCGTTGTCGCCCGCGCCGCGCGGCAGCCCCTTGGGCCAGGAGATCACGAACGGCACGCGTACGCCGCCCGCGAAGGTCTGGCCCTTGTAGAAGCGGAACGGCGTATTGGACGCCTGGCCCCACCCGCGCGGATAGTGGACACCCAGCTTCGCGGTGCCGATCAGGTCCTCGTCGTGCGGGACGTCGCCGATCCAGTCCGGATCGGTGATGTGGGCGAACTCCGCGAAGTAGGTGCGGGTGCCTTCCGGCCCGCCCTCGGCGGTGCCGCCGTTGTCCGAGGTGAACACCACGATGGTGTTGTCGAGCTCGCCGAGTTGTTCGAGCGTGTCGACGAGGCGCCCCAGGCTCTGGTCGATGCTGTCGACCATGCCCGCGTACACCTCCATGTACCGCGCGAATCGCCGCTGCTGCGCGGGAGTCAGCGAATCCCACTCCGCCGCTTCGTAACCCGGCTCGGTGTTGCGGGGCTTCTGCTGCGTGCCCGCGGGAAAGAGGCCCTGGGCGAGTTGGGCGGCGAACCGGCTCCTGCGCAGATCGTCCCACCCCTTCGCGTAGCGGCCGCGGTATTTGGCCAGGTCCGCGGGCTTGGCCTGCAACGGACCGTGCATGGCGACGTGCGCGAAGTACAAGAAGAACGGCTTGGTGGCGTCGTGCGCGCGCAGATCCTTGAGGTAGGCGATGGCCTTGTCGGTCAGATCGTCGGTGAGGTAGTACCCCTCCGGGTACTCCTCGATGTCGACGACCGAAGAGTCCGACACCAGCTGGTTCGGGTAGTAGAAGGAGTTGAGGCCCTCGAGCGAGCCGTAGTAGCGGTCGAAGCCGCGCTGGGTCGGCCAGGAATCCCGGTGCGCGGCCGGGTTCATCGTGGCGTCGCGCACCAGGTGCCATTTGCCGACGGCATAGGTGGCGTAACCGTTGCCGCGCAGGATCTCCGGCAGTGTCAGCACGTCGTCCGCCAGTTCCAGGCGCAGCCCCGGATATCCGGGATCGGCGTTGGCGACGAAGCCGAAGCCGGCGCGGTGGGCGTTGATGCCGGTCAACAGCGACGCGCGCGACGGCGAGCACAGCGGAGTGGTGTGGTAGTTGGTCAGCCGGAGACCGTCGGCGGCCAGGCGGTCCAGCGTCGGCGTCTCGATCTCGGAGCCGAACGGGCCGATGTCGCTATACCCCATGTCGTCGATCAGCACCACGACGATGTTCGGAGCGCCCTCGGGAGCGGTGGGCGGATAGCTCCACTCCGGTGTCGAATCGGCCGTGGTGCGGCCGACGGAGCCGCCGAAGTCGTCATAGCCGCGAGCATGGGGTGGAACAGGCATTCGTGCAGTCAAAGCCACCTTCGCCCGGGTCACCATTCTTTCGCGCATCGTGCGCCGAACGGATGACCCGGTGGTCCGCGGTTGCTAACTTCGCTGTCGGCCCTGGGCCGCGTCGAGCGACGGGCGCACCTCACCGCTCCGGTGCAATGCTTGCACCAAGTCTGCGACGTCCGCCGCATCCGGTGCGTAGCCGGGGAAGTAGCAGCACACCTCTTCGATCCCGGCGCCGAAGCGGGCCCTGATCTGCGCCGCGCACTCTTCCGGTGTGCCTGCCACCCCGATCGTGCGCACCATCTCGTCGGTGACCGCCGCCCGCATCTCGGCGAAATCGCCCGTCTTGGACAGCGCGTTGAGTTTGGATTGCAACGCCGCCCATCCCTCGACTTCGAGGACCGGACGATACGCGGGCGTGGACCCGTAGAACGCGATCAGCGAGCCCACGCCGTCCATCGCAGCGGTCAGAGCTTCCTCGGTGCGCCCGAGCGCGACCATGACCTGAGCGATCACGGGGAATCCGTCCGCGGTCCGCCCGGCCCGGCGCAGGCCCTCGGCGACGGCGGGCAGTGTGCGCTCGGTGAAATGGCGCCCGCTGTTGAACGGCATCACCAGCAGTCCGTCGGCGACCTCCGCGGCCTTGCGCGTCATCACCGGTCCGAGCGCGCCCATCAGCACCGGAGGCGGACCGAACGGGTTCGGCCCGGGATCGAAGGTGGGCGGCATCAGCGTGTGCGTGTAGTACTTGCCGCGAAAGTTCAACGGGCCCTCCCCTTCCCACGCGGCGAGGATCGCTTTCACCGCCGCCACGCTCTCCGCGGTGCGCTCCGCGGGCGCGCCCCAACTGCTGCCGTAACGCTTCTCGATATGGGCGCGGATCTGCGAGCCCAACCCGAGCCGGAACCGTCCCTCGCTGTAGAGCCGCAGATCGTAGGCAGCGTGGGCCAGATGCATCGGGCTACGCGGCCCGGCGATCGCCACGTTCGTCATCAGTTCCAGGGATGTCACTCCGGCTGCGACGACGAGGGGAAAGAACACGTCGTGCGGGCCCTCGAAGGTGAACAGGCCGTCGGCCCCGGTCTCGGCCAGCGCTCGCGCGTCGGCCGCGACGTGCGGTGGCGCTCCGGTGACCTGCACATGAACCTTCACGCCGACCTCCGCCGGTCTCGGTGCGTCACGCTTTCCGCGACACGACGACCCCATCGTATGGACAGCGCTCTGTGCAGGTGTCCAGTTCGAGCGAACCGCGCTCGGATCGGCTTCGCTCGATGTCACCGCCGGACAGCGGAACTCCCGAGGGGTGAGGTCACGTACCGAGCAGCGAGTTCTCGCTCACGGTGACGACGACCACGATGTCGCCGTAGGGCGCCGCGCCCATGGCCAGTCTGTGGCCCAGACGCGCCAGCCCGAGCCATCGTCCGTATTTGGTCTGCATACCGGCCCGCACCTGGTGGAACAGTGGCCCGGTACGGAGCAATTCGGCCGTGCCCTGATGCTGCCGCGATCCGAGAGCCGGCGCACCTCGCCAGTCCGCGGCCTGCACGATGACCCGGGGTTCGCGGGCCAGATGCCGAGCCTCGCTGGAATGCGACGAGATACAGAAGGCCAGACGCCCGTGGTCGACCGGCAACACGAGGTGCGGCACGGTGTTCCAACGCCCTGTGGCCTCCGGCCGTGGGTACGTCACGCGCACTGTGCTCGCATCCCACCACAGCATCCCCGGATGCCATTCGCTGGGACGATTCGGGACGGCGAGAACGCGATGCGCCGCCGGGAGCCGGTTGTACCGCCGCGGGGTGTAGCCGCGGAGTCTGCTGCGGAGCGAGGAGCCGCCGTGCACTGGATAAGTCATCGCGTGGAACCTCCGGGACAGGGGCGAGTTCAGGGGGTACCGATCCGATCTCCGTACTGCGATCGGCGCTGTGGCGCCGTGAAGAAGTACCACCGGGCGCATCCAGGTGCAACGACCTGTCCGTGTCGCCGCGCAATGGAGAGCGAATCGTCATGCGCCGCGCCCGGCCGAGAAAGTGTTATGGCCGTCCGGCTGGGACCGATGCGCGCGAACCGCGTTCACGGCGGCGAACAGCAATCCGATGCCGATCAGAACGCAACCCCGCAACCACACGACCCCGTCGATCCGGGTGAACAGGAACAGACAGGAGGCCAGTCCCAGCCAAGGCACGACGCGTGGCACGCGAAAATGCTCGGCCACGTCGGGCTCCCGCCGCAGGATCAGCGCCGACGCATTGACCGCCGCGAAAACGACCAGCAGCAACAACACCAAAGTCTCGGCGAGGGAGGCAACCTCGCCGGTCAGTGCGAGCGACAACGACGCCGCCGCGGTCACGGCGATCGCCACCCACGGCGTCCGGCGGCCCGGCAGAATCCGGCCCAGCGCGCGCGGAAGCAGCTCCTCGCGAGCCATGCCGTAGGCCAGCCGCGAGGACATGATGCCGGTCAGCAGCGCCCCGTTCGCGACGGCCACCAGGGCGACCACGGCGAACAACTCGTCCGGGACGCCACCGGCCAGGCGCACCACCTCCAGCAGCGGACCGCTCGAATTCGCCAGCCGATCGGTGGGCACCGCCGCACCGGCCACGAAGCCGATCAGCAGGTACACGCCACCGGCGGTAAGCAGCGCCCCGAACAGCGCGCGCGGATAGGACCTGCGCGGCTCGGCGACTTCCTCCGCCAGATTCACCGAGGTCTCGAACCCGACGAAAGAGTAGAAGGCCAGCACCGCGCCCGCCAGGGTCGCGCCGACGACGCCGTGCTGCTCGGTCCCCACCTCGGCGAGCCGGGCCGGTTCGGCGTCTCCCCGAACGATCACCCACGCGCCGAGCCCGATGACCACGACGAGCCCGCCGAGTTCGACCACGGTCGCGGCCACGTTGGCGCCAAGCGACTCCTTGATGCCATAGATGTTGAGCAGCGCCAACGCGCCGATGAACACCACCACGACCAGCGCGGTCGGCAATGTGACCAAGGCGCGGAGGTAGTCCGCGGCGAACGCCCTGCTCAGCGCGGCCACCGACACCACACCGGCCGCGAGCATGCAGAAGCCGACGAGCGATCCCGCGGCCGGCCCGAGCGCACGGCGCGCGTAGTGGGCCGAGCCGCCCGCCTCGGGATACTTCGTCGCCAACTCGGCATAGGAACCGGCAGTGAGGCAGGACATACCGAGGGCCACCAGAAGCGGTAACCAGATCGCACCACCGGACTCCCGCGCGATGTTGCCGACCAGCACGTAGACGCCCGCGCCCAGGATGTCACCGAGAATGAAGAAGTACAGCAGGGGCGTGCTCACCGCCCGTCGCAGAGTATCCACCACAGGGCGGCGGATACCCGCGTCATCGACGCCGAAGCTCGCGCCGTGTCACGCCGGCGTCGCCGCGATCATGCGGCTGGGGGCCGCCTGCGCGGCGCCGTGATAGAAGTGCCTGCCCAGACCGACCGTGAACACGACGATTCCGTACACCGAGTGCTCCACCGACGCGGTGAACAGCGACCGGGTCCGCGAGTACCGCGAGGCGAAGATCCAGCCACCGACGCCGCTGGCGGCGACCGAGAACCAGCTGCCGAAGGCGATGTGCACGAAGCCGAACGCGGCCGCGCTCGCGATCACCAACCCCGCGCCTTCCCCGAAGACGGGCGCGTACCGGTGGAACAGGAACGATCGGAAGATCAATTCCTGCGGGTACACGCTCAGCACGGGATACAGCACCATCACCGCGAGCCATATCCCGGGATTCCGCCGGGGCAGATCGAACAGATCCTCCCGCCGCACCACCGCGACCGCCGCGGTGAGCGCCACCGCGCTCGCTGCCGCGCCCGCCGCCATCGACCGCGCCTGGGCGCGCAGTGCCTCGCTGCGCCAGAACGCGGCGCGATCGAAATCGGAGGAACGCCGCAGATAGACCGCCGCGCCCGCGGCCAGCGCGAGCAGTGCGGGAATCGGCGACTTGCCGCGCGACACCGCGTTGTAGACGGTCGCTCCGCCGAAGAACAGTGTCGCGTACTCGGCGCCCAGGTACACCCGACGCCGCAGTCTGATCCGCACGGCCCCAGCATAATTCCGCAGCGACAAGCGTGCCGATCACATTCGGACGATGGGCACCGACATCCTCAGCGGGACAACCACCCTGCGAACCACCGGGACAGCAGCGGCATGATCACCCACACCATCGCGGCCACCGCGACCGGCACGATACAGGCCAGCCGGAGCGGCGACGGCAGATGGTCCACTTCCCGCTCCTCGCTTCGCCGCTCGCGCCCCGCGTTCTCTCCGAGCAGACGGAACGGAGCAGACCACGCCACTGTGACATTCGCGAATGCCTCGCACAGTGTGCCTGCTGCCGGAGCCACGACGCGCATGGTCGGTCTTCCCGCACGAGGGCACGATGGTCGCGCAGGCGCTTCCACCGCTGTGACGCCCGACCGCCCTCGGATGCGTCGCGGCGTCGTGAGGCGGTTCACGCCTGCGCGGTACACACGCATACCCATTACGCGGCGGGGAATGCCGGACCAGTGAACGACAATGCGCCATCGGGGGCCGTGCCCACGGTCCCCGTCTCCAAAAGAACGGGAAGTTTCCAATTCTGGTTCGCCGATCAACGCTGGGAATGGTCGGAGGAGGTCGCGGCCCTGCACGGGTACGCACCGGGTGAGGTGACACCGACGACGGAACTGGTCCTGGCGCACAAGCATCCGGACGACCGAGCGGAGGTCGCCGACACTTTGGCGACGGCGGTGCGGACCGGGCTGCCGTTCAGCGGCCGCCACCGCATCGTCGATACCATGGGAGTGACGCACCACGTGCTGGTCGTCGGCGATCAGATGCGTGACGCCACCGGTGCGGTGGTCGGCACGGCGGGGTACTACATCGATGTCACCGACACCGTCGACGAGGAGCGCCAGGAGATCATCGACGCTACGCTGCCGGAGATGGTCGCCGCCCGCGAAGTGATCGAGCAGGCGAAGGGCGCCTTGATGCTGGTGTACGGGATTTCGGCCGATCAGGCATTCCGTGTGCTCACCTGGCGATCACAAGAGACGAATACGAAACTGCGTGTTCTGGCCGAGGAACTCGTGGCCGCGCTGATCGATTTCGGCGGTGCGGATGTGCAGACCCGCACGCGCTTCGACCACGTGCTGCTCACCACGGACGAACGTCGTGTGCAGGGCTGCCCTTGACCCGATGTCGTCGGGGTCTCGGCTCCCCCGTCGTGTCAGTGGTTGTCCGGACGGCCGTGGTCGATCTCGGCCATGTGCGCTTCGGCCCACGCGCGTAGCGCCGCCAGCGGAACTTCCAGCGACAGACCGAGTTCGGTGAGCCGGTAGTACACGCGCGGCGGCACGGTGGGTTCCACGCGCCGTGCGACCAGCCCGTCCCCGGTCAGATTCCGGAGTGTTACGGAGAGCATCTTCTGCGAGACACCGGGCATGCGGCGCTGGAGTTCGGCGAAGCGAATCTCGCCGGGCGCGGCCTCGGCGAGCAGTTTCACCACCATGGAGACCCATTTCGTGCCGATGCGGTCGAGCAGCCGCCGGGTCGGACAGGCGGGATCGAACAGGTCACCGGCGGCTTCGACGTGCTTACGCAGGGGATCGGTAGTCACCTCGGGCTCACCACCTGATTCGAAGGTGCGGTCTTGGCAGCGCCGCTCAGCTTACCTACGGTCACCTGATAACCAATAGTGACCAGGAGTAGGTGATGACCACCTTGTCTTCCGAGATCTTGTTGCGCCGCATCGCGACCAATGGCATCGAGGTGAATGTCGCGATCGCCGGGCGTGGGCCCGCGGTCCTGTTGTTGCACGGGTTCCCGCACACCTGGCAGCTGTGGTCCGAGGTGATCGGGCCGCTCGCGCGAGGGCACCGAGTGATCGCACCGGACCTGCGCGGCCTCGGGGCGAGCACGCGCGCGGCCGACGGCTACGACGCGGGGAATCTGGCCGTCGACGCCGCAGGACTGCTGGACGCGCTCGGCGAGCCGACCGCGGCGGTGGTCGGAATCGATGCGGGCACGCCACCCGCCTTTCTGCTGGCCATGCGGCACCAGCACCGGGTGCGGCGACTGGTGCTGATGGAATCGCTGCTGGGCACGCTGCCCGGCGCCGAGGATTTCCTGTCCGCCGGGCCGCCCTGGTGGTTCGGGTTCCATGCGGTGCCGGGCCTCGCGGAGAAGGTCGTCGCCGGAAACGAGGCGGCGTATATCGACTGGTTTCTGGACGCGGGCACTTTGGGCCACGGTGTTCCCGGGCCGATTCGGGACGCCTTCGTCGAGGCCTACGGCAACCCGGAGGCGTTGCGATGCGCGTTCTCCTACTACCGTGCGATGCCGGCCAGCGCCCGGCAGATACACGACGCGGCGGCCACCGTACGGCTCACGGCGCCGACCATGGCCGTCGGCGCACACCCGGTGGGTGACGCGCTGGCCCGGCAATTGGCTCCCATCACCGATGTGCTGATCCACCAGGAGATTCCGGGTTGCGGGCACATCATCCCGCTGCACGCACCGACGGAACTGGTGTCGTTGCTCAGCGATTTTCTTGCCGACGACCGCGGGGCCGCACTCCGGCCGGATTGACGGGAAAGCGCGGACAAACCAACCGAGCCCCGAACCGGTATACATCGGTTCGGGGCTCGCTCGGGGGTATTCGCGCCTATCCACCGATCGCTCGGTAGTTTGACAAGACGAATGTACCGGGCTGTACGCGAAATCACCAAACCCGGGTTCCGCGGGGGCGGAATGGTTCAACGAGCAACTTGTTCGGACTCATATGAGGTTCTTCTGCTTGCGGATTCGCCGACGCAGATCGACCATCAGCGCGTGCGATCCGCCGTGCCGCACGAAGCGCGGAATGAAGCGGTTGACAAAGGAAACGAATACGAACAGGTTCTCGAACCTCCGCTGGTCGGCGTCGGTCCACTCGACCCGGAGCTGTTCCCGGAAAATCGGGGCCAGGAATCCGATGGTGAGGAACCGGAGCAGGTTCCGGAAAGGCAGCCGCAGGTACCAGTGGATCATGCGAAGATTCAGCAGGCTCTCGAGGTAGCCCCGGACGTAGTCGTCCAGCACGACTTGCTCGCACGCGGTGTTCCAATATTCGTCGAATTCCGCGCGGGTGGCGGGCCACATGTCCTCCGTGACCTGCAAGGTGGTGCCCAGAGTGGAGGACGAGGTGTAGAACGCTTCGGCCTGCTCGTCGTTCATTCTCCCGTGTAACAGCTGGTAGGTGTCCTCGAAACCGATGTAAAGGCAGGCGGCGACCCACAGTTGGAGGTTGCGGTCGAAGGCGTTGTACTTCACGGCGGCGCCCGGGGCCGAATGCACCTGCCGGTGCGCCACATTCACCGCTTCGCGATATGCCGTGCGCTCTTCGTCGGTACCGAGGATGGCGACCGCGAGATATTGCGTGGTCGTGCGCGCCCGTTTCCACGGGTGCTTCATCAGCGAGCCGGACTCCACCTTGCTTTCGGCCACGCCGTAGCCGACGCCCGGCCGGGCCATCTGCATGACGACGTTGGCCGCGGCGCCGGCGAAGGACCAGAAGTCCAGAGCGTCGGTGAGTTCGATCGGCCGCTTGGTGTACGGCCGATGCGTGACGCTGATACCGATGCGGGTGCGGTCCTTCGTCAGCGGCGCACTGTGGTCGCGATCGGGTTGATGAGCGACTGCGGTCATCGGGATGTCCTTCCATCTGCGTTCATACGTCGCGCGACCAGGCGAACCAGTCGCGCCGACGTCAGCCGGACACCGCCGAACACCAGCCCGGCGGCGGAGAGCACGACGAGGAACTCGAACACGGTCAACTCCGCTCCCAGCACCCGACTGACGGTCGACGGTCCGGACCCGACCGTGTCGCGCCACCCCGCGGACTCCGAAGCCGGGGTACGCCCGACTCCGGCGCGTTCCCACTTCGGCCGCTCCTCCACGAGAACATCGGCGGGCATCGGACTCTCCTGCGTTCGATGACCTGGACCGGTCATCAGTAGCTTATGTTACTGACTATTCTACTCGACTCCGAGTTGCTGACGCAATAAAACTAGTAACCAAGGCGATATTTACTGAGCGCATAGCATCATATGTTGTCCTATGTTCTGAGTCTCACACCGATCGCCAGGCCGCCGGAATGGCCGTGCCAGGTCGCTCATTTCCGCACGCCGGGCGGCTGTGTCGCCGTATCGAACAAGGTGACCCGCATCAAGCGCGCCACGGCATCCTGCGGACAGCCGCGCCTGCCGTCGCCCAGAGCCCTGCCGAGGTCGACGACCTGACCGAACGCGGCGTGCACGAGAATTCGCGCTTGCGCTTCGGAGAGATCGGAGCGCACGGCGACCAGCAGTTTGCCCCACTCGGCCACCGACAGACGCTGAATGTTGCGCAACACGACTCGGTCTTCGGCCGGGACGTGCGAGAACTCCGTGTAGTAGACGAATGTCAGTTCCCGCTCGGCGAAGGAGCCCGCGACGTAGAGTGCGATCAATTCCGTCAGCGCCGCGGAAGGAGTGGCCGAAGACGCGATGACGGGACCGATGGCGTCCGCCACCCGGTCGGCGGCGCGACGGAAAGCGGCGGTCAACAGGTCGCTTTTGCTGCGGTAGTAGCGGTAGACCGCGGACGCGGCGGCCAGGTCCGCCGCGGCGGCGATGTCCTCGACGCTGACATTCGGATATCCGCGCTCATGGAACAGTTCCACGGCTTTCGCCAGCAACAACTGATGTTTGAAAGGGGTCGGCGGGTCCGTCGACGGCTGCGCGACGAGGGGTTCGGCGAAAGTCGGCAACACCGCGTGCACCGCCGTCCAACAGGCGGAGGCCAGCAGGGCCGCGAGAGATTTCGTCGGCAGGGCGGCGTGGTGATCACCGATGCTGCTGACGATGCTGAGTATCGCCACCGCACGGACGAATTCGTCGCGCTTGCTCAACCCTGGGCGCACCGCAGCGATCAGCCGGCGAAGCGCGGTGATCGAGGTCGCGAATTGATCGGTGAGGGTCTTGCCGTCTTCGTCGTCCAGATAGCGGCCTTCCCAGCGCGCCAGAGTCACGGTCGGGCGATTGGTGACGGCCTGGGCGATCAAGGCATCGATGACGTATCGCAATCGAGCCTCGGCGCTCCAGCTCTCGGCCTCGGCGGGAAGTGTCACCGCGTCGACGGTGATCTGGCCCAAGCGGAGCAACTCTTCGCGGAACAGCGAATACTTGCTGGGGTAGTGGCGATACAGCGCCGCGGAGCTGATCCCGACCTTGGCCGCGATCTCCTCCATGCTGACGCCGTGATAGCCGAGGGCCCCGAACGCGGCGGCGGACGTGGCCGCGATCTGAGCCCGCCGGTTGCGCGGGCGCCTGCGCACCACCCGTTCCGAGCCGGGCTCGGCGGATTCTGTTCTCGCGCTCTTCACGGCACCGGCGTCACGGTTGCGCGGGTAATGTCAACGGCGAGTTGACCTTGTTCACCAGCCACCTGTCCCCGACCTTCTCCAAGCGCATCACCATCGACAATTGCCCCGGCGCGGGCTTGCCCTTGGTGCCGAGACTGGTGATGGTCTGGCCGATGACCACGATCGCTTCGGCGGAGTGTTCGTCACCGGCGCGAATCGCGCACTGCACGTCGCGCGTGGCCGAAGTGACCTGGCCTTCGCCGAGCACCGTACGCAGCTCCGTGCTGGTGGACTCGAATTGTTTCTTCCAGTCGCCGGTGGCGCCGTCGCTGACGGCGGCGAAGTAGGCGTCGAGATTCTTCGAGTCGTAGTTCGCCAGGACGGGCGCGTACCGGCACGCCGCGGCGCGCGCGTCTTCCTGTGCCGCCAGCAGATTCTTGCTGTTGTGATCCTGGACGTACCAGTAACCGGCCGACGCCACCGACACACCCACGAGGATCGCGGCCGCCGAACGCAGGACGATCGGACCGGGACGGCGGATCGGCAGACCGCGCAGCCGGCGCCACCGATCACCGGATTTCGCTGTGCCGGTTCCGGCGGGATTCGCGTCCGGCGCAGTCGTGCCCGCGGAGTCGGTGCGCACGGACTCGGCGTCCTTCTCATCCGCTTGCGTTGCGGGCGAGCCGGTTTCGGCGGGCGGATCGACGTCTTCATTCTTCATCGGAAATCTCCTAGTTGCCGGGGACCGGGCGGGACAGTTCGTCGCCACGGACACCGGGCGGCCGGGCGGCCCCGTTGTCCGGAATGCCGGGACGCGGCGCGTTCGCCGAACCACGCACCTGCAGGGCGGGATCGTTGGTGACGCAGTAGTTGTAGAGCCGGACTCGGGTGTCGGTCATCTTGTCCGTGGGCACCACCGGGATGGTGTCGTATTCGCATGTGGGGCGGGGCCAGATGTCGACCAGGGTGTAGAAGGCGTTGTCGTGGGCGGGTATGCCCAGCGCCTCCGAGCCGACCCGCAAAGCGGGGAACAGTGCCGCGATCGCCGGGGCGCGCAGCTTGGCCGCCTTGGTGATCGCGACGAAGTTCGTCACCAGGTTCGTGATGGGATCCTGGGTGCGGGACACGAAGCCGCCGAGCGTGCTGAGCTGGGCGGGCCCTTCGTCCAGGAGGTGACGTACTTCCAGATCCGCCGCGGTCAGCTGCTCGAACAGCACGCCGCCCGTGCGCGTGAGTGTCGCGAGGTCCGGTTGCGCATGCGAGGTCGTCTCCGCGATCACTTCGAGGTTTTCGATCAGCTGACGTGTCTGCGGCAGCAGGTCGGTCAGCCCGGCCATGGCGCGACTGATGCCCGACACCATGTTGCGCAACTGGTCGGGGCCTCCGGCCAGCGCCTTGTCGAGTTCGTCGATTATCACGTTCAACCGGTCCGGGTTCAATCCCCCGATGAAGCCGCTGAGATCGGTCAGCACCGACTGCACGCTCACCGGCACGGTCGTCTGGGAGCGTTCCACCAGCGCGCCGTCGGTGAGGTAGGGGCCGGTGTCGGAATCCGGGCGGAAGTCCAGGTACTGCTCGCCCGCCGCCGACAACCGGCCGACGGCGACCGTGCCGCCCACGGGAATCTCGGCAGCGGAGTCGATCTCGGCCACGGCCGCGACGCCGCTGCCCGCGACTTTCACCTCGCGGACCTTGCCGACCCTGGTGCCGCGGAAGGTGACGTCGTTGCCCGCCGACAAGCCACCGGACGACTGCAACTCCACAGTCACCGTGTAGTCGTCGCGTAGCGGATCGAACCGCAGGACTTCGGCGCCGAGATAGGCCGCGCCGAGGATCAGCACCACGATCAATCCGAAGTTCGCCACCGCGACACGGCGGCGGACCAGCCATCGCCACAAGGGGGGATTCATCGCTCTCCTCCTTGCTGGGGCTGCTGAGGTTGCTGTGGCGGGCTGGTGACCCGGCCGATCACCTTCTCGATCACCTGCGCCAAGCTGCCGATGAACGCGGGCACGTCGCCGAACTCGGGCAGCCTGCTGCCGCTGGGATCGGTCAAGGCCCCGACGCTGAGGTAGGACACCGTCGCGGCGACGGCCAGGGCGGGCCCGTCGAGGCTCGCCATCAGCGAGGGATAGATGGTGTGCAGGCCGTTCAACGTTCCGTCCAGGTCGTCGCCCATCTGGGTGAAACCCGCCATCAACCGCTGGATGCTGTCGAACAAGCTGACCGCCTGCGGGCCGGTCGTCTCGGTGAAATCGCCGAGCGCGGTCATCGTGGTCGAGACTTTGTCGAGCAGGTCCACGATGGACTGGTTGTTCTCCGCGAGCAGAGCCAGCAGCCCGGGGAAGGTATCCGCGGCGTCGCCCAACTCGGCCTTCCGCCTGGCCAATTCACCGGTGAGCACGTTGAGGCCGGTCAGGACGCTGTCGATGTCGCCGGTGCGCTGATTCAGCGCGGCGATGACACCGGTCAGTTCGCTGAGCAGGTGCGCGAGTTGTGGCGCGCGGCCCGCGAACATCGAATCCATCTCGGAGGTGATCTTCGCGGCCTGGTTGATGCCGCCGCCGTTGATCAACATCGAGACCGACATCATCAGCTGCTCGACGGACGCGGCGGCCGACGTGTGCTCGGTTCCGATGACGTCACCGGCGCGCAGATTCTCGCCGCCGGATGTGGCCGCGGGCAACGTCATCGCGACGAAGATGTCGCCGAGCGGCGTCGCCTGACGCAACTCCGCGGTGGTACCGCGTGGCAGCTGGATGTCCTCCCTGATCAGCATTTCCACCTCCGCGATGAAGTTGGTCGTGCTGATCGCGGTGACGACGCCGATATCGGTGCCACCGATCTTCACGTGCGCGTGATCGGGCAGATTGAGCGCGTCACGGAAGGCCGCGCGAATGGTGTAGCCGGGGGCTCCGATACCCGGTTTGGGCATCGGCGGATTCGCCACCGTCACGCCGCAGCCGGTCGCGGTGCCCATGACCGCGACCAACGCCGCCGCCACCGCGGTGCGTCGAAGCGGGTTCGTTCCGATCATTTCGAAATCCCCAGTAGTGCCGCGGTGAGGCCGAAGTCGGGCCCGAAGTCCTGGATCTTCCCGGTGCGGCAGCCATCCAGGCGCATCTGGACGCGTTCGCAGAACTGGGACACGACCTCGTTGTCGAGCAGGACCTTGTCGGTCAGCGCGTGCAGGCGCAGCGCTTGGTGCTCCCGGCTGACCGCGTTGGACAAGTTCTCGAACAGCAACGGCCCGACGTCGACGATCTCGGTGAGGCCGCGGGCGTTGGCCCGCATCTGTTCGGTGATGGTCGTGAATCGCTCCAGCGCACCGGCGAGCTGATCGGAGTTCTCGCCGACCAGCGTGGCGGTGTTGGCGACGAACTGGTCCAACTGCCGCAGCACCGCCTGCAGACCGGGCGCCTGGTCGCCCATCAGCTGCACCAGTTCGGTGAGGCGGCCGCTGAAATCACGTACCGTCTGGTCGTTCTGGGCGATGATCTGCGTGATCTCGTTGAGTTTGATGATCGTGTTCGAGATCTGGTCCTTGTTGGCGAAGGTCACCTCGAACGCCGAGGACAGCGCGTCCAGGGTCGCGCGCAGTCTGTCGCCGTTGCCGTCCAAGAGCGGGAACAGGACACGGCTGGCCATCGGACCGTTCCGGTCGTCGCCTTTGAGCGCGGCGCCGAGCTGGTCGAAATTCTGCAGGATGCGGTCGAGTTCGACCGGTGTGCGCGTCCTGGCCAGCGGGATGTGCGTCCCGTCGGTGAGCAGCGGCCCGTCCCCGCTGTACGCGGGGGCGAGTTCGACATGCCGATTGGTGATCAGCTGCGGAGACACCAAGGCGGCGATGGCATCGGCCGGGACCTTGGTTCCCTGTTCCAGGCTCATGGTGACCTGGACGTAGCTGCCCTTGGCCTCCACGGTGTCGACCCGGCCGACCGGAACGCCCAGCACCGCGACCTCGTTGCCCGCGTACAGCCCGGCGACGTTCTCGAAATCGGCGCTGATGCGGATGCGCTCGCCGAGGTACTGCCGCGGCAGCGCGGTCAGGCTGTCCGGTACGAGCGCGCAACTCGCGGTGACCAGCGCGGCCACGATCAGCACGCCGAGCTGCGCGAATCGTCGTGTTCTCATCAATTGCACCCCTGTACGGCTCGAGCGAAGCACAGCCAGTTGTCCGGGAAGAACCACGGCGCCCAGACGTCGCCGTACGGACCGTTGCCGACGGCGTTGTTGAACTGCCGCAGAGCGATCGGCATGTTCTCGTAGAGCCGGTCCAGATTGTCGCGGTTCTTGACCAATCCCTCGGACATGGTGTTCAGGTCGTGGATCAGCGGCCCGAGCCGGCCGTTGTTCTCCAGACCCATCTCCTGGAGCAATCTCGACAGGGCCGCGACGTTGTCGAGCAACTGTTTCAACAGATCCTGTCGCTGCTGGACGGCGTTGCCGATCGCCTCGCCGCGGGTCAGCAGCAACAGCACGCTGTTCTGGTTGTCCGAGACCAGCTGGGACACCTGGTCCATGCTCTTCAGCAGCGAGTCCACTTCGTCGCGGCGATCGGTCACGACCTTGGCGAGCGCGCCGATGCTGTCGAGCGCCTGGACCGCCAGCTGCGGGGAATCCCCCATCTGCTGGTCGACCAGGTCGAGCGCCTGGCGTAGCTTCTGCGGATCGAGGCGTTCGATGCGTTCGAAGGAGTTCTTGTACTTCGGGTCCTGGATGACCTTGCTCAGGTTGTACGGCACCGACGTGTTCTCGATGCGGATGCGATTGCCCGGCAGGCCCTTTCCGTCTCCTGGCACCAGGTCCACGTGCAGGCGGCCCAGAATCGTCGACATCTTGATCGCCGCACGCGCGTCGGGGCCGAGACGGAGATCGCGACGCACTTTGAGATCGACCACGACCTTGGTGCCTTCGAGACGTACCGCGCGCACCGCACCCACTTCGATTCCCGACACGTCCACCGTCGCACCGGGACGCAAACCTGCGGCCTGGGCGAATTCGGCGTGAATCGTCTTGTCGCCCAACCGGGCCTGGGTCAGAACACTGGAGCCGATCAACAGAGCGGCCACCGTCGCGGCGGCGATCAGGCCGAGTCGCAGATACCGGTTCCGCAGGAATCCCGGCCACGGAATGCGCTTGCTCATCGGCACACCTCCGAATGCGAGTTGCCGCCCACCTGGGAGAACAGTCCAGGAGGCAACAGCACGCCCCACAACGACACGTCGAGGCTGCACAAATACGCGTTGCCGTAGGCGCCGTTGCTGGTGAAGCGCGCGACGCCGTTGAGTACGGCGGGCAGTTCGACCGCAGCCCGGTCCAAGGAAGCGCCGTTGAGCAGCAGCAACGCCACACCTGTGGTGGCATCGTTCTGCGCCTTCGACAAACCTGGCTTGACCTGCATGATCAGCTGGGTCAGCGAGTCGGTCGTGTGCGCGACGCGGTCCACCGACTGCTTCAGACTCTCGCCTTGCGAGTAGAGCGCCTCGACCAGCGCCCTGGCCTGGGTGAGCAGCGTCTCCAGCTCGCCGCTGCGATTGGCCAGGCCGCCGATCACGGAGCTCAGGTTGCTCAGGACCTCCCCCAGGATCTTGTCCCGCTGCCCGAAAGTGCCCGCCAGATCCGCGGCTTGGGTGATCAGGCTGCTGAGCGACACCTGGTTGCCTTGCAGGGCCTGGATCAACGTCTCGGACAGGGAATTGACCTGATCGGGTTGCAGCACGCTGAACAACGGCTCGAAGCCGGACAACAACGCGGACACGTCGAACGACGGTTCGGTTCGCTCCAGCGGAATCCGCGCGCCCGCCGCGACGACGGCGCCGGCTTCCTTGCCCGGCGCCAGGGCGATATAGCGCTGACCGATCAGATTCTGGTAGCGCACCAGTGCCTTCGTCGTGGTGGTGAGATGCTGGCGCGCATCGATCCGGAACTCCACCTCGGCGCGGTAGCCGTCGGTGAAGTCGATCTTGTCCACGCGACCGACCCGCACGCCTGCCATGCGTACGTCGTCCCCGACGCGCAGGCCGAGCACGTCGGAGAAGACCGCCGAGTAGCGCTGGGTATCCCCGGTGACCGATCGCTGCAACGTGGACCAGATGGTGACGGTGAGCGCGATCGCCAGCACCGCGAACAAGCTGAATCCCGCCAGCGCCTTGCCTGATCTCATCGGCGCGCCCCTCCCTCGTCGGCGGCGGTCACGGTGACCGATCCGCCCGCCAGCACCGGAGTCAGCAGCAGGTACTGGGCCACGGTCGGCCGCCCTCCCACGATCGCCGCCACGGCGTCGGAACCGCGCAGCGCGATGGGCCGCGCCTCGGGGCCCGGACTCTGCGGGCCGGGCTCGCCGGGTGCCACGGCGCTCGGCGAAAGGCCGGGGACGGACGGCAGACCCGGGATGAACGGGAGACCGGGAATCGCAGGCAGGCCCGGCAGCACCAGCCCCATCGCGCCCAGCGGCGCGGGCGCGACCGGCACGGGCGCGGGCCCCGCCGCGTCGAGCCACTTCGGCATCAGCTGCGGCGGGTAGTTCTGCTCCGCCGCCACCTCGGGCACCGTGGCGCCTCCGCAGCGGGGACCGTACTGGTCGCCGTAGTGCGGGCAGTCCTTCGCCGTGTACTGCTGGAACGGCGTGAACGAGACATCCATCTTCCACACCATCTGTTTGGACGGACCGAAGTGGAACGTGGTCGCCAGCCGTCGCAGGGCCACGTTCAGATTCGCGGCCGTGTACGGGATGGCCTCGGGATCCTTGGCCAACCCGCCGAACAGATCGTCCAGACCGGACACGAGGAACTTGCCCGCGTCGGGGTTGCGGGCGAACAGTGCGTTGACCGAGTCGACCGTCGCGTTACCGGTGGCCAGCAAGTCGATGAGCTTCGACCGTCGTTCGGCCAGCGTGCGGGCGGTGGTCACCGACTCCGACAGCACCCCGACCAGTTCGGGAGCCGACTGGCTCAACGCGATCGATGCCCGCCCGAGATCGCCGAGCAGCGCGTCGATGCCGGGCGTCGCCCGAATTTCGGTCAGCCAGTTGTCCAGGCGCTCCACCGTCGAGCCGGGCGCACGCGCCGCGGGATCCAGCGCGGCCGCGAGAGTGGCCAGCACCCGGCCCAATTTCTCCGGTTGGATGTTCTCGAGCACGTTCCGCAGCACATTCAACGTCGTCTGCAACGCCACCGTCTCGCTGCTGGTGTCCTCCGCGATGGTGGCGCCTGCGCGCAGCGTTTCCGGTTCAGGGCCGTTGTCGACGAATTCGATCGCCGTGACGCCGAACAGGTTGTTCGGGATCACCCTGGCCGTCACGTTCACCGGAATGGTCGAGGCGACACCCGGTTTCAGATCCACGCGCGCCTGCTGCCGGGCGCCGCGGGCCACCACGTCCACCGCGGCCACCCGGCCAACGACCATGCCGCGGAATTTGACGTCCGCCCGCCCGGGCAAGCCGTCGCCGGTGCTGGTGAGCTCCACGGTCACCGGGACCTTGTCCTCGAAGTAGCCGGTGTAGCGCAGCGCGAGCAGGTACAGCAGGACCGCTACCGTCGTCAGCACCGCCGACCCGGCGAGGGTCAGCTGTCTCGCGGTCGGTCCGCGACCACTGGGGTCAAGAATCATCGTCGGCCTTACCCCGAGATCCGGAATCCGGGATCGATGCCCCAGATCGTCAGCGTGAGAAAGAGATTCGCGAACACCATCACGACGATCACCATCTTGATGGCGCGCCCGGCCGCGACCCCGACGCCTTCCGGGCCACCGGTGGCGACGTAGCCGTGGTAACACTGGATGAACGTCGAAAGCAGCACGAACACCACTACTTTGAGCAGCGAGAAGAAGACGTCCGGGCCGATCAGGAACTGGAAGAAGTAGTGATCGTAGGTGCCCGCCGCCGTGCCGCCCAAGAACAGCACCGTGATCTTGGTGGCCAGGTAGGCGGTGGCGAGACCGATGCTGTAGAGCGGGATGATGGTCAGGGTCGCGGCGATCATGCGGGTGCTGATCAGATACGGCAGCGGGCGGATGGCGATGGATTCCAGCGCGTCGATCTCCTCGGAGATGCGCATCGAGCCCAGTTGAGCGGTGAACCGGCATCCCGCCTGGATGGCGAAAGCCAAGGTCGCCAGGATCGGCGCGAGTTCGCGAGTGGTCGCGAATCCGGAGATCGCTCCGGTGAGTGGAGACATCGTCAGCAGATTCAGAGCCGTGAACGACTCCATGCCGACGATGATGCCGCCGAACGCGCACAGGATGACGACCACACCGATCGTGCCGCCGCCCACGATGAGCGAGCCGTTGCCCCAGCCGACATCGGCCGTCAGCCGTGCCACCTCACGGCGATAGTGCTTCAGGACGAACGGGATGGCGATCAGCGCCTGGAAGAACGTGATGGCCTGATGCCCCACGCGCTGATTGGCGTGCACAGGCGCCAGCGCGACTTTCCCGGCGGCATGCAGGGGCCGCAGCGCCGGAGGTGTGTAGCTGCTCGCCATGCTCACACCACCTTCGCCGGGAAGAGCGTGTTGTACAGCTGAGTGAGAATGATGTTGGTGGCGAACAACATCAGCGCCGAGCTGACCACCGCCGAATTCACCGCGTTGGCGACACCGCCAGGGCCGCCGTGCGCGTGTAAGCCGATATCACAGGCGATGACCGCGGTCAGCACCCCGAAGATCGCAGCCTTGACCAAGGCGATGATCAGATCGTTCGCCACCGCGAAGGACGCGAACGAGCTGATGAACGAGCCCGGCGTACCGGATTGGGCGTACACGTTGAACATGTACGCGGTGGCGAATCCGACGAACACGACGAATCCGCAGAGCAGGACGCTCACCAGCACCGCCGCCGCGAGCCGGGGCGCGACCAGGCGGCGTACCGGATCGACGCCCATCACCATCATCGCGTCGATCTCTTCCCGGATGGTTCGCGATCCCAGATCGGCACAGATCGCCGAACCGACCGCACCGGCGACCATCAACGCCGACACCAGCGGAGCGCCCTGGCGGATGATGCCCAATCCGGCGACCGCGCCGATGAATGTCGTTGCGCCGACTTGATTCACGAGCGCGCCGACCTGGATGGATACCACGACGGCGATCGGGATGGCCACGAATACCGTCGGCGCCGCCGACACGTTGGCCATGAAGGCGCACTGCTTGATGAATTCCCGGAACGGGAATCGTGCCCGCACCAGTGAGACGAACAGCTGGACGAAGGCTTCGCGGCCCAGAGTGACCTGCCTGCCCAGTGTTTCCAGCGACCGCTGGGGGTGGCGCCGCCACAAGCCCGAAGCGCTGTCGATCATCTTCCCGAGCTCGCCCGGTTCCAGTGGCGGTCGCTTGTCGGCTGGCGTTCGCAACGAGGCAGTCACCGGTAGCCGTTCCTTTCCGATTTCTCGTCCACCGCGCCGGCGGCCGCCCCTTCGATGGCGCGGAGCGGGTGAAGTGTTGCACACCTCACAGACGTCAGACAAGTTGCAAGTGATTCATTATTCCAAACATCGACATCCGCCGAAGCGCACGGTCCATGTCAAGGACCTCGGCAGATACCGCTTTTGTCCTGCGTATACGTGCGGCCACTGCAGATAGACGACCACATCGGAAAGCAAATCCCGATAGTAAGTAATCATTTATTCTGCACTCGGACGACCAGAGCCGAGTCGGCGAAGCCGCTAGGCGAGGGCCTCCAGCCAACGTTGCAGCAGCACCACGAGTGCGACGAGCACCGCGCAGCCGGCCAGGAAAAGACCGAGTACGGCCACCCACAGCCCGAAGCGGAGCACGGGATTGACCTTCATCTGCCCACCGAGGATCTTGACCACGATCACGAGAACGTCGATGAGCCACACCAAAGCCATCATCAGGTCATGCACACATTCGAGAAGGTCAGCACGGGCCAGCACACGATCGATCCCAGGAACGACATCAGCAGATCGATGCCGTGCAAATCGCGCAGATGACCGGTGTGCGTGAGCGTCCAGATCACCCCGGCCAGGCCGTAGGGAACGCCGATGATGATGAGAGTGCCGAGGAACTCGGAGACCTTCATCTCGTAACCGAGTATTCGGTCCAGCTTCTTGAGCATGCGTCGATGCATCCTTTCGCTTCGATCCACGCCGCCGCACACGCATCGGACACCACCGGAAGAGGCGTCCGGCCGCACGCGCCAGTCAACGAGATCCGCACCGTATGTTAGTCGACATTCTTTCATCTATGGAAGGGATATCGAGAGATTCGGACCGGAAACTTGGATACAAGCAGGTAATAGCTCCATATGAGCAGCCTGTCGCCCGGATCATGTTGATGGATATTCTTCTGGATGTGCAACACTGCGCCCGCACCACATGCGCCACGACACGCACGTCTACGTTGGCGGCGTTCGGTTTCGACACGGCGCACATGTCGTCGATCACGTCGACCACCGGCGCGAGCGCCTCGCCATCTGCGCCGCGCACCCCGCCACGCCGCCACGTAAGGCCGAGGCGGGAATGGACTCCGTCGCACGGGCTTGACCTTGCCCCTGGGGCAAGGTTGGACGGTGGTCGGCATGAACAACAACGCACTGCACACCGCCGAAGCCCGGATTCGCGAGCAGATCGCCGCCTACTGCCTGTCCAACGAAGTCCCCGGATTCGTCGCGGGCGTCTACCGTGCGGGCGAGCAGTTCGTCGTCGCCCACGGCACCGCGAACGTCGCCACCGGGGCGCCGATGCGCGCGGACACCGGGTTCCTCTTCGGCTCGGTGACCAAGGTGCTGACCACCACGTTGGTCCTCCAGCAGGTCGAGCGGGGGCTGCTCGATCTGGACGCGCCGGTGATGCGGTACCTGCCCGAGTTCGCCCTGACCGCGCCGGGCGCCGCGGAGAAGATCCTGGTTCGCCACCTCATTTCGCATACCAACGGCATCGATGCGGACTTGTTCTTCCCCGATGCGAAAGGGCGCGACTCCCTGAAAACTTATGTCGAGGGTCTCGCGCGCAATTGCGGTGTCCTGTTCGAGCCCGGCGAGCAGCTCAGCTACTCCAACGGCGGCATGATCGTCGCGGGCCGCCTGCTGGAGGTGGTGACCGGTCTGTCCTTCCCCGACCTGCTCGAGCGCGATGTCTACGCACCTGTCGGCATGACCGACTCCAGCACGTCGGCCGAACGGGCGATCCTGCGCAGCACCGCCATCGGGCACTTCCCGGACCCCGAGACCATGGCGGCCGAGCCCACCGGAATGTTCACACTGCCCGACACCTGGGGACCGGCGGGCGGCACGCCGATCGGCACCGTCGCCGACCTGCTCGCCTTCGGACGCACCCATCTCGCGGGCGGTGTGTCCCCCTCCGGAACGCGCGTCCTCTCGGCCGGGTCGACCGCACTGATGCAACAGGTCTCGCACGACATGGCCACCCCGAACGTCCCCCCGATGGGCCTGGGTTGGGTGCGGTATCCGTTCGGCGACACGATCGTCCTCGCTATGTCGGGAGCGTCACCCGGCGGCGTGTCCATCCTGTGCGTCGTGCCCGAGCACGACCTCGTGTTCACCGCCTTCGGCAACACCCCGGGGGCGATCATGCTGCACGACCAGATCCTGCGCTGGCTGCTGAGCGAACACCTCGGCGTTCGGATCCCCACCCTGATCACCGAATCGGCGCAGGACATCGATCTCACACCCTACGTGGGCACCTACCGTTCCGATCAGCTGCGCGTCGAGGTCGGCGTCGTCGACGGCCAACTCGAGGAGCGCGTGACCTACGAACCGGCGGACGCATCGCAGGAGCGGATCTTCACCGAGTTCGCCGGGGGCACGACCGCCGCCCCTCCGCAGCGGTACGTGCCGATCCGGCCCGGCCTTTTCGCGCCCGCCGGATACCCGTTCGAGACGTTCGACGGATACCTGCGACTGCTGCTCGTCTCCTTCCACGACATCCGTGACGGCCGAGCACGTTTCCGCAACGGCGGCGGCCGACTCACCCGGCGGGCCTGACCGCTGTCGGAGCCATCCGCCACCGCGAGCGAGATCTCCGCCGTCCGAGGTGATGCGTGCGTGAACCGGCGCGTTCGCCATTAGGCTGACGCCGTCGAAGGTGACCGAACGGCCGATCCCGGTGTGGCGAGGCCGTCCTCAACGGTCGGGCGCGGAAAAGCGAGGTATGCGCTATGCGGGACAGTCGGTGGCGGCGGGTGGTCGCATCCGTCGTGTGCGGAGTCGGAGTGCTGGCGGGATCGTCGGTCGGCGCGGGGGCGGACCCGGCCGGCGACACCGGTGTCGTGTGGTTGTGCAGGCCGGATCGAGCGGACGACCCCTGCCGAGGCAGCTCGGCGACCACGGTGCGGCAGGCGGGGCAACCCGATGTGCGGGAGGACCCCACGCCTGCTGGGGATTCCGGGGTGGACTGCTTCTATGTGTATCCGACGGTGTCGTTGGAGCCGACGCCCAACTCCGACACTGCGGTGACCCGAGAGGTGCGGGCGGTGGCCGAACAGCAGGCCGCCCGATTCTCCCAGGTCTGTCAGGTCTTCGCGCCGGTGTACCGGCAGCGGACCCTCACCGCGCTGGCGCGGGAACGGGCGTACTCCCCCGACGAGCGCGCCGAGATGGCGCGGATCGCGTACGAGGACGTCCTGCGCGCGTGGCGGCAGTTCCTCGCGGAGCGCGAAAGCGGAAGGCCGATCGTCCTTCTCGGGCATTCGCAGGGTGCGCGCATGCTGCGCCAACTGATCCGGGAGGAGATCGACCCGCAGCAGGCGGTGCGCGAGCGGATCCTTTCGGCGATCCTGCTGGGTGGCAATGTGGTGGTGCCGAAGAACGGCGACGTCGGCGGCGACTTCCAGCACCTTCCGCTGTGCCGCGGCGAACAGCAGACACGGTGCGTCCTGGCCTGGCAGACCTTCGGCGCGACCCCGCCCCCGGACAGCCGCTTCGGCCGCAATCCGACGACCCCTGAGCTGCTGCCGCGTCCGTACGGCCCGGACTACGAGGTCGCCTGCACCAATCCGACTTCGTTGAGCGGCAACGAGTCCCGCACCGCGGCCACCGTGCTCCGCACCGGTCCCGTGCCCAGCCCACTCGCCGCCGAACTGGCGCTGCGCCACGGGCCGTCCGCCGTCGCCGCGCCGACTCCGTGGCTGGTCCCCGCCGAGAAGTACCGCCTCCAATGCGTCCGCGACGGCGACGCGGCGGCGCTACTGGCGACGCCGGAACCCGGCAGCGCCGAGCTGTACGCCGTCCCGGACGCGAGCTGGGGCCTGCACCTCGCGGACGTGGAGATCGCACTGGGCGATCTGGTCCGCATCGTCGCGTCCCAGATCAGCGCCGACCGCGCCGCGCACCGCTGAACGCCGGAGTCCGCGAAGCCGCCCATCTCTCCGAACCGGCCCGACCCGGTTCGGCACCCGAGACCGCGCGGCGATGCCCGACCGCGCGGCGAATCGGCCACAGGCGCGGCTATTCGGGGATGGTCGCTATCGCATCGATCTCCACCAGCGCGCCGGGGCGAGCGTGTCCCGCGGTGGAGACGACCGTGATGGCGGTGCGGTGGTCGCCCCACACTTTTCGCGCCGCCGCGTATCCCGCCTGTGCGTCGACCCCGGCGACAAGGTAGATCGTGAGTTTGACGACGTGTTCGGGACCGGTATTCGCAGACGCCAGCACGGTCAGTACGTTGCGCATGGCCTGGATGGTCTGCTCTTCCAAGCCGTCCAGCAGTCCTCCCGTGCTGTCGGTGCCCAGCTGACCGCCGACATAGACCGTCTGGGCAGCGGGCGCGATCACGCCCTGTGTGAAGGCCGGGTTGTGATGCAGTTCTTCGGGGTCGAGGTGGGTCGTCTTCGTGATCATGGGTTTCCTGACAGCCTCGGAGTGCGTATAGAGGTCGCGGATCAGGCAGACCTCGGACAGGTGGTGGATCAGCTCACGGTGGATGTGCAGCACCAGATCGGCCATGGGCGCCTCGGGGAAAGGCTCGTTCGGGCCCATGGGGACCCGGAGTCCGGCGTCGCCGAGACCACGCACTCCGGTCAGCCAGATGTCGAGCTGGGCTTCGAGCTGGTCGAGCGCCGTGGCCGCGTCGCCCGCGTATTCCCATGTCTCGTACGCGGCCGCCGGCGCGCCGAAATGGGTCGCGTTGCGCGCGGCGAGCACGCCGACGATGACGTGACCGAGCCGCCAGGCGATCGTGGTGAACGGCGCGGGGACCGGATTCGGGAAGGCGTAGTCGATCGTGAAGTCCCCGGCCCCTGCCTGCACGGGCGCCGTCGAACTGCCGCGCGGTCGCACGCTCCAGGCGTCCGGTACCGGAGACCAGAAGTACTCGTCGTCGGTGAGACCGTGGAGCCGGTCGCGTAGCTGATCGTTCCAGTGGGCTTCCCACTGCTCGCGCAGTGTCCTGTTCCAGTCGAGTGCGTCTGCGTTCATGCCGCCCACCCTGGCACCCCTAGCGGACAGAATCGGTCCGCTATTTCTGGCAGGCTGAGCGGCATGGAAGCGGCGAGCGGTACCGAGCGGGGCACGACCGAGCGGGTGCTGACCCTGCTCGGACTGCTGCAGCAACGCCAGGTCTGGACCGCGCGCGAGCTCGCGGAGCGGCTGGGCGTCACGCCGCGCACGGTACGGCGCGATGTCGAGCGCCTGCGCACGCTCGGCTATCCGGTGCACGCCTGTCACGGCGTCGGCGGCGGCTATCAGCTCGGCCGGGGACAGGAGCTGCCGCCGCTGCTGCTCGACGACGAGGAAGCGATCGTCACCGCGGTCTCGCTCCTCGGCGGCGCGGGCGCCGCGGTCGCGGGCGCCGGGGATGTCGCGCTCCGGGCGCTGGCCAAACTCGACCGGGTGCTGCCCACCCGTTTGCGGCACGAAGTGCAGGCACTCTCCGGCTCGGTGGAGTCCTTCGGCGGAGGTCACCCGCCGGTCGACCCCGACGTGCTGATGACGCTGGCCAGAGCCTGCCGCGACGAGGTCGAGGCCGGTTTCGACTATCCCGCCGGAGACCGGGTGCGCCGGCGGCGGGTCGAGCCCTACCGCTTGGTCGCCTCCGACCGGCGCTGGTACCTGCTGGCCTTCGACCTCGATCGTGCGGACTGGCGCAGCTTCCGTGTCGACCGGATGACCGAGGTGGCCGCGCGGACGTGGCGCTTCCGACCACGCGCGGCGCCCGAGGCGGCGGCCTACGTGCAGGAAGGCGTGGCGAACCGGGTCTACCCGCTGCGGGCCCGATTCCTCGTGCACGCCTCCGCCGACACGGTGCGCGCGCAGATTCCGGCGTCGGCGGCCGTCGTACGGCCGTGCAGCAGCGGGCGCTGCGAGGTCCGCAGCGGAGCCGACCACAGCCTGGACTTCGTGCTCATGCATGTGCTGTTGCTGGGGCACGACTTCGAGATACTCGACCCGCCCGAGCTCGCGCACCGCGCCCGCGCGCTGGCCGAGAAACTGCTGTCGGCTGGGGTGACGGCCGCACCGACGCACCGCATCGCGGATTCGTGAGCCCGTCGCGGCCCACGAGCGTCGCGAGCCTCGGATGTAGCGGTTCGCGCCCTCGCGCCCACGGCATGGACACCCGCGCATCGCTCGTGCGTCCTACTGCCGAGCGACTACAACCGGCTCGGTACCGGAGCCGGTCGGTGTCCCGGCCTGTGCGGTTCCACCGCCCGATTCGCCGCACGTGGGCGACGCCGACCGCGGTCTGTAGGTCAGACAGGCTGCCGATGCTCCGTCCACTGCCAGGAAGACCACTATGCGCGCGGTGTCGAGCAGGCCCGTTTCCCGCGCATGGAGGTAGGCGTGTACCGGCCCCGCGGTGTAGGGATCTCCGATCGAGGCGTCGAAACCGACGACCGACCGCGACGGAATGGCGAGCGCGCCGGCCAAGCGGACGCGGAAGCCGGCGGCCTGGTCGGGCGCCAGCAGCAGCGCGTGTCCTTCGGCGAAGTGGCGGCCGTCGAGCCCTTCGGAGTCCAGACAGGCACGCACCACCTCGGCCGCCGAATCCACCCGGTCTTCCGCACCGGTACGAACGCGGATCGCGCTGCGACCGTCGGCGCCGACATCGTTCAGCGGCACCCAGGCGATGGGGCCGACCGGGCCGGTGGTGTCGCGCGTGTGCAGCCGCCCGAATCCTCCTGTGGCAGGCGAGGTTCCGAGCAACAGGGCGGCGCCGCTCGCGCTGTAGGGGAAATCGGCGACGTGCCGCTCGGTCGAGGGGTGGGTGTCGCCCGCGACGAGCAACGCGTACCGAACCGTGCCGGTGGCGAGGAAGGTGTCGGCGGTCGCGATGGCGTGCAGCAGGCCGCAGGCCCCGTGCATCAGGTCGAAGGACAGAACCGGGACGCGCCCGGCCGCATACGTGAGCCCGAGGCCGATCCGCTTCTGGATGAGGGCCGACACCGCCGGCTCGGAGATATTGCTGTCCCGGAAGACGCCCCCGTTGATCAGCATCCCGATCTCGTGCAGGCCGACCTCCGAGCGCTCGACGCAGGCCAGTGCCGCGCGAGTGGCCAGTTCGAGGTAGCTGCCGGTGTCGAGGTCGCGGTTCGTCGCGGCCGAGACGATCGTCGTCGCCATGCTCATGCCGCCAAACGCGAGATGGTCGCGGCGAGGTACCCGGAGACGATGCCCGATGCCGCGGGGATCATCAGAATCTTGGATCCCTTCGGGACCTTCTGTTGCGCGAGATGCTCGTGCAGGACCAGGAAGTGAGAGGTCGAAGCGGTATTGCCGTAGTCGTGCAGCACGTTGAGGGCCTGCGGCATCGGCGTGCCGAAATGCCGTTCGGTCAGATCCGAGATGTACTCGATGGCCGGCGCGCTGAATTGATGATGGATCCAGTAGTCGTATTTCTCGCTCTCCCAGGTGCGTCCGGTCTCGGCGAGGAAGTCGGCCATACGGTCGATGCCCTGCCGATACCGGGCTTCGTTCTGCATGGCGCGGTTGTCGGTGTACATCGCGATGCCGCCGGTGCGGTCGCTGGGCATTCCGATGCAGTGCTCGGCGCCGTCGGCCGCGGTCATCAGCTCGACATAGTGCAGTTCGTCCTCGTCGTCGCCCCGGTCGTCGAGCACGACCGCGACCGCGGCGTCACCGACCGTCAACGCCGCGAATTGCGGGTCGTAGGGGCGGCTGATCTCGCGCAGCGCCGTCTCGGCGATCGGCGTGATCTGCTCGCCGCTGACCACCAGGCCGTTGCGCACCGCACCGGCCTTGATCATGCGATCGAGCACCATCACTCCGGTGATCATCCCGGCGCAGGCGTTGGAGACATCGAAGTGCCGAGCCGCGTTCGCGCCGATCGCATTGCCGAGCATGAGCGCGAAAGACGGTGCGTAGCAGAAGATTCCCGCGCCGCGAGTACGCGTGATGGAGGCCGAGATGACGACGTCCAATTCGTCGGCCCGATACCCGGAATGCCACAGACAGTCCTCGATCGCGTGCAACGCCAGCTCGAAGGAAGATTCGTACCGGTCCGGATCCGAGTCGTAGACACGACGATTCTTGATCCCGGTGATGCGCTCCAGGTCCAGCGACCGCGGCACGGCCAGCTCGGCGATCAGATCCTCGGTGGAGCGGACAGTCGCCGGCGTGTACGCGCCGATCGACTCGAAACGAGTACGGATCATGCTCCCCTGCCTTCCGCTTCAGTCGGCGTCGATTGTCGTGTTGCTCAGCGATAACGGTGTCGCTGGTCGTGTGCGCCTACCCGGTGAGTCCGACCAGAGCGGCGCTGACTTCACACAGCTGCTGCCCGAGTGCGTCGTCCTGCGCGAGGCGGGACGGCGCCTTGACGCGGTTGTTCTGGAAGTAGCAGCCGCTGACCGCGGCGACTTCCGGGTCGGCGGCCAGGTAGGTCAGCGCTCGTCCTCCCTCCGCGGCGGAGATCATGAACAATCGCTTGGCGAGCGCCACGAAGGGTTGCCCGAACCACGGCATCGAATCCCAGATCCCGGTTGCCACCGCACCGGGGTGAAAGGCGTTGACCGTTACGCCGGTTCCCTCCAGACGCCGCGCCAGCGCCCGGGTGTACAGGACGTTCGCCAGCTTGGACCGGCTGTATGCCTTTTCTCCCGAATAACTCTCCCGGAACTCCAGATCGGCGAAATCCATGGTGGCGCCGAATTGCATGACCGACGAGGTGAACACGATGCGCGACGGGGCGCTGCGCACCATCAGATCCGTCAGCAGTTCGGTGAGCAGGAAACCACCGAGATGGTTGACGGCGAACGTGGCCTCGATGCCGTCCACGGTCTCGCTCCTGGCCTTGTGGTAGCCACCTGCGTTGTTGGCCAGCACATCCAGCCGGTCGTAGGCGGACGAAACCTCCTTCGCCAGCTGACGGACCGACGACTGCGACGCGAAATCGCACTCCAGCGTGTCGACTCCCGCCGCCCCCGCGCCTCGGACCAGCTTCGCCGCGGCGGAGAGCTTCTCCGGACTCCGCCCCACCAACACGAGCCGATTCCCTTGCGCCGCCAGCTGCTGAGCCGACTCCAGCCCGATACCCGATGTCGCCCCCGTGATCAGGATTGTCTGCACAGCCGACCACCCTGCCACAGAAGTTTCCTCGGAGATTGCTGACACGAGCCATCCGAACCGAGATTTCCGTCGTCGCCGACCTCGGCTTCGCCGAGCATGTCCGACTCACGCCGAAGTCTCAGCTCAGGCTGCGGCTGTGGCGAAGCGGCTCCTGCGGAGAACCACATGCCCCGCGGTGGCGAGGTGAACGAGCGCGAGCGCGCTGCCGCCCGCCATCATGCCCGGAATTCCCTGCGCGGCGCCGATGGCGACGTCACCGAGCTGTACCGCGCCCGACACGGTGAGCAGCGGTAGGAGTGCCCTCTTGCGGCGGCCTGCCAGGCTGAACAGCAGCGCGGCACCCAGCGGGATCGCCCGGGCCGCGTACGCCTGGGCATACAGATCGATCCCGGGCGAGTCCGCGCCGATCGAGATCGCGGCGGTCGGATCGACCAGTGCCGCGACGCTGAATGCCACGGCGGTGGCCGCGCCGATCGCATTGACAACGACCGCGGTTCGATTGAGCTTCTCGTCCTGCATCTTTCACTCCAAAAATCATTCAGATCGTGACTGATTTAGGTTCAGTATTATGCTCGCCATGAAGAACGTCAAGGCGGAAAAGCTGCCGGAGACCCTCAGCTTCCGGCTCGGACTGCTGGGCGCGTTCCTGACCGACCGCTTCAGCGCCGATGTGTCGGGTCTCGAGCTCAAGCCGAAGCATGCCGGGATGTTGAATGTGTTGGCGGCCAACGGACCGACATCGCAGATGGAGATGGCACAGCTACTGCGCGTCGCGCCGAGTCTGGTCGTCGCACTGGCCGACCACCTCGAGTCCCTCGGGGCCATCGAACGGTTGCGAGACCCGAAGGATCGCCGCCGTCAGAATCTGAACCTGACCCCGCACGGCCGCGCACTACTGCGCAAATGCCTCGACGCCGCGCGGGCGATCGACGCCGAGACCACCGCGGATCTCACCGCCGCCGAGCGTGCCGACCTGCATCGCATCCTCGGCACGATCGCCGATCGGCTGGGGCTGCCCAGCTGATGGCGTGCGAGCGCTGCCACCGTAGCCGTCGCCTCGGCAGGCCGATCGGCGGAACGGGGTATGGTTAGCTCTATGAACACCCAAAGGTTGCGAATCCGCCGCGATTTGTGTGTTGTGAAGTTGTGACCAACACTTCCGGAGACGCGTACCCCCTCGCGGACACGATGACCACCACGGTCGCGGCCCACGACGGCGCCACGGTGCTGACGGTGGCCGGCGAAGTCGATCTCGCGACGGCGCCCGCACTGGAGAATGCGATCGATGCCATTCTCAGCGGCAAGCCCGCGGCCCTGATCATCGACCTCACCGCGGTCAGCTTCCTCGCCTCGGCGGGCATGGCGACGCTCGTCGCGGCCCACCAGCGCGCCGGCTCGACCACCGCGATCGCCGTCGTCGCCGAGGGCCCGGCGACCAGTCGGCAACTGAAGATGACCAGTTTGGATCAGGTCTTCGCGCTGCATTCGACGTTGGACGCCGCGCTGGCGGCGCTCCGGCAGAGATGACGCGTGCCGCTGCCGCCGTCGCACCCGTCGACGGCGGCAGCGCCTTGCTCAGACCAGTTCGCGCAGCTGTTCGATCAGCTTGACGCGCTCGGCGGCGGTGGCCGCCATCGGAACGACGTTCAGGACCGTCACGCCGGCTTCCTTGAAGGCCGCGACCCGCTCCTTGACGTATCCGGCCGAGCCGACCAGGGAGATGTCCCGGACCAGCTGGTCCGGGACCGCCTTCGTCGCGGCCTCCTTCTCCCCCGCCAGGTACAGCTCCTGGATGCGGTCGGCCTCGGCGCCGTAGCCGTACTTGGTGGCCAGGGTGTGGTAGAAGTTCTTGCCCTTGGCGCCCATGCCGCCGATGTAGAGCGCCAGATGCGGCTTCACGAACTGCAGCAGCGGTTCGACGTTGTCCCCGATGGCCAGGGCCGGACCCGCGTACACATCCAGGTCGCCCAAGGCGGGGTCGCGCTTGGCCAGACCCGCGGTGAGCGAGTCCGCCCACACATCCTTCGCCTTCTCCGGCAGGAAGAAGATCGGCTGCCAGCCCTCGGCGATCTCGGCGGCCAGTTCCACGTTCTTCGGCCCGAGCGCGGCCAGCAGCACCGGAATGCGCTCACGCACCGGGTGGTTGATCAGCTTGAGCGGCTTGCCGAGACCGGTGCCCTGTTCGGCGGGCAGCGGGATCTGGTAGTACTTGCCCTGGTATTCCAGGCGCTCGCGCCGCCAGACCTTCCGGCAGATCTCGACCAGTTCCCTGGTCCGGCCGATCGGCGCGTCATAGGGCACGCCGTGGAAGCCCTCGATCACCTGCGGGCCCGACGCTCCCAGCCCGAGCACGTAGCGTCCGTCGGAGACGAAGTCCAGGCCCGCCGCGGTCATGGCGGTCAGGCTCGGGGTACGCGTGTAGAGCTGCAGGATGCCGGAGGCCAACTGCAGGCGCGTGGTCTTCGCGGCCAGGTAACCGAGCGCGCTCACCGCGTCGAACGAGTACGCCTCGGGCACGAACACGATGTCCAGGCCCGCCCGCTCGAGGTCGGCGACTTCGGCCGCCGCCTCTTTGAAGCCCCCCGAGTAGTTGATGCTCAATCCGATGCGCATGGCACTCAACATAACGGCGGGTACGCTCGGGCCGCGCACCGGCCACAGGGGAAGGCCCGGCAAGGCGTGGTCACGACCGTACGACCGGCGGCACGGGGTAGCGTCTACTCGTAGACCATCCTCGCCGTAAACGAAAGGCAACACCCTCGTGTCGCAGACCAGCTCGTCGTCCACGGAAACTGCGCCGTCCTTCGGCGGGGCCGCCCTGGCGCAGTACCTGAGCGATCTGGCCGCCAAGATTCCCGCACCGGGCGGCGGCGCGGTGGCCGCGCTGCACGCCGCGCAGGCCGCCGCGCTCGTCGCGATGGTCGCGCGCTACACCACCCGCGCCAAGGACGCCGAAAACCGGCCGGTGGTCGATCGGATCATCGAGGCCGCCGACGCGGCCCGCGAGCGCGCTCTCGCGCTGGCCGACGCCGACGCGGCCGCGTTCACGGCTGTCGGCGCCGCCTACAAGCTGCCCAAGGACACCCCGGAGGATCTCGCCGCCCGCACCGCGGCGATCAACGACGCGCTGATCGAGGCCGCCCGCGTGCCCGCCGCCGTCGTCGACGAGGCGGACGAGGTGCTGTCGCTGGCGGCGGAGCTGTTCCCGATCGGGAATCCGAACGTCGTCACCGACATCGGCGCGGCCGCCGACGCCTGCCGCGCCGCCGCGACCTCCTCGCAGCTCAACATCGAGATCAACGTGGCGTCGCTGCCCGCCGCCGAGGGCGACCGGTTCGCCGCGGTCCTGGTGCGGATCGACGAGCTCACCGCGCGGGCGGACGCCCTGCACGCCGACGTCGTGCACGCCGTTCGCCGCTGACTCGCTCGCGCGGGCCGCGGCCCGGCCCCGTCAGGCGGGCGGGTTCCAAGCGACCAGCACGATCTTGCCGCGCACCCGTCCGGACTCGCTGAGTTCGTGCGCCTTCGCGGCATCCGCGAGCGGTAGCACTTGGTCGATGGTCGCGCGCAGATGACCGCGCTCGACCATCGTGGTGATCTCGCGCAGCGATACCCCGGACGGCTCGACATAGAACCGCTCGTAACGCGGATCGGCTTCCGCATCCGAACCCTGCGTGTCGATCAATCTGCCGTCGGGCCGGAGCACCGGGACCGAGCGAGAACCGTACGCTCCACCGACCAGGTCGAGCACGACGTCGACGTCGCGCACCGCGGCGCCGAAATCGACCGCGGTGTAGTCGATCACCTCGTCGGCGCCGAGTCCGCGCAGGTATTCGTGGTTGACCGCGCGTGCGGTGCCGATCACGTAGGCGCCCCGGTGCCGGGCTATCTGCACCGCCAGATGCCCGACGCCTCCCGCGGCGGCGTGCACCAGCAGGCGTTGCCCCGCTCCGAGCGCGGCCAGCGCCTGCCACGCGGTCAGCGCCGCCGTCGGCAGTGCCGCGGCGTGCACCAGGTCGAGGTTCCTCGGCTTCGGCGCCAGGGCGTGCGCTTGCGCCACAACGTATTCCGCGTTCGCGCCGCCGAAGACCATGCCGTATACCGGATCACCGACCGCGAACCGGTCCACACCGGGTCCGAGTTCGGCCACGACACCCGACACGTCGAGCCCCAGCGTCAGCGGTGGATCGCCGAGCCTCCCGACCAGTCCGGCGCGCACCTTCCAGTCGGCGGCGTTGACGCTGGTCGCGGCGACCCGCACCAGCACCTCCCCCGGACCTGGCCGCGGCCGATCCACCTCGACCACTTGGAGCACTTCCGGGCCACCGAACGCGTATTGCGTGATTGCGAGCATGCACCGATTCTGGCCACCCGTGGTACCTTTCGGAAAGAAGGCACCTTCTTGATACCGAGGTACCCAATGGATACTGCCCGTGACCGGCCCGCGGCAGGCAGCCTGGTCGACAACTACTTGCACCACTGCCCCGCACGAGAAGTGCTGACCGTGCTCGCCGACAAATGGGTGATGCTCGTGCTCGGCGTGCTGCGAGGCCACGGCGGGCCGATCCGCTTCAACGAGCTGCGCCGCCGCCTGGACGGCATCACCCAGAAGATGCTCACCCGCACGCTGCGCGCCCTGGAGCGCGAGGGGCTGGTGCACCGCGCGGTCTACCCCACGGTGCCGCCCCGCGTGGAGTACTCGCTCACCGAACTCGGCGCGAGCATCGGCGCGATCACGCATGCCATGGGCATCTGGGCCGTCGAGCACCAGGACCGGATCCTCGCCGCCCGAGCGGATTTCGACGCGCGAGCGGCGGCCGCGCCGGAACCGCTGCCCGTCGGCGGCGCGCGCTGACCCTCGCCGGAGGCCCCGGTACCGGTACGTGTGCCCGTTTCGACGCGACCGCGCGGGGTAAGCGCTCAGTGGTGGGCGTGTCCCCGATCACAACTGGACCACGGACCAAGTTCTATCCGTGGCCGAGTTGATCATGGGGGCTTAGACTGTCTCTTGCCTACCACACCAGCTCGAAGGGGTGGACGCCATGAGGAGCGCCATTCGGTACCTGTTCCTCGCGACCGTGATCGTGGCACTGGCCGCGTTCGGGTCGGGCGCGGCGACAGCGACGATGATCGGAAAGCCGTCGACGCCCGCGGTGGCGGCGATCGGACCCTCGAACGGCCAGGTGGTGGGCGTGGCCCAGCCCGTGACCGTTCGTTTCGCCGCACCTGTCGCGAATCGCGCGCAGACGGAACAATCCATCGACATCAGAACGACCCGGCCACTGCCGGGCACATTCGCGTGGACCGACGATCGCGAAGTGACGTGGACGCCCACCGGGTTCCTGCCCGCCGGTTCGAACATCCTCGTCTCGGTCGGCGGCGTGCGCACGGAATTCACCACCAACGCAGGCGTTTTCGGCGAAGCGAACATGTCGGCGCACACGTTCACGCTCACCGTCGGCGGCACCGTCGCCCGGACGATGCCCGCCTCGATGGGCAAGCCCGGATACGAAACGCCCACCGGCACATGGCCGGTTCTGGAGAAATTCCGGTCCGTCGTGTTCGACTCCCGCACCATCGGCATTCCGCTGAGTTCGCCGGAGGGCTACATCATCAACGGCGAGTTCGCCGAACGGCTCACGTGGGGCGGTGTTTTCATCCACTCGGCTCCGTGGTCGGTGGACCAGCAAGGTTACTCGAACGTCAGCCACGGCTGCATCAACCTCGCTCCCGACGACGCCGAATGGGTCTATCACACGATCGGCGTCGGCGACCCGGTCGTCACGCACTGGTGAACGGCGTCCTCCTCCGAGTAGCGTTCGGAAGACGTACCCGATGGAGGGCCACCGTTGCGCGAGTTTCCGATCCCGCCGCCTCGTGACACGAAAGAAGCCGATTTCCAGAATCTTTGGGGCCCGTGGGCACTCGTCACGCCGGGCGATGTCGGCGAGATACTCGGCGACATCGACGCTCCCTGGTGGATCGCGGGAGGCTGGGCGATCGACGCCTGCACCGGCACCCGGCGGCGGCACAGCGACGTGGACGTGGCGATGTTCCGTGCCGATCTGCCCGCCCTGCGCACCGCCGCGCGCGGCCGCCTGCACATCTGGTCGGCGGGCCCGGACGGCATCCGCCCCGTCGACGAGCGCTGCCCCGACGTAGCCGAGAGCGCCGATCAGGTGTGGCTGCGCGCGAACGCTCGATCCCCGTGGCTGATCGACCTTCTGCTGAATCCGGGACAGGACGGGGCATGGGTCAACCGGCGCGATCGCTCCATGGTCGCACCGCTCGACGAGGTGACCTGGATCGCCGACGACGGCATCCGATACCTCAACCCGGAGCTGGTGCTGATCTTCAAGGCCAAGCAGCGCAGGCCGAAAGACCGCGTGGATCTCGAGCGGACCTGGCCGGAGCTGAGCGCCGCACAGCGCGCGGTGGTGCGGACCTACGTGACCGACCACTATCCCGAGCACGAATGGATGGATCTACTGCGGTAGTACCGCTTCCCGAAATGCTTCTCGGGCAACGGCGCTCGCACTCTCAGCGCCGCGAAACGGCGTCGTGCGACTCGGTGGCGGTCGGCGCGAATCAGCGAGCCGGGCGGGGACGGCGCGGCACACGTGCGCCGGATCGACGTACCGGGCGGTACCCTCCGAGGGGCGGGACGGCTCAATTGTGAACGCGGCAGGGCGTTCCCGGCTCGGGACGATGCGGTTAATCTGACGGGGACCTGATGAAGGGTGGGGCGATGGATCGACCGGAGATGAGCGCACGACCCGGATACGACCGGGGGCATCCCTACGGCGCCGAGCGGCCGGTACAGGCGCCGTCCGGCGAGGACTACCGCGGCGAGTGGGCCGCGTGGGTGGATCGGCCGCCCGTGCCGCCGTCCGAACCCGCGCAGCCGCCGGAACCCGAACCGGAGCTCTACGAGGACCAATTCGCCGGGCTGATCGACCGCTCGCCCGCGCCGCGTTCACGGCGATGGGTGGTGCCACTGCTCGGCATACTCGGTATCGCCGCGCTGGCCCTAGTGGCCTATGTGCTGGTCGGGACCGGCGGCCCCGATCGGCAGGCCGCCGCACCGGTTCCGTCCGCGCAGGCCACCACGCCCGCCGCACCGACCGCGCAGTGCCCCGCCGAGCGGGTGGGCAACCGGATCCAGGGCAACGGCGTCGGCGGATTCGACTCCGGTCCCGCGGTGATCTTCGCTTTTCAGCACGCCTATTACGTGGACCGGTCCGGCGAGCAGGTCCGCGCCACCACCACCGCGGACGCCGCCGTACAAGCAGCCGACGCGATCCAGCGCGGCATCGACAGCATTCCGACGGGCACCACCCACTGTGTCGCGATCAGTCCCGGCGCCTTCGCGGGCCAGTACATCGTGGTGATCACCGAGCACCGCCCAGGACAGCAACCGGTGACCTACAATCCGCAGATCGTCACCACCACCAAGGACGGCGAGCGCACTCTCATCAGCGCCATCGCCCGCGGTTAGGCGTACCTCCGCATTCGCTCCGGCCATGCGCGAACTGCGTACCTCCGCATTCGCTCCGGCCATGCGCGAACTGCGTACCTCCGCATTCGCTCCGGCCATGCGCGAACTGCGTACCTCCGCATTCGCTCCGGCCATGCGCGAACTGCGTACCTCCGCCTTCGCTCCGGCCATGCGCGAACTGCGTACCTCCGCCTTCGCTCCGGCCATGCGCGAGCTGAGGACGGACTACGTCCGACCGCACCCATTAGGCAGCTCTCCGCAGGGGCGAGAGCGCCCGGTCAGTCGGATTCGGCGGCGGTGACCACGTGGCGCATGAGGAGGGCTGTGGTGACCGGGCCCACGCCACCGGGGACGGGACTGAGCCCGGCGGCCTTGCCGCGTACCGAGTCCGCGTCGACATCGCCGACGATCTTGCCGTCGGGGGCCTCGTTGGTGCCGACGTCGATGACCACCGCGCCCTCCCGGACGTGCTTGCCGGAGATCAGGCCGATGCGGCCCGCCGCGGCGACGACGATGTCGGCGGCGGCGGTGACGGCGGCGAGGTCGGCGGTGCGGGAATGGCACACCGTGACGGTCGCGTCCTTCGCCAGCAGCAGCTGAGCGAGCGGCTTCCCGACGACGTTCGACCGGCCGACGACCGCGACGTGGCGGCCTGCCAGCGGGATCTGGTGGTGCTCGAGCAGTTCGACCACGGCCTCGGAGGTGGCGGGGACGAAGCCGTCCAGCCCGGCCGCCAGCAGGCCGAGCGACAACGGGCTGACGCCGTCGACGTCCTTGGACGCGACGATCGCGGAACTCACGTCGTCGAGGGTGACGCCCTTCGGGAGGGGGGTCTGCAGCATGATCGCGTCGGTCGCCGGATCCGCACCGCGCGCGGCGAGCTCGGCACGGATCTCCGCCGCACCGGCCGCTGCACCCAGATCGACCGTGTCGCAAGCGATTCCGAGTCGTTCGGCCGCTTTGCGAAGTGAGTTCACATACCAGGCGCTCGCGGGGTCGTCGTTCGCAACGACCAGAGCAAGACGCGGAGCGGCGCCGCCTTCGGTGCGCGCGGCGGCGCGGGCCTTGGTGTCGGCGTTGATGGCGGCGGCGAGTTCCTTGCCGGACAGCGAAACGGTATCCACGTTGACACAGCCTAACGGGCGCGGCCTGACGAATCCCTCCCGCGCCCACGTCGAGTTGAGCTAATGCAAGGCAATCGAACGCCGAACCGCGGGCGGACGCTCGGCGAACCGAACGAAGACCGTTCCGACACGCCGGAAGGCTCGTCCACCACCGGGCCGCCAGGGCCGAGCGGAGCGACATGGACGAGCATTGTCCATGGCAGCCCGCCTTGCGCCGAACTGAACGTCTTCGTGGTACCGAGCGAAAGATCGTGCCGACTCGCATCGAAGATCGCCGACAGCGGATTTCGCGACCTGTCGTTCTGGCGACCACCACCACATCGCGCCGGGGCAGCAGGCTCGAGGTCGCCGAATGACGCAGCCGCTCCACGTCGCCGTTGATCGAGCTGTCCTTCTCGATGTAGGTGTCGGTCTGCGCGATGTACGCCTCGGGTTGGTACGTAGCCGTGACGGCGGCGCATGACCCGTTCGCCAATTGCCGGATCGCCGGGAACTTCGGCCGTATGGTAATTCCTGCTTGCCCCAGCTAACTGCTAGCACGTGCCAACCCGTTCCGCAGCGGAAAGGTGACGACTGTAGTGATGATCTCGAGGCATTGGAAATCTCTCGTCGCGGCGTCGTTCGCCGCGTTCTCGCTCACCGGGCTCGCCGGTGTCCCCGCGCACGCCGCGCCGGAAACGGACGCCCTCTACAACTCCGCCCAGCGGCACTTCGCCAACGGCGACGACAACGCGGGCCGCGCCGACCTGCGCAATCTGATCGGCGCCGACCCCGCCGACGCCGAAGCACTGGCCCTGCAGGCGATCTGGTCGGACTACGCCGGTGACCTGCCCGCGCTGGTGGACGCCATGGCCCGGCTGCACGCGGTCGATCCGGGCTTGGCACAGGGCACCGACAACGTGCTCGGCGCCATCCGCGCCGCGGTGGGCACCCTGCCGAACCCGCTGCCCGCGCTGGCGGGGCCGCAGACCGGCATCGTCGTGCTCGGCTACGGCCTGCTCCCGGACGGGGCGCTGCGTCCCGAACTGGTGAACCGGCTCACCGCGGCCTGGTTGCAGTCGATCGCCGCGCCGTTGTCGCCGATCGTCGTCACCGGCGGCAATCCGCAGAACGGCATCACCGAGGCCGAGGCCATGCGCGACTGGCTGGTCACCCACGGCGTGCCGCCCACGCGCGTCCACGTGGAGAGCCGCGCGGGCTCGACCGTGCAGAACGCCCTGTTCAGCACGAGGCTGCTGCGGGACGTGGGCGCGACGAGCGCGATCGTGGTCACCTCGCCCAATCACATCCGCCGCGCCGTGGCGGATTTCATCGTCGCGGGCACCAGGGTCGTCGGCGCGACGACCTCGCTCGAACAGCTGGTCTCGCAGCTGCCGCCGCCGGGCCGAGCGGGCCAGCGCGGCATCTACCTCGACGCCACCCGCACCTTCCAGCTCGACACGGCACGCTGACTCCGGGCAGATCGGGACCCGCGTCCGAAACGCCGGTCCCGATCGCCCGGGGAAATCCGTTGGCGGCGTCACGCGTGCGCGCGGCAGGATGGCCCGGTGACGTCAGCGGGAAGTACCGACGTGGTGGCTCGGCTCCGGGCGGCGGGCTGCGTTTTCGCCGAGGACGAGGCGCGGCTGCTCACGGCCGCCGCCGCGGAGACCGGTGTGCCCCTCGAATCGCTGGTCGCCCGGCGCGTCGCCGGCAGTCCGCTCGAGCACCTGCTCGGCTGGGCGGAGTTCCACGGACTGCGGGTCGCGGTGTCGCCCGGCGTCTTCGTGCCACGGCAGCGCACCGCGTTCCTCGTCGATCTCGCGGTCGAGTTGATCCGCGACCGCACCGGCCATCCGGTGGTGGTCGATCTGTGCTGTGGCTCGGGCGCCCTCGGCCTCGCTGCGGCGCGGGCCGCCGCCGACGCGGGCCGCGCGATCACGCTGGCGGCCGCCGACATCGATCCGGTCGCGGTCGCGTGCGCCCGCCGCAACCTCACCCCGCTCGGCGCCCCGGTCTACGAAGGGGACCTCTTCGAGCCCTTGCCGGAGGAATTGCGCGGCTGCGTCGACGTCCTGCTCTGCAACACCCCCTACGTCCCCTCGGAGATGATCGCGCGGATGCCGCCGGAGGCACGCGATCACGAGCCACGCACCGCCCTCGACGGCGGCCCGGACGGATTGGATGTCTTCCGCCGGGTCGCGGCCGATGCTGCCGAGTGGCTGGCCCCGGGCGGACATCTGCTCGTGGAGTCCAGCGAGGACCAAGCGCCGATCGCGCTCGGCGTGCTGGCCGAGCACGGCCTCGCCGGGCGCGTCGCGGAGTCGGACGAGCACTACGCGACCGTGGTCATCGGCACCCGCCCCAGGTGACGAGGGCGCACCGCCCGGCTCCGACCCGGACGCCGCGCTACTTCTCGCGGCCGGTGAACTCGTCCATCGAGCGGTAGACCCCGACCGTGTCGAGGAACAGGTCGCGCAGCTTGATCGGCAGCAGGCCGGAGAGCGCCTTGTTCAAGCGCGAGGTCCAGGGCAGTACGAGCAGCGGGGTTCCGTTCTTCATCTCCCGCCACGAGGTGTCGACCACCTTCTGCTGATCCAGGATCGGCGTGAACAGGAATCCCTTGGCGCCCTCGAACATTCCGGTGTTGATGTAGGTCGGGCAGACCGTGGTGATCTTCACGTGGTCGTGGCCGGCCTGTTCCAGCTCGATCCGCACGGAGTCCGACCAGCCCAGCGCCGCCCACTTGGACGCGGCGTAGACGCTCATGCGCGGGTTGGACACCAGGCCCGCCGAGGAAGCGATGGTCAGCACTCGCGCCTCGGTGGATCCGGCGACCATCGCGGGCAGGAATTCGAGCGTGACGTACATCGGTCCGAGCGAGTTGATCGCCATCGTCTTGTCGATGTCGGCGCGGTTGTCGGTTTCCCAGAAGTAGCTGTTGCCGCGCACGATGCCCGCGTTGTTGACCAGGATGTCGATGCCGCCGACCTGCTCGCGCACGCTTGCCGCCGCCTCGGTGATCGACTCGGCCGAGGCCACGTCGACCACGTGATGATGCACGGCGCTGCCGCGGCCGGTCAGCTCGGCTGCGGTCTCCTTCAGCGCGGCCTCGTTGATGTCCCACAGCACCACCGCCGCGGCGCCTTCGCGCACCGCACGCTCGGCGAACAGCTTGCCGAGGCCCATCGCGGCCCCCGTGACCAGGACCCTCTTGCCCGCCACCGTGTCCAGTTTCATCCGTACCGCTTCCTGATCCGTGAGTCCTGCGAGTTACTTCTGCCGAAGCGATTTCATGACGCCGAAGTACAGCGTCATGGTCTTGGCCCAGAGCGCTTCGGACATGCCGGGCAGCGGCGCGATGGGCAGCACCCGCTGCACCGCGATGGTCTGGGTGTCGATGTACTTGAGCAGGCCTTCGGGACCGTGCCTGCGCCCCGTGCCGGAGATGCCGAGCCCGCCCGATGGCGCGTCGGCGCTGCCCCACGCGGCGATGAAGCCCTCGTTGACGTTCACCGAGCCCGCGTTGATCCGCGCCGCCACCGCACGGCCGCGGGCGGTGTCCTTGGTCCACACGCTGGCGTTGAGGCCGTAGGCGGTGTCATTGGCCTGCGCAACGGCATCGTCGTCGCTGCTCACACGGTAGATCGAGACCACGGGGCCGAAGGTCTCCTCGCGATGCACCGTCATGCCCGGCCGCACGCCCGCCAGCACCGTGGGCTCGTAGAAGTACGGGCCGAGGTCCGGGCGCGCGCGACCGCCCGCCAGCACCGTGGCGCCCTTGGCCACCGCGTCGTTCACGTGCGCCAGCACCGTGTCCAGCTGACGCTGGAAGGTCAGCGAACCCATGTCGCTGTCGTAGTTCAGCCCGCCGCCGAGTTCGATGGCCTCGACGTGCCCGACGAATTCGGCGACGAAGCGGTCATACACGCTGTCGTGTACGTAGATCCGTTCCATCGACTCGCACAGCTGCCCGGCCGAGGCGAAGCAGGCGCGGATGGCGATCTTGGCGGCACGGGAGACGTCCGCGTCGGCGAGCACCAGCAGCGGGTTCTTGCCACCCAGTTCGAGGGAGTAGCCGATCAGCCGCTCCCCCGCCTGCTGGGCGATGGTGCGCCCGGTGGCGCTGGAGCCGGTGTAGTCGACGTAGTCGGCGCGGGCGATCACGTCGCCGCCGATCACCGAACCGCGGCCGAGCACCGCCTGCCAGAGCCCACGCGGCAGTCCGGCGCGCACGGCGGCATCGATGGCCCACAACGCGGTCAGCGCGGTCTGGTTGTCCGGGCGCGCCACCACCGCGTTGCCCGCGACGAGGGCGGGCAGCGCGTCGGAAACGGCCAGGGCCAGCGGGTAGTTCCAGGGCGAGATCACCGCCACCACGCCCTTGGGCCGGTGCAGCACGTCGACCTGGGTGAGCACGGGAAGCACTCCGCGCGGCTTGCGGGTGGCCAGCAGCCGGCCGGCCACCGAGGCGTAGTACCTGGCGTTCACGGCCACGTCGCCGACCTCGTCGAAGGCGTGCGCCCGTGCCTTGCCGGTCTCGGTCTGCACGATGTCCAGGATGGTGTCCTGCTCGGCCAGCACGATGTCGTGGAACCGGCGCAGCACCGCGACCCTTTCCCGCACCGGACGCCGCGCCCACTGGCGCTGCGCTTCGCGGGCGGTGGCGAACGCGGTCTCGATATCGGCGGTGGAGGACTGCGGCAGGTCGATGATCTTCGCGCCGGTCGCGGGCGCGAATACTTCGACCGCGGGGGCGCCGCCCGCGACGGCGTGCGCGAGTAACGGCCGCACCAGCGCGGAGGGCAGCGCGTCGGCGGTGACCGGGTGGGAGGCGGTGGTCATGTTCGGCCCTCTCGAGGACGGTGGGCCGCGTGCGCGCCCTATTAAATGAACAGTGGTGTTAGATTAATGTCTATGTCACTGCTCGTGTCAAGCTGTTCGTCGTGGCGCACAGGTATCCCGGAGGCCGCTTTGTGAGGTGGCACCATGCCCGCTGAGTCGACGGCCGCGCGGCGCGGCAGACCGCCGCAGACTCCGGAACAGGCCGAAGAGGTGCGCGCGCGGATCGTGCTGGCCACAGCGGAAGTGTTCACCCGCGGCGGTTCCCGCGGGCTGAGCGTCGCGCAGATCATCGAGCAGGCTGGGTTGGCACGGCCGACCTTCTACCGCTACTTCGCCAACGCGAACGAACCCCTGCTCGCGGTGCTCGACAGTTCCAACGACGGGTTGGTCGGCGGCATCCGCACGGCGCTGACGGGCACCGACGAGCCGGTCGAGCTGGGCATCCGATTGATCGACGCCTACCTGGACTGGGCGCGCGGGCACGGCCCCATGCTGCGGCCGCTGTTCGCCGAGCTGCACGATCCGGGCTCGCCGGTGTCGGTATACCGGGAGCGCGCGCTCGACGACATCCGCGCGCTGGTACGCGAGACGTTCGCCGGGCTGGGCCGTCCGGTGCCGAGCCCGCTGGACCTGGACGCCGCGCTGCACCTGTGCGAGTACGTCGTCTACCGGATCTCCGCCGGTACCGCACCCGGTGCCGAGCCGGACGCGGACACCGTCGCGGCGGCACGCCTGACCATGATCCGGGTGCTGCTCACGACGCTCGGCACGCGAGCCGATGTGGAATACGCGCTGACGCTGCCCACGATCTTCCCCGCCGAGCCATAGCCCGGCCCGCGCGTCAGCGCGGAACCGGGGTGACGGGGCGGCTGTCGAGGACGCGCTGTTCGACCCGGTGGATCAGGTCGTGCACGCGCGGGTCCCGGGCCAGCCTGCTGTCCAGCACCACGTTGATCGCGCCGCGGAACAACGCGTAGGGCTCCCACTGTGGCGGCGCGATGGTGCGCGCGGCGCGACGGGCGATGCCGTCGGCGATGGATTCCGCCGCGTCGCGCACGGTGATGCGCAGGTTGAGCGGCCACGGCAGCAACGCGCCCAGATCGGCGCCCAGATCGTCTTCGTCGAGGGTGCCGTGGGTCATCGCGGTGTCGACGATGCCGAAGTACGCCACGCCCGCGGTCGCGCCGACCGCGGCCAGCTCCACCCGCAGCGCCCGCCCGAACTGCTCGACGGCGGCCTTGCTGACCATGTAGGGCGAACCGGCCATGCCCGGCGCGAACGCCGCGGCGGAGGAGACCACCACCACGTGCCCTTTCGCGGCGACGATGTCGTCCAGCGCCGGATGCACAGTGTTGAACACGCCGGTCACGTTGATGCCGATGACCCGATCGAAGTCGCCGGGATTCATCGTCCGGATGGTCGCGGGCTCGGGCACCACACCCGCGTTGGCCACCACGACATCGATCCGTCCGAACCGCTCGCGCACTCGGGAGATGGCTTCGCGCATCCCGATTCGATCGGAGACGTCCGCGCGCACGACCAGCGCCCGCTCCCCCATCGAGCGCCCGACGGCCGCGGCGGCGGCCTCGTCGATGTCGATCAGCGCCACCGAAGCGCCAGAGGCGTAGAGCTTTTCGGCCAGTGCCCGGCCGATGCCGGTGCCCGCGCCGGTGATCACCACCACCCGGTCGCGGACATCCAGGTGCTCGGCGGGCGGGGAGAGAAGCTGACGCAGCAGGTCGACGACCACGGCGCTCACCCCGCCCGCAGCCGGTAGGACTCGTGATCGAAACGACTTGTGCGCCTGCGATACTCGAAGCTCCAGTTCGGGTACAGCCCCGCGTTGCCGCCGTCGGCGGTCTGGTAGTAGCTGCGGCAACCGCCGGTCAGCCAAGCGGTGTCGCGACTGCGCTCGGTCACCTCGTCGAGGAAGGCACGCTGCACCTCCTCGCGCACATCGATCCGCTGGATGTTCTGCGCACGCATGGTGGTCACGGCATCGACGATATAGCGCACCTGCGCCTCGATCATATAGATGGCGGACTGATTGCCCGCCGCCCCGAACGGACCCAGCGTGCAGAAGAAGTTCGGGAACCCGGCCATGGCCGTGCCGAGGTAACTGCTCGGCCGCTCCCGGTACCGCTCACCGATGGAGCGCCCGCCGATTCCGTGCACCCGATCGAAAACGGCGGGGGGAACACTGAATCCGGTACCCCAGATGATCGTGTCCACAGGGTGCTCCGCGCCGTCGGCGGTGACGATCGACCCGGCGCGGATCTCTCGGATGCCCTCGGTCACCACCTCGACGTTCGGTTGGGTCAGCGCCGGATAGTAGGCGTCGGAGAAGATCGCACGCTTGCATCCGATCACGTAGTCAGGGGTGAGTTTGCGGCGCAGCTCGGGATCGCGCACCTGACGCAGCAGCTGGAGTCTGCCGAGCGCCTCGTACGGATGGCGGAATCGCTTGTCCACGAAGCCGACCAGACCGAACCCTTCGATGCCGGTGTAGTACAGGCCGCGCAGCGCGCGGCCGAGCGCGGGCACCCGGCGCAGCAGCGCGCGTTCGGCGGGCAGCGTGCGGCGATCCAACCGCGACACGATCCACGGCGCCGAACGCTGGAACACGGTCAACTCGCCCACCAGCGGTTGGATCTCGGGGATGAATTGCACGGCCGACGCGCCCGTGCCGATCACCGCGACGCGCTCGCCGGTGAGATCGTGCTCGTGGTCCCAGTGCAGTGAATGGAATTGCGCCCCTTCGAAGGTCTCCGCGCCCGGCAGCCGCGGGATCCGCGCCTCGCTGAACGGCCCGACGGCGGAGACCAGTACGTCCGCGGTCAGATCGCCGCGATCGGTGCGCAGCCGCCACCGCGTGCCTGCTTCGTCCCAGCGCGCCTCGAGCAGTTCGACGCCGAACCGCATGTGGCGCACCACGTCGTGGCGCGTCGCGACCGAGCGGAGGTAGGCGAGAATCTCCGGCTGCGACCCGTAGGTGCGCGACCAATTCGGATTGGGCGCGAAGGAGTACGAATACAGATGCGAGGGCACGTCGCAGGCACAGCCCGGATAGGTGTTCGCCCGCCAGGTGCCACCGAGATCGTCCGCGCGCTCGAGCAGCACGAAATCCTCGATACCCGCCTCGCGCAGCGCGACCGCCAGACCGATTCCGGCTATCCCGGCTCCGATCACCGCGATCGGGACGTGCTCCGGATGCGCAGCCACTGCCATGTCCTCCTCCCACCCGCGGGCGACGTTGCCCGCCGAGCTCACAGATCCAGTTCGAGTTCGCCGCCGTGCGCGCGGGAGACGCAGGTCAGCATCGCCTCGGCGCGCTCGGACTCGAGCAGCGACCGGTCTCGGTGTTCCACCGCGCCCGCGAGCACCCGGGTCTTGCAGGTGCCACAGAAGCCCTGCCCGCAGGAGTAGGCCACGCCGGGCAGCACGCGGCGGATCGCGCTGAGCGCGGACTCGTCGGCGGCGACCTCCACGTCGAACCCGCTGCGACGCAACCTGATCCGGAACGGCTCCCCGTCCCGCACAGGCAGCGGCGAGAACCGCTCGGTGTGCAGCGAGGCCGAGGGATCGTGCAGCGCGAGCACCCCGCGCGCGGCCTCGGCCAGCGGCGGCGGCCCGCAGACGTAGACCGCGGCCCCGGGCGGCGTCTGCTCGAAGATCATCCGCGCGTCGGGTACGCCGAACTCGTCGTCCGGCCGCACCACCACGTCACCGCCGGTGTAGCGGGCCAGGTCGTACAGGAACGGCATGCGCGTCCTGGAGCGGCCCAGGTACATCAACCGCCACGGCACCCCGGCATGCTCGGCCGCGGCGACCATGGGCAGGATCGGCGTGATCCCGATGCCGCCCGCGACGAACAGATAACACGGCGCGGCGACGAGGGGGAACGCGTTGCGCGGCCCGCGCACGCCCAGGCGATCACCCACCCGCAGATCCCGATGGATCTCCGCGGAGCCGCCCTCGCCGTCGGCGATGAAACGGACCGCGATGCGGTAGAACCCGCGGTCGGCGGGGTCGTTGGTGAGCGAATACTGCCGCTGGCGACCGGAGGGCAGGAAGACATCCAGATGCGCGCCGGGCGTCCACGCGGGCAGCGGGCCGCCCTCGGGGTGGCGCAGCCACAAGCTCACCACACCGTCGGCCTCCTGGCCGATCCGGTCGACGACCACCTCGAATTCGTAGCCGGTGCGGCGGACCGGATCCGGGCGCGAGAGCAATCGCGCGGCGTCGCCTTCCACGAACAGCCGCTTGTAGGCGTCGGCCGCCGAGCCGATCAGGCGCAGTGCGGGCCCTGGCTGGAACCGCTCGACGGCGGTCACCCGCGCGCCGCCCGTGCCGCGGGCGACTGCGCGAGGTAACGCAGGGCGTTGTCCATCGGGCCGAGCTGCGACGGGTGGAAGCCCGGCCGCAGGTAACGCGGAATCTCGGTGAAGAAGGTCGTGAAGCTCGGCACCACACCGCGCACCGAGGCGCTGGCCATTTGGAGTGGCCAGAATCGGCCTTTGTGCTTCGACGGGTCCTTGTGGAACAGGTAGCCCCCGGAGATGACGAACAAGACGAGCAAGCCCGCGCTGGCCAGCAGCGCCTGCCGCGCCTTGCGCGCGTATCCGCCGTCGACGTGCATGTACGCGTCGTAGACGACGCTGCGATGCTCGACCTCCTCCGCGCCGTGCCAGCGGATCAGATCCAGCATCGCCGGGTGCATGCCCTTGGCCTCGAGCTTGTCGTTGGTGAGCAGCCACTCCCCGATGACCGCGGTGTAGTGCTCCATGCCCGCGAACAACGCCAGCCGCTCGCACAACCACTCCCGCTTGGCCCGGCCGGACAGCCCGTGGTCGCCGAGTATCCGGTCGACCAGCCAGGTGACCCGGTCGACCATCGGGCCGACCTCCAGACCGAGCCGCTCCAACTGCTCGCGCGCCTTCTCGTGCGAACTGGCATGCATGGATTCCTGGCCGATGAAGCCGCGGACTTCCTCGCGTAACCGCTCGTCGTCGATCAGCGGCAGTGCCTCGGCCAGCGCCTGCGCCATCGCGCGCTCGCCTTCGGGCAGCACCAGGTGCATCACGTTGATGATGTGGGTGGCCATCGCCTCGCCGGGGATGTAATGCATCGGCACCGTGGCGAAGTCGAACTCCACGGCCCGCGCGTTGATGGCGTGTGTCTGGTCGGCATATACGGCAGAACCCATCTCGCACCCCTCGTGATCGATCGGTGGTCTTCGCAATGTATTGGTGACATCACATGCTGTCAACATCACATGATGTCAATTCGGCCGCTATGAGAGGATGACGGCCATGGACGAAGCCGACGGGTCGATTCCGGGCATGCGCCGCTGGCGCGGGCAATCCCCCGCCGATCGCGTCGCCGCGCGCCGGGAACAGCTGATCGAGGCGTGCACGGAACTGATGGCCACCGTGGGCGCGGCCGAGACGTCCATGCGAGGTGTCTGCCGCCAGGCCGGACTCACCGAGCGCTACTTCTACGAGAGCTTTCCGAACCTCGACGCGCTGCTGACCACCGTGCTGGACACCGTGGTACTGGGCGCGCGCGACCGGTTGCTGGACGAACTGCCCAACGCACCCGTCGAACGCGACTCGATGTTCCGCCACATGGTCGCCGTCTTCACCGACTATCTGCTGGAGGACCGCCGCCGCGGGCGGATCATGTTCGTCGAGTCGCAGGCCACGCCCGTGCTCTTGCCGCGCGCCTATGAACTCATCGGCCTTTTCACCGCGCCGATCGCGTTGGTCATCAGCGCGGGCGACTACACCGAGCCGATGCCCGACGAGCACGATCACGAGCTCAACGCCAGCGCCATCTTCGGCGCGCTCGCCTACCTCTATCGCCCCTGGCTCGACGGCGAGATCCCGGTCTCGCGGGAGCGTTTCGACGCGCACACGTCCGACGTGCTCGAACGGATCGCCACAGTGCGCTCCTCGCTGAGCACCGAAGCCTAGCTCCGGACGCCGAGCGCGCGATCGGACCATGCGGCTCGACGGGCACCACGTGAACGTGGTCGGCCGGCCACCCCGGGCCGATGATCGATCACACGCGGCCGCCGGTCGAACGCAGCTCGACGCAGCATTCGCCCGCTGTCGGCGCGAGCGTCGCCGTCACCGTGTCGGCTTCCAGGCCGTTCAAAAAGCCACGCAGGTAGGCGTGGTTGATTCCGCACACCAGGTCCGGAGCCTTGGCCGCGAGTGGATGGAACGGGCAGTTCCGCAGGCGCAGACATCCCGCGCTTTCCCGGCCGGGTTCGAAGCCTTGATCGGTGAGCGTCGACTGCAGCAGGGTCAGCGCACGTTCGGCGCCGAGGCGTCCCGGCCGGAGCTGTTGCCGTAACGCCTGTCCGTGTTCGGCGCCGCGATCGCGGGCTATCCGCATCGCGGCCTCCCGCGAGGTCTCGTCGGCCGACTCGGCGAGGACGGCGTCGGCGAGTATCTCCGCGAGCACCTGGTGGCGGCGTTCGGGAATGCTGACCTGGACCTCGGTGTCGGCGGGCTCGTAGACCTTCGGCGTGCGCCCGACCCGCCGGACGCCGCCGACCTGCTCGTAGCGGGCCCGCAACAACCCGGCGTCGACGAGCTTGTCCAGGTGGAACGCGGCCAGCTTGCGGGATATCCCCACCTGCTCGGCGGCCTCGTCCCGGGTCACCGGGCGACGGGCGCGCCGGATGAACCGATACATCCCGCGCCGCAGTTCGTCGTCGAGGGCGGCCACTGCACCGATCGCCGCATCGCTGGTCACAGGATCACGATAGCACTCACCACACTGGCCGAAATACGTTCCGAGGCGATATATGGCAAGCTCTTGACCACATCGGTCAATTTAACCAATAATAATTGTCGTAATCAGCCGACCGCATTCGGACCAGCCACGGCGGTGTGCCACGAGCCGCCCTCGACATGGGGAGCCAGCGTTCATGTCCCATTCCGCGTTACGAGTCGTCCACGACTCCGGCGCCACCGTCGACCTGACCGCCGCCGAGCGTGCGGCCGGCGAGTTCCTCTCCGCGCTCGGCGTCGGCCTCGACGACGAACACCTGAAGGCCACCCCGGGCCGCATGGCACGCGCCTACGCCGAACTGTTCACTCCCCGTCCGTTCGACCTGACCACTTTCCCCAACGGCGAGGGCTACGACGAGCTCGTACTGGCCCGCCGCATCCCGTTGCGGTCGGTATGCGAGCACCACCTGCTGCCGTTCGTCGGGGTCGCCCACGTCGGTTACCTACCGGGCGACCGCATCCTCGGACTGTCCAAGCTCGCCCGCATAGTCGAGCACTTCTCCTGCCGCCCCCAGGTACAGGAACGACTGACCAAACAGATAGCCGACTGGCTGGCGACGAATCTGAGCCCCAAAGGGGTCGGGGTCGTCATCGAAGCCGAACACACCTGCATGACCCTGCGCGGCGTGCAGGCGGTCGGCACGACCACGGTCACTTCCACCATGCTCGGCACACTGCGTGACGACGCCCGCTCTCGCCAGGAGTTCTTCTCCCTCACCGGGATCGCGCCCTGACCATCTCCACCGTCGAGCTACAACCCCCACCGAGCAGCGACCGCCCACACCGCGGCGTCGCTCGGATCGTTCGGTGCGTCCAGTAACGAGCAAACCTTCTGCGCCACAGCGATGTTCGGCGCGCATCGGGGCACTGGCCGCATCGCTCCGATCCCGCACCGGACGCACGGTTCGCAGTGAAGTCACTCACATCCGACGAGAGAGACGCCTCCCCGAGCACTCGCGCATTGCCACCATTCGGCAATAGCCGATCGGTTGCCATTCCGAAAGCGACGCATTCGCCCACCCGGGGCGCCACGTACTGCCCGCGACGCGAAACACCGTGACAAGCCGAAACGGCAGCTCACATCGCAATACTGCGAACGCCATAGCCAGCCGATCACCGGTTGGTGATACCTCACGAAACAGATACCGTCGGCAGTGATTTCCGTCTCAGACGGAAGGCCCGAAGGTGATATAGCCATTCGTTGTTACTGTCGGGTAGTGTTCACTGCACCGACGATCAGAGTCGATCCGGAACCGTATTTCCCCACGATTTCAGGAGCGCTCGTGTCTCCCCATTCTCGTTTCGAATCCATCGGCGCCTATCTGCCTTCCAGAGTCGTCACCACGGAGGAGCTTCTTTCCGGGCTGAAAGAACCGCCTTCATTCGATCTTGAGAAAATAACCGGCGTCCGTGAGCGCCGGGTCCGCGATACCAGGCCGGAAAGTCACGAGGACTCGTTCACACTGGCCATGAAAGCTGTGGAAGACTGTCTGTCCAGGTCACAGTATGCGCCGGAGGAGATCGACGTCATCATCTCCGCCTCGATCACGCGGAGCAAGCACGCGACCAGGGTGTACATGGAGCCGTCGTTCGCCGGTTCGATAAGCCGCCTTATCGGTGCCAAGAACGCGATCACATTCGATATCACCAATGCCTGTGCAGGAATGCTCACCGGCACGTACATCCTGGATCGGATGATCCGGTCCGGCGCCGTTCGCAATGGCCTCGTGGTCAGTGGTGAAGCCATTACCCCGATCGCCGAGACCGCAGTTGCCGAGATTTCCCAGAAATACGATCCGCAATTCGCTTCGCTGTCCGTCGGCGACTCCGGATGCGCGATCGTGCTGGATCGCGCGGTCGATGAAAACGACATGATCCACTACATCGAAATGATGACCGCCGCGGAATACGCACAGTTGTGTCTGGGCATGCCGAGCGGCAAGACGCAAGGCATCGCGATGTACACCGACAACCGCAGGATGCACAACGAGGATCGCTTCCTGCTCGGCACCAATACCCAGCGGAAATTCCTCGAGGCGCAGGGCAAGACCTTCGCCGACGAGAAGTTCGACTACGTCATCCACCATCAGTTCGGCGCCACCGCCATCCCGTGGATGAACGCGATCGCCGAGCGCGAGTTCGGCAGTCCGATGCCGCCGGACCTGCGGGTCATCGAGAAGTACGGAAATACTTCCACCACTTCGCATTTCATCGTGCTGCACGATCAGCTCAGCGAGCAGAGCATCCCCGCGGGCTCGAAGTTGCTGCTGGTGCCCGCGGCTTCCGGCATCGTCACCGGGTTCCTGTCCACCACCATCTCGTCACTGAAGGTCTGAGGCCGGTCATGAGTGTGCGTATCAAGTCCGCCGCGATCAGCCGCGGCGGCGACACCAACAGCATCGTGGAGCACAACGGGCGCGCGGCCAAGCGGTGCCTCGAGCGTGCCGGCATCCGTCCCGACCAGGTCGGCCTGCTGATCAACGCGGGTATCTTCCGGGATTCCAACACCGTCGAGCCCGCGGTGTCGGCGCTGATCCAGAAAGCGGCCGGAATCGGCCTGGAGTACGCCAAGGACGACCCGAGGACGTTCTCGTTCGATCTGATGAACGGCGCGATCGGCGTGCTCAACGCGGTGCAGGTGGCCACGTCGGTCCTGGAGACCGGCAGCGCCGAGCACGTGCTCGTCGTCTCCGGCGACACCCATCCGTCCCTGCTGCGTTCCGTCGGCGACGACCGGTTCCCGTACGCCACCTGCGGCGCGGCGCTGCTGCTCGAACACACCGACGAGCCGACCGGCTTCGGCAGGGTGCACACCGTCGCGGGCGAGGGCACGCCCGCGATCGAGGCCTACGTCGACGTGACGACCATGGGCAACACCGGCCGCGGCGCCATGACGGTGGAACGCGAGCCCGGCTTCGAGGACCGCCTGCTGGAGGTGGCCGTCGACGCCGCGCGCTTGGCGCTCGCCGAATCCGACCACGCCTCGCTCGACGAGATCGCGCTGATCGCCTCGACGCCGAGCCCGGAGTTCCCGAAGAAGCTGGCCGCCGCGCTCGGCATCGACGAAAGCTCGGTCCGCACACCGGATCTGCGCGACGGCGACCCGCACACGGCCGCGCTCACCGCGGCCTACGACCAAGCGGTAGCGGACGACACCCTCGCCGCTCATCGCCAACTGCTGTTCGTCGCGGCGGGCGCGGGTCCCTCCGCGGCGGCGGTGCTCTACCGGCTGCCCGTCTTCGCCGGGGCGCCTGCGTGACAACGGGTACCTACTGGCAGGCCATCGATCGGTTTCGTGCGGTCGTCCGCACCGACCCCACCCGGGTGGCCGTGCGCTACGCGGACGGGGTCGGCCCCGATGGCCTGCCGGCCTACCGGCACCTGACCTATCGCGAGCTGGACGCGTGGTCGGACACGATCGCCCAGCGGCTCGCCGCGTCGGGTGTCGGCACCGGGACGCGCACCATCGTGCTGGTGCTGCCGAGCCCGGAGCTGTACGCGATCATGTTCGGGCTGCTCAAGATCGGCGCGGTGGCCGTGGTGATCGACCCGGGCATGGGCGTGCGAAAGATGTTGCGCTGCTTGCGCGCCGTGGACGCCGAGGCGTTCATCGGCATCCCGCAGGCGCATGCGCTGCGCGTGTTGTTCCGGCGCGGCTTCCGCACCGTCCACACGGTGGTGACGGTCGGCAGACGCTGGTTCTGGCGCGGCGAGTCGCTGCGGGACTGGGGCCGCACGCCCACCGGCTCGATGCCCGTGGGCCGCCCGGCCACCGCGGACGATTTGCTGCTCATCGCTTTCACCACCGGCAGCACCGGCCCGGCCAAAGCCGTGCAGCTGACACACGGCAACCTGGCCGCGATGGTGGAGCAGGTGCACGTAGCACGCGGGGAGGTGGCGCCGGAAGCCTCCTTGATCACCCTTCCGCTGGTCGGCGTGCTGGATCTGCTGCTCGGCTCGCGGTGCGTGCTGCCGCCGCTCATCCCGAGCAAGGTGGGCGCGACCGATCCGGCGCATGTGGCCGACGCGATCGAGAAGTTCGGGGTGAGTACCATGTTCGCCTCCCCCGCCGTACTCATCCCGCTACTGGAATACCTGCGTGCCCACCCGACTCCGCTCGCGTCGCTGGAGAGCATCTATTCCGGTGGCGCGCCGGTGCCGGACTGGTGCATCGCCGGACTGCGGGCGGTGCTGGGCGAGGACGCGAAGGTGGTGGCGGGATACGGGTCCACCGAGGCGCTGCCGATGTCCACCATCGAGTCCAGGGAACTGCTGGACGGTCTGGTCGAACGGGCGCACCGCGGCGCGGGAACCTGTATCGGCAGGCCCTCCTACCAGGTGCAGGCGCGCGTCGTCGCCATCACCGACGACCCCATACCGACGTGGGCGCGGGCCGAAGAACTCGCGGGCGGCCTGGCGGACACTCGTGGCATCGGCGAACTGGTGGTGAGCGGGCCGAACGTCAGCACCAAGTATTACTGGCCGGAACAGGCGAACGCGTTGGGCAAGATCGTCGACGGCGATCAGGTCTGGCATCGCACCGGCGATCTCGCGTGGATCGACGAACAAGGGCGGATCTGGTTCTGCGGCCGCAAGAGTCAGCGCGTGGTCACGGCGCAGGGACCGATGTTCACCGTCCAGGTGGAGCAGATCTTCAACACCGTCGCGGGTGTGGCCCGCACGGCGCTGGTCGGGATCGGTCGGCGCGGCGCGCAGCGACCGGTGCTCTGCGTCGAGGTGAAGCCGGGCGCCGACCCGGCCGTCGTCGAGCCGGCGCTGCGGGCCCACGGGGCGCAGTTCGACCTCACCAGGACGATCGCCGACTTCCTTGTCCATCCGTCGTTCCCGGTGGACATCCGACACAACGCCAAGATCGGGCGCGAAGAGCTCACCGGGTGGGCGGCCGAGCGCCTCGGAACGGACACCTGATCATGAAAACAACCGCACTGCGGGCGGTTCCCGTCCTGGGATGGCTGTATCTGGCGGGCGGCGCGCTCGCCGCGACCACCGGCCGTGCCCCCGACAGCCGGATCCTGCGCACCGTCTGGTGGATCGACGCGTTCCTCAGCGTCGTCGTGCACGCGGCCCAGATCCCGGTGGCCTTGCGCGCCGCCGAGGGATCCGGCAGCGGTCGCCTCCGTACGGCGATATTGACGCAGATCTTCGGCCTGACCTGGTGGCGGACCCAGCCCGGCAAGGAGAAAAGGCAATGAGCAAAGTTCTGGTGACCGGCGCGTCCGGTTTTCTGGGCGGAGCGCTGGTGCGCAGGCTGGTGCGCGACGGCGAGCACCATGTATCCATCCTGGTGCGCCGCACCAGCGATCTGTCCGACCTTAGCGCCGACCTCGACAAGATCCAGCTGGTCTACGGCGACCTGACCGATCCGGCGTCGCTCGAGCGAGCGACCCGCGGCGTCGACATCGTGTTCCACAGCGCGGCACGGGTGGACGAGCGCGGCACCCGGGAGCAGTTCTGGAACGAGAACGTCCGGGCCACCGAGCGGTTGCTCGAGGCGGCCCGGCGCGGCGGGGCCGCGCGGTTCGTGTTCATCTCCAGCCCGAGCGCGCTGATGGACTACTACGGCGGCGACCAGATCGACGTCGACGAGTCCGTGCCGTATCCGCGGCGCTACCTGAACCTGTACTCGGAGACCAAAGCCGCGGCCGAGCGGGCGGTGCTGGCCGCCGACACCGAGGGATTCCGCACCTGCGCGCTGCGCCCGCGCGCGATCTGGGGTGCGGGCGACCGGTCCGGTCCCATCGTGCGGATGCTCGGGCGGGCCGGCGCGGGAACGTTGCCGGATTTGTCGTTCGGCCGCACCGTGTACGCCTCGCTGTGCCACGTCGACAACATCGTCGAGGCCTGTGTTCGAGCAGCCGCCTCGGACACGGTGGGCGGCAAAGCGTATTTCATCGCCGACGCCGAGAAGACCGACGTCTGGGGTTTTCTCGGCCAGGTGGCCGCCCAGCTCGGATACCAGCCGCCGACCAGGAAACCCAACCCCAAGGTGATCGACGCGGCGGTGCGCGTCATCGAGACGATCTGGCGCATCCCCGCCGTCGCGACGCGCTGGTCGCCTCCGCTCTCGCGCTACGCCGTCGCTCTGCTCACCCGCAGCGCCACCTACGACACCAGCGCCGCCGCGCGCGATTTCGGCTACCGGCCGGTCGTGGACCGCGACAGCGGGCTGACCGCCTTCCTCACCTGGCTGGAAGGCCAGGGCGGAGCGGTCGAACTCACCCGCGATCTGCGCTGAGCACTTCCCCGTTACCGGAGACCAGCATGAGCAACGCCCCCGTCTTCCGCAGGAAGATCACCCCCACCGAACGCCTCTATTTCTCCACGCGACAGGTCACTCCGCCGTTCGTGATGCACATCGCCGTCCACGGCGAGGGCAGCCTCGATCCGGCCGCCGTGCAGGCCGCCGTCGACGTGGCCTCGGCGGCTGCTCCCGGCGCCCGCCTCGCCCGCGACGGCCGCGACTGGGTGGACAGCGGTCTGGCCGCCACCGTGCGCGTAGTGCCGGGATGGTCGCTGAACTACGACGCACTGGAGCACGACGCGGTGCTCAACAGCCCGATCGGTCCCACGCCTGACCGCACCACCGAGGTGCTGCTGCTCACGGGTGCGCAGACCACCGTGCTGTTCCGCGCCTTCCACGGCGTGATGGACGGCATGGGCATGCGCATGTGGGTGGACGACGTGTTGCGCGCCCTGCGGGGCCAGCGGCCGCTCGGCGCTCCCGACCCGGTCGCGGACGCCGAACTGGTCGCGCGGGTCGGCGCTGCGGGCAGACCGACTTTGGTGCTGCCCACATTCCAGGCGCCGTCCGGACGCGGCCGCCAGGATCCGGCGGCCCCGCGCTGGCTGCTGCGCCACCGCACGATCGAGGCGACCGGCAGGGGCATCGTCGCGCGCGTGGCGGCGATCCTCGCCGAAGAGTCGGAGACGAAGTCGCGCTTCATGATTCCGGTCGATCTGCGCAGGCACGATCCCGGCTTGCGGTCCACCGCGAACCTGGCGCTGCCCCTGTTTCTCGACGTGGCGCCAGGCGAAGACTGGGAGGCGGTCAGGGAGCGGATGCGGGTCGGTCTGCGGGAGAAACGCGAACTGAACGAGTTGGACAACGGCAAGCTGTCGAAGTTCCCCGACGCCGTCATTCGCACGGCGCTGCGCGGGAGCAACTGGCTGGGGGCACGGCTGAACCGGAACATGGTGTCGGCCACCGTCTCCTATATGGGCGCCTGCGATCTCGACGAGATGGCCGTGCCCGGCTGGACACCGACCTCCATGCGGTTGCTGCCGCAGCACAGCGGCGCGATGCCGCTGCTGTTCGCCATGGTCGAATCGCGCGGGAAGCTGGAGCTGACCGTCTCCTGCCGCAACGGCGCGGGCATCGAGCCCCGGCTGGATGCGCTGCTGGACAAGATCACCGCGCGGCTCGAGGCCGAGCTCGCGCCGCACGATGTGGCCGTGGCATGACCGCCATCGCCCGGGTCGTCCTCGCCCGGCCACGGATGGTGCTCGCCGTCGTGACCGGGGTGATGCTGCTGTCCGGCCTCCTGGGCATCGGAGCGTCGGACAAGGTCACCGCTGCCGGGTTCATCGATCCCGGCAGCGAGTCCGCGCACGTGGATCAACTCGTGAGCGAGCACTTCGGACCGCAGAATCCCGACGTGGTCGTGCGCTACACCGCTCCGGAGGGACAGACGCTCGACGACATCGGCCCCTTGGTGCAGGAGGCGCTGGCGCGGATCGATCCGGCGATGCTGCAACGGCCGATCGAAACCTATTGGAACGCTGGGTTCGCGCGAAAGCAGTTCCTGCGCGCGGCGGACGGACGGCGCGCGCTCGCCGTGGTCTATCTCGCCGGTGACGCCAACCAGCGTGTCGCCGTGTATCCCGACATCGAACCGCTGCTTCGCGTTCCGGGTGTTCCGGCCGATCTGTCCGGCTACAGCGCGGTCTCCACGGAGATCAACGCGCAGTCCCAGCATGATCTGGTCCGGGCGGAAGCGCTCTCGCTGCCGCTGACGCTGCTCATCCTGGTGCTGGTGTTCGGCGGTCTGGTCGCCGCGTCCTTCCCGGTCGTGGTCGGCGGCCTGACCGTGCTCGGCGCGCTGGGCGCCATCCGCGTGCTCGCCGAACTCACCGAGGTGAGCACGTTCGCGGTGAACATCGCCTCCCTGCTCGGCCTCGGGATGGCCATCGACTACGGGCTGTTCCTGGTCACCCGATTCCGCGAGGAGGTCGCCGAGGGGCACGACGTGCGCGCCGCGATCACCCGCACCTACTCGACCGCGGGACGCACCATCGCGTTCTCGGCACTGCTGCTGGTTTGCGCGTTCGCGGGTACGTTCGTCTTCCCGCAGGCGGTGCTGCGCTCGCTCGGCATCGGCGCGATCACCGCGGTCGCCCTGGCCGCCGGACTCTCGCTCACCGTGCTGCCCGCCCTGCTCGCCCTGTTCGGCGCGCGCATCGGCACCGCGCGCGCGATCGATCGCACCGACCGGTTCTGGCGCGGCCTGGTCGACCGCGTGCTGCGGCGGCCGGGGCTGGTGACCGTGGTCGTCGGCGCCGTCCTGCTGGTCTTCGCGGCGCCGTTGGCCGGGCTGCGGCTGGGCGACATCGACCACCACGCGTTGCCCCCGGACAACGCCATGCGCGTCACCATCGAAGAACTCACCGCGCAGTTTCCCGCGGCGGGCAGCGGAGCCACCGCCGTGCTGCACGGCACGAACGGGCCACCGCAGGCGGCCGCGGTGGATGCCGCCGCGGCGGCACTGGGCAAGGTCGACGGTGTGCGGCAGGTCGTCCAAGTGGGTCGCGCCGAGGATTTCGTCGTCTTCCACGCGTTCCTGCGCGATACCGACCGCACCGAAGCGGCGAGCGCCTCGGTGCGCGGCATCCGTGCCCTGACGCCGCCGGACGGCACCGCGCTGTGGGTCGGCGGCGACACCGCAGCCACCGTGGACAGCGTGCGGTCCATCGTCGCCGGGATGCCGTGGATGATCCTCGTAATGGTCGGCGCGACGCTGGTGCTGCTGTCGACCGCGTTCCGCTCGGTCGTCCTGCCGCTCAAAGCCGTCGCCCTCGCCTTCCTGAGCCTCGCCGCGACCTTCGGCGTGCTCACCTGGATCTTTTGCGGCGGGCATCTGTCCGGCGTACTCGGCGTGAGCACCGGCCCGATCACCGCGGGCATGCTCGTGCTGATCATCGCGGTCGTCTTCGGCCTGTCCACCGACTATGAGGTGTTCCTGCTGTCGCGCATGGTCGAAGCGCACGACGCGGGCGCCGACACCGCGGCGTCGGTGCGCGCCGGCACGGTCAAGACCGCGCGCGTGATCACCGCCGCGGCGACCTTGCTGGTGATCGTCACCGGGGCGTTCACCCTCTCCCCGCTGACCCCGATGCGCTTCCTCGGTCTGGGCATGATCATCGCACTCGTCGTGGACGCCACCCTCGTGCGCATGCTCTTGGTGCCCGCGCTGGTCCAGCTGATGGGCCCGGCCAACTGGTGGTCACCGCGCCGCCGCATCATCCCGGCCACCGTCGGCCGCATCCGGGAACGCACGTCCGCGGGCTGACGGAGTCCAACGGTGCTAAGCGACCAGTTCGAGCAGGCCGCGTGGATCCCACGGCATCGGCCCGGTCGGGAAACTCATCCGGACCAGTCGGTGCGGGGCGACCGCGTCGAAGTGCGCCACCGCGGGTGGCAGGAACCCGCCGATCACTTTCTCCACCATCGTGTTCAACCCGGACAACCGCGGCCGCAGCCGTACCTGCCAGCTGGTGATGCGACCGGCGGGTACGTCGACGACGGTGCGCTGCTCCACTTTCGCCGCGAGCGGGACGTGCACCGAGAAGGCGAGCCACAGGTCGACGCACTCCTCGGCGCCCTCGGCGAAATCTAGACCGCGCAGCAGCGTCAGGCCGCCGGCGAGCGGCATAACATTGGCCGGAAACGGCGCGATCCCGCCGCCGAACTGAAGATGGGTGGTGCCGACGAAGTTGGCCTCTTCGCGGCTGACGACCGTGGTGCCCGAACGTGTCTCGGCGCGATAGCGCTCGGCCGACAACCGATCTCCGGAGCGCTGGAATCGCTGCTCGATGGTCATCGCGAAATTCGCGTGTCCGAGGCCGACCTCGAGCATCGAGCGGTAACCGTCGCCGTCGTGCGATACCACGCTGATCAGATCGAGCTTCGGCGGCCGATCGGTCACGCTGACGGTGTAGACGGACTTCTCTCCGTCGGGTATCCCCGGGTCACGAAAAGCGGTGCGCACATGTCCTCCTCACACTGTGTCCTCGGCCGCCGCCGCGAACACCGCTTCGAGGGTGGCCACGTAGCGCTCGACGGAACCGTGCGCCACCGGCGTGTCCGGGTAGATGACGCTCAGCGTGGTCTCCGACGCGAGCCGGTTGATCCAGATCAGCACCTGTTCGGACGCGGCGCGATTGGCGTACAACCCGCACGACGCCAGGTCGAACACCTCGTTGCCGAGCAGTTCTCGGGCGTCGACGTAGGAGATCATCGGCGTGGACCAGCCCGGTTCCAGGTCGAGATCGGAGTCGGCGGGCAACAGTTCCACCACGCGCTGGAACGAGGTGGGAGCCAGGCGCAGGCCGTTCTCGTAGGCGTGCTGCGCGATGGCCGCGGCCCGGGCGAAGGTGGTGGTCGGCGCGATCGGAAAGGCCACCGGCAGCAAAGTCACATACCAGCCGACCGACGCGCGTTCGGCGGCGGAACCGCGGGTGCTGACCGGTGTCATGCCGAAGTAATAGTCGCTGTCGATGAGCTCGCGCTCGGCCAGCGCCGCCGCGGCGAAGATGCCGCCGACGAATTCCGCGCCGTTGTCACGGCAGACCCGCTCGAACCGTAGCGCGGTGTGCTCGTCGAACAGCGTGACCGTGCGGTGCGCGCTGCGGTTGTACACATCGGTCCGCCTGCCCAGATCCAGTGGGAAGGAGGGCAGTTCGCCGTCGTTCCCGCGAATGAGCTCCAGCCACTTCTGGACGCCGGGCGAGGCGAGCGTCATCCGGCCGGTGTACTCCCGTTCGGCAGTGCAGTAGTCGAGATAGCTGGCCGCGGGATGCAGCATGCCGACGTCTTCCCACACCTCGCGCAGATACAGCAGCGCGAGGTCGAACCCGGACAGGTACTGGCCGAATCCGTCGGTGTGCAGATGATCGACCGCCAGGTAGACCGTCGTCGAATCCTCGCGTTCGATCGCCCCGAAGGTGAAGCAGTCCCAGTCGAAGGGCCCCGGCGTCGTCTTCTGGACGTGATCGCGGATCGCCCTTGCCTCGTCCACGTGGCCGTAGTCGACCGGCACGAAATCGACGTCCTCCGCGGGCACCAGGTGACGCTCGATCGCACCGGCGGCGTCGACCCGGAACCAGGTTCGGAAGGTGTCGTGGCGCAACAGGAACGCGTTGACCGCCCGCGTCATCGCGGCCAGGTCGAGGCCGCCGGTCGGGATCTCCGCGGTCACCAGGCACAGGCCCGAGTACCGGAAATCCGCGTCGGCGTGCCGATCGGCGAGCCGCAGATACTGCTCCTGCTGGTGCGAGGGCGGAGCCGGGTGCACCGGCGCCCTGCGGGCGCGCGCCACCGACTCCGGCGACGCCGACCAGCCGACCAGCCGGCCCGGCCCCGGCTCCCATTCATCGATCAGCCCGAAACGGACCACGGGGACACCTCGTTTCGACGGCGGTCGGTCACGGCCTGGCCCCAGCCGTCATCAGCGCCGGAACGCGCTCGGCCGCAGCGTCATTCGAAGCGGTCGGCGCGACCGGATCCGTGACCGGCTGCGCCTGACCGGAATCGGCTGCCAGGATCAGTTCCGCCACCTTCGGTCCGGCCTGCTCCAGGCTGAACGAACGGCCCATCTGCAGTGACATCAGGTCGATACCGAGGGTCTTGGTGACCCGCGCGCCGAGTTCCACCGCCATCAGCGAATCCAGCCCGAGTTCCGGCACCGGAACGGTCATGTCGATGGACTCGACCGGCACGCCCATGACGACGGCGAGTTCCTCGGCCATCTTGCGGGCGACGAAGGCCCCGCGCTTGCCCTCCTCGATCGCGGCCACCTCCGCGCGCAGCCGAGCCAGCTCGGAGGTGTCCTTGGCGGAGGCCTGCGCGAGCGCGGTGGTGCGGCCCGTGCGGGTCAGCTGCGGGAAGGTGCCGGTCAGCTTGGCCCAGTCGGTCGGGATGATCGCCGCGCGGGCCACGCCCAAGCGCAGTGTCTGCTCGAGATAGGCGGTGGCGTCGGCCATGTCGATCGGATCGAAGCCGACCAGATCGAGGTACTTCAGGGCCGTCTCGTCGGCGGCCATGCCGCCCGTCGCGCCCGACAGGTGACCCCAGCCGACGCACAGCGCCCGCTCGCCGGCCCGGGACCATTCCTCGGCCAGCGACTCCACCGCCACATTGGCAGCGCAGTAGTTGTACTGCCCGTAGATGCCGTACATCGAGCCGCCCGAGGAGCACAGCACGAACATGTCCAACCCGATCCCGGCGTCGGCCACGGCTCGATGCAGTACCCGGGCACCGTGCACCTTCGGGCGATACACCTTGTCCAATTCCTCGAATCGCATCGCGTCCAGGCGATTGTCGGCCACCGCGCCCGCCGCGTGGAACACTCCGCGCAGCGGGTGCTCGGCGCCGTGGGACCGCGCGACGATCGCGGCGACCGCCTCCGGGTCGGTGACGTCGGCCCGCTCCTCGATCACCTCGACGCCTACGGTGCGCCACGCCTCGAGCTGGCGGCGTGCCTCCTCCGTACTCGCGCCGCCGCGGCCGAGCAGTACCAGCCGCCGCGCCCCGCGCAACACCAGCCAGCGCCCGATGGCCATCCCGAACCCGCCGAATCCGCCGGTGACCAAATAGGTCGCCGCGCTGCGGATCTCGAGATCCGGTAGGTAAGGCCGCACCGCCGGGGTGGGTGAATCCAGGCGCAGCGCGATCCGGGACAGACCGGTCGAGCGGATGGTCTCCTCGAACGCCCTGGCCACCTCGTCGGTCTCGAACAGCCGGTAGGGCAACGGTTTGTAGGTGCCCGCGAGCACCTTCTCGTAGACCCGCTGCAACAAACGAGCCAGCCGCTGCGCGTCGACGGCGACCAGGCGGTCCAGATCCATCGAGAAGTACGCCAGGTTCTTGTCGAAGTTGGACATCTCCAGCAGGCCGCCGGTGTAGATGTCGGCCTTGCCGACCTCGACGATGCGCCCGAATTCCGCTACGGCGTTGAAGTTCTGGCGCAGGATCTCACCCGGCGCGCTGCTGAGCACCACCTCGACGCCCTTGCCGCCGGTCAGCTCGAGCACGTCGTCGACGAAGTTGAGCGAGCGCGAGTCGATCGCGTGATCGGCACCGAGGGCGAGCACGTGGGCGCGGCGCTCGTCGGTACCGGCGGTGCCGATGATGCGTGCCCCACGATCCTTGGCCACCTGGATCGCGGCAGTGCCGACGCCGCCCGCGGCGCCGTGGATCAGCACCGTCTCCCCCGGTTCCAGCCGGGCCAGATCCAGCAGCGCGTACTCGGCCGTGCCGAAGGCGATGGTGCTGGTGCAGTAGGCGGGATCGGCGTCGGCGGGCAGCGGGATGGTCAGTTGCCGGTCGACGACGACGTAGCGCCGCATCATGCCCTTGGCGGCGACCGCGACCAGATCGCCCACCGCGAGGTCGGTGATCTCCTCGCCGACCCGCACCACCTCGCCGACGCCCTCCATTCCGGGCACGGTGCCGAAATAGGTCGGCGCCAACTCGCGCTCACCGAGCAGGCCGATGACCTTGAGCGGATCCTTGTAGTTCAGACCGATGATCTTCATCCGCACCTCGACCTGTCCCGGTCCGGGTCGGGGCCGCGGGCACTGCCGCCACGCCAACGCCGACAGCAGGCGGGTCCGGGGCAAGTCCAGCGCGAAGTTGGCTTCCGGGTCGGTCATGGGTTCGGCGGTGTCGAGGGCGTCCAGGCGCGCCTGCAGCGGCTTGGTCACCAGCGGGGCCCAGCGCGTGCCCGCGCGCAGCACCACCTCGTCGAGGTTGTCGTTCCAGAACGCGCCGGGCACGGCCATTTCTCCGAGCAGTTCGCCGATCTCGGTGCCGGGTTCCACGTCGATCAGCCGCCAGCGCAGCGCCGATTGCTCGTTGAGCAGCACCCGGCGCGCACCGGCCAGCGCGGCATGATTCGAGTTCGGCGGGATCGGGCTGTCCGGCAGCGCGAACGCGCCCTCGGTCACCAGCGTGGCGTGGCACCAGCCGTCACCGAAGACGCTCTGGGGCCCCTGTTCGGTGGCCTCCGGGTGGACGAACTCGTCGAGAGCGACCGCGATCCGCTCCAGTGTCCACAGATCGGCGACATCGTCCTCGACGGCACCCGCGACCACGCAGACGTGCAGCCGGTCGGCGCCTTCCGCCTTGGCCGCGGCCAGGGTCGCGGCCAAATCGGCGGCGAGTTCGCGGCTCGCCACCCCGGCCACGTAGAGCCGGGAGCCCGGGATCGCGGCGGCCAGCTGCCCCGCCCTTCGGCAGTCGCCGCCCAGCGCGACGATCACCGTGGACACCGAATCCCGCGGCAGCGCGGCGGGATCGAGGGCATCGCGCGGTTCGAGCGTCTCGGCGTAGTAGAAGTCGACCATCCGGTGCAGCGGATCCTGGCCCGGCGCGAGCGCACCGATCTGCAGGCCGCTCAACCGCATCACGAGGCTGCCTTCGTCGTCCAGCAGATCCACCTCGGCGCGCAGCCGGGCCCGGGGATCGCGGCGCGCGACCACGGTGATCCGCTCGGGCAGCGGCGCGACCAGCCGCACCGCCGCGACACCGACCGGCACCAGCGTGCCCTCGTCGATCCTGGCGTCGGCGAACAGCAGGGCCGCCGACTGCATCGCGGCGTCGACCACCGCGGGATGGGCGAGATGTCCGGAATCCGCGGCGATGGCGCCGTCGACGGTGGCCACCACCGCGTCCGCGCCGACGCGCACGGAGGTGACGCGACGGAAGGCCGGTCCGTACTGCAGTCCTGCCGTGGCCAGACCGCTGTAGAACATCTGCGGGTCGATGTCGAGACCGACGTCCAGGGTGGGCACCGTGACCTTCGTCGGCTTGTGGCTGCCGGTCAGCGTGCGGCCGAACGCGTGCACCGTCCAGGCCGTCCCGGTCGCCGAGCGCGATCGGATCATGAACCGGCCGCTGGCCTCCTCGACGGTGAGCGCCACCAGCGGCACGTCCGGCGCGCCCATGATCAGCGGGGCCACGAACCGAACCTGTTCCAGCGCGACGCGTTCCACGCCCAGACGGGCGGCCGTCGCGCTCAGGGCGGCATCCAGGTACGCCGCGCCCGGCATGATCTTGACGCCGTTCACCACATGATCGGCCAGCCACGGCAGCAACTCGGTGCCGACCTGTAGCAGCCAGTCCGGCCTGCCCTCGACGTCGGGATCACCGAGCATGGCGTAGGCGCCGGGAGTGCCCAACCGGGCCTGCTCGAACAGCGGCAGCGCCGCGTGCAGCCGGGTCCGTTGCCACGGATAGCGCGGCAGCGGCACGTGCGGGGTGGCCTGCGCCGGGAACAGCTCGTCCAGGTCGAGCACGCCCGCGCCGTAGAGGCCGATGAGGGTGCGGCGGATGCTCACCGAATCCGGCTGCTTACGATCCAGCGTCGGCACGGTCGTGCCGTTGACGTCCGCGCCGAGCAGCGCTTCGCGGATGTTGCCCGAGAGCACCGGGTGCGGGCCGACCTCCAGGAAGACCCGGCTGTCCGCGCCGATCAGCTTCGCGACCGCGTCCGCGAACCGGACGGGCTGCCGCACATTCGCGCACCAGTACTCCGCGTCCCAGTCGGGGTCGACAACTGGTTCGCCGGTGACCGAGGAGTACAGCGGCACGGTCGGCGCCATCGGCGTGAGCCCGGCCAGCGCCGCGCGCAGTTCGTCCAGGATGGGGTCCATCAACCGGCTGTGGTACGGCACCTCGACGCGAAGTCTGCGCGCGAAAATGCCGTCTTCGGTGAGCTTTTCGGCGATCTCGTCGAGGCGGTCGACGTCACCGGACAAGGTCAGCGAACTCGCACTGTTGATCGCGGCGACATCCACGCGCTGGTCGTCGCCGACGAGTTCGCGAGCCTGCTCGGGCGACATCCCGACCGCGAGCATGCCACCCGATCCGGCGGTCGTCGCCTGCAACCGGGCCCGGTGGTAGGCCACCAGCACCGCGTCACGCAGCGACAGCATGCCGCTCACGTAGGCCGCCGACACCTCGCCCACGCTGTGCCCGACCACGGCCGCGGGCCGGATGCCGTACTCGGCCAGCTCCCGCGCCAGCGCCACCTGCACGAGGAAGTTGGCCGGCTGCGCCACCTCGGTGCTGGTGACCCTGGACTCCTGCTCGGGCCGCAGCAGCTCCTCGATGATCGACCAGCCCGCGATCGAACGGAACTCGGCGTCGACCGCCTCGGCCGTGTCGGCGAAGACACCTCGGCTGCGGAGCGATTCGCGTGCCATCCCCCACCACTGCGGACCCATGCCGGAGAACACGAACACCGGTTCGGCCGTGCGCGCCACGATCGTCCGCGCGGCGTCGCGGCCCTCGCCCGCGGCGAACGAGCGCAGATCGCGGACGAGGTCGGCGGTGTCGCCGAGGAGCATGCCCGTGCGGTACTGATGGTGCGCCATGCGCGTCCATGCGGCCTCGGCCAATTGTTCCGGGTCGGCGCCCGCGGCGATCAGATCGCCGAATCGACCGGCCAGCGCCCGCGCCGCGCCGGTGCTGCGCGCCGAGATCGGCAGGACGCCGAAGTGCCGCGGGGGCGAGACAGGTTCAGCGGCGTTCGGCCGGAACTCCTGCAGGATGGTGTGGGCGTTGGTGCCGCCGTAGCCGAAACCGTTGACCGCGACCGTCATCGGCTCGGCATCGGCGGGCAGCGGCTCCGCCTCGAGCTGGACGTGCAATCCCAACTCGTCGAACGGGATGTCCGGATTGGGTTGGTCCAGCCAGCCCTGCGGCGGGATGGTGCGATGCCGGATCGCCAGCGCCGCCTTGATCACGCTCGCGATACCGGCCGCGGCCTCGGTGTGCCCGAGTGTCGACTTCACGGAGCCGACGCCCAGTGAGCCCGTGCGCCCCGCGGGCGCGCCGAACACTCGGCCGAGCGCGCGCAACTCGACCGGATCGCCGACCAGCGTGCCGGTGCCGTGCGCCTCGACGTAGGTGATCGTCTCCGGCGCGAGGCCAGCGCGGCCGCACACCGAACGCGCCAGTGCCTCTTGGGCTTCGGCGCTGGGCACGGTGATCGCGGTGGTGCGGCCGTCCTGATTCGAACCGGTCGCCTTCACCACCGCGTAGATCCGGTCGCCGTCGCGGACCGCGTCGTCGAGCTTCTTCAGCGCCACCATGCCCGCGCCCTCGCCCCGCCCGTAGCCGTCGGCCGAGGCGTCGAAAGACTTGCAGCGGCCGTCCGCGGCCAGGAAACCGCCCTTGCACATCAGGACGAAGGTCTCCGGTTGCAGCATCACGTTCACGCCGCCCGCGAGTGCCACCTCGCAGTCGCCGTTCTCCAGCGCCTGGCAGGCGAGATGAAACGCGACCAGCGACGACGAGCACGCGGTATCGACCGTGAGCGCGGGTCCGACCAGATTGAGCGCGTAGGCGATCCGGTTGGACAGCATGGTGTAGGACGCACTGGCCGGGGTGTGCATGTCGGTGTGGAACAGAGCCGGGCCGACCACGCCGATCACCGACTGGTCCACCACGAATCCGCCGACGTAGACGCCGATCGAGCCGCCCGCCGCGCGGCGCGCGATCCCGGCGTCGTCGAGCGCCTCCCAGGTCACCTCGAGCATCAGCCGCTGTTGCGGATCGAGCACGGTCGCCTCGCGAGGGGAGATGCCGAAGAAGTCCGGGTCGAATTCCCACGGGTCGATCGTCATGAACGCCGCGCGCTTGGTGTAGCTGCGCCCCGGCGTACGCGGTTCCGGATCGTAGTAGCGGCGGTAATCCCAGCGATCGGCTGGCATTTCGACCACGCCGTCCCGTTTGTCCAGGACGAATTCCCAAAAGGTTTCGGGCGAGTCGATGCCCCCCGCAAACCTGCAGCCGATGCCGACAATTGCAATATCCGACATGCACATCCTCCGGGTCGGATCCAGTTCGATCGCCATTCTTTTTCCGGCGATTCACGAATCAGCCTGTGCACACTTGGCGTCCGGCCCAGCGTAACGGCCGCCACACCGGCCGTCGTGGGCTCAGGGAGACTTCACAATCCGCTTGCGAACCGAGTTGTGGCATCTCGAAATTCCGGATCGTCTGCCGGTGAAATGCCTTGGTATTGCTAGGTTTCAACCGTTCCCGGCCTCGCCGAAATACGATGTCACCGGTTAGGAGGCGGCATTGTTCGCCGAGTTCACGCACTGGACCGATACGCTCGTCCGGCGGCGGTTCACCGTCATCGGGTTCGTCGTCGCCGCACTGCTCGCGCTCGGTGCGTACGGCCTCGGGTTGGACGAGCACCTCAGCGTCAGCGGGTGGAACGATCCGACTTCGGAATCCGCGCGGGCGGTCCGGCTCAAAGACGAGGCGTTCGGCCACGACCACATCGCCGATGTGCTCTTGTTGTATCGCGCCCCGGCAGGCAAGACGATCGATGACCCCGCCTTCGCCGCGACGGTCGTGGGTCACTTGAACAGCCTGCCGCAACGCTTTCCGGACCGGATCGGCAAGATCAACGCCACCTACTGGCCCACCGACACCGGGCTGCACCTACCGGACATCTTCGGCTCCGAAGCCCGCGACTACGCCTTCGCCTCCGTCGCCATTCGCGGCAGCGACGACACGGAGATCATGCGCAACTACCGAAAAGTCGCCGACCAGTTCCGGATACCTGGCATCGACATGGAGGTCGCGGGCGGGCAACCCGTCGCGGCCGCCCTCAACGACACCATGGCCCACGATCAGCGTCGCATGGAACTGTTCGCCGTTCCCGCCGTGGCGGTGCTGCTGTTCTTCCTGTTCGGCGGCGTCGTGGCGGCCGCGCTGCCGCTCATTGTCGGCGGACTGACCGTGCTGGGGGCGTGGGGGGTCATTCGGGCCATGACCACCGTCGTCGAGGTGAACTCCTTCGTCTCGCCGGTGGTCTCGATGGTCGGCCTCGGCCTGGCCATCGACTACGGTCTGTTCATCGTGAGCCGGTTCCGCGAAGAACTGGCCGACGGCCGCGAGGTGCCCGAGGCCGTGCGGCGAACGGTCGCGACCGCCGGACGCACCGTGGTGTTCTCCGCGAGCATCGTGGTCGTCGCCGCGGGCGCCATTCTGCTGTTCCCGCAAGGTTTTCTGCGCTCGTTCGCGCTCGGTGCGATGGTGACGGTGGCGCTGGCGGCGCTGATCTCGATCACGTTGCTGCCCGCCATGCTGGCCGTGCTGGGCCGCCGCGTGGACTGGTTGGGTTTCAACCGGTTCCACGCGCGCCGCGCCGGCGATCGAGAGGCGGACAATCCGTGGGGCCGCGTCGCCGGATGGGTGATGAAACGGCCTCTGGCCGTGGCGGTTCCCGTGGTGGCCGTCCTGGTGCTGCTCATCGCCCCGGTGCGCGACGTGGCCTTCGGTGGCATCTCCGAGCGCTTCCTGCCGCCCCGTCATCCGGCCCGCACGGCGCAAGAGCACTTCGATCAAGTCTTTCCGCTGCGGCAGATCAATCCGGTCGATCTGGTACTGATCACCCACAACACCGCCGATATCGACGCGGTGGTCGCACAGGCCGGACGAGCCCCCGGACTCATCGCGCCGTTCCCGCGCGCGGTGCAGGGACCGGCGCATCCGAGCGTCTTCACCACTTCGACCGTGCTGCGGGACGCGCACGACGCGAACGCGACCATCGACTATCTGCGTTCCATGCCGGTGCCGAAGGGAACGACGGTGCTGGTCGGCGGGCAGCCCGCGGTTCAGCGCGACAGCGTCGACGCGCTGCTGCGCCGGATGCCGCTGATGATCGCGCTCGTCTTCCTGGTCACCACCGTGCTGATGGTGCTGGCCTTCGGCTCCCTGGTGCTGCCGCTCAAGGCCGCGCTGCTGAATCTGCTCGGGCTCGGCTCCACGCTCGGCATCCTGACCTGGATCTTCGTTCAGGGTCACGGCGCGCGGCTGCTGGAGTTCACCCCGCAGCCGATCATGGCGCTGGTACTGGTGCTGATCGTCGCCGTGATCTACGGGCTGTCCACGGACTACGAGGTATTCCTGCTCGCCCGCATCGTGGAGGCGCGGGCCGCGGGCGCGACGACCACCGAGGCGGTGCGCACGGGCATCGCCCGCACCGGCTGGATCGTCACCGCCGCCGCCCTGATCCTGTTGGTGGTGACGGGAGCCTTCGCGCTGTCGGATCTGGTCATGATGCAGTACATCGCCTACGGCATGGTCGCGGCGCTGTTCATCGACGCGACGATCCTGCGGATGCTGCTGGTGCCCGCGACCATGCGCCTGCTCGGCGACGCCTGCTGGTGGGCTCCGTCCTGGCTGCGGCGCGGCGGCCCGCACCGAACGTCTCCGGAACCCGAGGAGCCACGCACCGAATCCGTCCACGGCGCCGAACACCCGTAGTTCTCGAACGGCCGGGGCACCCCCAGCGTGGAGCGCGGCCGACACCCGGGGGGAGCCTCGCCGAGTTCTCGCGGTCAGCCCGCGATCGACCAACTGAACGGACTCGTGGCCGCACGCGCGCGGTTCGGCAGCGCCAGCGCCAGTGCGGCCAGGCCGAGAGCCGCGACGGCGATGGCCGAGAGCATGATCATGCTGCCCGGCAGCGTGTGCGCGCGGAAGAACAGCGCGCTGAGCACCGCCAGTCCGACCGAATTGCCGATCTGCTCGATGGTGGGCAGCACGCCCGACGCCTCGCCCATGGCCTGCTCGTCCAATTCCGCCAGCATCAGCGGTTGCAGCGGCACGCCGAAGACCCCGACGCCGAGGCCCGCGAGAAACGTCGGCCCCAGCACCAGCGGAAGGTTCACGGCGCCATCCCCTACGTACAGGTATCCCACTCCCACGGCGACGCAGCCGCCGAAAACGGCGATACCGCCGGCCAGCGCTCGAGTCCCCCAGCGGCGCATCAGGATCGGTGACAGCAGCGCACCCGCGCCCGCACCGAGGGCGAACGGCGTCATGGCGATCCCGGTACGCAGCGCGGAGAACCGCAGCACGTCCTGCAACAGGATCGAGACGGCGAACACGAACGCGGTGAACAGGCCGAAGAAGATCGCCACCAGCGCCGATCCGATCGCGAATCCCCGGTCGGCGAAAAGGTCCAGCCGCACCAGCGCGCGGCCGCCTCGGCGGCGCGTCGCGCGCTCGTGTGCCACGAACACCGCGCCGAGCACCACCGCGGCCGCGATGTACACCCCGTGCAGGGCCCGCCAGCCCGCCTGTTGACTGTCCGACAGCGCGAACAGCAGCCCGAACAGCGCCGCGGTGGCCACCACGGCCCCGCGCAGATCCAATGGCTCCCGATCCCTCGCCGGGCCCGATCGCAGGTAGCCCGCGGCCAGCGCGATCGCCACCACACCCAACGGCAAATTCATCAGGAAGATCGCGTGCCAGCCGAGCCCGAACGGATCAAGGGTGATCAGCGCGCCGCCCAGGATCGGGCCGAGCATTCCCGCGAAACCCGCTGTCGCGCCGTACGCGGCGAAGGCGTACTGATGATGCTCACGGCGGAAACTCGCGGTGATGATGGCGATGGTCTGCGCCGCCATCCCCGCGCCCGCCACGCCTTGGACGATCCGGGCGAGCACCAGTTCCATCGCGGTGGTGGACATCCCGCACCACACCGAGGCCACCGTGAAGGCCACCGCCGACCACAGGAACATCCGGCGGCGGCCGACGATCGCACCGACGCGAGCGGCGGTGAGCAGCACGCAGGCGAACGCCAGCGAGTACCCGGCCACCACCCACAACTGCTCGGACCGCGACGCCCGCAGCTCCGCGGTGACGACCGGGAGGGCGGTGTTGACGATCGTCACATCGATCATCTGCATGAAGACCGAGATCAGGCACGCCCCGAACGATCCGAGCGCCACCGCAGCCTCTTTGCGGGTCATCGGATCGCCGCTTCGATCATCGGCCACGAATTGCGCAGGTCCTGATGCCAGTAACCCCAGGAGTGGGTGCCGTTGGGCCGGAAGTCGAAGGTCGCGGCGACACCCAGCTGACGCAACCGGTCCTGCAACTGGTGCGTGCACAGGTTCGCCACCGCCTCCAACGGTGCCCCGAATACCAGCTGGTAGAGCAGGTGCGCGAGGTCGCCGTGCGCGCCCTCGAAGTCGTCCTTCGGGCCGGGCAGCCCGGTACCGGTGGAAACGTAGATGGCGGTGCCGCGCAGCCGGTCCGCGTGCAGGTACGGATCGTTGGCGCGCCATGCGGGATCGGTCGGCGGCCCCCACATGTTGGCGACGGTGCCACGCTGCTGCGTGACCACCGCCTGAACCACCGCCTGCCCGGCGGGGTCGCTGGTGCGCACGCAACCGCTGTAGGAACCGATGGCCTTGTACAAACCCGGTGCGGCCATGGCCAACTGGAACACCGACGTGCCTGCCATCGAGATGCCCGCGATGGCGTTCGTCCCGGTGCCGTTGAAGGTGGCGTCGATGAGCGGTGGCAGCTCTTCGGTGAGGAAGGTCGACCAGCGCTGCCTGCCGAGGACCGGGTCGTCGCTGCGCCAGTCGGTGAAGTAGCTTCCCGCACCGCCGAACGGGATCACGACGTTCACCTGCTTGTCGCGAAAGAAGTCGACGAGATCGGTGCCGTCGAGCCAATTCCCCTCCGAACCGCCGTTGGCGCCGTTGAGGAGATAGAAGGTCGGCGCCGGTGTGTCCGGATCGGCCGCGCGCAGCACCCGAATTCGCGTAGCGCTGTTCATCGCCGCTGAGTACACCTCGAGCTCGGATTGCCGGTCGGATTCGACCCGGTTTTCCACTATTCGCGAGCCGTCCGCCGCGACGGGTCGCGATGGATCGGCGCGGGCCACCGGCTGTGCGGCGATCATCACGCAGGTGAAAATGAGGACCGCGGCGAGTACCGCGCCTGTTCGATGCGAATATCCGGGCATATCGACTCCTGGCCCCGGGTAGAAGGGCTCGAATTCGCAGTCAATAACATCGGGCGGCCCACCCGCCGGATTTTCGAGTTATCCTGTGTTTCCTACCAATTCGATTCGTAGACTATTTGCCGTATTTCCCAAACCGGGCGCGCGACCATTGCGATCCCGGTGCGGCGGAACCTAGCGTCGAGCGCATGGCGTTCCCTCGACTGTGCCGCGACTCACGCGGAACAGTCCGGCGCGCAATGCTCTTCGCACTGCTGATGCTGATCTGCTCCGGAAGCTCGGCGGTCGCCGAGCCACCCCCGCTGCGACCCGCACACGGGCGAGCCGTCGAGCTGACCGTCTTCTCCCCCGCGATGGGCGTATCGGTATCGGTTATCGTGCTGCCACGCCCGGACCCGTCCCGTCCGGCTCCGGTGCTGTATCTGCTCAACGGAATCGACGGCGGCACCGCGGGCGACGGATGGACCGACCGGACCGACGTCGACCGATTCTTCGCCGACCGGCAGGTGACCGTGGTGGTCCCGGTCGGAGGCGCGGGCAGCTACTTCACCGACTGGCGCGCCGACGACCCGGTCCTCGGCCGTCCGCGCTGGACCACGTTCCTCACCCGCGAGCTTCCCCCGATCATCGACGCCACCTTCGGCGGCACCGGCGCCAACGCCATCGCCGGAGTCTCGATGACGGGCACCTCGGTGTTCCAGTTGGCCATGGCCGCACCGGGTTTGTACAAGGCCATCGGTTCCTACAGCGGCTGCGTACGCACCAGCGACCCCGCCGGACAGGCCATGGTGGCCACGATCGTCACCGCGGAAGGCGGCACGGTGGCGAACATGTGGGGACCGCCGGGCGATCCGGCCTGGGCGGCCAACGATCCTTACGTGCACGCGGATCGGCTGCGCGGCACGACGATCTACGTGGCCGCCGGAAACGGGCAGGCGGGCCCGCTGGACCAGCCGCACAGCACAGGAATCGACGGCAACCCCGCGAAGATGGCGGACCAGTTGGCCATCGGCGGCATGCTCGAAGCCGTCTCCGACCGCTGCACCAGGTCACTGCGCGACCGCTTCGCAGAACTCGGCGTCCCCGCCACCTTCGATCTGCGGCCCAGCGGCACCCATTCCTGGGGCTACTGGCAGCACGACCTGCACAACAGCTGGCCCTTGTTCGAATCCGTTCTGCGCTAGCGGCTCTGGGGCGATCAGCGATCAGCGCCGTCAGGCGCACCCTTCCAGGGTTGCGTGTGCCAGTTCATCGACCACGTCGCCGATCTCATGACGCTTACGCAGCGCTTCGAGCTGGCGTCGGGCGCCGTTGCCACGCTTGCCGAGGTCGGCGATCGCTTCGGTGACGAAGGTTTGGTCACCGAAGTCCCGCAGCGCGGGCTCGATGTGCGCGACGAGTTCGTCCAGCAAATCTCGGTGTGGAACCACACGCCCTTCGACGGGATCGAGTCCGTCGCCGTCCAAACCCGACTGCGCGGCGTTCCAGTAGGCGGCGCGAAGTACTTCGGCAGGGACGGGCGGGGCGGGTTCACCCTGTTCGATCGCCCGCACCCCCATGGTGACGGTGGCCCTGATCAAGGCGGCGAGCAGCGCGGCTTCCTCCACGGTGGCGGGTACGTCGCTGACCCGCACTTCGACGGTGGGAAACGATTCCGAGGGCCGGATATCCCAGTACACCATCTTGTTGTCGAGAATGCTGCCACTGGCGAGCATTGTCGCGACGATCGCGTCGTAGTCCTCGACGGAGGCGAAGTACGGCGGCGGTCCCGCGCTGGGCCAGCGGCGCCACAGAATGCTGCGCCAACTCGCGTATCCGGTCTCGCTGCCACGGTAGATCGCCGAATTGGCGGTCAACGCGAGGAATACCGGCAACCACGGACGCACGTGATTGCCGACCAGTATCGCGGTCTCGCGATCGGGCACACCGACATGCACATGGCATCCGGAAAGCCCTTGTTCATGGGCGATCATGCCGAAGCTGTCGGCGATCCGCCGATATCGAGGTGTATCGGTGACCGGGAACCCTTCGGGCACGGTCGGGGGCACCGCGACAGCGAGGAGCCGAGCGTCATTGGCGGCCGCGCATTCGGCGACGGTCCTACGCAGCGTGCGCAATTCCGTGAGCAGGTCGCCGATATCGGAATGCACCCCGCTACTGGTTTCCACCTGACAGCTGGTCAGCTCCAACTGCAGATCGATGTCCGCCTTCTTCGCCGCTTCGGCAACTCGGATGTTGGCCGGTGCGGGGGCGCCGGTTTCGGGGTCGGTCAGCAGGAATTCCTCTTCGACACCGACAGTCGGTACATGGTCGTCCATGGTCGTGATCACGCCCTTCGATACTTCGGCCGGTATTCCTCGGTGGTAGCGGCCCGTCTCGCGCCGATGTGATCCGCCCAGGCCACTTGCCTACCTGTGTGTCGGCGGAGCGAGCAAATGTGTTCGGGCCGTACCCCCTTCGCACATGCCCAAACGATCGGGCACCGGCTGGTCAGCCGCCGTAGCCGGTGCGGCGGCTCGCTCGATTGAGATCGCGCCGACGGGGTAGATGCCACGTACCTGCGGTGTATCCACCCGTCTTCCGGTCACCGCGCACGACGGAGGTAGCGACATGGCCGAACATCACGACACGGCACCCGGCAGCGCGCCGGCAAACGTTCTGTCGCGCAGGGACTTCGCCGACAGGGTGTTACGTGCCGCGGCAACTCCGGAACGAATCGCCGACGTCGTCGCGCGGATCGTGGGTGAGCGCATCGAGATCGGGCCGGTGCCGGTAGCTTTGAACGGACTCGTGCGCGCCACCGCGATCGCCGAAGCCGGACCCGTACACGCCGTGCGATGCGACTGCGGACCCTGGGATATGACGATCGCGGTGCCGATCCTGCTGCACCTGCGCGTCCGCCTGCCCGGTCGAACGCTGCGATACATCGGCGCGGCCCGCGTACTGATCCGGCTCGCGTTGATTCCCCGCGAACCCTGCGGACTGTTCCTCCGGACCGACGAGGTCCACGCCGAAGACCTCACCATCAGGGTGCGCGCTCGCGACCTCACATCCCGACTCGCCGGAGGCGTCGGCCGGGTCGAATCCACGGTGGCCGAGCACATCCTGCGCTACATCGACGAACTGTTCGCCGGCCCCGCGTTCGGCGGCATACGCGACATCGATATCGCCGACATCATCGACCGCGCCTGGGACGCTGGTCTCGTACTCCGCTTCCCGGACCGAGCCGCGAGCTGATCCGCATCAGGTCGGTACATCGACTCGGACCGGCGGGGGCGAGGGCGACACATTCCTCGCCGGCCGCCGACCCCGGATCCGCAAGGCAGGACCGTCGCAGCGCGGCATCACATCGTGTGTTGCGCCAGCCACGCGTTCGGCCGACATGAGGTGGACGGCGGCTTCGGCTCCGGGTCCCATACGCCGGACACGCCGACGGGGATGGCGCAGAGCCGCGCCTGCGGATGTGCGACAACGGGCGGGAACTGGCTGTCTGCCGGGTTTCTCGACCGGGTACTTGCGCGACACTCAAATCAGTGCTATAAGAAATCTGTGTCCAATGGCACAACTTATCTGATTCGTTCTATGCAGAATAGAGTGAGTTGGAGGTGACGACCATGCTGATGCGCACTGACCCGTTCCGCGATTTGGAACGTTGGACGCAGCAGGTGTTCGGCACAGCGGCCCACCCGGCGGTCCTGCCCATGGACGCCTGGCGTGAGGGCGACCAGTTCGTCGTCGAGATCGACGCGCCCGGCATCGATCGGGATTCTCTCGACCTGAATGTCGAGCGCGACGTCGTGACCGTTCGCGCGCGCAGGCCGGAACTCGACGCCGGTCGCGAGATGGTGGCCACCGAGCGGCCTCGCGGCGAGTTCAGCCGCCAACTGCTCCTCGGCGACGACCTCGACGTCGACCAGGTCCGCGCCGACTACGCCGATGGCGTGCTCCGTCTGACGATCCCGCTGGCAGACCGGCCCGAGCCGCGCAAGATCGAGGTCGCTCGTGGCAACGGGCACAAGGCGATCGACGCCTGAACCCGGGACGGGAGACGTCGTCATGCCCGATTCGGCTGTACGTCCGCGGTCACTCGACGAGTGCGACGCCTGGCTGCTGGATCCCGACCTCGAACGATTGTTCGCCGAGGTGGACGCGATCCTGTGCGAGGCAGGGGCCCGGTTACGCGGGCGGGCGCACCCGTCCATGCCCGCGCCGGGACCGCGGCGCGCCTCGAGCCCCCGTCCCGGCCGGGACACGCTCGGGACGCACGGGTGGCACCCCGAAGCGGGGCCTGCCACCGAACGCGGTCCTCCGCGCAACCGCCACCGCACAGTGACGGAGTTCGGAAGAAGGAGGTGATGCCAGCATTCCACTGAGAAACCGGTTCCGCGGCGAGGCGGTCGCCCCCTGTACCAGGCGCTTGCGAGCACCAGCGAACATCTGCTCCACGCGCACCGCCACACCATGTGGCACGCAGGGATGACAGCTCGCCGCAGGAACAACCTCTCGTAGTCCCGTCACTCTTCTCCTGATCGGGGGAGGGACCGCAGACCCCTCCCCCGACTCCCCCGGCGGTTTGCCGGGCCGCGGCCAGGGTAGGCCGGAAGAGATTCGTCAGGGTGCCAAGAGGAGGCTGTGATGCGACGCGCGCTTCTGATCGTTCACGATATGCCCGCGGAATTCCGGCGGTGACCGACAACTCTCGTCCCGTGGGTGGCTATGCCGCCACGATGGTTGCCTACGCGACCGCAGTGGCGGTGGTCGCACTGCTCGGGAACGCGACAGGTCGCAAGCTTCCGCGCGATATGACCATCCGTGATCTGGTGGTCACCGCGTTCGCCACGCACAAGCTGTCCCGCTTGGGGACGAAGGCCGCGGTGACGGCTCCGGTACGCGCAGCGTTCACGCGACCGGTCGCAGCTGACGGTGGGCCCGGAGAGGTGGCCGAGGAGCCGAAGGCGACCGACGGCATCGGGCGCAGCATCGGTGAGTTGCTCAGCTGCCCGTTCTGTTTCGACGTATGGGCGATCACCGGTTTGACCATCGGACACGTTTTCGCGCCGCGGATGACGCGCGTGCTGACCGACGCCGCGGCCGCCTTGGCAGGCGCCGATTTCCTGCACCTCGCATATGCCACCGCTCAGCAGATCGCCGAGGGCGAACACCCGGCGCTGCTGGGCTGACGAAGCGGTTACATGGGCCGCCATCCTGCGATACCTGGTTGGGAGCGACCCGCCCGCACCGTCGAAATCTTCGGTGCGGGCGGGCCCGCTGCAGCCACAAGGTTTGTGGCTATCGCCCCGGCCGCAGCCGCAATCGGCATCGGCGGCTGGATCGATGCGGTCGCGGCAGGTCGTGCGGCGCGGGGGTGGTGTGGGTGCGGGTGTAGGTCAGCACCTGGGTGGCTTCGGGTCCGCGGTTGGTGTCGGCGGCCGTGAACACGACCGGTTGCCCAGCGGTGAGTGTCTTGTAGCCGGGGGCGCGGATGGCGGTGTAGCCACACATCCGTGCTGCCAGCGCGGCAGTTCCGCGGCGCCGGTGTGCAGGTCGGGATGGACGTTGCTGTCAGTAGGCGAGGCAATCGTAGTCGTCATCGGCGGTAGGTGTGATCCAGGCTTGATACAGCGCGAAGGGGATACCCCGGCTGAGAGCCGAGCGTGCGTGGCGCAGGCATGCGGCTGTCGAGACCGAGGGAAAGGGGCCCGCATCGTGTCGAGCACGCTCGTCGCGCTCTACCAGGCGTCGGGCGAAGGGCCGCCCGGCCTGCTGCCCGCACGCCAGCAGATGGCGTTCTCACTGGGCTGGCACATCGTGCTGGCCTGTTTCGGCGTCGCCTTTCCCGCCATGATCTACGTCGTGCATCGCCGTGGCATCGTTGACGACGACCCCGTGGCACTGGGCTTGGCGAAGCGGTGGGCGACGGTGTCGGCGATCTTGTTCGCCATCGGCGCGGTCTCCGGAACGGTGCTCAGTTTCGAAATGGGGCTCTTGTGGCCGGGGCTGATGGGCCGCTTCGGCGACGTGCTGGGCTTGCCGTTCGCCTTCGAAGGGCTTTCGTTCTTCATCGAAGCGATCTTCTTGGGCATCTACCTCTACGGGTGGGGTCGCATGCCGCCGCGCCGCCACCTTGCCATGCTCGTGCCGATGGGGGCCGCCGGGGTGGTCGGCACCTTCTGTGTGGTCAGCGTCAACGCGTGGATGAACAACCCGACCGGATTCCGGCTCGCCGACGGTGAGGTGACCGAGGTGAATCCGTGGCGTGCGATGTTCAACGGCGGGGTGTACCTGCAGTTCGCGCACATGTGGGTCGGGGCCTTCATGGTCGTCGGATTCCTCGTGTCCGGCGTCTATGCCGCCGGTCTGCTGCGTGGACGTCGCGACCCTCATCACCGGCTCGGGTTCACGGTCCCGTTCGTCTTTGCGACCGTCGCCGCGCTCGCCCAACCACTCCTCGGGCACGTGCTGGGGATGCGGGTGCACGATACGCAACCGTCGAAGCTGGCCGCGTTCGAACTGGCCGCCACCACCGAAGGGCCCGCCCCGCTGCGATTGGGCGGCGTTCTCGTCGATGGAGAGGTGCGGGGAGCGCTCGAACTCCCCCGGCTGGGTTCCGTCATCGCCCGCAACTCGCTGACCGCCCCGGTACCCGGATTGGACTCGGTACCGGTGGCGGATCGGCCGCCGGTCAACGTCACCCACCTCGCCTTTCAGACCATGGTCGCCATCGGCACCCTGCTCGCGCTCATGGTGATCGTGTTCTGGCTGCTGCGCTGGCGGCGCCACGACCCGTTGGCCGAACGTTGGTTCCTGGGCGCGGCGGTGGCCGCCGGACCGTTGGCGATCCTGGCGCTGGAATGCGGCTGGATCGCGACCGAAGTGGGCCGTCAGCCGTGGACGGTCTGGCGGGTCCTTCGCACCACCGACGCCGCCAGCACGAGCACCGGCTTGTGGTGGACCTATGTCAGCGTGTTGCTGGTGTATGCCGGGATGACGGTGGGCGCGATCGTCGTCCTGCGTTCCATGGCGCGGCGCTGGCGCACCGGCACCGCGACCATCACCGCCCCCTACGGACCGGGCGCGTCGCCGGTCGACCAGGCGCAGCGCGCCCGCAGCGTCGGAAAGCCGTGACCGATGGATCTCTCGGACGTCGTCGCGACCGCGATGTTCACCGGGGTGGTGCTCTACGCGCTGTTCGGCGGCGCGGATTTCGGCTCCGGATTCTGGGACCTGACCGCGGGCGGACCCCGGCGCGGCAGCCGCTTGCGAGTGCTCATCGACCACAGCATCGGACCGGTCTGGGAAGCCAACCACGTGTGGCTGATCTATATTCTGGTGTTTCTCTGGACCGCCTACCCTGCGGTGTTCGCCGCCGTCATGACCACCCTGTTCATCCCGATGAGCCTGGCGCTGCTCGGAATAGTGCTGCGCGGGGCGAATTTCGCGTTCCGCAAGTACTCCGCGACGCTGCGCCAGGCGCGCTTGTTCGGCGCCTTGTTCGCGGGCGCGTCGCTCATCACGCCGTTCTTCTTCGGCACCGCGGTCGGCGCGATCGCCTCCGGCCGGGTGCCCGCCGACGGGTACGGCGACCGGTTGCGGTCGTGGCTGAATCCGACCTCGATTCTCGGCGGTGTTCTGGCGGTCGGGACGTCCGCATTCCTGGCCGGCGTCTTCCTCACCGCCGACGCCGCGCGCTCGGGCGACGACGCCCTCGCCGGATACCTGCGCCTGCGCACACTGATCGTCGGTGGCGTGACCGGGGCGGTCGCGATCGCGGCGATCGCGCCGATCCGTCACGACGCACCTACCCTCGGTGCCGGACTCCTCGGGCGCGCCCTTCCGCTCATCGCGGTCTCAGCGGCCGCGGGGGTGCTCACCCTGACCTTGGTGTACCGCCGCCGATTCGGGTGGGCGCGCGTTCCCGCGACGGTAGCGGTCGCCGCGATCGTCATCGGGTGGGCCGTCGCGCAGACACCATGGATTCTCGTCGATCAGGTGCTCATCGCGGATGCCGCCGGTGCACGAGCAACCCTGGTGGGGCTGCTCGCCGTCGTCGCCGTCGCTGCCGTCACGGTCCTGCCCGCCCTGGCCTATCTGTTCTGGCTCACCCAGACCGACGCGTGGGTCCGTGACGAGCCCGCGCGTACCGGCGCACCGGAACAGGCGTAGCTACTCCGCCCCAGCGGCACCAGATCCTGGGGTTGCTGGCGGCAGGACCCGCACAGCAACTGGCCCCTGTTCGAATCGGCGCTGCGGGCTCTGGCGCGATCCGCGATCAGCGCGTTTTCCTCCACGCGGCGTACCGCCCGGGCATGCAGACCGCACAAGGCCGGTAGCCAGCGGAGATCGCGTCGGATTCGGTCGCGAAGAAGACGCGATGCGTGCGGTAGGCGCCCCTGGCGAGCGCACGGAGCGCCGAAGGGCAGTCCAGACGGCCGTAGATGCGGCTGCGACGGTGGCCGCCGTATCGCGCGGGGACGATGCTCCGATAGGGTCGGCCGTCGCCGTCGAGCAAGGTGTACACGATGGTTATTCCGCGTCGTGCAGCACGAGACCGAGAGTGTGCCGCACACCGCTGCGCACGCGGCTGACGCCGTGGCGGATCGGGGCGCGGGACCAGCCGCGACTGGATGGCGTCGGCCGATCGCGGGTGGTGAAAACCAACGCGTGCCCCTGTTCGAGCACCGACACGGTCGCTTTCGACTGAGCGCGCGGGCGTTGCTCCACGAGCAGGAATTCCCCGCCGGTGTGGTCGATCCCCGGCCGGTCCAGCCCGATGACGACCTGCAGCGGGAAGACCAGCTCGCCGTACAGGTCGCGATGCAAGGCGTTCCAGTCACCGGCGTGGTAACGCAGCAGGATCGGAGTCGGCTTGGTCTGCCCCGCGGCGTGACAGATGTCGAGCCAATCACCGAACTCCTCCGGCCACGGAACCGGGTCGCCGAGGCGATCGGCCCAGGAACGTGCCAGCGGCAACAGTTTTCGGTAGAAGGCCGCCCGCAGTTCCATGATCGGATCGGGCACCGGATGCGCGAAATAGCGGTAAGTGCCTTCGCCGAATCGATAGCGCGCCATGTCGACGGTGGATCGGAACCGGGTCAGGTCGTCCCACATGGCGGTGAATTCGGCGCACTCCTGCGGAGTGAGAATCGGCCCGGTCGCCGCGCAGCCGTGCGCGTCGACTTCCGCGAGCAGCGTCCGCCAAGGCTGGGCGTCGACGCGATCCGCCAGGGCGGCGGCTTCGGCCCGCCCCGGGACGGGAGCGGGCCCGGCACGACGCTCCGCGCGGTGACCGTCCCCAACGGTTCCGGTGCTCGGCTCGCTCATGCCGCCGCCTCCAGATCCAACAGCGCGTGCTTGGCGATGACGCCGCCGACGTACTGTCCGATGGACCCGTCCCCGCGTACCACCCGGTGGCACGGGATCACCACCGGCAGCGGGTTGCGCGCGCAGGCGGAGCCGACGGCGCGCACCGCGCGCGGGTTCCCGACGGCCGCCGCCACCGCGCCGTAACTCGCGCGCTGTCCGTAGCCGATGGCGGGCAGGTGCTCGATAACCTGGCGGCGGAACCCGGCGGCCAGCCGCAGATCCAGCGGCAGGTCGAAATGCGTCCGGTGGCCCGCGAAGTATTCCTCGATCTGCCGGGCCGCCACGTCCAAGCGGGCGGGCGCGGCGAGGATCCGCGGACTGATCCGCGCGGCCAGTGTGGCGAGTACCGCGTCGTGGTCTTCGGTCGGGTAGGCGACGCGGACCAGTCCAGCGGGCGTCGCGGCCAGCAGCAACGTCCCCACCGGGGTCTCCAGCAGGCGGTAGGCGACATCGAGCAGGCCCGCGGCGTCGGCCTCGGCGGTCAGTCGCGCGCGCAGCGTGGCGAGCAGGTCGGCGTCCGGGGTCAGCGCGCGCGACAACCCGTCACCGTGATCGAGGGTGGCCATCATGATTCGTCCTTCGGGTAGAGCTTGCGCAGGGTCTTCAGGCCGTCCGCGGCGGCGCGGCGGGCGGCGTCCGGAGAATTGCCGAGCAATTCGGCGATCTCCGCGTGGGGAAGCCCGGCCAGATAGTGGTAGGCGACCGCTTGGCGCTGCTTGGTCGGCAGTGCCCGCAGGGCGGCCCATAGGTCGGGGTCGTAGTCGGCGGGTCCGGGGGCGGTGGCGGGACGTTCCGGCAACGTCTCTGCCGGGACGGGAGCGCGCGTCAGCGCCCGGCCGACGTCGATCGCGCGGCGATGCGCGACGGTGACCAGCCATGCCTCGATGTTCGTGTCCGGGGAAAGGCCGGGAAACGCCCGCAACGCGGAGAGAAACGTTTCCGACCAGGCGTCGGCCGCGTCGGACGGGCCGAGCACCGCCCGGCAGACGCGCAACACCATCGGGCCGTATTCGGCCACTATTTCCTCGAACGGGGGCAGGCTCACACCAGGTAGACGCCGCGGGCGCCGCGAATGTGAGATCCCGTCATCGGGGCCCTTCCCGGCGCGACAGTCCGCTGGCGCGCAGCACCCGCCGCGCGATGCCAGCGCGGATGGACTCCTCGGTACCGATGATCCGGACGTGGCGGCGTGCCCTGGTGATCGCGGTGTACAGCAATTCCCTGGTCAGCAAGGTGGATTCGGGCTCGGGCAGGACGACGGAGACGGTGTCGTACTGGCTGCCCTGGCTGCGGTGGATGGTCATGGCGAAGACGGTGACGACCGCGGGGAACTGCGTGGGATGCACCAGGTACGGTTCGCTGCCGCGTTGCAGCGCCGCGCGCAGCGAGCCGTCGGGCATCCGCACGACGACGCCGGTGTCACCGTTGTAGATCCGCGCCTCGTGATCGTTCGCGGTGACCAGCAGCGGTTGTCCGGGATACCACGGCGCCTGCTGCGAATCGGGGCCCGCCCCCGCGGCGGCGGCCCACTCCGCGCCCATCCGGTCCCAGCGCTCCACGCCGAACGGCCCCTGCCGGTGCGCGCACAGCAGGCGATGCGTTTCCAGCGCGTGCAGCGCGCCCGTCGCGTCGCCGTCCAGGGCGGCGGCGGTCACCGTCGTCGCGGCCCGCACCACGTCGGCGCGAACCGCGGTCAGCTCGTCGGGCGCGCTGAGCGACAATTCGTCGCCGCCCGCGCGCAACAGCTCGAGCGCGGCGTCCGCGTCCCCCGCCCGCACCGCGACGGCCAGGTCGGCGATCCGTCCGCCGAACCTGCGGCCCCGGGTCAGCCGGACGATGCCGCCGCGCAGGCGGGTGCGCTCCAGCGCGGTCAGGGCCTCGGCGTGCTCGCCGGTCGCCTCCGGACCGAGGATCTCGTCGAGCACGGGATTCGGGGTGGCCGCGACGGGTCCGGCGACCAGGTCGGCGAGCACCGCGCCCGCGTCGACCGAGGCGAGCTGGTCGGGGTCGCCCACCAGGACCAGGCGGGTGTCCGGGCGCAGCGCGGCCAGCAGCCTGCTCATCATGGTCAAGGAGACCATCGAGGTCTCGTCGACCACGATCACGTCGTAGGGCAGCCGGTTGAATTCGTGGTACTTGAACCGGGTACTGCGGCCGCGCTGCCAGCCGAGCAGCCGGTGCAAGGTGGCGGCGGTGAGTTCGGGCAATCCGAGCGAAATCGCTTGCTCGCGAACGGCTTCCTGGAGGCGAGCCGCCGCTTTCCCGGTGGGAGCGGCCAGCGCGATGCGCAGCGCGGGCAACTTCGGCTCGGTCTCGCGGTGCGCGGACAGCAAGGCGATGATCCGCGCGATGGTGTGGGTCTTGCCGGTGCCGGGCCCGCCCGCGACCACGGTGGTCCAATGTGTCGCGGCGAGCGCGGCGGCCAGGCGCTGGCGATCCGGCGCCGTGCCCGCCGACGCGTCGAACAACCGGTCCAGTTCGCGGCGCACGATGCCGGGAGCGACCACCGGATGGTGTGCGGAGCGCTCGGTGAGCACCCGCCGGATCGTCTGCTCCTGCCGGTAGTACCGATCGAGATAGAGCAGCGGACCGGAATCGCCCGGCCCCTGGGATTCGACGAGTCGCAGCGGCCGCAACGGACCCGCCGGTCCACCGCGCACCAGCGGACTCACCCGCAGCGCGGCGACCACGGCCGGGATGTCCGGCCACGGCAGCGTCGCCGGATCGATGCCCGCGTCCCAGTTCTCGTCGGCGTCGACGCCGATCTCCCGCATCCGGTGCAGTTCCAGGCACACCGAGCCGGAGCGCACCGCCCGCACGGCCAGCGCCGCGGCGAACAGCACCGGCTCCGACGATTCCCGGCCCAGCCGACCCAACCGCAGCGCCACGTGCACGTCGGCGGCCGAGAGCACACCGGCCTCGTTGAACGTGCGCAGCAGACCGGTTCCGCGCTGCGCCACCTGGATCGAGGTCACCGCCCCGCCTCCCCTGCCAGCAGCGCCGACAGCGCCACGACCAGATCGGCGGGCGGATGCCAGTCGAAGACGCCACAGCCCGCAGGCGTCTCCGGTCCGATCATGCCGCGCACGAACAGGTATCGGACTCCGCCGAGATGCCGGGCCGGGTCGTAGCCGGGCAACCGCCAGCGCAGATATCGATGCAACGCGACCGAGTACAACAGCGCTTGCAGCGGATAGTGGGAACGCAGCATCTCCGCGGCCATGCGGTCGCGGGTGTAGTGCGCGACGGTGAGATCACCCGTGCCGAGCCGGTTGGTCTTGTAGTCGACGACGACGAATCGCGGGTGCGCGTCGCCCGCGACGCGGAGCACGGCGTCGATGCTGCCGGTCAGGTAACCGCGCAGCGGTATGTCTTCGAGCGCCGCCAGCTGTTCGGCGTAGGGGAACAAGTCGTCGTCGACCGAAAGGTGCTCACGCAGCAACTCGGCGACGCGCCGCAGGGTCGCCGCGGTGGCGCCGACGCGGTCCCCGCCCGCCAGTGGCAATTCGAACTCGAGTTCGCTGAGACGGTCGCCAGGGGCGATGCCGGCCAGGCAGCCACCCTCGAGCGGAGTACGCAGCACCGCCAGCAGCGCCATCGCGAGCACTTCGGTATCCACATCGGCCATCAGTTCGCCCACCGCCTCGCGGCACCGATCGCGCACCTCGGCCGCCAGATCCGGACGACCGGTGTCGATCCGCTCCAGGACGCCGTGCACCAAAGTGCCGAACTCCGCGCCGTAGGGCAGCGCGTTCATCAGCGACGCCGCGCCCGACGGTTCCGGCTCCGCCGCGCCGATGAGGGAGGCGCCCGCGGGCTCGTCGCCCGGCCCCGGCGCGCCCTCCGGTTCGCTGTCGGGTTCGGGCGCCGCCGGGCCGTGCGCGGAGGCGGTCAGCGCCGAGTACGAGGTGCGCCGCCACTGCTGGTCCAGCGCCCGGTCGAAGCGGGCCGCGGCCAGTGCGCCGGGCGCGGGCCCGGTGCGCGCTCGCCGGATCGCGACGCCGTCGGTCCCGGCCACCGCCGTCACCGAGATCGCCGCGCCCGCGTCCTGCGCCCACGTCGTAAGCATTTGCGCGGCAACGGTGTCCGCGGGTACCGCGGCTCGGGCGGCGACGGCCGCGCCACGATCGGCGCGGCCGAACACCATGCGGTGCAACGGCGACGCCGCGGTGGTGATCGCGGGCGCCCACCACGCGACGATCTGGCACATGGCGCGGGTGAGCGCGACGTACAGCAGCCGGAGTTCCTCCCCCGCCTCCTCGGCTTCGCTGCGCGCCTTGCGTTCGGCGTATCCGGGAGCGTCCGCGCCGCCGACATCCAGCACGCGCGCACCGTCGTCGGCGTGGAACAGCAACGTCGCCGGATAGGGGTTCTTCGCGCTGTCCCAGGCGAACGGCAGGTACACCACCGGGAATTCGAGTCCCTTGCTCGCGTGCACGGTGGCGATCTGGACGGCGGCGGCGTCCCGGTCGAGCCTGCGGCTGCGGTCGGCGACGGCGCCGGAGGCGGGATCGCGCACGCGGTCGGCCAGCCACCGGGTCAGCGCGGTAAGCCCGAGTCCCTCGGTGAGCGCGACTTGGTCGAGCAATTGCGCGAGGTGCCGCAGGTCGGTGAGCTGCCGCTCCCCGTTCTCCACGGCGAGCAGCCGCGGCGCCAGGCGGGTTTCGGTGGCGATCTTCTCGAACACGGCCGCGAATCCCGCGCGGGTGAACAGCCGCGCCGCCTCACGCAACTGAGCGCTCACCCGGCCGACCAGATCGGCTCCCTCACTGTCGATCTCGGCCGCGGTCACACCGAACAGCGGTGTGCACGCGGCCAGCCGCACCCGGTCGCCGCGATGCGGCTGTTCCAGCGCCCGCAGCACCCACAGCCAGTCGGTGGCGCTGTCGGTCGCGAAGACGCTGATACCGCCCGCGAGCACGGAGGCGACGCCGACGCGGTCCAGCGCCGCACGCACCACATCGATCTGCGAGCGGGTCCGCACCAGTACCGCGATGTCGCCCGGTCCGATCGGCCTGCGCGCCGTGTCGACCGCCGCGATCGAATCGGTTTCGGACAGTACCGTTTCCGCTTTCCCATCCAGCTGTACACCGGATTCGAGCAGGCGCACGATATCGGTGGCGAGATCGTCGGCGACCTTGGCCCGCATGCGCCCGACGGCCGGGAAGCCGGATTTGTTCAGCGGTCCCGCGCCGGTGCGCGGTAGGCACCGGACCCGCAGCGGCGTGGTGAGTTCGGAAGGTCCGGACAACCGGGACCATGGTCTGGTCGGGGCGACCGGATAGACGCGGATCTCCTCGTGCCCCAGGGCCGCCGCGCCGTGCAGGTGATCCAGCGCGGCGAGCAGTCCGGCGTCGCTGCGCCAGTTCGTGGTGAGTTCTTTGCGGACGTCGGCGTGCGCCACCGCGTCCAGGTAGCTGAGCACCTCCGCGCCGCGGAAGGCGTAGATCGCCTGTTTGGGATCACCGACCAGCACCAACGTGGCATGCCCGTGGAACGATCTGCGCAAGATGTCCCATTGCAGCGGGTCGGTGTCCTGGAATTCGTCGACCAGGGCGACGCGGTAGCGCGCCCGGATGCGACGGCACGCGCGCGGGCCGTGCTCCGGGTCGGCGAGCACATCGTGCAGCAGTACCAGCAGGTCGTCGAAGTCGCGCAGCCCGGCCAGCCGCTTGCGGCGCTCGGTCTCCGCGCGTACGGCGCGGGCGAACGCCACCCGCTCGCCGGTCTCGCCGTCGGGCTCGAGCGCCGCATGCCGGTCCCGCACGGCGGCCAGCGCGAGCGTGCGGGCCTCCTTCACCGAGAACGGCGGTTCCCCGCGCGCGTAGCGGTTGAGATACAGATCGTCGACGACGGTGCCGACGAGATCGTCGACGGTCTCCACCAGCCTGGTGCCCGGGTCGTGTTCACCCGCGAGGCCGAGTTCGTCGAGCATGCGCTGGCAGAAGCTGTGCGTGGTGGCGATGGTGCCCGCGTCGAAATCCGACAGGGCGGTCAGCAACCGTCGCCGCCGCGAACGCACCTCGTCTTCGCCGGCCTGCGCGAGGTGCCGGACCAGTTCGTCGGCGTGCGCCCTGGCCGCGACCGGGTCGGTCAATCCCGCGGCGACGGCGACGAATCGGTCGCGGGTGCGTTCCCGCAGCTCCTGGGTCGCCGCGCGGCTGAAGGTCACCAGCAGCAGCTGGGACACCTCGACACCCGCTTCGGCGACATAGCGCACGGCGAGACCGACGATGGCGTGGGTCTTGCCGGTGCCCGCGCTGGCCTCCAGCACGGTCGTGCCGGTTGGCAGCGGTCCGTACGGTTCGAACGCGGCCGCATCGAAATCGTTTGCCGGGAAGGAGGTTTCCTGCACGGTCATGTGCGCCTCCCTCTTGCGCGGCCGGTGGTCACACACTCGGCGGACGTCGCGCTCGTCCTGGTGACCGGCCACGTCACACGGACCCGAAACGACTGTCCGGGCTGACATTCTGCCGCGCCCCCGGCCGCCCACCGGCGACCGACACGCGCCGCGGCGGCGTATTCCGGTGTCACGTGCCGCGTCGGTTCGCGATCGGTCACGGCTGGCCCTGGCTTTCCGCGGCCAGCAACGGGGCCCACATCCGCCGGGCCAGCGCGCCGAAGCGGGTGCTCTCGCCGGGTTCGCCCGCCGCGGCGGGCGCGGCCATGAGGTCTTCGAGCCGGGGCGCCGGGCCCCAGACGTAGCGAAGGTGGCGGTCGGTGTGATCGCCGAAGGGCCCCGGACCGTTGGGGCCGCCGTTGAATTCGCGCTCCGCCGCCGCGATCGCGTCGTCGGTGCTCGCGCCGCGGAAACGACGTTCGGCGTATACCGCGGTGGCGGCGGGCGCGACGGGCAGCGGTTCGGTCAGGCCCTCGTCGCGCAGCGAGACGAGCCTGCGCAAGATCTCCCCGGCCGCGGGCGCGTCGGGTGCGGTGAGCTCGCAGCGCCAGGTCGGACGGCCGAATTGGCCGCGGCCGGTGCTCACCGCCCGCCAGGAACGGTCCTCGGTGACGGTCAGCGCCAGCAGCGAAACCCACGCTCCGATCCGGTGTTTGGGGGCCAGCCGGGAGAAGGTGGTGCGGACCAGGGTGTCGCCGCGCACCTCGGGCACGGTGCCGGTGAGCCGCCGCCCGTTGCCCAGGTCGACCGCGATGTCCACCGCGCGCGCCGGGCCCGCGTAGTCCGCTTGTGCGGCGCGCACCAACCGGTCCACGGTGTGCTCCACCTCGTCGAGCACGGCGGCGCCGAATCCGAACGGCGGCAGCGTGCCGCGCCGCCACTCCGCCGCCCGCAGCCCGGCCGGATCCGCGCCGGTCAGGCGGGCCGCGAGCAGGCGTTCGCCCAGCTCCCACTTGGCCAGGCCGTCCAGCTCGATGGGCAGCCGGTCGGCGATGTCCTCGTCGTGCTCAGGAACCCGCAGACCGAGCCGCTGCCACAGGAAAGCGCGCACCGGGTGCTCCACGAACGAGATCAGATCGGCCAGCGCGACATCCGCCGTTTGCGCGGCGGGCAGCGGCGCGGCCAAGAATCCGGGACGCGGCAGCGCGGGTCCATCGGCCGCGTGCGCGCCGGCCAGGGCCACCGTGTCGAAACTGAACGGCTGCTCGGCCCGGAAATTCCGGCGATCGAAGGATTGCAGCGGATGCCGCGTCACCACCGAGCGCATCGCCGCGGCGCCGACGTGGGCCCGCAGCGCGTCCAGCAGCTCGGCGACCGGAACGGCGGGCGGCCGGTGCGCCCCGCTGACCGGGTCGGCGCCGGTGTGGAACACCAGCAGCGTGTCCCGCGCCGCGAGCACGGCGTCCAGCAGCAGCTGCCGGTCCTCGCTGCGCGGATCGCGTTCGCCCAGTAGGGGTTCGCGGGCCAGCACGTCGTCTCCGTCCGCGGCGCTCGCCCGCGGGAACATCTCGTCGTCCAGGCCGAGCAGCGCCACCACCCGGTGCGGCACCGACCGCATCGGCACCATCGTGCAGACGGTCAGCTCGCCGGTGCGGAAGTTGGCCCGCGTGGGGCGCGCCGCCAGCCGCGAACGCAGCAGCACACCGACGTCGGCCAGCCGCAACGACACCTCGCCCGCGTGGTCGGTGGCGGCGGCGAGTTCCTGCCTGGCCTCGGTACGCACCCAGGCCTGCGCGTCCGGCACGTCGGTCAGCAGATCCAGCGCGCGGCCGAGCGCGGCCGCCCATTCGTGCGCGGGACGGGGGCCGCGCAGGTCGCGCAGGCACACCGCGAGCCGGTCGACGAACTCCGCGAAGCGTCCGGCCAGATCGACGTCGTTGCTGTCCACGTCGTCCAAGGGCAGCGCGAGATCGAGCCAATCGTCGGAGGTCTCGCCAGCGGTGACCCCGAGCAGGATCCGGTCCACCGCGCTGTTCAGCGTGTTCTGCGCGAAATCGGCGAGCCCGAACGCTTGGCGCTGACGCTGCCCGATGCCCCACCTCGCCCCGGACTCGGCCGCCCACTCGCGCAATCGCTCGATGTCGTCGTCATCGAACCCGCAACGGCGCCTGACCGTCTCGGCGGCGGCGAGATCGAGCACCTGGGTCACCGTCACGCGGCCGTCGGCCAGCTCGAGCAGCACTGCGATGACCGCGAGCAGCGGATTGGTCACCCCGCGTCCCCGGTCGGCCAGGCGCACCCGCAAGCGGTGCGCCGGATGCTCCGAATCGCTCTGCGTCTCCGGCGATCCCGGCGCGCGCTGCCCGAATGCCGCGCGCACCAGCGGCGCGTACGCCTCCACCTCCGGGCACATGATCAGCACGTCACGCGGCTCCAGCGTCTCGTCGGCCGCGAACAGCCCGAGCAGGCTTTCCCGCAGGACCTCCACCTGCCGTGCGGGGCCGTGACAAGCGTGCACCTGCACGGTGCCGTCGGCGCCGACCTGCCCCGCCGCCGGGGGCCACTGGTCGTCCCGGATACCCCGTTGTAGCGCACGCAGCAAGGTCATGGACGAATCATGCTGTGCCGCAACGTCATCGAGTTCGCTGATCGGATGATAGGTGTCGGTTCCGGTGACGGCGGACGCGGCCAACCGCTGCTGCAACTCCCGGACGTCGCGCCCCAGTCCCGCCAGCAGCGGATGGGTGACCGCCGTGGCGCTGCGGTCCTCGGCGCGCGTGCGGGCAGGGGGCAGCTCGCTCAGGGTCGACCAGAGGACCGGACTCGGATGCACGAGCCACAGGTGCACGTCGCGGCCGGCGGCCAGCGCCGACAGCACGGCCAACTGGTCGCCGGCCAACCGGGTCACGCCGAACAGCGACAATCGCGGCGGCAGCGCGACCAGATCCGGACGCGCACGCAACCGGGCACAGGCGGCGTCGAGCCGCTCGGCCGGGCTCGGCGCCCCGATCTCGGCGCGCAGCCCGCGCCAGAGCATCGGCTGCCAGAGCAGGTCGTCGGGTACCGGAGCGCCCGCGCCATCGGTGTCGAGGCCCGCCGCCCACTCGGTGATCAGCGCCGGACGCTGAGCGGCGTAACTGTCGAACAGCGCGGCGACCTGTGCCGCGGTCGCGTAACGCCGTCCGGCGCGGTGCTCGCCGCCCGTGGCGTCTCCTGCGCCGAGATGCCTGGCGGGCACCGCGCACCAGGGCTCGGACAGCGAGGCGTCGATCACCCGCAGCAGCGTCCACACCGCCCGCTCCTGCGCCCACGGATCCTCCGCCTGCGCCACCCCGCTCGCCGCGGCCAGCGCCTCCGCGACCAGCGCGGAAGGCGAGGGGAAGGCGATGTTGGCGCACACACCGTCGGCCGCTCCGCCCGCGCCGAGCACTCCCGAGAGCGTCTGCGTCAGCCAGCGCTCCACGCCTTTCGCCGGCACCGCGACCACCTCGGCCGCGAACGGGTCTTCCTGCGGCGACGCCAGCACCCCGGCGAGCGCACGGGCGAGGACGTCGGCGCGCTCGGCACGGTGGATGTGCAGCGGCATCTGCGCCCTCTCGATCGGTGGTGTCCGGCTGCCCGGCCTCGGACTTCGTGCACGTTTATACGCCCAGCGACCGACGTGCAATCGCACCGCCCCATCCGGAGTCCAGTGAAATAGACCACACCAGAACGGATTACTCCGACGTGTCACGCGGGCGCCGCCGCGGCGATGTGCGACAGTGCTGCACCGGGGAGGAGAGCTTGCACCGGGGCGGAACGAGAGAGCTGCACCGAAAGGCTGGTTCGCGTTCTATGGATGCGATGGTGATTCCCCTGCTTCCGAAAGGCGGATTCACGGTCCGCCGGATCGGTGACCGCTGGGACCTGATCAACTCGCGCCACTACGGTCGCACCGTAGTCCTGCATTCCTGGCCGAGGGACCGGCACACCGAGGCCTTCGAGCACTGCTACCGGCTCAACGGACGCACCGTCGAGGAACTGCGCGCCGCCTTCCGCTGACGTGCCTGGCCGGCGGTGACGATCGAATTCCACTGCGGCGCAAGCAGCCGGAACGGGCGCTAGCACACCCTGGATCCGAGCTCAAGACGTGCGTCCGGACCCGCGATGTGCGATCGTCATCCCTCGTGCGTTATCCGTCCCCCGCCACCCGAACCGTTCCCCGCGTGGCCGCTTCCGCCTGTGTCCTCGCCGCAGCGGCGATCATCGCTCCCAGCCTGCCCGCCGCGCTCCCGACCGCGGGCGCGGTGCCGCTCGCGCACACGCAGGGCTGCCTGCCCGGCTTCGACTGCGATCTGAGCAGCCGCGTCGCGAAGGCCGACGCCTACCTCAACAACCGTCCCGGTGTCACCGGCTACGTCCTGCGCGACCGGGTGTCCGGCGGGGTCTACGCCAACGCCAACGCCGAGAACGCGGTCTGGACCGCTTCCACGATCAAGCTCGCGATCGCCGCGGACCTGCTCAACCGGGCGCGGACCGGCGCCATCAACCTGACTCCCGAGGACCGCGGTCTGATGGAGGGCATGCTCGCGACCTCGAACGACGGCGCCGCCGACCTGCTCTGGACCAAGTACTCGGGTATCGACCGGATGGCGTTCAACAACGCCTTCCGCGCCAACGGGATGACTTCGCTGGTTCCCCAGCCGACCAATACCGCGCTGTTCCCGGACTGGTCGTTCCAGAAGTGCACCGCCGCCGACCTCGACCGCCTGATGGACAACGTCCTCAACCGCATGCATCCCGACGACCGCAACTACCTCGTCGACCGGATGCGCGCGGTGGACTCCAACCAGCACTGGGGCGTGTGGGGCGCGGGCGCGAGCATGCGTCCCGGACTGAAGAACGGCTGGTCGGCCGAACAGGGCGGCTGGGTGGTCAACTCGGTCGGCTTCGCGGGACCGGGCGAGCGCTACACCCTGGCCATAATGAGCTCGCTGGGTGACGCGGGCGGCTACACCGAAGGCGCCGAGACCGACACCAAGCTCGCGGAGATCCTGCTCGCGGGCCGCTGACCGCCCGGCCGCTCAGGCGGCCGCGCGCCTGCGCAACGTCATCGGCGCACCGTCCCTGGGGAAGGGAATCGTGGTGAATCCCCAGGGCATGCGGTATTTCTCGGGTATCCGCCACTCGTATGCACGCACCAGGGCGGCGGTCACCGTCTTCACCTCGAACGTGCCGAAGTGCATCCCGATGCACTTGTGCGCGCCCGCTCCGAACGGCATCCACGCGAGGCGGTGCGACTTGTCCTCGCGCCGCTGTTCGCCGAATCGTTCCGGATCGAAGCGTTCGGGGTGGGTCCACAGTTCGGGCAGCAAGTGATTCACCTGGTAGGCGAGGTCCACCGGGGCGCCGGCCGGAATGTAGTGGCCTGCGATCTCGGTGTCACGCACGGCGCGGCGCGACAGTCCAGGAACCGGCGGCATCAGCCGTAGGCTTTCCCGGACCACCAGATCCAGATCGTGCAGCGCCTCCAGGTCCGCGATGGCGGGCGGCCCGTCGCCGAGGCGCGCGTCCATGTCGAGCACCTCGGCGCGCACCCGCTGCTGCCACTCCGGGTGCTTGCCCAGGTAGTACGCGACGGCGGTGGCGGTCGTCGTCGTGGTGTCGTGCGCCGCCATGATCAGGAAGATCATGTGGTTCACCACGTCGGCGTCACCGAAGACGCCGCCGTCCTCGCTGCGCGCGTGGCACAACCCGGAGAAGAAGTCCGCCGTCTCGACGCGGCGCTTCTCCGGCAGCATCGCGGTGAAGTAGTCCTCGAGCACTCTCCTGCCGCGCAGCCCGGCCCGCCAGTTGCCGCCCGGCACCGAATGCCGGATGATCGCCAGCCCCGCGTGCGTGCAGTCGACGAACGCGTCGATGAGCTGGCCGCGCCGCGGGCCGACATCGACTGCCATGAACGTCTCGCCGGCGATCTCGAGGGTCAGCTCCTTGATCGCCGGATACAGCCGCACCGTGCGTTCGGCGTCGCGCCCTACCGGCACCCAGCGTGCGATGTACTCCCGCGCCACCGGCGTCAGCGCCGCCAGGTGCGCTTCCAGCCGGTCCCTGGTGAACGCCTGCTGCATGATCTTGCGGTGGAATTTGTGCTCGTCGAATTCCAGCAGCAGCAAGCCGCGCCGGAAGAACGGGCCGATGAAGTAGTCCCAGCCCTGGCCGAAGTCACGGCGCCGGTGCCCGAGTACTTCGTCGAGTGCGTCCGGTCCCGCGACCAGCACCCGGTCGACACCGAGCGATGTGTTCAGCGAGACGGGTCCGTACCTGCGGTAACGCTCCATCATCTCGGCCGGGCCCCAGCGCATGTAGTGCAACGCCCGGCCCAGGTAGGGCAGCCCGGCATCGCCGCGCACCGCGACGGTGTCGCTGCCCCGCGGCGGGGTGGCCAGCACTTGGCGCCGTTCCGGCAACAATCCCAGCGCCCGATCGATCAGATGGCCGTGCGGTACCTCGATCAGCGCGATGTTCTCCGAATCGGCCCGCACGCTGGGCTTCCGGCCGATCGCACGGTCACCGGCGACCATGGCAATCCTCCCTGAGCGACAGTTACCATCGTAGGCTCTCGACCTCGCCCGCTCGGCCGGTTCGGTCGCGACGATCCTCCCCGCCCCGGCCCGGCGGCAGTGAGATATCGCACCGCAACACGCCAGGAACGGACATCTCGTCGTGACGGTGCCCGACTCGACGGCTACGGTTTAGCTGTCAGGAACCCCCGCCGGGGACGACCCCCAGGTCCATCGAGGAGCAGGACGATGAGCACTCAGACTGTCGAGAACGGCCGGCACCGGGTGGTGGTGATCGGCTCGGGCTTCGGCGGCCTGTTCGGCACCAAGCACCTCAAGCGCGCCGACGTCGACATCACGCTGATCTCGAAGACCTCGACCCACCTGTTCCAGCCGCTGCTCTACCAGGTCGCCACCGGCATCCTCTCGGTCGGCGAGATCGCGCCCGCCACGCGGCTGGTGCTGCGCAAGCAGAAGAACGCGCAGGTGCTGCTCGGCGAGGTCACCGACATCGACCTGACCGCCAAGACGGTCACCTCGCGCCTGCTCGACCAGGACACCGTCACCCCCTTCGACAGCCTGATCGTCGCGACCGGCGCGCAGCAGTCCTACTTCGGCAACGACCGGTTCGCCACCTACGCGCCGGGCATGAAGACGATCGATGACGCGCTCGAGCTACGCGGCCGGATCCTCGGCGCCTTCGAGCAGGCCGAGCTCGCGACCACTCAGGAGGAGCGCGACCGGCTGCTGACCTTCGTCATCGTCGGCGCGGGCCCGACCGGCGTCGAGCTGGCCGGACAGATCGCCGAGCTGTCCGACCGCACGCTGGAGGGCACCTTCCACAACATCGATCCGCGCGACGCGCGGGTGGTGCTGATCGAGGGCGCGGGCGCGGTGCTCGGCCCGATGGGCCCGAAGCTGGGCGGCAAGGCCGAGCGGCGCCTGGAGAAGATGGGCGTGGAGATCCAGCTCAACGCCATGGTGATCGATGTCGACGCGTTCGGCGTCACGGTGAAGGACTCCGACGGCACGATCCGCCGCATCGAGTCGGCGTGCAAGGTGTGGTCGGCGGGCGTGCAGGCCAGCCCGCTGGGCAAGCTGATCGCCGACCAGTCCGACGGTACGGAGGTCGACCGCGCGGGCCGGGTCGTGGTCGAGCCGGACCTCACCGTCAAGGGCCACCCGAACGTCTTCGTGGTCGGCGATCTGATGTCGGTGCCGAACGTGCCGGGGCAGGCGCAGGGCGCGATCCAGGGCGCGACCTACGCCGCCCGGCAGATCACCGCGGGGCTGAAAGGCCAGACGCCGCAGGAGCGCAAGCCGTTCAAGTACTTCAACAAGGGCAGCATGGCCACGATCTCGCGATTCAGCGCCGTCTGCCAGGTGGGGAAGCTGGAGTTCGGCGGGTTCATCGCGTGGCTGGCCTGGCTGGCGCTGCACCTGTACTACCTGGTCGGCTACCGCAGCCGGATCATCACCGTCATCCAGTGGTTCGTCACCTTCCTCGGCCGCAGCCGCGGACAGATGGCGGCCACCGAGCAGTGGGTGTTCGCACGATTGGCCTTGGAGGCGATCAGCAACGGCGACGATGAGGACGCCGAACAACTGGCCGCCGCTCTCGGCGCTTCCACCAACAGCCGGGTCGCGGTGGACAAGGCGCATACCGACGCGAAAGCCGGCTGATCCCGCCGTAATTGCGCGTTCGACCAATCCAGGTCACCGGCAGATCCGAATGTGGGGCGTCGACGTCTCCTTCGGATGAAAGGTGATCTATGGGCACAGGCAAGCACCGAGCACCCAAACCGCACCGGGCGAAGTTGGGTCCTCTCGTCGCCGTGGGAACGGTTCCTCTCGTTCTCGCGCTGGTGGGAACCGGCGCCGCGAACGCGGCACCCGATCGGGTTCCGGTGACCCGGACGGATCCCACCGATCAGCCGGCCCAGTGGCCCGCGGCCGAGGCGCCGAACGTGCGCCCGTACGAAGGTGTGCGGATTCCGGACGACACGCTGAGTTCGTTGCAGTGGGCGCGTCCGTTGCCGAATCCGAAGTATCTGGCCCCGCTGGAAGGGCTGCACGGCCCCGTTCCCGTCGCCCCCGTGCCGCCGATCGCGCCGCCGCCGCACAAGCTCCGCTTCGGAGACGTGCAGGTCGACGCACCGGATTGGCTCTACCGGGAGCAGGCGATCCAGCTCAACGACGGCGCCGCGATGGCCGAGGCGAATATCGCGACGTACCTCGACTCGATCGGGATGGAACGCACGAGGTCCGATCGGGTGGCGGGCCAGACCGTGGGCGCCGCCGCCATCGGCGCCGCGGCGGGCGCCGCGTTCGCGAGTCCGTTCGCGCTGTTCGGAGCGGCCGTCGGCGGAGGTCTCGCCCTGGCCATCGGTCTGCCGTTCGCGCCGATCGGTCTCGCCGCGGGCCCGATCGGGGCCGCTTACGGCGCGGCCCTGATGGCCGCCCCGTTGGCTGCCATCGGTGCGGGGATCGGCGCGGGACTCGGTGCGGTGCACGCGCTGAGCGCACCTCCCCGGGCGCAGGGCGCGCCGGAGGCGGTCGATCCGGCCCCGGAGAACACCGCCCCGGCTTCGGAAGCCACCGACACAGCTCCGGAGGCCGCAGACACGGCCCCGGAGACGGCCAACGGCTGATCGGATGGGGCTTCCGACGAGCGAGCCGGAAAGGGTGGGAACCCGACGACGCTGTCGGGCTCCCACCCTTTCTATCTCCAGCTCTCGGCCGGATTACACCTGTGTCGAACGAAACGATTGATCAGCGCCGCGGCTCGGCATGCTCCACCCCGGAGACGCCCAACAGCGCCCCGGTGCGGGTGAACAAACTGCCACCCGCCGCCAGCGGCAGCCGAGTCTGCGTCAAACCCGTTGTCGCCGCGGCACATTCGTCCGGATAGACGAGTTCGCTCTCCAGGGCGCGAGGCGCGGACAGCGCGTCATCGGCCGCTGTGTCCGCGCCCAGCGCCAGCCGGTGGCGCAGTAGAGGCGTGTCGTCGACATCGGCGATCAGGTCACCGCGCCATACGCCGCCGTCCTCGCCCGCGCGGCCGATCTGCACGCGTTCGCGCATGCGCAGCCGGGCGCCGGAATCCAGCCGGATCGTGGTGACGGTGTGGTGCCGCGCACCGCCCGCGACGATCATCGGCTCGGGATCGAAATCCAATACTCCGCCACTACCGACCTCGAGCTGCCAGCGTCCGCACGATTGCGGCGTCGCCGCGCCCGGCAGTGCCAGTGTCGCCGCGACCGAGCGGACCACCAGTTCGGCACCCGGCGCGACCACGATCGCGATGTCGAGTTCGTCGCCGCCCAGCGGCGTGGCGGAGGTGCCGATCAGATGGACCGCACGCGGTCCGGTGCGGCGGGCCGACAACCCGCCGCTGGCATGAATCTCCGGAAGCGTCCCTGGGCGAGCGACGATGCGTAGCTGCGTGCGCACCGGCGACACTCAGTGCGCGGCGGCGGATTCGCCGGCGCCCGCCCGGTCCTGCTCGGCGACCGCGCGCAATTGCTCGCGTACCCAGGCCAGCACCGGCGTCGCCGCGGGATCCTCGGTGAGCGAGACGAGCACTGTCGGCCGGTCCGCACGCACCCGCGCCGCATCACGCTCCATCACACCGAGGTCCGCGCCGACCAACGGCGCCAGATCGGTCTTGTTGACCACAAGCAGATCCGAGAACGTCACGCCGGGACCGCCTTTGCGCGGCACTTTGTCGCCACCCGCCACGTCCACCACGAAGATCTGCACGTCGATCAGGCCGGAGGAGAACGTCGCGGTCAGATTGTCGCCGCCGGATTCCACCAGGATGAGGTCCAGCGGCGGATTGGCGGCGACCAGATCGTCGATCGCGTCGAGATTGGCGGTGATGTCGTCGCGAATGGCGGTGTGCGGGCAGCCGCCGGTCTGCACGGCGGTGATCCGCTCGTCCGGCAGGACCGCGTGCCTGCGCAGGAAGTCGGCGTCCTCGGTGGTGTAGATGTCGTTGGTCAGTACCGCCAGCGACAACTCGTCGCGCAACTGCCTGCACAGCGCGGCCACCAGTGCGGTCTTGCCCGAACCGACCGGGCCGCCGATGCCGATGCGCAGCGCCTCCCCGGGCGTGCGGGCCCGTTTCGGCCGCTCCTGCCCGTGGTCGTGCGGCTCACCGTCGATCAGATGCGGGGGCATGGGGCGGTCTCCTTCTTCCGGGGCGTCAACTCGCGAACAGGGGCATGTCCCGCTGCCGATGCCGCTCGGCGAGCACGTCCTGCAGCGGGTCCGACATCGCGGCGAGACCGGTCACGGCCTCGGCGGCGACGCGATCGCACAGGTCGGCCAGCCGGACCGTGCACGCGGCGATCGCGGCGGGGTCCAGAGCCAGCAGACGCTGGGCCGCGGTGGCGGCGCCGGTGAGGGTCGTGTAGACGACCACACCGGCGATCTCCCGGGGCGGCACCGCGGCGGCCGCGCCGACCATTCCGAAGACCGTGGACAGATGCGGTGTCGCGGCGAGCGGCGACCAATCGTGCCGGGGCCACAGCTGTTTCGCCAGGCGCAACAGACCGCGGCCCTGGGCACGGGAAGCGGCCCGCGCCGCGGGTGCGGGCGTGCGCGCGTCGGCTTCCGCTTCGGCCCGCGCCGGATCCAGTTCGCCCGCGCAGACCGCCGCGGCCAGCGACGCGGTCACCAGCCCCGAGGTCCGGATGCGGCGGCGCAGATACAGCTCGACCGTCACGACGTCGCGAACCAAGCCGGACGCGACGGCTTCTTCCACACCGCCGGAGTGCACGTGGCCGCCGATCGGCAACCGTGAGTCGGCGAGCGCGAGCACCGTCGTGAGACCGGAGGCGGCCGGACCGATCGCAGCGGATTCGCGCATCCGTCGATCCTATGTCCCGGCGTGTCGGATGGATGTCCCGGTCGTTTCGCGGAGGTTCCGGTCCGCGCCGGACATGTCCCGCACGAGCCGCGGCAGGTCTTGGCGGGCGAGGTAGGCGGCGATGCTCAGCTCACCCTCGGCGCGCCGGACCAGGAAATCGCTGTAGAGGTCGAGGGTGGGCGCGTCGCCTAGGGCCATCGTCCAGTGTGCCGAGCTGAGCCAGCAGTGCCCGCCGAGCGCGATGGTGGACTGGGTGGCCAGCGTCGCGCGCGGTGCGGCGAGTCCGTGCGCCCTGGCGCGAGCGGCGGCGATGAATTCCTCCCTGGTGACGCACCGGCTGGTCGTGGGCGTGACCACAAGGATCTGCGGATCGAAATAGGTTGGCAAGGTGTCGAAATCGGACGCGGCGGCACTTGCGTCATGTGTTCGAATATTGCGGGCGCACAAACTTCTTCACCTGGGCTACGCCCGGTGCATCTACCGAGGGGGAAACGAGGTGTCGACGCCGGACACGCGAGTATCTGCCGCACAGTGGATCGCGCGCGCGATCGCGATCGTGGTGCTGGTTCCGATCCGTCTGCTGTGGGAGGGCGTTCTGCTTCTGTGCCGCGCCACGGCGGCGGCGCTCGGGTACATCGCGCGACATCTGCTGGTCCCGGCAGCCGAGCTGATCCGGCACTGGGTGCTGCGGCCCGCGTGGATCGTCGTGAAGGATTTCCTGTGGGGCTGGGTGGTGCAGCATCTGCTGTGGGGCTTGGTGCTCACGCCGCTGCTGTCGCTCCTGCTGGAACACCTGTTGCGACCACTGCGGCGTGCGGTGGAGGTCTTCCTGTGGCGCAAAGTGATTCGTCCCGCTGGGGCCTGGTTGCTGCGCTGGGTCGTGTATCCGATCGCATATGCCATCGCCTGGGTCTGCCACCAGACCGTCAAATGGCTGATCGTCTGGCCCCTGTCGCAATTGTGGCGTTGGGTGCTGCACCCGCTCTGGAAAGCGGTGCGCGTGACCGCGCGCTACGGGTGGCGTGTGGCCACGCTCATCGTGGGTGTGCTCGTGGTGCTGCCGTGCCGCGCGCTGTACCGCTACGTGCTGCGCCCGGTGTTCGCCGCCTTCGCCGTCGTCTGGCTCGCTGTGGTGGTGCGCCCGGTCCGCTGGGTGCACGGCACGATCGTCCGGCCGATGAACCGCTGGGCGGCCGAGATCATGACGTCCGTCTTCGGCCACTGATCCCGGCCGCACAACTCAGCGCGAACGTGGAGCGGCGAAGCGGGCGATCAGCGCCATCGCCGTGAGCACCGTCGCGCCGACGGCCACCGCGACGTGCATGCCGTCGACGAAGGATCCGCGCGCCGCCTCGATCAGCGCCGCGTTCCCGCCGGCCTGCTGGATGGTCTCGCCGAGCGTCGCCGCGTAGTCGCCCCCGGACCGGAAGATGAGCGCCGCGAGCGAACCGAGCAGCGCGAGACCCAGCGCATTGCCGAGTTCGAAGCTGGTTTCCGAGATACCTACCGCCGACCCGGCCCGCTCCGGCGGCACCGAGGACACCGAGACCTCCGACACCAGCGTGAAGGCCAGACCGTAGCCGATTCCGGCGATCGTGGAACCGGCGAGGTACCAGCCGAGTCCGTCGTGCGCGCCGACACCGAGCAGCATCAGGTTGCCCGCCGCGGAGGCGAGCAAGGCGAACACGAAGGTCGCGCGGGCGCCGAAGCGATGCCCGACCCGGGCGCCGCCCACCGAGCAGACGAAGACCGCGATCGCCATGGGGATGCCGAGCAGCGCCGCCGCCAGCGGCGTGCGCCCGGTCACCGATTGCAGATAGACGCTGGTCAGATAGCTGAGGCCGGCCAGCGACATCATGCCGGTCAGGCTGGCGCCGATCGCCACCGAGAACTGGGGCCTGGCGAACAGCCGCAGATCGAGCAGGGGCTCACGCAGCTGTCGCTGCCTGCGCACGAAAACGGTCAGGATCACCGCGCCGACCAGCGCGACGACGATCGCTTGCGCATCGATGCCCTTGGTGGCGGCGTGTTTGATCCCGTACACCACCGGCAGGATGCCGCCGATCGACAGGACGACACTCGGCAGATCCAGCGGTCCCCGCACTCCCGCCCGATGCTCCGGCAGCACGAACGGGCCGAACGCGAGCAGGACCAGCAGCACCGGGATGTTGATGAGGAACACCGAGCCCCACCAGAACTGGTGCAGCAGCATGCCTCCGATGATCGGTCCGACAGCAGAGCCGCCCGCGAAGAACGCCGTCCAGACGCCGATCGCGGCCGCTCGCTCCCGCGCGTCCGGGAACAGGCTCGAGATCAGCGCCAGGCTGGACGGCAGCAACGTCGCGCCGCCGATGCCCATCAGCGCCCGCGCGGCGATCAGCACGCCCGCGCTGGGCGCGAACGCCGCGATCACCGACGCGATGCCGAAGACCACGGCGCCGGTCAGCAAGATGTTGCGCCGCCCGATCCGGTCGCCGAGATTCCCCATGGTGATCAGCAGGCCCGCGATCAGGAAGCCGTAGATGTCCAGAATCCACAGTTGCTGGTCCGCGGACGGATCCAGATCGAGGGTCAGTGTCGGCAGCGCGAGGAACAGCACCGAGATGTCCATCGAAACCAGCAGCACCGGCAGCAGCAGGACCGCCAAGCCCAGCCAGGCCCGCCGCGAGCCCGTCGTGGCCGGCTCGGTCCGGACCGGCTGCACGTCTGTCATCACCGAACATCCTCTCCATGACGCGTACGTCGTACGCATGATTCCGGGTACAGTGTACGCATGCTGCACCGCGCCGCCATCATCGACACCGCGATCGAGCTCGCCGACACCGAAGGCTTGGACGCGCTGTCCATGCGGCGCATCGCCGATCGGCTCGGGGTGGGAGCCATGTCGCTATATCGCCACGTCGCGAACAAAGACGAACTGCTCGCGCTGATGACCGACGAAGTGGCCCGGCGCAACCCGTACCCCTCCCCCGAGGGACAGCGGTGGACCTGGCGCGACCGGGTCCGCATCGCCGCCGAGATCGACTGGGCCCTGTACCGGCAACATCCGTGGGTGCTGCTCACCTTCGCCACTCCGCGCTACAGCTTCGGGCCGCAGAGCTTGGCCTGCCTGGCCTGGTTGGTCGACGGGTTCCTGGAACTCGGCGTGTCCACCCGCGAGGCGACCGGCATGTCCTTCACCGTCTGGAACTACATCTCCGGCGCGACGCTGCCCGAGATCAGCGCCGAGCTGATGGCGCGCAAAGGCATGGATCCCGCGGGCGACAACGGGCTGCGGACGCTGCTGCACGGCACAGCAGAGGGACCGGTCCCCTCCGCGTTGGCCGATCTCGCCGGCAGCGGCGTACGCGATCTGACCCAGGAGGAGCTGCTCTACGACGGGCTCGACGCGCTCTGCGACGGCTTCCAGGCCAGGGCGGCCCGGCGCGACCGGTTGACCTCAACCTAACTTGATGCTGGAGGCTGACCGGCGACGCCAACGAACAGGAGCCACCGTGCACGCCGTCCTCCTCCACGCTTTCGGCCCGGCCGAGAACCTGCGCTACGAAATCGTTCCCGATCCGGTGCCTGGCCCCGGCGAAGTCCGCATCGCGGTGGCGGCGGCCGGTGTGCACCTGGTCGATACCGCCCTGCGCAAGGGCGAGCCCGGGCCGTTTCCCCTGCCGCAGTTGCCGACCATCCCCGGGCGCGAAGTCGCGGGCACCGTGGACCGCGTGGGCGCCGATGTGGATGCGGGCCTGCTGGGCGCGCAGGTGGTGGCCCATCTCGGCCCGGTGCCCGGCGGTTACGCCGAATTCGCCGTGACGGACGCGGCCCGGCTGCACGAGATTCCGGCGAACCTCGATGCGGCGGAGGCGGTGGCGATGATCGGCACCGGGCGAACGACCATGGGCATCCTGCAGTTCACCGAACTGAAGCCCGGCAGTGTCGTCCTGGTGACGGCCGCGGCGGGCGGCATCGGCACGCTGCTGGTGCAATTCGCGAAGAATGCCGGAGCCACGGTGATCGGGTTGGCCGGTGGCCCCGCGAAGGTCGATCAGGTGCGACACAATGGCGCCGACCTGGCGGTCGACTATCTGTTGCCGGATTGGCCGGACCGGGTCCGCGCTCGAATCGGCGACCGCGGGGCGCACGTGCTGTTCGACTCGGTGGGCGGCGCGGTCGCCCGCGCCGGAATCGATCTGCTCGCACCGGGCGGCCAACATCTGGTCTATGGCTGGTCCGGCACATCGAACGACGAAGGGCCGGTCCGGCTCTCCGCTGCAGAACTGACCGAACGAGGTATCACCTCCGAGACGGTGATCGGTCCGCCGATGCTGGCGCGCGCGGGCGGCGATCTGCGCGTCCTGGAGAACCTCGCCATGGCCGAGGCGATCGCCGGACGGCTGCGACCCGGCATCCAGCGCTTCGCGCTCGCCGACGCGGCCGCCGCGCACCGCGCGCTGGAAACGCGCGGGACGACCGGCAAAGTGGTGCTGGAGCCCTGACTCACTCCACGTCGTCGCCGTTCACCACGGCATAGGCGAAGCCGTCCCAGCCCTTCGCACCGACGGTCTGCACCACGGTCGCGTCCAGGCTCGGTTCGGCGGTGAGCAATTCGACGAGTTCGCGACTGGCCTGCGCGTTCGGGTCCTCGGACCGCTCGTCGGCGATCGTGCCGCCGCGCACAACGTTGTCGACGATGATCACCGAGCCCGGCCGGGTCAGCCGCAGCGCCCACAGTACGTAATTCGCGTTGTTCACCTTGTCGGCGTCGATGAAGACCAAGTCGAACGGTTCCGGATCCTCCTGCGCGAGCACGGGCAGGCTGTCCAGCGCGGCGCCGACCCGGATCTCCACTCGGTCGCCGACGCCCGCACGGTCCAGATTCGCCCGCGCCACCTCGGCGTGCCGGGCGGCGAACTCGAGCGTGACCACCCGCCCTTTGGGGCCGACCGCGCGGGCCAGCCAGATCGTGCTGTATCCGCCGAGCGTGCCGATCTCCAGCACGCGTCGCGCGCCGACCGTCCTGGCCAGCAGATGGAGAAACTTCCCCTGCGGCGGTGACACGTCGATCGCGGGCAGGCCGGCCGCCTTGTTCGCCTCCAGCGCCGCGTCGGAATCGGGATCCGCCACCAGTGTCTCCACCAGGTAGCTGTCCACATCGGCCCATCCAGATGTCGTCATACCTCGCAGTCTGCCACCCGATTCCACCCGCGGGCACGCCTCCGGCGAGTAGCGTTCGGCACGGAGAGACGTACATGTTTCGTGAGCGCGCCGACGAATGGACGGACAGAAACGACATGACGAATCTTGCGCGGGCCACAGCGGTCACCGCCTGCCTGATCGCCGTGGGCGCCACCTTCCCCGCCGCGGCCGATCCCATCGGCGGGGCCGAATACGTCGCCGTGGGCGATTCCGGGGCGGCCACCACGGGCGTGCGGAACTTCGACATCTCGGCCCCGTTCCGATGCCTTCGCTCGACCGCGAACACACCGCAACTGGTCGCCCGGGACCTGGGCCTGCGGATCGACGACCGCACCTGCAACTCCGCCCTCATCGCGGACCTCACCGCCCCGCAGCAGCCGGGCATTCCGCCCCAGTTCGATCCGCTCGGCCCCGCCACCAGGTTGGTCACCGTGCACATCGGCGCCAACGACGCGTTGATGGCCGAACACATCGTCGCCTGCCACGTCTACGGCCTCTCCGGGGCCGGTACCTGCGCCGGTCCGGACTGGGACGTCGACATCGATGCGATCGCGGCGCCTTACGCGGCCGCATTGCAACAGATCTCGGCCCGGGCGCCGCACGCGCTGATCGTCGTCGACGGCTGGCCGCGCTACGTGCGCGACGGCGGCTGCCCGGCGCTGGTAGGTCTCCGCCCGTCCGACGCCGCGCCCATCCAAGCCGCCTTCGATCATCTCAATTCCGTGGTGTCCCGCGTCGCCACCGCGCACGGCGCGATCTATGTGGACACCAGCGCCGCATCGGAGGGCCGCGACGCGTGCGCGCCCGTCGGCGTCCGCTGGATGGAGCCCGTCCTCGCCACCGAGACGCTGCTGCCCTACCACCTCAACCCGCAGGGCATGCGCGGCATCGCCGATGTCGTCGTCCCGGCGATCCGCGCCGCCGGACTGCCCGGCTGAGTGATCCGGCCGCGCCGACGCGACCGCCCCGAACTCGGGCGGAGTCCGGGGCGGCGTCGGCGCGAGGTTATTTCGTGAAGTTCTCCGGCGGCTGCCAAGGACGGCCGTGCGGGTCGTCCGGGCGCTGGGCCGGAGGTTGCTGCGGCGGCGGCTGCTGAGCCGGGAAAGCCTCCTGCGGAGGGATGACCGGCTGGTGCGGCGAAGGTTCGAACGCCGGCGGGGGTGGTGTCGGGGTCAGTCCCTCGACCGGGGTCCGCGCCGTGGCCTCGGCGGCGCGCACGGCGCGCTCGATGGTCGGGTCGGGCGCGGTGTCGAACCAGTCCGCGACATCGGAGTCGTCCTCGGGCTTTGCTTCCGCGCCGTCGGAGGCGGGCGGCTCGTACCGGAACACACCGTCCTCGCCCTGCGTGCCGAAGCTCTTCGCGAACCCCTCCAGCGCCTTGCCGAAATCGCTCGGCACCAGCCACACCTTGTTGGCGTCACCGCGCGCGACCATGGGCAGCGTCTGCATGTACTGGTAGGCAAGCAATTCCGGCGTCGGCTTGCCGGATTTGATGGCGGCGAAGACTTTTTCGATGGCCTTGGCCTGGCCTTGCGCCTGCAGGTAGGAGGCGGCGCGCTCACCTTGTGCCCGCAGGATACGGCTCTGCCGTTCGCCTTCGGCCGACAGGATCGCCGACTGCTTGGCGCCCTCGGCGGACAGGATCTGCGCCTGCTTCGAGCCCTCGGCCGTCTTGATCTGCGATTCGCGCTGCCCCTCCGCGGTGAGGATCATGGCGCGCTTCTCGCGATCGGCCTTCATCTGCTTCTCCATCGACTCCTGGATCGACGGCGGCGGATCGATGCTCTTCAGCTCGACCCGCGCGACGCGCAGTCCCCAGCGCCCGGTCGCCTCGTCCAGCACGCCGCGCAGCTGGCCGTTGATCGAGTCGCGTGAGGTGAGAGTCTGTTCGAGCGTCATGCCGCCGACGACGTTGCGCAGTGTGGTGACGGTCAACTGCTCGACAGCGGCGATGTAGTTGCTGATCTCGTACACCGCCGCCTGCGGGCTGGTCACCTGGAAATAGACCACCGTGTCGATGTGCAGGGTGAGGTTGTCCTCGGTGATCACCGGCTGCGGCGGGAACGACACCACCCGCTCCCGCAGATCCACCTTGGCGCGGACGCGGTCGGCGAACGGCACGAGGAACGTGAGTTGGCCGGAAACCGTCCGCGAATACCGCCCCAGCCGCTCGATCACCGCGGCCTCGGCCTGCGGCACCAGCGCGATCGACTTGAAGACCACCACCACGACCAGCAAGATGAGGACGGCGGCAACGATCAGTACAGCCATCAAGGCCCCTTCCAGACGACGGCGGTCGCGCCGTCGATCTTCATGACATAAACGGTCGTACCCGGTTCATAGACTTCGGTCGTGTCCATCGGCCGCGCGGTCCACACCTCGCCGTTCAGTTTCACCTGGCCGGAGTGCGCCGCCACCTGCTCGAGCACCAGAGCGGTCTTGCCCGGCAGGGCGTCCACGTTCGTCGGCGTGGGCGGAGGAGTTCCGTAGCGACGCCGGATGATCGGGCGCACACCGAGCAGCAGCACCGCCGAGATCACCGCGAAGACGACGGCGTCGGCCACGATGGAGGTATCCGCCGCCGCGCTGACACCCGCGGTGCCCAGCGCGGCGACACCGAGCATCAGCAAGGTGAGGTCGCCGGTGAGCATCTCCGCCGCCGCGAGCAGAATGCCCGCGACCAGCCAAAAAATTGCGGCCACACGACCACTGTAGTGCGCGGATCATGATCTCGGGCGCATCATCGACGAGTACTCCCGATGAATTCCACGCGTGGACGCGCGGTGCCCCTGGTCCGCCGAAAGCCACAGCGGCGGTGCTAGCTTCAGGCAGGTGAGCGGGCGTGACAGGTATGGCGACATCTTCTCCGGGCATCCTCGATCGAAGAAAAGGGCGGTGCCGACGGTCACCGCGGAACGCGACCTGGTGGTCGAGGATGCCGCCACCGGATTCTGCGGCGCGGTGGTCGGATTCGATCGCAGCTACGACGGCGAGTTCGTGAAGCTGGAGGACGCTCGCGGCACGGTGCGCCTGTTCGCGCTGCGCGAGGCGGCGTTCCTCATCGACGGCGAGCCGGTGACGCTGGTGCGGCCGCGGGCCGCCGCGCCGCAGACGCCGAACCGCTCGGCCTCCGGCTCCACCAGGGTGGAGGGCCTGCGCGCCCGGGTCGCCCGTGGCAGCCGGATCTGGGTGGAGGGCGTGCACGACGCCGCGCTGGTCGAGCGGGTGTGGGGCCACGATCTGCGCGTCGAGGGCGTCGTCGTCGAGCAGTTGGAAGGCTTGGACAATCTTGCCGCTCGGCTGGCGGACTTCCGGCCGGGCCCGGGCAGGCGGGTCGGCGTGCTGGTCGACCACCTGGTGACCGGATCGAAGGAGACCCAGCTGACCACCGGGCTCGGGCCGCATGTCCTGGTGACCGGGCACCCGTTCGTCGACGTCTGGCAAGCCGTGCGCCCGGCCACCCTCGGCATCGCGGAGTGGCCGCGGGTGCCGCGCGACGAGGACTGGAAGACCGGCGTCTGCCGACGCCTGCGCTGGGGCTCCCCGCAGGACGGCTGGCGGAAGGTGTACGAGGCGGTGTCCTCCTTCCGCGACCTGGAGACGCCACTCATCGGCGCGGTCGAACGACTCATAGATTTCGTCACCGAGCCGGACTAGCGACGGCGGAGGATGAGCGCCCCGCTCCGATGCCGGACGGTATCCGCACGGACTCGCTCGGCGCGGGCAGCGCGGCGCCCACGGTTTCCGTGCTGCTCACCAATGCCCTTGCGTATGGATGCCCACCGGTAGCGCCCACCCTTTATGCTCGATAATTATGTGCTCTCCAAGTGCGACGCTGACGGTGTGGGCGAGCTCCTGGCTGGCCGGCTGCAGTGCGCCCGACGACGTTTTGGCCGCCTTGCACGCGTGGGCGCCGAAGCACACCATCGCGGCTGGTGATCCGCTCACCGGCGGCCGCACCGACCTACCCTGGTCCGCCCACGGCAACCTGCCGGGGAGCGGAGTCATGGCACTGCTCAAGGTGATTCGCGAGACGATGGCGCAACCCGGCGCGCAACTGCGGTTGGTGCTCCCGGTCCCAGGAGACATCCGCGGCGTCCCCGCGGGCACGGCGTTCGCCGCCGACGCGATCGAGGCGGGCGAGGGCATGCTGATCGGCGTACCCGGCACCGAGGGCACCGGCCTCATCCCGCGCTGGGCCGAGGACGACACGCTGCAGTGGACCGTCTACAGTGCGCCCATCCCCTCGGCGCCCGGCCCCGACATGTCCCTCGGCGAAGCCGAATACGCGATGCGCGAAGCGGTTCGCGATGCCGCCGACGCGCTGATGAAGCTGCACACCACATCGCTGGGCGCGCCCGACTCCGATCCCCGCGAGCTCATCGAAGCCGAACTGGCCGACTATTCGCGGCACGACTATCCCGAGTCGATTTCATTGCGCGCCAGGCGCATTCTCGACACCGCCGATCATGTCGCGGCCATCCTCACGGTGGCGCAGCGGGAGCCCGCTTCCGCGCCCACCTCCGCCAGCGCGATCGGTGCGCAGGAATCGCTGCTGCGGCCGCTGTGGGACGCGATCCGCGCCGCGCGCCTGGTCGCCGTGCACGCCTCCGCGCGCGGAAGCCGCTGACATCATGCCGGGGCGGTGTGAGATGCCTTTTTCCCATCGTTGCCGCATGGCCGCCGTCACCATCGCGACTGTTCTGTTCGGTCTCACTCTGCACGCCCCGGCCTCGGCGATCGTGGGCGGCGCCGACGCGACGACATCGGAGTATCCGTGGCTGGCGGCCATCGGCACGCCGTTGTTACTCACCCGCGCCTCCGGGCAGTTCTGCGGCGGCGCGCTCGTCGCACCGGACCAGGTGATCACGACGGCGCACTGCGTGGCCCTGGCACAGACGCTGACCCAAACGCTCACCGTCACCTTCGGCCGTGACGACCTTCGCGGAAGCGACGGAAAAACCGTGCATGTCAAGAACATTCGCATGCATCCGGGTTTCCTGGCAACCGTTCTGGACATGACGACCGCGTATCGCAACGACGTGGCGATCCTCACCCTGGACGAGCCGCAGCCCGGTCCGACGATCACCGTCGCCCCGCCCACTTCGGGCAACGCGACCATCCTGGGCTGGGGCGCGACCTCCGAAACCGACGAGACCAACACCCGGTTGCGCGCGGCGAACGTACCACTGGCCGCCGATGGTGAGTGCGCCACCGCCTACGGTCCGGCCTTCGATCCGTACACCATGCTCTGCGCGGGCACTCCCACCGCGGACACCGCCCAGTACGACAGCGGCGGCCCGATTCTCGTCGACGGGCGACTTGCCGGTCTCACATCCTGGGGCGTAGGCGCGGCCCGCCCTGGCTTCCCCACTGTCTACACCCGCCTGACCAGCCCGGGCTTCTGAGTCGCAGGCGCGGCGAGTTTTACTGCTGCGGCGAGTTTCACTGCTGCGGCGGGTACGGCGGCTGCTGCGGCGGGTACTGGTGCTGCGGCGGATATTGCTGATACTGCTGTTGCCCCTGCGGCGGATAGGGCTGTTGGTACTGCGGCGCCGGATACTGAGGTTGTCCCTGCAAATTCTGCTGCGGAAGATACTGCTGGGGGTACTGCTGCTGCGGATATTGCTGGGGCTGGTTCGATTGATTCGACTTGTTCCGTTTGCTCAGCCAGATCACGAGCCCGATGACCACGGCGACGACCCCGATGCACAGCAGCAGACCTCCGATCGAGAAACCACCGCCGCCACCGCTGCGACCACGGCGCCTGGCCTCGGTGACGTCGAGCGCCACGGTCCATACGTTCGTGTCGGACCAGGCGTGCGGATCGAGCGCGGCGGCATTGGTCAGCATGTCGGCATAGGTCATCTAGAGGTACCCCCCAGAAGTCAGATTCGGCGATCGGTCGCAGGCGATGCTATCCGCGACCGCTCCTCCTCAATTCCCAGCAGTGGGACGGCGCGTGACCGCACAGCAGCCGACGGCGCACGGCGCGCCGTCGCGCGTGCAGCCGTAGCCGGGCACCGCGCCGAGCCGCCGGGGTTCGGCTCCGCGCAACTGCTCGGACACCAGTTCGACGACCAGCTTCGCGAAACGCGGATCGCTTCCCGGCGTCGCGGCCCGCGCGAAGCCCATACCGAGTTCGGCGGCTTTCCGCGCGGCCTCGTTGTCCAGATCCCAGATGACTTCGAGATGGTCGGAGACGAAGCCCACCGGACAGACGACCACGGCCTCGACCCCCTTGGCCGCGAGATCGTCCAGGTGGTCGACGATGTCCGGTTCAAGCCACGGCACCTGCGGCGGACCCGAACGCGACTGCCAGACGAGGTCGTAATCGGTGAAACCGGTTGCCGCGGCGCACAATCGGGCCGCGTCGGCGACCTGACGACTGTACAGCCGGCCGCCGTCGGCAGGCGGACCCGCGGCGGCATCGGCCGACACCGGAATGGAATGCGCGGTGAACACCAGCCTTGCCGCGGCGTGCTGCCCGGCCGGGAGCCGATCGCGCGCCGCGCGAATGGCATCGGCGAACGTCTCGATCAACAGCGGGTGATCGAAGTACTGACGCAGCTTCAGCAGTCCCGGCGCGCCCGCACCGAAAGCCGCACGCGCCCGGGCGATGTCCTCGTGGTACTGCAGGCATCCGGAGTAGCCGCCCCACGCCGAAGTCGGGAAGACCAGTGCGGCGCCGACACCGTCGGCGGCCATCCGCCCGACGGTGTCCTCCACCATGGGATGCCAGTTCCGGTTACCGAAGTACACCGGCAGCTCGATACCCGCGGCGGCCAGTTCGGCCTCGACCGCCGTGATGATGTCGCGATTGAGCGCGTTGATCGGCGAGACACCGCCGAAGTGCAGATAGTGCTCGGCGACCGCTTCCAGGCGCTCACGCGGCACTCCTCTGCCCCGGGTGACGTTCTCCAGGAACGGCATCACGTCTTCGGGACGCTCCGGACCGCCGAAGGACAGCAGCAGCAGCGCGTCGGCGGTTCGAACCACGGTGTCTCCCATCCGATCGGCTCAGTTGATCGCCATGTTCTCCGGGAACCAGGTGTTGTGGCTGGCTCCGCCGTCGACGTAGATGATCGACCCGGTGGTGCCAGGCAGCCAGTCCGACAGCAGCGCCACGATCGACTTCGCCACCACCGTGGGGTCGTCGACGTCCCAGCCGATCGGCGAGGCGCCGTCCCAGTAGACGTTGAGCTGATTGAGCTTGGCGGCGTCGTCGGTCGCGGTGCCCGCGATCGCCTTGGCGGCCAGCGTCTTGATCGGCCCCGCGGCGATGAGGTTGGACCGGATCTTCTTCGCCGCGCCCACCTCGCGGGCGACATACCGGTTCACCGACTCCAGCGCGGCCTTCGCTACGCCCATCCAGTTGTAGAACGGCATCGCGGTGCGCGGATCGAAGTCCATGCCGACGATCGAGCCGCCCTCGTTCATCACCGGCAACACCGCGCGCGACAGCGACGCGTAGCTCCACGCCGAGATCTCGAACGCCTTGGCGGCATCCGGGCCCGGGCCGTCGAGGAACGGCCGAGCCTCCGGCCCCATGAGGGTGCGTGGCGCGAACGCGATCGAGTGCAGCACCCCGTCGATCCCCTGCGGAGCCAGTTCCCGCAGCTTGTCGGCCAGGCCTGCGAGATCCTCTTCGCTGGTCACGTCGAGCCCGATGGCCGGCGGGACCTCCTGGGGCAGGCGTTTGGCGATCCGGTCGATCAGCCGCAGCCGCTCCGGGATGCCGGTGATGAGCACCTTCGCGCCCTGCTCCTGCGCGACGGCCGCCGCGTGGAACGCGATCGACGAGTCGGTGATGATGCCCGTGACCAGGATGGTCTTGCCTTCGAGCAGTCCGCCCATGAGTTCTCGGTTCTCCTGAAATTCGAATGTGGGGTTGGCTGCGGGCGGCCTGGACCGGCCGCGCTACGCGTTCGGTGTGGTCAGTGGCCCATGCCCATGCCGCCATCGACCGGGATGACGGCGCCGGAGACGTAGGCGGAGTCCTCGGAAGCCAGGAAGCTGACCACGGCCGCGATGTCCTCCGGCTGGCCGAGCCGCTGCAAGGGGATGAACTTCTTGGCCATGTCGCGCACGTCCTCGGGCAGGTCGGCGGTCATGTCGGTCTCGATGAAACCCGGGGCGACGACATTCGCGGTGATCGAGCGCGAGCCGAGCTCGCGGGTGATCGAGCGGGCCAGACCGATCACACCGGCCTTGGAGGAGGCGTAGTTGATCTGACCGGCTTGGCCGCTCATGCCGACCACCGAGCCGAGGAAGATCATCCGGCCCCAGCGCGCGCGCAGCATGGCGCGGTTCGCGCGCTTGGCGCACCGGAACGCACCGGTCAGATTGGCGTCGAGCACCCGGGTGAACTGCTCCTCGTTCATCCGCATGAGCAGCGTGTCGTCGGTGATGCCCGCGTTGGCCACCAGCACCTCGACCGGACCCTGGTGCGCCTCCACCTCGGCGAAGGCGCCGTCCACCGATTCGCTGTCGGTCACATCGCATTTCACACCGAACAGGCCGTCCGGCACCCCCGAGCCACGATGCGTGACGGCCACCTTGTGACCGTCGGCAAGCAGACGCTGCGCGACCGCGAGTCCGATGCCGCGGTTTCCGCCGGTCACCAGGACCGACCGGGATGTGATGTTCGACATGGGGTTCAACCTACCTGGTCGAATCGGCAGGCAACGACCGGGCCGCCACGTTCGTCCGACCGCCATCCGAGCCCGGCCGCGTTCGTGAAACGCCACAATGACAGCGCGAAACGAAGCCCGATCACGCGGACCGGCCGGTGGTGTGCAGGACACCACCGGCCGGTCGGCATTCGATCGATGCGCCGCCTTTCACTCACCTTCGGCGAGCGACGCGAGAGGCGCTGCTCAGCAGCTGGGGCACCAAGTCACGGACAGCGCGTCGAACCCCAGATCCTCCACCTGCTTACCCGGCCCCACGTAACGGTACGGTTGTCCGCCGCCACAGTTGGAACCGGAGCTGAACAGCAACTCGACGTTCGTGTTGTTGATCACCGATCTGGTGCTCGGATCTCCCGCGGGTCCGCAGTAGTTCCGGAAGTTCTTGGTGTTGAGCGTGACCACCTTCGCCGTACCGGAAAAGCCGACACCGGAGTACTGACACAGACTGCCGGTTGGACAGCCTGCCGCTGAAGCTTCCGGAAGCGGAGCCACGACAAAGGCCAGCGCGGCGAACGCGATTGCGGTGACGATTGCAGAAATTCGCATGATTCCTCCCCAAATGGAGGGCGGCACTCCCTTACCGCCCGTCCTGGGCACGGTAACACACTTTCCCGGCTATGGCCGGTGTAATCGCCTGCGCGCCTTGCTGTTCGCAGCGCTAAGGCAAACGCTGGCGATACACCAGACCGATGACCACTCCCGCCGCGACGACCACCAGTCCGAGCAGCAGCCACGGACGACTGGCGTCGCCTCTGGTCAGCTCGTACCCGATCTGTTGCTCCAAGGTGTCGTACACCTTGGTCAACTCCTGCAAGGACGACGCGGTGTAGAACTCCCCGCTGGACAGTCGCGCTATCTCGCGCATGGCGTCGTCGTCCACCTCGACGCGTACCTGGTCCTTGCTGCCGTCCTCCCGGGGGATCTCGACGACGCCCCAGCGAGTGCCGAAGGAAATGGTCGAGATGGGGACGTTCTTGCTCTTGGCGAGCCGGGCGGCGACGTACTCGTGCCGGGGGTTGTCGACGTCCTTGAAATCCGGAACGGTCTGCTTACCGTCCGACATCAGCACGATCCTGGCAGGCGGTGGCTCCTGGGCGCCACCGAGCACCGTGGCGAGCGTCTCGATCGCCTGCAGCGCGGTGAGAATGCCTTCACCGGTAGCGGTGCGCTCGGCCAGCCGCACATTGTCGATCGCGGCTTTGACCGATTCGTGGTTCGTCGTGGGCGAGACCATCACCGAGGCGGTGCCCGCGAAGGTGACGAAGCCGATGTTCACGCCCTCGGGCAGTCCGTCGACGAACTCCTTGCCCGCCTTCTTGGCGACCTGGATGCGGCTCGGGGCGACGTCGGTCGCCTCCATCGACAGCGACACGTCCATCACCAGCATGACGGTCGCGCGGTTGCGCGGCACCTTCTTGACCGCGGTCGGTCCGGCCGCGGCGACGGTGAGGAACACCAGGCCGACCAGCAGCAGCGCGACGGCCACATGCCGGAACGCGCTCGGCCGCGACGGAGCGACCTTCTCCAGCAGCGCCATGTTGGTGAACTTCAACATGTGCTTGCGCCGGTTGCGCTGCACCAGGACGTAGCCGAGCGCGATCAGCGCGATGACGACGAGGAATCCCAGCCAGATCTGTGCGGTGAAATGCGAAATACTCACTGGCGTGGCACCCGCCCGGTCGGGGCGCCGAAGCTGTGGCGCCGGGTGGACACGAACCGGACCACGTCGGCGATCCAGTCCCGATCGGTTCGCAAGGTGAGCACCGGAGCGCCACAGCCGCGCAGGGCCTGTTCGACCTGCTGCCGGTGGCGCTGCGCGGCAGCCGCGAAATCGGCGCGCAGCGTGGAGGTCACGCTGAACTCGCGGGTGCGCCCGGTCTCCGGGTCGTGCAGTACGACGTCGCCCATGTCGGGCAGGGAGAGGTCGCGCGGGTCGAGCACCTCGACCGCGAGCAGATCGTGCCTGGCCGAGATCGCGCGCAGCGAGCGCTGCCAATCGATGTCACCCAGGAAATCGCTGATGATCACCGCGAGCCCACGTTTGCGCTGCGGACGGCGCAGCGATTCGATGCCGCCGCGCAGGTCGCCGCGCACGCCGTCGCGCGCGTGCGGTGTGGTCGCGATGCCGCGCAGCAGCGACTGGGCGTGGACGCGCCCGCCGCGCGCCGGGATGCGGGTCAACCGTTCGCCGGTGGCGACGACCGCACCGATCCGGTTGCCGCCGCCACTGGTCAGATGGGTGATGGCGGCCGCGGCGGCGATGGCGAGATCACGCTTCTGGCAGGCGGCGGTGCCGAAGTCGAGGCTGGCCGACAGATCGACCACCATCCAGGTCTCCAGCTCGCGGTCGGCGATCATCTGCCGCACGTGCGGATGAGTGGTGCGGGCGGTGACCGACCAATCCATCTGGCGCACGTCGTCGCCCGGTTGGTAGGCGCGCGCCTCACCCGGCTCGGAGCCGGGACCGGGGATGAGACCGAGGTGATCGCCGTGCAGCACGCCGTCGAGCCTGCGGCGCACGGTGAGTTCGAGGGTCTTGAGCGCGACCGTGAGCCTGGGGTCGGTCAACTCCCCCGCGTGGAAGGACGGCGGTGCGTGGGACGGCGACGTCGGCACTGGCGCGACCCGATCCGATGCCGAGGTCACTTCGGCGGAACGGTGCCCGCGGGCTGCGACTGCTGCCCGTTGGGCGGCTGGGGCACGGCCTGCTGCGGCGACGGCGGCTGGGGAACCTGCTGCGGGGCGCCCTGCGGCGGCGCGGCGGGCACGCCGGGCGCGACGGCCTGCGGGGCGACCTGTGGCAGGCCGACGGTCTGCAGAACGCGCTTGATGACGTCCTCCGGGCTGATCTCGTCGGCGAGTGCGTCGTAGGACAGCACCAAGCGATGGCGCAACACGTCCGGGATCACTTCGACGACGTCCTGCGGCACCACGTAATCGCGGCCGCGGATGAGCGCGACGGCGCGGGCCGCGGCGATGATGCCGAGGCTGGCGCGCGGCGACGCGCCGTAGGAGATCCAGCTGGCCACGTCCTGCATGCCGAAATCGGCCGGTTTGCGGGTCGCCGCGATCACCCGGACCACGTAGTCGACCAGGGCGTGGTGCACGAAGGTGTTGGCCGCGACCTTCTGCAGACGGATCAAGTCCTCCGGCTCCAGGATCCGGCTCGCCTCCGGCGGGGTGACGCCCATCCGGTAGATGATCTCGCGCTCCTCCTCCACGGAGGGGTAGTCGACGACGACCTTGAACAAGAAGCGGTCGCGCTGCGCTTCGGGCAGCGGGTACACGCCCTCGCTCTCGATCGGGTTCTGCGTCGCCATGACCAGGAACGGGTCGGGCATCGGGTAGGTCTTGCCGCCGATCGACACGTGCCGCTCGGCCATCACCTCGAGCAGCGCCGACTGCACCTTGGCGGGCGCGCGGTTGATCTCGTCGGCGAGCACGAAGTTGGCGACGACCGGGCCGAGTTCGGTGTCGAACTCTTCGCGGCCCTGCCGGTAGATACGGGTACCGATGAGGTCGGTGGGCACCAGGTCGGGCGTGAACTGCACGCGGGCGAACGAGCCGCCGACCACCCTGGCGAAGGTCTCCACGGCGAGGGTCTTCGCGATGCCGGGAACACCTTCGAGCAGAACGTGACCACGTGCGAGCACGCCCACGAGCAGTCGTTCGACCAGGCGATCCTGGCCCACGATCACCCGCTTGACCTCGTAGATCGCCTTCTCCAGGGTCTGGACGTCACGCTCGAGGGTGCTGGGCGTCGAGACCGGCGCATCCTTCGCCGAGTTCGCTCCGCTCACACCGTCCGTCGAAGTCACCAACATCCCCGCTTTCGCCTTGGTCCTGTGCGTGCTGCCACAACTATTCCAGGTAATCACCGCCTGTGCCGCAACCGGACCCGACAGAATGGGAATTTCCGCGGTCCTCCGGCCGGGCGGGGCACCCGGAATGTCCGATATCAGGAGACGACGCGCACCGCGAACGGCATGATGCCGCCCTCGCGGACCGGGGACACCTTCACCACGTCGCCGGATTCCGGCGCCTCCACCATCTTCCCGTCGCCGAGATACAGCGCCACGTGCTGGCTGCCGTTCGGCCCCCAGAACAGCATGTCGCCGCGCTCGCGATCGCCGACCGGCACTCGGGTGCCCGCGTTGTATTGGTAGCCGCTGTAGTGCGGCAGCGAGACCCCGACGCCCGCGAACGCGTAGACCATCAACCCCGAGCAATCGAAGCCGACCTTCTCGAAGTCCCCGTAACTGTCGGCGACGCCGCCGTCCCGGATGCCGCGGGTCGGCCCGTCCTCGTCGCCGCCTCCCCAGGCGTAGGTGACGCCGAGTTGTGACATGGCGCGATCGACCACGATCTCGATCGCCGCGGAGCCTTCGACCGGTGGCGACTTCGGTCGTGGCGCGCTCCGCCGCGGTGGCGGCGCGTCCTCCAGCTGAGTGTGCGGGCGTTTTCCGGTGCCGAGTTCGGCGGCGCGATCGCGAGCGGCCTGGTCGGCGGCCGCGCGCGCGGCTGCCGCCGCCGCGGCGGCACGCACCGCCGCTTCCTCCACCTTGCGCATGGCGTCCCAGGCCAGGTACGCGTCACGCTGGTCCTGCAGGCCGGCCACGTTCTGCCGCGCTTGATCCAGCCTGCCCTGCGCGTCCTGGCGCCGCCGCAGCAGGTCGTCGCGCTGGGCGGTCTGCCGGTCGAGTTCGGCCTTCGCCGCGGCGACCGCGTTCTCGGCGTCGGCCCTGCGCGCGGCGGCGACGGCGGCGGCCGTGTCGGCGTCCGATTTCGCCCGCCGCGCGGTGGAGTTCTTGTTGCCTTGATCGATCTGCGCGCGCCGCAGGCCGTCCAGCACCTGCTGACGATTCTTGGAGACCAGCTCGAGGAGCTGGGCCCGGTCCAGCGCGACCGCGGGGGTGGCCGCGGCGAGGTAGGTGACCATCGAGCCGGAGCCCGGATTGGTATAGGCCTGGGTGGCGAACTGATCGAAGTTGCGTCGCGCCTGGCCCACCTTGGCCGCGGCATCGGCGAGGTCGAGCTGGGTGTCCACCACCACGACGGCGGCCGCGTCGGCGGCGTCGCGCGCGGTCTGCAGGTCCACCAGCGCTCGGTTGACGTCCTCCCGGCGCTGCGCGACGGCGTCGTCGAGTTGCCCCAGTTGCTGATCGACCACGGCGACCTGGTTGATCAGGGTGCCGACCTCGGCGACACCGGCGTCCACCTGCGCGCCCGCCTGGGCGATCTCGCCGTCGCTGGGATTTGGCGGAGGAGGTGGCACAGCAGCGACAGGTCCAGTCGTGACCACTACAACGACCGCAATCAGCAACCCCACAGCGACCGATAGTCGGCGCCGGTTGGTGAGCCCGCCGTTGTTGCGCATCACACCTCCAAGGACCGGATTCCGGCAATCCTCGAGGGCATCAGGCGAACCAGGATGCACTATGGTCGACAGATGGCCTCTGGAAACACTTATTCCCCATCAGGGACCATTCGAACCGTACGACACTTACGTCACCGACAAAACGGCATCGACCTTGTTGCCGCCCACATCTTCTTCATTGCTAGAAATTTGCTGTACTGCGCGCCACGCTTTCTCCGAACGCAACAGACCAACCGTTCGGAAAATTAGCTACATGGATGCTGAAGGCCCGATTTCGCCCCATATCGGACACAGCTCGGCTTCGCATCGAGCGAAGGCGGTGTCAGCGACGCACGCCTGCGACGCGCAGAGGTACCGCGCTGGGGGCGAGTGGCGATGGACAACCACGCCGTTACCGGCGCGGTGATACCACGAGAATGTCGAATCGGCCGCAGCCGGCTTCGCAGAAAAGCGCCGCGACCTCAGATGGCGCGCGCGTCGGACGACTCGCCGTCAGGTGTCCGCCGGGCGCTCGCCACACGCTCCGGACCGTCGGCCGCCGCCCGCCGGACCTTGACCCAGTACAGTCCGGCGATGACCGCCACCGTTCCACCCAGCAGTGCGCAGGTGATGGCGGTCCAGGACATCGACTCCGGCGTCTCCAAGCGGGCGGTGAAGATGCTCGCGGCCTCTCCGCTCTTACCCTGCGTGCCCTTGGCGGCGTCCTCGGCCCACTCCAGCCGCACACGGCTGATCGTGTCGCTGTAGGTGCCCACCCAGTCGTCGCTGAGAACGACCACGGTGCCGTGCTGCGTCTTACCCACCTCGGTGGCCAAGTCCCGTAGGCTCGAGTCGTGTCCTGGATTGCCGGGGACGACCACGATGCTCAGCGGGATTCCTTGCGATCGCGCCTCCGCGGCGATGGCGGCCAGTTCCTTCTTGTCCTTACCGGTCAGTGTCGCGACGTGATCGTCGGCCAGATCGGCGTTGAGCGAGCGCACGGTGTCGGCGGTGACATTCGGCGGCAATTCGGCGGCCATAGGGGTGAAAACCGAGTTGTGCGGGGCGGTCATCTTCCATCCGGTCTGTCGAGCCGCATCGGCAACCGAAGCGACGGGCATCCAACACTGCAGGGCGAGCAAGATCCCCCTTGCTGGCTCGAAAGCACAGTACGCGACGGAGTGTCGCATCTCGCGCGCGCGGCACGCCGAACCGCCCCCTGGTGTTTCACAGGACAAGCGTACTGTTAAGGTCGTAGGCGCGAGGAACCAGCGCCGGAGCGGCGCCGGAGCACCTCCGAAGACTCGGCCGCCGGCACAGCCCCGCCGGTGGCCACCCGCACAGACGAGTGGAGCTGACGTGACGACAAGTATCGATACTTTCGGCGCCAAGGGCACCCTCGAGGTGGGAAGCAACTCCTACGAGATCTTCCGCCTCTCCGCCGTGCCCGGCACCGAGAAACTCCCGTACGCACTGAAGGTCCTCGCGGAGAATCTCCTCCGCACCGAGGACGGCGCCAACATCACCGCCGATCACATCCGCGCCATCGCGAGCTGGGATCCCACGGCGCAGCCGAACACCGAGATCCAGTTCACGCCCGCCCGCGTCATCATGCAGGACTTCACCGGCGTGCCGTGCATCGTGGACCTGGCCACCATGCGCGAGGCCGTGGCCACCCTGGGTGGCGACCCGGACAAGGTGAACCCCCTCGCCCCCGCCGAGATGGTCATCGACCATTCCGTCATCATCGACGTCTTCGGCCGCGCCGACGCCTTCGAGCGCAACGTCGACATCGAATACCAGCGCAACGGCGAGCGCTACCAGTTCCTGCGCTGGGGCCAGACCGCGTTCGACGACTTCAAGGTCGTCCCGCCGAGCACCGGCATCGTGCACCAGGTCAACATCGAGCACCTGGCCCGCGTCGTCATGGTCCGCAACGGCCAGGCCTACCCCGACACCTGTGTCGGCACCGACTCGCACACCACCATGGTCAACGGCCTCGGCGTCCTCGGTTGGGGCGTCGGCGGCATCGAGGCCGAGGCGGCCATGCTCGGCCAGCCCGTCTCGATGCTGATCCCGCGCGTCGTCGGCTTCAAGCTGACCGGTGAGATCCAGCCGGGCGTGACCGCCACCGACGTCGTGCTCACCGTCACCGACATGCTGCGCAAGCACGGCGTGGTCGGCAAGTTCGTCGAGTTCTACGGCAAGGGCGTGGCCGAGGTGCCGCTGGCCAACCGCGCCACCCTGGGCAACATGAGCCCCGAATTCGGTTCCACCGCCGCGATTTTCCCGATCGACGACGTGACCGTCGACTACCTGCGCCTGACCGGCCGCTCCGACGAGCAGGTCGCGCTGGTCGAGGCGTACGCCAAGGAGCAGGGCCTCTGGCACGATGCCGACTCCGAGCCCGCCTACTCCGAATACCTCGAACTGGATCTGAGCACCGTGGTGCCGTCCATCGCGGGCCCGAAGCGCCCGCAGGACCGGATCCTGCTGTCGGAGTCGAAGATCGCGTTCCGCAAGGACATCCACAACTACACCAACGACGCGGAGAGCGGCCCCGCCGCCGACACCCCGCACAGCAAGCTGGACGAGGCCGTCGAGGAGTCCTTCCCCGCGAGCGACCCGGCCGTGCTGTCCTTCGCCGACGACGGCGCCGAGTCGCTGGTGTCGGCCGCCAACGGCGCCGAGGGCCGTCCGTCCAAGCCGGTGACGGTGCGCAGCGAGGAGTACGGCGACTTCGTGCTCGACCACGGCGCCGTCGTGGTCGCCTCGATCACCTCCTGCACCAACACCTCCAACCCGTCGGTCATGCTCGGCGCGGCCCTGCTGGCCCGCAACGCGGTGGAGAAGGGCTTGGCCCGCAAGCCGTGGGTGAAGACGTCCATGGCTCCGGGTTCGCAGGTGGTCAACGGCTACTACGAGAAGGCGGGCCTGTGGCCGTACCTGGACAAGCTGGGCTTCAACCTGGTCGCGTTCGGTTGCGCCACCTGCATCGGCAACACCGGCCCGCTGCCGGAGGAGATCTCCAAGGCGGTCAACGACAACGACCTCACCGTCACCGCGGTGCTGTCGGGCAACCGTAACTTCGAAGGCCGCATCTCCCCCGACGTGAAGATGAACTACCTGGCCTCCCCGCCGCTGGTCATCGCCTACGCGCTCGCGGGAACCATGGACTTCGACTTCGAGAACGACCCGCTGGGCAAGGACACCGAGGGCAACGACGTCTTCCTGAAGGACATCTGGCCCTCGCCGCAGGAGATCCAGGACACCATCGACCGGGTCATCAGCCGCGACATGTTCCTCGAGGACTACAAGGACGTGTTCCGGGGTGACGAGCGCTGGCGCAGCCTGCCCACCCCGGAGGGCAAGACCTTCGAGTGGGACGCCGAGTCGACCTACGTGCGCAAGCCTCCGTACTTCGAAGGCATGCCGCAGACCCCGGAGCCGGTCACCGACATCAAGGGCGCCCGGGTGCTCGCGCTGCTCGGCGACTCGGTCACCACCGACCACATCTCCCCGGCGGGCAACATCAAGCCCGGCACCCCGGCCGCGCAGTACCTGGAGGCCAACGGCGTCGAGCGCAAGGACTACAACTCCTACGGCTCGCGGCGCGGCAACCACGAGGTGATGATCCGCGGCACCTTCGCCAACATCCGGCTGCGCAACCAGCTCCTCGACGACGTCTCGGGTGGCTACACCCGCGACTTCACCCAGGAGGGTGGCCCGCAGGCGTTCATCTACGACGCCTCGCAGAACTACCAGGCCGCGGGCGTCCCGCTGGTCGTGCTCGGCGGCAAGGAATACGGTTCGGGCTCCTCGCGCGACTGGGCCGCCAAGGGCACCAGCCTGCTGGGTGTGAAGGCCGTCATCACCGAGTCGTTCGAGCGCATCCACCGCTCCAACCTCATCGGCATGGGCGTCATCCCGCTGCAGTTCCCGGCGGGCGAGTCGGCCGCGTCGCTGAAGCTGGACGGCACCGAGACCTTCGACATCGAGGGCATCACCCAGCTCAACGAGGGTGCCACCCCGAAGACCCTGAAGGTCACGGCCACAAAGGAGAACGGTGACAAGATCACCTTCGACGCGGTGGTCCGCATCGACACCCCCGGCGAGGCCGACTACTACCGCAACGGCGGGATCCTGCAGTACGTGCTGCGCAACATGATTCGTGCCTGATCGCGCCACCTTCGCTGGCGCGTGTTCGCGCCACTGAAGTCTCGTGTCGGACAACCCCCGCGTCGGTCTACCGCCGACGCGGGGGTCCGTGTTTCCCCGCTGGAGGATTCCGTGCCCAAGGTCAGTGACGATCACCTCGCCGCCCGGCGCAGCCAGATCCTCGACGGAGCACGCCGCTGCTTCGCCGAGTACGGCTACGACGGCGCCACCGTGCGCCGCCTCGAGGAAGAGATCGGGCTGTCCAGGGGAGCCATTTTCCACCACTTCCGGGACAAGGACGCGCTGTTCCTCGCCCTCGCCCAGGAAGACGCCGAACGCATGGCCGATGTCGCGGCCAATCAGGGCATCGTGCAGGTGATGCGCGACATGCTCGCCCACCCCGAGCAGTTCAACTGGCTCGGAACGCGTTTGGAGATCGCCCGCAGGCTGCGCACCGATCCCGAATTCCGGGCGGGCTGGACCCAGCGTTCGGCCGAACTCACCGCCGCCACCTTGGCCCGCCTGGAACGTCGTAAGGCCGCGGGCGCGCTGCGCGACGACGTGCCCACCGACGTGCTGCTCGGCTACCTCGACCTCGTCCTCGACGGTTTGATCGCCCGGATCGCCTCCGGCCACACCAACGAGAACCTTTCCGCCGTATTGGATCTGGTCGAGGCGTCGGTCCGACGCAAGCAGTGAGGGCGGCTAGTACGCCGCGTTGAGGTACTCCGCGGCGTGCGTGGTCCACAGCACGTTCGTCCCCGGCATGTTCCGTCCGGAATAGAGCACGTGCTGACCGTCGGGCCACGGGGTCAGATAGCCGATGACGCCGCGTACGGCCGTCGTGTAGCGCTCGAGGTTCGCGATCGGGTCGCGCAGTAGGACTTCGAGCAGTTCGGCGAAGATCAGCGGCGCGACGTTGCCGATCCGAGCGCCTTCCACGAACGAGAACGGCGAGATACCCACGTCGATGACGCGCAACGGCGAATCCGCTGGCGACGCGGTGATGATGTCGCCGGGATTCGCGTACTCGCGGATGTCGATCGACGCGGGCCACGCGCCGCGCTGCCCATGCAGGCCGAACGTATTCGCCGGGCAGAGGTTTCCGACCGACTGCCCGGCTCGGCGCAGCGGGTTGGCGATGTTCACCACGAAGGCGATCTCCAGCGGCGTTCCGTCGGTGTTCTTGTACTTCCCGGACCGCACGCCCTCCAGGATCCGGCTGGCGCAGATGCCGCCGAGCGAATAACTCAGCAGGCCGCAGACGTTCGGCGAGTCCTGGATCGCCCGCACGCCGGCGGCGATGCCGAGCCGTACCGACGTCTCCAGCGAAGGACCCCAGACCTCCGGCACGGGGCCGACGGAAGCGGGCCAATCCGGTTCGAAGCAGCTGAACTTCCCGGTGTCGAGTAGTTTCACGACGTCGTGCAGCATGCCCGCGGGCGTTCCGTCGGAGTTGCGCGGCTCCCCGGTGCCGCGGAGAGTGATGATGTCGATCATCGTGGCCTCCTTGCCCACCGCACCGACCCCTTCGGTACGGAATCTCAAGGTAGAGCAGGGACGCCCACTCGGCACGAGTATCGGGCTACCTCATCGGGACACGAGTTCCCCCAAGTAGAGCGCGATTCGGCGGATCGAAGGGTGCGTGAGCTACCGCGGCTACGCGTCCGGTTCCATGCTGCTGAGCAGGATTCGCGCGAGCCGGTCCAGTTCCCGTCGCTCCCCCGCGGTGAGCACGGACAGCATCCGCGTCTCGTTCGCGGTGTGCTCGGTGACCACGGTGTCGACCAATTCCCGTCCTGCCTCGGTGAGGCCGACGCGCACCGCCCTGCGGTCCCGCACGTCCGCGACGCGCCGCACCAGTCCCGCCGACTCCAGCCGGTCCAGCCGTCCGGTCATGCCCGCCCTGGACAACATCAGCGTGTCGGCGAGCACCGACGGGCTGAGTTCGAACGGCGCGCCCGAACGACGAAGCGCGGCGAGTACGTCGAATTCGCCGCGTTGCAGGCCGTGCTTGCCGAACACCGCCTCGATCTCACGCTGCGCCACCACCAACAGCCTGCCCAGACGTCCGGCCACGGCCATCGCCTCGAGATCCAGGTCGGGTCGTTCCCGCTGCCACTGCGCCACGATCGCGTCCACGGCGTCCGTTTTCCGCTCGGTCATGGACAGGATCTTATTCGGCACGATATAGTTCGGTAGCGAATTATCAATCACCGAACTAATATGGAGGCTCCGATGGCCATTCCCGCGCCACGCAAGAACGTCGCGATCCGTCAGCCGCAGGATGCGGAGACCCTGCGTACCACGTCTGTCACCATGCGCCTGCTGATCGACGCCGAGGAGGCGGGCGGCGGGCTGAGCACACTCGAGGTCGACATGGACCGTGGAGCGGACGGCGCGGCGCCGCACTATCACACGCTTTCCGACGAACTGTTCTATGTCGCGGACGGCGAACTGCAACTGCTCGCCGGTGACCGCATCGTCACCGTCGCCGCGGGTGGTTCGATCGTGGTCCCGAAATTCATGCCGCACGCCTTCGGCGCCGCACCGGACAGTACGGCACGGATCCTCATCGCGCTCACGCCCGGCGTGCAGCGCTTCGAGTACTTCCGGCTGCTGGAACGAATCGCCGCGGGCGAATCCCCGATGACCGATCTCGCCGCCGCTCAGGACGAGTTCGACAACCACTTCGTCGACGCCCCCGCTTGGTGGGCGGAGCGCAACGCGAACCGGAAGTGAAGTCGGCGCCCTTCCGGATCCGCTCGCGGACAATCAATTCGGAGCGAGTCGAGCACTGCGCGGCGCGGGAGGAAATACGATGTCGCACAGCAGCCGTCGTCGCCGGCCACCTGCGCCCAGCAGGACGAGAGTACAGATGCACAGCCGCCAATATCGGGCTATGAGCAGCATCCGCGCCTCACGGGAGATTAGCTTCTCGATTGCTATCTCAGCATTTCCAGGCTACCGGAAAACTTTCGGTACTCGGGCGTTATGAATCGGAATTCGGTTTGCCATAGGCCGGGAAATCTCGCGATCCGAGCCGATAACGCCGCTCATCGCGATATGATCGCTCACACGCTTGGGGGTCGTGGCAAATCGCGAGCAGATCGGAGAAACGGCTATGACCGACGCAATCCACCTTCCCGGGACGACGCCGAGGGGTGACCGCGTTCCTCCGCTCCAGGGTCTGCTGGTCGCGGAATCGGACCGGCAGATCAGCGTGCGCGTCGCCGAGGGAACGTGGACCTTCAGTCGGTCCGATGTCCTGCGCGTGGTCGATTCCGCGGCGCCCCACGCCGATCAGGACGGGCGCCCGGTGCTGGTGGACATTCGCGCTGGCGCCACCGCCGATTTCACCCGCAGGCTGCGGATCGACCTGGTCGATCGGCCGATGACCATCCCGGAGTCGCCGTCGGAGGCGCTCGGCGACGAGCAGTTGCGCCGGCTCACCGAAACCTGGGCCGACCGGCTGCAACTCGTCGACTGCCCGGGTGCGAGCGGTGCGACGTTCACCTACTGCCAGACCAAGTCGATGAACGGCAGCGACGACGGCATCAACTGCGACAGCCTCGACTGAGCGGCAGGCGGATGGCCGCACGCCGGCGCGGTTCGGTCCTGATCGTGTCCGAATCCGATGATCTACACGCCACCGCGATGGCGGCGACGCTGCGAGAACACCACGGGCTCGGCCCGATCCACCTCGACCTGCGCGATTTCCCCCAGGAGTCCGGCAGCTTCCGGCTGGACCGGCTCGGCACCACACGCTCGCTGTCGCACCTGATCGGCCTCGACGACGTGCGGTCGGTGTGGTGGCGGCGCCCGCATCCCGCGCGGGTGCCCGCGGGTGTCCGCGCCTCGGACAACGAGTTTCGCCAGGCCGAGTGCGACGGATTCATTCAAGGGCTGCTCTGGTCCATCCCCGCTCACTGGGTCAACGACCCCGGCGCCGACCGCACCGCGGCACGCAAGATCGTCCAGCTGGAGACGGCGCTGCGGGCCGGGTTCGCGGTGCCGGAGACGTTGATCACCAACGATCCGGACGAGGCGCGCAGCTTCGTCGAATCCCGGCCCGGTCCGGTCGTTTACAAGCGCACCGGCACCAGCCGGGCGGAGTTCGCCGAGACCAGGATCATCTCCAGGGACGATTTCGGCAGGCTGGCCGCGATCCGTTCGGCGCCGACCACCTTCCAGGACTACGTCGACGCCACCTGCGATCTGCGCGTGGTGTGGGTGGACGGGGTCGAATGGACCGTGCGCATCGACTCCCAAGCGGGCGTCGGCAAGGTCGACTCCCGCTTGGACACGTCGGTCGATTTCGCGCACGATCACCTGCCCGCCTCGGTGAGCAAGTCACTGGCCACGCTGATGGGCGCACTCGGATTGTCCTTCGGCGTGCTCGACATTCGGCTCGGCCGTGATGGCGAGTACTACTTCCTGGAGGTCAACCCGCAGGGCCAGTTCGCCTACCTGGAGATCAAGACCGGGCTGCCGATCTTTCGCAGCTTGGCCAACCTGCTGGTGGACGGTGACGGCATGGTGGAGGGCTACTGAACCCGGTCACAGGTCCGGCGGCACGATATCGAGACCGGGAACGCCACGGTATGCGGCAAGCGGCCCCGCATTCGCCGCGCAGCGGCGCTCCACCGGACGACAACAGCAGCCGAAGCCCGTCGCTGGACGGGGTCCCGCGCGACGACCAACGGCGCGAGCGCCGCTGAATTGCATTGCGGCTCCACTCGATCGCCGACATGCGCCCGAGGACCTGGCATCGACGCCGCCGTGCAGCTCGGCGAGGTAGACATCCAGTTCGGGGGCGTCGACGTCGATCCGGTTGGGGCTCCGCCCGGGGCGGCCGCGTAGCCGTCCGGCGGCAAAGCACGCCGTTGCGGCGCTATGGGCTCTTGCGGCGATTGGCTCCACCCCGGCTGCGGAGCTGCACATGCGACTCCACGAGGACGTTGTGGATGAAACCGTAGGAGCGGCCGGTGGACCGCGCCAGTGACCGGATGCTCGCACCGGCCTCGTACTGTTTCTTCAGCTGGGTTTGTAGGCGATCGCGTGACTTGCCGGTGACGCGTGTGCCCTTACCCAATGTGGCCTTGCTCTGTGGCCTGTCGCTCATGGCTTCCTCCGAGTCGCCGAGCAGCGTCTTTCCAGGCTAAGCACTCAGCAGGCCGTGATCAACGGGTACCTGTGATGAATCTCACGCGAGCTGAATAAGTTCCAGATATTCGGCCGACCAATGGTCTTCTGTCCCGTCCGGGAGCAGGATCACACGTTCCGGAGACAACGCCTCCGCTGCACCCGGGTCGTGGGTCACGAGCACCACCGCGCCCGCATAGGTGCGCAAGGCGTCGAGAACCTGTTCCCGCGACACCGGGTCGAGATTGTTCGTCGGCTCGTCCAGCAGCAACACGTTCGCCGCCGAGGAGACCAGTCCGGCCAGCGCGAGACGGGTCTTCTCACCGCCCGACAGCGTGCCCGCGGGCTGGTCGAGCTGCGGGCCGGAGAACATGAACGCGCCGAGCAGGCCGCGCAGCTCCTGCTCACCGGCGTCCGGCGCGGCGTGGCGGATGTTCTCCCACACGGTGGCGTTGTCGTCCAGGGTGTCGTGCTCCTGGGCGAAGTAACCGACCTTCAGACCGTGCCCCGGCACCAGACCACCCGCCGTCGGCTGCTCGACTCCGGCGAGCAGGCGCAGCAGCGTCGTCTTTCCCGCGCCGTTGAGCCCCAGCACCACCACCCGGCTACCGCGGTCGATCGCGAGGTCCACGCCGGTGAAGATCTCCAGCGAGCCGTAGACCTTGGTCAGGTTCTCCGCCATCAGCGGCGTCTTGCCGCAGGCGGCGGGCTCGGGGAACTTGATCCTGGCGACCTTGTCGGCGACGCGCACGTCGTCGAGTTCGGCCAGCAGGCGATCGGCGCGCTTGGCCATGTTCTGTGCCGCAGTCGCTTTCGTGGCCTTGGCGCCGAGCTTGGCCGCCTGGGCGCGCAGCGCGCTCGCCTTCTTCTCGGCGTTCGCGCGTTCCCGCCGCCTGCGCTGCTCGTCGGTGGCGCGCGCGTCCAGGTACTTCTTCCAGCCCATGTTGTAGACGTCGGCCTCGCCGCGCACCGCGTCCAGGAACCACACCTTGTTCACCACGTCGGCGAGCAGGTCCACGTCGTGACTGATGACGATCAGGCCGCCGTCGTGGTTCTGCAGGAAACCACGCAGCCAGGTGATCGAGTCGGCGTCGAGATGGTTGGTCGGCTCGTCCAGCAGCAAGATGGTGTCCGACCGCCCGCCGCTGCCGTCGGAGGCGGCGAACAGGATGCGCGCCAATTCGATTCGGCGCCGCTGTCCGCCGGACAAGGTGCGCAGCGGCTGACCGAGCACGCGGTCGGGCAGACCCAGGCTGTGGCAGATGCGCGCCGCCTCGCTCTCGGCGACGTAACCGCCCAGCGCCGAGAAGCGTTCCTCGAGCCGGCCGTACTTGCGGACCGCCTTCTCCCGCTCTTTGTCGTCGGCGACCTCGGCCATCAGCGCCTGTTGCTTCTCCATCTCCCGGATCAGCGTGTCCAGGCCGCGCGCCGACAGCACCCGGTCGCGGGCCAGCACGTCGAGGTTGCCTTCGCGCGGATCCTGCGGCAGATAACCGATATCGCTGGAGCGCAGGATCTTGCCCGCGTACGGCTCCCCCTCGCCTGCCAGGATGCGCAGCGTGGTGGTCTTCCCCGCGCCGTTGCGCCCGACCAACCCGATCCGGTCGCCCGCCTGCACCCGAAGCGCCGGTCCGGGAGCGGACAGCAGGGTGCGGACTCCGGCCCGGACCTCCAGGTCGGTCGCGGTGATCACAAACTTCTCCTAGCGGATCGTGGTGCTGGACGCGTGCTCGATTGTGCGACCCGACGCGCACAAGAACCACCGATTTTACCCGGGGCGCAGGGTGCGCCCGCATACCAGCACCCCGCATGTGACGGCGATAACGGCCCCCGCGGTGGCCTGCGCTACCGTGCGATGCCATGAGTATCGATCTATTGGGCAAGAGCGCTCTGGTCACGGGGGCCAGCCGTGGCATCGGCAAGGCGGTCGCGGCGGAGTTGCTCGCCCGCGGCGCGAACGTGCTGATCACCGCGCGGAAGAAGGATCCACTGGAGGAAGCCGCCGCGGAGCTGCGCGAACTGGGGCACCAGGGTCAGGTCGTCGCTCTGGCGGGCAACTCGGGCGTCGCCGAGGATCGATCCGCCGCGGTCGAGCGCGCGGTCACGGAGTTCGGTTCGCTGGACGTCCTGATCAACAACACCGGCATCAACCCGGTCTTCGGCTCCCTGATGGACGCCGACCTCGATGCCGTGCGCAAGATCTTCGACGTGAACGTGGTCGCGGCCCTGGGCTACATCCAGGAGGCGTACAAGGCGTGGATGCGCGACCACGGCGGCGCCGTGGTCAACGTGGCCAGCGTCGCGGGCATCCGCTCGACCGGCGTGATCGCCGCCTACGGCGCGTCCAAGTCCGCGCTGATCCATCTCACCGGTGAGCTCGCCTGGCAGCTGGGGCCGAAGATCCGGGTGAACGCGGTCGCGCCGGGCGTGATCAAGACGAAGTTCGCCGACGCGCTGTACTCGACCGACGAGGAGCGCGCCGCGAGCGTGTACCCGATGAAGCGGCTGGGCAGCCCGGAGGACGTGGCGCGCTTGATCGGATTCCTGGTCTCCGACGAGGCGGCGTGGATCACCGGCGAGACGGTCCGGGTGGACGGCGGGCTGCTCTCCACGGGCGGAATCTGACCGCGAACGGGAGCCGCCCGCGCTAGCGGAACGCCAATGCGCCGATGGTGTCGGCGTGCCGGTAGCGCAGGTACTTCTCGACGGCCGTGGCGTCGACCGCGCCGGTGGCCGTCGCCAGCGTCACCACCACGAATTCCTTCTCGCTGCCGTCCTTCCACTTGCCGGTGGCGTAGCCCTTCAGGTAACTGCCCGGACGCAGCGCGAGGTCGGCGTCGGTGAACCGGCCCTTCGCCGCGGCGGCCCGGCCCTCGTCGGCCATGCCGAGCACGAACTGCGTGAGCATCAGCGCGCCGCCCTCGGCGCGGTACACCAGCTCCGCCGCGTAGACGCAGCCCAGACCGGTGAGTTTGCCCGCCGCCTCGATGGGGTGGCAGTCGGCGTGGTCGCGGCCGTCGACCCACTCGGCGTGCAGTTCGACGCGATCGAACCGGAAGTCCCAGTCCTTCGCGAACTCCGTGTAACTCAACCGGCCCGCCGAAGGGCGCGCACCGCGCGACGACGGGCTCGCCGGCCGCGTGCTGGTACCGCCGCCCGCGCGGGTGGTCGCTTCGGCGGAGGCGACCGCGGCTTGCGGGTGCCCTTCCTCGCGCGGCGCCAGCGCCACTCCGATGCCGACCGCGACCAGCACGGCGACGACGCCGATCACCAGCGCGACGACCACGCCCGTTCGGGACTCGGGCGGCGGCGGCAGGGGCGGCGCTTCCCACGCAGGCATCGGGTACGCGCTCGGCGGGGACATGCTTCCCCAGTCCGGCGCGTACCGCGCGTCCTCCGGTTTCCCGGACGGATAGGTCATCGCGGTCGCCCTCCCACATCTCCCGGCAGCCGTCCCACCCCGCGTGGGCCTCCCCGAGCCGCCCGAGCGACCCTACCCGATCGAGCCTGCCCCGATCGCCCCGAAGTCAGAGCCGGACGGGCTGGAGCCAGTCCTCGCGCCCCGCGGTCGCCGGAGCGGCAGCAGCCTCCTCGATTCCGAACCGCTCGTGCAGTCGGCGCAGCGGGCCGGGCGCATACCAGTTCCAGTGGCCGAGCAACTCCATCGCCGCGGGCAACAGGAAGCCGCGCACCAGCGTCGCGTCCACCAGCACGGCGAGTGGAAGCCCGATGCCGAACGCCTTCATGAAGGTGATGTCCGAGGCGAGGAAGCCGAGGAAGACCAGCGAGATCAGGACGGCGGCGGCCGTGACGATCCGGCCGATCCGCTCCAGTCCGGACGTGACGGCCAGCGCGTTGGACCTGGTGCGCAGGTACTCCTCGCGAATGCGGGCCAACAGGAACACCTGGTAGTCCATGGCGAGACCGAACGCGACGCCGAACAGCATCACCGGGACGGTCGGGGGGAGGTCGCCGGTGACGGTGAAGCCGAGCAACCCGGACAGGTGCCCGTCCTGGAAGATCCAGACCAGCGCGCCGAAAGTCGCGGTGAGGCTCAGGAAGCTGAGCACGACGGCCAGCAGCGGCAGCACGACGCTTCCGGTGAGCAGGAACAGGACCACCACCATGATCAGCACGACGAAGGCCAGCGCGTACGGCAGCGCCGAGACGACCGAGCCGATCGCGTCCGTGTTGGCCGCCGCCACGCCGCCGACCAGCACCGGCGAGGCGGCGGGCGTCGCGCGCACGTCGGCGGCGATCCGATCCAGCACCGTGGGATCGGTGGTGTCCGGGACCACCGTCAGATAGGCGGCGTTCTCGGCGCGGAAGCGGTCGGCGGCCGCGGTTGGCGCGACGAGCAGACCGCCGTGGCTGTAACTGCCGGTGACGGTGTCGACCCGGCGGACGTCCTCGATCTCCGACAGCTCACGAGCGTAGGCGTCCAAGCCTGCGGCGCTGTAAGCGCTTTCGGGCAGCACTACGAACAGCCCGTTCTGCTCGGTGGCGGCGAAGTCGCGCTGGATGGTCTCGGTGACCTGGCGGTTGTTCATCGACTCCGGCAGCGACCGTTCGTCGGGGAAGCCGAGATTCACTCCGAGGAACGGCGCGCCCAGCACGAGCAGCAGGGCGGTGACCCCGAGGCCGATGGGCACCGGCCGCATCATCACGAACCGCGCCAGGCGGTGCCAGGCGCCCTCGCCGGGTGCGGGACGGGCCGCGCGCAGGAACCACCACAACTGACCGTTGTCGATCTTGGTGCCGAGCAGGAACAGGATCGCGGGCAGCACGGTCAGCGACACCGTCGCGGCGATCACCGCCACGGCCAGGCCCGCGTAGCCCATCGACCGCACGGCCAGCAGCGGGAAGAACAGCAGGCCCGACAGCGCGACGGCGACGGTGACGGCCGAGAACGCGACGGTCCGGCCCGCCGAGCGCATGGTGGCGGCCACCGCGGCGGCGGGCTGCTGACCGGCGACCAGTTCGTCGCGGTAGCGGCTGATGATCAGCAGGCTGTAGTCGATCGCCAAGCCGAGGCCGAGCAGGGTGGCGACGTTGGTCGCGGTGGCCGCCAGATCGGTGACGCTCGCGATCAGCCACAGCGCGCCCATGGTGATCATCACCGTGATCATTGCGATCACCAGCGGCAGGCTGGCCGCGACCAAGCCGCCGAACACCAGCAGCAGGGCGATCAGCGTGACCGGGAATGCGATGGATTCGCCCAGCACGACGTCTTTCTCGCTCTGCTGCACCGTCTCGTGCAGCAGCATGGCGTAGCCGCCGACGCGCACCTCGAGCGGGCCGTGGGTGCCGCCGAATCGGTCGGCGAGATCGCCCACCCGCTTGTCGACGTCGGCCTCCTCACCGAGGATGCTGGCCACGATCAGGCCCTTGGTTCCGTCGGTGCTGCGCAGCGCGGGCGATTTGTCGGTCCAGTACGACGTGACGCCCGCGACGCCGGACTCCGACTTCAGCTCGGTGACCAGATTCGTCGCCGCGGTGGCCGCGGCGTCGTCGTCCACCGACCGGCGAGTCTGCACCAGCAGCACGAAATTCGGGGTGGCCTCGCCGAAGGTGTCGCGCAGCACCGCGGTCGCCCGGCTCGATTCGCTGTCGGGGTCGATGTACCCGCCGCCTTGCACTTTGTCGAACAGCGTCGCGCTCAGCGTGCCCATCGCCAGTGCGAGCACCACGAACACGGCCAGGATCCACCGGCTGCGCCGCCTGGTCAGCTCGAACACTCCGTCTACCCCTAACTCGTTCCGGTCGTGCCGCTTTCGCGCTCGGACTCCAGCGGTCGCCGGTCGGCAACCTGCCCGGCGTGCCATCCGCGGCACGCCGGTGCGCCGACACCTGACACTCGGCACCGGAGCCGGATGCGTACGCCAGCGCCCCGGCATCCTAGCAACGCGGGACAAAGTGCGGTGAGCCCGAACACATTCCGTCGGTGCGCCCGGTCCGGCCACCTGCCTGCACGCTCCGGCATGGGAAGGCAACCGAGCCAGGCCGGACGCATTTCCGCACGCGGGGCGGGCGATCCGGAATCCGCGACAGCTTTCGCGAAACGTTCACTTCGCGGGTCCGGACCTCCGCGCCGGAACGTGTTCGACGCCGTGGCTGCGCGACGCTCCAGCGAGCAGATGAGAGGCTCGAACCCATGCATCGCAACACGCTCCAGCGGATCCGGACGAGCCCGGCATGAAGCCGGACGTGGTCGTCTGCGGGCTCGGCCCGGCCGGACGCGCCCTCGCGCACCGGGCAGTGGAGCGCGGACTCACGGTCACCGTGGTCGATCCCGCGCCGGAGCGCCGGTGGACGGCCACCTACGCGGTGTGGGCCGACGAACTGCCTGATTGGCTGTCGCCTCGGGTCGTCGCGGCGACGGTACCCCGGCCGATGGCCTGGGGAACGCGCGCTCACCGATTGGACCGCCCGTACGTGGTGCTCGATACCGCCCGGCTGCAAAGGTCGCTGCACCTGGCCGACGCGAGCGTGGTCTCCGAGCGCGCGATCGATGTCGGCCCCGAGCGCGTGACCTTGGCCTCCGGCGCGACGATCACCGGCGGCCGGGTGGTCGACGCGCGCGGACTCGCCCGCTCGCCCGCCCGGGCCGAGCAGACGGCCTACGGCGTCATCGTGGACGCCCGGCGCTGCGCCGGGCTCGAACCGCTGTTCATGGACTGGCGTCCGGACAACGGCGCCGCCCCCGAGGCGCCGCGTTCGTTCCTCTACGCCGTTCCGCTGGACGACGAGCGGGTGCTGCTCGAGGAAACTTGCCTGGCCGGCCGCCCGGCCTTGACCGGTGCGCAACTGCGCACACGCTTGTGGGAGCGCCTCCGCGCCAGAGACGTCCCGCTCACCGGTGACGAACCCGTGGAGCACGTCCGTTTTCCGGTGCAAGGAGGCCGTCCCGGGTCGAGCAGGTTCGGGGCCGCGGGCGGGTTCCTGCATCCGGCGACCGGGTACAGCGTCGGCGCCGCGCTGTCCGCTGCCGACGCGGTGGCCGCGGGCCGGGACGTATGGCCGGCCGCGGCGCGCGTCGTCCACCGGTTGCGCGGCGCCGGGCTGCGCGCGCTGCTGGCGTTGCCGCCCGATGATCTCCCGCTGTTCTTCGACACGTTCTTCGCGCTTCCCCCGGACGCGCAACGCGCGTATCTGTCCGGCCGCACCGACCTCGCCGGCACGGTCGCGGCGATGAGCGCACTGTTCGCCGCGCTCCCGGGACGGCTGCGTCGGCGTGTCGCGACCGCGACACTCGGAGTTCCGGTTCCCTCGCGCGGTCGGTGGGCTTCGGCCATGATGGGGGTATGAGATCGATCTGGAAGGGCTCGATCGCATTCGGGCTGGTGAACGTTCCGGTGAAGGTGTACACCGCCACCGAGGACCACGACATCCGGTTCCATCAGGTGCACGCCAAGGATGGAGGCCGGATCAAATACGACCGCGTCTGCAGCGTGTGCGGCCAATCCGTCCAGTACACCGAGATCGACAAGGCCTACGAGTCGCCGGACGGCGACAAGGTGGTGCTCAGCGACGAGGACTTCGCGAAATTGCCGGTAGCGGAGAAGCACGAGATACCGGTGCTGCAGTTCGTGCCGTCGGAGCAGATCGATCCGATCCTGTTCGAGAAGAGCTACTACCTGGAACCGGACTCCAGCACGCCGAAGGCCTACGTCCTGCTGGCCAGGACGCTGGAGCAGATCGAACGCACAGCCCTGGTGTACTTCACGTTGCGGCAGAAGACCCGGCTTGCCGCGCTGCGTGTACGGGAGGGCATTCTGGTGGTCCAGACGCTGCTGTGGCCCGACGAGGTCCGCTCCGTGGAGTTCGAATCCCTCGACGGTGTCGCCGAGCCCAGGCCGCAGGAGATCAAGATGGCCGAGACGCTCGTCGAGGCCATGTCCGACGACTTCGATCCGGAGCAGTTCACCGACGAGTACCAGATCGAGCTCAAACGCCTGCTCGACGAGGCGATCGCCAGCGGAACCGGCAAGGTGCCCGAACAGCCGGAGCTCGCGCCGAGCGGGATGGACGCCGAGGTGGTCGATCTGGTCGCCGCGTTGCAGCGCAGCCTGGAGGCCAGCGGGCGCAGGACGGCGGGCGGCGACGGGGCCGAGCCGAAGAAGACCGCGAAGAAGGCCGCGGCCAAGAGCGCCGAAAAGAGCGGAGCAGCCAAGAGCACGGCGGCCAAGAGCGGCGCGTCCAAGAGCGCGGCGAAGAAGACGCCTGCGAAGAAGGCGGCCAAAAAGGCTCCGGCTCGCAAGGGCGCCTGATCTTCCTACGGCGGGGCCGCCACCACCGCCGAATCAGTCTTGTGCCGCGCGCTGCCTGCCCTCTTCGAAGAACTCCAGCAGGGCCGCGACCGTGTTCACCGCGGTGCGGGGCCGGAGCGCGCCGAACGGCGCGTTCCAGAAGTCGCCGGTCCGCGGGGTCCACGGGCCGATGTAGGCGTAGGGCCCGGGATGAGCGTCGTCTCCCGGCGAAACCCCGTAGTTCACCTCGTCGACCGTGCTCGACAGATCGAAATGCTCCGGCCACAGCACCGGTGTCACGCCGGACGCCAGGCACCGCAACGCCTTGTCCCCCAGCGCGAACCAGTCCTCGATCAACCCCGCCGCCGAGGGATCCACTTCGATCGCCGAATCGGTATCCACGCCGGTGGTGTCCGCATACACCCCTTCCGGCGGCCCGGGTTCGAAACCCGCGGCCTCGGCGACCTCCCGATACGTCCCCTTCAGCCGCACCCGCCCTTCCGGCCACACCAGTTCCTCCCCGACCACCGAAACCGGCCAACGCACACCGGCGAAACCCCGGTGCACGACTGCCAACCGAATGGTGCCGAATTCTCGGTACTGCGGCCCGGCGATCAGCAACTCCGCGACCGCGTGCAGCCCGACGCGCGATCGCCGATACGTCATCTCGTCCACCACCGAATCATCTCCGCTGCCGCCGCCCCACCGCACGGGTTCGGCAGGGAAGCGGCCGGTCACCTCCGCGCTGTCACGAAGCTCACCCTGATTTCGCGGAAATCCCCTCGCTGGCGCCGAAGCTGGCTTCCTCGTGACTGACCAGCCCCAGCAGGGCGAGGGGGCGGGGTGTGACCGCGATGGTCAGGTAGGAGACCGTGATCGCCCATCGGTTGACCGCTCGCGGCACGGCGAACGTGTGGTAAGCGCGGGTCACCGCCTTGGCAGGCAGGCCGGACAGGCGGATGCCCATCGGGTTGGCGACCGCGAAGCGCGGCCCGAGGTCGACGACCAGACCCAGGTCGCGGTGCTTGTAGTCGGCGGCCGTGCCGATGCCAAGGCTCGCCGCGACGTTCCTGGCCAGCGTCTTGCCCTGTCGCGTGGCGTGCTGCGCGGTGGGCGGAGTGATCCGGCCCGGCTTGGTGAGGTCGGGCACCGCCGCCGCGTCGCCGCCCGCGAAGACGTCCGGGTGGCCGGGCACGTTCAGTTTCGCGTCGACGACCAAGCGGCCCTTCTCCAGCGGCAGGCCGAGCGTGCCGAGCACCGGTGCGCCGGTCACACCCGTCACCCAGGCCACCGTGCGGGTGGGCACCACCGTGCCGTCGGTGAGCACGACCGAGTTCTCGTCGAGTTTCGTCAGCGAGGTCTCCAGCCGGATCTCGATGCCACGTTTGCGCAGCACCTTCAGCACCTTGTCACTGAGCCGCTCGCCGACCTCGGGCATCACCCTCGGCGCCGTGTCGAGCAGAAGGAAACGCACTTCGGCGGGGTCGAACCCACGGCGCGCGGCGTAGGCGTCGGCGAGGGCGCGCAACTGCGCCACGAGCTCGGTGCCCGCGTAGGACGCCCCCACGACCACCACCGTGCGGCGCGCCCGCCGCACCTCGGGGTCCTCCTCGTCATCGGCGAGTTCGAGCTGGCGCAGCAGTTGCTCGCGCAGGTACAGCGCTTCGGCGACGGTCTTGAGCCCGCGCGCGTGCTCGGCCAGACCCGGTATGTCGAACAGGCGGGTGACCGACCCGGGCGTGAGCACCAGCCGATCCCACGACAGCTGCCGCGGCGGATGATGCTCGTCTTCCACCGTGAGCGTCTTGTTCCGCAGATCGACCGACCTAGCGTTCGCCACCACCAACCGGACCCGCGGCAGCGAATCCGCCAGTGAGATGGCGACGAACCGAGGGTCGATCAGGCCACCGGCCACGTCCGGCAGCAGCGGCGTATAGAGCATGTAGTCGTTGGGCGTGACGAGCACGATTTCGATGTCGCGGTTCGCCTTGGCCACGATGCGGCAGAGCTTCTGGGCGCAGGTGAACCCCGCGAACCCGCTCCCGACGATCACGACCCGCTGCGGGCTCGCAGTGTTCCCATCCGGCACGGAGACCTCCTCGGTGTCAGCTCCCCGACGCGATTCCCGCTCAGGCACATCCGAAACCGCGCTACCGGTCGCCCGTGGCTCCGCCGACCGGCCCATCGGCAGGACCGGCAGGCCGAGCGGGCGCGGGGCAGGATCCCTACCTCCGGAACCGAGCTTCCAGTTCGGCGAGCGTCGCCTGGAGATCGGCCGCGCTATTGGTTTTGAAGATGCCCTGGTAGCCGGTTTCCGCGCGGACCGCGGCCTCGACCTCTGGGTCGTGATAGAGCTGCGCCAGTTTCAGCAGCGTCGGGTTGTCCTTGTCGGCGGCGCGGGCGGCGAAGACGTTGATGTACTGCTTCAGTTCCGGACGCTCGGGGTCGTCGGTGTAGATCACCTCGTTGGATGTCAGTCCGGCGGGGCGGGCGAAGGTGTCGTCGACGAACGCGGCGTCCACGCTGCCGAGCGACTGGGCGGTCAGGGTCGGATCGATGGGCGTGAGCTTCACCCGGGAGGCGGTTGGGTCGACGTCCTCGATTTTGGAGTCCCAGCTCGCGCCGCCCTTCAGCACGATGAGCCCGGCCGCGGCGAGGCCGAGCAGGGGCCGCACCTGGTTGGCCGGGTTGTTGCTCAAGGTGATCTCGCCGCCCTTCGGAATGTCGGCCACCGACTTGTGCTTGCGCGAGTACAGCGTCAGCGGGAAGATCTCGGTCGCGCCGATCGGCACCAGCGTGTCGTTGTTGCGGACGTTGTAATTGGCCAGGTACCGCACGTGCTGGAACTTGTTGAGATCGATGCGCCCCTGCGCCAGGGCCGGATTCGGCTGGTTGTAGTCGGTGAAATTGGTGAACTCCACCGTGATGCCCTGCTCCGCCGCCTTCTTGCGGTAGACCTCCCAGTGCGGCAGCGACAGATCGTTGACCCCGATGTGGACCGCGTCGGATCGGTCTTCACCACCGCAGCCGACCGCGGCGACGGCCAATACGGACACGAGCGGGATCAGCAACAGCCGGAGACTCGAGCGCATTATCAGCAAATTAGACGCTCGTTCAGTTCGTGCGGAGGGTTTCGCTCACCACAATCGAAACCGTTGTCGCCCGCTGCGCCCCGTCGCTTGGATTACCGGGTCATATCGCGACGAGCAATCGGGAGCACGAGTGAAATTCCATCGGGTACTGGCGATCCCGGTCCTGGTAGCGACCGCGGCCTTGACCCTGACCGGCTGCGGCGGTGACGACGCTTCCTCGGACAAGGTAGTGCGCATCGGCACCACCGACAAGGATCACTCCTGGGACGTCTTCGAGCAGCGCGCCAAGGACAAGGGCATCACGCTGCGGATCACCAACTTCTCCGACTACAAGCAACCGAATCTCGCGCTGTCGCAGAAACAGATCGACATCAATCTCTTCCAGCATCTGCAATTCCTGGGCGCCTACAACGTCGCGAACAACGACACCCTGACGCCGATCGGCTCCACCTACATCGTGCCGCTGGGTCTCTACTCGAAGAAGCACAAGTCGCTGGCCGACATTCCGCAGGGCGCGGAGATCGCGATCCCGAACGACCCCACCAATCAGGCACGGGCGCTGTTCGTGCTGCAAGCCGCCGGGCTGGTGAAACTGTCGTCCGACACCAAGGCGCCGACCCCTGCCGACATCGACAAGGGCGCGTCCAAAGTGCGCGTCACCCCCGTCGACGCCGCGCAGACCGCGCTGTCGCTGGCCTCGGTCGACGGATCGATCATCAACAACACCTTCCTGGAACGTTCCGGCATCGATCCGCATTCGGCGCTGTACAAGGACGACCCGAAGAATCCCGCCGCGGAGCCGTACATCAACGCGCTGGTCACCCGCGCCGAGGACAAAAACAATCCGGTCTATCTGCAGCTCGCCGAGCTGTGGCACGACCCGGAGGTGCAGAAGGCGCACGACGAGGTGACCAAGGGCACCGCCGTCGAGGTGCGGCGCAGCGGCCAGGAACTCGAGCAGATCCTGCAGCGGGTGCAGCAGACCATCCGCGACGGCAAGTGAGCGACACGGCCGTTCCCGCCGTCGAGTTCCGTTCGGTCACCAAGGTTTTCGGCAAGGGCGCGCAGCGCAATGTGGCGCTCGACAACATCGACCTGCGCATCGAGCAAGGCGAGATCTTCGGCGTGATCGGGTATTCCGGCGCGGGCAAGAGCACGCTGGTGCGGCTGATCAACGCGCTGGAGAAGCCGACGAGCGGCACGGTCGAGATCTCCGGCACACCCATCACCGGCGTGCCGGAGCGCCAAGTGCGGCGGCTGCGGCGCGACATCGGAATGGTGTTCCAGCAATTCAATCTCTTCCGCTCCCGCACGGCCGCGGGAAACGTCGAATATCCGCTGAAGGTCGCGGGCTGGAAGCGCGCCGAACGCAAGGCGCGGGTAGCCGAACTGCTGGAGTTCGTCGGCTTGTCCGACAAGGCGCGCAGTTACCCTGATCAGCTGTCGGGCGGCCAGAAGCAACGGGTGGGCATCGCCAGAGCGCTGGCCACGTCGCCGTCCTTGCTGCTGGCCGACGAGTCCACCTCGGCACTGGACCCGGAGACGACCGCTGAGGTGCTGCGGCTGCTGCGCAAGATCAATCGCGAACTGGGCGTCACCATCGTGGTCATCACCCACGAGATGGACGTCATCCGCGCGGTGGCCGACCGGGTCGCGGTGCTCGCAGAAGGACGCATCGTGGAACTCGCCGACACCTTCGAAGTGTTCGCCACGCCGCAGGCGGCCCCCACCCGCTCCTTCGTCGAGACCGTCCTGCACAACCGCCCCTCCGAGAAGGAACTGCGCCGCCTCGCCGGTCGCCATGGGGGCCGTTTGGTCACCGTCGACGTGGACGACGAGCGCGGCATCGGCGCGGCGCTGGCCGCCGCGGCGCACGCCGAGGTCAGGTTCGAGGTGGTCTACGGCGGGGTGAGCAGCCTGCAGGAGAAGACCTTCGGCAGTCTCACCCTGGCGCTGCACGGCCCCGACGACGCCGTCGACAAGGTGGTCGCCGAACTCGAGCGCCGGTCGACCTGAAAGGAGTTGCCATGCATACCGATTGGGACAAACTCCGGCCGGTGCTGAACGAAGCGATCGGCACCACGCTCTATCTGGTGGCGCTCACGTTCGTGGTCGGCGGCTTCATCGGGTTGCTGCTCGGCACCGCGCTCTACACCACCCGCAAGGGCGGTTTGCTGGCGAACGCGCCGATCAACCTGCTGCTCAACGTGCTCGTCAACGTGGTGCGCCCGATCCCGTTCATCATCCTGCTCGCCGCGCTCGGCCCGGTGACGCTGGAGGTGGTGGGTACCACGATCGGCACCGAGGCGGCGGCGTTCGTCATGATCGTCGCGGCGTCGTTCGGCATCGCGCGCATCGTGGAACAGAACCTGGTGACGGTCGATCCCGGCGTGATCGAGGCGGCGCGCGCGGTGGGCGCGGGACCGCTGCGCATCATCCTGACGCTGCTGATCCCCGAGGCGCTCGGGCCGCTCATCCTGGGTTACACCTTCGTGGTGATCGCCATCGTGGACATGTCCGCGATGGCGGGCACCGTCGGCGGCGGCGGTCTCGGCGATTTCGCCCTCGTCTACGGCTATCAGCGCTTCGACTGGCAGGTCACGCTCGTCGCGACGCTGATCATCATCGCGGGCGTACAGGGCATCCAGTTCTTCGGCAACTGGCTGGCGCGGAAAGTCCTGCGCCGCTGAGCTACCCGGCGGTCGAGGTGCACGCCGTCAAGCGCACGCTCGCGGGCCGGGGAATCGCGCTGCCGAGACTCGGGAACGGCGGGGCGCTGGGACCGAGGACATCGATGGCCCGGCGTTCGGCTTCGGCGCGGGTGGGTCCCCACGCCCATCCGTGCTTGCCGTCGGCGCCGCGCACGACAGACCCGCAGGCGTTCCAGAACTGCACGACCGTCTGGCAATCGGTGACACCGCATTGGGCGCGTGCCGCGGCATCGGCGGCGGCCGCGCTCGCATAGTCCACCGCCGATGTGACCGCACCGGTGCTGGGCGAAAGCGCCAGCGCGCCATAGTAGGTCGCCGCATGCGCCGCACCCGCGGGAGCGCCGACCACGGCGCAGGTGGCGGCGGAGACCGCCGCGAGCCCGAGGGCAGCCTTGTGCGGCACCGACATGTGAGGATCCTCCCCGTTCCGAACGACTCGAAGTTCAAATCTTCATTCGGCCCGTGCTCTTTTGTCGAAATGGGCACTTCCCACCATCGGCGGGTGCGCCGGATCGACCCGCGCGACTAACCCCTTTTCCGAGCGTCCGTCTTCGCCGAGAGCGGAGCGCCGGTCGATTCGGCCGTGCGCGCTCAGGTCGGAACGCGTCGATGATCGTCCCCGAGCGGTGCGCCGGGAAGGCGCATGCGGTGGATACGACTCAGCCGCCGGGCGCCTTGTTCAGGCGCTACCGGCGGCTGCGTCAGTTGCGGCGAATTACACCGTGAAGCCGAGGGCGCGCAACTGTTCGCGGCCGTCCTCGGTGATCTTGTCCGGACCCCACGGCGGCATCCAGACCCAGTTGATCTTCAAGTCCTCCACCAGGCCGCTGCGCACCAGCGCGTTGCGGGACTGGTCCTCGATGACGTCGGTCAGCGGGCAGGCCGCCGAAGTCAGCGTCATATCCAGGACCGCGGTGCTGTCCTCCTCGACGCGCAATCCGTAGACCAAGCCGAGGTCGACGACGTTGATGCCGAGTTCCGGGTCGACGACGTCACGCATCGCCTCTTCGATGTCCTCGAGCAGCTTGATGTCCTCGGCGGACAGCTCGGGCAAATCGGCGGCCGGCGCGGCCTGTTCGGTCTGCTCGGTGGCCGGTGTGTCACTCATGACGCTTCCCCGTTTTCCATCGGACGGTTCAGTTCTCTTCCGCGGCCGGCGCGGGCTGCTCGGGGCCGATCCTGAGGACGGCGTCCTTGAACGCCATCCACCCGAGCAACGCGCACTTCACCCGCGCTGGGTATTTCGAGACGCCTGCCAAGGCGACGCCGTCGCCGATCACGTCCTCGTCGCCCTCGATGGTGCCGCGGCTGGAGATCATCTCACTGTAGGAGTCGACCACCTTCAGCGCCTGCTGCACCGGAAGCCCGATCACCTGATCGGCGAGGATCGAGGTGGCCGCCTGGCTGATCGAGCAACCCTGGCCGTCGTAGGAGACGTCGGTGACGTCGCCGTTGTCGTCGAGCTGCACGCGCAGGGTCACCTCGTCGCCGCAGGTCGGGTTCACGTGGTGCACCTCGGCCCCGAACGGCTCGCGCAGCCCCCGATGGTGCGGGTGCTTGTAGTGATCCAGGATCACTTCCTGGTACATCTGCTCCATGCGCATGATCTATGCAACCCCGAAGAAGCTCTGGGCCTTCCGCACCGCGGCGACCAGCGCGTCCACCTCGGCGAGCGTGTTGTAGACCGCGAACGAGGCGCGTGCGGTCGCGGCGACGCCGAAACGCCGGTGCAGCGGCCACGCGCAGTGATGGCCCACCCGGATGGCCACGCCCTCGTCGTCCAGGATCTGCCCGACGTCGTGGGCGTGGATGCCGTCCACCACGAACGACACCGCGCCGCCACGATCGATGTTCTCGGCAGGCCCGATGATCCGCACGCCGTCGATCCCGGCCAGCCCGTCCAGCGCCGCGCCGACCAGCGTGTGCTCGTGCGCGGCGACGGCGTCCATGCCGATCTCTTCCAGATACCGCACAGCCGCGCCCAATCCGACCACCTGGGAGGTCATCGGCACGCCCGCCTCGAAGCGCTGCGGCGGCGGCGCGTAGGTGCTGTGGTCCATGAAGACCGTCTCGATCATGGACCCGCCGGTGATGAACGGCGGCATCTCCTCCAGCAGCGAGCGGCGAGCGAAGAGCACGCCGACACCGGAGGGGCCGAGCATCTTGTGCCCGGAGAACGCGGCGAAATCCACACCGAGCGCACGGAAGTCGACCGGCATGTGCGGCACCGACTGGCAGGCGTCGAGCACGACCAGCGCGCCCACCGCCTTCGCCCGGCGGACCAGCTCCTCGACCGGAGCGACCGCGCCGGTGACGTTGGACTGGTGGGTGAACGCGACCACCTTGGTGGCGGGCGACAGTTCCAGCGAATCCAGGTCGATCCGGCCTTCGTCGGTCACGCCGTACCACTTCAGCGTGGCACCGGTGCGGCGGGCCAGCTCCTGCCAGGGCACCAGATTCGCGTGGTGTTCCAGCTCGGTGATCACGATCTCGTCGCCAGGGCCCACGTGGTGCGGGAACCGGTCGTCGGCGAAGGCGTAGGTCACCAGGTTCAGCGACTCGGTGGCGTTCTTGGTGAACACGATCTCGCCCGCGTCCACCCCGACGAACCGCGCGATGTCGGCCCGCGCGCCCTCGTAGGCGTCGGTCGCCTCCTCGGCCAGCTGGTGCGCACCGCGGTGCACCGCCGAGTTGCTGGTGATCAGGAAGTCGCGTTCGGCTTCGAGCACCTCGATCGGCCGCTGCGCGGTCGCGCCGGAGTCCAGGTACACCAACGGTTTCCCGTCCCGGACCGTGCGGTTCAGGATCGGGAAGTCGGCCCGGATACGGGCGACGTCGAGGGTGCGGACCGTAGCGGTCATATCAAGCTCCAGCGGTGGCGGTCTGAGTGAAACGAACGTAGCCGTTGGCGTCGAGTTCCTCGGCGAGCTCGGCGCCGCCCTCGGCGACGATGCGGCCGCCGACGAAGACGTGCACGAACTCCGGCTGGATGTAGCGCAGGATGCGGGTGTAGTGCGTGATCAGCAGGATGCCGCCGTTCTCGCGCTCTTTGTAGCGGTTGACGCCCTCGGAGACGATGCGCAGCGCGTCGACGTCCAGACCCGAGTCGGTCTCGTCCAGGATCGCGATCTTCGGCTTGAGCAGGCCGAGCTGGAGGATCTCGTGGCGCTTCTTCTCGCCGCCGGAGAAGCCCTCGTTCACGCTGCGCTCGGCGAAGGCGGCGTCGATCTCCAGTTCGCTCATCGACTCCTTCACCTCCTTGACCCAGTGCCGCAGCTTGGGGGCCTCGCCGCGCACGGCGGTGGCGGCGGTGCGCAGGAAGTTCGACATCGAGACGCCGGGAACCTCGACCGGGTACTGCATGGCGAGGAACAGGCCCGCACGGGCGCGCTCGTCCACCGACATCGCCAGCACGTCCTCGCCGTCGAGCGTGATCGAGCCGGAGGTCACCGTGTACTTCGGGTGACCGGCGATCGCGTAGGACAGCGTCGACTTGCCGGAGCCGTTCGGGCCCATGATGGCGTGCGTCTCACCGGACTTCACCGTGAGGTTCACGCCCTTGAGGATCTTGATGGGCTCGCCGGACTCGTCGGGGTTTGCGACCTCGACATGCAGGTCCTTGATTTCCAGGGTGGTCATCGAATTCGAATTCCTTTGCCAGGTATGGGGTCGTTGATCAGGCGCCGATGGCGGCGAGTTCGGCCTCGATGGCCGCCTCCAGCCGCTCCCGGACCTCGGGCACCGCGATCTTCTGGATGATCTCGTGGAAGAAACCGCGCACCACCAGGCGGCGGGCGGCGTCCTCCGGGATGCCGCGGGCGCGCAGGTAGAACAGCTGCTCGTCGTCGAACCTGCCGGTCGCGGACGCGTGTCCGGCGCCGACGATCTCGCCGGTCTCGATCTCCAGGTTCGGCACCGAGTCCGCCCGCGCGCCGTCGGTGAGCACCAGGTTGCGGTTCACCTCGAAGGTGTCGGTGCCCTCGGCGGCGGCGCGGATGAGCACGTCGCCGACCCACACGGTGCGGGCGTCGCCCTTGGGCGAGTGCGGGTCGCCTTGCAGCGCGCCCTTGTACAGCACATTCGACTTGCAGTTCGGCACGGCGTGGTCGACGAGCAGACGCTGCTCGAAGTGCTGGCCCGCGTCGGCGAAGTAGAGGCCGAGCAGTTCGGCGTCGCCTCCGGGGCCGTCGTAGCGGACGTTGCCGGTGAGGCGCACCAGATCACCGCCCAGGGTGACCGAGGTGTGCCGCAGCGTGGCGTCGCGGCCGAGCTTCGCGTGGTGGGCGGTGGCGTGCACCGCGTCGTCGGCCCAGTCCTGCACGGCCACCACGGTCAGCTTGGCGGAATCGCCGAGCACGAATTCCACGTTCTCCGCGTAGGTTCCGCTGCCGCGCTGGTCGATGACCACAGTGGCCTTGGCGAAGTGCTCCAGCCGGATCTGCAGGTGCCCGTAGGCGGTCTTGCCCTCGCCGGGCCCGGTGATCGTGACCGTCACCGGTTCGGCGACCTCGACCTCCTTGCCGACCGTCACGACAGTGGCCTGCTCGAAGCCCGAGTACGCCTGCGCGGCAACGCGGTCGGACGGCACGCCGGCCTCGCCGAGGCGGGCGTCGGAGCGTTCGACCGTCTCCACCGTGACGCCCTCGGCCGCCGCGACCTCGACACCCGTGCGGCCGTCCCGGACCGCGGTGCCGTCCTGCAGTCCACGCAGACGGCGCAGCGGGGTGAACCGCCACGCCTCGTCCTTCGCGGAAGGCACTTCGAACGCGTTCACGTCGAACGACGTGAAGACCTCGCCCTTGTTGATCGCAGGGGTACGAGCCTCGGCGGCTTCGGCTACGTTCTCCACGGCCATCAGCCGACGGCTCCTTCCATCTGCAGTTCGATCAGGCGGTTCAGCTCGAGCGCGTATTCCATGGGCAGTTCCTTCGCGATCGGCTCGACGAAGCCGCGCACCACCATGGCCATCGCCTCGTCCTCGGTGAGGCCGCGGCTCATCAGGTAGAACAGCTGGTCCTCGGAGACCTTCGAGACGGTCGCCTCGTGACCCATGGTCACGTCGTCCTCGCGGATGTCGACGTAGGGGTAGGTGTCGGAGCGGCTGATCGTGTCGACCAGCAGCGCGTCGCACTTCACCGTCGACTTCGAGCCGTGGGCGCCCTTGTTCACCTGCACCAGGCCGCGGTAGGAGGCCCGGCCGCCGCCGCGCGCCACCGACTTCGACACGATGGTCGAGGAGGTGTGCGGCGCGAGGTGCAGCATCTTCGCACCGGTGTCCTGGTGCTGGCCCTCGCCGGCGAACGCCACCGACAGCACTTCGCCCTTGGCGTACTCGCCGGTCATCCAGACCGCCGGGTACTTCATGGTGACCTTGGAGCCGATGTTGCCGTCGATCCACTCCATGGTCGCGCCCGCCTCGGCCTTGGCCCGCTTGGTGACCAGGTTGTAGACGTTGTTCGACCAGTTCTGGATGGTGGTGTAGCGGCAGCGGCCGCCCTTCTTCACGATGATCTCCACCACCGCGGAGTGCAGCGAGTCCGACTTGTAGATCGGCGCGGTGCAGCCCTCGACGTAGTGCACGTAGGCGCCCTCGTCGACGATGATCAGGGTGCGCTCGAACTGGCCCATGTTCTCGGTGTTGATCCGGAAGTAGGCCTGCAGCGGGATGTCGACGTGCACGCCCGGCGGCACGTAGATGAACGAGCCGCCCGACCACACGGCCGTGTTCAGCGCGGAGAACTTGTTGTCGCCCGCGGGGATCACCGAGCCGAAGTACTGCTGGAAGATCTCCGGGTGCTCTTTCAGACCGGTGTCGGTGTCCAGGAAGATCACGCCCTGGGCCTCCAGGTCCTCGCGGATCTGGTGGTACACGACCTCGGACTCGTACTGCGCGGCGACACCGGCGACCAGCCGCTGCTTCTCCGCTTCGGGGATGCCCAGCTTGTCGTAGGTGTTCTTGATGTCCTCGGGCAGCTCGTCCCAGGACGCGGCCTGCTTCTCGGTCGAGCGCACGAAGTACTTGATGTTGTCGAAGTCGATGCCGTCGAGGTTGGAGCCCCAGATCGGCATGGGCTTGCGATCGAAGATGCGTAGCGCCTTCAGCCGCTGTTCGAGCATCCATTCCGGCTCGTTCTTCTTCGCCGAGATGTCGCGGACAACCGCCTCGGACAGACCTCGTTGCGCGCTGGCGCCGGCCACATCCGAATCTGCCCAGCCGTAACCGTATTTGCCCAGGGAGGCGATCGCCTCTTCCTGGGTGAGCGGTTGCACCTGGTCGGTGGTCGTCGTCATTCGGCACTCCTTCCGGAGTCGTTCGTTCGTACCGCTGCGGGCTGTGCAGCGGTTGGTGCTGAAGTATCGGTCCGGCCTGCGGGCAGGACGAGCAGCGGCACGTGCGTAGTGCACGCGCAATCGCCGTTGGCGATCGTGGCCAGCCGCTGCACATGGGTGCCGAGCAGCTCACGGAACGCCTCGAGCTCCGCCGCGCACAGCTGCGGGAACTCCTCGGCGACGTGCGCCACGGGGCAGTGGTGCTGGCAGATCTGCACGCCGGTGCCCACCTTGCGGGTGGTGGCCGCGAACCCGGCGTCGGTGAACGCCTCGGCGATCTCCTCGGCCTTGGCCGTGGTCTGTTCCGTGGTGTGCTCACCGACCGGTTCGATCCCGGCCACGATAGTGCGTGCTCGTTTGCGGGCGAACTCGGTGATGGCCTGTTCGCCGCCGATCTCTCCGAGCTGCCGGATGGCGGCTCCGGCCAGATCGTCGTAGGCGTGGCCGAGTTTGCCGCGTCCGGCCGCGGTGAGCTGGTACTGCTTGGCCGGGCGGCCCCGGCCTTTCTGCTGCCAGGGCGCCGATCGACCGGCCCGCGCCTGACCCGAATCGATCAGCGCGTCCAAGTGCCTGCGCACGCCCGCCGGGGCCAGGCCGAGCCGGTTCCCGATGGCGGTGGCGGTGATCGGTCCTTCCTCCAGCAGCAGCTGGACGATGGCCGCTCGGGTATGCCCTTCGCCGCCGACCGTCGCGGGCGCAGCAACCGACCCGGCGTCGGCCTTGCGACCGGCTCCTTCGTCGTTCCTCCGCAAACCCACGGTTTTCACAACATCAGTGTGGCGGAATTCGTTCCCGAAAGCTAATAAGGGTGCCCTGAGTCAGCGGCCCCGTCGACCTGCGGCGATTCCTGCACGGCGGAGGGCCCCATGCCGCCGTGCCGGACAGGTGTCCACCCGACGCGATGCCGGGTCGCAGCACAACTTTTCCGGCTGACCTGCGCAGAAAAACGCCGCTCGGAATCAGGCGAGCCGCGTCCGCACGACTCCGGGCGTCGAGCGCCGAGCGGACAGCCCTCCTATCGGGGTCGGGGACAGGGCACGCAGTGCGATTCGTCACAGGCGCTCAGCGCACGGCGACCAGTTTCATCGGCGTCTCCAGCAGCGCCTCCACCGCCTCGTCCCACGCGGCCGTCACGGTGGTGACCAGCGACGGGTCGAAGCGCCCCGCGGCGACGAGATCGAGCACCTCGGGAATGACCGGGCGGACGTGCGCGCGACCTGTGTGGAAGGTGCAGCAGCGGGTGTACATGTCCAGGATCGGCAGGGCGACATCCTGCGACTGCACGCTGACGCTCGTGCACCAGCCGTCGTATGCCGCCGCATCGATCGCCGCGCGCAGCGCCTTCGCCCCGCCGGCCGCCTCGACCACGATCGGGAACCGTCCGACCCGGGCGTCGCGCGGGCCTTCGATCGCCTCGGCGCCGAGCGATTTCGCGATCTCGAGCCGCTGGTCGGAGTCGTCGAGATAGACCACACGGGCAGAGCCGAGCGCGACCGCGAGCCCGGCGGCGTACAGGCCGATCGACGGCGCGGCGGGGCCGCCGATCACCAGGACTTCGGCGGCGGGATCGGCGGCCAGCTGGGGGCCGACCGAGCGGTAGGCGTCCGGGATGTTGTCGCTGGCGCTGGCCACTGCGGCCGGGTCGACGCCGGAGGGCAGCCGGACCAGCATGGCGTCGGCGTGCGGCACGAGCGCGAGGTCGGCCCACAACCCGCCCCAGTCCAGCCCGCCCATCGGACCGAGGCCGAAACTGGACAGCCGCGGATGGCTGGTGCAGTTCCCGGTCCGGCCGCGCGCGCACGCCCGGCAGGCGCCGCACGAGATCTGGAACGGCACCACCACGAGGTCGCCCACCGCGACGTCGCGGACCTCCGGCCCCACCTCGACCACTTCGGCGACTCCCTCGTGCCCGAAGGGATACGGCCCGGGTAGCGGGAAGGCGCCGCGCAGCACGGCCGGATCGATGTCGCAGGTGGCCAGCGCGACCGGCCGCACGAGCGCCTGATCGGGCCCGCTCAGTACGGGTTCGGGGTGGTCTTCCCAGCGCATCGCACCGGGGCCGGTCAGCATCAGTCGCTTCATCGTCCGAGTGTCGCTAGAACGTTCTTTCTAGTCAACGGCTTCACTTCGAATCTCCCTGCTCGGCGAGCATTTCCGGAAAATTTCCGGTCGACGATGCCGCATCGGCTTCGATTTCGTCCGAACCTTCCGCCGTCGGTACCGCGCCACCGATTCCCGCCGCCGCGAAGGTCGCCCGGATCAGCCGCTCCATCGACTTCGCGACCGTGCGCAGCGGTGCGTCCGTCTGGCGGATCCGGGCCAGGATGGTGGCCCCCTCGTAGGCGGCGACCACCGTGGCGGCGAGTTCGGCCGCATCCTCCCCGCCGAGGCCGAGTTCGGCGAGCAGCCCGGCGAACGCCTGCTCCATCGCGTCGAAGGCGCGCACACAGGCCGAGCGCACCGCCGCCACGTCGCTGCCGCCGTCCAGCGCGGGCGTCCCGATCGGGCACCCGTCGGTCCATTCCGAATCCGCGAGCTTGCCCACCATGAATTCGAACAGCGTGGCCAAGGTGGCGAAGACGTCGGTCGGCGCCTGCCGGATCATCCGGCCGGTCAGCACGCCGGTCCCGGTGATCGCCGCGACCGCGATCTCCTCCTTGCCGCCCGGAAAGTGGTGGTAGATCGAGCCGTACGGCAGTTCGGCCGCCTCGCTCAACGCCTTCAGACCGAACCCGTGATACCCGTGCCGCGCCAGCAGCCCGGAGGCGGCCACCTCGATCCGCCGCCTGGACTCCGAAACCATGCGTCGATTGTGCCGTGTGAACGCCGCCGGTCCGGGCGGAACGATCTACAGCTGCTTCACGATTGCGCCTTGTTCATCGAGGATTGCGATCGATGGCGTGCCGTCCATGGCCACGCGCAACTGAATTCGCGGCCGTCCCTGCGGATCGCACAGTGTCAGCCCCGTTCCGTTCTCGGTGTCAGCGAACAGTCGCAGACCCATCGCGTGAGTCGCTTCCTCGAGCGGCGTGTTGGGATCACCTATGTGCTTCATGGTCAGTGCAGCACCGGCAGGCGCGTCCTCCCAATTGGCCCCCAGGTGGATCGCATCCCCGTTGGGGTAGTCCAACGCGATCTGCGCGCCGACGCTGGAGGCGGTGATGCCACCCTTTTCGTCGCCATTCTCGTCGTTGAACAGCAGATACGAGGCATCAGGCCCTTGCCGCATCTGTGGCGGATACGTCTTACCTCCGAGGATGATGGGTGGCTTCGCCGTTGCCAGCAGGAACCGTTGCTTGCCGCGATTGTCGACCACAGTGAACGAATCTTCGGCGGTCACGTCGTCCGTATCGCCCACCTTCGCCGCCGCGGCCCCGATTCCGACGCCTGCGGCAGCCACCGCGGATCCGATCACGACCGACCGCCGACTGACCATGTGCTGCTGGTTCGTCTCATCTGTCACCGTCCGATCGTATTTACCCAGTGCCTATCCGAGGGCGCTCTACCGACGACCTCGACATGCTCTCCCGCGAGGTGTCAGCCCTGGCGGCATACGATGGCAAACCCATCACCGGTCGAATCATGGGTTCCAGCGCGTAGCGCCGAGGGAATTGGGCCGCACGACGAGGTGGTGCGCGAACGCCGATGGTCGCTTCGCTCCCCGGATGACCTCGGACGAGGTCGCGGTCACACCCACTAGGCTTCGTGGCGTGGCGGTACTGGAGGGCGCGCGGCGCAGGACACTGGCGTTCGGGCGCCGGGCACTCGGACTCGACGTGCCCGCGGCCGATCACACGATCGCGGTGTTGCATCGCGACGAGTCGGAGGTGCCCGGTCTCGATCGCAAGGAGCTGGCGCAGCTCGACCGGATCCGGCTGATGGGCGCGACCGGCACGGTGCTGATGGCGATCAGCGCGCTGGGCATCGGCGCGCAGCCGGTGCACCAGAACCCCACGTCCGGCGTCCGGGTGCTCGGCATCTTCGCCCGCGCCCATACCGGCTCGCTGGCCATGTGCATGACCGGCACCGTCGTCGTGGTGCTGGCCTGGCTGCTGCTGGGCAGGTTCGCGGTGGGCGGTATCGGCGGCTCACCACTGCACCGGCTGACCCGATCGCAACTCGATCGCACGCTGCTGCTGTGGCTGATCCCGCTCAGCGTCGCTCCCCCGCTGTTCAGCAACGACGTCTACTCCTATCTGGCGCAGAGCGAGATCGCCGCGCGCGGCATCGACCCCTACGAGGAAGGCCCGGTCGCGGGGCTCGGGATCGACAACGTCCTCACCAACAACGTCCCGACCATCTGGCGTGACACCCCCGCGCCCTATGGCCCGCTGTTCCTTTGGATCGGCCGCGGCATCGCCGAACTCACCGGCGACAACATCATCGCGGGCGTGTGGGTGCACCGGATTCTCGCGCTCGGCGGCGTCGCGCTGATCGTCTGGGCACTGCCCCGGCTCTCGGTGCGCTGCGGCGTCGCGCCGGTCAGCGCGCTGTGGCTCGGCGCGGCCAACCCGCTCGTGCTGTTCCATCTGGTCGGCGGCGTGCACAACGACGCGCTGATGCTCGGCCTGATGCTGGCGGGCCTGGAGTTCTGCCTGCGCGCCATCGAGGACACCCACCCGTTCGACGGCCGCGCCTATGCGCGGCTGATCGGCGGCGCGGTCATCATCACGCTGTCGTCGTCGATCAAGTTCACCTCGATCATCGCGCTCGGTTTCGTCGGCATGGCGCTGGCTCGCAGGTGGGGAGCCTCACTGCGCACGGTGGCCATCGCGGCCGCCATGCTCGGCGCGATAGCCATCGGCACAACGCTTTTCATCAGTTCGGTGAGCGGGCTCGGATTCGGCTGGATCTACACGCTGAACACCGCGAGCGTGGTGCGCAGTTGGATGTCGCTGCCCACGGTGCTGGGCATCATCACCGGATTCGGCGGCGTACTGCTCGGGCTCGGCGATCACACCACCGCGCTGCTGAGCATCACCCGCCCGATCGCGGCACTGGTTGCGGGCTTCTTCACGGTGCGCATGCTGGTCGCCACCGGCACCGGGCGGCTGCATCCGGTCGGCGCGCTCGGTGTGGCGCTCGGCGCGATCGTGCTCCTTTTCCCGGTGGTGCAGCCCTGGTATCTGCTGTGGGCGATCGTCCCGATGGCCGCGTGGGCGACCAGGCCGGTGTTCCGCGTTCCGGCGGTGGCGTTCTCGGCGATCGTGAGCGTGATCCTGATGCCGCGCGGCGCCGATCTCGAAGTGTTCCAGATCGTGGGCGCCGCGATCGCCACCGTGATCGTCGGGGTGCTGTTCATCGTGATCACGCGCAATTCGCTGCCCTGGCGCGGGCAGACGGGGGTGTCGGCTCCGTCACAGGTGCCCACCTCTTACGGTGTGACATCGTGACCGAGCGTGGCGAGGGAGCCATCTACACAGCATCACCGGGTGCGCCGGAATCGAGCGCCGGCGAGGCGGCGTCGTGACGACAGCTTCCGGGCCTGCTGTCAGCGTGGACGGCGTCGTCAAGCGGTACGACCAGATCACCGCGGTGGACGGCCTGACGTTCGAGGTGGAACCGGCGCGGGTGCTCGCGCTGCTCGGCCCGAACGGCGCGGGCAAGACCACGACGGTGGAGATGTGCGAGGGATTCGCCGCGCCGGACGCGGGCACGGTGCGCGTGCTCGGCCTGGACCCCGTCGCCGATTCCGAACGACTGCGCCCCCGCATCGGCGTCATGTTGCAGGGCGGCGGCGCGTATCCCGGTGCGCGGGCGGGCGAGATGCTCGATTTGGTGGCCGCCTACTCCGCGGACCCGCTCGACCCCGACTGGTTGCTGCGCACGCTCGGCCTCCAGGACAACCGCCGCACCCCCTACCGCCGCCTCTCCGGCGGACAACAGCAACGGCTCGCTCTCGCCTGCGCACTGGTGGGCAAGCCGGAAATCGTGTTCCTCGACGAGCCAACCGCGGGGCTGGACGCTCAGGCCCGGTTGATCGTCTGGGAGCTGATCGATGCCCTGCGCCGCGACGGGGTGACCGTCGTGCTGACCACGCACATGATGGACGAGGCCGAGCAGCTCGCCGACCAACTGGTGATCATCGACCACGGCCGCATCGTCGCCTCCGGCACCCCGGCCGAGGTCACCGCCCACGGCGCGGCCGGGCAGCTGCGCTTCTGCGCCCCGCCCAAACTGAACTTGGAACTGCTGGCCAACGCCCTGCCCGAAGGCTTCACGCCCCGGGAGACCACGCCGGGCACCTATCTGGTGGAGGGCGAGATCAATCCGCAAGTGCTCGCCACCGTCACCGCGTGGTGCGCGCGGATGGACGTGCTGGCCACCGACATCCGGATCGACCAGCGCCGCCTCGAGGACGTCTTCCTCGAACTGACCGGACGGGACCTGCGCGGATGAGCGAGCACGACCGGACCGCCAACCGTTTCGCGCCGGGCACTTTCGCTCCCGCCCCGCGTCCGAGCACCCGCGCCGCGATGCTGCTCGCGCAGACCAGGCTCGAACTGATCCTGTTGCTGCGCAACGGCGAACAACTGCTGCTGACCATGTTCATCCCGATCACCCTGCTGGTCGGCCTCAGCCTGCTGCCGTTCGGCGACCTCGGCGCGGACCGGGTGGACAAGATCGTGCCCGCGGTGATGATGGTGGCCGTCATGTCCACCGCGTTCACCGGTCAGGCCATCGCGGTCGGCTTCGACCGCCGCTACGGCGCGCTCAAGCGGCTCGGCGCGACGGCGCTGCCGCGCTGGGGCGTCATCGCGGGCAAGTGCGCGGCGGTGCTCATCGTGGTCGTGCTGCAAGCCGTGCTGCTCGGCCTCATCGGCTTCGCGCTGGGCTGGCGGCCGGAACCGCTCGGGTTGCTGCTGGGCGCGGCGGTGATCGCGCTCGGCACCGCGACGTTCGCGGCGATGGGCCTGCTGCTGGGCGGCACTCTCAAGGCCGAGGTGGTGCTCGCGCTGGCGAACATCCTGTGGTTCGTCATGCTCGGCGTCGCCAGCATCGTGTTCGCCTCCGACGACCTGCCCACGGTGGTGAGCGTACTGGCCAGGCTGGTGCCGTCGGGGGCGTTGGCCGAAGCGCTGGAGAGCGCGATGCACACCAGCGTCGACTGGTTCGGGATCGCCGTGCTCGCGGTGTGGGGCGCGGTGTCGGGCGTCGCGGCCACCCGCCTGTTCCGCTTCCACTGAGCTTCAACGACGAAATGTAGTAGACCGGATGAAACCGCCGGATCCGGCCCGGCTACCATTTTCGACGTGCTGTATCGCGCGTTCTTGCGACTCGTCGACAAGCTGCCGCTGCCCTCCTCGCGGGTGCAGCGCCTGATCGCGCTCGCGGTCATCCTCTCCCAGGCGGGCATTTCGGTGACCGGCGCCGTCGTGCGGGTCACCGCGTCCGGCCTGGGCTGCCCGACCTGGCCGCAGTGCTTCCCCGGTAGCTTCACGCCGGTCGCGGTGTCGGAGGTCCCGGCCATCCACCAGGCGGTCGAGTTCTCCAACCGGCTGCTCACTTTCGTGGTCACGCTGTGCGCGGCGGCGATCGTGCTGGCCGTGACCCGGGCGCGCCGCCGCCGCGAGGTGCTGGTGTACGCGTGGCTGATGCCCGGCGGCACCGTCGTGCAGGCGGTCATCGGCGGCATCACGGTGCGCACCGGACTGCTGTGGTGGACCGTGTCGACGCACCTGCTCGCGTCCATGGTGATGGTGTGGCTCGCGGTGGTGCTGTACGCGAAGATCGGTGAACCCGACGACGGCATCGACACCGTGCAGGCTCCCGCGCCGCTGCGCTGGCTGACCGCGCTGGCGGGGGTCGCGCTCGCGGCGGTCCTGGTCGCGGGCACCCTGGTGACCGCCGCAGGCCCGCACGCGGGCGACAAGAGCATCGAACGTCCCGTAGAGCGGTTGCAAGTGGAGATCGTCACCCTGGTGCATCTGCATTCGCAGCTGCTCGTCGGCTACCTCGCTCTGCTGATCGGCTTGGCCTTCGGTTTGTTCGCGGTCGGTATCACACCCGCTGTGCGCACCCGCCTTTTCGTGCTGCTGGGACTGGTCTGCGCACAGGGTCTGGTCGGCATCGTGCAGTACTTCACCGACGTCCCTGCGGCGCTGGTCGTCGTGCACGTGGGCGGGGCCGCGGCGTGCACCGCCGCCACCGCCGCATTGTGGGCTTCGCTGCGCACCCGGGAACGGGTCGTCGCCCCGAAGCCGGACCCCGCGGCACAGGCCGCCTGACGAAGACTGCGCGAACTGTGATCGTCCAGCGGGGAGCGAGCCGGGGTGATTCGGGGGCGGTGACCTCGGGCGGCGCCCACTCCGTAGGTCCTCCGGCGGGACGGGCCGCACGCTGGACGCCGCACCACAACCGCGACTGCGAGCGGTAGGTTCGCCGGCAGGCCTGACCGGTCAGTGAACTGCATCACCTACTGTTATTTCTCGGTGGTCGGCAGCGTCTCGTGGGCATGACGGAGCACAACAGCACCAGCTTCAAGGTCCTGGTCGTCGGCGGCGGCTATGCGGGCACCGTGGCAGCCAATCGACTGCGGCAGCGCGACGACGTCGAGATCACCGTGGTCAACTCTCGTCCGAAGTTCGTCCAACGACTGCGGCTGCATCAATTCGTGGCCGGTACCGGAGAGGCCGAGGCGGACTACGGCCCGCTGCTCGGCGACGGTGTGCGCCTGGTCGTCGATGACGCCACCCGCATCGATACCGCCTCGCGGACCGTAGAGCTGGCATCGGGCCGCGCACTGGACTACGACTATGTCGTCTACGCGGTCGGCAGCACCGCGGCCCCGCCCACCACAGTGCCGGGAGCGGTCGAATTCGCCTACCCCATAGCGGAACTGGAGCACGCTCACCGCCTGCGGGCCGCCATCGAAGAGCTGCCGACGCAGGCCCCGATCACCGTGGTCGGTGGCGGGCTCACCGGCATCGAAACAGCGGCCGAACTGGCCGAACAGGGGCGCGCCGTCACACTGATATGCGGCGATCGATTGGCTCCGAGTTTCTCGGAGCGGGCGCGACGGGTGGTGGCCCGGTGGATGGCTCGCAACAGCGTCGAGGTGCTCGAGAATGTGCGGGTGGCCGAGGTCCTGCGGGAGTCGATCGTCTTGTCCGACGGCTGCGTGGTGCCGAGCGCGGTCACCATCTGGACCGCCGGGTTCGGTGTGCCGGAGCTGGCCACACGCAGCGGCCTGCACACCGACGCTCTCGGGCGGCTCCTCACCGACGAGACCCTGACCAGCGTCGACGACAACCGTATCGTCGCGGCCGGGGACGCCGCCGCACCGTCGAACCAGCCGCTGCGCATGAGCTGCCAAGCCGCCGGGCCGCTCGGCGCTCACGCCGCCGACACGGTGCTGGCCCGCATCGCAGGCACTGCGCCCGCGGCACTGGACATGGCGTTCCTCGGATCCAACGTCAGCCTCGGCCGCCGCGCGGGCATCGTGCAGCTCGCGCACAAGGACGACACACCCATGAACGCCTATATCTCCGGCCGCATCGGCGCGCCGATCAAAGAGACGGCTACCAAGTGGACGCTGTGGGGAATTCGATGGGAAGCCCGCAAGCCCGGCTCGCTGTTCTGGCTCAAGGGCGGCAGGCGGCTCCCGCTGTCCGATTCGGAGATGGCGGCCAACTCGTGAGCACTACCGACGAGCATGCCGAGCGGTTCACCCTGTTGCGGCCGTTGCTGTTCACGATCGCCTACGAAATCCTCGGCTCGGCGACCGAATCCGACGACGTGCTGCAGGACAGCTACCTGCGGTGGGCCCAGGTGGACCTTGCGACGGTGCGGGACACCAAATCGTATCTCGCGCAGGTGGTGACTCGGCAGGCGCTCAGCGCGCTGCGGCTCAGCGCTCGCCGCCGCGAGGAATACATCGGACCATGGTTGCCCGAGCCGCTGCTGCTCACCGAGCACGATGCCGCGGGTGATCTGGTTCTCGCCGAGTCGGTTTCGATGGGGATGCTCGTGCTGCTGGAATCGCTCACCCCGGATGAACGCGCGGTGTTCGTGCTGCGCGAAGTATTCGCCTTCGGTTACGACGATATCGCCGCATCGGTCGGCAAATCCGCGGCGGCGGTGCGTCAAATGGCCTACCGTGCCCGCGAATACGTCCGGTCGCGACGCAACCGGTTCGGGCCTTACGACAGCGCCCGCATCGCCGAACTCACCGAGAAATTCATGACGGCGGCGACCACCGGTGACCTGGCGGGCCTGCTGTCGATGCTCGCGCCGAATGTCACTTGGACCACCGACAGCGGCGGCAAGATCACCGCGGTACGCCAGTTGGTGATGACCGGCGCCGAGCAAGTTGCCACGATTCTGCTGAACCTGCTGCAAGCAGTGCACCGCAGGCCCGGCATGCGGATCGAGCCGGTGAACTGCAACAGCGAACCCGCGGTCGCCATCTACACCGGCGACCATCTGGAGGCCGTTCTCGTGCTGGACATCGTCGACGACGTGATCGTCAACGGCTACGGCATCCGTAACCCCGACAAACTCGCCGCCCTCGCCATCGCGCGCACCATCACCCGCGATCCCGGCCGGGCGTGAGACCCGCGTTACCGCACCACGCTTCGAGCGGCCGGCTCGCCCGACCCATCCGACCTCGCCAGGAGTGACCGACCATGTCAACCGCCATCGAACTCGCCGACCTGACCGGCGACTTCGTCATCGATACCGCCCGCACACGAATCGGCTTCATCGCTCGGCACACCATGGCCACCCGGGTGCGCGGAAATTTCGGGGAATTCGACGGCAGCGCGCAGCTGCACTTCGGCGACCCCTCGAAGTCCAGCGGCCGCCTACGGATCCAGGCCGCGAGAATCGACACCCGCAACCGGCGGCGCGACGACCTGCTGGGCAGAAAGTTCCTCGGCGCCGATGACCACCCGACCATCACCTTCGCCCTGACCGGGGTTGCGCGGGTCGACGAGACCACAGTCCAGGTCACCGGCGACCTGACCATCCGCGGTGTCACCAAGCCGGTGACCGTCGACTTCGAACTGGCCGGCGTGCGGAACGACCCGAACGGCGCCCTCCGAGTCGGCTTCACCGGCGCAACCACGATCAACCGCAAGGACTGGGGGGTGCACTGGAAGGCGGCCGCGGGCATGGTCGCTCCGAAGGTGACGCTGGAGTTCGACCTCGCGGTGATCCGGCAGTCCTGATAGCGGCAATACTCTGAAAGCCGAGCCCGTCGCTCTTGGGTGATTCGACGCCCGAGGGCAACGGGCTCGAACCACCTGCGAGAACGGCAAGGACATCATGACCGATTACACGCTGCGCCCGATCGGGCACGTCGAATCCGTGCTGACCGACCCCGCCACCGCTCCCCGCCAACCCGATGAAGGAGCCCCGCCGGCCTGGCTGGTCATCGATGACCGATATGCCCCCGCCCTCGACGGACTCGCCGCCGGCATGGACATCTTGGTATTGACCTGGCTCGATCGTGCCGACCGCGAAACACTCACCATCCACCCGCGTGGTGACGCGACTCGCGCGACCACCGGCGTCTTCGTCACCCGCGCCCCGCATCGACCCAATCCGATCGGTCTGCACAGCGTCCATGTCCTGGCCGTCACCGGAACCCGCATCCACGTCCGCAACCTCGAAGCTGTGCACGGCACACCGATCCTCGATCTCAAACCTGTTCTCACCGAGGACCGTTGACCGCTGTGGACGAGCCGCGCCGGGCCGCCACCGGCCCGGCAGGGGTGTGAGCTAGTGCGGTGCGAGGAATCCGGTCAGTTCGAGCGCGACCGCGGCGGGATCGTCCTCATGGACATTGTGTCCGGCGCCCGGAATGATCCGCAGTGTCGAGTGGGGGATCAGCTGAGCGAGCGGCCGAGCCTGTGACGGGTCGACGACATGGTCGTTCTCGCCCCACAGGATCAGCGTGTCGGCTTCGATCGCGCTCGATTCTCGCTGTACTGCGGCCAGATCGAGATTGCGTGGCTGCTTCCACATCGCGGTCCGGTTCTCCGTGCGGCTGAGCGGAGTCCAATACGTGTCCGCCAGCTCATCGGTGAGAATCTCCGGGTGCGCGTAGGCCCCGCGCAGGCCCGCCACGTAGATCTCCTCGGTCATGACGGAGGCGGCGAGCTCGCCCGCACCGGGTTGGCGCATCAGCCGCATGTTCATGTTGAGGTCGGTGTCCAACACGAGCGGCGCGATGAGGACCAGACGTTCGACCTGTTCGGGATGCCGTGCGGCCGAATCCACTGCGACCGAACCGTTCAGTGAGTGCGCGACGATGGACGCGCGGGTAACCCCGACCGCGGACATGAACTGCCGCAACGCGTCCGACATGGCCCCCACGTCGTATCCGAAGTCGGCATCGTGCGGCACGGTGTACCCGCTGCCGGGCAGGTCGACGGCATACACGGTGTGCGCGGTGGCGAGAGCCGGAATGATGTCGCGATAGGTATAGGACCACAGCGAGCCGCCAGGCAGGAGAATGAGCGGCGGTCCTTCGCCCGCTTTCCGGTAGTGGAAACGTGCCGTCGCAGTCTCGACGTACTGCCCCTCTGCGAGAAACGTCGAATCGGGCGTTCGGGCTCCGCTCGGTTCGGCCCCGGCCGGCGCCGCCATGTTCACCACCAGCAGAGCCGGCACTATGACGAGCACATGCCACCATCGAAACCGCTGACGCGGAGACCTGACGACCGACATTTGCACTCCTTCGCTTCGATGCTCACGCCGCTTCGCGAGCCGTACCGGAATGGGGTCGAGTGGACCCCGCTGTTCCACCCACTGGACGCGGGTGCCCGCCGTTTTGTGACGCCGCGGGTGCACCTCCCCCACCCGGAACACGTGTCCAGGTGGGGTTCTGCAGGCCGGTCGCGTCGCACCGAGTCAGGCTGCGGGCGTGTGGCCTTGAGCCACCGCCGAAAGCTCCTTCCACTCGGCCCAGGTCTCGAGCCGGTCGGCGTAGACCTGCGGAAGGATTTGATTTCCCCCGGAGCCGAAGAACACGCGCAAAGGCGGGTTGGCGGAGTCCGCGATCTCGAGCAACGCCCGGCCCGCCGCGGACGGGTCGCCGGAATCGAGGCTCTGCGCGTAGGCGGCGAACGCCGCACGGAGTCCCTCGTAGCGCGGGTCGGCCTGGGCGTGGACCGCTCCGGCGGCGCCGTCGGTCGCGTAGGAGCCGGGTTCGACCAAGGTCACCTTGACACCGAAGCCGGCGACCTCCTGGGCGAGGGATTCACTCAGGCCTTCCAGCGCCCATTTGGAAGCGTGGTACGCACCACCGAGCGGCCAGGCGGCGAGACCACCCACCGACGAGATCTGGATGATGTGCCCTCTCCCTTGCTCCCGCAGATATGGCAGCGCGGCCTGGACGACCCATACCGTGCCGAAGAAGTTGGTTTCCAACTGATCTCGCAGTTGCTGCTCGGTCAGTTCCTCGACCGCGCCGAGCAGCCCGTAACCCGCGTTGTTCACGATGACGTCCAAGCGGCCGAAATGCGCGTGGGCATGCTTCACGCTCTCGAAGACTCCTGCCCTGTCGGTCACATCCAGCTCGAGCGGGAGCACCGCGTCGCCGTAGGCGGTGACCAATTCCGCGAGATGTTCGGTACTGCGAGCGGTCGCGGCCACCTTGTCGCCGCGAGACAACGCGGCCGCGACGAAGTTTCGGCCCAAACCGCGAGAGGAGCCGGTGACGAACCAGACCTTGCTCATGATGTCCTTCCGTTCTTTCTGCAGTGGCGAGCGCAGCGAGGAGGCCCCCCTCACTGCCGATGTCCCGTGCTGCCGCACCGGACGAACACAAGATGTCGCCGACCCGCTCTTCGTAACGAAACCGCGGGGTGACGTGCGTCACCGCCGCCAGGTCCGGAGCCGGGCCGACCTGCCGAACACCAGCGGCGGGGCGTGCATCATCCGGCCGGGTCCGATCACGATTCCGACCTACCCTGGCCCGGCAGCGCCCGCTTGCCGAACACCAGATCACCTGGTCGCTCGGCGGTAGTGTGGTCGACCGTGTCCACGCCCGAGCAGCAATCCGATGCGCCGCAGCCTTTTCCCGATATAGAGCCGTATGCCCGCGGGCTTCTGGACGTCGGGGACGGACAGCGCGTCTACTGGGAGACCAGCGGTAACCCGCACGGTAAACCGGCGTTGGTCGTGCACGGCGGACCGGGCGGCGGCGGGCGGCGCGGCTCGCGGAAGAGTTTCGACCCGGCCGCCTACCGGATCGTCCTGTTCGATCAACGTGGCTGCGGCGAGAGTCTGCCGCATGCCTCCGACCCGTCGGTCGACCTCACGCACAACACCACGCATCACTTGATCGCGGACATGGAACGTCTGCGCGAACACCTCGGAATCGACCGGTGGTTGCTCTTCGGCGGTTCCTGGGGATCGACGCTGATCCTCGCCTACGCCCAGCGCTACCCCGAGCGGGTCAGCGAGATCGTGCTGGTGGGGGTGACCATGACCCGGCAAGAGGAGATCGACTGGCTCTACCGCGATGTCGCGAAACTCCTGCCCGCACAGTGGGAGACCTTCCGCACCGGCGTTCCCCTCGCCGACCGCCACGGCGACCTCGTCGACGCTTATCACCGACTGATCGAGAGCCCCGACGCGCCGACCCGCGAATCGGCGGCGCGGCGGTGGTGCGCGTGGGAGGACGCGGTGATCGCGCACGAGAACCTCGGCAGCCCAGGGCAATACAGCGCGAAGCCGGACGCGGCGCGAATGGCCTTCGTGCGAATCTGCACGCATTACTTCGCCAACGCGGCCTGGCTGGAGGACGGGCAGTTGCTGCGTGACGTGCACCGGCTCACGGGCATTCCCGGCGTGCTGATCCACGGCCGACTCGACCTGAGCGCCCCGCTGTACACCGCCTGGCAGCTGGCCCAGGCGTGGCCCGACGCGGAACTACAGGTCATCGACGATTCCGGGCACACGGGCAGCGCGGCCATGAGCGCCGCCGTCCTGCGGGCGATCGCCCGGTTCGCCCGGTAGCCCGCTCCGGCCTCGACCGGGAATTTCGCCCGGTGAGGGTCTTAAGTCCCGACCATCAGGGGCCACCGCCCCCGGTGCGGACCGGGTCCCCGCTGCGAATGTGGAAGACGATCCTGTCGCAGCCGCAAACGGAGACGAAATGAGCACACCAGCCGACCGTCAGTCGATCGTCGTCGGAATCGACGGCAGCCCGACCGCTGTGGGTGCAGCGCGCTGGGCCGGAGCCGTCGCGAATCGGCAGCGCGCCACGCTGGTGCTGCTGGGCGTGGTTCCCGCCCTCGATCACCCCATGACCTCCTCCGCTCTGGCCGAGGTCAATCTGCTACCCGAACTCCGAGCGGCGGCGAAGCAGAAGGTCGAGGAGGCATTCGACGCCGTGCGCGCCGATCAGCCGGACATCGAGATCCACCGGACCGTCGAGGACGGCTCGCCCGCGCGCGAGTTGATCAAGCACAGCGCGGAAGCGCGCATGGTCGTCGTCGCGGCGAAACACCAGGACCGGCTCTCCACGCTGTTGCTGGGATCGACCGCGCTCACGGTCGCGAACAAGGCGGCCTGTCCGGTGACCGTGTGGCGAGGCAGGCTCGACCGGCCACAGCCGGACGAGCGGCCCGTGCTCGTCGGCGTCGACGGGAGCCCAGGTAGTTCCGCGGCGCTCGGCGAGGCGTTCGAGCTGGCGTCCACGCTCGGCGTCGAAGTGACCGCCTTGCACGCGTGGAACGACCCGGACCTGCTGCAGTGGACCCCGGTGCCCGACGCGCGGGATGTGCTGGCTCAGCAGGAGGAGGCGCTACTGTCCGAATGCTTGGCCGGATGGTGCGAGAAATACCCGGACGTCACGGTCACCAAAGTGGTCGAGAAGAACACGCCCGCGCAGGCGCTGCTCGCACACGCCGGGAAAGCCCAACTGCTGGTGACCGGCAGTCGTGGGCACAACCGCCTCACCGGACTCGTCCTCGGATCGACGAGCCAGAACTTGCTGCATCACGCCGCGAGCCCGGTGGTGATCTGCCGTGAGCGGTAGGACAGCGGTCGTGGGCGTGCGCGCGGATCAGTCCACGTCCGCCGCTGACGCCTGGACCACCCGCTGGAGCGCGCGCAGGTCCGCGTCCAGCGTGCGGAACAGCCAGTACACGGCGACGAACGCGAGCCCGCCGACCGCGCACAACCCGAGGACCGAATCGCGCACCAACGGAAGTTCCTCGGGTTCGAGCAGGCTGAATCCGGCCAGCACCCCGACCAGTGGCACGGACGCCGTGACCGCAAGATAGATCGTGGTTCTGCGGCGCAGCGTGCGGATGACGCCGAAGTCGTGCGCCGTCGTGCGGCTGTAACGCAAATAGATCGGATAGACACAGCGGACGATGTAGAACGTCGACAGGAAGAACGTGTAGGCGACGGAGATGACAGCCGCCATGAAAACGGTCATCGCCGCGTGGATCACCAGTCGCGCCGGAAGATCGGTGAGCCAGAGGCAGAGGAACACCCCCGTCACCGTTGCCGTAATCCCGGTCTGAAAGGTGTTCAGCGCACACATGTCCCCCCAGAACAATGTTCGCGACCGCACTCGCGCGAGCAGTGCCTCGTCGTAGCGTCTGCCCTCGCGCAAGCCGCGCGGAACCGCGAGCAGATCACGCGACATATACGCGTAGATCACGATGGACAGCGGGCAGGCGATGAGGACGAAGACGTATACACCCATGTTGAGCTGCGAGTTGGTCGTATCGGGCAGGCGCTCTCTGATCAGGTCCTGGACGTGCACGGCCATGTAGATCGTCGCCAGGCCGACACCGACCAGCGAGGACAACCACAGAACCGGAGTGGGCCTGCTCGCGAGCCGTGCGCGCCAGCTGTCCGGGGGTGGATAGACGAGATCGCGGGCCCGCTGCTCCAGGCACAGGTCGAGTTGTTGCGCCAATTCCGAGCCGGACGAGTAGCGGTCCGCACGGTCGGGCGACAGACACTTCAACAGCACGCGCCGCAGCGCCATGGGGCAGTCCGGGGGCAGCTGCGACAGGAACGCCGGACCGATGGGCCGGCGCCGCAGTGCGATCATGCGGGCCAGCGACGTCTGCGAATCGCCCGCCGACGTCTCGTCCGCGAAGGGGCGGCGCCCGGTGAGCAACTCCCACAGCATGACGCCGAGCGCGAAGATGTCGCTTCGCGTATCCAGTTCCACGGCGGTCGCGGGCAGGTCGGGGTGGCAGGCCTCGAGTTGCTCCGGCGACATGTATGCCAGCGATCCGCCGAAGTACGCCAACGGGCTGGTGCCCCGGACGCGTTTGCTGAAGCTGACATTGAAGTCGGCCAGCTTCGGGATTCCCTCGGCGCTCAGCAGCACGTTCGCGGGTTTGATGTCGCGATGCAGCACCCCGCGTTCGGACGCGTGCTCCAGCGCGTCCGCGAGCCGGCGCCCCAGCCACACCACGGTCTCCGGCCAAGTCAGTCCGGCGATCCTGGTCCGGACAGCGGACTCGGTCGGCCGCACCTCGCCTTTGTCGGCGAGCACCTTGTCGATGGCGTCCAGCAGCAGTTGCCCACTGCGACGTTCGGGCGGCGTCGTACGCGACAAGCGCAGCACGTCGAGCAGCGTTCCGCCGGGCAGATACTGCATGTAGAGCAGTTTCAGCTCGCCGTCGGCGATGAGTCGCTGGTCGAAGATGCGCACGATGTATTCGTGGTCGAGCTGGGCGAGCGTCTGCGGCTCGTTGCCGTGGTTGTGCGAGATCTTGACCGCGACCAGTCGCTGCATCGACTGCTGCCGCGCCAGGTACACCTGGGCGAAGGCGCCGACCCCGATGCGCATCAGGAGGTCGAAATCGTCCACTCGATCGCCGACGTCGATGGCGTCGAGCGCGACCTGGGCGCTGGGACGAGCGATCATCGTGCTGCGGTAGTCGCTGGTGATCCGGTCGAGGGCCGGATCCGCCGCCGTCGCGGTGGCCGTGCCGTCCGAATCGGCGGCGTCGCGGCGGCCGCTACGGCGCATCGCGTGGAATTCCTCGTAAACCAGATCGGCCGGGAACGGAGCGCTGCGCAGCTCGGGGAATTCCGCGCGGTAGTCGATCAGCCGTTTGGGGAAGTGGTAGCGAAGCCAGCGGAACTCGAGGTCTACCTTGATCAATTCGATCAGCATCGTGTGCCGATCGGCCGGTTCGCGGGGCAGATAGGAGGACAGATCGGGCGGGAATCCCGACGCCCAAGCCTCGGAGAATCGCGCCACGGCGGCGGCGAGCGCCGCACGGGTCCGTTCCGCCGAATCGGCGAGATCGATCGGTTCGCGCATCGGTAGCTCGGAGTCAGCCGTGGCCGGTCAGACGGCGGCTACACACGATGCGCCCTTGCCTCGCAGGTGTTCCACATCAGCTCCTCGACGTCGAATTACCCTGCTCCAGGGTATCGCTCCGAGCGGGGGCGCCGCGGCATCCGCGCAGACGCCGCCGAATGATTGCTCAGCGGACACTCGCGCCCGGCGTCCCGCGCTCGACTCGGGTTCGGTCGCCGTCCGCTCATCCGAACTGCCGGGAATGGCATCGCCGGGGTCGTGCTCGAGACCACTGGTATCCAGCTCATCCGGCCGGAACGGGTGACGCGACGAGCTGGGCCAGGACGGGAACCGGACGCGGACCGCCGGACCTGCGTCAGCGCCTTCGCATCCTGGCCCAGCCGAGCGGGCACGACGATGCGGCCGGGTTCCGGTTGCACGGGCAGCGCGACTTCCCGCCGAGTCCGTCTCGGCGCTCGGACACGCGGCCGCGTCCACTCCCGGCCGACCCACTGCTCACGGGTCGAGGAACAACCGCTCGTTCGGCAGGCGGGGCAGGCCCGTCGGATCGCCCGGGAGCACCGTGGCCGCGTCCTCGTAGTGGCGGGCGCGCCACTCCTGGACGAACAGCGCGGCAGCGCTCGCACAGGCCGCGAAGTTCAGGCGCACGTCGTGGAATTGGACCGACACATGGACATCGGGCTCTTCCGGGCGCGGCGACCGCTGCTGCGGCCCGGTCACCACCGGCGTCCCGCGCGTACCCGGATCGCCGCGACGACGACCGAACCCGACGGCCGGAACGTATCGCGCGGCGGTTCCACCCACACCCGGAAGCACGGCGACCGGTCGGCGGGCGAGGGCAGGGCGATCTGCGCGCCGCAGCGCGCGACCGACACGTCCAGCCGGAACAGCTCGGCGAACAAGCCGACTTCGTCGGGCAGGTCCGGCCGCACCAGATAGGTCCAGCGCTTCGAGCGTGGATGCGAGATGATCGGCCCAAGCGCGGACCGCCGGACCTGCAGCAGCGCCTTCACCTCTTGGCCGAGCCGAGCGGGCATGGTGATCGCGCCGACTCGGCCCGCGGGCACGACGATGCGGCCGAGTTCCGGTTGCACGGCCGCAGGAAGCCCGCACTGCCGGTAGAAGCGGCACCGGCTGGCCGGGGTGTCGGCCGCCGGATCGCACAGGTCGCTCACCGCGTGCCCTCCTGCCCCGTCGCGCCGGGATCACCGACGCGGTGGGAGGCCGTCGCGCGCCGATCGTGTCCGCGCAGCGGTCGCGACGGCATCACGTCGAGGCGCGGTCGGTTGCGATCGGTGAGTCGGGCGCAGCGACGGCGGAGTCGATGTGCGTGGCACTGGACGACTCGCGCCCGGAAACCGTTGCGAGCCAGCTGATCCGCTAGGGATAGCGTGGAGCCGGGCGCGGACGCCGACACCGCGCGAATCGCACCGAGTTCGTTTCGATCACCGGTCGCCACCATCGCGATCGCGTCACCATGCCGCTCCACGAACGTGTCGTTCCACGCGAAATCGACTGCCACTCCCCGCATCACGTTTGCCTTCCCCTGCTCATCGCGTTGTGAGCACCCGCGCCCTGGAGCGCAACCCGTTGTCGCGCGCACCGACGTGCCCGTCCCGAGGGCGAGTGCTCGCAACAGCTTGGTGGGCTGCCGGACCGGCGTTGTCCCGGTGCGGGACACCTGGCGACGCGTCTAGCATGAGGTTTCGATCAGCATCCGGCGAGGGAGAGCCGATGAGCGAGGGTCAGGGGAACGACGAGGGCCGATACATCGGCCGACAGGTGCGTGCTGTTCGCGCGCGCCGTGGGATCTCGCAGCAAGTGCTTGCTGATCGGGTCGGCGTCAGCCGGGGCGCGATCGCCAAATACGAGAACGGCGAGCGCCCCATCGATTCGCGGCGGACCCTGCACGCCCTCGCCCAAGCGCTCGGCGTCGCGGTCGGTGATCTGACCGGCGATCAGGACGACCGGTTCGACCCGTCGTCGGCCGGATTCCACGCCGCGGTGCCCGCCATCGAAACCGCGCTGTGGACCCGGGGCGACACCACTCCGACTGCACCACCCCGCAGCCTCACCGAACTCGCGGCGGCAGCACGTCATGCTGCCCATCTGCGACGCGCGTGCGACTACGCGGCACTCGGTCCGATGTTGCCTGCTCTACTCACCGACTGCTATCGACACGCTCGTGATTCGGCCGGAGCCGATCGCAATCTTGCCTGGGATGTGCTTGCGGCGGCGGCATACACGACAGCCGCGTCCTTGAAGGCCAGAGGGTACTCAGCGTTGGCTTGGACAGCAGCACAAGAGATCGAGCACGCCACCGCGAACATCGGTGGCACCTCCGGTTCGGCTACCGCAGCCTTCACTCGAAGCCAGATCCTGCTGTCGCGCCCCGGCTCATTGACTGCCGCGCTCGACGGCGCGACGAACGCTGCCGAGCGCCTCGGCCCGGAGGTTCGAAGCCGCGGCGAGATCGAAACCTACGGCATGCTGCACTTGCAGGCCGCGCTCGTTACCGCAGCGCTCGGCGGCGACCCTGGCGACCATCTGGACGAAGCGAGCGAGCAAGTCACCAGGCTCGGCCAGGCTCCCCCGGAATCCGCGACTCTCCGCAACCCGACATTCGATGCCGCGAACGTGATCCTCTGGCGCATGTCAGCCGCAATGGAGAAACGCGAACCAGGCCAAGTGCTCCAACTCGCCCCAACCCTCGACCCGCAAACCATCCCCGCCGAAGGCCGCAGAGCCCAATACTTCGTCGAGATCGGCCGCGCCCACGCCCTGCGCCGCGACTACCACAACTCCCTGCACGCCCTCCTGCGCGCCGAACACATCGCCCCCCAGCAAGTGCGCGGCATGACCCACGTCCGCGAACTCGTCGGCCACATGATGCGCACCGCCCACCGCAACCTCACCACCGGTGACCTCGGCCGCCTCGCCAAACGCATCGGCGCGGTCCCCTCCTGACCCATACCCCGGGCAACATATGCATCGGCCACAACAGGTTTCAGGTACCACGCGTCCGGCCTCGGCGGACCGGAGATGGGCGACATCCGAACGCAGGTCCGGCGGCATCCGATGCCGCACCCGTTGGCTGGCGGACGTCTAGGTCTCGAGTCCTGCCAAGATTATGCGCATCCCGGCCCGGAATTCGGCTGTCGGGTCGCTCGCGGCGGCGGCGTACGCGATCTCGATGAGCTTGGGGAACTGCTCGGGCGGCAAGGCCGCGATCCGGTCGGTGATCGTCGTGAGGTCCTCGTCGCGCGCCACGGATAGGGGGCCGACGAGTTCGGCTTGCGCGTATCCGGTGATGAAGCCGGACACTGCGCGGAACGCCACCAGCAATTCGGTCCCTGATCTACCGCTACGCGCGAGCGCCTGCAACAGGGCTTCGGTTGGCCGCAGGGTCGCCATGTCGAGGCTGCGCCGGGTGAGAATCAATGGGATCGCATGGGGATGTGCGCGCACGGCGCGCCACATTCCCTCGGCGACGGCTAGTACCTCGTCATCCCAGTCCATGGACGGCGTGGCGCACCAATGCGCTTCGGCCATCACGGCCTCAGTGACGAGCTGCTCCAAACCTTCCCGTCCATCGACGTAGTTGTAGATCGTCATCGCACCGGTGCCCAGCGCCGACGCGAGACTGCGCATGGTCAACCCGGCCAGGCCATGGTCGTCGACCAAGGCCAGTGCCGCGGCTTGCAGCTGCTCGCGCGCGAACTTTCTGGGGGCGGGCATACTCCTCCTTGTTTAAGTACAACGTACGTGTTTAACTGAACTCGTTCACGTACAACGTACCTATATCGAGGTGTCATGACCATTCGCACCACTTTCCCTTCCGGCCGCGACGAGTGCGCGGTGTGGCTGACCCTTCCGGACGGCCCAGGTCCGCATCCGGTCGTGGTGCTCGTCCATGGCGGTGGCGCAACCCACGAGATGATGCTGGCCCAGTACGAGAAGTGGTTCTCCGATGCGGGTCTTGCCGTGGTGGCCTTCGACTTCCGCCACCTCGGAGAATCAGGTGGGCGGCCGCGCCAGCTGGTGAGTCAACGCCGTTATGCCGAGGATGTCGACGCCGCTGTGGCCTTCGCCCGCTCCCGCCCCGAACTGGACGCTCACCGGATCGCCTTGTGGGGCACGTCTTTCGGCGCCAGCCACGTCCTGGCCGCAGCCGCACGCCACGATGACCTTCGTGCCGCGGTGGTTCAGTGTCCGGTCTTCAGTGGGCGTGCCGTTGTGTCACGGGCGGGGGTCCGGCATTTGTTGCGGTTCACGGTTCCGATCGTGTCCGACCTGGTCCGTGCCGCACTCGGTCGGTCGCGCCGTTACGTCCCCTTGGTCGGAAAGCCCGGGGACCTGGCGTTCGTGAACCAGCCCGGCGCTCTCGAAGGGTGGCAGTCGGTGACGCCACCGGGTTACGGCTTCGATAACCGGATCACGGCGGCCTCGGGACTGGGCATGTTGTTCTACAACGCCGCGTCCGCCGCCCCGCGCGTGCGCTGCCCGCTGCTGGTGTGCGCCTGCGATCGAGAAAATCTCATCGACCCGGCCATCGCGGGGCGGGTGGCCGCCACCGCACCACGGGCAACCCTGAAGCATTACGACGCCGACCACTTCACCGTCTACCATCCGCCGGCTGTCGATCGGATCGTTGCCGATCAGATCGAGTTTCTCACCACGCATCTCGCGTCGAACGCGTAACGAGAGGAGTACAGCCTTGCTGGAACGTTTGACCAGCTTCTTTCCGAACGCCACCGTGATGAACCTCTACGGGCTCAGTGAGTCCTCGGGTGCAGTTGTGATGACCCCGTGGGGCAGTGACACGGAGTCGACCGTGCGCGCGATCGGCCGGCCGCTTCCGAACGTGCAGATCAAGATCGCCGATGCCGACGGGACCGAAGTCGCCATCGGCGAAACCGGCGAACTCCTGCTCCGAACCCCTTCGGTCATGGCGGGCTACCACGGGATGCCCGCGGAAACGGCCGACGTCATCGGTAGCGACGGCTGGCTGCGCACCGGTGACATAGCCTGGATCGACAACGACGGCTTGATCACCCTGCACGGCCGCGCCAAGGACATGTTCGTCCAAGGCGGATACAACATCTACCCGATCGAAGTCGAGAACATACTGGCGGAGCACCCCCAGGTCCTCATGGCGGCCGGTATCGGCGTACCCGATCCGGTGCTCGGCGAGATCGGCCGCTACTACGTTGTCCTCACACCAGACGCTCAGCTCGCCGAAGGCGACCTCGAGCGATTCTGCGCGGACAGAATCGCGGATTACAAGGTCCCCAAAGAGATCATCATCAGGCCGAACCTTCCCTTGACTCCGTCCGGCAAGGTGCACAAGGCCATACTTCGCAACGAATCAGCACAACCGGGCGCCGCGAGCTGACCGGTCCACTGGGGGCGGAGTGACGCTTCCCGTGCCATCGAGCCGCCCTGCGGCGGCATGGCACCATGAAAGTCGTGGACGCCAACGGAAATCCCGTGCTGTACGCCCTCGTGACCGGTTCGCCCGCCGCACGCGATGTCGGCAAGTTGATCGCCCTGGCCCAGGCGGACGGCTGGGAAGTGTGCGTGATCGCCTCGCCGTCGGGAACCGGGTTCATCGACGTCGACGCGCTCCGAGCGCAGACCGGTTATCCCGTGCGCAGCCAGTACAAGGAACCCGGCACGCCGGATGTGCTGCCGCCTGCCGACGGCATCATCGCCGCCCCGCTCACCGGCAATTCGATCGCGAAATGGGCTGCGGGGATCTCGGATACGCTCCTGCTCGGCCTACTGGTGGAAGGGCTCGGCAAGGGCCTGCCGATCGTCGGTGTGCCTTACTCGAACCGCGCGCAGATCAGCTTTCCCGCGATCCAAGAGGGAATGCGCAAGCTGTCCGAGTGGGGCGTCACCATCGTGATCGGCGAGGGGGAGCCGCACGAGCGGGGCACCGGGGAGGCGAGCCTGCCCCTCTTCCCGTGGCAGGCGGCCTGGAAAGCGCTGCTCGAGCATCCTCGCCGGGACGGAACCGCTCCGAGCTGACCACCAGTTTCGGCGACGCTCGCCCCGTCCGCCCGTTTCGCCGCCCAGCATCGCGCAGGGCCTCGATGGCTGGCCAGAGCTACCTATCATCGCAGCCACCCTCCCGCGTGCCGCCCGTCGCGCACTGCCGAAATCGACAGCCGCGCCTGACCGTCGGCACTGTCCACCTCGCCCGGACGCGCACCGACTCGCTCTGTTTCACGCGCTCGAGCGCTTTCCCCGGCGGCGTGGCGGCTCACTTGGAACATCCCGAGCCGCTGACGCTCGGAGGGCAGCGTCGCCCCGGGATAGTCAGCGCACGAACTCAGCCCACGGGGGCGTTCGGCCCGATCCACTGGTCGAACAATCGATCCACCGCCCCCGTCGCGAGCTGGGTGGTCAAGTAGGCGTCCAGCAAGGCCGCCAGAACCGGGTCGTCCTTGCGCACCAGCAGAACCTTCCCGAACGAGTCGAACGGCGCTTCGGGATGCAGCACTTGCAGGTCCGGATGCTGACGGACGCGGTAGCGGCCCTCGACCGAATCGGTGACGAACACGTCGGCGCGGCCCTGCTCGACCTCGCCGAAGATCGTCAGATTTTCCGGCCACAAGGTGAGCTGCGCGTCGGGGAAGTTCTTGCGCGCGAATTCTTCGTTCGTGCCACCGCGATTGGCGATCACCCGGACGCCGGGACGGTTGATCTCCGCGATGGTCGAGAACGCCGTGCCGTTCGCGCGATGGGTGATCGGGGCCTTGCCATCGGTCCCGTAGGTGATCGAGAAGTCCGCGAACGCGCGCCGCGACGGCAGGTCGGAGATGCCCCCGACCGCGATATCACAGTTCCGCTCGGCGAAGTCGGTCTTCAGCGTCGCCCAGGTCACGGGCACGAACTCGATCGGACGGCCGAGCAGCGCGGCGAAACCCCGCGCCAGATCGACGTCCACACCGCGGTGGTCGCCGGCAGCGTCCCTGATCGAGTACGGCGGATAGTCGCCGGGCGTGCAGGCGCGCAGCGCGTTCGAAGTCTCCGGCGGCTGCGCGGCCGCCGGAGTCGCTGCCGCGACAAGTATCGCGCATGCGGCGATCAGCGCCGCGCCGATCCGGCCGGGCAGCGTCACTCGGCTACGCAACGATCACTTCTCGTTGCGCGCCTTGGGGAAACGGGCCTGCTTGGCGACCCAGCCCGCCATCTTGGCCCAGTGCCCCTTGCGCGGGGTGACGATCGAGGTGAGCTCACGATCCCATTCGTCGGCCTCGGTGAGACCGTCGATCGTGGCGACCAGTTCCTTGGCCGTCTCCAGGTCCGGGACCACGCGGTCACCGAGCACACCGTCGGAACCGACCAGGGTGACCCGCACACCAGCGCGACCGATCGGCTGGAGCACGGCCGTGGCGGAACGTCCGTGATCGGCGACGAACCCCTTGACGGACTCGACGAGGGCGCCCGACAGCTTCTGCGGCGCCGTGGCGGTTTCAGAACTCATGGCACGCAGTTTACCGACCGGTAGGCAGCGTGCCCGCCGCTCGGGTGTAGAACTGGATCTCATGCACGCCATTCAGGTTTCCGAACACGGTGGTCCCGAGGTCCTGAAGTACGTAGAGGTGCCCGATCCGCGGATCGGACCGGACCAGCTCCTGGTCGACACACAGGCGATCGGCGTCAACTTCATCGATACCTACATCCGTACCGGGCGCTATCCGCAGGACGTCCCCTACGTTCCCGGCGCGGAGGGCACCGGCGTCGTCGCCGAGGTCGGCTCGGACGTCACGGAGTTCGCGGTCGGCGACCGGGTGGCCTGGGCCGCCGCCCCGGGCAGCTACGCCCCGAAGGTCGCGGTGCCCGCCGCCGTCGCCATCCGGGTACCGGACGGCGTCGATCCGCCCGTGGCCGCGTCGGCGCTGTTGCAGGGCATGACGGCGCACTATCTCATCGAGTCCATCTACCGGCCCGAGCCAGGGGAGGCGGTGCTCGTGCACGCGGGCGCGGGCGGTGTCGGGCTGATCCTGACCCAGCTCCTCAACGCGCGCGGCGTCCGGGTGATCACGACGGTGTCCTCCGACGAGAAGGAGACGCTGTCGCGCGCGGCGGGAGCCGACGAGGTGCTGCGTTACGGCCACGGACTGGCCGGTCGCGTGCGCGAGCTCACCGACGGCGTCGGCGTGGCGGCGGCCTACGACGGCGTCGGCGCGGCAACCTTCGAGTCGAGCCTCGCCGCGCTGCGCGTGCGGGGCACGCTCGCCCTCTTCGGGGGCGCGAGCGGTCCGGTGCCGCCATTCGACCTGCAACGGCTGGGCGGGGCCGGTTCGCTGTTCGTCACCCGTCCCACGTTGGCGCACTACATCCGGGACCGCGCCGAACTCACCTGGCGCGCGGGCGACGTCTTCGACGCCATCGCGCGAGGCACACTGAACATCCGGATCGGCGCGACCTACCCGCTCGCCGACGCCGAGCGGGCACACCGCGACTTGGAAGGCCGCAAGACCACCGGTTCCATCGTCCTGCTTCCGTGAGCCACGGGTGGGGGGCGGTCCGATGGGCCGGCCCCCGCCCGCTCAGTAGTCGCGGCCGGTGAGACCGCGATAAATGAACCGGGTCAGGCCCTCCACGGCCTGTTCGTCGGTCAACTCGACGCTCCCCTCTTCCACCGCGGCCAGCAGGCTCTGGGTGAGCATGAACATCATCGCCAGGCTGGCGTCGGGCGTGCTCGGCAGCCGCAGGCCCCGGTCGGCGAATCCTTCGACGTGGTCGGCGATGTCGGCGCGCTGCTGTCTGCCGAACCGCGCGACCATCTGCGCGAATTCCTCGTTGACCAGGGCCGCCTGATTCACCGCGCGCAGCACGGGCCCGTGCTCCCGCGCGAAGGTCCAATACCCGGCGACGTGGTAACGCACCGCCTCCGGGTCGCTGAAATCCGGATTGTGATCGGGTCCTTCCGCACGCTCGTCCCCCGCCGCGGCCAGATCGCTCAGCAGCGCCTGGAGCAATTCTTCCTTGCTCGCGAAGTGGTTGTAGAACGACCCGGCCGCCCGTCCCGCGGCCGTCGTGATGTCGGTGATCTTGGTGTTCAGGTAGCCGCGCTCGGCGAACAACCGCAGCGCGGCGGCCTTCAACACCTGCTCGGTTTCGGCCGACTTCTCCTTGCGACTCAGCGACACCCACCTCACCTCCTTGACAACGCAACGTACCAAGCATGACACTGAATATGCATTCAGTGAATATTGATTCATCAGGAGTACGTCATGGCACATCTCGTTCTCGTCGCGGGCGCCGGACCCACCGGCCTCACCCTCGCCCTCGATCTCGCTCGCCGGGACATCCCGGTCCGGATCGTCGACAAGGCGGCCACGTTCTTCGCGGGCTCGCGCGGCGACGGCATCCAGCCGCGCACCCTGGAAGTGTTCGACGACCTGGGGGTATTGGACGCGGTGCTGGCGGCCGGAATGCCGACACCGGTGATGCGCGTACATCTGGGCGGCGAGTTCGTCACCGAACGCCGAATGAGCGAACCGGTCGAGCCGACGCCCGCCGTCCCCTACCCGAACCTGTGGGTGCTCGGCCAGTCCCGCACCGAGGCCATCCTCCGCGAGCGGCTCGCCGAGTTCGGGGTGCACGTGGAACTGGGCACCGCGCTGACCGGCTTCACACAGGACGACGACGGCGTCACCGTGACGCTGGAGCACGACGGCACGCCGGAGACCGTGCGCGCCGCCTACCTGATCGGCGCGGACGGCGGCAAGAGCACCGTGCGCAAGACACTCGGCATCCCGTTCGAGGGCAGCACCGACGAATCGCTGCGCATGCTGCTCGGCGACGTGCGCGCCGACGCGCTCGACCACGAGGTCGGCTACTGGTTCGCCGCCGCCGACGAGCCGATGCGGGGCATCGCGTTGTCCCCGCTGCCCGGTGGGCGTCAGTTCCAATTCGCCGCCCCGTTGACCGGCGACGCGGAGCCGAGCCTCGAGCTGCTCCAGGAATACGTGGACCGCTATTGCGGACGCGACGACGTCACCCTCACCGACCTGACCTGGGTGACCGTGTGGCGCCCGAATATCCGCCTGGCGCAGCGCTTCCGCGACGGCAGGGTGTTCCTGGCCGGCGACGCCGCGCACGCGCATCCGCCCACCGGCGGCCAAGGCATGAACACCGGCATCCAGGACGCCTACAACCTCGGCTGGAAGCTGGCCGCCGCGCTCGCCGGGGACGACATGCTCCTGGACAGCTACGAGGCCGAGCGCAGGACGGTGGCCGCCAAGGTGCTCGGGATCAGCTCCGAACTGCTGGACAAATTGGTCGACGGCGACGAGGACGCGATGGAGCGCGGAGCGGAGACCCAGCAACTGGACATCAGCTATCGAGACCCGGCCGAGCGCGGCTGGTTCGCCGTCGGCGACCGGGCGCCGGACGCGCCGGTGAAAGACGAGCACGGACGGCCCGTCCGGTTGTTCGACCTGTTCCGCGGGCCCCACGCGACGGTGCTGTCATTCGGCGCCCAGGCGGAGGCCGGGCCGCACGCATACGCGGTAGTGCGTCCCGGTGAGCAGGTGGAAGGGCCGCATGTGGTGGATGTCGACGGACACGCCCACGCGGCCTACGCCGCAGCCGAGGGCACCAGGGTGTTCGTTCGCCCGGACGGCTACGTCGGCGCGCTCAGCTGAAGAAGCTGCCGACGGTGTCCCAGCCGAGCACCGAGTCCACCGCGAGGCCGCAGAACACCACGGCCAGGTAGTTGTTCGACTGGAGGAACAGCCGCAGCGGCTTCACCGACTCGCCGCGCCGCACGCCCGCGTACAGCTGGTGCGCCATGAGCAGGAACCATGCCCCGGCCACCAGCGCCACGGCCGCGTAGATCACGCCGGTGGCGGGCACCAGGGCGAGCGTGGTGAGCACGGTCAGCCAGGTGTAGACGACGATCTGCTTGGTGACGGTCTTCTCCGTGGCAACCACCGGCAGCATCGGCACGCCCGCCGCGCGGTAGTCCTCCTTGTAGCGCATGGCCAGCGCCCAGGTGTGCGGCGGCGTCCAGAAGAAGATGACGCCGAACAGCGCGATGGCGGGCCAGCCGATGCCGCCGGTCACCGCCGACCAGCCCACCAGCGCGGGCATGCAGCCCGCCGCGCCGCCCCACACCACGTTCTGCGAGGTGCGGCGCTTGAGGCCCAGCGTGTAGACGAAGACGTAGAACAGGATCGTGGCGACGACGAGCACGCCGCTGAGCAGGTTGGCCTGCCACCACAGCCAGGCGAACGAGCCCAACCCGAGCACGACGCCGAACACGAACGCGTTGCGGGTCGGCACCGCGTCCCTGGCCAGCGGCCGCTTGGCGGTGCGCTTCATGACCTTGTCGATGTCGGCGTCCGCGACGCAGTTGAGCGTGTTCGCGCTCGCCGCGCCCATCCAGCCGCCGAACAGCGTCGCGAGGATCAGGCGGATGTCGACGGTGCCGCGGTCGGCCAGCAGCATGGTCGGAATCGTGGCGACGAGCAACAGCTCGATGACCCTGGGCTTGGTCAGCGCGACGTAGGCCAGTACCCGTCGAATCAGCCGGGACGGTAGGCCGGGACCCGTGAACCGGTCGGCCAGCGCCGTCGCGGAGGAGCCGTGCGCACCATCGCCACCCGGCTGTTGCCCAATCCGCACTGTCTCTCCTCGCACGCTGTGCATCGCATCCGGCATCGACCAGCAGTGCACTCGTCCCGGTGGTACGGGTGCGCCCGCGCCGGACTTCCGTCCGCCCCGGCGCCCCTTCCGACCGGTGCGGCGCGACTACTACTACAAAGGATGGTAGACCCCCGCCGCGCGCGCCCCTCCCGTCGCCCCCGCGCTAGAGGACCGGAATGTGACGGGGGCGACGGCTCGTTCGGCTCGTCCGCGCCACCCGGTTCGGAGCCCTTGCCCTCCCCCCTGTCCACTCGCGCGGAGCCGTGCGCACGCGCGACGCGGATTCCGCGCCGCGAAAAAATTTGTCGACTCCACCGAACCCGGCGAACCCACCGCATGCCCCGCACCGCGTGGTGCGGCAACTTTCGGCACCGCACCGGCGCGTGCCACAAAGCAGTCGCTTGCTCAATACTTTCCCATCACCCCGAACACGCGCCCTACGAGGGCGTTCACGACCCGTCACGCGTCGCGCATGCGCGTGACGCGAGCACCGAAGACACCCGGCCCACCCGTTCCGGCGGCCCTGGTGCAAGGCCGCCAACACACCGCCGTCGCAGTCGCGGCCTGTGCGAAACCACCTGCGAACGCGCAGCGCAACAGGCGCCGCGAAACCAACACAGGGTTAATGGTGTGCCGGTCACCGGGCACATCTAGGGTAAGTGGGTATACCCGGTTAGCACGCCGTAGCTGCCGCGCGATCATCGCCGTCAGAAACCCACCCGCCGTCGACGAACCAATGTCAGGAGAACCTCGGTCGTGTCGATCACAGACGACATCCGCGCCCTCACTCAGCCGAACCACCCGGACGACTGGACGGATCTGGACACCAAGGCTGTCGACACCATCCGGGTCCTGGCCGCCGAGGCGGTGCAGAACGCCGGAAACGGCCACCCCGGTACCGCGATGAGCCTGGCGCCGCTTGCCTACACGCTGTACCAGCGGACCATGCGCATCGACCCGAGCGATCCGAGCTGGGTCGGCCGGGACCGGTTCGTGCTGTCCTGCGGGCACTCCAGCCTCACCCAGTACATCCAGCTCTACCTGGCGGGTTACGGTCTCGAGCTGGACGACCTGAAGAACCTGCGCAAGTGGGGCTCGCTCACCCCGGGCCACCCCGAGTTCCGGCACACCGACGGCGTCGAGATCACCACCGGCCCGCTCGGCCAGGGCCTGGCGTCGGCGGTCGGCATGGCGATGGCGGCGCGTCGCGAGCGCGGACTGTTCGATCCCGCCGCCGCGCCGGGCACCAGCCCGTTCGACCACTTCATCTACGTCATCGCCTCCGACGGCGACCTCGAGGAGGGCGTCACCTCCGAGGCGTCGTCGCTCGCGGGCACCCAGCAGCTGGGCAATCTCGTCGTGATCTACGACGACAACAAGATCTCCATCGAAGACGACACCACCATCGCGTTCACCGAGGACGTCGCCGAGCGTTACGCGGCCTACGGCTGGCACGTGCAGGTGGTCGAGGGCGGCGAAGACGTCGTCGCCATCGAGGCCGCGCTGGAAGCCGCCAAGGCCGAGACCGGCAAGCCATCGATCATCGTGCTGCGCACCATCATCGGCTACCCCGCCCCCAGCAAGATGAACACCGGCACCGCCCACGGCGCGGCGCTGGGCGCCGACGAGGTCGCCGCCACCAAGAAGGTCCTCGGCTTCGACCCGGACAAGAGCTTCGACGTGGACCCGGCCGTCATCGAGCACACCCGCAAGGTCGTCGAGCGCGGCCGGAAAGCGCACGAGCAGTGGCAGCAGTCGTTCGACGCGTGGGCGGCGGCGAACCCGGAGAACAAGGCGCTGTTCGACCGCCTCTTCGCGCGGCGTCTGCCGGACAACTGGACCGCGAATCTGCCCAGCTACGAACCGGATCCGAAGGGCATGGCCACCCGCAAGGCGTCCGGCAAGGTGCTCGCCGCGCTGGCGCCGGTGCTGCCGGAGCTGTGGGGCGGTTCGGCCGACCTGGCCGAGTCCAACAACACCACCATGCCCGACCAGCGCAGCTTCGGGCCGGAGTCGATCTCCACCGGCATGTGGAAGGCCGATCCGTACGGCCGCACCCTGCACTTCGGTGTGCGCGAGCACGCGATGGGCGCGATCCTCAACGGCATCGCCCTGCACGGCCCGACCCGTCCGTACGGCGGCACCTTCCTGGTGTTCAGCGACTACATGCGCCCGTCGGTCCGCCTGGCCGCGCTGATGCGCGTGCCCGCGATCTACGTCTGGACCCACGACTCCATCGGTCTCGGTGAGGACGGCCCCACGCACCAGCCGATCGAGCACCTCGCCGCGCTGCGCGCCATCCCGGGCCTGAACGTGGTCCGTCCCGGTGACGCCAACGAGACCACCTACGCCTGGCGCACCATCCTGGAGCGCGACAGCAGCGAGCACAGCTCGCACTTCTCGGTGTCCGAGCCGCCGCACCAGGACGGCCCGTCCGGGCTGGCGCTGACCCGCCAGGACCTGCCGATTCTCGAGGGCACCAGCTACGAAGGCGTCAAGAAGGGCGGCTACATCCTGGCCGAGGCGTCCACGGGCACACCGCAAGTGATCCTGATCGCCACCGGTTCGGAGCTGCAGCTCGCGGTCGCCGCCCGCATTACGCTGGAGGAGCAGGGCATCGCCACCCGCGTGGTGTCGATGCCGTGCGTGGAGTGGTTCGACGCGCAGGACAAGGCTTACCGGGACGAAGTGCTTCCGCCCGCGATCGCCGCGCGCGTCGTCGTCGAAGCCGGTATCGCGATGCCGTGGCACCGGTTCGCCGGTGACGCGGGCGAGATCGTGTCGATCGAGCACTTCGGCGCCTCCGCCGACTACAAGACCCTGTTCCGCGAATTCGGCCTCACTCCGGAAGCCGTCGTTGCCGCCGCGCAGCGCACGCTCGAGAACGTGAAGGGATAAGCGCTCATGGCTCAGAACGAGAATCTCGCCGCCCTCTCGGCGGCGGGAGTGTCCGTATGGCTCGACGATCTGTCCAGGGACCGGATCCAGTCCGGCAACCTGCTCGAGCTGATCGAGACCCGGTCCGTCGTCGGGGTCACCACCAACCCGACGATCTTCCAGGGTGCGCTCAGCCAGGGCCACGCCTACGACGGCCAGCTGAAAGAGCTTGCCGCGCAAGGCGCCGACGCCGACGCCGCGATCCGCACCATCACCACCGATGACGTCCGCGCGGCCTGCGACGTGTTCGCTCCGGTCTTCGAGGCGACCGGTGGCGTGGACGGCCGGGTCTCCATCGAGGTCGACCCCCGCCTGGCGTTCGACACCGACCGGACCGTCGCGCAGGCGGTCGAACTGTGGAAGATCGTCGACCGGCCCAACCTGTTCATCAAGATCCCGGCCACCGAGGAGGGCCTGCCCGCCATCGCGGCCGTGATCGGCGAAGGCATCAGCGTGAACGTCACGCTGATCTTCTCGGTGCAGCGCTATCGCGCGGTGATGGGCGCCTACCTGGAGGGCGTGAAGAAGGCCAAGATCGCCGGTCACGACCCGGCCAGGATCCACTCCGTCGCCTCGTTCTTCGTCTCCCGCGTGGATACCGAGATCGACAAGCGACTGGAGGCGCTCGGCACCGACGAGGCGCTCGCGCTGCGCGGCAAGGCGGGTATCGCCAATGCCCGCCTCGCCTACGCCGAGTACCAGGATGTGTTCGACGGAGGCAAGCACACCTCCACGTTCCTGAACCTGGCCTCCTCGGGCGCGAATCGGCAGCGTCCGCTGTGGGCGTCGACCGGCGTGAAGAACCCGGAGTACGCCGACACGATGTACGTCACCGAACTGGTCGCCCCCAACACGGTGAACACGCTGCCGGAGAAGACGCTCCAGGCGGTCGCCGACCACGGCGTGGTCTCCGGCGACACGGTCAGCGGCAAGGCGGCGGAGGCCAAGGACGTCTTCGATCGGCTCACCGCCGTCGGCGTCGACCTCGACGACGTGTTCGCGGTGCTCGAGCGCGAGGGCGTGGACAAGTTCGAGAAGTCCTGGGAGGAGCTGCTTTCCGCCACCGCCGACGAGCTGAAGTCGGCGTCGACCGGGAACGGCTGATCGATGGCCGGGGCAGCACCCGCGGATCGACCGGACGCAGTCGAATGGCAGAACCCGCTGCGGGACAAACGGGACAAACGGCTTCCGCGCATCGCCGGACCGTGCAGCATGGTCATCTTCGGCGTCACCGGTGACCTGTCTCGCAAGAAGCTGATGCCGGCCATCTACGACCTGGCCAACCGGGGGCTGCTGCCCCCGGCCTTCGGCCTGGTCGGTTTCGCGCGCCGCGACTACGCGGACGAGGACTTCGCGCAGGTGGTGCTGGAAGCGGTCAAGGCGCACGCGCGTACCCCCTTCCGTCAAGAGGTCTGGGACCAGCTCCTGGAGGGCATCCGGTTCGTCCAGGGCACCTTCGACGACGACGCGGCCTTCGACCGGCTCGCCGATACCTTGACCACGCTGGACAAGGAGCGCGGCACCGGCGGCAATCACGCGTTCTATCTGTCCATCCCGCCGAACATGTTCCCGCTCGTGCTCGACCAGCTCTGCGCGCACGGCCTGGCCCAGACCACCGGGCCCGACGCGGCGCGCAAGCCCTGGCGGCGAGTGGTGATCGAGAAGCCGTTCGGGCACGACCTGAAGAGCGCGCAAGAACTCAACGCACTGGTCAACGGCGTGTTCCCCGAGGAGCGGGTCTTCCGCATCGACCACTACCTTGGCAAGGAGACGGTGCAGAACATCCTGGCGCTGCGCTTCGCCAACCAGCAGTACGAGCCGATCTGGAACGCCAACTTCGTCGACCACGTGCAGATCACCATGGCCGAGGACATCGGCCTCGGCGGACGCGCGGGCTACTACGACGGCATCGGCGCCGCACGCGACGTGATCCAGAACCACCTGCTGCAACTGCTGGCCCTCACCGCCATGGAGGAGCCGATCAGCTTCGAGCCCAAGCAATTGCAGACCGAGAAGATCAAGGTGCTCTCGGCGACCAGGCTCATCGAACCCCTGGACGACACCACCGCGCGCGGCCAGTACACCGAAGGCTGGCAGGGCAGCGAGCACGTGGTCGGGCTGTTGGAGGAAGAGGGCTTCGACCCGAACTCGAAGACCGAGACCTATGCCGCGATCCGGCTGGAGATCGACACCCGCCGCTGGGCGGGCGTTCCGTTCTTCCTGCGCACCGGAAAGCGGCTCGGCCGCAGGGTCACCGAGATCGCGGTGATCTTCAAGCGGGCGCCGCACCTTCCGTTCGACCAGACCATGACCGAGGAACTCGGACAGAACGCGCTGGTCATCCGGGTGCAGCCGGACGAGGGCATCACTACCCGGTTCGGCTCGAAGGTGCCGGGCTCCAGCATGGAGGTGCGCGACGTCAACATGGACTTCAGCTACGGCGAGGCGTTCACCGAATCATCGCCGGAGGCCTACGAACGCCTGATCCTCGACGTGCTGCTCGGGGAGCCGTCGCTGTTCCCGGTGAACGCGGAGGTCGAATTGTCCTGGCGCATCCTCGATCCGGTGCTCGACCACTGGGCGGGCGACGGCAGGCCGGAGCCGTACGAGGCGGGCACGTGGGGCCCGTCGTCCGCGGACGAGATGATCGCCCGCACCGGGCGGGAATGGCGGCGCCCGTGATCGTCGACATGCCCGACACCAACACCAGCGAGGTCACCAAGCGCATCGTGCAGTTGCGCGAGAGCAACGGCGTGATCACCATGGGCCGCGTGCTCACGCTGGTGGTGTGCACGCTGGACAGCTCCGAGGCCGAGCACGCGATCGAAGCGGCGAACGAGGCCAGTCGCGAGCACCCCTGTCGCGTGGTGGTGCTCGCGCGCGGCGACCGGGAGGCCGCCACCCGGCTGGACGCGCAGATCCGGGTGGGCGGCGATGCGGGGGCGGCCGAGGTCATCGTGCTGCGGCTGCAAGGCGAACTGGTCAACCACGAGAGCAGCGTCGTCACCCCGTTCCTGCTGCCGGATACGCCGGTCGTGGCCTGGTGGCCGCGCGGAGCGCCGGAGTTCCCGTCGAAGGATTCGGTGGGCCGCTTGGCGGGCCGCCGCATCACCGACGCCACGTTCGCGTCCGATCCCCAGGCGGCGATCAAGAGGCGGCTGCAGTCCTATGCCAGCGGCGACACCGATCTGGCCTGGAGCCGGATCACTTACTGGCGGGCCCTGCTGGCGGCGGCCATGGACGAGCCGCCGTTCGAGTCGGTGGACTCGGTGACGGTGTCCGGGCTGCGCGACGAGCCCGCCCTGGACATGCTGGCCGGCTGGCTGGCCGCCCGGCTGGACTGCCCGGTACACCGGCGCACCGGCCCGCTGCGGGTGGAACTGCATCGTCCCACCGTCTCCATCGCGATCGAACGTCCGCAGACCGGCCGCACCGCGACGCTGACCCGCACCGGCGAACCGGTGCAGCGAATCGCCCTGGCGCGCAGGGAGACTCGTGACTGCCTCGCCGAAGACCTACGCAGGCTGGACGCCGACGAGACCTACGCCGAGGCGCTGGCCGGAATCGAGAAGGTGATCTATGAGTGAGCACACCGATTCGCCGTTCCCCAGCGACACCGTCGAGGTGCATCTCGACACCGAGTCGCTGGTGGCCGCCGCGGCGGCCCGCTTCGTCTCCGTCGTCGTCGCCGCCCAGGCCGAGCGCGGCTCCGCGTCGGTGGTGGTGACCGGCGGCGGGACCGGCATCGCCCTGCTCGAACAGGTGCGCAAGTCGCCCGGCGATATCGACTGGTCCCGAGTCGAGGTGTTCTGGGGCGACGAGCGTTTCGTGCCCGCGAACGACCCCGAGCGCAACGACCTGCAAGCCAGGCAGGCGCTGTTCGACCATGTACCGGTGGATCCGGCGCGGGTGCATCCGGTGGCCGTCTCCGACGGCGAGTACCCCGACCCGGTGGAGGCCGCCGCCGAGTACTCCGCGACGGTGCATGCCCACCTCGCCGAACACGGCGCGTTCGATCTGCACCTGCTCGGCATGGGCGGCGAGGGCCACGTGAATTCGCTGTTCCCGGATACCGACGCGGTGCGCGAATCCCACGAACTCGTCGTCGCCGTGACGAATTCGCCCAAGCCGCCGCCGGTTCGGGTGACATTGACCCTGCCCGCGATCCGCCGCAGCAGGCACGTCGTGCTGGTGGTCGGCGGCGCCTCGAAGGCCGAAGCGGTCGCCGCCGCCATCGGCGGCGCGGACCCGGTGGACGTGCCCGCGGCGGGAGCGACCGGTACGGACTCCACCACCTGGCTGCTCGATCAGGAGGCCGCGTCCGCGCTGCGCTGAGCGCTCGCTGCCAACTGCTTCATCTCGTAAATTTGCACATCGCGGCCCTAGTTTTCCGGAAGAACACCGTCGGATAACGCCGCCGAGCGGCTGAGTTTACGAGATGATCGGTCGATGACCGAGCAGGCAGTGGATCTCGACGAGCGGTTCCGCACCGCCGTCGCCGCACTCGTCGCCCGCCCCGGCCGTCCGGCGGACCAGCCGATCGCACCCGGCGGCGCGATCACCGGTGCGGCGTGCCTCGAGCTGTTCGAAGCGCAGGCGACGAGCAGGCATCTCGATCTCGCGGCACGCCGCCTCGGCAGCGCCCGGCGCGGCTATTACAGCATCGGATCGTCGGGTCACGAGGGCAATGCCGCTGTGGCGGCGGCCCTGCGGGTCACCGATCCCGCCCTGCTGCACTACCGATCGGGGGCGTTCTTCGTGCATCGGGCCCGGCGCGTGCCTGGGCTCGACCCGATCCGGGACGTTCTGCTCGGGGTGGTGGCCGCGGCGGCGGACCCGATTTCCGGTGGCAGGCACAAGGTGTTCGGCAGCGCCGCGGCCAACGTCATCCCGCAGACCTCGACCATCGCCTCGCACCTTCCGCGCGCGGTTGGGCTGGCGTTCGCGATCGATCGCGCGGGTCGGCTCGGTGTCGCCGGTCCCTGGCCCGCCGACTCGGTGGTGGTGTGCAGCTTCGGTGACGCGTCGGCCAACCATTCCACCGCGGCCGGGGCGATCAATGCCGCGATCCACACCGCCGGTCAGGGAATCGCCATGCCCATCCTGTTCGTCTGCGAGGACAACGGCATCGGAATCAGCGTTCCCACGCCACCGGATTGGATCGAGCAGGCCTACGGCAGCCGCCAGGGCCTGGCCTACTTCGCCGCGGACGGCTGCGCCGCCCTCGACGCGCTGAGCACTGCGAATACGGCGGCGCGGTGGGTACGGGACCGCCGCGCGCCCGCGTTCCTGCGGCTGCGGACCGTGCGTCTGCTCGGTCACGCGGGATCCGATGTCGAAACCGCCTATCGCCGCCCCGCCGAGATCGCCGCCGATCTCGCCCGCGATCCGGTCGTGGCCACCGCACGGCTGCTGATCGAGTCCGGAGTGGCCACACCCGCCTGCGTGCTCGACCGCTATGCCGACATCGGCCACCGGGTCGCCACGGCCGCCGAACTCGCCTCGGCGGAACCGAAACTCGCCTCGGCGGCGGCCGTGATCGCGCCGATCGCTCCCGCCCGCCCTGCGCTCGTGCGCGCCGACGCGCTGCGGACCGAACCCCTCCCACCCAACGAGCGCGAACACGCGGAGACCGAGGACACGATCGCGGGCCGCGGTGCGCCGCAGCGCCGCAATGGCGCCGCGCATACCGAGCCGATGACCTTGGCGCAGGCGATCAACGAAACCCTCGCAGGCCTCCTGGCGCGCGATCGCGACCTGCTCGTCTTCGGCGAGGACGTCGGCCGCAAGGGCGGCGTGTACGGCGTGACGAAGGGTCTGCAGAAGACCTTCGGCGCGCGCCGGGTGTTCGACACCCTGCTGGACGAGCAGAGCGTCCTCGGCACCGCGCTGGGCTCGGCGCTGGCCGGGTTCGTGCCGATTCCGGAGATCCAGTACCTCGCCTACCTGCACAACGCCGCCGATCAGATCCGCGGCGAAGCGGCCACGCTGTCGTTCTTCTCCGACGGCCGTTACCGGAATCCGATGGTGGTGCGGATCGCCGGATACGCCTATCAAAAGGGTTTCGGCGGCCATTTCCACAACGACAACTCGGTGGCCGCGCTACGCGACATCCCCGGCGTCGTGCTCGCCTCCCCGGCCCGGGCCGACGACGCCGCGGCGATGCTGCGCACGTGCGTATCGGCGGCCCGCGTGGACGGCAGAGTGTGCCTGTATCTCGAGCCCATCGCGCTGTATCACACCCGCGACCTGCACCGGCCCGGCGACGACGGCTGGCTTGCACACCCGTCTCCGGCCGAGCACGTCGAAATCGGCCGCGCGCGCGTCTACGGCGACGGCCCCGACCTGACCCTGGTGAGTTTCGCCAACGGCGTGCCGATGAGCCTGCGCGCGGCGCGGCGCTTGGCCCGGCACGGAATCGACGCGCGCGTGCTCGACCTGCGCTGGCTCGCTCCCCTGCCGGTGGACGATCTGCTGCGCCACGCGCGCGCGACCGGGCGGGTCCTCGTCGCGGACGAGACCCGCCGCAGTGGTGGCGTGTCGGAGGCCGTGTGCGCCGCGCTGGTCGACGCCGGTTTCACCGGCCACCTCGGGCGCGTGACCAGCGAGGACAGTTTCGTGCCGCTGGGTCCGGCCGCCGCGACGGTGCTACTCGACGAGGACCGGATCGAAGCCGCGGCCCTCCGCCTGCTGAGCGACGCGACCAGCACGCGGCCTCGGCGCGCCGAGGCCCGGCATTCCCCGGAATTCGATTCGGCCGGGGAATAGTGGAAATACAGTGAGGACGACGGTGACCAGCAGCGGAAAGGACTCGCGATGACCACGATGTCCATGCTCGGCGAGGTACGACCGGAGCACGAGCACACGGCCGACGGCGACCTGGTGCTCTTGCACTACTTGCGGTCGTTCCACAAGCCCGTGCTGGATGTGTGGTCGGCGGCCACCGAACGGGGCCAGCTCGGCCGCTGGCTCGGCGCCGTCTCCGGCGGCAACGGCAACCTGACCATCGAGCTGTTCGACGGTCCCGTCCCCGGCCCGGTCGCGGTGCGCGTCGACCACTGTCAGGCGCCGCACGAACTGGTCGTGCACATCGACGGTTGCCTGCTCGAAGTCCGGATGACCCAGGTCGGCGTGGTCACCACCGTGGAACTGACCCGCCGCCATGTGAGTCCCGCCGACGCGGGCGCGATCGGTCCCCGCTGGCAGTATCTGCTCGACCGGCTCACCGCCTACCTCGACTACCAGCCACTGCCGCGGTGGTCGGATTATCCGAAACTGGCCGGGGAATACCGCTAGGCCCACGGCTCAGTAGAAGAACCCGGCGACGCCCCAGCCGGGACGGGCCTGCGCCTCCCGGATCCACTCGACGCAGGACTCGATGGCGGCGAGTACCTCGTGGTCGACCTCCTCGCGCTGCGGGGGCGTGGTCGACTCCCACTGCACGAGCGCTTCCGCGCACTGCTCCGGCGTCCATTCGCCGTAGCCGGGCAACTCGTCGGGCTGCGGTAGCGACGGCGGCAGCGAGTGGTACATGAACGCGCGGACGCTGACCGCTTTGATGCCGAGCGTGGCCAAGCCGTCGTCGATGTGGTCCAGCCAGCGACCACGGAACGCCGAGAAGTAGCGGTTGTCCACGAACCGGCCGTAGAACTGGCAGATCGTCTGGTAGGCGTAGCCGTACTGGAAACCGTAGGCCGGGTCGAACGGGCCGCCGTCGATGACGGCGCGCACCGCCTCGTAGCGGGTGGGCGCACCGGCCGCGATCTCCTCGGCGAACCAGTCGTCGTCATGGGTGAGCTGGGCTTTGAACCGGCCGCCGATCATCCGCCGGAGCTTGTCGTCCCCGCACCCGATGGCGCCCTTGATCCGGTCCAGCTCGACGACGTAGATGCTCAGGCTATAACTCATTCACCGAACATTAGCGGTGCCCACCGACACCGAACGCCGCTGAGCCCGAACGCGTTTCGGCTCAGGCCGGAAGCCCGGCCGGATGCGCGGCCAGATGGGCGAGATGAGTGGTGAGCAACGCGTTCACCTGCTCGGTCCGCTCCAACTGGACGAGGTGGCCCGCGCCGCCTATCTCGGTCACCGCGCGCAGGTCGGTGACGTGCCCGCGCATGGTCGCCAGCGGATCGCGGCCGCTGAAACCTTCCATGTCGGGATCCCGGTCGCCGTACAGGAAATAAGCGGGCGCGGTGACTTTCGCGTCCGCGTAGTCGGCGGTGAGCTCCCAGTTGCGATCCAAGTTGCGGTACCAGTTCAGTCCGCCGGTGAATCCGGTGCGTTCGAAATCCCGTGTCAGCACGTCCAGCTCGTCCGCGCCGAGCCAGCGCCACGGCAGCGCGGGCGCCTCCGGCAGCACGTCGAGATAACCGGTGCCCTCGGCCGGGAAACGCCAGGTGTCCAGGTAGTGATAGTCGGCGCTCAGCGCGTAGTACACGCGGGCGAGGAACTCCCGGGGACGCGCGCCGAGTTCCTCGTCCGCCGGGCCGGGGGTCTGGAAGTAGTGCAGGTGCAGGAAGTGCCGGGCCGCCGCCTTGGCCCACAGTTGCGACGGAGCACGCGGCGGGCGTGGCGCGAACGGATTGTTCAGGACGATGATCCCGCGCACCCGCTCCGGCGCGCGTAACGCCAGTTCCCACACCAGCGCCGCGCCGAAGTCCAAGCCGACGAACACCGCCTGCTCGGCGCCGATGTCATCGAGCAGAGCGAGCAGATCACCGCAGACCGCGCGATTGGTGTACTCCTCCGGATCGGCCGGGACATCGGTCTGTCCGTAACCGCGCAGATCCGGCGCGATGGCGCGGTACCCGGCCGCCGCGATCGCGGGCAGCTGGCGGTGCCAGATGTACCAGGTGTGCGGGAAGCCGTGGCAGAAGACCACCGGCTGTCCTGTTCCCTGCTCGGCGACGTGCATACGGACCCCGCCGGTCGTCACGAACCGATGCGTCAGCTCCACTCGGGCCTCCAAAGCCTAGAACACGTTATCGTTTCACGGTAATGTTCCGGTTTCGTGAGCGGAATACCCGAAAGGCTCGAAGGCAAGGTCGCGGTGGTCACCGGCGCCAGCCGCGGCATAGGCAAGGGCATCGCACTGGAGCTGGGCACCGCGGGCGCCACGGTGTTCGTCACCGGCCGCTCGGCGGCGCAGGGACGGCTACCCGGCACCGTACACGCCACGGCCGCGGAAATCGATGCCGCAGGCGGGAGCGGCATCCCGTTCGTGTGCGACCACCGCGACGACGACGCGGTGGAGCGGCTGTTCGAGTTGATCCGCACCGAGCACGGCAGGCTGGACGTGCTGGTGAACAACGTCTACAACTCCCCCGCCGCGGCCCGCTGGCTGGGCAAGCCGTTCTGGGAGGTCCCGCCTGCGGCATGGGACGAGTCGTTCGACGTGGGCGTCCGATCCCATTACGTGGCAAGCTTTTTCGCCGCGCCGCTGTTGATCGAGTCGGGCGGGCTGATCGTCAATATCTCGTCGCCAGGCGCGCGCCGGTACATGCACAACGCGGTCTACGGCGTCGCGAAATCCGCCGTGGACCGGCTCACCGCCGACATGGCGCACAACCTCGCCGGTACCGAGGTCACCGTGGTCTCGCTCTGGCCCGGCATCGTGGACACCGAACTGCTGCAATTGGTTCCGGCCGGCACCGACGGCAGGCGGCTGGTCACGCTGCCCGGCGAGGGCACCTTCGATCTCGGCGACGCGCAGACACCGCGCTTCACCGGCCGCGCCGTCGTCGCGCTCGCCACCGACGCGGGGCGTCGCTCCCGCACCGGGTTGCCATGGCCGGTAGCGGATCTCGCCGAGTACTACGGGTTCACCGACATCGACGGGCGCATTCATCGCGTCGACCGACCGTGATCAGAGCACCCCGAGAAAGCGCTGCACCGAGCGTGGCGGGACCGGCCTGGCGCGCCACGCCACGTACACGTGCGAGGGCGGCGCGTCGGGGATGTCCAGATAGACCACGCCGGGGTGCGGCGCCCTGGTGCGCGCCAGATCCGGCACCACGCCGATACCGCGATCGGCCGCAACCAACTCGATCCATTCGTCGAAGTTCGTACAGGTGATGACGACGCGATCCGGGTCGACCGGCTGCCAGGAGGCCGCGTCGGTGGTGCCCGAGACGGTGTTGACCACCAGCGGCCGATCGGCCAGTTCCGACCAGGACAGGCGCGGCGCACTCGCCAGCGGCGAGTGGGTGGCCACCGCGAGCACCCGCCGTTCGGTCGCGATGATCCGCGACGCCAGGTGACGCGGTAGCCGGGCCTCCTTGCGATAGATGGCGATATCGACCGTCCGCTCATCGAGCGCGGCGAGCGGATCGTCCACGCGCCGTAGGGTGATCCGGCCGCCCTGTTCCTCGTAACGACGACGGGTCGCGGCGAACCAAGCGTCCGGCAGCAACCAGGAGAATCCGACGTCCAGCGTGGCGCGCGAACGCAGTTCCGCGGCGACCCCGTCGACGTCGGCCAGGATGCGGCGGGTGTGGGCCAGCAATTCGGCGCCCTCGGCGGTGAGCGCGAACCGCCGGGACGTGCGCTCCACCAATCGGCAGTCGACCAAGCGCTCCAGTTGCTGGATCGTCCTGCTCAGGGCGGGCTGGCTCAGGTGCAGCCGGGTCGCGGCGCGGGTGTAGTTCGCCTCCTCGCACAATGCGAGGTAGGCCCGCAGATGCCGCAACTCGATATCCATGCGTTGAGCGTATACATCGTGCGTGGAAAGCATTTCCGGAGCGCCGCCCTGCGCTCTTACGGTCGAACCGTGACCACTGTTGCCCTCGCCGCACCCCAGCGCCGCGGCCTCGCTCCCGCGGTGGCCGCGGCATCCGGCCTGGCCGCCGCGATGGGGGTGGGGCGCTTCGTCTACACCCCCTTGCTACCGCTCATGGCCGACGCGCACCGCATCACCGCGCACGACGGCGCCTTGATCGCGACCGCGAACTACGCCGGTTATCTGCTCGGCGCGCTGCTGCTCACCTGGCGTCCGGCGCTGCACGACCGCAGGGTCTTCCTGGCGTCGGCAGCGCTGCTGATCGCGAGCGAGGCGCTGATGGCGGCGCCGGGACCGATCCTGTTCCCCGCCGTGCTGCGCCTGGTCGCGGGCGTCGCCAGCGCGGTGATCTTCGTCGCTTGCGCCGGTTTCGCGAGCCGTCCCGGCAGCGGCAGGCAGTCGGCGGGAATAGTGTTCGGCGGCATCGGATTCGGCATCGCGTGGACCGGCCTGCTGGTGCTGGCGTTGCGGCCGGTGGTGTCCTGGCAGATGTTGTGGCTGGTCTCCGCGGCGCTCACCGCGGTCCTGCTGATGCCCGTGTGGCGCTTGGATATTCGTCCCGGGCAGCGCGTCCCACACGGTGCGGCACGCGGCTCGCGCGTCTGGCGCGCCCTGCTCGTCGCCTACTTCCTCGAAGGCCTCGGGTACATCGTGATCGGAACCTTCGCGGTGGCGGCGGTCAGCGCGGAACGCGGGCCGGTGGCCGGCTCGGCGATGTGGATCGTCGTCGGCGCGGCAGCCTCGGTCTCGACCGTGCTGTGGAGCGTGGCCGCCCGGCGCTGGTCTTCGGCGCTGCTGTTACCCGTCGCGTTGGCGGCGCAATGCGTATCGGCCGTGCTCCCGGCCGTGTCCGGCGCGCTCTGGGCCGCGGTGACGGCGGCGGCCGTGTTCGGCGGGACGTTCGTCGGCATCGTCATGCTCGCGATGCGGGTCGGCGCCGAGTTGACCGATGGCGCCGCGGCGCCGCTGACGGCCGGTTACGGCGCGGGCCAGATCCTCGGCCCCGTGGTGGTGGCCCCTGTGCTCGGGACGAGCTATTCCGCCGCGTTCGTCATCGCCGCGGTGGTGCTCGGCGCGGCGGCGCTGACGGCAGGAGCGGTGACCGCCGGGATCAGGCGAACTTGATCTCCAGGCCGATGCCGAGGATGGCGATCAGCCAGATGAGGCCGGTGAAGATGGTGACGCGGTCGAGGTTCTTCTCCACCACGGTGGACCCGGACAGGCTGGACTGCACGCCGCCGCCGAACAGGCTGGACAGACCTCCACCCTTGGCGCGGTGCAGCAGCACCAGCAGCACCAGCAGCACGCTGGTGATGATCAGGAGGATATCCAGGAACATCCGCATGCCGGACAGTGTATGCGGTCGATGCGACGGCACCGAATCAGGCACTCGGCGGGCGCTAGCGCCGGTCGACCGCGACCAGATGGGTGACCTGCTCCGCTTCGTCGGCGCGGAACTTCGCGACGGCCTCTTCCCGCAGCTGGTCCTGAGCGGTGAGCCGGACCTGGTGCTGGTGCATGTGCTCGGCCCAGGACCGCACGACGAACGCCTCGACATACCGGTCGATCACCCCGACGTCGCGATACAGGCGCCATTCCATCGCTCCGGTGCGCTGCCGGGACCGCCCGACGAAGGCCATGGCGGTGAGGAATTCCTCGACGCACCCCTCCGGGACGTCGTAACCGCGCAGGATCAGCACCGGGCCGTCGTCGGGATCGGGTTCGACCACCAGCTCGGGTTCCGGCCAGAACGCCGAAGGGGTGAGATCGAGCAACTCGGGATCGTTGCGGATGGGCAGCCACACCGTGCTCACCGCGCAGAACGCCAGCAGCCCGGCGGCCCACAGCAGCGCGGGCACCGAGCCGATCGCGCCTGCGACCACGCCCCAGACCAGCGAGCCGATCGCCTGCCCACCCATGAAGACCAGCAGATACACCGACAGCCCTCGGGCACGCACCCAGGACGGCAGCAGCAGCTGCATGGTCGAGTTCATGGTGGACATCGCCAGCAGCCAGGCCAGTCCCGCGAACACCAGCAGCAGCAGTACCACCGGCACGACGTGCAGCAGCGCGGTGCCCGCCGTGGCCAGTCCGAACAGGATCGCGGCGGTGGTCAACCGCTGTGTGGGGGTCAACCACGCGCGCAACCGTGACAGCGCCGCGGCGCCGAGCACCGCGCCGATGCCGAGGGCGCCGAGCATGAGGCCGTACCCGGACGACGACAGCCCGAGTTGATCCCGCGCGATCACCGGCAGCAGCGCCCACACCGCGCTGGCGGGTGCGATGAACAGGATCGAGCGCAACAGCACCCGGCGAATGGCGGGCGCCGCGCGGATGAACCGGGTGCCCGCCTGCAAGGCCGCCAGCGGACGCTCGGTGGGCAGGCGCCGATCGGTCGCGGGGCGGCGCCACACCGTCAGCACCGCGACGATGCCAACGAACGACACCGCGTTCAACCCGAACACCAGCGTCGGCCCGGACAGCGACACCAGCACACCGGCCAGCGCCGGACCCACTGCCCTTCCGATATTGATGTTCATGCTGCCCAGCGCCGACGCCGCCGGGATCTGCTCGCGCGGGACCAGTTCCGGCTGGATCGCCTGCCAGGCCGGTGCGGTCAGCGCCTGACCGCAACCGAGCAGGAACAGCAAGGTGAGCAGCACCGCCGGCGTGGTGTGCCCGGTCGCGGTCGAGACCGCGAGGACCATGGCCAGCACCGCCATCGCGGATTGCGCGCCGAGCAGCAGCCTGCGCCGATCCAGCAGGTCGGCGATCACGCCGGACGGAATGGCCAGCAGCATCACCGGAAGCGTGATCGCGGTCTGCACGAACGACACCAGCGCCGCCGCATTGGGCTGGTCGACCATGATCCACTGCGCGCCGACGGTCTGCATCCAGGTGCCCAGGTTCGACACCAATTGCGCCACCCACAGCGCCCGGTAGATCGGAGAACGCAGCGGCGCCCACGTGGAAATCGGGAGCGTCGCGGCGGTCGTCACTCGCCGAAGCTTAGTCGTGGGACAGACACCGCCCCGACGCCGCATCCGGCGCCTGTGCCGCCGGTCGTGCCTGGGTCGCCGCGAGCAGCACCGCGGCGATCAGCAAGGCGGCGCCCGCCAGTCCCGACGCGGTGAGGCGTTCGCCCAGGACCACCGCCGCCAGCACCGCCCCCGTCAGCGGCTCGAGCAGGGCGAGCACCGCGGCGATCCCTGGACCGGCCGCCGCCAGCCCGCGGAAGTACAGGGTGTAGGCCACCGCGGTCGGCGCCAGCCCGAGCAAGAGCACCAGCGCGACGCTGCGAGGCGTCAGGTCGAACGCCACACCGCTGGTAACCGCGAGCGGAGCCAGCAACAGCGCGCCTCCGGTGAACCCGAGGCCCGTGGTGGTCATCGCGTCGAGCCCCGGTATCGGCGCCGCGTTGATCACGGTGACCGTCGCGAACGCCGCCGCGGCCGTCGAGGCGAGCGCCGCACCCGCCAGCAACCCGCCCGCGCCCGCGTGGCCGGTCGGCACGCCGACCAGCAGAGCCAGTCCGCAGAGGGCGATGCCGATGGTCGCTGCCCTGCGCCGGTCCACCGCACGCCTTCCGGTGCAGTGCTCGAGCACGGCGACGACCACCGGCGACATGCCGATCGTGAGCAATGTGGCGAGGCTCACCGACGACGCCGTCACGGCGCCGAAATAGGCGCCCTGGAAAACCGCAGCGAGTCCGGCCACCGCACCGATCCGCCGCCACGCCAGGGGATCTCGCGGCCACGGCCGCCGCGTTCCCGCGAGCAGGAGCACCAGCAGCAGCCCGCCGACGGCGAGGCGGCAGGTGGCGACCGCGACGGGCGACAGGCCGGTGGCCCGGTGCAACAGCGTGCCGAGTAAACCGCCGGTGCCCCAAAGGATTCCGGCGCCGACGAGGTGGACCAGCCCGGAACGGCCGGCCGAGGATACAGATGAGGACATGAAGGATCGCGCTCCTGCGACAAAAGGGATGGGGTCGCGGAAGCGAGGTGCACGGCGATGCCGAGAAGCGCGCGCTCACCGATCGGTGGCGCGCTGGATACCTACACCTCGCTCAGGAGGCGGGCGGCGGGGTGATGGGGAAGCATCGGTGCACGGCACAGATGCTAGTACGAGTACGAGGCGCGGGGGCGAGTCATCGACGCCGCGACCGTCGAAATCCGGGTGCGACGGCGCATCATCGGTAGCATCGCCGCATGGTGGCACACTTGGCGCGGCTGGGACCCGTCGTCCTGCTCGCCCTCTGGGCGATCACCGGGTGCTCGAGTGGCGAACCGAAGCGGGGCGCCGACGAACCGACCCCGGCGGGCCGCACCTTCCTCTCGACCGATGTCCAGGGCGCTCCGATTCCCGGGGGCGGTCCGCTGACGCTCGGTTTCACCGACAGCCGCATCGCCGCGGACGCGGGCTGCAACAAGTTCACCGGCGCGGTCTCCTTCGACGATCACGTCCTCCACGTGTCCGGCCTGGCCACCACCCTCATGGCCTGCGAGGACGATCGGCACGGCGCCGACGAGTGGCTCAGCGGGCTGCTGAATTCCGAGCCCAGCTGGCGGCTTGAGGACACCCGGCTCACGCTGCACAGCCCCGATCGCACCGTGACTCTGCTCGACAAGAAGATCGCCCGGCCGGACAAACCGGTCAAGGGCACGCAGTGGCTGGTCACCGCGCTCATCACCGACAACAGCCAGGTCCGCTCACGCGCTCTCGACGAGGTGCAGCCGACGCTCGTCATCGCCGAGGACAACGGCGTCTCCGGCAACGCCGGATGCAACCGCATGACCGGCAGCGCCGAGGTGTCCGGCACCCGGATCACCTTCCGGATCGCCACCACGAAGATGATGTGCTCGCCGGAGGTGATGGAGGTCGAGCAGGCCGTTCTGAAAGCTTTGGACGGCAAGACCACCGCCACGGTGGACGCCGACACGCTTACCGTGCGCAACGACAACGGCGCGGGACTGGTCCTGCACGCGCAGTGAACGTGCCCGCTACTTCTTCCGCGTGAGTACCACGCGATCGGCGACCCGCTCCGCCTCGCCGGGCGGCGCGAAGTAGATCTCCATCACCACCCGATCGGCCGACTCCGGCCGGATCACCGTGCGCATAGGGATGGTCTTGCCGACGAACTGCGGCCCGAGCACACCGGGGTCGGTGAATTCCCCGGCCATGACGATATCGGTGTCGCCGCCACTGTTCTTCGCGCCCTTGTAACTCATCGTCATCGGCGTGACGCTGTCGACGGTCGTCCACTCGTAGCGGTTATCCGTCGGTGCGAATCCGAGCAAACCGAGCCGATAGTACGGCTTGTCGCCGAAGACTCCCGTCGCTTCCTCCCGCAGGAAATTGCCGCCGGTCTCGGCGATCCATACCCACCGCGAGACTATCTCGCTTCGGATCGGGTTCTCCGCCGTGCCGCCCGCGATGTAGGTCGACTTCTCGCCCTTCCACTCCCCCACGAGCTGGTTCAGCCTGCGGTGCCCGGCGTCCTGCTGCTGCGGCTGCACCGCTGCCGGGGTGGCCTGCGCCGCGTCTTGGTGGGCGTGATCGTCATGCGAGGCGTCACCGGAACAGCCGGCGAGGGTGGCCAGCGCGACGAGCGCGACCGGGAGTGCGGCGTACAGCTTGCGTGCTATCACGGAAATCCTTGTCCGACTGGCGAATCGAGCTGCGTCATCATCGCACGGCCGGATGGCGCCCGCGGTTCACCGTTGGGAAACGCCGAACAGCCCGGCATCGCGGGAGCGGCGATACCGGGCTGTCGCGTGTAGCGCCGTATCAGGGCAGGGGGCCGCCCGCGGCGATGGCGGAGAGAGTGGCGAATTCGTCACCCTTGAGCGAAGCGCCGCCGACCAGTGCGCCGTCGATGTCACTCTGCGCGACCAGTTCTCCGACGTTCTTGGCGTTCACCGACCCGCCGTAGAGCACGCGGACGCCCGCCGCGACCTCCGGCGAGGCGAGCTTCTCGAGTTCCCCGCGGATCGCGCCGCAGACCTCTTGCGCGTCGGCGGGGGTGGCGACCTTGCCGGTGCCGATCGCCCACACCGGCTCGTAGGCGATGACGACCTTCGAGATCTCTTCCGCCGTCAGGCCTTTCAGCGAACCGCGCAGTTGCTCGAGGTTGTACTCGACGTGCGTGCCCGCCTCGCGGACGTTCAAGCCCTCGCCGATGCACACGATCGGGGTGATCCCGTGCTTCAGCGCCTGCTTGGCCTTGGCCAGCACCGTGGCGTCGTCCTCGTTGTGGTACTGCCGCCGTTCGGAGTGCCCGACCACGACGAAGGCGCACCCCAGCTTGGCGAGCATGCTCGCGCTGATCTCGCCGGTGTAGGCGCCCGACTCGTGCACCGAGACGTCCTGGCCACCGTAGGTGAGCAAGAGCTTGTCCCCTTCGACCAGCGTCTGCACGCTGCGAAGGTCGGTGAACGGCGGGATCACCGCCACATCCACCTTGTCGAAGTACTTCTCCGGCAGGGCGAATGCGATCTTCTGCACCAGGGCGATGGCCTCGAGGTGATTGAGGTTCATCTTCCAGTTGCCCGCGATGAGCGGTTTGCGTGCCATGCTCAGCCCTCCAACACCGCGATACCGGGCAGCTCTTTGCCCTCCAGGTACTCCAGCGACGCGCCGCCACCGGTGGAGATGTGCGAGAAGCCGTCCTCGGGCAGGCCGAGCGCCCGCACGGCCGCGGCCGAGTCGCCGCCGCCGACCACGGTGAACGCGCCCTTGCCGGTGGCCGTCACGATCGCCTCGGCCACCCCGCGGGTGCCCGCGGCGAACTTCTCGAACTCGAACACGCCCATCGGCCCGTTCCAGAACACGGTCCGCGCCTCGGTCAGCAGCGCCGAGAAGCGGTCAACCGAATCCGGGCCGATGTCCAGGCCCAGCCAGCCGTCCGGGATCTCGTGCGCGGGCACGACCTTCGTCTCCGCGTCCGCGGCGAACTTATCGGCCACCACGATGTCGCGCGGCAGGTGGATGACGTCGGCGTACTGCTCGAGCAGCCGCTTGCAGGTGTCGACCATCTCTTGCTGCAACAGCGAGGCGCCTACCGAAAGGCCCTGTGCGGCAAGGAAGGTAAAGCACATGCCGCCGCCGATCACCAGCGTGTCGACCTTCGGCGCGAGCGCTTCGATGACCGCCAGTTTGTCGGAGACCTTGGACCCGCCGAGCACGACCGCGTACGGCCGGTCCGGCGTCTCGGTCAGCTTGGCCAGTACCTCGACCTCGGCCGCGACCAGCTTGCCCGCGTAGTGCGGCAGCGACTGCGCGACGTCGTACACCGACGCCTGCTTGCGGTGCACCACACCGAACCCGTCGGAGACGAACGCGCCGTCGTCGCCGACCAGCTCGACCAGCGCCGCGGCCAGCTTGGCCCGGTCGGCGTCGTCCTTGCTGGTCTCGCGCGGGTCGAAGCGGATGTTCTCCAGCAGCAGCACGTCGCCGTCGGTGAGGCCCTCGGACCGCGCGAGCGCGTCCTGGCCCACCACGTCACCGGCGAGCTGCACGTTGCGGCCCAGCTCCTCGGCGAGCCTGGCGGCCACCGGCGCCAGCGAAAGCTTCGGGTCCGGTCCGCCCTTCGGCCTGCCGAGGTGCGCGGTCACGACGACTTTGGCGCCCGCTTCGGCGAGCGCCTTGATGGTCGGCGCCGAGGCGATGATGCGGCCCGGGTCGGTGATCTGTCCCTGGTCGTCGAGGGGCACGTTCAGATCGGAGCGCACCAGTACGCCCCGGCCCTCGACACCCTCGTCGAGCAGATCCGCGAGTGTCTTGACAGCCATGCGCGTCAGAGCGACTTGCCGACGAGGCCGATGAGATCGGCGAGACGGTTGGAGTAGCCCCACTCGTTGTCGTACCAGGACACGACCTTGACCTGGTTGTCGATCACCTTGGTGAGCGGCGCGTCGTAGATCGAGGAGGCCGGGTCGGTGACGATGTCGCTGGAGACGATCGGGTCGGTGTTGTACTTCAGGATGCCCTTCAGCGGGCCCTCGGCGGCGGCCTTGTAGGCGGCGTTGATCTCCTCGATCGAGGCCGACTTGCGCAGGGTGGCGGTCAGGTCGGTGACCGAGCCCGTCGGCACCGGGACGCGCAGCGCGTAGCCGTCCAGCTTGCCCTGCAGCTCGGGCAGCACCAGGCCGATGGCCTTGGCGGCGCCGGTGCCGGTGGGCACGATGTTCAGCGCGGCGGCGCGGGCGCGGCGCAGGTCGCTGTGCGGGCCGTCCTGCAGGTTCTGGTCCTGGGTGTAGGCGTGGATGGTGGTCATCAGGCCGTGCTCGATGCCGAACTCGTCGTTGAGCACCTTGGCCAGCGGGCCGAGGCAGTTGGTGGTGCACGAGGCGTTGGAGATGATGTTCTGGCTGCCGTCGTACTTGTCGTCGTTGACACCCATGACGATGGTGATGTCCTCGCCCTTGGCCGGCGCGGAGATGATCACCTTCTTGGCGCCCGCGGCCAGGTGGCCCTTGGCCTTGGTGGCATCGGTGAAGATGCCGGTGGACTCGACGACCACGTCGACGCCCAGGTCACCCCAGGGCAGCGCGGCGGGGCCCTCCTTGATGGCCAGCGCCTTGATCCGCTGGTCGCCCACCACGATGGTGTCGTCGCCGTCGAGCGAGACGTCCTGGGGCAGACGGCCCAGGATCGAGTCGTACTTGAGCAGGGTCGCGAGGGTCGCGTTGTCGGTGAGGTCGTTGACCGCGACGATCTCGATGTCGGTGGTGCCGAGCGCCTTCTGCGCCTCCACCGCCCGGAAGAAGTTACGTCCGATACGACCGAAGCCGTTGATGCCTACACGGACAGTCACGTTATCGCTCCTCAACTTTCCAGCGGATCATTCCGATGTCCACTCACACTAACGTCCTGCCGTGACCTCTCCGACACGCACCTGGCTTTCGTGAGCGCGGGGTTGCCTGGTCAGACGCCCGACCAGGACGAGTTCCGGCCGCCGGAAACGCCGCGATCCCCGCGCCGGGGGCGGCGCGGGGATCGCGGGAAACGTGAGCTCAGGCTTCGTCGAGCAGTTCGGCCGTGACGGCCGATTCGGTGTCCGGTACGCCCAGTTCCTTGGCCCGCCGGTCGGCCATCGACAGCAGCCGCCGGATGCGGCCCGCGACAGCGTCTTTCGTCATCGGCGGATCGGCGAGCTGGCCGAGTTCCTCCAGCGAGGCCTGCCGGTGCTGCACTCGCAACCGGCCTGCGGCGGCCAGATGATCGGGCACGTCGTCGCTGAGGATCTCCAGCGCGCGTTCCACCCGCGCCGCCGCGGCGACCGCGGCGCGCGCCGAGCGGCGCAGGTTGGCGTCGTCGAAGTTGGCCAGCCGATTCGCGGTCGCGCGCACCTCGCGGCGCAGCCTGCGCTCCTCCCACACCATCCTGGTGCCGTGCGCGCCCATCCTGGTCAGCAGCGCGCCGATCGCCTCACCGTCGCGCACCACCACGCGATCGGTGCCGCGTACCTCCCGCGCCTTGGCCGTGATGCCGAGCCGCCGGGCCGCGCCGACCAGCGCCAGCGCCGCCTCGGGGCCGGGGCAGCTGACCTCGAGGGCCGAGGAACGTCCGGGCTCGGTGAGCGAGCCGTGGGCGAGAAACGCACCGCGCCAAGCGGCTTCGGCGTCGGCGATGCTGCCGCCGACCACCTGCGCGGGCAGGCCGCGCACCGGACGGCCGCGGACATCGAGCAGACCGGTCTGCCGGGCCAGCGCCTCGCCCTCCTTCGACACCCGCACCACGTACCGGGAGGTCTTGCGCAGTCCACCCGCGCCGAGCACGTGCACGTCGGAGCCATAGCCGTAGAGCTCGAAGATCTCCCGGCGCAGCCTGCGCGCGATGGACCCCATGTCCACCTCGGCCTCGACGATCACCCGGCCGCCGACGATGTGCAGGCCACCCGCGAAACGCAGCAGAGCGGACAGTTCCGCCTTGCGGGAACTCACCTGCGACACCGTGAGCCTGCTCAGCTCGTCTTTCACATCGGCTGTCATCGCCACGGGACGCGCTCCTTTCCACCCAACCCGGAACGCACATCCTGACCCATGTGCCGTCCCTCGACTCGAAGCCCTGCCATTTGCGGCCGAGGTTGCCGGATCAGTTGATCCAGTGCGGCGGCAAGCTTTCCGGGGTGATGCCGGTCCGTTCCCGCTTCGGCGACATCGGAGAAGGTTACTCGTGCCCGCAACTGTTCGGCAGCCCTGGCCACATGTTCCCGCTCGCGGCCCTCCGGCACGCAGCCGGAATCGACCAGCACCTCATCGACGACGAATTCCGGTGCGTGCTGGGACAATACATGCAAATGCCGCTCCGCGGAGAACCCCGCGGTCTCCCCCGGCTCCGCGGCGAGATTGAGCACCAGCACTTTCCGCGCCCTGGTGTACACCAGGGCCTCCCGTAGCTCGGGGACGAGGACGTGCGGAATCACGCTGGTGAACCACGATCCCGGGCCCAGCACCACGACATCGGCGTGTTCGATCGCCGAGGTCGCCTCCGGACCGGCCGGTGGATCGGACGGAATCAGCCGCACCCGCCGCACCTTACCCGGCGTGGTGGCGATGGCAACTTGGCCGCGAATGCACCGGCTCACCCGCGGATCGGCCTCCAGCCCGGATACATCCGCCTCGATGTCCAGCGCGATCGGCGACATGGGCAGCACCCGGCCGGTGATGCGCAACATGCGGGCGACTTCGTCCAGGGCGGCCACCGGATCGCCGAGCACCTCGGTGAGCCCGGCCAGGATCAGGTTGCCCACGGAGTGCCCGGCCAGCGCGCCGGTTCCGCCGAACCGATGCTGCACGGTCCGCGTCCAGACGCCGTCGGCGTCCGCGGCCAAGGCGGCCAGCGCCATCCGGAGATCGCCCGGCGGCAGCACCCCAAGCTCGGCGCGTAGTCGCCCCGAGGAGCCGCCGTCGTCGGCGACGGTGACCACCGCGCAGATCTTCCTGGTCAGCCGCCGCACCGCGGTCAGTGTCGCGTACAGGCCGTGTCCGCCACCCAGCGCCACGATGCTGGGATTCGATTCCCAACCGGTCATTCTCGCCCCAGATCTCGATGCACGACCCGGACCACGTCGGCGGACTCCTCCGCGCCGCCGGTGACCTCGCTCATCAACTCGCCCAGTGCCTCGGCAATCGCGACGCTCCGATGCTTGCCTCCGGTGCAGCCCACTGCGACCGTCATGTATCGCTTCCCCTCTTGGCGGTAACCGTTCGTGGTCAGCTCGACCAGGTGGTGGCAGGTACGCAGGTAATCCTCCGCACCGGGACGCGACAGCACGTACTCGCTGACCACCGTCTCCTGACCGGTATGTTCCCGCAACTCCGGTATCCAATGCGGATTGGGTAGAAAACGGACATCTAACACCATGTCGGCGTCCAGCGGAACTCCGTACTTGAAGCCGAACGACTGCACGGTGAGCTGCAACGCGGAGGGCGCGCCGCCGCCGTAGGCCTCCTCCATCTTGCGGTGCAGCTGATGGATGGACAGCTCGGTGGTGTCGATCACCAGGTCGGCGGCGGCCTTCACGGCGGACAGCCGCACCCGTTCGGCGGCGATGCCTGCCGACAGCGTGCCGTCCTTGCTCTCGCTCTGCAGCGGATGCCTCCGCCGCGCGAAACCGAAACGGCGGATCAGCACGTCATCGGATGCCTCGAGGAAGAGGACCCTGGTGCGCACGCCGAGCGTCCGCAACTGCTCGGTGACCACCGACAGATCGCCGGTGAAGAACCGGCTGCGCACGTCCATGACGAGCGCGAGTCGGCGGATCGGCGGCTTGGCGGAAGCGCCCAGCTCCACCATCCGCCCGAACAGCTCTGGGGGCAGGTTGTCGGCCACGTACCAGCCGAGGTCCTCGAGCACGCGGGCGGCGGTGCCTCGGCCCGCGCCAGAGAGCCCGGTCACGATCACGACCTCGACCTGCGGGTTCGCCCCGCCGACGGCGCTGGACGAGGCCACTCGTCCCGCGCTCGTCGGCGGGTTGCCCGCACTGCTGTTCGATTCGACGCGTGTCATGTCCTACCGGATCCGTCCCTGGGGTGCCTTCCGATCATCGCGCACCGGTTTCGGTATCGGCCGCAGACACAACGTACGCGAAACCGAAACTTCCGGTGCACTGTCGACTGACTATTCGGACTCGAGCGCCGCAAGGACCGCTTTCGCGGTCGCCAACCCGATGCCGGGCACCTCGGTGATCTCCTCGACCGTGGCCTGCTTCAGCTTGGCCACCGATCCGAAATGGGTGACCAGCGCGGTCCGGCGCGCCGTTCCGAGCCCCGGCACCGAGTCCAGGGCCGAGGCGGTCATCCGGCGGGAGCGTTTGCTGCGATGGAACGTGATGGCGAAGCGGTGCGCCTCGTCGCGGACCCGTTGCAGCAGATACAGCGCCTCGCTCGTGCGCGGCAGGATCACCGGGTCGCTCTCGCCGGGCACCCACACCTCCTCGAGCCGTTTCGCCAGGCCGACCACCGCGACATCGGTGATGCCCAGCTCGTCGAGCACCTCGGCCGCCGCGGCGACCTGGGGCGCGCCGCCGTCGACGACGAACAGGTTGGGCGGATAGGAGAACTTGCGCGGGCGTCCGGTGCTGGGATCGATGCCGGGACGGGAGGTGAGGTCCAGCGCGTCGTCGTCGCTTCCGGTCGCGGCGAGGTCCTCGTGCTCCATCATGTCGCGCTCGCGACGCAACTTGAGGAACCGGCGGCGGGTCACCTCGGCGATGCTGCCGACGTCGTCGGAGCGGCCTTCGCCCGCCGCCTCCCGGATCGTGTAGTGGCGGTACTCCGACTTGCGGGCCAGACCGTCCTCGAAGACCACGAGCGAGGCGACCACATCGGTCCCCTGCACGTGGCTGACGTCGACGCACTCGATGCGCAGCGGCGCGGTATCCAGCTCGAGGGCGTCCTGGATCTCTTGCAGCGCTTGCGATCTCGACGTCAGATCGCCCGCTCGCTTCAGCTTGTGCTGGGCCAGCGCCTCCATCGCGTTGCGCTGCACGGTCTCGGCCAGCGCCTTCTTGTCCCCGCGCTGGGGCACGCGCAGCTTCACCGCCGAACCGCGCAGGTCCGACAACCACTGCTGGATCTGCTCGACGTCGGCGGGCAACTCGGGCACGAGTACTTCCCGGGGCACCACGGCGGCGGGCTGCTCGTCGGCCGCCTGCTCGGCCGCCGCGACCTGCTCGCCGTAGAACTGGGTGAGGAACTGCTCGACCAGCGCGGCGAGTTCCCCGCCCGCCTCCGGGACGTCGACCGCGTCGCCCGACTTGTCGACCACCCAGCCGCGCTGGCCGCGCACTCGGCCGTCGCGCACATGGAAGACCTGCACCGCCACTTCCAGTTCGTCGGTGGCGAAGGCGATGACGTCGGCGTCGGTGCCCGTGCCGAGCACCACCGCCTGCTTCTCCAGCGCGCGGCGCAGCGCCTGGACGTCATCACGCAGCCGGGAGGCGGTCTCGAAGTCCAGGTCTTCGGCGGCCGCGTGCATGCGGCGCTCCAGCTCCCGGACCAAGCGATCGGTGCGGCCTGCGAGGAAGTCGCAGAAGTCGTCGACGATCGCGCGGTGTTCTTCGGCGCTCACCCGCCCGACGCACGGGGCCGAGCATTTGTCGATGTAGCCGAGCAGGCAGGGACGCCCGATCTGACTATGCCGCCGGAAGACTCCGTTGGAGCAGGTGCGCGCGGGAAACACTCGCAGCAGCAGATCGAGCGTCTCGCGGATGGCCCAAGCGTGCGCGAAGGGGCCGAAATAGCGGACGCCTTTGCGGCGCGCGCCGCGGTAGACGAACAACCGCGGATATTCCTCGTTCAAGGTGACGGCGAGTACCGGGTAGGACTTGTCGTCGCGGTAGCGGACGTTGAAGCGCGGATCGAACTCCTTGATCCAGTTGTATTCCAGCTGCAGCGCCTCCACCTCGGTGGAGACGACCGTCCACTCGACGCTCGCGGCCGTGGTGACCATCTGCCTTGTGCGTGGATGCAGCCCGGCGACGTCGGCGAAATACGAGTTCAGCCTGCTGCGCAGGCTCTTGGCCTTGCCGACGTAGATGACCTGCCGATGGGCGTCCCGGAATTTGTAGACACCGGGTTCGACGGGGATCGTGCCCGGCGCGGGCCGGTACGTCGCTGGATCTGCCACCCATCCAGCGTATAGACCGGGGCCGACAGCCCGGCCGACGGCGGCTCCCGGCTGCGGTCATGGCACGGGGACGCCGAACCAGCCCTTGGCTTCCGGACGGCACAGCAGGTGCACGACGGCCACCGAGGTAGCCACCGAGTACCCCGCGGCGACGACGCCGACGACGGGCGGGACGCTCGCGAGGTCCCTGATCGCCCAGCACCCGACGACTGCCTGCAGGAGCGCCAGCGCGATCGTCAGCTTGCGGACGGCCGGCGCGCCCTCGGCGAATCCGAGCACGAGCAGCCCCAGCGCCCACGCGACGCAGAACTGGGTGGATGCCGTGGCGGCCGCGTCGCCGCCGCGCGTCAGATTCATCAGCACGGGATAGGCGAGTCCGAATCCCGCCATCCCGGCGACGGCTTCCCGCACGTCCCGAACCGCCTCCGGCATGGCCGTTTCCACGCCGACGGAGGGCTCCTCACCGGAGAACGCCAAGCTCACAGCCGTACCTCCGTTGGTACCGAACCTTCCGGCGCACCTTCGAACACGCCGGAATCGCACCGTAACACGGTGACATCCCGCACAACTCGGACTTCGGCAAATGAACCCGGCGGGATCCGGGCGGGTTACTCCACGAGACCGTGCCGCCGCAGCGCGGCCAGCAGCGCGTCCGGGCGCTCGGTGGTGGGCAGGGCCTCGACCAGAGCGAAGCGGCTGCCCAGCGCCTCGGCGCCGCCGTCGGCCTCGGCGCTGTCGCCGATCATCAGCGCGGCCTCGGCGGCCACACCCAGTTCGCCCAAGGCGGAACGGAAGATCTCCGGATCGGGCTTCATGACACCGACCTCGTAGGAGAGGGTGAACGCGCCGACCAGCCGATCCCAGCCGCGCGCCGCGAACGACGGACGGATGTCGAACGGGATATTGCTCACCACCGCGACCGGAACGCCCTGCGCCGCAAGCAGATCGAGGACGGCTTCGCTGTCGGGGTACGGCGTCCACTCCAGCGGGTCCAGCAGCCGGGCGTACAGTCGTTCGGCGTCCTCGTCGGTGGGCACTCCCGATGTGCGCAGCACCTTCATCATCACCTTGCGATGCAGCGCGGGGTCCAGGTCGCGATGGTCCCAGGCGTACTGCGTCTCGTCGTCGAATTCGATGACGTGGTGGACCGGCGCCGTCATCCGCCGCATGATCTCGGCCTTCTCGTCCACGTCGAACGCCTGCCCGTCCGGCCGCGTCAGGTCCGCGTACCAGGATTCGTCGGCCTCCAGGCGGAACAAGGTCCCGGAGAAGTCGAACAGCACCGCCTCGATCGCCACTCGGCCCAGCCTACCGGTCGAGCATGGCGCACCGCCGGTGCGCGCGGCGACCAGCCATACCGTCTCGACCTCGACACACGCTGCGGCCAGGGGGATTTCGCCGGTGGGAAGGAAACCGGCGCGACTGTCGGTACCGAGCGTTAGAGTCCCGGCATGGGGCGCAAGCGAGGAACTTGGGTCGCCGCGGCGGCGGCGTTCGCACTAACCGTCGGCATGGCCACCGCCTGCTCGTCCGGCGAGAGCCAGGCGGGCGGCGTCTGCGAGACGGTGCCGAACGGCACACCGGTGTCGGCCACCGCGGCGGGGCCCGCGGGCAGCGGCACCAAGGATCTCAGCACCAACCCGGAGATAGCGACCGGCTATCGCGCGAACATGACGCCGGTGCGTACACATACCTTCGCGGTGTCCACGGCGAACCCGCTGTCGACCAAAGCCGCATGTGAGGTGCTGCGCGACGGTGGCACCGCGGCCGACGCGCTGATCGCGGCGCAGACGGTGCTCGGCCTGGTCGAGCCGCAGGCGTCCGGCATCGGCGGCGGTGCGTTCCTGGTCTACTACGACGCGAACACCAAGTCCGTGGACGCCTACGACGGCCGCGAGGTGGCGCCCGCCGCGGCCACCGAGAACTATCTGCGCTGGATCAGCGACATCGATCGCACCGAACCCAAGCCGAACACGCGGGCCAGCGGCCGCTCCATCGGCGTGCCCGGCGTACTTCGGATGCTCGAACTGGCGCACCACGACCACGGCAAGACCGCGTGGCGCGAACTGTTCGACCCCGCCATCGGACTGGCAGATCAGGGCTTCCCGATCAGTCCCCGCCTCGCGGGACAGATCGCGGAGTCGGCCAAGGACCTGGCCGCGGACGAAGACGCCAAGGCGTATTTCCTCAACCCGGACGGTAGCCCGAAGGCCGCCGACACCGTCCTGACCAACCCCGCAATGGCCAAGACGCTCGGCGCCGTCGCCACCGAGGGCGCGCAGGCCTTCTACACCGGCGCCATCGCCCAGGACATCGTCGCGGCCGCGGGCCGGGCCTCCGGCGGGCGCACTCCCGGCCTGATCGCCACCCAGGACTTGGCCGGTTACCAGGCGAAGAAGCGCACCGCGCTGTGCACGAGCTACCGCGAGCGCGAACTCTGCGGCATGCCGAGTCCCTCATCGGGCGGCATCACCGTCGCCGCGACCTTGGGCATCCTGGAGAACTTCGACCTGGCCGCCCTGCGTCCGGACAGCATCGACCGCAACGGCGGCAAGCCCAACGCCCAGGCCGTGCACTTGATCACCGAGGCCGAACGGCTCGCCTACGCCGATCGCAACAAGTACGTGGCCGACACGGATTTCGTGCCGCTGCCGGGCAATTCGGCGCAAACCTTGCTGAATCGCGACTATCTGCGACAGCGTGCCGGGCTGATCGATCCGAACCGCAGCATGGGTACCGCGCAGCCGGGTGACTTCGGCCCCGTGCCGCTCGGCGTCGGCCCGCAACCGCCCGAGCACGGCACCAGCCACATCTCGGTGGTCGACAAGTACGGCAACGCCGCGGCGATGACCACCACCGTGGAGTCGGCGTTCGGTTCGTTCCACCTGGTCGACGGCTTCGTGCTGAACAATCAGCTCACCGACTTCAACGCCGACCCGCTCGGCGCCGACGGCGTGCCGATGGCCAACCGGGTCCAGCCGGGCAAGCGCCCGCGCAGCTCCATGAGCCCGACGCTGATCTTCGGCAAGGCGCCCGACGGCTCGCGCGGCGAACTCACGCATGTCGCGGGCTCGCCCGGCGGTTCGGTGATCATCCAGTTCGTGGTGAAAACGCTGGTCAACATGTTCGACTGGGGCCTGGATCCGCAGCAGGCGGTCTCCGCGGTCGCGTTCGGCGCCGGCAACAGTCCGTCCACCGGTATCGGCGGTGAGCATCCGGCGATCAACGCCACCGACAACGGCGACCACGACCCGCTGGTGCTGCGGTTGCGCCAACTGGGCCATCAGGTCTCGGTGGCGCCCCAGTCCAGCGGCCTCAGCGCCCTGAAACGCAACGGCTCCGACGGCTGGATCGGCGGCGCGGATCCGCGACGAGAAGGCGCGGTCCTCGGCGATACGCATTGATCGAACCAGCGGGCTCGGTCGCGACCGGCCGTCCGCGTCCCGGCTGTGGCACATCGAGTGATCGGCGTGCCCGCCGGGGCGCACTGCGGCTATTTACTCCGGACCATGGGATACACGATCGGACCTCGGCCGATCGGCAGCTCACCTTGCCGCACGAAACCGAATCGCTCGTAGAAGGGCACCGTGCCGCTGGTGTTCGAGATGAGGAAACAGTCCTCCTCGGCCGCCGCCAACCGGCGCTCGAGCAGCGCGGTCGCCAGTCCCCGGCCCTGCGCGCGGGGCAACGTCCCGATGGCGGCCAGATACAGATGCGGTGCCGTCGGTCGCGCATGCTCCATGTGCCGCCCGGCGGACAGCGCCCGAGCGGCGCTCGACCCCAAGGCGCGCAGCAAGGTCAACGGCTTCGCCGTCGGTGACACCACGTGCGCCGGTTCCCACAGCGCCACACAGGCGAGGTTGCCCTCCGCGTCGTGCGCGAGGTCGACCAGACCGTTCTCCCGGCGCGACGCGATGCGCGAATCCCAGAACGGCGGCAACGCTTTCCGCCGCCGTGACGCTCCCGGCCAGAAGTAGGTCATCAGTGGATCGTCGGCGAAAGCCGCCGCGAGGACGAACGCACCTGGCTCCATGGCGGCGAGGTTAGATCAGCACGCGGGGCCGCGCGAGCCGGATGGCCGCACACCGCACCCGATCACTTCCTCCCGGAATACTTCGCGCCCAATTCCCGCAACCGAGCCATCGCCCGCGCCGCGTGCTCCTTGTCGTTCGAGCGGATCGCCAGCAGCGGGACGTAGTCGTCGTCGACCAACTCCAGGCGCGCCCAGGACTTCCGATCCGGGAACGACACGCCTCGGATGTAGTCCCAGGGAAAATCTCTGTCGCCCAGAATATTTCGCACCGACACGCCCCGCGCGCCGACCCGCACCCGTGGCCTGGTCAGCAACAGCACGGCCGCGGCGCCGAGCACACCGATCCCGATCATCGCGAGCTGATCGGCCACCCGGAAGTTGACGCCGGTAGACCCGGTGCGCAGCCAGATACCACCCACGGTGAACGCGGCCGCCACCAGCACCGCCGCGATCCAGGCCGTCCGCACCGCGCGCCGGGGCCGCACCTCGAAATCCCACTCCGACGTATCGTCGGCCGGGCCCACGTTCCTGCGAAAGATGCGAACGACCGGCATCGCTACGCGGACTGTCGCAGAGCGCGCAGTGTCAGCGCGGCGTCCAGCGCCGCGGCGGCCGCCTGCTCGCCCTTGTTCTCTTGGGACTCCGGCAGCCCGGCCCGATCCAGGGCCTGCCGCTCGTTGTTGGTGGTGAGCACTCCGTTCGCGACCGGCGTGCCCTCGTCCAGCGAAACCCGGGTGAGCCCCGCGGTCACCGCGTCGCAGACGTACTCGAAATGCGGGGTGTCACCGCGGATCACCACACCGAGCGCCACCACCGCGTCATGCGACTTGGCCAGCTCCTGGGCCACCACGGGCAGCTCCATCGCGCCCGCGCAGCGCACCACCGTGATCTGCCGGACGCCCGCGTCCTTGGCCACCCGCTCTGCGTTCGCCAGCAAGGTGTCGCAGATCTGGGTGTGCCAGCGCGAGGCGACGATGCCCAAGGAGAGGTCCTTGGCGTCCGCCAGCGCGAAAGTCGGTACCCCGGTACCGCTCATCGATGTCCGCCTTTCGGAGTCTGTTCGCAGTTCAGTGGGCAGTCTCGCCGAGATCCAGCTCGTCGAGGCCGATCAGGTCGTGACCCATTCGGTCCCGCTTGGTGCGCAGGTAGCGCAGGTTCTCCGCGTTCGCGCGCAACGGCATCGGCACCCGCTCGGTGATCCGCAGGCCGTAGCCGTCCAAGCCGACCCGCTTGGCCGGATTGTTGGTGAGCAATCGCATCGACCGGATGCCCAGATCCACCAGGATCTGCGCGCCGGTGCCGTAATCGCGGGCATCCGCGGGCAGGCCGAGTTCCAGATTCGCATCGACCGTGTCGTGGCCGGAGTCCTGCAGCTGGTAGGCCTGCAACTTGTGCATCAGGCCGATGCCGCGGCCTTCGTGACCGCGCATGTACAGCACGACACCGCGCCCCTCGGCCGCGACCATCTCCAACGCGGCATCCAGCTGCGGACCGCAGTCGCAGCGCAACGATCCGAACACGTCACCGGTCAGGCACTCCGAGTGCACGCGGACCAGGATGTCGTCGCCGTCGGTGATGTCGCCACGAACCAGCGCGACGTGCTCGACCTCGTCGTAGATGCTCTGATAGCCGACGGCCATGAACTCGCCGTGCGCGGTGGGGATGCGCGCCTCGGCCACGCGCACCACATGCTTCTCGTGCCTGCGCCGCCACGCGATCATGTCCGCGATCGAGATCAGCGCGAGCTCGTGCTCGTCGGCGAAGACGCGCAACTCCTCGGTCCGGGCCATGTGGCCCTCGTCCTTCTGGCTGACGATCTCGCAGATCACGCCCGCCGGACGCAAGCCGGCCATGCGTGCCAGATCCACCGCGGCCTCGGTGTGACCCGGCCTGCGCAGCACACCACCATCCTTGGCGCGCAACGGCACCACATGGCCAGGCCTGGTGAAATCGTCGGCCTTCGCGTCGGCGTCGGCCAGCAACCGCATCGTGGTGGCGCGGTCGGCGCCGGAGATACCGGTCGTGACACCCTCGCGCGCGTCCACCGAGACGGTGTAGGCGGTGCCGTGCTTGTCCTGGTTCATCGCGTACATCGGCGGCAGGCCGAGCCGATCGCAGTCGTCGCCGGTGAGCGGCACGCAGATGTAACCGGACGTGTAGCGGATCATGAAGGCGACCAGTTCCGGGGTGGCCTTCTCCGCCGCGAAGATGAGGTCGCCCTCGTTCTCGCGGTCCTCGTCGTCGACGACGACGACCGCCTTACCGGCGGCGATATCGGCGACTGCGCGCTCGATGCTGTCGAACCTGGTCACGTCTGCTGTGCTCCATCTCGAAATAGGTGCCTCACCACAGTACTGGGTCGTTTTCCAGCGCCTGCGGCGCTGGGTGTTCGCGGCCCCCTTATGGCCGCGAACGGCGCATGCTCGGTCTCGCTTCGCTCGAAAGTCGTGGTCGAGGTGTACTGGGCGCTCGGTGGGGCGATCGACCGACCCGCATGTTCGCCGGGCCTGCCGCCTGGCGTGGAAAACCGTCGGCTGCCACGGCGTCTCGAGACCTGGGCTCGTAGCGGGCGTCCGCGCCTGCCGGTTGGCAGATGGGAGGGTGTCTCGGATGCTCGCTCGGGCGCAGGCTGGGCCTGATCGGTCTCGCCTCGCTCGGAGACCGCAGTGATGCCGATTCGCTCGGCTGCCGGAGTGATGCCGATCCGACCGGTCGAGACGATGCCCATCGAACCCGTACGGTCGGCGGTCACCATGACTCCGCGTGCGGGTGACGGCTCGGATGACGGCGTCGCGGCAGCTCTATTACGCATGCGATCTCCGCCGCGCGGCCTCGTGGGCGGGCGGGGACGAGCGAGGCGGCCACTGTCAGCCGCGCTGCTGGAGGCGTTCGACGTACTTGGCGATCACGTCGACTTCCAGGTTGACGGTGGTGCCGACGGTGGCGAAGCCGAGGTTGGTCAGGGAGAGGGTGGTGGGGATGAGGGAGACCTCGAACCAGTCGCTGCTGCCGGTCTCGGCGGGCTCGTCGGAGACGCCGAGGCCGGAGACGGTGAGCGAGATGCCGTCCACGGTGATCGACCCCTTCTCCACGACGTAGCGGGCGATGTTCTCGGGCAGCGAGATCCGCACCACGTCCCAGTTGTCCGACGGAGTGCGCGAGAGCACGGTGCCGGTGCCATCGACATGGCCTTGGACCAAGTGGCCGCCGAGCCTGCTGTTCAGAGCGGCGGCGCGCTCGAGATTCACCTTGGCGCCGACGTCCAGCTTGCCGATGCTGGAGCGATTGAGCGTCTCCGCCATGACGTCGACGGTGAACGAGTCGCCGCCGACCACCTCCACGACGGTCAGGCACACTCCGTTCACGGCGATCGAATCACCGTGCCCGGCATCGGAGGTCACCAGCTTGCCCTTGATCGTCAGCCGCGCGGCGTCGGTCAGCTGCTCGCTGGCGACGATCTCGCCGAGTTCCTCGACGATGCCTGTGAACATGTGCTGTGACTCCTGTCGCGTCGTTGTCTTCCGGTTGCGGAACAGCGCGGGACCCGGCCGCTATTCCCGCACCTCCTCAGCCTAGTGACGCGGGGTCGCCGTAGACAGCCGCGTTCCGCGCCCGCCGAGGGCGGACCGGGACCCGCGCCGGAACCGACCGCAGGGCGGGCCGAGGCGGGCGGAACCGGCCGGTCCCATCGAAAATGGAACGAAATATGTCCACACCCGCCGTGATCACCCGGACGGACGACATATCCATGATTATTCTGCGGCATTTGACGTACCGCACGAATTAATTTACCCCGCAGAGAGTTTGCGGATTCATTCTCGATACCCGAACGAAACACGGTTATAACGCAGATTCCGCGCTCGGACGGCGCGGGAGGCGATATCGTTACGCGGCTGACTTCTCGCGTTCAACTTTCCCGACCATGCAGTCCGATGACACGCTCTACCAGGGAACATGCCCGACAAGCGGGAAGCCTGCCACACGATGTTCACTCCTCGAGAAAGCCGGAGAACACAGTGGGACAAATTGGGTCGAACGCAGCTGGGGGCGCAGTGTGACCACATTTCTCGATTCGACGCCGGAAGTTCGCTGCTCACGGTATCGGCGCGAATTCCAGCTGCCCGCATCGATGGATCCCGGTTCGCACCGCATTCTCCTGCACATCGGTGTCGACTACGGCGCCGTCACCATGCCCGCCGAACTCGGCGAGCAGGTGCTACGGCGACTCGCCCAAGACGGAATCGCCGGGCCGGTGGTCGACCATCCGCGAGCCAAGCATTGGACGTTCCTCACCGGCCCCGCCGGGCCGGACGCCGTCAGCCCGGCGGTCTCGGCCGAATTGTTCCGCCTCTACGCCGCGGTGGCCTGCGCGGGCAGCCAAGTGGTGCTGCCCTCACCGGACGACGAGCGCACCGGGTATCGCGTGTGGATCCGGTCACCGGAGGCCGGCGCCCGCCGCCCGCCGATCAGCGCGGTGATCGAGACGATCCGCGCGGTCGCCGCGCGTGGAACGCGGACCGGCTAGCACCGTTCAGCGGGCCCACGCCGAGGCCGCCTGGCCGCGCAGCTTCTCCACGGTGGCGGCGGGGTCGGCGGTGCTGTAGACCGCGGAACCGGCGACGAAGCAGTCCACACCCGCCTCCGCGGCCGCCTCGATGGTGTCGGCGTTGATCCCGCCGTCGATCTCGACCAGCAGCCGCAGCTCACCGGCATCGACCAGGTTCCGCACGACGCGCGCCTTCTGCAGCACCTCCGGAATGAACGACTGCCCGCCGAAGCCGGGTTCCACGCTCATCACCAGCAGCGTGTCGAATTCGCGCAGGATCTCCAGGTACGGCTCGATCGGCGTGCCCGGCTTCACCGAGAGCCCCGCCTTGGCGCCCGCGGCGCGGATGTCGCGGGCCACCGCGATCGGATCGTCGGTCGCCTCCGCGTGGAAGGTCACGTTGTGCGCGCCCGCCTCGGCGTACGGCGGCGCCCAGCGGCCCGGGTTCTCGATCATCAGGTGGCAGTCGAGGGGGATCTCGGTCGCCTTCAGCAGGCTCTCCACCACCGGGAGGCCGAGCGTGAGATTCGGCACGAAGTGCGCGTCCATCACGTCCACGTGCAGCCAGTCGGCGCCTGCGACGGCCGCCGCTTCGTCCGCGAGGTGCGCGAAGTCTGCGGACAGGATGGAGGGGGCGATCATCGGAGCGGCCGGACGCGGGTGAATCGGGTTGGACACAACGCCGGAGTCTAACGGTACCCAGGGTTGTCCAGCGCGGGAGTGGGTAGCCTGCATAGGGTGATCAATATTTCGGCGGAACAGGGGCTCTACAGCACCCCGGTGGAGATTCGGGTGGCGGCGTCGGTGACACAACTGCCCATCGTGCGTGGGCTCGCCGAAACACTCGTCCTACTCAGCGATTTCACACTGGACGAGGTGGCCGATATCCGGCTGGCCGTCGACGAGGTCTGCTCGACCCTGATCGCGGTCGCCGCCCCGGAATCGAGCCTGAACTGCCGTTTCACCGTCGGCGACACCGTGTTGCTCGTCCGGGTCGACGGCCTGGCGGAGAAGCCGGGGCTGCCCGATCAGCGCAGCTTCGGCTGGCACGTGCTGCGCACCCTCACCGACTCGGTGGAGGCGACCCAGGATTCGTTCGACGCGACGGTCTCCGGATATCCGACGACGGTCGAGTTCCGTCGGGTCCGGGGGAAGGCGTAGTGGCGGACGAAGACACCGTGTACGACTCCCAGCGCGACGACGACGCCGACACGCTGACCACCGAGGACGAGACCGATGCCGAGGAGACCCTGGAGGCGGCGGGCGCGGTTCCCGGTTACGACGATGTCGGATTGCTCTTCGAGCAGCTCGCCTCCAGTGAGGCGGGGACCGCGCGGCACAGCGCGCTGCGCGCGGAATTGATCAGCCGCTGCATTCCGCTCGCCGACCACATCGCCAGGAAGTTCAGCGGGCGCGGTGAGCCGTTCGACGACCTGACCCAGGTCGCGCGGGTGGGGTTGGTGCACGCGGTGGACCGTTTCGACGTCGAGCGCGGCTCCAACTTCCTGTCTTTCGCGGTGCCGACCATCATGGGTGAGGTCCGCCGGTATTTCCGCGACAACACCTGGGCGATGCGAGTGCCGCGGCGTGTCAAGGAGACTCACCTACGCATCGGCGCGGCGATCGACAGTCTCTCCCAGACTCTCGGCCGCTCGCCGACGGCGAAGGAGATCGCCGCCGAGCTGGACGTCGACCCGGACGAGGTGACCCAGGCGGTCATCGCGGGCAACGCCTACCAGCCGAGTTCGATCGACGCGGCCACGCTCGGCCGCGACACCGACGCCTCGCTCCTGGACACCCTCGGCGAGGAGGAGTCCCAGTTCGATCGGGTCGAGGAGTACGTCGCTATCCGTCCGCTGCTGGCCGGGTTGCCGGAGCGGGAACGACGCATCCTCACCATGCGGTTCTTCGAATCGATGACCCAGACGCAGATCGCGCAGCAGATGGGCATCTCCCAGATGCACGTCTCGCGCATCCTCGCCAAGACCCTCGCCCGCTTGCGGGAGCAATCCAGCCGGGAATGACCGCGCTCAGCGCGGCTTGCGCAGCGCCGCCACGAACATGGCGTCGGTACCGTGCCGGTGCGGCCACAACTGTGCCCCCGGCCCGTCGCCGACATCGGTGACGCCGGGCAGCAGTTCGCGGGTGTCGAGTTGCTCGGCGCCGAGGCGGCGCACGGCATCGGCGACGATGGACACCGTCTCCGGCAGATGCGGCGAGCAGGTCGAGTACACCACGACCCCGCCGGGGCGCAGCAGATCCCATGCGGCGGTGAGCAATTCGCGCTGCAACACCACCAGTTCCCGGACGTCCGCCGGGGTGCGCCGCCAGCGCGCCTCAGGTCTGCGGCGCAGCGCTCCGAGGCCGGTGCAGGGGGCGTCGACCAGGATACGGTCGTAGCCCGGGGTCAGTCCGCTGGCGCGGCCGTCGGCGACGTGCACGTCCACCGGCAGGTCGTGCACGGCTTTGCGGACCAGCTCGGCGCGGTGCGCGGCGGGCTCGACCGCGTCCACCCGGAAACCGTCGATCGCGGCGATCGCCCCCAGCAGCGCGGCCTTGCCGCCCGGCCCTGCGCACAGGTCGAGCCAGCGACCGGTGTCCGGGCCGTCGAGCGCGGCCCTGGTCAACGCCAGCGCCACCAGTTGGCTGCCTTCGTCCTGCACCGCCGCCATGCCCTCGCGGACCGGCTCCAGCTTGCCGGGATCGCCGCCGTCCAGATAGACCGCGTACGGCGACCAGCGGCCCTCCTCGCCGCCGGTGACCAGCGCGAGTTCCTCCGCGGTGATGTCGCCGGGACGGGCCACCAGGTGCACCAGCGGGCGGGCGTCGTCGGCGGCGAGCACGTCGCGCAGTTCCGCCGCTCGCGCGCCCAGCGCGTCGGCGAACGCCTGCGCGATCCAGACCGGATGGGCGTACTCGAACGCCAACCGGCCGAGGGGGTCGGCGGGCGCGAGCGCGTCGACCCATTGCTCGGGGGTCTTCTCCCCCGCGCGCCGGAGCACCGCATTGACGAAACCGGCTTTGCCCGCACCGAATTCGGCGCGCGTCAACGCGACGGAGGTGTCCACGGCGGCGTGCGCGCCGATCCGGGTGCGCAGCAACTGGTAGACGCCGAGCCGGAGCACGTCCAGCAGGGGTCCGTCGATCTCCTCGATCGGCCTGCCCGCGCCTTCGGCGATCACCGCGTCCAGCAGTCCCAGCGACCGGCACGCGCCGTAGGCGAGTTCGGTGGCCAGTGCGGCGTCCCGACCCGACAATCCCCGTTCGCGCAGCAGCGCGGGCAGAACGAGATTGGCGTAGGCATCGCGCTCACGGACCGCCCGCAGCACATCCCTGGCGACCGACCGCGGCGGGTCGGCGGATTCCCTTCGCTGCGGTCGTCCGGCGGCTTTGGCCCCTTGGCGCGGCGCGGTTTGCGAAGCCGGGCGCCCGCCGGTGGAACGGTCCGATCGGCCCGCCGCCGAGCGTCGTCCGGTGGAGCCGCGCCGTTCGTCGCGATCACGGCCGGCCGGCTCGGCGCGCCCACCGCCGGAACGCCGACCGGTCGCCCGTGACCTGTCCGCCGCGTCGCGATCCTGCTGCTTCCCGCCGCCCTGCGCGCGTGCCCGGCCTGCCTCGCCGGAACGATTCGGCGCGGCCTCTCGTTCGTCGCGCCGCCGGTCGCGTGCGTTGCCGTCGCCGGGCCGATCGCCCCGCGTCATTCGACCACCGCGCCCGGCTGCAGGCGGGCGCCGCGCGCCCAGTCGAGCGCGGCCATCATGCGCTTGCCCTGCGGCTGCACCTGGTCGAGCCGCACCGCGGTTGTCGCGGTGCCGACGAACACACCGGACTTGCGGACCTCGATCACCCGCTCCGGCAATTCCTCCTCGACCAACTCGACCGGCCCCAGCTTCAACCGGGTGCCGCCGACCTCGGTCCACGCCCCCGGCGCGGGAGTGACCGCGCGGATCCGCCTGCTGATGGCCAGCGCGGGCAGATCCCAGCGCACGTGCCCGACCTCGACGCCGACCTTCGGCGCGTACGAGACACCGTCGGTGGACTGCGGGACCGCTTGCAAGCTCCCGTCCTCCACTCCGTCGAGCGTCGCTTCCAGCAGGCGCGAGCCGCTGTCGGCCAGCCGCTCCAGGAGAGTGCCCGCGGTGTCGGTGACGGTGATCTTCTCGGTCACCATGCCGAAGACCGGGCCGGTGTCCAGTCCGGCCTCGATCTGGAAGGTGGAGGCGCCGGTGATCTCGTCGCCCGCATCGATCGCGGCCTGCACCGGCGCCGCGCCGCGCCACGCGGGCAGCAGCGAGAAATGCAGGTTGATCCAGCCGAAGCGCGGGATGTCGAGCACCTGCTGGGGTAGCAGCGCGCCGTAGGCGACGACGGGACAGCAGTCCGGCGCCAATTCGGTGAGCCGCGCGACGAATTCCGGCTCCGACGGCCGCCGCGGGGTGAACACCGGGATGCCGTGTTCGTCGGCCAGCAGGCCGACCGGCGACCTGGTCACCTTCCGGCCGCGCCCCGCGACCGCGTCCGGCCGCGTCACCACGGCGACGACCTCGTGGCGCGCCGATTCCAGCAGACGCCGCAGCGACGGAACCGCCGGTTCCGGGGTGCCCGCGAAGACGACGCGCATCAGCGGCCCGCTCCGAACGGGTTGGGCCGACCCGCACCGCTCATCGAACGGGCCGGGCGCACCGTCGAGCCCGCCGCGAACCAATCGGATTCGCGGATCACCCGCATCGCCTCCTTGCGCTGGGCCGGGTCGAGACGGTCGATGAACAGCACGCCGTCGAGATGGTCGGTCTCGTGCTGCACGCACCGCGCCAGCAACCCTTCGGCTTCGAACGTGACCGGTGCGCCGTCGACGTCCACACCGGTTGCCCGCACCCGCAGGGCCCTGCGCGTGTCGTAGCGCACGCCGGGAATCGACAGGCAGCCTTCCGGCCCCACCTGCTCCTCGTCGCCGACGACCTCCCACCGCGGGTTGACCAGATGCCCCGCGGCGTCGCCCGTGTCGTAGACGAACACGCGCAGCCCGACCCCGATCTGCGGCGCGGCCATCCCGACACCGCCGTCGTCGTGCATCGTCTCGGTCAGGTCGGTCACCAGCTGCCGCAGATCACGATCGAACGCGGTGACCTCCGCGGCGCGGGCACGCAAGATGGGATCGCCGAACAGGCGAACGGGCTGGATGGTCACGGCTGGCTCCCGGAAGCGACGAATACGGTCGCCCCATTCTAGTGAGACGACCGGAAATCCCCGATTCGCCAGCCGGAAGCTGGTACAACTCCTATGCGGTCCGGGCGGGGTGTCGATCCCTCCGCCCGGCCGCCCGGAAAAGCCCTGGTCAGCCGTCCGCCGGTGACCGCGGACCAGTGGTGGCCCGCAGCTCGCCGAGCAAGGCGTTCGGCAGCGGGCGGGCAGGCTCCGGCCGGAAACCGTAGTATCGGCGCACCATTCGCTCGTATACCCGGCTCGGGAGCAGCCTGCGGGTCCAGAAGGACAAGCGGACGTCACGGCCGCACAGGTAGGTCTGCCGTGGCCGGTCCGAGGCCAGGATCATCGCGACCTTGTCGGCCACCGCGGCGGCGGGCTGTCCCGCGGCCAAGTAGCCGCGTACGAGGTCCAGCACGGCGGCGCGGTCGTGGTCGTAGGCGGAGATCGGGCTCGACACGTGTCGCGCCGTGTCGATGATCGGGGTGACGGTCCATCCCGGGATGAGTACCGACACCTGGATGCCCGACCCGGCGGCCTCGATGCGCGCGGCTTCGCCGATCCGTTCGACGGCGGCCTTCGTAGCCGAGTACCAACCGCCGTATGGCTCGGCGACGGCGCCCGCTCCCGAACTGACGACGATCACGCGGCCTGCGCCTCGGGCGCGCAGCAACGGCAGCACCGCGCGCAGTACTCGGTGCGTGCCGAGGACGTTGGTGTCATAGAGCGCCGCGGCCTCTGCGGGCGTGGTCTCCTCGACCGCGCCGACGACGCCGTACGCCGCGAAGGTGACGACCGCATGGATGCTGCCGTGCCTGGCGTGCACGTCGCGAACCCAGCGGTTCACCGCCTCTTCGTCGCGCACGTCGACCCGGGCGATTCCGGACGCGGCGACCCGGTCGCATCCCTCGACCGTGTACCCCAGCGCCGCAAGGCGTTCCATGGTGGCCGCGCCCATGCCGTTGGCCGCTCCGGTGACGAGCACCACCGTCACGCGGCACACACCTTCAGTACCCGCGGCAGAACCTCCAGCCGCGCCGACTCCACCATCGTGACCTCGCCGTCCAACTCCAGCGGCGCCGGACGATCCGGCCGCAGCTCCACGACCGAATCGCGATGGCATACCGCCAGCGGCGACCGCCGGAATCGGCCCGCGTACAGTCCCGCGACCAAGCCGAGCGTCCTGAGCTTCCCCGCCTCGGCCCAGATGTTCACATCGAACCGGCCGTCGGCGCGGGTGACCGCCGTGTCGTAGCGCATGCCGCCGGCGAAGTGCACGCTCTTGAGCACGCCGATGTTGGTGACCGGGGCCGCGTGGCTCCAGTCGCCGCCACGAACGGCGACGGGCAGCGGCCGATGGGTGGCAAGGGTGGCGAGTGCGGTGGCGATGATGGCGGCCTCCACGCTGCGCGACTTGAGCCAGCCGACCACCCCGGTGGCGTGGTTGAAGGAATGATTGCCCGCGGCGACCAGCCCCATGCTGGCGTTGAGCAGGAAATAGCGCACCGCGCGCGTGCCGTCGGCCAGCAGCACGCACGCCTTGCCCACGTCGACGAATTCGGCGCGCGCGGCGTCGACCCGCACCGGAACGGTGCCGATACGTCCGGTGCCGGGCACCGGTTTGTGGAAGTCGTTCGAACTGCCCAGCCCCACCGCGCCCAGTGCGCAGCCGGGAGCGCGCGGGTGGTCGGTTGCCGGGTCCATGAGCGCGTTCAGCACCAGGTTGACCATGCCGTCGCCGCCCGCGGCGACCAGCACCGGCGGCGGATCGGGCCGGGTGACGGCCGCGCGCACGAGGGCGGTGGCGTGCCCCGCGTCGGCGGGCAGTTCGACCGACAGGTGCGGGTGACGGGCGCGCAGGGCGGATTCCACCGGCTCCCAGCGCCGCAGCGCGGTACCCGCGTTCGCTCGCGGGTTCAGGACGACGAGCACGAATCCTCCTCGATGCCGAGCCATCGGCGTAGTGCGTGGTGATCCCCCACCGTGACCAGTCCGGTCCGGGCCACGGCCGGCGGTATGCCGGTGGTGGGCGGGCCGACCAGGAAGACCGGGATGCCCAGTTGCGCGGCGGGACCGTCGTGAGCCGGGTCGTTGCCGACCATGACGCAGTCACCCGCGGCCGCGCCCAACTGGTCGAGCAGTTCGCGATAGAACTCGAGCCGCGGCTTGGCGCGGTGCATGGTGTCACCGCTGGTGACGAAGGCGAACGAAGCGAGATCGATTCCGCCCCAACGGATCCTGGCCTCGACGGTGCTGCGCGGCCACAACGGGTTGGTCGCGACCACTTGCCGCGCACCCGCCTCCGCCAGCCCGCGCACCGTCGCCACCGCCGCCGGGCGCGGCGGGAAACACGCGCGCAGCCGCGCGAATTCGACCTCGGCCAACCGGGTGAGGCGGTCCGCGACCACCTCACGGCCGGTGCCGAGACGCTGGGCGAGCAGCAGCACCATCAGCTCCGTGTTGGTGTGGTCGCTGTCGTTGGCGCGCACGTCACCCAGCGTGCGGCGCAGCAGGGGCAGGAAGCGGTGCGGTGGGACGAGATCGCGGAACACCCAAGCCGCGCCCGCGGGCATCAGCGTCGCGAAGGTGCGCCGCCGCTGCCCGATCAACGTGCCGTCCAGATCCCACAGCACGGTCGGCCGTGGGCTCATTCCTGGCTGTCCAGTACTGCTCGCAGGTCCGCTCTGGTCAGCCCGAGGCGGGCGGCGTAGTCGTCGATGCCGGGCGGCCGCGCACCGCCGAGCCCGGTGCGGGACCGGAGTTCCCCAGCGTATGCCGCGCCGAGGTCGTAGACCGTCTTGGCCAGCGCGGCGGGGAACAGCCACCGGCCGAGGTCACGCTGGAACACCCTGGTCAGACGGTAGGGCGCGACCAAGCGGGCCCCGACGGCGGCCACCGCGCCCGGATCGCGCAGCGAACTCATCCTGGCCGCTTCGGCGCCGGGGACAAGGAGCAGCCCGGACCACAGCCGCGCGAAGCCGTCCAGCTTCTCCCGCGCGTCAGCGGTCATATTGAATTCGGTGTAGGCCTTCTCGATCCGGGAGGTGTGGGTGGAACGGCTGCGCAGCAACGTGTGCACGTCGGCGACCTTGCGCGCGGTGTCGGCGCGGGTGAATCGGTCCACGCGGGGCGCGATCCGGTCCAGCAGCGCCGCGAAGTCGGGGTTCGGCACCAGCCGGTGCGCGAGGGCGAGGGCGTGGTACATCAGGCCCTCGCTGCCCGCCGCCGCGATCTGAGCGGAGAGCAGGTCGTAGTCGAGGTCCGTGCCCGCGTATCGGGCCAGGTTCCAGATGTCGCCGAGTTCGCGTACGCCGGTTTTGTAGTAGGGCAGGTGGATGCCCAGATGGTGCAGGTTGTCCTCGTGCGCCATCGCCCACGCGGGTACGCCGTGGAAGTCGATGGGACGCACACGTTTCCATATCGCGGTGTAGTCCACCGTGTAGGGCGCCAGCGGCGTGATCAGGCCCCAGTGCGTGCCCACCACGAGCGCGCCGTCGCGCGAGACGAACGACGGCAGGTGGTGGGATCGCTCGGCCCGCGCCTTGGGCGGCTTGCCGAGCAGCTCCGAGGTCGCGAACAGGCCGAGTTCACGGTAGACCTCGACGGCCGTGTCGACCTGGTCCGGTTCCAGCAGGATGTCCAGGTCGTTCATGCGCTTGTAGCGCGGGTCGCGGTAGATCTCGGTGGCGAAGAGCATGCCCTTGAGCACCACGCAGCGCACACCGCGTTCGTCGAGCCGCCGCACCAGCTCCACCGCCCCGGCCAGGCGGCGGTCGTTGGCGGTCGCGATTTGCTCGGTGACGGCGTCGAACCGCACCCGGACCAGGGGCGGCACCAGCTCGTACACCTCGGCGGCGATCAGCGAGCGCCGCGCCAGCGGGACGGTCGCGTTGAGCTGTGCCAACTCGAAGAAGGCCGCCCAATCGGTGACCCGGTGGGCCAGCTCGACCAGTTCCGCGCGTTCTTCGCTGCTGGGTGCGGCCAGCGCGGCGTGTACCAGCAGCCGTTCGGCGTCGGTTCCGGCCGCGGCGATCACGGTGTCGGTCATGTCAAGCGATCCCTTCCTGTTCGGGATGGAAGCCGAAGCGGCGGGCGACGGTGTCGATGCGGTCCAGTGCGCGGTCGAGGTGGTCGCGGGTGAGGGTGGCCATCATGCTGATCCGCAGGCGCTGCTGGTCGCGGGGCACGGCCGGGAATTCGACGCCGTTGACGAACACACCCTCCCGATGCAGAGCGGTGACCACGTCGGCGACGGCGAGACGCTGTGGTACGAGCAGCGGGATGATCGCGGTCTGCGGGTCGACGGCGAAACCCATCGCGCGCAGCCCGCGCACGAAGTAGCCGACGTTGTCGTGCAGTCGCGCCACGCGTTCGGGATGCGCGGCCAGGAAGTCGATTCCGGCGAGCACCGCCGCGACCACCGAGGGGGCGAGCGCGGCGGAGAACATGTAGGAGCGGGCGAAGAAGCGCAGCGTGTCCACCAGGTCTCGCGACCCGGTGACGAAGCCGCCGGTGCCCGCGAAGACCTTCGAGAACGTGCCCATGGTCAGCTCCACCGATCCCGGACCGAGCCCGAAATGCTCGGCGGTGCCGTGCCCGCGCGCGCCGAGTACTCCGGTGCCGTGCGCGTCGTCCACCGCCAGCCACGCGCCGAAGGCGTCGCACAGCGCGCGGATCTCCGGCAGCGGTGCGATGTCGCCGTCCATCGAGTACACGCCCTCGACGGCCACCACCACGTTCGCCCCTGGATTGCGCCAGCGGATCTGCATCAGCCGGTGGCGCAGCTGGCGTACATCGTTGTGCGCGAAGGCCATCGAGCGCACCCGGCCGAGCTGGATGCCGTCGTACAGGCTGGCATGGTTCTGTTCGTCGTAGAGCAGCACGTCGCCTCTGCGCAGCAGACCGGTCACCCAGCCGACATTGGCCGCGTAGCCCGAGGAGAAGACCATGGCCGACTCGCAGCCCTTCAGTTCGGCCAGCCGTTCCTCGAGCCGCCGGTGCAAAGTGGTGGTGCCGTTGAGCAAGGGCGGGCCGCCGTGTCCCACACCGTATTCGCGAATGGCGGCGATGGCGGCCTCGACGATGCTCGGCTCGTTGCCCAGGCCGAGGTAGTTGTTGGACCCGAGCATGATCAGCTCGTCGGTCGCGCCGGTCGCCGGATCGCGCACCGGGACGACCGCGCCGGACGGCCCGGCCACTTCTCGCAACACGAACCCGCTGCCGCGAGCGTGCTGCGCGTAGGGCCGGAATTCCGCGAAGCGCTGGTCGAACGTGTGCGCGGCTGGGTCGAGATAGTGCTCCAGGCTGAAATTCTCGCCGTGGGCCAGATCGGGTGCGGTCATGGTCGTCGCTCCTGCCCGAGGGTCACGGTTCCCGCGCGGCCGTCCAGCACCAGGACGTCACCGTTTCCGATCAGGCGGGTTACTCCGGGCACGCCGACGACCGTGGGGATGCCGAGTTCGCGTCCGATGATGGCGGTGTGGGAGAGCAGGCTGCCTCGTTCGCTGACCAGGCCGCCCGCGGCGACCATGAGGAACACCCAGCCCGGATCGGTGGTCGCGGCGACGAGGATCTGCCCATCGATCGCGACGTCCGGATCCGGGGTGTCCAGGACAAGCGCGGGAGCCTCGACGCGACCTGGGGCGCAACCGATTCCGTGCAGTACGCGCGCTCCCTCGGCAGCGTCCGGGCCCGGTTGCTCCAGTGCCGGATCGCCGATCCCCGACGCGGCGATCCCGGTCGTGACGATGCGGGAGGGCAGGCGCTGAGCCTGCCAGCGGTCGTAATCCGCCTTGCGGAGGGCGACGGTACGCGTGATGTCGGTGTCCACCGCCGTTCCGCGGGTGAGGGCCGCGATCTCCTCGTAGGTGAGCCAGAAGACGTCGCGCGGATCACCCACCAGGCCGTCGGCGTGCAGTCGCCTGCCGTACTCCCGGAACACCCGCTTGAGCAGACCGAAGGCGCGGCTGCGGCCCAGCCGCATGTTCTCGCGCTGCTTCACGTGTTCGCGGGCGAGCCGGAGCGCGAGCCGGAAAACCCACCGCCGCACGCCTTCACCTGCGAACAGCTCGGCCGCCGTCCGCTCGGCCGCACGCCGGATCGCCTGCTCACGCGCGATCATGTCATCGGCGTTCTGCCCGCCACGCAGGTAATTCCGCAGCATGGGCACCAGTCGTTCGGGGTGCTCGCCGAGCGGATCGGTCTCCAGCTTGAGTTCGTCCACCGTGCGGTCGCCGAACTCGGCGATGTGGCGCAGGCACGCCGCGCGGAAGGTCGCGAACCGGTCTTCCGACAGGGACGCCCACACTTGCTGCGCGGTGGAAGGACCGTCGAACAGCGCACGCAGCGCCGAGTCGGCGCGCACCCGCGCGGCCAGTGCCAGTGCCGACCGCACCGGATCGACGCTGTCGACACCGTCCTCGCCGCAGAACAATTCGTTGCGCAGGGTGAGCGCCGCTTCCTCGGCGAGACCGGCTCGGCGCAACTGCAGTCCGACCACATGGAACATCTGCTGGGCGAGGAAATCGTTGAAGATCTGCACCGAGTAGGCGGGCACGAGTTCGTCGAAGAAGCGTTCGGTCCACGCCAGCAACGCGTGTGCGTCGCGGTCGCGCTCCGGCCGATCCTCGTCCAGCCTGCGTTCGAGGTCTGTGGTCGCCGCCGCCAGCGCCGTGAAGAACGCGCGCAGCCGCCGTGGCAGTCGCAGCCAGCCGAGCAGGATGATCGCGAACACACGCAGGCGCAGCGCGATCGCGCGCAGCCGGGCGATACCACGGGCAGGCGCAGGCGGTCGCTGGTATCGGTTCTCGATATTGAGCGCGGCCTCCCAGCCTTCGATGGCGAATTCCATGCCGGGGATCTCGAGGAACAGGCGGTACCAGTTGCTGATGTTGTAGTAGATCCGGCCGCGCGCGGTGCCGACCAGGTACGGATACAGATCGGCGGCGTTGCGCTCGACGATCCGCGCGGTGGCGCCGAAATCGCGGTGACACGTGCGGAAGACCCGCTCATAGGCGGTACGCAGCACCGAGAACGTCAGCGGGCTCGACAGCCCCGGATACGACTCCGCGACATTGACGTTGTCGAATACCGTCTCGCGTGCGCCGGTCGCCGTGACCGGTCTCGCCTGCAACAGGTGCAACCGCCCGTCCGGCGTGTAGGCGAACTCGACATCCTGCGGTGCGCCGAAGCGGTCCGCGAGTGCGCCCGCCACCTCGGCCAACTCCTGGATCTCCGTGTCCGACAGCGCAGCCGCGGTCAGCGGGTCGGCGAGTTCTTCGACCGTGGTCCCCGCGCCGTGCGGCGCGGGTGCGACCCGGCTGCGCTTGTCGGCGACCACCCGTGAGGTGATGGCGCCGGTGCCGCGGTCGACGAAGTAGGTATCGCAGTCCACCGTGCCCGCCACCACGCCTTCGCCCAGCCCGAGTGCGGCCGCGACCACGGCTTCGGAGGGATCACCGCTGCGCGGATTGCAGCTGAACACCACCCCTGAGACGGCGCTGTCCAGCAGTACTTGCACCACCACGGCGCAGGCGACCGGCGCATTGTCGAGACCGCGGCGCGCCCGGTAGAACAGCGTGCGCTCCGACCACGCGGAGGCGAGTACCGTCCCGATCGCGGCGGGCAGATCAGCGGCCCCGACGTTCAGCACGGTGTCGAGCTGTCCGGCGAAGGAGTCGGTCGCCGAATCCTCCCCGCGCACCGACGATCGCACGGCGAAGCGCACCTCGCCCGCGGCGGCCGGAACGACGGCGGCCAGTTCGGCGACCACGGCGTCGAGTTCGGCGGCGATATCGCCGGGCAGGGGGCATCCCTCGACGAGAGCGCGGATCCGGGACGACACCGACCGCAAGGCGGCCGGGTCGTCCGGATCGAGTTCGGCGAGCAGTCCCGCGATGGCGTCGGCGGACGGAGCCAGCAACCGCGCGCACGTATCGGTGCCCAGCACGGCGAACGGCGGCACGCGATATCCGGCGGCCTGCAGTCTGGCGAGGTTGGCGGCCTTGGCTCCGGCGTGCGCCGCGGCCGCCGGGTCCGCCGCGAGGGTTTCGGCGCGCAGTATCGCGCCGGTGGTGGCACTGGTCATCGTGCGGCCTCCTGTCTGGTCCGGGTCGCCGGGACGGCGCGCTCGCGCCAGGTCAACCGCACCAGGACCGGGTCGGGGGTGTTGGAGATCTCCGGGTGCTCGCGCACCCGCATCCCGTTCACCAATTCGATGTCGTAGCGCGACAGCACCATCGCCAGACCCACCCGGATCTCGATCAGCGCCATCTGCTGGCCGACGCACAGATGCGCGCCCCAGCCGAAGGGGAAGTACCGGAACGGCGGGCGCGCCCGGTTCCGCTCCTTGGTGAACCGGTCGGGATCGAAGGTCAGCGGCGCGTCCCAGAACCGGGGCAGGCGATGGTTGACGAACGGGCTGATCACGACGATCGCACCGGGTCGCAGGTCGAACCGGTCGAAATGGTCCGGCTCGAGCGCGGTACGGCTGAACGCCCAAGCCGGCGGATGCAGGCGCATCGCCTCATCGATCACGCGGCCGGTGTACTCCAGCCGGGGCAGCGCGGCCCGCACGGCGTCCGGGTCGTCCGGCGCGTCCGGCAGCGCGTCGATCTCGGCGCGCACCCGGTCGAGCACGACGGGGTTGCGGCCCAGTTCGTAGATCGTCCAGGCCAGCGCCGCTCCGGTGGTTTCGTGACCGGCGAGCAAGAAGGTCAGCACCTCGTGCCGCAGCTGCGCGTCGTCCATCGCGTGTCCCGCGTCGTCGCGGGCGGTGAGCAGCCGGGCGAGCAATGACCCGGCGTCGTCGTCGGTTCGCCGGTGCCTGCCGATCACCTCGTCGACCACGTGGTGCAACCGGCGTCGCACTGCCCACAGCCGCCGGTTACCCGGAGTCGGGAGGCGCGGCGGCAGCTGGATCGGCGCGGCCATATGCCGCATGACCCACGAGACGCCCTGGCGCACGTCGTCTTCGATCTGCGGAAGCACGCCGTCGAGGTCCGCGCCGAGCACCGCGCGGCACACCACGTCGGCGGCGAATCCCATCAGCTCGGGCACCAGGTCGAAGGCCGCGCCGTCGGCGGCGCGGGCATCCAAGCGGGTGCGCATACGCTGTCCACACTCGACCATCAGCGGGATCTCGGACTCCACATGACGGCGCGTGAAAGCCGGTTTGATCAGGGCGCGCTGACGTTTCCACAGCTCGCCGCCGCTGGTCAGCAAGCCGGGACCGAGCAAATGGTTCAGGCTTCGGTAGCTGATCCCCTTCTCGTAGCGCCCCGCACGGCTGACCAGCACCTGCTCGATGTGCTCGGGTTCGACCAGCAGGTGCACGTGCTGGTGCGCCAGGCGCAGCCGGACACTGCCGTAGTGGAGCGCGGACTCGTAGAACAGACCGAGCGGGTCGGTCCGGTACCGGGCGTAGACGCCCAAGGGATGCCTGGTGGACGGGCCGTCGAGGCGACGCTCGCCGGTCCCGGTCGTCGGTGTCACCGCGCCACGTCTCCCCCGCGCACGGCGCCGACCAGTTCGTCGGCGTCGCCGTCGAGCAGGCGCCGCGCCGCGGCGCGCTGGACTTTGCCGCTGGTGGTCTTCGGGATGCTGCGCGGCGCGACGATCCGCACACCGGCCGCCAGCACGCCGGTGCGTTTGCTCACCGCGGCGCGTACCGCACGGGCCAGTGCGTCGTGCTCCGTCCGCGCCACGGCGGATTCGACGATCAGGTGCAACTCTTCCGATCCGGCGCCTGCATCGGTTCGTCCCAGCGCGACCACGCCGCCCGGCCGCACTCCCGGCACCTGCTCGGCGGCGATCTCGAAGTCGGTGGGCAGGTAGTTCGCGCCGCGGATGATGATCAGGTCTTTGCGTCGCCCGGTGATCCGCAACCGCCCGTCGCGCAGGTAGCCGATGTCCCCGGTGTCCCACCAGCCCTGCGTCCGGGTGGCGGCGGTGGCTTCGGGCAGCCGGAAGTAGCCGGGCGTGGTGGACGGCCCACGGAATTGCACCCGGCCGAGCAGATTCGCGCCGCACGGCGTTCCGTTCTCGTCCACCACGCGGACTTCGGTGCCCGTCACGGGCGCTCCGCAGTCGACGATGTCGAGCGCGTCGCCGTCACCGGCCGGGACATCCACCGCGACGCCGTCTTCGGCCAGTCCGCGCCGGGAGACCGAGTCGAACGCGATCGGCGCCCGCGGATCGGACACCGTCACCGCCAGCGACGCCTCGGCCAAGCCGTAGCACGGTACGAGCGCGTCGGAAGGCAGCCCCCAGCGGCCGAACCGGTCGACGAACCGCCGCACCGTGGGCGGATGGATCGGTTCGGCGCCGCAGAACAGGAACCGCCATGCGGACAGATCCACTCCGTCGAGTTCACCGTCGGCGATGCGGGCGGCGGCGTAACCGTAGGCGAAATTCGGTGCGGCGGTGTGAGTTCCGTGATGCCGGTGCACCGCGCGCAGCCAATCGGCCGGGTGGCGCAGAAACCGGTTGGGCGGGATCAGCACCGCGTCGATGCCACGGAACAGCGGTGTGAGAAACCCGCCGATCAGGCCCATGTCGTGGTGCAGCGGCAGCCAGCCCACCCAGGTGTCGCCGGGTCCGATCGCGGCGGCGCGGGCGATCTGCTCGCAGTTGGCGGCCAGATTCGCGTGGGTGACCTGAACCCCCTTGGGCGTGCCGGTCGAGCCGGAGGTGGCTTGAATGAACGCGAGATCCTCCGGTGCGGGCAAGTGGGGCGCGAGCGCGGGAGCGCCCGGTGTGCCTGCCAGCGCATGCAGTGCCGAGGCGTCGATCGTCGCCACCGACGCGGGCACTGGCAACGTGGTGAGCACCGCCGGAGTGCTCACCACGGCCGCCGGTTCCAGATAGGCCAGCAGCCGGGTGAACCGGTCCAGGAAGATTTCGGCGGCCCCGAAGCCGCCCGGCGTGGCGATGGCGGTGGGCACCGCGCCGAGCGACAGTGCGCCGAAGAAGGCCGTGACGAACTCCGCCGAGGTGGGCAGGCACAGCAACACGCGGTCGCCCCGGCGCACGCCGTCGGCGGCCAGGCCCGCCGCGGCGCGGCCCGCAGCGCTCACCAGATCATCGTGGCGCCAGCGTATTTCGTCGTCGTGCCGGGCAGCGGCGCGCTCGGCCAGGATCACCGTCGACGCCGCCGCCGTACCTCGGTCGCCGCCGGACAGCAGCGCGTGCACGATGCTCGGGTGTTGCGGGCGCAGTGTCCCTGATGACGCGGTCATGGCTGGTCCTCGACATAGCGCACGATCGTCGCGACCGTGGTCAGCCGGACGGCGACGTCTTCCGGAATGCTCACGCAGAACTCCTGTTCGAGCTGAATGGTCAGTTCGATGGCGGTCGGCGAATCGAGTCCGTAGTCGATCAGCGGTGCCGCCGGATCCAGATCGGTCGCGGGCACCCACAGCACCTCGCCGACGATCGCGCGGACCCGCGCCTCCAGGTCCGCCGAGCCGATGTCGTCACGTGCACTCATCCGAGCAACTTCCCTTCCGTCACGCAGGCGCGCACCGATTCCTCGAGGTCGACGTCGTCGGCGGTGTCGATGCGGTGAAACGCCACTTCCGGGAACGCGGTCGCGAGGGTCTCGCGCACCCGCTCGTATCCCGAGCGCAGGGTGGTCAGCCGCTCGGCGGTCTCATGGGCCTCGACGGGCCCGTGTGCCGACCGCCGCGCACAGCGGGCCGCGGCCTGCCCGGGCGGTGCGTCGAGCCACAACACCGCGTCCGGCAGCGTGGTGCGAAACCGTTCGCCGAAGCCGGATACCGCGCCGGCGATGTCGCGACCGACCAATTCCGCGATCTCCGACAGCAGCAGCCACGGGTCCGGCGAGCTGCCCAGCCGTTCGGCCTGGGCGTGCTGCCACGCGAGGATGTCGGCGAACGTGCCCGGTCGATGCCGTTCGAGCACCGCCGCGATCTCGTCCTGCCGCGCGCGGCAGCGCCCGTCCGTGCCCGCCAGCGCCACGTACAGCGGACCGTAGACGAGCAGTTCGATCAGCGGATGCCGCTCGCACACCAGCACATCCGGTTCCCAGGTGCGCAGGAAGTGCTGTTCCACCGGCCCGAACAGGGTCATCTGCAGGTACATCGCGGTGGCCTTCATCGCGACGTCGCCGATCTCGTCACAGCCGACGCTGAAGGCCCGCAGCTGCCGGGACAGATCGGCGAGCGGAACGTCGCGGGTGTCGTGGAAATCGGGGCAGGTCATCGACGCGAACCCACCGGCGTCGGTCCGCACCGCCAGCGCGCGGAGCGCGGCCAGCACCGAGGACTTGCCCGCGCCGTCGATGCCGACCAGGGCCACCCGGCGGGTGTACGAGCCGCTCATCGGTCGTCCTCGCGCAATTGGGTCAGCACCGCGCTGGTGATCTCGGCCTGCGCCGCCGTGCCGTCGAGCCGGATCCAGCCCAACTCGTCCGACAGCGCGTCGAGCGCCTCGTGGCTGCGCTGCTGGAAAGCCAGGAACGACTCCTCGTCGCCGTAGCCGCTCTCGTAGTCGCTGCGCAACCGTTTGCGGCTCAGCGCGTCCTGCGGCCGCACCGCGAGGTAGAAGGTGCGATCGGGTTCCGGGAACCCCGCCGCCAGGCTGCGCAGGACGGCCGGGTCGCCGCCGTGGGCGACTTCGGTGGCGTAGTACTTGTACCAATACGCGTTCGCGAGCACGATGTCCGCGCCGCGCTCGGCGGCCAGGTCCAGTGCCAGCTGCATGGCGTGGAACAGGAAGTGCGCGCGGCTGAGCGGGGTGAGCATCTGGAGGTAGCCGTAGATCTCCGCGGGACTCCCCCAAGGGAGTTTCGAGGAGACCTTCGGGTCGAGGAAGGCGTCCCAGATCGTCACCGCCGCGACACTGTGGCCCTGCGCCTCGAATTCCGCGGCGATCCTCGCCACCTGGGTGGTCTTGCCCGAGCCGTCGCCGCCCGCGAGACAGATCAGGCGTTTACGTGCGGTCAGTGTCGTGTCCTTTCCGGAGCCGCGCGTCACGCGAGGTGATGCGACAGGATCTGCCACCTGCGTGGCGGTTTCGGGGAGAGCGGGGGGCGGCGGCGAGTCTTCCTCCGGTCGCGCGCGAGCGGCGACGTCCGCTCGCCGGTGATCCGCGGACGGTGCGCCGCCCGCGGGGGCCGTGACGGACTCCGCGTCCAGGATCCGCACCGCTCCCGCGCTGCCGTCGATTCGGATCCGCTGACCCGATCGCACGACGCTCGTCGCGCCCGCCACGTTCAGTACGGCGGGGATGCCGTACTCGCGTCCGATCACGGCGGCGTGCGACAGCATGCCCCCCACCTCGGTCACCACACCCGCCACCAAGCCCAGCGCGGGAGTCCAACCCGGGTCGGTGAATCTCGTGACGAGGATGTCGCCGTCGCGCAATTGGTCGAGGTCGGTGAGCGCGGTGATCACCCGCGCCGTGCCCTCGGCGACACCGGGACTGCATCCGAGGCCCGACAGGTCGCCGTCGGCGACGGCGCGCACGGCGGCCACGGTCACCCCGCCACCGAGTTCGTGCGGCGGTGTGAGATCGCGATAGGCCGCGTACATCGCACGGCGGTAGGCGATCACGGGCGCGAGGTCCGCCGCGTCCGCGCGGCCCGCGACCAAGTCGGTGAGCTCGTGGATGGTCAGCTGGAACGCGTCGTCGGCGTGCTCGAGCGCGCCGGCGGCGGTCAAGCGCGTGCCGGCCTCCACCACGTAGGCGCGCACGACGGCGTAGCACTGCGACGAGAATTCCCGCATCCGTTCCCTGGCCACGAGGTAGCGGCGCATCCGCTCGATCTGCTTGTCCAGCGCCTTGGCGTAGCGCACCCGTGTCGTCGGACGAGCCCGAACCCGGGCTCGGACCGCCGCCGATTCGGACTCGTAGCGCTTGCGCTGCTCCACCAGCGTGGCTGCCGGGTCGGCAGGCGCGGTGCCGTGTTCGAGCATCACCGCGATCATCGATCGCACCCGCTGCGGGTCCTCCGACCAGCGCGGGCAGGTGAGGTCGAGTTCGGCGTCGGCGTGGAAGCCCTGCTCGGCGAGGAAGGTCGCGAGCGCCACCTCCCACTCCGGGCTGTCCATGCCGAATTCTTGTGCGACACGGTGTAATTCGACGATTCCGCGTTGCAGCGCCATGTGGCTGATCTCGGCGAGACCACCCATCAGGTCGATGGCGGAGCTGGTCGCGCCGGTGGCCGCGTCGACCTTGTCCAGCAGCTGTTTGAAGTCGGTCTGCACGCTCGAGTTGTGATAGATCGTCGTGAAGTAGGTGCGCTCGGTCGTCGCGTGCAGGGTGAGCAGGCAGTCGGCGAGGTCGGCGGCGAAGGTCGCCTGGTCGGTCCGGGGCAGCGCGCGCACCCGCTCGCGCCACGCCGCGTACTTGGCGGGCCAGCCCGCGGCGAACGCGTCGACGGCGGCGAGCTGTTCGCGATAGCTGCGCTGCACCGCCAGCGCGACGGGCAGCGCGCGGGCGATGGTCAGCGGCGTGTTCGGCGTGCGGATCGGCCCCTCGGGGCCGTACTCGTTGAGGACGCCCAGGTCGTCGTCGAAGTGCTGTTCGTCGAAGCCGGGTATGCGCTGGAAGCACTGCTTCACCGCGCTCACGTTCCAGTAGGCCCGGCCGTAGTACATCGCCATCCAGTCCGGCTCTTCGCCCGCCGCGGCCAGGCCCAGCCCCTCGAAGAACCGCTGCATCGAGTACTGGAAGGCGTTGTCGTACAGCGAGAACATCATGGGTGTGCACACCCGGGCCGAGACGCCGCCGTCGCGCAGGTCCGCATCGGAGAACTGGTCGATGTCGGTGCGCCAGCTGATCGCGGTGACCGCTCGCGACTGCAGCAGCCACAGTGCGCCGTCGTCATCGATCGCCCATTCGATGTCCTGCGGCCGATGCCTGCGGGCCTGCACCGCCAGCAATAGCGCCGCCAGTGCTTCGGTGTCGGCGCCGTCGAGCCGGACGTCCTCCTCGCCCGCCTCGCGCGCGACCACGCCGCCGTCGGACAGCCGCAGTGTGTAGCGAGTGGGGGTGACCTGCCCGGAGACCAATCGCTCGCCCACGCCGTGACAGGCCTCCAGCACCGCGTGCTCCTCGATGCCGGTGAGCACATCGATGCTGAAACCGACCCCGGCGCAACGTGCCTCGACCATGCGCTGCACCAGGACGGCCACCGTCGCCTCGACGTCGGCCATGCCGCGGCGGGACAGATACGCCCGCACCCGCTCGTTGCGTACCGAGGCGCGGCACCGTTCGATGTGCGTCCGCAGCGCGTCCGCGTCCGCGATGTCCAGATAGGACTCGTACTGGCCCGCGAAACTGGCGTCGTCGAGATCCTCGAGGACGCCACTGGAGCGCACGGCCACCGGGAACCCGCCGATGGCCCGCACCCAGCCGGACAGATCGTCGTCGCCGACGCCGTCGAGGTCCAGATCAGCGGGCACGACGAAACCGGCTGGGACGGCGAATCCGTCGGTCAGCAACTCGTGCAGACTGGCGGCCTTGCCGCCCGCCCGAGCGGGGGCGAAGTCGGCCGCCCCCAGGAACATCGGGGCGGACGCGGTAGTCGGAGTGATCACGGTGGTGGCTCCTGTCGGCAGCAGAACCGGGCGCAGGTCGTGGCGAGCGGCCAGACTTCGTGCCGCGCGGACACCCGCCACGGTGAGCGCGCCGTAGGACGGGCTCGCGGTGCGCGGCTCGAAGCCGAGCAGCAGCGTCTCGGCCATGCACGCGTAGACGATTCCGGCGGGCAACCCGGTTTCGGGTAGGGACGGGGTCTGGCCGAGCGGCAGCGCCATGCGGCCGCCGTCGACCAGGGTGAGATGCGGATGCTCGGCGACCGCCGGGTCCACGTCGCCCGGTACGGCCAGATCGCAGACGAGCACCGGATGGTGCGCGGCGAGATGTCGGGCGGTGATCAGCGGCCGCGCCGAGTTGGTGGCGGACACGACCACCCGGCAGTCACGCAGTGCGGCCAGGTCCTCGCTCACGACCACCTCGCCGGGCAGTCCGGCGGCCACCCGGCGCAAGCGCGTCCCCGCGCCCGGCCTGCCCACCAGGACCAGCGAATCGGCCAGCGGAGCGAGCAGTTCGGCCATGACCGAGCCGATGTTGCCGAGTGCGCCGAGGATGCCGACCCGCCGCTGCCCCGACGGCAGCGCGGCCAGTTCGGCGCTGAGCACCTCGTAGGCGCAGGCCGCGGTGAGCGAATTGCCGGAGGTGACCGTAACGGTGTCCTCCGTCACCTCGCGTGCGGCATCGGTGACGATCGAGGTGTAGCCGCCGAGCCCGATCACCGTGGCTCCGGCCGCGATCGCCTGCTCTACCGCGTGCCACACCAGTTCGCGCACGTGGGTCCGCTCGCCGGCACGCTGATGCGCCACGATCTGTTCGGCGGTCAGCGGCAGCGCGAACACCATCATCTCGGCCTCGGCGCCGGTGGGCGAGGAGATCGTCCGCCTGGTCAGTTCGAAGGGATCGGCGACGGGGCGCAGACGTTCGAGCAAGGCGGCGAATTCCGAGTCGCTCCAGCATTCCAGCTCGGGGGCGAGCCTGCGCAGGTCGGCCGTCTCGGGCAGGTTCGCCAGGAACGCCACCTTGGTCGGCGCGTGCGGGTCGCGCGCCGGCGGCATATCGGCGCGCCGTGGCAACGGAGCCCGCTCCGTCACCGTGGGCTTCGTGGTGACGGGAGCGGCCAAGTGCGCCAGCAGCACGTCGTATCGCCCACGGTGCAGCAGCGCCGCGACGTCGTCCAGCGCCGCCGCCAGCCGCGCCATGTCGCCTTGGGTGACGAACGCCGAGGGCTGGACGCGCAGGGTGGTCGGTGCCGAGAGGGTGGGCAGCACGCGGATCGCGTGCCGGTGCAGGAGGTATCCGGCGACCACGTAGCCGAACATGTCGGGCGCGCAGACCTCGCGCAGCAGGGCCGATTCCGGCTCCGGCGCCCGCAGCTGCACGCCCTGCAGGAGCCCGCGCCCACGCACCGCCACGATCTCTCGCGGCCAGCGGCGGGCCACCTCGTCCAACTGCGACCGCAATCGCGCTCCCGCATCGCTGATCCGGAGTTGGTTGTCGCGCAACAGGTCCAGCGCCGCGTCGGCGACCGTCGCCGACAGCTCGTCGTCGGCGAAGGTGGAGGTGTGGTAGCGACCGAAGTCGGACACGGCATGCGCGCGGTCCACCAGCAGCGCGGCGATCTTCACCAGTCCGCCGCCGAGCGATTTCGACATCAGGTAGTAGTCCGCGCGCACACCCGAGGGAGCCGACGCCAGGAACGTGCCGGTCCGGCCCATGCCGCACTGGATCTCGTCGAAGACCAGCGCCGCGGCGTGCCGATCCGCGAGTTCCCGCAAGGCGCGCAGGGTCTCGGCGGGAACCTCCCGCACACCGCCTTCGCCTTGGACTGGCTCGGCGAACACCGCCGCGACGGGCGACAACCGCCGCCACGTCCGCACGGGCGCGCCGTCGGCGCCGAAGCCGATGACACCCACGGTGCACAGCTCGTCGGCGAACGCGTCCGCCACCTCGTCCGGCGCCCAGGTGTCGAGCCGCCACCGCGGCGGGCCGGGCACCACCAGGTCGGCCGGGGTATCGGCCTGTTCGGTCAGCGCGAAGGCGCCGGCGCTCTTTCCGTGGAACGCGCCCGCGAGCGAGACGAACACCGGTCCGCGCTCACGCAGCCGCGCGATCCGGCCCAGCGATTCGGTGAGCACGACCGCGGCGGTCCGCGGCTCGGCGTCCCCGGCGGGCGCGGATGGGCGCACATCGTGCAGGCGGTCGCGGCGCAGCCGGCGCAGCGTCCGCCGTAGCTCGGCGTCCAGTTCGCTCAGGGCGCGCGCGTGCGCGACCGCGGCGTGCCGGATCGCCGCCTCGACCGCGTCGGCTCCGGTGGAACCCAATGTCACCACGTACTCCCGGCCGGTAGACGCACCGACCGACTCGGACAGCCGCCGCGCCAACCGCGCGGCGCCGGGCCGGACACTGCCCTGCGCCACGAATGGCACCTGCTGGTTCAATGTCGCGGTCGCGGCACGTACCAGCGCCGGATGGTTGTGACCGAACAGTGCCGCGCCGAAACCGCCGACGAGATCTAGCACCCGGGTCCCGTCCGCGCGGACGAGATGGTCGCCCTCCGCGGCGGTGTACATCACGTCCAGGTGGCAGGCTCGCAGCAATCCGGCCAGGCCGGGTCGGTTGTAGTCGGCGAAGTCGCCGAACGAGTCGGATCCGGTGCGCGGCAATTGTTCCTGCCACCCCGCGTCCGTGGTCACGCGCGCGCCTCGGCCCGGGTGTGCCGCGTACGAGTCGTCTTGGCCGCAACGCACGCGATCACATCGCGCGCGGTATGCAGCATGGCCGCCTCCTCGTCGGAGATCGCGATGCCGAACTCCCGCTCCAGCTCGATCACCAACTCCACCGACCGAACCGAGTCCAAGCCATAATCCAGCAACGGCGTGTCCGGTGCTATTTCGACCACGTGCAGACCACGCGAGAACATCGTGAGAACTCGTTCGGTCAGGGCATCGAATTCATTCATTCAGCGCCTCCTTCATCGCGCGCCAGACCTTTCCACCGGCGCGGAACATCTGTGCCGATCGACGGCCCACGGGCCGTTCGAAACCGGATATACACAGTTCATCGCGGGTTTTCGCACCCGCAGATTCCGCGCTCACTTGCCCTCCGATATCCGCGAACGGGACTGCCGATTCTCGCCGCTCGTCTTACCCGTGCGGCGTGCCACGACACCGTCCCGCGTTCTCACAATCTGTACACCCGCACTATGCGGGCTGCAATCCGAAACCCGTTGCAGAAAAGCATGTTTCGCCGGAAGGCAATTTTTCAGACAACTTCCCCGACTATGTTTCCGGAAACAAAGCCACGCACCACGGGAACCAGGCCGGGAAACGCACTGTCCCAGACGATTTGACAGCAGGGCGAGCGCGGTGGATTTACGTCACCTGTCACCGCTCGACACAATAAAGTGCCCGCTTTTGGAAACCGTGCAGTTCATGTGGCATTCATCCACTGGACAAGCGGGAATAAATACCAACCTATCGGTATTTAACACGCGAACTCCCCTTACCGCATCGCGGCCGGAATATGCAGTCACGTAACGACGTTTTTACGCTGCCCGCCAACGCGTTTCACCCATCTGGAGACCAGCTAACTCCTGGACCGCCACCGGCGTGTGACGCCTCTCATTACCAGCCGGTAGTATGCGTAAATGCTGTGACCGACCACAATCGGCTCACGCGCCCTCTAGGGCGGTTCATACCGAGGGCAGTCCCGGTGGGCTGCCGTCGTGTCGGATGTCGCGATTAATCTGCCGGGCATGGTCAACCCCGATACGGCACTGCGCCGCCTTCTGCGCGAAACAGGAAAACTGCTACAGCCGTACGGGTTCCATGGCGTCGAGCCCACCTGGACACGAGTCGAGGCGCGCGGCGTCGCGTCCGTCGGCCGTACCCGCGTGACCCGCACATGGACCGACGGACAACAGGTCCTCGGCTTCGGGCTGACCTTGAAGGCAACCCCCACCCCGTGGTGGGAGTACTGCAACTGGCGCAACACACGACTGGCCCTGCCCCATGTACCGCTGGAATCGGCCACCGGCCCCGACCTGATCGACACTCGCTCGCTGTCCGATGAACTGACCACGCCGTGGATCCTGCGGCTCGACCCGGCGCAGACGGGCCAGCAGGCGTTGCAATCCGACATCGACGCCATCCGCGGCCAACTTCCCCGCCGCGTGCACGCCTACGCCCGCCGAGCGCTACGGCTGCTGGAAGCCGACCACTACCTCGACGAGTTGTCGTCCCAACCCGATCCGGGCATCCGGACCTGGGAAGCGATCGTCGTCCTCCTCGCCGACCGCGGACCAGGACCGCGCCTCGATGAGGCCATACGCCGCTTCCAACAGTGCACCACGGGACCCGACGCCTCGGCCTACGCGGACGAAGTCGTCACGTACGCACGCACCCGAACAGCGGTCGGCGAAATCATCTGCGAGCGCTGAGTATGCGGATCGCGCCGGTGATCCGGCGATAATCGCGCCGATCAGGCTGGGGCCTATCTTCGGCTCCCGCCGGCGCATGCGCACGACCGCGACGATGGGCGGACATCGACGGACCGGCCGGACGAGATCGTGACACCGGCAGTGGGCCCCGAACGGTCAGGAGGACCGAGCACGCCGGGGCAAGTGGGCTCGACCCGCGGGCCGGCTGGAGGTCGGGACGGCATCGGCGGCGCCGGGCGAGGTCGCCCCGGCCGGCGCGGCCACTTCGGAGCGGCGCAGTCCGGGGACACGACGTTCGGCCCGGCGGGAGACCGGCCCGATCGGGGTCGACCGGGCATTCCCACTTCGACAACGGCATCTGGTCGCCGGGGTGTGAGCCGAGCCGTCAGCGGTATCCCGGCGCCGAGCCGATCGACAACGGACATCGTTTGTGAAGGAGGACCGAATCATGCGCGGAGTCGTCATGCACGCCCCCGGTGACGTGCGCGTCGAGCAGCGGGAGGACCCGAGGATCGCGGAGCCCACCGACGCGGTCATCCGCATCGCCGCCACCTGTATCTGCGGGTCGGACCTGTGGCCCTACCGCGGCATCGAGAAGCTGAGAGGACCCACCCCGATGGGCCACGAATACATCGGCGTGGTCACCGAGATCGGGCCGGAAGTGAGCACCCTGAAAGTCGGCGACTTCGTCGTCGGTTCCTTCTTCGCCTCCGACAACACCTGCGAGATCTGCCGCGCCGGCTATCAGAGCCGCTGCGTGCGCAACGTACCGATCGGCATGATCGGCACCCAGGCCGAGCAAGCCCGGATCCCGCTGGCCGACGGCACCCTCGTCGTGGTCCCCGCCACCCCCACGCCCGAGCAGATCCCGCACCTGCTCGCGGCGTCCGACGTGCTCGGCACCGGGTGGTTCGCCGCCGTGGCCGCCGAGGCGGGTCCCGGCAAGACCGTCGCGGTCGTCGGGGACGGCGCGGTCGGGTTGCTGGCCGTGCTGGCCGCCGGGCAGCTGGGTGCGGACCGCGTCGTCGTCATGAGCCGCCACGCCGACCGCCAGGCTTTGGCCCGCAAGTTCGGCGCCACCGATATCGTCGCCGAACGCGGTGACGCCGGTGTGGCCCGGATCAAGGAACTCACCGGCGGCCTGGGCGCGCACTCGGTCGTCGAAGCCGTCGGGACCCAGGAATCGATGGAACAGGCCATCCGGTCGACGCGCCCCGGCGGACACGTCGGTTATGTCGGGGTGAGCCACGATGTCGCGCTCGACGGCATGGAACTGTTCTTCTCCGGTGTGCACCTGCACGGCGGACCCGCACCTGTGCGCCGCTTCCTGCCCGAATTGATCGACCTCATCCTCCGCGGCGACATCCATCCCGGCGAGGTCTTCGACCGCACCCTGCCCCTCGACGAAGCCGCCGAAGGCTACCGCGCGATGGACCAGCGCCGCGCCACGAAGGTCCTACTCACCCTCTGACACCTCGGGCCGCGCGCGATGCTTGCTCGGGATCGACGGCACCGCGCTGGTGGTGTGCGGAGAGGATGCGCTTCCTCGGCGCCGGCCGTACGGCGACCCGAAACTCTCGGGTGGATTCCGATACCGCACCGCGCGTGAAGACGGCATCGGTGGGTAGGCCACGGACGTGACCGAACCCGGAAACAAGAAGGCACCCGAACTGGGCGACCAGACCGATACCTCCCACCCCGACGACCTGGACCTCGAAACCTACGAAACCCCGCGGGATGAAGACCGCAACGAGGAGGCGGGCGCGGTGGAGCCGCCCGACTGAGCACCGTTTCGCCCATGGCGACAGGGGAATTCATGCTCCATGGGTATTACCGTCGCCGTCACCGGACCGACCGGCGAGATCGGCATCTCCGCTGTCACCACACTCGAACGCGACCCGGCGGTGGGCCGGATCCTCGGCATGGCCCGCCGCCCCTTCGACCCCGCCGCGCACGGCTGGACGAAGACCGAGTACCGGCGCGGCGACATCCTCGACCGGGCCGCCGTGGACGCCTTGGTCGCCGACGCCGAGGTGGTGATCCACCTGGCATTCGTGATCATGGGCTCCCGGCAGGACAGCGCACGCGTCAATCTCGAGGGCACCCGCAACGTCTTCGAGGCGACGGTGGCCGCCGAACGAGCCCGCCGCCTCGTCTACACCTCCTCGGTCGCCGCCTACGGCTACCACCTGGACAATCCTTCGCCCCTCACCGAGGACGTGCCGCCCGAGGGCTCGACCGAGCACTACTACTCCCAGCAGAAGGCCGCCTGCGAAGCCGCGCTCACCGAGATCACGGCGGGCTCCGACCTCGAGGTGTTCGTGCTGCGGCCGTGCATCGTGGCGGGTCCGAAGGCACCGGCCCTGCACGACCTGCCGTGGGCGAAACTTCCCGGCCCGCTGCGCGCTCTGGCCCGCGCGAATCCGCTGTTCAAGCCGATCGTTCCCGACCCTGGACACCCCCTGCAACTCGTCCACCACGACGACGTGGCCACCGCCATCGCACTGGCCGCCACCGCGGACGCTCCGCCCGGCGCGTACAACATCGCGGGCGACGGCACCCTCAGCCTGTCCGACGTGGTGACCGCGCTGGGCGGCAGACCGGTGCGCGTCCCCGCCTTCGCCGCCACGGCGACCTCGACGGCCCTCACCTATCTCCCCTTCGTGCCCGCCACCCTCGAGTGGCTGCACATCGTGCGCACCCCCGTCGTCATGGACACCAACCGCGCGAAGCAGCATCTCGGCTGGAAACCGGCGTACACATCGGCCGAAACTCTCGCGGCGCTCGCGGCCGCCCGCTGACCCGGATGCAATCCGCCTGCCGCGGATCGACACTCAGTAGCAGGACCGACTACCGCCTGGATTAGTTCCACACGGCAGGCCCGGATGGCGACGTTGCGCGGCCGCCTGACGCTGCATGACTTTCGAGGACCGATGCTGCTGGACGACGGGTTGCGGCGGACGGGCTGCGGCGGACGAGTCCGAGCGGAGCAATGCGGCGCCGTAGTGGGCGCCTCCGTCGCCATGCATCCGGCCTCCACAATTGGTCCGAATACGCCTCGGCGACTCAGGATTCGGTCATATGCAGATCCCGCCGCCGCTGTTGCCGACTCGTATGGGTACGCACGGCGTCGAGGTATTCGGCGATGGCCTCCCGGTTGCGGGTGAGGCAGTCGATGCGCCGGGACATGCGGGTCAGTTCGTCCTCGAGCAGGGTGAGCATTTCCGGCGTCGCCTCGTCGAACATGATGGAGCAAGGCTGGTCGAGGCAGGGCAGGATCTGTTTGATGATGCGGGTGGGCAGGCCGGCGTCGAGCAGTCCCCGGATCTGGCGAACGCGGTCCACCAAACGCTCGTCGTAGGTGCGATAACCGTTGCCACAGCGCTGCGCCGCGATCAAGCCCTGCTCTTCGTAGTAGCGCAGCAGTCGCCGAGACGTGCCGGTTCGCTCGGACAGTTCTCCGATACGCATATGTGTTCCACCTCATACCGACCCGGGTTGACCATCACATAGATGTGAAGGTTCGAGCATAGGGCTCATGAAGATAGGCATCACCACCTTCGTCACCGACGAAGGCATCAGCGGTCCGAAACTCGGTGTGGCACTGGAGGAGCGGGGGTTCGAGTCGTTGTTCTTGGCCGAGCACTCCCATATCCCCGCGAGCCGCAGGTCCCCCGCCCCGGGCGGCGGCGAGCTGCCGCGGCCGTACTTCCGCGCGGTGGATCCGTTCGTCGCGCTCGCCGCCGTCGCGGCCGTCACCGAGCGGCTGATCCTCGGAACCGGCGTGACCCTGCTGATCCAGCGCGACGTCATCCACACCGCCAAGGAGGTCGCGACGCTCGACCTGATCTCCGGCGGACGCTTCGTCTTCGGCGTCGGCACGGGCTGGAATCGCGAGGAGATGGCCGATCACGGCACCGATCCACGCACCCGCGGCGCACTGCTGGACGAGCAACTCGCCGCCATCCGGGCGATCTGGACCGACGAACTCGCCGAATTCCACGGCCGGTTCCTGGATTTCGAGCCGATGTACGCCTGGCCGAAACCCGTGCAGCAGCCGCATCCGCCGATCTTCCTCGGCGGCGCGGAAGCGGCGGCCGAACGCGCGATCCGCCACGGTGTCGGCTGGATCCCTGCCGCTGTGACCGATCCCGCCGAAATCCCCGCTCAGCTGTCCCGGCTCCACGGGCACGACCTGCCGGTCACGGTCGCATTCGTCGCGACGGATCCCGCCCTGATCGAGGGCTATGCCGAGGCCGGAGTGCAGCGGTTGCTCTTCGGCCTGCCGACCCTTCCGGAATCGGAAACACTGCACGCCCTCGACGAGATCGCGAAGGTGGCCGACCGGTATCTGGTTTGATCCCGCCACGCTCGACTTGCCTTGACATCGGCGGCAAGGTCTACCGTTGCGACGCCGGTGCGGTGCGGAGATCGCGAGTACGCGATGCGGGCTCACACCGGCTCCGCTCTCCATCCGAGATGCACCGCCGCTGGATTCGCGCCGACGCGCATACGAAGGGATGTCTGTGAAATTCGCGATCAGTTACAGCACGCCGTTCAACGGGACCGACCCCGATCGGCTCATCAGGTTTGCCCAGCATGCCGAGGAATGTGGTTTCGAGGCCCTGTACGTGCAGGATCACATCGTGTTGTACCCCGGCGCGTCCTACGGCGCTGGAGAACTGCCCGCGACACTGCCCTACTTCGATCCACTCGACTGTCTGGGTTTCGTCGCCGCGGCCACGCGACGACTGCTGCTGGGCACCGGTGTCCTGTTGCTGCCGTATCGCCACCCCGTGGTGCTCGCCAAGCGCCTGGCCACCATCGATGTCTTGTCCAAGGGCCGCATGCGGCTGCTCACCGTCGGAATCGGGGCCCTGCCCGGCGAGGCGCAGGCGGTGGGGGTGGACTTCCATACCCGCGGCCGCCGCGCCGACGAGGCGATCGACGTGCTGCGCCTGCTGTGGTCGGGCGGTCCCGACGGCGTCGGCTATCACGGCGAGTTCTTCGACTTCGACGCTCTCTGCAGTTACCCGAAGCCGCTCGAGGTGGCCGGACTTCCGATCCACGTGGGCGGATCGAGCCGGGCTGCCGCCCGCCGCGCCGGACTGCGCGGCAACGGCTACTTCGCGGGCGGAATGCTGGAAGAAGCCGAGCGCGATCTGCAGATCGAGGTGGCGCGCAAGGCGGCCGCGGAAGCGGGCCGTGACCCGGCCGCCTTGGAGTACACGCGCTGGGGCTCGGCCGATCTGTCGGCCGAGCAGGTCGGGCAACTCGAAGAACACGGCGTGACCCGGATCGTGGTCAACCTGACCACGGCGAGCGCCGAAGAACAGCACGACAAGATGTCGGAATTCGCCGAACGGTTCGGTCTCGCATCGAAGTAGCGGGCGGCAGCCGATCCGCGAACGCTCACACCTTCCGGAAAATCCACTTCTCCCGGTCGCTTTCCCGGTTGACCAACAGCTGCGGTCGATTGTTCACGATCACCCCGATGACGAATTCGTCGTCGCTGGTCGCGATCGGAGAAATCTCCGGGAAATCCGGCAGGTCCCAGCCGTAATGCTCCTCGCTGCACACCAGGTGCCCATTCGCACGGATCGCCGCGAGATGGCCGCCCGTTTTCTTGTTGACGATGTCGAAATCGCCCTCTTCGGGATTGGCCGGACAGGTCCACAGCTGCGCGTCGTCGTCGGCGGCACGCTGGCGCATGGTCACGCTGTCCGCGGTGCCGTCGACCGCGAGTGCTTGGCCCGTCTCGTAGTTGATGATCTGGTAAGTCGTGGCAGTCTTTTCGGCCATGGTCTCGTCCTCACTGTGTGAGCGCACCGCTACCGGGCTCGACACCGCCCGTGACGCTGCGCTGATCTCGTAGTCGTCGTCCAAGGCGAATCGCCGACAGCAAGTACAGCAGAAACGGCTCCACATCGGAGCGGATTCCCGCAGCTGTATCCAGATCGCCGTCCCCGCTCCTCGATGCGGGAGTAATTCATCCGAAAGAGGTGAGGGAACGCACGGCTGCGAATTCATATGCTGCACCGGGCGAACGAGGTTCGCGCCAGCGATTGCTGTCGAGCGCACGACCTGAAGGGAGACGACCGATGACCGATACCGGCATGGGAGCCAAGCGGAAGATCGTGTCTTTGTCCGCACCGACCGAGCAGCCGCCCGCCCAGAAGAGTTCGCCCGGCTGGTACAAGCTGTACAACGACACGGACATGTACGTTTCGGTCTACCGGCAGGAATGGGACCAGCCCAAATCGCTGTTCATTCTCGCCCCCGGACAGACCAGCTCCGAGTACGAGGCGGGGCACGAGATCTACATCCTGTGGATCACCGATGTCGGCACCGAGTCGACCCCGATCACCTGGGACAGTTCCGGCGGTTTCAGCTGCGAGTACGTGCTGAGCGGGTACACGCAGGCGAACCAGGTGAACAACGTGAGCTCCTTCCAATAGGCGGGGCGATTAGGCGGGGCGATGAAGGCGCTGCGATATTTGGCCGAAAGTATGGATTTTCTGACCTCAGGTGTTTGGCATCGGTCTTTGTCCAGGTCATAGCGTTGTCGTCATGAGCACACCTTCGATCGTCATCATCGGCACCGGTTTCGGGGGGCTCGGCATGGCGATGGAACTCCAGCGTGCGGGCCTGCACGATTTCCAGATCCTGGAGCGGGCCGAGGACGTCGGCGGCGTCTGGCGGGAGAACACCTACCCCGGCGCGGGCTGCGACATCCCCTCGCCGCTGTATTCCTACTCCTACGCGCCGCGCACCGACTGGCCGAAGCGGTTCTCCCGGCAGCCGGACATCCTCGCCTACCTGCGCGGGATCGCTCGCGAGCACGATCTGCTGCCCAAGATCCGCTTCCGCGCCGAGGTCACCGAGGCCGAGTTCGACGACGCGACCGGACGGTGGACGGTGCGCACCGCCGACGAGGTCGAGCTGACCTGCGATGTGCTGATCTCCGCGGTCGGGCAACTCTCGCGGCCCGCGCTGCCGAACATCCCCGGCGTGGAGACCTTCCGCGGCACGGCCTTCCACTCCGCCGAGTGGGATCACGAAGCCGACCTGACCGGCAAGCGGGTGGCGGTCATCGGCACCGGCGCGAGCGCGGTCCAGTTCGTGCCCGCGATCGCGCCCTCGGTGGCGCAGTTGACGCTGTTCCAGCGTTCGGCCCCGTGGATCATGCCGAAACCGGACGTCGAGTACAAAGCCTGGCATCATCGCGCCTTCCGGCTGCTGCCGATCACCCGCCTGACCGAGCGGTTCGCGTTCTGGCTGTTCTGCGAGTTCCTCGCGCTGGGCATCGTCGACGTGCCGGTCATCCGCAAGCTGGTGACGCGGATCGGCCTGCGGCATCTGAAGCGCCAGGTGGCGGACCCGGACCTGCGGGCCGCGCTGACCCCCGACTATCCGGCCGGCTGCAAGCGAGCGCTGTTCTCGAACGACTACCTGCCCGCGCTCACCCGGTCCAACGTGACGGTGGAGACCACCGCGATCGCCGAGATCACCCCGGAGGGCGTGCGCACCGCCGACGGCGCGCTGCACGAGGTGGACGCGGTGGTCTACGGCACCGGCTTCAAAGGCACCGAATTCCTTTGGCCGATGCGGATATCCGGCCGGGGCGGGCGCAAGCTGGCCGACGAGTGGTCGCAGGGGGCCCGGGCCTACCAAGGCATAACGGTTCCCGGTTACCCGAACCTGTTCCTCGTCTACGGCCCCAACACCAACCTCGGCGTCGGTTCGATCGTCTACATGATCGAATCCCAGGCCCGCTATATCCGCCAGGCCGTCCAGCATCTCGCCGAGCGGCCCGGCCACGTGCTCGAAGTGCGCCCCGATGTCGAGGCCCGGTTCGATCGCAGGCTGCAACAGCGGCTCGACCGCACACCGTGGAACTTCTGCTCGAGCTGGTATCGCAACGCGGCCGGGCGAATCACCAACAACTGGCCGGGCACCGTCACCAGCTATCGGTGGCATACGCGCAAGGTCGACTTCGCGGACTACGACCCGAGGCGCGTCTCTTGACGCGACCTCCTCTGCGGCAACAACTTTCGACAAGTGGTGGAGATCAGATGACGTTCGACTACGACGTGGTGGTCGTCGGTTCCGGGTTCGGCGGCAGTGTGACCGCGCTGCGGCTCACCGAGAAGGGCTACCGGGTCGGCGTGCTAGAGGCGGGACGGCGTTTCGCCGACGACGAGTTCGCCACGACCTCCTGGGACGCGAAGAAGTACCTGTGGGCCCCGGCCCTTGGTTGCTTCGGCATCCAGCGGCTGACGCTGCTGAAGGACACCTTCATCATGGCGGGCGCGGGCGTCGGCGGCGGCTCGCTGGTGTACGCGAACACCCTCTACGAACCGCCGGACAAGTTCTACCGCGACCGCCAGTGGGCCCACATCACCGACTGGAAGGACGAACTCGCTCCGCACTACGACCAGGCCAAGCGGATGCTGGGCGTGACGACCAACCCCGCGACCACGCCGTCGGACCGCGTGCTGACCGAGATCGCCGAGGAGATGGGCGTCGGCTCGACCTACCGCAGCACCCCCGTCGGCGTCCTGTTCGGCGGCAACGGCGCGCGGCCCGGTCAGGATGTGCCCGACCCGTTCTTCGGCGGCGCGGGGCCCGCCCGCAACACCTGCACGCACTGCGGCGAGTGCATGACCGGCTGCCGCCACAACGCCAAGAACACCCTGGTCAAGAACTATCTCTACCTCGCGGAGCTGGCCGGTGCGACGGTCCATCCGCTCACCACGGTGACCGATGTGCGTCCGCTGCCCGGCGGCGGCTACGAGATCTCCACCGTCCGCACCGGACGCTGGGTCCGCAGGGCGCGCCGCAGGTTCACCGCCGAGCAGGTCGTCTTCGCCGCGGCCGCGCTGGGCACCCAGAGACTGCTGCACCGGCTCCGCGACCGCGGATCTCTGCCGGACATCTCCCCGCGTCTGGGCGAACTCTCCCGCACCAACTCCGAGGAGCTGCTCTCGATACGCAGCCGCCGCAAGGACTCCGACTTCACCAAAGGGGTGGCGATCACCTCCTCGATCCACCCGGACGAAGACACCCACATCGAGCCGGTGCGCTACGGCAAGGGCAGCAACGCCATCGGCCTCATCGGCACCGCCATGATCGACCCCGATGGGCGGACATCGAAGCTACGCCTGTGGGCGCGAACCATGCGCAAGCTCGGACGCGACGCCTTCCACATCCAGAATCCGCGCGGCTGGTCGGAACAGATGATCGGGCTGCTGGTGATGCAGTCGGTCGACAACTCCATCACCACCTACACCAAACGCGGTCTGTTCGGTCGCAAGATGACCACCAGACAAGGTGTGGGCGAACCGAATCCGACCTGGCTTCCGGCGGGGCACGAGGTGGCCCACCGGGTCGCCGACAAGATCGACGGCATCCCGGGCGCCGGTTGGAGCGCTCTGTTCGACATCCCGATGACCGGGCATTTCATCGGCGGCTGCGTCATCGGCGACTCCTCGGACGCCGGGGTGGTCGATCCCTACCACCGGATGCACGGGTACCGGGGACTGCATGTCATCGACGGTTCCACCATCTCGGCCAATCTCGGGGTGAACCCTTCGCTCACGATCACCGCGCAGGCCGAGCGCGCCACCGCCCTCTGGCCGAACAAGGGCGAGCCGGATCCGCGTCCCGAGCCGGGCGCGCCCTACCGGCGCATCGCCCTCGTGCCGCCGCGCAACCCCGTGGTCCCGGCCGACGCTCCGGCCGCGCTCCGGTTACCGATCATCGAGATCAAGGGGCCGGCCGACCGGTCCGAGCCGACGGCGGACACACGCGGCTGACCGACGGCCGGTATCGGCGGACTCTGCGAACCGCATCCCGCATTCGGGCCGTCGGACGCCGACGAGCGCGACAACAGGCGGTCGGCCCGGCCGTGATCGGACTCAGACCGGAACGCCGCCATAGGTGCGCCGGTATCGCGCTTGGAGGAACGACAGTATCCCGAACGCCATCAGTCCGAGGGCCACAGCGATGAGCAGCCAAGGGCCCAAGGCGCTGTCGGCGAAATCATGCAGAACGGCGTCGACCCCTTTGGCGTTCGCCGGTTCGTAGTTCGCGGCCGCCACCACCGCGGCGAGTCCGATGCCGATGACGATGACGCCCCGCGCCAGATAGCCGATCCGGCCCAGCCATATCACGGCCTCCCGCGAAGCGCGGGTCATCCAGCCCATTCGCAGATCGTCGAGGAAGCCCAGCCGAATCCCGCGAAAGGTTATCAGGACGCCCCCGGCCAGGATGGCCAAGCCGAGGAGCAAGACGACCACTTGGCCGCCGCTCCAGCCGAGTATCCGGGCGGTCACATCGCGTGCGAATGCATCACTCGGCTGCGGTGTCCGGCCGTCCACGACGAAACTGAGAACGACGAAGAACGCTATGGCATAGAGGATTCCGAGGCCCAAGGCGCGTAGCCGGGGCCCGTTCGAACTCGTCGCGGGCGCGGCGGCGGCCTGCGCCAGCCGCCAGGCGGCCAGAGCCGCGAATCCGAAAACCAGAATCCACAGCAGCAGATAGCCCAGCGGCTTACCGGCGAGCGCCGCCAGCGCACCGCCCGCGGTCGGCTCGTGCTGCGCGGTGCCGACGGCCAGCATGAAGGCGAGAATGCCGATGACGATGTAGGCGATCCCGCGTGCGATGAAGCCGAAGCGCGCGGCCCCACGCAATCCGCCGGATCTCGCATACCTGCCCGTCCCCCGACGCTCGCGCCGCCGCCACCGGTCGCCATACCGGTTGCGCCATCCGCTTCCGTACCCGGTCCGCCACCGGCTGCGCCGCACTCCGCCGGTGCGGCGCCATCGGTATCTGTCAGCATTTCGGAACAAACTCATGGTTCTCACCTCTCCATGGACCGTATTGCCCACTTCGGGTGGAATAACCGCAGCGAGAACCAGAGAGAGGGTCCTGGACGGGCGCGTCTGTACAGCCCTGCTCCGAGTCACCCTGCTGCCCAGACAGTTACGGTCCCCGTAGGAGCCAGCCGGGTCATGGTGCAGGTCAGCTTCTGGTCCCGGCACCACGGCTGCACGACCCTGCTCGAATACCCGGGAAGCTGGTCAAGGGCAAACTCCGCCAGCGATACCTGTGAGGTTTCCGGCCGCTACGCGACGTAGGTGAGGTCGGCGGCCTCGCCCGCGCGCGTCATCAAGCGCGCGACGGCCTCCGCTACCAGCCCGGGCTGCTCCAGGATCACCGAGTGTCCGGCGCTCTCGACGATCACGAAGTCCGAGTACTCGACCGCGGCGGCCATCGCGACGGAATGCGACGGGGGCGTCATCAAGTCGGCGCCACCGCACAGCACCAGCGTCGGAATCCGGGACAGAAGCCCGAGAGCCTCGGTCCGGTCGTAGACCATGAGGTCGCTCAAGAAGCTCGCCATCGTGACGATCGGCGTCTCGTTGCGCATCGCGTTGGCGAGGGCGAGCACCCGCGGGCTCACCTTGCGATCACCGAATTCCGCGGTACGGACGAGCGGGGCGAACAGCTGACAGGCCAGCAGCTTCGCGTGGTGCATCGCCCCCGGCGCGAGTCGGACGGCCGCCTGGAACGCGGAGACGACCGGGCTGCGCAGCAGACGGCCGAACCCGGCGTCGGTGAGACCGCCCGAGGCGGTCGCGAGAAGGGCGACTCCGACGACGCGGGTGCCGATCTCGTGCGGATTCTGACCGGCGTAGGTCAGCGCGGTCATACCACCCATCGAGTGGCCGACCAGGACGACCGGCCCGGTCGGGGCGACGACATCGAGAACTTCGCGCAGGTCTCGGCCGAGCTGGTCGATGTTGTAGGTCCGCCGGGGCGCGGCGGCGGACTCGCCGTGGCCGCGGTGGTCATAGCAGACGATCCGAGCGCCTGCGTAGCGGCGCAGCAGCTCGTCGCGGACGTAGGTCCAGGACTCGCTGCGCAGGCAATGTCCGTGCAGCAGGACGACGGTGAGGTCCGCGTCTCTCGGGCCGTATTCGCGAACCGCGAGCGCCGCGCCGTCCTCGGTCCACACCGTGGCACGCCGTTCCTCCGTGGCGGCGATTGTGCTGAGAGTCGACATGGGCTGCTCCGGTTCACTGGCGGTACTCGTCCTACTTTCCGCCGTATGCGCCGCCGCCATCAGGCCCCCGAGTGCTGGGCTCCGATCCCCAAGGGGTATGCCGATCACCACCAAGGTGGGACTGTTCGCCGGGGTGTTGTTCGGCCACCAGCGAAGGGCGGGGCCTAGCCGCGAATATGCGGCTAACGCACCGGATCGACCCCGAGCAGACCCAGGGCGAAATCCCCGTATTGCGCGGCCACTTCCTCCGGCGTCGCCGGGCCCGACTCGCGAAACCACTGGGGGATGGCCGTACACATGGTGGCTATGGCACGACCTGCCGCCCGAACCTGGGAATTGGCGATGCGGCCCTCGGCATGAGCCTCGGCGATCGCGTCGTCCAGGAGGGCTTGGATATCGCGGCGGGAGCGGGCGATGCGCGCGCGTTCCCCCGGAGAAAGGCTGCGCATCTCGCTGGCGCCGATGAAACCGAGGTCGCGGCGGTGGGTGTGGAACAAGGCCAGCGCTTCGACGATCAGGCGCACCCGGTGGATGCTGTCGCGGCCTTCGGCGCGGGCGGCGCGCACTCGCCAGTGCAGTTCGTCCATGGTCAGATCGAGGATGCGGACCAGCAGGTCGTGCTTGTCGCGATAATGGTGGTAGAGGCCGGGAACGCTGGTACCCGCCCGCCGGGCGATGGCGCGCACGGTCGTGCCGTGGTAGCCGATCTCTACGAACGACGCGAGGGCGGCGGCCAGCACCGGGTCGACGTCCAGCGGGGCGAACTCGCGCCAGTCACCCTGCGCATCCCGCTCGGAATCGGCCCGATCGGAGTTCGGGCGCGCCGCGGGAGAGATGCCGCCGAGCAAATGAGCGACCGGCACACCCAGCACATCGGACAAGCGAGTGAGCCGGGCGATCGAGATTCCGGTCTTGCCCGTCTCCACGGCGCTGAGCGTCGCCGGACTCACCTCGAGACGGCGGGCCACTTCGCGCAGCGACAGGCCCGCGGCGCGGCGCGCGTGCCGGATCGCCTCGTGCGGCGCCACAGCCTCGTTTCGCATGTTGTTCAGAATAGCTGAACGACAAATATCCACTATCCGCGCCGGACAACCTCCATGAACCACCTTCTTTGACACCGCACCTGCCCAGTGGAACAGTGTTCAGACAGAGCGATCGTTCGGTCCGCGGACGAGGCGCTGCATGTCGAGGAGGAATGCGCGATGCCGATCGAACTGACCTATTCCGACGAAGTTCGGGCGCTGATCGACCGCACCCGGGCGTTCGTGCGGGAGACGGTGCTGCCGATCGAAGACGAGCACCTCGGCGACATCACCGCCGCGGGCGGCGACGGACTGCGCGTCACGCTGAACAAGCTCGCGCGCGAGGCCGGGGTCTTCGCGCCGCACGCGCCCGTCGAGTACGGCGGCCACGGCCTGTCGATGTCGGATCGCGCACCGGTGTTCGAGGAGGCCGGCTACTCGCTGTTCGGCCCGACGGCGCTCAACATCGCGGCGCCGGACGAGGGCAACGTCCACATGCTCGCCCACATCGCCGACCCGGAGCAGAAGTCGCGCTACCTGGAACCGCTCGCCCGCGGCGAGGTGCGCTCGGCCTTCGCGATGACCGAGCCTGCGCCCGGAGCCGGTTCCGACCCGGCGGCGCTGGCCACCAGGGCCATCCCCGTCGACGGCGGCTGGCGGATCCACGGCCACAAGCACTTCATCACCGGCGCCGACGGGGCCGGCTTCTTCATCGTGATGGCCCGCACGTCCGGCGAACCGGGACAGCGTGGCGGGGCGACGATGTTCCTGGCGCCCGCCGACACCCCGGGCCTGCGCGTGGGCAGGCATATCACCACGCTGGACCGCGCCATGATCGGCGGACACTGCGAAGTCTTCTTCGAGGACATGTTCGTCCCCGACGAAGCGGTGCTCGGCGCTGTCGACCGCGGCTTCGAATACGCCCAGGTGCGACTGGGTCCGGCTCGCATGACGCACGTGATGCGCTGGCTGGGAGCGGCGCGCAGAGGCCACGACATCGCCGTCGAGCGTGTCGCCCAGCGTGAAGGCTTCGGTTCCCGGATCGGCGATCTGGGCATGGCGCAGAAGATGATCGCCGACAACGAGATCGACATCGCCGCCACCCGCGCGCTGCTGGTGCGCGCCTGCTGGGAACTCGACAACGGAGAGCACGCGGGCAACGCCACCTCGATCGCGAAGACCTTCGCCGCCGAGGCGATCTTCCGCATCGTCGACCGCAGCATTCAGTTGTGCGGCGGGCTCGGTGTTTCCGACGATCTCCCGCTGGCGCGCCTCTCCCGCGAAGTACGGCCCTTCCGCATCTACGACGGGCCTTCGGAAGTGCACCGCTGGGCCATTGCCAAGCGTGCGGTCAGCGCGGCCCGCCGGGCGGTGGCCGACGGGTCTTCGCGCTGATCTACGCCGGACAGGCCGTTCCTCGCCGACGAGCGGCACTTCCGGCTCGCCGGACGGAATCGGTTCCGAGCGCTGCCGGGTCGATCGGCCGCGCGTGCGATCCAGCGAGCGAGTATCCGCGTAACATGCGGACTTCGTGACTCCGCCGAGGCATCCGAGGGCGGCAGTTCGCCGGTGAAAGGGTCCGCCGCCCTGATCCGATCGAGTCCCCGGGATGATCGAAGGAGAGCCGCATGCCAGCGCAAGACCGCCGATACCTCGTCCTCCTGACTCCGGGTGACCTCGGCGACGACACCGTTCTCACGGCAATCCGTTCGGAGTTCTTCGACTGGCTGCAGAGATCCGGCGCGGAAGTCGTCGAGGACGGCGGCGCCAACCGATTGGTCATCACATCGTCGCTGGAGACAGCCGAGCGACTCACGAGGCTCGAGTACGTGCTCACCGTCGAGCCGTACGCCTAGGCGCCGGCTCGCCGGGCTGCCGCGCACCCCGATTATCGATCCGAGCCCGCCCGCGATGCCACAGGTTTGCCGCCGACCCCGCACCGGCCGCGACCGCGCTACCGACGGTCTGATCGGCTGCCGCATTCGGGCGCGGCACCGTATTCTCGGATGAATCGATCTGCACGACAACCGTATTCGAGGCAGACATGTCGCGGTCCGAGGCATCGGCGGTGGCGGCCGGAGCCTACGCGTGGTTCCAGACGGCGGTCCGGCGAATCGATCCCGAATTGTGGGAGTCGTGGTGGCAGTGGCTGGATCGGAAATTCGGCGACGACACGACGATTCTGTGGACCGAGCCGTGGCCTCACGACTACTGGGTCGCCCACGGGGTGCGACACGCCATCGAGGGGGTACCGCTCCCGCTCGCCTACCAGACCTGGTCCCACCGCGGCGCGCTCGACGACTGGCCGCTTTTCGGGGCGACGGAATGGGACCTGTTTCCACCCGGTGTGAGCCGTTCGACCAGCTCGGCCGCGCTCGATGACGTCCTCGCGCAGGCGGGCCCACTCGAATACGATCGCGAATACAGTCTTGCCCAGCTGATTTCGTTGTCGGATGAGCTACAGCGAACGAGTACGGAGGAAGCGTCACAAGCCCGCCTGCAATCGCAGTTCATCCGCGCGTGGCTCAGCTCCATCGTCGGAAACACCTTTTCGAGCATGTTCCGCGCGCCCTCCACGGATGCGGATCTGCTGTATCACGTGACGATCCGCCGGGTCGACCAAGCGATGGGGGCTTTCGAGCAGACACACCACCCGCGAATGGATCTCGCCGAAGCGATCGAGACCTTCTACTGCGCGACGTGGCCCGACGGGCTGCCGATCAAGGTACCCACGCAACAAGGACAATCACTCGAGTGGCGAGACCACTGGTTCTGGTTGTCGCGGGAGCTGGAACCGGAGCGGCTGCGGGAAGCCGTCGGCATCCTCGCGAGGTTGCTGGTCTGTCCGCCGATCATGGACGCCATCGGCTATCTGATCAGCAGGGATCGCCCGGTCAGCGCGCTGGGATTGTGCGTCCTGCGCCGCTATGCCCTGGGACTGCGGACTCTGGCCTGGCTAGAAGCCGCCGCCGCTCATCCGTGGCGGGATGTCCGGCTCGCCGACGTGGCGACCTTCGCGTTCGCCGCCATCGCCCCGTGGTGGCCACGTCCTTCCCTGGCGCTCAGCCATCGGTCCGGCGACACGAAGCCGGAACTGATGAAACTCGGTCTGTGGCGCGCCCCCGACGTCGCCATCGACGCGATGACAGTCCCCACCGGCGAGTCCAACACGGGCATGGTGTGGCGTCTGTTCGCCGCCACACCGGCGATCGCCAGGGTGCGGTCCGAGACCTACACCGCCAGCCTGTGGTGTCGACGCGAGGTCGAGTTGACCCAGTATCTGCTGGACCACTCCGATTTCCTTCGCGGACGTATCGTGGCGGACATCTCTGTGCAGCAGACAATCTCGGTCGACCGAGCGATGTCGTCGCGCAATCTGCTACCGGATCGTTCCGAACAGAACCAGCCGTTGTTTCCCCCGTCCACTCTCGTCTTGGACGTACCGAGCTACCCGCCGTTGATCATCGATGTACTCGCCGCGGTGTGCACATTGCGGCTGCTGCGCACCCACTACGGCGACGCCGGAGTGGCCAATCGGATCGCCGACGAACTGGTCGCGGGCCGCCCCGTCGACCTACCGCCGCCGACCAACCATCCGCAGGGCTGGGATATCCACTACGCCGCCTTCGCAGGGCTCGGCCGACACAGCCGACGACACAAATCGCCGGTACGGCTGGCGCGGCGCTACCCGAAGCCCGAGGCCGCGTTGGATATGACGGAAATCGCCGAACAGGTTCCCGATCTGACGCAGGCGCAGGCGGGAGGCGTCGACATACTGGCCGCTCTCGAATGGAATCGCGAGATCCGCCGGTGGTTCTCCGAGCACTGGGGCTCCCGCCGCACCGTGATCGATTGCAGGCGGTTCGATGTCAGCGGATGGAGCGATGACCCCCGCCATGCCGTCAAACGCGGCATGCTGCAATTACGTTCCGAGGCATTGACTTTCGTCATGCAAGTGGCCGGTCAGTCGGTGGACTCCTGGCCCGGGCTCGGGTACAACGATCCCCCGATTCTTACCGTCTACCTGCCCGACCAGCACAGTTGGATCGATGCTTCGTTCGCGCTGCCGACCTGGGTGGACGTCTACGCCTCGCTGCGCACGCTTCGTTTGGACCGCGCCCTGGTCGACGCGATGCGCACCGCACTCGATGAGCAGTTCACTCCTTTGGCCAAGCTACCGAGGTCCAGGAAGCCCGCTGACGTGTTCGCCGCGCGGGGCGGCCCGGGCACCCCGCATCCCGATCGGCCCGTGACGGTCATCGTTCACCGCGACTGAGCGAAGCGGGCCCATGACGCCGGTCCGCCGCCGCCAGCTCTGCTGACGGCGGCGGATACCTCCGATGGGACGAACCCGCGCGTGATTACCGCCCGTGCTGATGGGCGGACTGACGGGCCTCGTCGACGTCGGCTTCGGCTCGCGCCTTCTCGGCCGCGGCTTCCTTCCCGGCCGCCTCGCGCTGCGATTCCGCCTTGTCCTGCTGCGCGCGACCTTCGTCCTTCAGGTCCTGATGACCGGTGACGGTACCGGCCGCTTCCTTCACCTTGCCCTTGGCGTCTTCGACGACGCCCTCGACGCCCTCGCGAGCACCGCTTCCATGTTCAGCCACAACAACCTCCTGGAATATCGGAACAAGCTGACATCTGCCGCATACCCGAGAGACCGGCCTCGAATCCCGAGCGACGAAGTTCGGTTCGCGCGTCACGCTCTCCCGCAGGCAGGACGGGTCAGCGCAGCGGGGTGCTCGCGCTCGGTCCTTGCCGATACCGCGTCATCGTGAGCCGCTGCTCCCGGTCGTTGTACTCCGGAATCGGCAACGGGATCTTTGTCGCCACCGCCGCCGCCGAGATGGGCGAATCCGACCTCGCCGACGCCCTGGTCCGCTCAACCGGTACCGGGTCGACGAGCGCAACGGCGCCCGGCGCTTCGCGGGAGTCTCGACGGTGACCAGCGCCCACCACACGCTCACCCGATTCAACCGGCCCGACGGCCTGCGCGATCTCGTTCGCGGAACGGTGCCGCCCGAGTGGCGGACCGGACCGATCCTCGGCATCGCGCCTTATCCGGATGTCCTGGTCACCAAGGCGGCGATCGACGGCAACGCCCTCGAACTGGTGCCTACGGGCCGGCCACGGCTCCAGACGGGTGCGGCTGGGGCTGCGACGGCTGATCCCCCGCCGCACCTACCGCGTCACCGGCGCGATCGCGCCGACCCTGGTCGCCGACGAGTCCGGCGAGGGCATCATCGAAGTCGACGTCGTGACCCGCCGTACCCGGTGATCGGCTGGTTTCTCGCGGGCATGTTCTTCCTCGATGCGGTGGTCGTCGTGGCCGCCGTGCTACGCCCGCCCGGCGAGACTCCACAGGCACGGCACGACATCGCCGTGTCCCCGCACCTGATCATGGACGTCGCGATGGCGGCGATGCTCGTCGCCGCGCTCGGGCCGGCGGAATTCGCGGCAGCCTGCGGATCGGCGCCCTGACGACACATTCCGAGGCGTCGGAAGTGCGAACGTTCCCGCGCTCACCGCGGATCGCCGATAGAAAGATCCGATCGCACGCTCGATCCAGCGGTTCCCGGCTGGCACGGGCGCCCCCGCGCGTGCCAACGTGGGCGCGCGACACGACCGGATGCCCACGCGAATGGCCTCCGCTGCAAGCGCTTTCGACAACAGCCGCACTGCTACGAGCCCCGACGGTCACGACACCAGAGGACGATGAACCAGCACACGAAAAGCCCGACCGCCGCGGCCCGCGACTACGTGTCCGCCTGCGCGACGCTGACCAGCCTGATCGACCTCGCCGCGCACCCCGCGACATCGCCGCGCTTGCGGGTGGCGCTCGCCGAGTACTGCCTCCGTCACGGCACAGCCGATCCCGGATTGACGGCGAGTTTGTCCTTCTGGAAACAGCGCCGTGCCTCCTTGACGCCCGCCGACCACGAGGCGATCCGCGCCGTCCTCTCCCGCGACGGCGCGATCCTCTACGCGTTCCACGACTGATCATCGCCGCAAGGAAGTGGGGTTCGGCCCGACTGCCCCCGCGCAATTCGCGTTTCGGTCACGTACACGCTTCTTCGGCCCCTTCTGGCACGGCGATGCCATCCGGTCGAACGGCCCGCGTTCGACTGCCCCTCGCCGACACGGTGCCGGTCGATCAGCGACCGCCTATTGCTGCGTGCCGGCGCCGCCGATGCCCGACAGTGTCAGCTCGACGGGTTCGCGCGGCTGGCCAGGACGGAATACGCAGCGAGTACAGGTGTAGATCGTGGGCATGCACTCGTTGCAGTGCACGCACGCCGACCGCGTCGACGCATCCGATTGGATGCGTCGCAACAGATTCGGTTCCCGCAGCAGCGCACGGCCCATGGCGACGAACTCGAAGCCTTCTGCCCGCGCGAGCCGCATGGTGTCCAGATTCGTGATGCCACCCAGCAGGATCAGCGGCATCGACAATTCCCTGCGGAAGTGCCGTGCGCGCTCGAGCAGATACGCCTCCCGGTACGGATACTCCTTCAGGAATGCCTTGCCGACCAGACGGAATCCCCATCGCGCGGGCACCGGGAGAACGTCGCCGAACGATTTCCGCGGGGCGTCACCGTGGAACAGCAGCATCGGGTTGAGCAGCGAGCTGCCCGCCGTCAATTCCAGCGCGTCCAGGCTGCCGTCGGCTTCCAGCCACGCGGCGACCTGGATCGACTCGGGCACGGTGAGCCCGCCCCGCACTCCGTCTTCCATGTTCAGCTTCGCGGTCACCGCGAGCCTGCCGCCCACGGCTTCCCTTACCGCGGCGGCGATCTCACGCGCCAACCGCGCCCGGTTCGCCAAGCTGCCGCCGTACCGGTCCGCGCGGCGGTTCAGTTTGGGGCTCAGGAACGAGCTGACCAGATAGTTGTGCCCGAAATGGATCTCCACCGCGTCGAAACCCGCCTCCTCGGCCAGCTTCGCCGCGCCGGCATGAGCGGCCACGAGCTCGCGGATCCCGTTCTCGTCCGGGCTTCGCATCATCCGCATCGACAGCGGGCTGAACATCCGGCTCGGCGCCAGCGCCGGAACTCGGTTGGAGGCCGCGTTCGCCACCGGTCCGGCATGGCCGATCTGCGCGCTTACCGCGGCACCCTCACCGTGCACGGCTTCGGTGAGCCTCCGCAGCCCCGGCACCGCTTCGGGGCGTAGCCAAATCTGATGCCGGTCGGTCCGGCCGCCGGGAGCGACCGCGCAATAGGCCACGGTCGTCATCCCGACGCCACCGGCGGCAACCTCACGATGGAACTCGATCAAGTCGTCGGTCACCAGGGCGTCCGGCGTGCGGCCCTCGAAGGTCGCGGCCTTGATCACCCGATTGCGCAGGGTGATCGGCCCGAGCTGGGCGGGTGCGAATACGTCGTTCATTGTTTCTCTCCTGTCGGAGCGGTCAATCCTGCCACCACGAATTCCCGGAGGGTGGCCACCGCCTCCTGCGACATCTCTCGGTGCTCCGCACTGCCGAATCGCATGATGAGGAGGTCGAACGCCAACATCCACCTGCGCCTGCTCTCGCGCTCGCTCAGGCCCGGCAACAGGCTCACCCACGCATCGATCCGGAACCACGGCTGCCGCCACTCGGTCACCTGCCTGCCGAGGACGAATTGCGCCAGCAGCCTCAGGTGCAACCGGCCCACCGGATCGGCGGCCAACTCGACGAACGGCTCGATCACCGCATCGACCACCTCGGCGATCGACCCGTGCCCACCGGTGACAGCGGTTAACCGGTCCGCCCACACCGGACCCAACCGCTCCTCGAGCAATGCGGCGACAAGGGCGTCCTTCGACCCGAAGTGGTAGTGCACCGCCGCCGGGTTCGCTCCTGCCTGCGCGCAGATACCCCGCACGGACACCTCGTCGTATCGGCCTTCCAGCAGCAGTCGCTCGGCGGCCGTCAGCAGACGATCGCGGGTGGTCGCGGCGTCGGAGACCGGTTTCGGCATGCGCCAAGTCAAGCACGTCTCCATCGTTGATTCAATCATTGATTGAAACTTGTTCACGCAGGAGCCGACACCGCGCCGAGTTGCGCCCTGGATGCCAGAGGTGGTGGACGAAAGCCGATAGAACGCAGGGTTTCACTGCACGTCACCAGGCCGTCACACCCGGCCGCGAGCACGGCGCGAAGGTATTACGCACGGCGGCCGAGTCGATGACCTTCGCGTCGACCTCGCACGCGGGCAGACGTGTGTCGACACGGCGTCGGTCGCGGCAAGCGGTCCGGCGCTTTTGTCCGCACTTCATTCAAGCCGCTGAGCGGGCCTAGGATCAGCCGTGGCACATGATCGCCTCCGAATACGCCGATACCCGGGAGCAGCGCCGCCGCTCGTGTAGCGCAGCGTCTGGCATTCACACCGGCCGCGTCGCGGTCAGCGGACCGGATTCAGCCGCTTCGGCGTCAGCCGGTACGCGTGCCGAATGCACACGGGCGAACTACAGGGCGAACTCGGCGACACGCCCGGCCACTCGGCGGTGGGCACGGCGTACGCCTCCGGCAAGCGGTCCGCCGCCTCGGCGTGCCAGTATCCGAGATACCGGATCCGAGTCCGATCACCGTGCTCCGGACGCCACAGCAGTCCGCGAAGCAGGCGCCGCGGGCGGTTCCGGTCAGGAATGACCCGCGATGATGACCTCCGGGATACCGGTGCCGAGTGGGACCGGCCTGCACACCGGCGCCGGGCTGCCCGGATCCAGCAGGGTGAGCAGCAACTCCTGCACGAACGGGTCGTACACCATGTGGAAGTGCCCCGTGAGGTCGGCGGGACACAAGTCTTGCAGGGCGATGTTCCGCGCGCCGGGCCCGCGCAGCGCGATGTTCTCGAACGGCTGGATCATCTCGTCGACGTGGCTGCCGACGGTCACGTACCGCACCCCGGGCACCGTGTCGCCGCCCGCGTTGAGATCGAGCATGAGCGGCGACCCCTCGACCTGCTGCACGGCGGCGAGCGAAGTCACCTGAGCGAACGCCTGCAGAGCGCCCGGGATCGCCTCGGCGACCGGCACCAGCCCGTACATCACACCGCCGTAGCTGGGCGATGCGAGGCCGACCCATTGCTCGACCTTCGGCGCACCGCCCAGTTTGTTGACGTAGTAACGAGTCACGTTCGCGCCCTGCGAGAACCCGACCAGATCGATCTTGTCCGCGTGGGTCGCCGCGAGCACTCGATCGACGAACGCACCGACCTGGTAGGCACTGAGCACCAGATCCTCGGTGCCGTAGCTGTGCGCGCCGGGCTTGCCGCCGTAGTTCAGCGCGAACACGCAGAATCCGGCCGCGGTCAGCTGCGGCGCGATCCCCGACCAGTCGGAATAGGCTGTGGAGTCGGTCCCGTGCGCGAGCACCACCGGACGGGGATGCCGGGCGCTGGGCACGCAGCCGAAATCGTTGGTACCGCTGGGGACCGCGTTCGGATGACTCTTCTGATACCACGCGGCGGCCAGGTGGTCCGATTGCGGTGGAGCGGCGTACGTCGGCACATCGGGCGGGCGGAAGCCGAGCGGCTCGGCCGACGCCACGCCCGGGCCGAGCGCGGCCACACCGGCCACCACGAAGGCCAGCACGGCACCACGCAAGTGTGAAACGCCCCAAGTTCCCGCTCGGCTCGACTGTCGCATCTCACAATGATCCCTCTGATCGGCTCGAAATGCGCGCGGTATAGGGGTGTTTCGCCTCCCCTACTTCTCGGGGGTCTCGTCCTCGGCGAGGATGCGGTAAAGGGACTTGCGGGTCTCGGTGAGCAGCTCCGCCGCCCGCGCCGCCTGCTGCGGGGTGCCTGCCGCCGCGACCTGGGCCACCGCCCCCATCAGCTGTCCGACGAGTGCGCGCAGGTCCATCGCCTGTGCGCCGACGTCCTGTTGCACGTCCGCCCACGGATCGCCCAGCTCATCCCGGTGCGCGGCGACGTACTCGGTGCCGGACTCGGTGAGCTTCGCGGTCTTGCGCCCGGCAACCTTCTCGATGAGGACCAGGCCCTCGTCCTCCAGTTGCGCCAGCGCGGGGTAGATCGATCCGGGGCTCGGCCGCCAGATGTCGTTGCTGCGCCCACGGATCTGCTGGATCAGTTCGTAACCGTGCATGGGCTGCTCGGCGAGCAGCAACAACACGGCGGCGCGTACGTCACCACGCCTACCCCGGCCGCCGCGTCCGCGTCCGCGTCCGAAATGCGGGCCGAAGCCTGGCCCGAAGCCGGGACCGAAGCCAGGCCCGAACTCCGGGCCGAAACCGTGACGTCCGCCGCGGCGAAAGCGCCGCCCGTGCTCGAAGCCCTCGTGACCGGGCACCGGCCCGCGGCCACGCCGGCCGAATTCTCGATGTTCTCGGTGTTCCATGTCAGCCTCCCAAGGCTCTCGTGTTCGAATCATGCTATCGACGATATATCGGCAATGCATCGAATGCAAGGATCGGTTTCGGCATCCGCGCCCAGCTGGAGGTCAGCTCACCAGCGAATCGATCCAGCGCGACAGCCGCGCCCCTTCGGCGACCATCAGTCCGGGATCCCGAAAAGTGTTGGTGAGCAGGGAAATTCCTTGATACGCCGCGACATAGGCGATCGCGAGCTCCTTCGCGTCCGCGCGTCCCATCGCGGCGAACTGCCGTTCAGCCCAATCCACCAGCACGCGCATCACCTCGGCGGCCGCGGTATCGAGCCCGTCCCCCCGCTTGTCCAATTCCGAGGACAAAGTGCCGAACGGGCAGCCGTAACGCACGGTCTGCTCACGATCGGCGACCCATCCCGCGATCAGGGCCTTCAGCCGCCCCGAAGGCGTCTCGTGCCGGTCGCTCGCGGCGATCACGGCATCGAGAATGCGCGCGTGCGAGCCGATCGCCGCCTCGATGAGCTGGTCTTTCGTCTTGAAGTAGTAGTAGACGTTGCCGACCGGAACGTCCGCGGCACGCGCGATGTCGGCGATCGTCGTCTTCTCCACGCCCTGCTGATAGAACACCCGCACCGCGGCTTCGACCAGCCGCTCCCGCTTGCCCGATCCGGCCTTCGCCTGTGAGTCAGTCACACAACTAACTGTAGACAGCGCGGCGATGACCGGCTACGGTCAATTTAGTCAGCCAACTAACTAAGGAGTCACAATGATCGTGGTCACCGGAGCTACCGGGAATATCGGCGCGCCGCTCGTGCGGGCGCTGGCGGACGCCGGCGAGGAGGTGACAGCCGTCGCGCGGCATGCGGACCTTTCGCTGCCCGACGGAGTCCGCTCGGTTCGGGCCGATCTGGGCGAGCCGGAAAGCCTCTCCCCCGCCCTCGCGGGAGCCGACACCCTGTTTCTTCTGATCGCCGGCGAGCAGTTGGTGGCGGGTCCAGAACCAGAGCAGGTGCTGAAAATCGCCGCCTCGGGAGGCGTGCGGCGCGTGGTCTTCGTGTCCTCGCAGGGCGTTGCCACTCGACCGGACGCGGCGGGATACGCCCGGCTCATCGCCTACGAACAGGCGATCAGGGACTCCGGGTTGGCCTGGACCTTCCTTCGGCCCACCGGATTCTTCTCCAACACCTACGCGTGGGCGGACGCGGTGCGCACGCAGCGCCTGGTCGCAGCACCGTTCGGCGACGTCGGTCTTCCCTCGATCGATCCGGCCGACATCGCCGCGGTCGCAGCGACGGCATTGCGCGACGACCGGCACGACGGACAGGTCTACACCCTGACCGGGCCCGAGCTCGCTACCCCGCGCGCCCAGGCCGAAGCACTCGGCGCGGCAGTCGGCGAGCCGCTCCGATTCGTGGAATTGACTCGGGCACAGGCCCGTTCGGCGATGCTCGACTTCATGCCCGAGCCGGTGGCCGACCACACGCTGACCATCCTCGGCGAGCCGACACCTGCCGAGCAGCGGATCAGCCCCGACGTGCCGCGTGTGCTCGGGCGCCCGGCCACGAAATACGCCGACTGGGCGGCTCGCAATCGAGCGGCCTTCGCCTGAAGCTCGGCCGAGCGCTGCGCTGTCGCGAGATGATCGCAGGCTTCGGCGTTTCACTGGCCGGAAACGCCGAGGCGATCACGCTCACCCGGGTTGGGCAAGAACGAGGGCAGTCCACCCGGGTAGCGAAGCCTCCGGCAACGGGCGGCATAGACAGCCCCGGCGCGCGACGGACTTGCCCAGTCGGCCATGAAGCGACGCGATCCGATCGCGGGTCCGTTGCGGCCGGTTCGCCGCGATATGCCGAGTGACGAGCGGACGACATCAGGTGCACCGAGCGGTCCCCCTCCTTCCCTCGGTCCGAGTACGCCGACCTCCTCGCGACACAGCCCGGGTGCCCGGCGGCACTATCGCGGCCCCATGCCGACGAGGCAGCGGTGGACGCACTCCGGTAGCCGTCAGCCGATGTCGACCGGGTCGATTTGCACGCGCAGGGGGGCGTCCGAGCGGTGCGTGCTGCGAACCGCCTGAGCCGCGCGCAGGGCACGCGCGAGCGCCGCTCCGGAGCGGCGCTCGACCCGCAGCAGCAGGCGTTCGACTTCGGCGGGCGCATCGCCGGAGGAGAACGGTTTGCGGGCGCCGTCCGGCAGCGGCACTGGTCCAAGGCGGTCGACCGTATCCGGCAGGTCCGCCGCAGAGAGCAGTTCGGCGATCGTGTCGGCGGTGCCGTCGATCGCGGCGAGACGGACGGCAGGCGGGAAGCCGACCTCGGCCCGCGCCGCGACCTCCGCGCGCGCTGCGCCCACCGGATCCCATCGGACCAACGCCTGCACGGTGGGGATGGACGGCTCGGCCACGACGATGACCTGGCCGTGCGCGCGGACCAGCGCCGCGGCGGCCATCCAACGGCGCAGCGCGTCCTCGGCGGCATGCAGGTCGGCTCGGCCGAGCAGCGCCCAGCCGTCGAGCAACAACGCGACGCCGTAGCCGCCGGGAACCACCGACTCGGCGCCGACCGTAGCGACGACCACTTGCGGGCCCGGCTCCACGGTGTCGAGCACGGTGCCGCCGCCGGAAGCACGGATCGGTACGCCGGGAAACGCACGGCCCAGCTCCTCCGCCGTGCGCGCCGCCCCGATCACCACGGCGCGCAGTGCGCGCGACCCGCAGGTGGTACAACGAAACGCGGTCTCGGTGATCCCGCACCAACGGCAAGCGGGACTCTGCGCGGCCGCGCCGGGGTCGGCGGCCGATCCGCGCGGTCCCCGAGCTTCCGGCAGCGCGAGCGGCCCGCTGCAGTGTCGGCATCGAGCAGGAGTACGGCATTTCCCGCAGGCCAGCGCGGGAATGTACCCACGACGCGGCACCTGTACCAGCACCGGCGCGCCTTCCTTCAGCGCGGCGCGGGCAGCCGCGAAGGCGACGCCGGGAATTCGGACAGCACGGGCGACCGGATCGCGTTCCAGCGCGATATCGCTGTCGCCAGGGGCGCTGATGCGCGGCGCAGCCTTGCGCAGCACGGCGCGATCGGCGACCAGATCGTGCGCCCAACCCGAATCGACCACCGCTTGGATCTCCGCGGTGCGCGCGAAACCCGCCGCGACGAAGGCCGCACCGGTTTCGTGCGCCCGCAACATCGCCACCTCACGCGCGTGCGGATACGGCGCACGCGGTTCGGCGTAGGTGTCGTCACCGTCGTCCCACATCGCGATCAGCCCGAGGTCCAACGCCGGTGCGAACACGGCGCTGCGCGTGCCCACCACCACTCGCGCCGAACCGCGCAGCACCGCGAGCCACCGCCGGTACCGAGCCGCTGGACCGAGACCGGCGGACAGCCCGACTGCCGAGTCCCCCACCAGCCCAACGCATTCCGCGAGGAGCCGGTCGAGGTCGCGTTGGTCGGGGACCATGAGGATCGCGCTGCGCCCCTGCCGCGCCACCACGGCGGCGAGCTCCGCCAGCCGTCGTGGCCAGTCCTCACCGGGCAGTGCCTGCCAGGCCGCGCGTGCCCCTTTCCGCTGGCCGAGGGCGGCGACGAACGCCGCCCCGTAAACGTACCGTTCCCAAGGCGCGAGATCTATGGCCGGAAACTCCGAATCGACGAAGGCAGTTCGGTCTTCGGCGTCGCCGCTCGCCTCCCCAGCGCCGCTCGTCTCCCTTACGCCGCTCGCCTCCCCCGCGCCGCCCGAGTCCCCCGCGCCGGTTGGGCCGAGCTTCGGATGCGCACGTGCGGACGGCTCGGCATCGAGCTTCTCGTCGCTCTCCGGCGCGGGCACATATCGGCCGGTGCCAGGGCTATCGCGCTTCGAATCCGGTTCCGCCGCAGCACCACTTTTCGGAGCCGCGCTGCTCACATCGGCCGAATCGGCTTGCAGGTCAGAGGATTCCGGCGAGGCAACGGGCAACTCTCCGGCGGACACGGAACTCGCCACGTCCGACCGCACGGGACCAATCGCGGTGGCGGGGTTCTCGTTCGCGGAATCGGCTCGGGCCGCAGCGGACTTCTTCCCGCCACCGGTTTCGGTGCGGGCGTGACGCGGTGGTATCGCCAGACGAAGGACATCGGCACGCGTCCCCGCATATCGGGCCGCGACCTTGCCGGCCAGCTCCAGGATTTCGGGAGTCAACACGCGTTCGCCGGAGACGACGCGTTCCAGCTTGACCAGCTTTCCGCCGTGGTCACTGTGCCGCGATCGAGCCAGGAGATAGCCGTCGACCAGCCGACCGGCGAAACGGATCCGCACCCGGACCCCCGGCTGGGCGAGTTCGTCCAGCTCGGGAGGCACCAGGTAGTCGAAGTCGCGGTCGAGATGCGCGGGCGAGAGCAGCGGAAGCACCCGGGCGATCGGCAACTCCACGCCCGCGGGACCCGCGGCCGGACGGTCCGCCTCGGTGGCGGGGGTGTCCGCCGCGGGTTCGTTCACTCGGACCTGATCGAGGTCAGAGTCCGACGGCGGCGCGCAACTTGTCGGCGCGGTCGGTGTGCTCCCACGGCAGGTCCACGTCGGTGCGGCCGAAGTGGCCGTACGCGGCGGTCGGCGCGTAGATCGGACGCAGCAGGTCCAGGTCGCGGATGATGGCGCCGGGACGCAGGTCGAAAACCTCGGCGATCGCGGTGCTGATGCGCGCCGGGTCGATCTTCTCGGTGCCGAAGGTCTCGACGAACAAACCGACCGGAGCCGCCTTGCCGATCGCGTAGGCCACCTGGACCTCGACGCGGTCGGCCAGATCGGCCGCGACGACGTTCTTCGCGACCCAGCGCATGGCGTAGGCGGCGGAGCGGTCCACCTTCGACGGGTCCTTGCCCGAGAAAGCGCCGCCGCCGTGGCGGGCCATGCCGCCGTAGGTGTCGACGATGATCTTGCGGCCGGTCAGGCCCGCGTCGCCCATCGGGCCGCCCAGCACGAACTTGCCGGTGGGGTTGACCAGCAGGCGAATATCCGAGATGTCCAGGCTGGGCAGCTCGAGGTCGGCGAGCACCGCGTCGAGGACCTTCTCGCGGATGTCGGGCGCGAGCAGGTTGTCCAGGTCGATGTCGGCGGCGTGCTGGGTGGAGACGACCACCGTGTCCAAGCGGACCGGGCGATCGCCGTCGTACTCGATGGTGACCTGGGTCTTCCCGTCCGGACGCAGGTAGGGCAGCACGCCGGTCTTGCGCACCTCGGTCAAGCGGCGCGACAACCGGTGCGCGAGCGCGATCGGCAGCGGCATCAGCTCGGGGGTGTCCTTGGTGGCGTAACCGAACATCAGGCCCTGATCGCCCGCACCCTGCCGCTCGATCTCGTCGTCGGAGCCGCCGATGCGCGCCTCGTGCGAGGTGTCCACACCCTGCGCGATATCCGGCGACTGCGCGCCGATCGCGATATTCACACCGCAGGAATTTCCGTCGAATCCCTTTGCCGACGAGTCATATCCGATTTCCAGGACCTTTTCCCGGACAATTCGGGGAATATCGGCGTACGCCGACGTGGTGACCTCACCCGCGACGTGGACCTGGCCGGTCGTCACGAGGGTTTCCACCGCGACCCGGCTGCGCGGATCCTCCGCGAGCAACGCGTCGAGAATGGAATCGCTGATGGCATCACAGATTTTGTCCGGATGACCTTCGGTCACGGACTCACTGGTGAAAAGCCGGCTCCCGGACGTGCGCACAGTTCTTCCCTCTCCCTCAACGGGTTACTCGTATCGGCTTGCGACAGTAACGCGATGTCGCGACTGCGCAACCCTTATATCTCAGCCTATTCCAAATCACCGACAGGGCGGACCTCAACGCCGCGGCCATCCCGGACAGCTGAACTCCCGGTGTCGTGCCGGTGCCGAATTGATGACGGCGTCGCGAACGACGGACCGGATCGCAATCCTGGCAGGGACGCGGCCCGGCTCAGCGCAGCAACACGCTCAGCGCGTCGAGCACACGGCTGGCCAGCAACGCCTTGGAGCCGTGATCGAGCGCCTGTTCGGTGCCGTCCGCGCCCAGCAGCCAGCCGTCGTTGGTGTCCACCTCGAACGCCTTGCCCTCGCCGACCGCGTTGACCACGAGCAGGTCGCACCCCTTGCGTGCGAGCTTGGCCCGCGCGTGGGTGAGAACATCGCCGTGCTCGTCACCGGTCTCGGCGGCGAAACCGACGATCGCGGTGCCGGGCAACTGCCCGTCGCGGCGCGCCTGCACCAAGCCGGCGAGGATGTCGTCGGTCTTGGTCAGCGGAATGACGTCGGGCTCGCCTGCACCCTTCTTGATCTTGGCGGCGGCGACGTTGGTCGGCCGGAAATCGGCGACCGCCGCGGCCATGATCACCGCGTCGGCGCCGACGGCGTGCTTGTCGACGGCGGTCTTCAGCTGTTCGGCGGTGGTGATGTGCACCAGGTCGACGGCGGCGGGCGCCGCCATCTCGATCGTGTTGCCCGCGATCAACGTCACGTGAGCGCCGCGCTGGGCCGCGACCCGCGCGAGCGCGTAGCCCTGCTTGCCGGAGCTACGGTTGCCCAGGAAACGCACCGGATCCAGCGGCTCCCTGGTGCCGCCCGCCGTGATGACGACCCGGCGGCCCGCCAGATCCCGCGGGATCGCGTCGGCACGCTCCATGAGCAGCGACGCGAGGCCGAAGATCTCCTCGGGCTCGGGCAGCCGTCCAGGGCCGGTGTCGGCGCCGGTGAGCCGGCCCGCCGCGGGCTCCATGACGATCGCACCGCGGGCGCGCAAGGTCGCGACGTTGGCGACGGTCGCCGGATGCTCCCACATCTCGGTGTGCATCGCGGGCGCGAACAAGATCGGACATCGGGCCGTCAGCAGCGTGGCGGTGAGCAGGTCGTCGGCGCGGCCGGACGCGGCGCGGGCCATGAGGTCGGCGGTCGCCGGGGCGATGACCACGAGGTCCGCCTCCTGGCCCAGCCGAACATGCGGCACCTCGGGCACGTCGGAGAACACGCCGGTGTGCACCGGGTTCCCGGACAGTGCCTCGAAGGTCGCCTTGCCGACGAACTCCAGCGCCGAGGTGGTGGGGATCACCCGGACGTCATGTCCGGTCTCGGTGAATCGCCGGACCAGAGAACACGCCTTGTAGGCGGCGATGCCTCCGGCTACACCGACGACGATCCTTGTGGTCACTACGCCTCCGGCCTAGTAGTGGTCACGGCGAACCGGGGTTCGCCTCACTCGCCTTCGGAGTGCTCGAGCAGGTCGGAGTGGATCTCGCGCAGGGCGACCGACAGCGGCTTCTCCTGCAGACCCGGCTCGACCAGCGGGCCGACGTACTCGAGGATGCCGTCGCCGAGCTGGTTGTAGTAGTCGTTGATCTGCCTGGCCCGCTTGGCCGCGTAGATGACCAGGGCGTACTTGGACGACGTGCGCTCCAGCAACTCGTCGATCGGCGGGTTGGTGAGGCCGACCGGCGTGTCGTAAGCGGGCGCGGTCTTGGTGTCCGTCACTAGGAAGACTCCTGCTGTGGTCGGTCGGATGAACGAGGGGCCCTGCGAGTGCGGCGGCGTGCCGCCTCCGGGCCTGGTCACTCATGCCGGAGTGGATTGCGCATGCGCGAAGGCCCTACGTGAATACGCAGGCTACCTCCTCCGGGCCTGATCGCTCATGCGCAGATGGGGGTCACGAACTCGAATTTGTGCTAACGAACAACGATACCAACTGCTCACAGGCGCTGGTCACCTCGTCGTTGACGATAACTATGTCGAACTCGTCACAGGCCGCCAGCTCGATCCTGGCCGTCTCCAAGCGACGCTCGATCACTTCGGGCGACTCGGTGCCGCGCGAGGTCAGTCGCGCCACCAACTCCTCCCAGCTCGGCGGGGCAAGGAAAACCAGAATCGCGTCGGGGATCGCCCGGCGCACCGATCGCGCGCCCTCGAGATCCACTTCGACCAGTACCGGAAGGCCCTCCGCCAGCGCGGCGCGCACCGGCCCGGCGGGGGTGCCCGAACGCTGCAACCCGCCGTGGATGTCCGCCCACTCGAGCAGTTCATCCGCCTCGATCATCGCGTCGAACTCCGCACGGGAGACGAAGTGGTAGTCGAGGCCGTCGACCTCCCCGGGCCGCGGGGCCCGGGTCGTTGCCGACACGCTGAAGACCAGGTAGGGCAGTCGTTCGCGGACACAGCGGACCACGGTGGACTTGCCCACGGCCGAGGGGCCGACCAGTACGACCAGTCGACCCTTCCGCGTGTGTTCGATCACCCTCGTTGTCAGGCGTCGAAGTCGAACCGGGCCAGCAGCGCCTTACGCTGCCGGTCGCCGAGTCCGCGCAGCCGCCGGGTGGGGGCGATCTCCAGCTCGCTCATGATCTCCGCCGCCTTGACCTTGCCCACCTTCGGCAGGGCCTCCAGCAGCGCCGACACCTTCATCTTGCCGAGGATCTCGTCGGTCTCGGCGTCGGTGAGCACCTGCTTCAGGTTGGTGCCGCCACGCTTCAAGCGCTCCTTGAGCTCCGCCCGAGCGCGGCGAGCGGCAGCCGCCTTCTCCAAAGCAGCGGCGCGCTGCTCGTCAGTCAGCTGGGGAAGGGCCACGGTTCCTCCGTCTCATCGTTCATTGCATTCAACTCCTGCCGGTAACCCGGCAGTCTCAGCGACCGTACCCACGACGTCCGCCGATTGCGAACCCACCCCCCAGGTCAGCGCATGATTCCGGATACGGACCGCACCACGGCGGCCCGGCGCCGGTGTCGCCCGCGCCATCGAGCGCATCGCGATACCGAATCAGCGAAATGTGCCGCCAGCAGGGCGTTTTCGACAAACCGAATGGTTTGCGGAAGGGTTGCGAGACGGCAGCGCATCTCTCCAGCAACCCCTCACGCGCCCTACCAGGAACTTTCTGGAAATTCTCCGCGTGTCGCGAGTTTTTTGCGCGTGTCGGGCGTCACATCCGAGCCATTTCGGCCGCCATGACCGGCATCCGGTGCCGGATACCGGCCCTGTACGTCGGTCCAGGAGCGTTGTGCCCATCCGTGCACCGATCGGCCCCGAAATCAGCGCAGCAGCGCGCACAGGCCCCGCTAAAGGGCACGTGTGTGCGAACACCTGCACGCTCGAGGGACGAAAACGACGAAGGCCGGCGCGGATGCGCCGGCCTTTCGCGGTCATTTCTGGAGGAACGCGAACGCGTCCTGGAAACCGCGCACTCTGGCACGCAGTGCCGGAACGGTGGGCCCGTCCCTCAGCACCTCCCGCGAGACATTCGGCACGACGGCCGGGAGCATCGCCTCCGGGACCAGCTCCCTGATGGTTTCCGGGCCGCCGCCCTGGGCGCCAACCCCTGGCATGAGGATCGGGCCGTTGAGCGCGGAGAGATCGGGCGCCTCGCTGAGCGTGGCGCCGACCACAACGCCGACCGAACCGAACTCCCCGCCCGCGTTGCGCGCCGCCGCCTCGTCGACCATGGTCTGCGCGACCGTGCGGCCGTCCGCAGCGACCGCCCGCTGCACCTGCGCTCCCTCGGGGTTCGAGGTCGCCGCGAGCACGAAGACGCCGCGGTGGCCTGTCTCGGCGAGCGTCAGCGCCGGTGCCAGCGAACCGAAGCCCAGATACGGCGAGACAGTGACCGCGTCGGACCCGAGCGGGCCGTCGGCCAGCCAGGTCCGCGCGTAGGCGTCCATGGTGGACCCGATATCGCCGCGTTTGGCGTCGGCGAGCACCAAGGTTCCCGAGGCCCGCAGCACCTCGATGGTGCGCTCCAGGACCGCGATGCCCCCGGAGCCGTGGGCTTCGAAGAACGCGACCTGCGGCTTGACCAGCGCGACGAGGCCGTCGAACGCCTCCACGCAGATCTCGGCGAACCGCTCGAGTCCCTCGACGTCTTCGGTCAGTCCCCAGGACCGCAGCAGTTCCGGGTGCGGGTCGATGCCGACGCACACCGGCCCCAGTTGCCGCATCGCGTGCCGCAGGCGGTCGCCGAAGGTCTTCATCGCACCCGTTCCGTCCGGTCGCGGCTCACCCACGCAGCACCGAGTGCAGTTCCTGCAGCGACCGCACGCCGATGCCACCGTTGATGCTGGCCTCGATGCCCTGCACCGCGGCCGCCGCACCCTGCACGGTGGTGATGCACGGGATGTTCACACCGACCGCCGCGCTGCGGATCTCATAGCCGTCCACGCGAGGGCCGGAGTTGCCGTAAGGCGTGTTGAACACCATGTCGACCTCGCCGTCGCGAATCTGCTCCACGATCGTCGGCTCGTCGTCCGACCCCACCTCGGAGTGCTTGCGCACCTGCTCGCACGGAATCCCGTTGCGGCGCAGCATTTCCGCCGTGCCCTCGGTGGCGAGGATGCGGAAGCCGAGGTCGTGCAGGCGCTTCACCGGGAAGACCATCGCGCGCTTGTCCCGATTGGCGATCGAGACGAACACGGTGCCCTCGGTGGGCAGCGAGCCGTAGGCGGCGGTCTGACTCTTGGCGAAGGCGGTGCCGAAATCGGCGTCGATGCCCATCACCTCGCCGGTCGACTTCATCTCCGGCGAGAGCAGCGAATCCACGCCGCTGCCGTCGGCGCGCCGGAAGCGGTGGAACGGCAGCACGGCCTCCTTGACCGCGACCGGAGCGTCCAGCGCGACGTGCCCGCCGTCGCCCTCGCTCGGCAGCATGCCCTCCTTGCGGAGTTCGGCGATGGTGGCGCCCAGCATGATCCGCGCGGCGGCCTTGGCCAGCGGCACCGCGGTGGCCTTCGACACGAACGGAACCGTCCGGCTCGCGCGCGGATTGGCCTCCAGAACGTAGAGCACGTCGTCCTTGAGCGCGTACTGCACATTGAGCAGGCCGCGGACGCCGATGCCCTTGGCGAGCGCGACGGTCGAGCGGCGCACCGACTCGATATCGCTGCGACCCAAGGTGATCGGGGGCAGGGCGCAGGCGGAGTCACCGGAGTGGATGCCCGCCTCCTCGATGTGCTCCATCACGCCGCCGAGGTAGACCTCCTCGCCGTCGCACAGCGCGTCGACGTCGATCTCGATCGCGTCCTCCAGGAACCGGTCGACCAGCACCGGGTGCTCCGGGCTCAGCTCGGTCGCCCGGGAGATGTAGCCCTCCAAGGAGTTCTCGTCGTAGACGATCTCCATACCCCGGCCGCCGAGCACGTAGGAGGGGCGCACCAGCACCGGGTAGCCGATGTCGGTGGCGATCTTGCGCGCCTGCGCGAAGGTGGTCGCGGTGCCGTACTTCGGCGCGGGCAGACCGGCCGCGACCAGCACGTCACCGAATTCGCCTCGGTCCTCGGCCAGGTCGATCGCGGCCGCGCTGGTACCGACCACCGGCACGCCCGCCGCGGTGAGCCGCTGCGCGAGGCCGAGCGGGGTCTGCCCGCCCAGCTGCACGATGACACCGGCGACGGTGCCGGACTCGCACTCGGAGTGGTAGACCTCGAGCACGTCTTCGAAAGTCAGCGGCTCGAAGTAGAGGCGATCGGCGGTGTCGTAGTCGGTGGAGACGGTCTCCGGGTTGCAGTTGACCATCACCGTCTCGTATCCGGCCTTCGACAGCGTCTGCGCCGCGTGCACACACGAGTAGTCGAACTCGATGCCCTGGCCGATGCGGTTCGGCCCGGACCCGAGGATGATCACCTTCTCGCGGTCGGGCTGCGGCGCCACCTCGGACTCGGCCGCGGGATCGAGTTCGTAGGCCGAGTAGTGGTACGGGGTCTTGGCCTCGAACTCGGCGGCGCAGGTGTCGACCGTCTTGAAGACCGGGCGGACCCCGAGCCGGTGGCGCAGGGCGCGCACACCGCTCTCCCCTGCCAGTTCGGGCCGCAGCGCGGCCAGCTGACGATCGGACAGGCCGTAGTGCTTGGCCCGCCGCAACAGCGGTTCGTCCAGCACGGGCGCGTCGAGGATCTCCTGGCGCAACTCGACCAGACCGGCCACCTCCGCGACGAACCACGGGTCGATGCCGGAGGCGGCGGCGACGTCCTCGATGCTCGCGCCCAGCCGCAGCGCCCGCTCCACCTGGTAGATACGCCCTTCGGTGGGCGTGCGCAGGTCTTCGAGGATCGCTTCGACGTCGGTCCACGCGCCGTCGTCCTGGGTCCAGAAGCCGGCGGCTTTGGTCTCCAGCGAACGCAGCACCTTGCCGAGCGCCTCGGAGAAGTTGCGGCCGAGGGACATGGCCTCGCCGACGGACTTCATGGTGGTGGTCAGCGTGCCGTCGGCGCCGGGGAACTTCTCGAACGCGAACCGCGGGGCCTTGACGACCACGTAGTCGAGGGTCGGCTCGAAGCAGGCCGGGGTTTCCTTGGTGATGTCGTTGACGATCTCGTCGAGCGTGTAGCCGATGGCCAGCTTGGCGGCGATCTTCGCGATCGGGAAGCCGGTCGCCTTCGACGCCAGCGCGGACGAACGCGACACGCGCGGATTCATCTCGATGACGATCAGGCGGCCGTCGCGCGGGTCCACCGCGAACTGGATGTTGCAGCCGCCGGTGTCGACGCCGACCTCGCGCAGGATGGCGATGCCGAGATCACGCAACTTCTGGTACTCGCGGTCGGTGAGCGTCATCGCCGGGGCGACGGTCATCGAGTCGCCGGTGTGCACACCCATCGGGTCGACGTTCTCGATCGAGCAGACCACCACGACGTTGTCGCGGCCGTCCCGCATCAGCTCGAGCTCGTATTCCTTCCAGCCGAGGATGGACTCCTCGATCAGGACGTTCGCGGTGGGCGAGGCGGCCAGGCCGCCGCCGGCGATGCGATCGAGGTCTTCCTCGTTGTAGGCCATCCCGGAACCGAGGCCGCCCATGGTGAACGACGGGCGCACCACCACGGGGTAGCCGAGTTCGGCGACCGTATCGCGGACCTCGTCCATGGTGAAGCAGACCCGGGAGCGGGCGCTCTCGCCGCCCACCTTGGCCACGATGTCCTTGAACTTCTGCCGGTCCTCACCGCGCTGGATGGCGTCGAAGTCGGCGCCGATGAGTTCCACGCCGTACTTCGCCAGCACACCGCGCTCGTGCAGCGCGACCGCGGTGTTCAGCGCGGTCTGGCCACCGAGGGTGGCCAGGATGGCGTCCGGACGCTCCTTTTCGATCACCTTCTCCACGAACTCCGGCGTGATCGGCTCCACGTAGGTGGAGTCGGCGAACTCCGGATCGGTCATGATCGTCGCCGGGTTCGAGTTGACCAGCGACACCCGCAGGCCCTCGGCCCGCAGCACCCGGCACGCCTGCGTGCCGGAGTAGTCGAATTCGCACGCCTGGCCGATGACGATCGGGCCAGAACCGATCACCAGGATGTGCTCGAGATCCTCGCGGCGAGGCATCAGGCTCCTTCCATGAGACCGGCGAAACGGTCGAACAGGTACGCGGCGTCGTGGGGTCCGGCGGCGGCTTCCGGGTGGTACTGCACGGAGAAGGCGCGACCGTCGACCAGCCGGACGCCCTCGACCGTGCCGTCGTTGGCGCAGACGTGACTCACCTCGGCCGTGCCGAAGGGGGTGTGGAACCGCTCGCCCCGCTCGCCTTCCAGCGCGAACCCGTGGTTCTGCGCGGTGATCGAGATCCGGCCGGTCTCGTGCTCCACCACCGGGATGTTGATGCCGCGGTGGCCGAACTTCATCTTGTAGGTGCCCCGGCCGAGCGCGCGGCCGAGGATCTGGTTGCCGAAGCAGATGCCGAACAGCGGCAGGCCCTCGCCCAGCACGCCACGGGTCAACTCGACCGCCGCGTCGGCGGTGGCCGGGTCGCCTGGACCGTTGGACAGGAAGACGCCGTCGGGCTTCAGTTCGAGGATCTGGTCCAGCGTGGTGTTCGAGGACACCACGTGCACCCGCATGCCGCGCTGCGCGAACATGCGCGGGGTGTTGGTCTTGATCCCGAGATCGACCGCGACGACCGTGCGGCGATGGTCGCCCTCCGGCTCGATCGTGTAGAGCGCGTCGGTGGTCACCTCGCCGGCGAGGTCGGCGCCCAGCATGGACGGCTGACCGTTCACTCGGTCCACCAGCTCGTCCGCGGCGGCGAGCGCGTCGCCGGAGAAGATGCCCGCCTTCATCGAACCGCGGGTGCGCAGATGGCGTACCAGCGCGCGGGTGTCGATGCCCGCGATGCCGACGATCCGCTGACGTTCCAGCTCATCGGGCAGCGTCCTGGTGGCGCGCCAGTTGGAGGCGCGCCGCGCCGGGTCGCGCACCGCGTACCCGGCGACCCAGATCTTCGTGGACTCGTCGTCCTCGTCGTTCCAGCCGGTGTTGCCGATCTGCGGCGCGGCGGCCACCACGATCTGGCGGTGGTAGGACGGGTCGGTGAGGGTCTCCTGGTACCCGGTCATCGCGGTGCAGAACACCGCCTCACCGAGCGTCTGGCCCACGGCGCCGTAGGCCTGGCCGCGGAACACCCGGCCGTCCTCCAGCACGAGTGCTGCTTCTCCTGTCATCCCTCGTCATCTCCCGTCATCGTCCCGCTCTGATCCGCCGCGGGAAGCCTGCGCCAAGCCGGGTAGACCGACTTGTCGTCGCCGCGGAAACCCGTATCGATCTCGGTTCCCGTCGGCAGCTTCCAGCGAATGACCAGCACACCATCTTCCGTCATCACTTTGCCCGCGTGCCCGCGTTCGGTGCGCACCGCGGTGATGGATTCGTCCGGAATCCAGATCACCGTCGCGCCGTCGCGTTCGAGCAGAATCCCCTTTTCGAACCGCGTGAGTTCCGCGGTGGCCCGGAAACCCAGATCGCCGACGGTGATCCGGTCCTGCCAGCTCGGCGCGATGGTGCTGCCCAAGTACAGGCCGGTGGTCGGCTCCAATACCTGCGCACCCAGTTCCGCCGGCACGGTGGGCAGCGTGCCGACGCGCTCGGCTTGGCGCGCCGCGCGGTTGCGCCAGCCCCGGTACATCAGCCACAGACAGGCCGCGAACAGGATCAGCAGCCCGACCACCCAGAGTGTTCTCTCCACTACGAACCTCCTCGAACGGCTGCGCCTCGGTTGCTCATCTACGCCTCCGCCCGGTCGACCAGCGCCTTGCCGTCCCTGGCGGTGACCCGGCCGCGCAGCAACGTCGCCGTCACCCGGGCCGGGAAGGTCATCGCCTCGAACGGCGTGTTGTTCGAGATGCTGGCCAGGTCCTTTCCACGCACCGTCCAGCTCGCCTCCGGGTCGACCAGCGTCAAGTTGGCCGGCTCGCCGACCTCGAGCGGTCTGCCGTGCTCGTCCAAGCCCACGATCGCGGCCGGTCGCTCGCTCATCACGCGGGCGACGCCGCGCCAGTCCAGCAGCCCGGGCTCGACCATGGTCCGCACGATGATCGACAGCGCCGTCTCCAAGCCGAGCATGCCGGGCCGCGCCGCGGCGAACTCGCAGCACTTGTCCTGCTCGGCGTGCGGCGCGTGGTCGGTGGCGACGCAATCGATGATGCCCTCGGCCAGCGCCTGCCGCAGCGCGGCGGCGTCGGACGACTCGCGCAGCGGCGGGTTGACCTTGTTGACGGCGTCGTAGGTCTCCAACCGGGAGTCGTCCAGCAGCAGGTGGTGCGGGGTCACTTCGGCAGTGATCGAAATACCCTGGGACTTGGCCCATCTCACCAGTTCCACGGTGCCCTCTGTGGAGGCGTGGCAGATGTGCACGCGGGCGCCCGCGTCGCGCGCCAGCAAGGCGTCGCGCGCCACGATCGACTCCTCGGCCGCGCGCGGCCAGCCGGCCAGCCCCAGCCGGGCCGCGGTCGGCCCCTCGTGCGCGACGGCGCCCTTGGTCAGCCTTGGCTCCTCCGCGTGCTGCGCGATCAGCACCCCGAGCGAGTTCGCGTACTCCAGGGCCCTGCGCATGATCAGCGGGTCGTAGACACAGTGACCGTCGTCGGAGAACATGCGCACCGCCCCGACGCCCGCGGCCATGGTCCCCATCTCGGCGAGCTGCTTGCCCTCCAGGCCCACGGTGACCGCGCCGACCGGATAGACGTCGACCAGGCCGACCTCCCGGCCCCGCCGCCACACATGGTCGGTGACGACCACCGAGTCGGCGACCGGGTTGGTGTTGGCCATCGCGAACACCGCGGTGTAGCCGCCGAGCGCGGCGGCGGCGGAACCCGTCTCGATAGTCTCGGTGTCCTCGCGGCCCGGCTCACGCAGGTGGGTGTGCAGGTCGACGAAGCCGGGCAGCAGGATCTGGCCCTGCGCGTCGATGATTTCGGCGTCGACCACGCCCAGATCGGTGCCGATCTGACGGATCTCCCCGTCGGCGACGAGCACGTCGACCGGCTCGCCTTCGCCGTACAGCAGCGCGCCCTTGATCAGAACGATGGCGTCGTTCCTTCCACTCATGCCACTGCCTCCTGGGTTCCGACGAGCAGGCGGAACAGCACCGCCATCCGCACGTGCACCCCGTTGGTGACCTGTTGCAGCACAGCGGCTTTCGGCGAGTCCGCGACGGAGGACGCGATTTCCATGCCGCGCAGCATCGGGCCGGGGTGCAGCACGACCGCGTGGTCCTCCAGCAGGGCCAGCCTGCGTTCGGAGAGTCCGTAGGTGATCGAGTACTCGCGGGCCGACGGGAAGAACCCGCCGTTCATCCGCTCGGCCTGCACCCGCAACATCAGCACGGCGTCGGCGCCGATCAGCTCGGCGTCCAAGTGGTGTGAGACGCGGGCGGGCCAGCTCTCCACGCCGACCGGAAGCAGCGTGCGCGGAGCGACCAGCACGACCTCCGCGCCGAGTGTGGCCAGCAGGAAGACGTTCGATCGCGCGACCCGGCTGTGCAGGATGTCACCGACGATGACCACCCGCTTGCCCTCGATGTCGCCGAGCCGCTGCCGGAGGGTCAGCGCGTCCAGCAACGCCTGGGTCGGGTGCTCGTGCGTTCCGTCGCCCGCGTTGACGACCGCCGGGCCGGAGCCGCGCCCCGTGGAGACCGCCCACTCGTCCATCCAGCGCGCGATCTGGTGCGCGGCGCCGGAGGCCGGATGCCGCACGATCAGCGCGTCGGCTCCCGCGGCGTGCAGGGTGAGCGCGGTGTCGCGCAGCGACTCGCCCTTGGCGACCGATGAGCTGCTCGCGCTCACGTTGATCACGTCCGCGCTCATCCACTTGCCCGCGACCTCGAACGAGACCCGGGTCCGGGTCGAGTTCTCGTAGAAGACCGTCATCACGGTGCGCCCGCGCAGCGTGGGCAGTTTGTGCACCTCACGGCCGAGGAGCGCCTGTTCGAACCGCTCGGCCTCGTCGAGCAGCTCGTTCGCGGCGGCGCGATCGAGCGCGGCGACCGACAGCAGATGCCTCACGCGCCTGCCTCCTGCCGCGAGCCGGCGTGTAGCAGCTTCATCACGCCTCCTCCTGGTGCAGGTAGACGCCGTCGCGGCCGTCGTGTTCGGTCAGCAGCACCGAGATGTCCTCGGAGCGGTTGGTCGGCACGTTCTTGCCGACGTAATCGGCACGGATCGGCAGTTCGCGGTGACCGCGGTCGATGAGCACCGCCAGCTGCACCGCGCGCGGGCGGCCGAGGTCGCGCAGACCGTCGAGCGCGGAGCGGACGGTGCGGCCGGAGAACAGGACGTCGTCGACCAGTACCACGAGCGCGTCCTCGATACCGCCTTCCGGAACGGAGGTGCGCTCCAGCGGCCGGTGCGGGCGGCTGCGCAGATCGTCCCGGTAGAGGGTGATGTCGAGCGAGCCCAGAGCCGGGCGGACGCCGGAGAATTCCTCGATCTTGCTGGTGAGCCGCGCGGCCAGGGTGGTGCCCCGGGTGGGGATGCCGATCAGCACCACGCGTGGCGCGCCCGGCTCACCGGCGTCCAGCGCGGTTTTCTCGATGATCTGGTGCGCGATGCGCGCGACGGTCCGCCCGACATCCGAAGCCGACAACAGCTCCCGTCCCGCCGCCACCCATTCCGGGGTATGTCGCTGCGATGTCTCGGCAGCGCCGGACTTGGCGGCCCGTTCTTCGGGCACGGCCATGCCGACCTCCTTCCCCGCCTCACCGGACGGTCCGTTAAAGGATGTCTTACGGCAAGCAGCGTAGCAGCGCCCCGACCCCCGGTTTCACCAGGCATATCGCGCTGTGAGCGGGGCCACTGAGCGCGGGGCAGCGGCCGCTGTCGGCGCACGGCGAGAAATACACCGAGATCGCGGCTGCCCAGTCGCTGATCACCGCCGCGCCGATCGCGGCCATCGCCACACCGGCCGTGGGGGCTTGCGGCGGTCTTCCGGTCATGACGACTCCCGTCGTCCGACCAGCTCGCCGACCGGCATGTCATCTCCTCGCTGGGTTTCCCGTCGATCGCGCGGGGGAAGTTCGACGAATATGACCGAAAACCGCTAGCACATATGTTCGATCAGCGGTACGCTCGGCCGCATGTCCACACCGCTACAGGGATCGCTGCTCGACGGGTTCGGTGAGACCGAGCTCGGGCCGCTGCGCGACGCGCGCCGTACGGTGCTCGACCACGGCGCCTGGGTGGATCTGCTGCCCGGTTGGCTTTCGGGCGCGGACGCGCTGTTCGACCGGCTGGTCGACGGCGTGCCATGGAAAGCCGAACGCAGGCCGATGTACGACCGCGTGGTAGACGTGCCCCGGCTGCTGCGGTTCTACGCGGAGCACGAACCGCTGCCGGATCCGGCACTCGCCGACGCGCGCACAGCACTGAGCGAGCACTATCGGCGCGAACTCGGCGAACCGTTCCGCACCGCGGGCCTGTGCTACTACCGCGACGGGCACGACAGCGTCGCCTGGCACGGCGACACCATCGGCCGCGGCGCCACCCACGACACCATGGTCGCGATCGTGTCGATCGGGGCGCCAAGGGCGCTGCTACTCCGGCCGCGCGGCGGTGGCCCGAGCATCAAATACGTTGTCGGACATGGCGACCTGCTGGTCATGGGCGGCTCTTGCCAGCGCACCTGGGAGCACGCCGTGCCCAAGACGCGCAGGCCCACCGGTCCGCGGATCAGCATCCAGTACCGTCCACGCGGCGTCCGCTGACCCTGCTCCCACGCACCGTTTCGAGCTGAACCATCGTCGAGGTCGGAAGTGATCGTCGTCCGCCACGTGTCCCCCGCTCCGGTTAGCCTGGCATTATGAGCAATCCAGGGGCGGGGGTCTTGGCCGTGATGCCGCTGCACACGATCAGCGAGGTCTACGGCGAGGCCGGGCTGCGCGAACGATTACTGCTGGAAATCGCCGAGTTGCCGGACACGCAACGCCTGGCCGCGGCGCTCGATCTCGCGGCCGATCTGCATCGCGACGATCGGTACGGCCGCGAGCCCTATCTCAGTCATCTTCTGCGCGTGTCGATTCGGATCATCAGCCATTACGAGGTTCGCGATCCGGACGTGGTCGCGGCGGGGCTGTTGCACGACGCGGTCGAGGACCACGCCGCCGAGCTGGCCGCCGATCGTCCCGGACCCACCGTCGACGCCGCACTGGGCGCGCTCACCGATCGGTTCGGTGCGCGAGTGGCCGATCTCGTGGCCGCGGTGACCAATCCCGAGCCGGATCCGGCCCGGGACCGGCAGGCGCAGTACCGCGAGCATGTCGCGACGAATCTGGACCGGGACCCGTGGGCCCGCGTCATCAAGCTCTCCGACTTCACCGACAACGGTGTGGGCATCCTCTACGCCACCGGCCCCGCGATGGCGAGACTCGCCGCCAAGTACCGCCCGCTCACCGACGTGTACCGCGATCTGGTCACCCGGCCGGACACGCCGCTGGCCGAGCACGTCCGGCAGCACATCCTCGATCAGCTCGACCGAGCCGACGAACGGTTCGAGGCCATTCTGTCGCGGGACTGATCGCCGCGCGAGGTGTGAGCGGATCGAAACCGCGTGCCGCACACGAACGGTCGAGCCGTAGACGGACCGACGCGCCGGTCGCGATGCCGCACGAGCCGTCACGGCGCGCGTAGCACCGATTCGACCAGCTCGCGCACCGCGGCCAGCAACCGTTCCGTCTCCCCCGCGCGGACCATGGCAGGCACCAATTCGGCGCTCAGCGCGCCGAGCAGTAGCCGCCCGACCACTTCGGCGTCCAGGTCCGGACGCGCCTCGCGCAGCAACGTGGTGATGTGGTGGTCCCAGAAGGCGTGGAATTCGGCGGTTCGCGGATGTGGCGGCTCGGTGCGATAGGCGACCATCAGCTCGGAATTGTTGATCACCAACCGTGCCATGGCGTCGAAGTAGGCGACCAGCCGGGCATCGGCGGGCGCACCGGGGCCGAGGGGTGGCGGGCCGCTGGTGACCGCGTCCATGAGCGCGACCGCGCTTTGCGCGACCATCTCGTGCAACAGCCCCGCCCGGCTGCCGAAGCGATGGAAGATCGTGCCCTTGCCCACTCCGGCGGCGGCCGCGACGCGGTCCATGGTGATCGCTTCGGCGCCGTGCTCGGCCAACAGGGCGAAGGTGGCGTCCACTATCGCCCGCCGGTTGCGCGCCGCGTCGGCCCGTTCCTTCGGCCGTCCGTCGCCCATCGCACCCACTTTCTAGACAAGTTGACCGGCGGTCCATATCATCGGGGAGTCAATTGGACCGTCAGTCAACTTATGGAGTTCATATGCAGGCAATCGTAATGACGGCGCCGGGCAGCCCGGACGTGCTGGTCACCGCGGACGTCCCGGCGCCACGGGCAGACGCGGACGAGGTGGTGATCCGCGCCGAGGCGATCCCGGTGCTGTTCCCCGAGACCAAGTTGCGCTCCGGCGAGTTCCCGCTCGGCGCGCCACTTCCGCTGGTTTTCGGTTTCCAAGCCGCAGGGGTCGTCACCGAGGTCGGCGCGCAAGTCGATCCGGCGCTGATCGGACGCCGGGTCGTCGTGTCGACCCAGGGTTCCGGCGCTTACGCCGAATTCGTCGCCGCCAACGCGGATTCCGTGGTTTCCATTCCCGACGGCCTGTCCTTCGTGGACGCCGCGGCGGTGCTGATGAACGGATCGGTCGCGATTCCACTGCTGGAGACCGCCGCGCTCACCGGCATCGAAACCGTCCTGATCGAAGCCGCCGCCACGGGCATCGGCAGCGCGCTGACCCAATTGGCGAGAGAATTCGGGGCGGCTCGCGTCATCGGGACCGCAGGTGGTCCCGACAAGGTCGCCCACGCGCGCAAACTGGGAGCCGACGAGGTGATCGACCACAACGATCCGGACTGGACCACCCGGCTGCGCGAAACACTCGACGGCGCAACGGTGGACGTCGTGTTCGATTCGATCGGCGGCGCGAGTGCCGCCGGCCTGCTCGAGCTCCTGACACCCCTGCGCGGCCGGATGCTGGGCTACGGATGGTTGTCCGGAGCACCCGCGCAGGTGTCGGCGAGCGACCTGCTCATGCGCGGGCTCACCTTCGTCGGTTGCGCGGGACCGGACTGGCTGAACCGAGTAGCCCGAGCGCGCACCGCCGTTCTGGCCCGCGCGGCGGCGGGCGGCCTCGACCCGCTGGTCGAGGCCGTGCTGCCGCTGGACCAGGCGAGCCGCGCGCATCGCCTGTTGGAGGAAAGGACGGTCCTGGGCAAGATCGTGCTGCGCCCGGGCTCCGCCGTGTCCGGATAACGCCGCGCGGCCCCCGGCGTAGCTAGGGTGGGCTGGTGCGGACTTCTGTGGAATCCCATGTCGGCGCCGCCAACGCGCTCACCGCACGGTGGTGCGCGGCGGCGGGCGAACGAGACTTCGTGGTGTCCGGCGCCGGGGTATGGCCGCTGCTCGCCCTGCTCGCTTCCGCGGCGGACGGTCCGGCTCGGGACGACCTGACGACCGCGACCGGCTTGCCCGCGGCGGACGGGCAAGCTGCGGCGCTCCGGCTGCTGGACGACCTCGAGCGCGCGGAGGCGGTGTCGGCCGCACTCGGAGTGTGGGTGCGCCGCGACCTTCCGTTGCACGAGCCGTGGTCGCAGTCGCTTCCCGAGAGCGTGCTCGCGCGGCTGGCCGGGCAGTCCGAGCTCGACAGCTGGGCGGCCCGGCACACCGATGGGCTCATCGAACGGTTTCCCCTCACGGTCGATCCCGAGACGCTGCTGGTGCTCGCCACCGCGCTGGTCGCGAAGACGAAGTGGCAGGTGCCCTTCGATGTCGGGACGCTGGCACCCGAGGACGGCCCGTGGCGGGGACATCGCGGACCCGGGTTGTCCCGCACGAGCCGCGACCTGACGAACGCCGCGATCCTGGACGCATCGGAACCGGTCACCCGCGTGGTCGTCGAAGGCGTCGCCGACCTCGACGTCCACCTTCTGCTCGGCACCGGGGCACCCGGCGCCGTGCTCGAAACGGGCCTGGCCGCGCTGTCCGGCGGTGTGCCGATCCGCTCCGACCTGCCGGTCGGCACGAAGGGACCGGGCCTGAACGTGCGTACCGAGCCGGTGGTACCCAACACTGGCCGACTGCGCGTCCAGCTACCGCCTTTCGAGGTCCGCTCCACCCACGATCTGCTCACCGCACCGGGCTTGTTCGGCCTGACCGCCGCGACCGACTGCACCCACGGCCACTTCCCGGCGATCTCCCCGGACCCACTGTGCGTCGGCCAGGGAGCGCAGGAAGTGCTCGCCCGGTTCGGCCACGAAGGTTTCGAGGCGGCCGCCGTGACGGCCTTCGCGTTGCGCGCGGCAGCGGCCGTCCTGCGGCACGACTACGCGCCTGTCGTCTCGGTGGTCTTCGACCGGCCCTTCGGTTTCCTCGCCGTGCACCGCCCGACGGGTCTGGCGGTCGTCGCGGGTTGGATCGCCACCGCGCCTACGTCCTCCCCCGACGTGCCGGCCTGAGCGCTACCGCCGCGCGAAGTGCGGGGCGTGCTCGGGCAAGACACCGCGAGCGATCAAGAAGGTCGGCACGCTGCGAATCACGGGGATGCGCCGCAGAATGCGGACCGGCAGCGGTGCGCGCGGGGAACTCGCGATGTCGACTCGTCCGTCGAGGGCGGGCGCGACCGCGACGGTGTGCAGGAGTCGCTGCATTCCCTGTGTCACCACGGTCGGGAATCGGCGCCGTCGCTGCACCTTCGCCAACTCCCTGGTGCCGAGCGTCCCCGAGAGCAGCGGCGGAGCAAGGATCCTGGCCGCGGCTACGGCGTCCTGCACGGCCAGGTTGATGCCGACGCCGCCGGCCGGGGACATGGCATGGGCGGCGTCGCCCAGACACAACAGGCCGTTGGTGTACCACTTGGTCAGCCGATCGAGTTTCACCTCCAGCAACTTGACCTCGTCCCAGCTGGTCAAGGCGTCGATCCGGTCGTAGAGCCAGGGAGCGGCCTCGGCCAGACTCCGCATGACGTCCCGCACCGGCCCGCGGCGGGCGGATTCGTCGGCGCCCTTGGCGATCAACGTCGCGCACTGCCAGTAGTCGCCGCGATCGAGCAGCACCGCCACCCGCCGGGCGCTGACGATCGGCAGCGCGCCCGCGGGATCGATCTCGGTGCGCGGCAGGCGGAACCACCAGACGTCCATGGGTGTCGACCACGTGCGGATCGGCAGTCCCGCGGCCGACCGCAGCAGTGAGCCGCGGCCGTCGCAGGCCACCGTGAGGTCGGCTTCGATCGCGCCGGCGGCGCCGTCGACGGTCCGGTAGGCGACGCCACCTACCCGGCCGTCGATCCAGACCAGGTCGATGGCCTCGGTGTTCAGCCGCAGCCGGAAGGTGGGTTCGTCGGCCGCGGCACGCGCGAGCAGATCCAACAGATCCCACTGCGGCACCATCGCGATGTACTTGTGCCTGCCCGGCAGATGCGTCAGCGTGGCGAGCGTCTGCAGGCCGCCCGAGATCGGCAGTTGCACTCGATCCACCTTGCGCGCGGGCAGTTTCGCGAACTCCGCGCCGAGACCCAGTTCGTCGAGCAGATCGAGGGTGGTGGGATGCACGGTGTCGCCGCGGAAGTCACGGAGGAAGTCCTTGTGCTTCTCCAGCACCGTGACCTCGACCCCGGCCCTGGCGAGCAGCAGCCCGAGGATCATTCCGGCCGGTCCCCCACCAACCACCAGGCAGGTCGTGCGCTCCATCGACTGTGTCTCCCTCGGTCACCACATCGCCGCAAGGTGTCGCCTGTTCGCGCAAATCCTAGTGTGGCGGGCGCGGCGCCGGACCCGGATCGGCGACGGCCGACCGGCTCAGCCGATATCCCGATGCAGCACGAAGAAATACGGTTCGGCCATACCACGCAAATCCATCACGCCGAGCAGGGTGTGCTCGTCGGCGCGCCGGAAATGATCGATGATCGGCAGGTGGTCGTAGACCATCGCGGCACTTGTCACACCGCGGTATTCGACCTCACGCAGACGCGCGGTGTGCTTGCGCGTGCGCAGCGCGGGACGCAGGACCGGCAGCAACTTGCGCAGGGCCCGCACACCGGGCAGCGGTACCCGCCCGGCCAACGCGACCGGGACGCGGCGCGGATCGACGGCGAACACCGCGCCGCCCGAGGTGAACAACAGCGGATGCACGCTGTCGGGGCCGTCGAACTGCTTGCCGTACCAGCCCGAAGCCACCAGCACACCGTCCATCGGATGACCGGTGTCCAGTTCTTCGCCTCGCCAGCGCCCGGTCGTGACGTCCTCGACCCGCGCCGCGGGGAGTCGGTCGAACAGCGCCCACGCCTCCTGCACGGTACGGATGTCCGTCACGGTCAGCTCGTTCGCGGCCATGTCTCCCACTTCCCTCAGCGAGGCAACGTTGCGATAGCTACCCTATCTGTCTCTCAGAACGCCGCTGTCGACCAGGTCCGCACGGATGTTCAGTAGGTCGCCATGAGATAGATCCCGGCGATGATCATGACGCAGGCGACGACGCGTTTCGAGCTCACCGTGCGCCGCGGGAATCCCATCAGCCCGAAGTGGTCGATCGTGAGCGCACCGAACATCTGTCCCGCGATGATGAGGGCGTTGAACGTACCCGCGCCCACATCGGAGGCCACGGAGATCATCGCCAGGATCGCGGCCCCGCCGAGCAGGCCACCGAAGGGCGCCCAGCGGGGCATACTCCGGATGTCGGCCTTCGTCGGCCACGGCCGGTTCCTGGAAACCAGCAGCGCCACTGTGAGGAAGATCGCGAAGCCGGTGAATGCGACGGCGTAGGAGATCACGCCACACAGCCAGACGTTCTTCAATGCGAGCTTCAGCGAGTTCTGGCAACCGGCTTCCACGGAGCGCAGCGCGCCGCCGACCAGGATGAACGCGAAGATGAGTGCCATCGTGACGCGGGGCAGCGCGGCACGGGGTTTTTCGGCGGTCTGAACCGTCATCGAGAATCCTCGGGAGGGTGCGAAGAGTGGGATGGCTGAAACCGGCAGCGGTGGGGTACTGCTGTCAGGTGACGCTGACCCTGGGCTCGTCGCCCGCGGGCTCATCGGCCATCAGGTAGATCGCGAGCGTGATCAGCCCGCAGGCCACCAGACGCGGGACGCTGGCGGATCGTTCTTCGAATCCCATGAGTCCGAAGTGATCCATGATCACGGCGACCACCATCTCGCCGACGATCACCAGCGCGCTGAAGGTCGCCACGCCGACATGCCGGGCGACCGCGATCATCCCCATCACCGCCGCGCCGCCCAGCAGGCCGCCGAACGGCGCCCACCACGGCATGTTCCGAACGTCGTCGAGCGTCGGCCACGGCGTCTTCGACGAGAGCGCCAGGAAGATCGAAAAGCCGGTCAGCGCAACGGCATACGAGATCACCGCGCAGAGCCACATGTTCTTCATGTGGTTCATCAACGTGTTCTGACAGCCGGCTTCGGCCGACCGTAGGCTGCCTCCGACCAGGATGAACAGAAATACCAGTCCGATGACGAGGCTCATGGGCAATACATCCTTGGCTCTACGGCGGACGAACACCGAGATTGCGTCGGACACAACGTTTTCCACCCGAAAAATGGGACCGGTTGTGCCGGAACCGACGTCCGACCTGTGTGACCCGCATAACGTACCATCGAATAACGGTACGTTCAATGGGTAAGCGAGGACTGCCGTGGCCCGTCTCGGCCGGGAAGGAACGCGAACGAAGGGCTGCCATGATGGCACTCGTGCCCGAACTGGTCGATTCCTCCAGACGGAACCCGCCCGCGACCACCTCCGAGCGGCGGCTCAGCGTCCTGGACCGGGTCCGGCTCGCCCTGCTGGCGGCCGGTCTGCTGTGCGTGCTCACCGGCCTCCTGCCCCGCGACGAGGCCGCCGCGAACATGCGCCGCATCGGCCCGTTACTGCTGTTTCTCGCAAGCGTGATCGTGCTGGCCGAGCTCACCCGGCAGGCGAAGGTCTTCGACGCCATCGCCCATCGCCTCGCGATACTCGGTCGCGGCCATTACCCGGCGCTGTTCGGCCTCTGCGTGCTGTTCGCCTCCGCGACCACGGTGCTGCTGAACCTCGACACCACAGCCGTGCTCATCGCCCCGGTCATGCTGGCACTCGCCGCACCCGCTCGGATCCCGCCACTGCCGCTGGCCATGACCACCCTGTGGCTGGCGAACACCGCGAGCCTGCTGCTACCGGTCTCCAATCTCACGAATTTGCTCGCCGCCGACCGGGTGGCACTGACCGCGACCGGATTCGCGAGCAGAATGCTGGCGCCGCAGATGGTCTCGATCACCGCGACGACGGTGTGCCTGTGGGTGTGGTATTGGCGGCGCGGACGCCGGGAAACCGACCGCTACGTGCCGCCCGAGCCGATCCGGCCCGTGAACTTCCGGGAGCGCTCGTTGTTCTACACGACAGCCGGGGCCTGTCTGTTGTTCATCGTCGCGATCCCCGTCGTCGGCGACCGGATCGGCGTCGCGGCGACGGTCGCGGCGCTCATCGCGTTGGCGGCGTTCGCCGTGTTCGATCGCGGCGCGTTGCGGCTTTCGCTCATCCCGTGGCAGCTGCTCGTGTTCGTGGTCGGATTGTTCCTGGTGGTGCCAACCCTGAGCCGATTCGGCCTCGGCGACTCGATGCATGCTCTGATCGGCACCGACTCGGGTGCGTCCGGCGCTTTCCGAGCCGCCGCGGCGGGTGCGGGTCTGTCCAATGTCGCGAACAATTTGCCCGCCTACACCGCGGGCGAGGCGGTGATCCCCGCGCAGAACAGCGATCAACTCCTCGCGTTGCTGATCGGCACCAATGTCGGCCCGATCGTCACGCCGTGGGGCTCGCTCGCCACACTGCTGTGCCTGGAGTTCTGCCGCATGCACGGCGTACGGGTACCCATGCGACGTTTCGTCCTGACCGGTGCCGCGCTCGCGACGGTCGCCACCGCAGGCGCGGTCACAGCGCTGCTGATGACGAGTTAGCCGCCGAGACACCCGCGAGTCAGCGCCTCGCTTGACCTCGAGTGCGGTCGAGGTACGAGGATACTGTCGAGACAGGATCGAGACGCACGTCCAGGTTCGGTCTCCGCGCGGAACCCAGGTTCCGGTGCTCCCGCTGGGCATCCGTACACCCACCAGCGGGAGCCATGCGCGGTCTGCGGTAGGAGTTGCACGGACGTCGCGTACCCGGCCTCACGCTGCCGCGCGGGAACACGAACCGAGCCGGGAAGCCCGCGCACGCTCCGACGCGCAGTCGAAGTCAGCTCGGCGCCGTGACTTCCCACTCGTAGATCGTGAGTTCCGAGGACCCGGTGGTGTGCACCGGATCGGTGAACACGATTTCCCTTGCGGCGTCGAGGCTTTCGGCGTAGATGATGTACGCGCCTCCGGTGCCGTCGGTGAAGCGGCCACTCTCCTGCAATTGCCCCAGTTCCTGCAGCGACTGCAGGAACCGCCGGTGCGGCTCGATCACGGCCGTATCGAAGCGCGGTGTGCGCATCGCCAGGACGAGGTACTTGTTCACGCCTCGGGCTCCGGGCGGGGGGCCCTCGTCGCGGCAGCGGCGGCGCGCACCTGCGGCGCCACCAGGACGACCTGCCCCAGCACGCCGTTCAGGAAGGACGGGGAGTCGTCGGTGGACAGCTCCTTGGCCAGCTCCACCGCCTCGTCCACGGCGACGACCGGAGGCACGTCGCTCGCGTGGAACAGCTCCCAGACCGCGATGCGCAGGATCGCGCGATCCACGGCCGGGAGCCGCGACAAGGTCCAGTCCTGCAAGTACGACTCGATCGTTCCGTCCACCCGGTCGAGATCGTCGGCCACACCCTCGACCAATGTCCGGGTGTAGGCGTGCACCGGCGCGACCGACTGGTCGCGGGCGGCGAGCTCGGCGCGCTCGTCGAGCAGGTCGGCGGCGTCGACGTCCCTGGCCTCCGCCTCGAACAGCAGGTCGACCGCACGGCGGCGGGCCTTGTGCCGCGCGCCGAGCTTCTTGTACGTGGACTTCTTGTCCACGGGCTGGTCAGCCACGGTCACATCATTCCGGGATCGGCCGGCCCGCGGCTCAGGCGTTGACCCGGCCGAGGTAGCTGCCATCGCGCGAGTCGATGCGCAGCTTGTCGCCGGTGTTGATGAACAGCGGCACCTGCACCTCGGCGCCGGTCTCCAGGGTGGCGGGCTTCGTGCCGCCGGTGGAGCGGTCACCCTGCAGGCCGATGTCGGTGTGCTGGACCACGAGCTCGATCGAGACCGGGAGCTCGACGTACAGCGGCGCGCCCTCGTGCGTGGCGACCTGCACGGTCATGTTCTCCAGCAGGAAGCGGGCGCCGTCGCCGATGGTCTCCTCGGCGATCGAGATCTGGTCGAAGGTCTCGCCGTCCATGAAGACGTAGTCGGTGCCGTCGTGGTACAGGTACGTCATGTCGCGGCGGTCGACGTTCGCGGTCTCCACCTTCACACCGGCGTTGAAGGTCTTGTCGACCACCTTGCCGGACACGACGTTCTTCAGCTTGGTCCGCACGAACGCGGGGCCCTTGCCCGGCTTGACGTGCTGGAATTCGGTGATCTGCTGGAGCTGACCGTCGATCTTCAGCACAAGGCCGTTCTTGAAGTCGCTGGTATCCGCCACTGTCTTCGGATCTCCTCGTTATACCGCTTGGTCTCGGGCAGACCGGCGTCAGTCGACGACGGTCAGGTCTTTGCTGGTGTGGGTGAGCAGCTCCGGGCCCCCTTCGCGCACCACGAGCGTGTCCTCGATCCGGACCCCGCCGCGGCCGGGAAAGTACACACCTGGTTCGACGGTCACCGCCACGCCAGTCAGAAGTGTACCGGTTCCGGTTTTCGCGATTCCGGGCGCTTCGTGGATCTGCAGACCGACCCCGTGGCCGAGGCCGTGCACGAACAACTTGCCGTGCCCTGCCGCCTCGATCACCGCCCGCGACGCGGCGTCCACGTCGGATACCGGGACCCCCGGGCGCAGTGCCTCCCGCCCGGCCCGCTGCGCCTCGGCGACCAGCGCGTACACCTCGCGCTGCCAGTCGGTCGGCGCGCCGAGCACGAAGGTGCGGGTCATGTCGGAGTGGTAACCGCCCACCACCGCGCCGAAGTCCAGTTTGACGAAATCACCCGCGGCCAGCACGGCGTCGGTCGGGCGGTGATGCGGGACAGCCGAGTTCACGCCGGTCGCCACGATGGTCTCGAACGAAACAGCTTCGGCGCCGTGTTCGAACATGGCCCATTCCAGTTCCCTGGCCACCTGACGCTCGGTGCGGCCCGGACGCAGTCCGCCCCGCTCCAGCAGCGCGGCCAGACCGGCATCGCCCGCCGCGCAGGCCGCCCGCAACTGATCCACTTCGTAGGCGTCCTTGACCATGCGCAACTGCTCCACCAGCCCGGGCGAGGCGACGAACTCCAGGCCGGTGCGCTGTTCGAGGAAACCGCGATGCTGGTCGACGGTGACCACATGGCTTTCGAAACCCACCCGGCCGACCTGCCACTCACCGGCCAGCTGCACGATCCGCCGGGCGGCAGCGCGCGCGATCTCGGCCCGCAGATCGGGAACCTGATCGGCGACCTGGGTCCGATACCGGCCGTCGGTGCCGATCACGGTCCGGTCCTCGGCGGTGCGCGTGTCCCAGGAATGCACCAGCAACGCCGCGTTGGAGCCGGTGAACCCGGTCAGGTATCTGATATTCACCAGATCGGTGACCAGCAGGGCGTCCACCCCGTTCTCCACCAGCAGGCTGCGCAGCGCGCCACGCCGCGCCGCGTAATCCGGCACATGACCCTGGTGATCAGCACACATGTCTCAAAACTACCGCCGACACACCGCACACCGACAGCCAACGCGTGATCGGCATGGCCGTCCGCGGCTGTCGAATCATCGATTTTCGCCCGAAAATATTGCGGCCCAGCATTTCTCAACAGTCGGAGGACTACTGACTCATAGCCTGTTCACACCCGAACCGGTTGTGCACATTCCGGGCCGGAGCGGATGATCCGCGCCGGAACCGCGCGAAGGTGGAGCCATGACTCCACTCGCGTGCGCCGCGCTCACCGTCTGGTGCGCGGCACTGACGACGTTCGACCTGCGTGAAGGACGCCTCCCGAACCGGCTGACCGGCTCCGGAGCGCTGGTCGTGCTCGGATATGCCCTGCACACAAAGCATTTCACCGCCGCTCTGCTTGGCGCGCTGTTGCTTTCGGCGCCGTACCTGCTGGTGCACCTCGCCGCGCCCGCCGCGCTGGGCGCGGGCGACGTCAAGCTCGCGGTGATGCTGGGCGGGGCGACCGCCCTTGGCGGCGCCCGTCCGTGGGTTTGGGCGGCACTCGGAGCACCGGCGCTCACCGCATGCGTCGCGCTCGGAGCACTGGTCCGCCGACGCGCATTCGGCTCCCGCCCCGCCGACCCGGGCGACAGCGCGCTCACCGTGCCGCACGGCCCTGCGATGTGTCTGGCGACATTGCTGGCCCTACTGTCGTCGGTCTTCGACTCGACCTGAGTCCGCTCCGCCCGACGCCACCAGAATGCCGCCGGACCGCGCTGGACGCCGCACAAAGCCAGCAAATCAATAGCAATTCATCGGTAGCATCAATCGCGGGCAACGACTTTCCGACCCGCCGCCACGTCAGCGCTCGAGATGCGGCGCCTCGGAGAAGTCGCCCCTCGAGTGCGCCAGTACCGCGGAAGCAGCGTCGAGAAGGAGCCGCCCAGTGAATCCGAGGCATCCGTCGCGGGGACCGATCGTCGTGGGAACCGACGGTTCGGAGCAATCGATCGTCGCGGTCCGCTGGGCGGCGCAGACCGCCGCGCTGCACGACGCTCCGCTGCACATCTCGCTCGTCGTGGAGTCCTCGCTCGGCTCCGACGACGACGATCCCCCGCGTCCGGCGGCGCTGCTGCGGGTGCGCGAGGCGGACGAGGCGATCGAGCGCGCGGCGGACGCCGCCGTGGCGGCCGCGCACACCGTGCGCGACATCACCATCGGCACCGAGATCCGCACGGCGCACATCGCCACCGCCCTCATCGAACGCTCCCGGAGCGCGGCGATGCTCGTGGTCGGCACCCGCGGGATCGGCCGCGTCCAGCGTGTCCTCCTCGGCTCGGTCAGCACCGCCGTCTCCAGGGACGCCGAATGCCCCGTGGCGGTGGTGCCCGCCGAGACGCCGCTGTGGGACCGGGCGACCACCGGCCCGGTGATCGTCGGCGTGGACGGCTCCACCGCCGAGCAGGCCGCCATCGGGGTCGCGGCGACCGAGGCGCCGCTCCGCGGGGTCGAACTGGTGGCCGTGCACACCTGGGGTGAGGTCGAGCCGCTGGCGGCGATCGGCACCGACTGGGCCGCCCTGCGCCGGACCGAAGAGGCGTTGCTCGCGACCAGCTTGGCCGGCTGGCAGGAGCAGTACCCGGAGCTGACCATCCGGCGCGAGGTCGTCCGCGACCGTCCGGAGCGAGGGTTGCTCGAACGCTCCCGCGACGGCCAGCTGCTGGTGGTGGGCAACCGCGGCCGAGGAACTTTGCGGCGACTGCTGTTCGGCTCGGTCGGTGACGCGCTGCTCCGCTCGGTGGACCGCCCCATTGTCATAGCCCGCTGAGCGCCTCGGCCCGCGGTACCCGGGCTCCCCGGCGTGCGGTTCGTCACGGCGGGCCACGTTCCGGAGCACGGGCGTCGACATGGGAAGATGAACAATGTGCTGCGTTGGATAACTGCCGGAGAATCCCATGGTCCCGCTCTCGTCGCCCTCCTGGAGGGGATGGTGGCAGGCGTCGAGGTCACGTCGGACGAGATCTCCGCGCAGCTGGCCCGTCGCAGGCTCGGCTACGGTCGCGGCGCCCGGATGAAGTTCGAGGCCGACAAGGTCACCGTCATCGGCGGCGTGCGGCACGGGCGCACCATGGGCGGCCCGGTGGCCATCGAGGTGGCCAACTCCGAGTGGCCGAAGTGGACCACGGTGATGTCCGCCGATCCGGTCGATCCGGCCGAACTCGCCGACCTGGCCCGCAACGCACCCTTGACCAGGCCCCGGCCCGGGCACGCCGACTACTCCGGCATGCTCAAGTACAACTTCGACGACGCCCGTAACGTGCTCGAGCGCGCCAGCGCCAGGGAGACCGCCGCGCGCGTCGCGGCGGGCACCGTCGCGCGCAATTTCCTGCGCCAGGCGTTCGGCGCGGAGGTCGTCTCGCACGTCGTGTCGATCGGCGCGGCGCAGAACACTTCCGGCCTCGTGCCGGGCGCCGCCGATCTCGCCGCGGTGGACGAGAGCCCGGTGCGTGCCTTCGACAAGGACGCCGAAGCCGCGATGATCGCGGAGATCGAGGCCGCCAAGAAGGACGGCGACACCCTCGGTGGCGTTGTCGAGGTGGTCGTGGCGGGACTTCCGGTCGGCCTCGGCTCGTTCACCAGCGGCGAGAACCGACTGGACGCGCGGCTCGCCGCCGCACTGATGGGCATCCAGGCCATCAAGGGCGTCGAGGTCGGCGACGGTTTCGAGACCGCGCGCCGCCGCGGCAGCCAGGCGCACGACGAGATGCGCCCCGGCCCCGACGGCGTGCTGCGTTCCACCAACCGCGCCGGCGGACTGGAAGGCGGCATGACCAACGGCGAGGCGCTGCGCGTGCGCGCGGCCATGAAGCCGATCTCCACGGTGCCGCGCGCGCTGTCCACCGTCGACATGACCACCGGCGACGAGGCCGTCGCCATCCATCAGCGCTCGGACGTCTGCGCCGTGCCCGCCGCGGGCGTGGTCGCCGAATCCATGGTGGCGCTGGTCGTCGCGCAGGCCGCGCTGGAGAAGTTCGGCGGCGACTCGCTCACCGAGACCGTCGAGAACATCACCAGCTACGTCAAGCGCATCAGCACTCGCCCGCACGTGCCCGCGGACAGTCGGTCGCAATGATCGTGCAGACCGATCCGCGCGCCCCGCGCGTGGTGCTGGTCGGACCGCCGGGGGCGGGGAAATCCACGATCGGCCGCAAGCTCGCCAGGGAACTCGGCGTCGAGCTGTACGACACCGATGCCGGCATCGAGCGGGAGACCGGTCGCACGATCCCGGAGATATTCGCCGAAGACGGTGAGCCCGAATTCCGCAAGATCGAGGAGCGGGTGGTGCGCCGCGCCGTCCTCGCCGAACGCGGTGTGGTCTCGCTCGGCGGCGGTGCCGTGCTGTCCGAGCACACCAGGGCACTCCTGCGCGGCCGCACCGTCGTCTACCTGGAGATCAGTATCGCGGAGGGTCTTCGGCGCACCGGCGCGAGCACGCAGCGGCCGCTGCTCAACGGCGCCGACCCCGGCGCGAAGTACCGGGAACTGATGCGTACCCGTCGGCCGCTGTACCGGGAAGTGGCGACCGTCCGGGTTCGTACCGACGGCCGCAGTCCCGGCCGCGTGGTGCGGATGATCATGACCAAGCTCGGTATGGAGCCGGTCGAACCGGCCGAAACGGATCTCCGGCCGCCGCCGAGCGGAATCCCGCAGGGCAGCAGCCGATCCCGGGCCCGCCGACGTGCGAGGGCAAGAGCGGCGTCGCGGCGCAAGACCGCCGATCAGTCCGAGACCACCGACACCGCGACCGGCGCCGCGGCGGAAGCGGCGGTGACCGCCACGGTGCGCTCCCGGCGCAGCCGCAGGAGCGTCACGAGCGAACCCGACGCCGAGGGCGGGGCGGGCAACGGGGAGACGGCGGCGGGCAGCCGATCCCGGCGCGCCCGCGCACGCCGCGCCCGCTCCCGGGCGCGGCAGCAGTCGACAACAGCAACAACAGAATCGGAGCAAGCCACGTGACAGAGCCGAGTCGTCTCGAAGTCCGGACCGCCGACCCGTACCAGGTGATCATCGGCCGCGGGTTGCTCGGCGAACTCGTCGAGTCCGTCCACAGCGCGACCAAAGGTGTGCGCACCGTGGCCGTCTTCCATCAGCCGCCGCTCACCGAGACCGCCGAAGTGGTGCGAAAGGCGCTGGCCGACACCGGTATCGACGCGCACCGGATCGAGATCCCGGATGCCGAGGCGGGCAAGGAACTAGCGGTCGCCGGCTTCTGCTGGGAGGTGCTGGGGCGCATCGGCCTGACCCGCAACGACGTCGTGGTCAGCCTCGGCGGCGGCGCGGCGACCGATCTGGCCGGTTTCGTCGCCGCCACCTGGATGCGCGGGGTGCGGATCGTGCACGTACCGACCACGCTGCTGGCGATGGTCGATGCGGCGGTCGGCGGCAAGACCGGCATCAACACCGAGGCGGGCAAGAATCTCGTCGGCTGCTTCCACGAGCCGGCCGCCGTGCTGGTCGACCTGGCCACCCTGGAGACGGTGCCGCGCAACGAGATCGTCGCGGGCATGGCGGAGATCATCAAAGCCGGTTTCATCGCCGACCCGGTGATCCTGGAGCTGGTGGAGCGCGACCCGGAGGCCGCCCTCGACCCGTCCGGCGAGGTGCTGCCGGAGCTGATCCGTCGCGCGATCCAGGTGAAAGCCGACGTCGTCGCCGCCGATCTGAAGGAATCCAGCCTCCGCGAGATCCTGAACTACGGTCACACCCTGGGGCACGCGATCGAACGGCGGGAGCGTTACCGGTGGCGGCACGGCGCCGCGGTCTCCGTCGGACTGGTGTTCGCCGCCGAGCTCGGTCGTCTCGCGGGTCGTCTCGATGACGCCACCGCCGACCGTCATCGCGCGATCCTGTCCGCCGTCGGCCTGCCGACCAGCTACGACGCCGACGCGCTGCCTCAGCTGCTGGACGCCATGCAGACGGACAAGAAGACCCGCTCCGGCGTGCTGCGCTTCGTCGTGCTCGACGGCCTGGCCAAACCCGGACGCTTGGAAGGACCCGATCCCGCCCTGCTGGCCGCCGCTTACTCGGCGATCGCGCGGGAGGACAGTCCGAGCGGCGGCGCGGTGCTGCTCTAGCCCGCGGCGGCCGCGAGAGACGAAAACGGCGCGCCCGCTGCGGGCGCGCCGTTTTCTCGTGGAATCAGATCGCGCTGCCCGCGGCGGAGTACAGCGACGGCGGGGTGGAGCGCCCCTTGCCGTTCTGCCGCTCGGCCAGCATCCGGCCGACGCCGACACCGATCAGCGCGGGCACGAAGATCAGCAGGATGATGAACGCCGCGCCCGCCGTGAGTTCGAACAGCAGGCCGTTGTCACCGAGATCGAACCGGGGAGCCCAGTCCAGGATCCAGGACGCCAGGCCGCTGCCGACACCACCCACAACGGCGGCCTTCAGCCACATCATGGTCAGATCGGCGCCGCGTTCGGCGTCCCCGCTCTCGACGCGGTCCCTGCGACCGTCCAGCACACCCCAGGCCGCGATGGCCGCGACCAGCACGACCAGGCACAGGATGCGCATCAGTGCCCCGTGTGTCGGCCAGTACACCATCGCGAACCCGAGCCCGGCACGCAACGCCACCACCAGCGCGCCGAGCACGACGGCCCGCAACAACCAAGCATTCATGCGAAACACCATAGCCGTGTTTCTCGGCAGCGACTACGGCCCTGCGTGTCTCAGTTGGATGGAATCCAGAGGTCGTACCTACCGCTACCGTCGTTCCGCTGAATGCACTTCCCGTCTTTGTGCCACAGCGGCGCCTCTTTCATGCAGTTCGCCAGCGCGACGTTCGACGCCGCGGCCACGCACTGGAACCCCCAAGTCGGCTGCGCCGATGCGCAGCCATCGGCTTTCGCCGCCGACTGTCCGGCGAAGACGAACGCGGATGCCGCGATCCCCATCGCGACGGTGACTCCGAGTCGAATCAACACAACGCTACCCCTCCCGTTGAAACGCGTTGGAGGACAGCATAACCGGCGATCACGGCAGCGGAAAGAGCGGAGACGCACCGCTGGTGAGAAGGCTATCGACGCCCCTCGTCCAGCGCCGCCGCCATCTCCGCGCGCGGCGCTGCCTGCCCGGTGAACAGCTCGACCTGCCCATACGCCTGGTTCAGCAGCATCTGCAGACCACTGACCACCGTGTGCCCGGACCGGGCCACCGCCTCGGCCAGCGGGGTGGGCCAGGGGTTGTAGATCGCGTCGAGCACCACCGGCGCCTCGGCTACCGCGGGGGCGACCACCGCCGCCGCCGTGGCGGGAATGGTGCTCACCACGGCTCCCGCGGCCGCGCAGATCGTACGCAGCGCCCCGGCATCGAAACCGGCCAGCGACGCGATCATCCCCAGCCGCTCGGCGAGTTCCAGCGCGCCGCGCGCCCGCCCGGCGTCCCGGGCGACCACGGTCACCGACTTCGCGCCCAGCTCCGACAACGCCAGCAGGGCGGGCCGCGCGGTGCCGCCCGCCCCCAGCACCACGCCCTCGGTCAGGTCGGTGACACCACCGCCGCGCAGCGCTCCGAGCACACCGTCCACGTCGGTGCAGTCGGCCAGCCAGCCCGCGTCGCGGCGGACCAAGGTGTTGGCCGATCCGACCAACACGGCCCGGTCGGTGCGCTCATCGGCGTAGGCCAGTGCCGCTTCCTTGCCGGGCATGGTCACCGAAAGCCCGACCCATTCCGGCCCGAGCCCGTCGACCAGCCCGGGCAGCTGCTCCGCCGAGCATTCGAGGCGCTCGTAGCTCCAGTCCAGTCCGAGCGCGCGGTACGCGGCCAAGTGCAGCTGTGGCGATCGCGAGTGCGCGATCGGCTTCCCGAGCACCGCCGCCTTGCGATTACCGGCCACCGCTGTCCTTGGAACTGTCGAGGATGCCGCTGCGCTGCGCCCGTGCGATCAGGCGCAGATGCTCCTGATAGTCGTCGGTGAACAGGGTGGTGCCCTGTTTGTCGACGGTGACGAAGTACAGCCACGGCCCCTGCTCCGGATTCTCCATGGCACGCAGAGCGTTCAACGACGGCGCGGCGATCGGAGTCTTGGGCAGGCCACGCATCGCATAGGTGTTCCAGGCGGTTTCCTGGGCGCGGTCGGCGTCGGTGGTCGCCACCTCGGTGCGATCCAGGGTGTAGTTCACCGTCGAGTCGAACTGCAGCATCTGATCGACCCGCAGCCGGTTCACGATCACCCGTGCCACCTTGCCCATGTCCTGGGGCTTCGCCTCGCGTTCCACCAGCGAGGCGGCGACCAACGTCTGGTACGGCGTCAGTTTCGTGTCGGCGCCGGACTGCAGCAGTCCGGTGGACTCATAGCTCTTGGCACTCGCGGTCACCAATTGCCGCAGGATCTCCGCAGGCGTCCCGCTCGGATCGAAATCCCATGTGCCCGCGGCGATCAGGCCCTCCAGCTGCCGTGTCCGGTCCGGGCAGTCCTTGACACCCTGGATCGCCCATGCAGGCACTCCGAGCGCGGCCAGGTCCAGGCTCGCTCCCGCGGCATCGAGCTGTTCGTAGCTCACGCACTTCTGATTGGTGCCCGTGCCGATGCAGCTGGCCTCCGCGATCTTGCGGTAGATGCCGTCGTACCGCCCGCCGGTGCTCATGTCGTGTTGGTCGTGCAGCAGCCGTCCCTCGGAGACGACCAGATTGCCGACCCGCGAGGACTTGCTCACCAGCGCCGACACCGCCTCGGCGGCGGGGCTCTGGCTGGGAATCGCGTAGAAGCCGGGCTGCACCGTGTTCATGTTCGAATTGCGCACGGCCGCTTGGAAGAACGCGCCCGAGCTCGCCACGACGCCGCGCTCGACCATCGTCGACGCGATCTGCTGGGAGGTGTCGCCCGGATGCACCTGCACCACCACCAGCGGTCCCCCTGGTCCCGCGAAGTCTTTCGGCGGAGCCATACTGGCGACCAACTTCATCCCGGCGAAGATCACGGCGCCGGCGAAGAGAAGGATGAAGACACCCGCGACGAACCATAGGTTCCGGCGGCGCTTCTTGCGCTCGGCGGCTTTGCGGGAGGCGACCCGGGATCGCTTGCCGCGCTGCGAGCGGCCGGAGCGCTCGGGCCGGGCGCGTTTCGACTCCGCGCGCTTCGAGCGGCGCGGCTCCTCGACACGCGTCGTCCTGGGGCGCTGTCCGCCACGCCGTGGGGCCGGTGGCGGCGGCGCGGGCTCCGGCTCTTCCTCGTCGTCGACGTAGCGGGGGATGACGGTCGTGTCGTCGTCGTAGTCGTCGTACCGGTCGCCGTCGTACTCGCCCCAGGCCCGGTCGTCTCTCCGGTAACGCCGATCAGCTTCGCGCTGTCGGAACAGTTCCTCGGCCCGCGCCCACCGATCCGTCATGCATCGTCCCCGGACGACACAGGACGTCCCGCTTCCACCGACCTCAACACCGCACTCCGTTCGTCCAACCATCCTTGCAGGATCGACACGGCCGCCGCCTGATCGATCACCTGCCGCTGGCCACGCGCGCGAACTCCACTGTCCCGCAATGCACGTGCAGCTGACACCGTAGTCAAACGTTCGTCGGAAAGCCGGACCGGCACCGACCCGACAGCAGCCCGCAATCTCTCAGCGAATGCGCTGGCCAGCGTAGCCGCAGTGCCCTTCTCCCCGCGTAATGTTCGCGGCAATCCGACGATTACCTCGACTGCCTCGTACTCCCGCACAATTTCGGCAATTCTTTCGATATCGGGTGCGGGAGCCGATCGCCGGGACGGTTTCGCGCGCGGCACGGTCTCCACCGGGGTGGCGAGGATGCCGTCGGGATCGCTCGCGGCGACCCCGATCCGGACACTGCCGACGTCGACGCCGATCCGCCTGCCCCGACCGGGGTCGGTGGCCGGATGCGGCCGGTCGGCGCCGCGGGGCGCCGACCGCTCCGGTTCCGCTGGGCCGCCCATCACCCGGCGAGTTCGGCCACCCGCGCGCGGACCGCGGTCAGGCCGGCCGGAATGCCGGACGGGTCCGAGCCCGCGCCCTGCGCCATCTCCGGCTTGCCGCCGCCTCGTCCCGCGATACTCGGGCCGAAGCTACCGACCAGATCGCCCGCCTTGATGCCGAGCTCCTGAGCGGGCTTGTTCACCGCGACCACGAACGGCACCTTGCCGTCGGCGTTGCCGAGCAGTACCACCACGGCGGGCTCGCTGCCGAACCGGCCGCGGATGTCGGTGGCCAGCGTGCGCAGATCGCCCGCGGACACGCCCTCCGGCGCGGCCACGGCGACCAGCAGCAGCCGGCCGATCCGCTCGGCCTTCTCGACGAACTCGCCCGCCGAGGACAGCACGGCGGCCATCTTCGTGCGCTCGAGCTCCTTCTCGGCCACCTTGAGCCGCTCCACCAGCTGCTCGACGCGAGCGGGCACCTCGTCGGAGGGCACCTTGAGCGCGGAGGCGACACCAGCCAGCAGCGCGCGCTCCTTGGCCAGGTACGCGTAGGAATCCAAGCCGACGAACGCCTCCACGCGACGCACGCCGGAGCCGACCGACGACTCGCCGAGCACCGTGATCGGGCCGATCTGCGAGGAATGCTGTACGTGCGTGCCACCGCACAGCTCCATCGAGAACGGGCCGCCGATCTCCACCACGCGCACTTCGTTGCCGTAGTTCTCGCCGAACAAGGCCAGCGCGCCCATCTGCTTGGCCTTCGGCAGATCGGTGACGAAGGTGTTCACCGGGAAGTCGGCGCCGACCGCGTCGTTGGAGACGGCCTCGATGTCGGCTTTCTGCTGCTCGGACAGCTGGCCCTGCCAGTTGAAGTCGAAACGCAGGTATCCCGGCTTGTTCAGCGAACCGGCCTGCACGGCGTTCGGGCCCAGCACCTGCCGGAGGGCGGCATGCACCATGTGCGTACCGGAATGGCCCTGCGTGGCACCCCGCCGCCAGGACGGGTCGGCCTGCGCCAGCACGACGTCGCCCTCGGTGATCTGGCCGTGCTCCACCGTGGTCTTGTGCACCCACAGCTTCTTGGCGATCTTCTGCACGTCGTTCACGCGCAGCTTCAATCCCGACGAGGCGGTGATGGAGCCGCGGTCGGCGATCTGGCCGCCCGCCTCGGCGTAGAGCGGGCTGCGATCCAGGATGACCTCGACGTCCTGCCCCACGGTCGCCGTCGGCACCCGCACGCCATCGGCGATCAGGGCGAGCACGGTGGCCTCGGAGGTGAGCTCGTCGAAGCCGGTGAACTCGGTGGCGCCGCGGTCGACCAGTTCCTTGTAGATCGTGAGGTCGGCGTGGGCGTGCTTGCGCGCCTGCGCGTCCTCCTTGGCCCGCTGACGCTGCTCGGACATGAGCGAGCGGAAGCCCTCTTCGTCGACCGACAGCCCGGCCTCCGCGGCCATCTCCAGCGTCAGATCGATCGGGAAGCCATAGGTGTCGTGCAGGGTGAACGCGTCCGACCCGGCGATCGTGCTGCCGCCGTGGGCCTTCACCGCGGCGGCGGTGTTGTCGAACAGGGCGGAGCCCGTGTTCAGCGTCTTCAGGAACGCCGTCTCCTCGCCGACCGCGACGGTATCGATGCGGCGGAAGTCGGTGGCCAGCTCCGGGTAGGACGGGGCCATCAGGTCGCTTACGACCTTCATGAACTCGCTCATCACCGGCTTCTCGGCGCCGAGCAGGCGGGCCGAGCGCACGATGCGGCGCAGCAGGCGGCGCAGCACGTACCCGCGGCCGTCGTTGCCCGGGTTCACGCCGTCGGCGATCAGCATGGCGGCGGTACGAGCATGGTCGGCGATCACGCGGAAGCGGACGTCGTCCTCGTGCTGGACGCCGTAGGAGCGTCCGGTCAGTTCCTCGGCCTTGTCGATGATCGGGCGCAGCAGGTCGGTCTCGTAGACGTTGTCCACGCCCTGCAGCAGCAGCGCGATGCGCTCGACGCCCATGCCGGTGTCGATGTTCTTCTTCGGCAGCGACCCGACCGGCGAGTGCCCGAGTTTGGGGCTCAACTCACCACGGATGTCCTGCATGAACACGAGGTTCCAGATCTCGAGGTAGCGGTCCTCGTCGGCGACCGGCCCGCCGTCGCGGCCGTACTCGGGGCCGCGGTCGTAGTAGATCTCCGAGCAGGGTCCGCCGGGGCCGGGCACGCCCATGTCCCAGTAGTTGTCCTTGCCGTCGCGGAACTGGATGCGCTCCTCGGGTATGCCCGCGACCCGCTTCCAGATCTCGGCGGCCTCCGGGTCGTCCTGGTACACGGTCACCCAGATCCGCTCGGGATCGAACCCGTAACCGCCGTCGTCCTGCGGCTTGGAGATCAGCTCCCAGGCGAGGGTGATCGCCCCCTCCTTGAAGTAATCACCGAAGGAGAAGTTGCCCGCCATCTGGAAGAAGGTGTTGTGCCGCGTGGTGACGCCGACCTCTTCGATATCGCCGGTTCGCACGCATTTCTGCACGCTGGTCGCCCGCGGGTAGGGCGGCGCCTCCTGACCCAGGAAGTACGGCTTGAACTGGACCATGCCCGCGTTGACGAACAGCAGGTTCGGGTCGGCCAGGATCAGCGAGGCACTCGGCACCTCGGTATGGCCGGCACGGAGGAAATGGTCCAGGAAACGCCGTCGAATCTCGTGGGTCTGCACGAATACCCAGCCTACCGGTGCCGCGCACGCGAATATTCATCGACCGGGCTCCCGTCGCGTCCCCGCGACCGGTCAGCGAACCCAACCCCGCAACGGCTCGCTATCCAGCGTCATACACACCGGATCAGGCAGTTCGACAGTCTTCCCGAATGCCCGTCGCACAGTCTTGCTGTAGACACCGTCTTCCGGCTCGCTGAACACGACTGACTCGCAGCTGTCCCGGTCCACGAGAAGGTAGACCGGGATGCCGGTCTCGGCATACGCGCGCGGCTTCTCGACTCGATCCCGACGATCGGTGTCGGTGTCATACGACGTCACTTCCACGATCATGAGAACTTTCGCCGGGTCGGCCCATTCGCCCTCGCCTGCGAAACTTCCGTCAGGTGCCAATACCCCGTCCGGACGCACTCGCCCCTTTCGGTACGACTCGACCTGCAAACCGCGCTCCGGATACAGCCACATCTCCGGTCGTTGCAGAAGGAAATGGCGCGTCAACCAACGGATGACCTCGTCGTGGTCCCCCTCCGGCACAGCCTTGACCCCCACCCTCCCGAACACAAATTCCAGTCGCACCGTCTCACCGGCATTCTCGGCGAGTTCCTCGAACTCACTGACGAGCATCTGTGGCCTGTTCACTGGCGCCGCCACGGGAACCTCCAGTTCGTTCCGCCCCTTGTCGGATGCACCGATACCGACACAGTACGCCTCGTACCGGGCCGGTCAGCCTCGGACGATGCGGCGCAGCTTGTCGACCCTGGGGCCGATCTCGCGTTCGTGGCCGTGGTCGGTGGGGTGGTAGTAGTCGACGCCGACCAGCTCGTCGGGCGGGTACTGCTGGCCGAGCACGCCGTCCTTGTCGTCGTGCGGGTACTTGTAGCCCTGCGCGTTGCCGAGCGCCGCCGCGCCGGGGTAGTGACCGTCGCGCAGGTGGGGCGGAACCGGGCCCGCCTTGCCCGCCGCGACGTCGGCCATGGCGGCGCCGATCGCGGCCACGACGGCGCCGGACTTCGGGGCCGTGGCCAGGTGGATGGTGGCTTGGGCGAGCGCGAGGCGGCCTTCTGGCAGACCGACCAGCTGCACGACCTGCGCGGCGGCGGTCGCCGTCTGCAACGCCATCGGGTCGGCCATGCCGATGTCCTCGCTCGCGTGGATCATCAGCCGCCGGGCGATGAAGCGCGGGTCCTCCCCCGCGCTCAGCATGCGCGCCAGGTAGTGCAGCGCGGCGTCGACGTCCGAACCGCGGATGGACTTGATGAACGCGCTGATCACGTCGTAGTGCTGGTCGCCGGCGCGGTCGTACCGGACGGCGGCCTTGTCCACGCTGGCTTCGACCAGGTCCACGTCGACGGTGCCGTCGAGCGAGGACTCCGCCGACGCTTCCAGAGCGGTCAACGCGCGGCGGGCGTCACCGCCCGCGATCCGGACGATGTGGTCGAGCGCGGCCTCGGTCACCGTATACGCGCCGTCGAGCCCGCGTGGATCGGTGATCGCGCGGGCGAGCACCTCGCGGATGTCGGTTTCCGTGAGCGACCGCAGTTGCAGCACCAGTGAGCGCGACAGCAGCGGCGACACCACCGAGAACGACGGGTTCTCGGTCGTCGCGCCGACGAGCAGGACGATGCGGTTCTCCACCGCGGCGAGCAGGGCGTCCTGCTGGGTCTTGGAGAAACGGTGGACCTCGTCGATGAACAGCACGGTCTGCTCGCCCGTAGCCAACCTGCGCCGCGCCACATCGATGACCGCGCGCACCTCTTTGACCCCGGCCGAGAGCGCCGACAACGCTTCGAACCGGCGGCCGGTGGCCTGGGACAGGAGCGAGGCGAGCGTGGTCTTGCCGGTGCCGGGCGGGCCGTACAGCAATACCGACGCGGCGCCCGAACCCTCGATCAGCCTGCGCAGCGGCGAACCGGGACCGAGCAGATGTTGCTGTCCGACCACTTCCTCCAGCGTGGCCGGGCGCATGCGCACGGCCAGCGGCGCACCCGCGTCCCGGCGCACCACGGTGTCGATCGAATGCTCCGGAGGCACCGCGGCTCCGGGCACGTCGAACAAACCATCGCTCACGACAAGAACGTTACCGAGGCGCACCGACAGCACGACATGCCGTTCCCGGATGCGTCTCCGGTGCGGCCGCGCGGTCTCGACCGGCGCGGCGACAGACGGAGTTGCGTGTCGCCGGTACTTCGGATGGGATCGGTACCCGTGCCTGAAAACGTATCCGTTTCAGATCCCTCGTCCACCGCGCACTTCGCTCGGCGCACTCTTTTCAAGGGCAGCGCGGCCGCCGCCACCGCCACCGCGGTGCTGGGCGCCGGTGACGCCGAAGCCGCGACACCGGTGTTCCGGCACGGCGTGGCCTCGGGGGACCCGCTTGCCGACGGCGTGATCGTCTGGACCCGCGTGACCGTCTCCGACGACGCGACGCCCGGCTCGGGCCTGGGCGACCCGGCGACCGTGCGGTGGGAAGTCGCGGCGGACGAGCGGTTCGCCTCGGTCGCCGCGTCCGGCGCCGTGACGACCTCGGCGGACTCCGACCATACGGTCAAGGTCGACGTTTCCGGCCTGGCTCCCGGTGTCGAGTACTTCTATCGATTCACCACCCTGGGCCAGACCTCTCCGGTGGGCCGCACCAAGACCGCGCCCGCCACGGCGGACACACCGGATCGCCTTCGGTTCGGCGTGGTGTCGTGCTCGAACTGGGAGGCGGGCTACTTCGGCGCCTACCGTCACCTGACCGCCCGCACCGACCTGGACGCGATCGTGCACTTGGGCGACTACATCTACGAGTACGGCCGCGGCAAGTACGGGGGCCGCAGCGGCGCCGTACGCCCGCACGATCCGGCCAACGAGACCGTCAGCCTGGCGGACTACCGCATCCGCCACGCCCAGTACAAGACCGACCCGGATCTGCTCGGCCTGCACGCCACCTTGCCGTTCATCTGCACCTGGGACGACCACGAATCCGCGGACAACTCCTGGTCCGGCGGCGCGAACAATCACGATCCCGCCACCGAGGGCAGCTGGGCCGACCGGCGCGCCGCCTCCGCGCAGGCCTATCTGGAGTGGATGCCGGTCCGGGCGTCCGGTTCCGGCGCCGACGTGCGGATCTACCGCAGGCTGCGCTTCGGCACCCTGGCCGAGCTCACCATGCTTGATCTGCGCAGCTACCGCGACCAGGAGGCGAAGCCGGGCGCGAACTGGCGCGAGGCCGACGACCCGGCGCGCACCATCACCGGCAAGGCGCAGATGGAATGGCTGACCGCGGGGTTGGCCTCCGCGCCGGTGCGGTGGAAGCTGGTCGGCAACTCGGTCATGATCGCCCCGCTGGTCTTCCCGCCGCTCGAGCCCGCCACAACGGCGGCGATCACCAGCACCATGGGCGTCCCGCAGTCCGGTCCGTCGCTGAACGGCGACCAGTGGGACGGCTACACCGCCGACCGCACCAGGCTGTTCCGCGCCATCATCGATCAGCAGATTTCCGACGTGCTGTTCCTGACCGGGGACATCCACTCCTCGTGGGCCGCCGATCTCCCCGTGGACGCGGCGAGCTACCCGGGCGGCATGACGGCGGGCGCCGAGTTCGTGGTGCCGTCGGTGACCTCGACCAGCATCGGCGACATGGTCCACGCGAATTCCGCTCCGATCGCCGAAGCGATCAAGACGGTCAACCGCCATCTGCGTTATGTGGAGTTGGACTCGCACGGCTACGGCGTGCTGGAGATCACCCCCGACCACGCGCAGATGGACTGGTACTACCTGCTGGATGTGGCGGACCCGAATTCCGATGTACGCTACGGCGCTTCGTTCGCGGTGCGCAGCGGGGGACGGATCGAGCCGCGGCAGGTCCCGCTCGGCTAGCGCGGGGCGGCCGCGCGCCGTCTCCGGAGGCAGCAGCCCCCGGGTGCGCGGCCTACTCGCCCCAGCGTTCTTCCAGCATCGCCGATACGTCCTCGGCGAAATCTCCCACGATGTCGTCACCCGTGCACCGCGCGTCTTCGGCGAGCGCGGCCCAGCGGTTGATCAGCGCCGCCGAGCGCGGCACCGACAGCCCGTGCTCCCTGGCAGCCGCGATACGGGTGTGATCGGCGGGCAGGAACCAGTAAGTTGACAGCCAGACCCAGATCAGCCGAGCTTCCAGGATGCGTTCGGCCAGCTGGTCGTCATCGGCCAGCGCGGGCCACACGCCCACGACCTCCGCGCGCCAGGCCTCGACCATCTGCCGCGCGCGCTCACGCGAGAGCTCGACATCGCACAGGCAGCCAGGGAAGGACACCAGCGCGTAGGCGATGTCCAAGGTGGCGTCGCGGAACCCGCCCCACTCGTAGTCGAGGAAGCGAGCTCCCTCCTCGTTCAAGATCACATTGTCCGGGCAGAGGTCCGACGGGCTGAACGCGCGGAAACGGCCCGCGGAGTACAGCCGGTTGCCGCGCACGATGCGCTCGGCGATCTCGCCCGGCACCTCGATGCCCAGTTCACGCTGGAGCAGACCGGGCACCTCGGCGATCGCCGACTCGGCCTGCTGGGCGATGCCGTCCACCCGGTGCACCACGTCCACTCGGCGCAGCAGCGCGACGAAGTCCGCCTCGCGCCCGACGGTGGCGGCATGCATCCGGCCCAGCGCCTGAGCGAACGCCATCAGGGCGTTGCGGCCCGCGGGCTCGGCCCCGGAGCGGAGCACGGCGGTGAGCAGGGAGTTCTCACCCAGGTCACTGAGGATCAGCAGACGGTCGGGAAGGCTGTGCGCGACCAGGTACGCGCCCGGCCGGTGCTCCCGGCTCAACGCGGTGGTGAACTGATAGGACACCGTCTCGCGGAGGAACGCGGAGTCGACGCTGGCCACCCCGGGCGCCAAGCCGCCGGTCCGGCGATCCTGCGCCGCGCCGCGGACCTGCTTGATGATCAGGGTTCGCGGCAATGAAAAGGCGTTCTCCGCTACACGCACGCGTAGGACCGTCGTCCTACCACTACCGCTGAGTTCGATCGGATCGCTCAGCTTTACCGGAGCACCCATTCGCTTTGTGAGCAACTGTTGCGCTGCGGACACGACTTCGGCGGCGCGTTCGGCCAATAGTGCGGTCATCGCCTCTCAAAGTACTCGCATGGGGTCACTTCTAGCGAGCGGTTACACAACCTTTCCGCGTCGCTCGGCGTGTCTACGGCATGGCCGGACGGCGGCCGCAGGTCGCTTGACACCTCCGCACCCGTCGGGTTTTCTCATCGTCAACTGCCCTGCGCCACACCGCAAACCAGTTGAGTGGAAAGGTCTACGCATGACCGAGATCCCGCCCTCCGCACCCAAACAATCAGGTGGCGGCGCTCCCTTGCCGAACGACGACGAACGCTTCGCGGCCAGGCCCGGGCAGCACGAGAGCCCGAATCCGCAGGCTCCCGGCCCCGGGACCGGCCACGCCCGCCACGAGATGGCGGGTCCGGCCGGATATCCGCAGTTCGAAGGCCCCGGCGCGGCGCACTACGGCAACGAACCGCTGGAGCCGCCGCCGCCTGTGGGCGCGGGGCACCCCAGCTACGGACCGCAAGGCACCGGGCCGGGCTGGGCGCCGTCCGGCCCCGCGCCCGCGCAGGAGCCGATCTACGGCTACCAGCAGGTCTCCACCGGTCCCGGCAGACTGGACGTGGGCCGGGCGCTCAGTTACGGCTGGGCGCGACTCTGGGCCAATCCGGGGCCGTGGTTCGGGGTGACCGCGGTGGGCCTCGTCATCTACTTGGCGTTCGTGGTCGTCGTTCAGCTCACCGACCCGACGTCGATGCTGCCGCTGCTGCTGATCTTCTTGGCGGTCATGGCAGGCGTGTGGCTGCTGCAGGCGGCGATGGTGCGCGGCGCACTGTACGAAACCGACGGCACCCCACCGCCTTTCGGCGCATACTTTCGATTCGTGAACGCGGGCAACGTGTTGCTCACCGCGTTGCTGGCATTCACGCTGACCTTCCTCGGCTCGGCGCTCTGCTTGCTTCCCGGACTGATCGCCGGATGGCTGTGCATGTTCTCGTTGCACTTCGTCGTCGATCAGGACCAGGGTCCGTTCGAGGCGCTGAAGTCCAGTTTCACGCTGGTGGTCGCCAACGCCGTGCAGGTACTGCTGCTCGCGCTGGCTGTGCTGGTGATCACGTTCCTGGGCACGCTGCTGTGCGGTCTCGGCCTGCTGATCGCGGGCCCGGTCTCCGTGATCGCGGTGACCTATGCCTACCGAGTGCTCACCGGAGGCACCGTCGCCGCGGCGTGAGGCCGCTCACTTCTCGGCCGGTGCGCGCATGCCGATCCAGCGCTTCAACCGCTCCACCGTACCGGCCTCGCTGCCCGCGCGCGGCCGGAGCTGGAGCACGATGATCCCGGCCACGATGATGCCCGCCATGTTCACCGCCAGCTGGCCCGCGGACAGGAACGCCACCCGCCACTCCCCCAAGGTCGCCGCGACCACGGCGAATCCGGCCGCGGGCACGGTGGTCACCGAGATGAACACGCCGACCAGCGCGGCCGACTTCGCCGTCACGAGCGAGAGCATGCCGGCCGCGCCCGCCAATAGCGCGACGACCAGGGAGAACGGGCCCACCTGATAGATGAAGTCGACCTGCTCGACGCCGCTCACCCCGTCCATGGTGATCCAGCCGACCTGTTCCCACACCACCGTGGCCACCAACGTGACCACCATCGCCACCGGAAACCCCACCGCGAGCGCGAGGGCCGAGCGGCGGGCGAGGCCGAAGTCCCTGCGCACCAACGCGACCGCGAAAGCGGCGAGCGGACCGAACTCCGGGCCGACGACCATCGCGCCGACGATCGTCACCGGCGAATCGGTCGCGACGCCCACGGCCGCGAGCAGGCAGGCGATCGTCAGGAACGCGAGAAAAGTCGCGTTGAGGCTCGACTCCTCATGCGTCTGCGCGAGCAGTTCCTCCCACACCACCGCGTCGCTCGGATCACCGGGCGCCTCGTGTACCGCGCGCTCGCCCGCCTCCGACAGGACCGTCTCGACCGGCGTGAGCGTCATCCCGCCGGACCGGCAGACGCCCAGCGCGGTCAAGTCGTCGAGCACGTCGTTGGCGGCCTCACGAGCCACGTCCGCCTGGACGAGATCGCCCTTCGGCTCCAGCGCGGCACCGCGGGCCAGGGTCACGTGCGTGACCCCGGGATCGGCGGCGAGTACCGCGAGCACCTCGTCGGTGAGATCCGGCGGGCTGATCAGGCGCAAGTGCAGCAACGGGTTTCCTCGCGGTCGGGCAGGCGTAACTGCCCAGAAGGTACCGTTCGCGCGAGCGCCCGCTACGAGGCGGTCTCGGCGCGCTCGCCCTTCTTCTGCTCCGGCTTGACGTCCAGACCCGCCTCTTTGCGCTGCAGCTCGCTGATCGGCGCGGGCGCGTCGGTCAGCGGGTCGACACCGCCGCCGGTCTTCGGGAACGCGATGACCTCGCGGATCGAGTCCTCCCCCGCCAGCAGTGCGGTGACCCGGTCCCAGCCGAAGGCGATGCCGCCGTGCGGCGGCGCGCCGAAGGCGAAGGCGTCCAGCAGGAAGCCGAACTGCTCCTGCGCCTCCTCCGGGCTGATGCCCATCACGTCGAAGACCCGTTCCTGCACGTCACGACGGTGGATACGAATCGAGCCGCCGCCGATCTCGTTGCCGTTGCAGACGATGTCGTAGGCGTAGGCCAGCGCCGAGCCCGGGTCGGTGTCGAAGGTGTCCAGCGACTCCGGCTTCGGCGAGGTGAAGGCGTGGTGCACCGCGGTCCAGGCGGAGTGGCCCACCGCCACGTCACCGCTAGCGGTCGCCTCGACGGTCGGCTCGAACAGCGGCGCGTCCACGATCCACACGAACGACCAGGCGTCCGCATCGATGAGACCGACTTTGCGGGCGATCTCGACCCGCGCCGCGCCGAGCAGCGCGCGCTGCGCCTTCGCGGCGCCCGCGGCGAAGAACACGCAGTCACCCGGAACCGCGCCGACGTGCTTGGCCAAGCCGTCGCGCTCGGCCTCGGTGAGGTTCTTCGCGACCGGGCCGCCCAGTGTGCCGTCCTCGTTCACCAGCACGTACGCCAGACCCTTGGCGCCGCGCTGCTTGGCCCATTCCTGCCAGGCGTCGAGCTGGCGCCGCGGCTGGCTCGCACCGCCCGGCATGACCACCGCGCCGACATAAGGCGCCTGGAACACCCGGAACGGGGTGTCCTTGAAGTAGTCGGTGCACTCGGTGATCTCCACGCCGAAACGCAGGTCGGGCTTGTCGCTACCGAACCGGCGCATGGCCTCGGCGTAGGTCATGTGCGGGATGGGGGTCTGGATCTCGTAGCCGATCAGCTTCCACAGCGCGACCAGGATCTCCTCGGCCAGCAGGATCACGTCCTCCTGGCGTACGAAGCTCATCTCGATGTCGAGCTGGGTGAACTCCGGCTGGCGGTCGGCGCGGAAGTCCTCGTCCCGGTAGCACCGCGCGATCTGGAAGTAGCGTTCGATGCCGCCGACCATGAGCAGCTGCTTGAACAGCTGCGGGCTCTGCGGAAGGGCGTAGAAGTTGCCCGGCTGCAGGCGGGCGGGCACCACGAAGTCGCGCGCGCCCTCGGGCGTCGACCTGGTCAGCGTCGGGGTTTCCACCTCGATGAACTCGTGGCGGCCGAGCACCTCGCGGGCGGCCGCGTTGACCTTGGACCGCAGCCGGATGGCGTGTGCCGGGCCCTCGCGGCGCAGATCAAGGTAGCGGTGCTTCAGGCGCGCTTCCTCACCCGGCTGCTCGTCCAGCTGGAAGGGCAGCGGGGCGCTCTCGTTCAGCACCTCGAGTTCGGTGACGTTCACCTCGATGGCGCCGGTCGGCAGTTCCGGGTTCTCGTTGCCGCTCGGCCGCGGTTCCACGGTGCCGGTGACGCGCACGCAGTACTCCGCACGCAGCCGGTGTGCCTGCTCGGCAGGTTCACCCTCGCGGAACACGGCCTGGGCCACACCGGACGCGTCGCGCAGATCGATGAAGATCACCCCACCATGGTCACGCCGCCGCGCCACCCAGCCGGTGAGAGTGACGGTCTGACCGGCATGCTCGCTTCGCAGCGAACCAGCCAAGTGGGTGCGCAGCACGGGGTTCCTTTCGACGACTCTGGCACCGGCGCGGTGTGACCAAGTGCGAGTCCATCGTAGTGAGACACATTCGGTGAGTGGAAACCGATATCGACGCGCCCGTGCCAAGCTGTATTCGAGGGAGTGTGAACCGGGGTCGCCGACGACCGAGGGTTGGGTGACCCCGGGGACGAGCGAGAAAGCGACGACGATGACCTTCAACGAGGGCATGCAGATCGACCCCGACCGGGTTTCGTCCGGCGGTCCCGGCATGGGCGGCAAGCTCGCGCTCGGCGGCGGCGCGGGCGGGCTCATCGTGCTGGTGCTGGCGCTGCTACTGGGCGGCGACCCCGGATCCATCCTCGGCAACTTCACCGGCTCGCAGGACCAGAGCCAGACGCAGCCGGGCACGGCCGGCACGCCGAGCCATTGCAAGACCGGGGCGGATGCCAACAAATACGTCGACTGCCGGGTGGCGCTCACCGCGCAGAGCCTGGACGCGGTGTGGTCGGCCGAACTGCCGAAGCAGGCCGGAAAGCGCTACCAGCAGCCGAAGGTCGTGCTCTTCTCCGGAGCCACCTCGACCGGATGCGGCAACGCCACCAGCGCGGTGGGACCGTTCTACTGCCCGGCCGACCGGACCGCGTACTTCGACACCAGTTTCTTCCAGGAACTGGTCGATCGATTCGGTTCCAGCGGCGGCCCGCTGGCGCAGGAATACGTCGTGGCGCACGAGATCGGCCATCACATCCAGAACCTGCTCGGTGACATCGGCCGCGCCCAGCGCGATCCACGCGGCGCGGACTCCGACGCCGTGCGCACCGAATTGCAGGCCGACTGTTACGCGGGCATCTGGGCGCATTTCGCGGACAAGCAGCCCGCGCCCGGCAGCAACCAGCCGTTTCTGAAACCGTTGTCGGACAAGGATGTCAACGACGCGCTGTCGGCGGCCGCCGCGGTAGGCGACGACCGCATCCAGCGTGCCGCCCAGGGCCGGGTGAATCCCGAAGCGTGGACGCACGGTTCGTCCGAGCAGCGGCAGAAGTGGTTCCTCACCGGCTACAAGACCGGTCAGGTGAGGGCTTGCGACACGTACTCGGCTCCGGACCTGAACAACCCGTCCGGCCTGCGGTAGCGCCGGATCCGATCGATACAGCGCGCCGACTCCCGCCAGGGGTCGGCGCGCTGTCATGATCTACGGCAGTTCGTCTGTGCCGCAGACGGACACGGACAGCACCGGAAGATGGGATCGATGCGAGTAACGAAAGCCGTTCTGCTGGTTGTGACGCTGATCGTCGCGGTGGGCTCGGGCGCCGCCACGGCCGACCCGGCACTGGATCGACCCAGTGCGCTACCGCCGATCGCCGCGCCGCTGGCACTGTTCACGCTGACCACCATTCCGGACGGTTGGCAGGCCCGGACGGATCTGCGCCCGCAGCTGGAGATCTTCGCCGACGGCCGTGCGGTGAGCAGCCCCGATGCGGTGGCCGCCGAGCGCCGTCCCGAGACCCCGCCGAAGCGGATCGACGGCCATATCCCGCCCGATGTGTTGAACGCGGCGCTGGCGGAGACCAAAGCGCTCGCCACGGTGGACCTCGGCGTGCCGAAAGCCACCGACCAGAGCAGCCGGATCATCGACTTCATGCCGCAGTCGCCCTCGGACGACGTGCATCTGGTGGTGTACTCGCCGGACACCACCGAGGGGCTCGGCGCCGAGCAGCAGGCCGCGCGTAAACGCTTCGCCGACCTCTACCGGAAACTGATCGACTCGTTCACGCAGGACAACTGAGACTCTGCACGTCACCCGGCCCGGCGCTGATCCGCTCGGGCCGGGTGCGGCGCGTCGCCTACCCGGCGTCCGTCAGAACTGGTCCTGCTCGTAGTCCGAGCTGATGATCTCGTCCGAGTGTGTCGCCCCGATGACGTCCGGCGTCGACTCGCCCAGCGGGCCGGTGAGGTCGTCGTTGCCGATGGGGCTCAGGTAGGGCTGCACCGTGCGGGAGTGTTCCTCGTCGTTGCCGCGCTGCCCCGCCGCGGCGCCGGGGCCGCCCATGAAGCTGCTCGATCCGGCGGATGTGGTGCTCGCGGGCGTGCCGGTACCGAGCGAAGTGCCCGGGACGCCGGCGACCGGCCGGATCGGTGCGACCGTGGCGCCGGGCAGGCCGGTGACTTTGGGCACCGACGACACGCTCGGGCTGCCGGGACGGCCGGGGCTGCTGCCGAGCAGGCTACTCGGCGTGCCGTGGCTGGTGGTCGGGCTGTGCGAGGTGCTGTGCACCGACGACGGCGTGGTCGAGGGCGTCGATGTCGACGGCGTGGCGGAATCAAGGCCTGCCGCCTTAGTCGCGGTGTCCGACGCGGTCGACTGCGCCTGCTCCAGGATCGGCTGACCGACGTTCTCCGCCAGCGCCTGCGCGACCTCCTGCGGCGCGGGCCCGCCGCCCGGCGCGACCAGCTGCTGCACCATGCCGCTGAGCTCGGCGGTCTTACCGGCCAGGTCGCCGCGGGTGGCGTTGACCACGCCGACGGCTTGACCGAGGTGTTCGGTGGCCGAGGCCATCAGCGTCGCCTGGGCGGGCGGAGTGAGGATCACCGGCGCGAGCGCGGTCGCCTGGGTGGCGAACGACGACGCGATGCCGAGCAGTTGCGCGTTGCCCTGCTGCACCACCGTGGCAGCGCGCTGCGTGAGCTCGGAGATGTCGATGCCGCGCTGGCTGGTCTCCTGTCCCTGCACGTTCGCCTGCTGGCTCGTGGCCTGTGCGTTGCGCGCGGCCTGGCTCTGCCACAGCTGCTCGACCGTGCTCATGCTGCCCTTGCCGACCTGCATGGCCATCTCGATGACCTTGGAGGACTGGCTGAGGATCGCGGTCGGATCGAACGCGCCGATGACGCCGGTGCCGAAGCTGCTCAGCAGGTCCAGGATCGGCTTCATCAAGACGTCGACGCCGGGCAGCGCGGGCACCGCGACACCCTGGAGCAGGGCGGCCACCGGATCGGCGGGCAAGGCAGGTAGCGATCCGGCCGCGGCCGCCGCCTGGTTCACCGCGCCGCTGATCGCGCTCGGCGCGGCGGCGAGCGCACCGTTCAGCACGCCGTTCGCCTGATCGAGCGCGGCTTCGACCGCGGGCGCCCCGATCTGGCCGACCGCGGTGTTCGTGTCCCCGAGCAGCGCGGACGTATCGTGCGCGATCCCGTGCCCGTCCTCGGCGCTCGGTGTACCACCCAGTCCGGGCAGACCGGCGGGCACGGTGGCGGCCGACTGCTGATCCTCGGAGATCTTGCGGGACAGCACGAATGCGGGCGGCTCGATGGGCGGCAGATCTTCGGGCAACTGCGGCAGCGGCAGGTCGAGCACCGCCTGTGCCGGTGTCTGCTGCAATGCGTCCAGCACGGTCTGCTGGCCGATGGCGACGTTCTGTTCGGCCGCGTGCGCGACGGCGTGATCTTCCGGCGCGATGACGCCGCTGTCCAGCGGTCTCATACCGCGCCCCCGATCTGGCCCGCGATCGACCCGAGCGCGCCCGCGTTGGACCAATCGACCGCGTCGTAGGCCGCGGCCGCGCTGAACGCCGAGTCCGAGAGCTTGGCGTACTTGGCGGACAGATCGTTGATGTCCTTGGCCTGCAACACTTGCGCCGCGGCGAACATCGCCAGGTAATCGGCCCCGATCAAGCCGAACACCGGGACGAGCGCCGAAACGTTCTTCACCGCGTCGAAATTGCCCGCCCCCGCGAGATCACCGGCGATACCGGCGTTCGTGGCGGCGAACGCCCGGACCGCTTCGGTCTCTACCGAGAGATCACTCATCGAGATGCCCCCCAAATCGTCGTACAGATCAGCGTCATGCAGTTGTGGTGATCCGCCTGCTCCCTGCCGAATCGGCAAGGGCCGCTACGGTTGCGCTCAATATAGCGGACCGGACCGGCATGTTTCGAGCCCGAACGCGCCGCACACCGGGCAAACCCGACAGAACTGGAACGTGTTGCAAATTAGAACAAGTTCTATATTCTCTGTCCCATGAAGGTCGCAGTGACCGGCGCAGCCGGCTACCTTGGCACGAATCTGCTCCGCCTCCTCACCGAGCGCGGTCACCAGGTCACGGCCATCGATCGGGCCGTTCCCGCCGAGCCGGCGGCACCCGGCGTCACCTGGCTGCGTGGCGACGTGCTCGACCCGGCGTCGATGCGCGCCGCGCTGGACGGCGCCGAGGTGGTCTACCACCTGGTCGCGGTGATCACCCTGGCCGAAAAGAACGATCTCGCCTGGCGGGTGAACACCGAGGGCGTGCGCGTGGTCGCCGAGGCGGCGCTGGCGGTCGGCGCGCGCCGGATGGTGCACGCCAGCTCGATCCACGCGTTCGACCAGTACAGCTGCGGCGGCCGGATCGATGAGAACGCGCCGCGGTCGACCGACCCGGCGCTGCCGGTCTACGACCGCTCGAAATGGGCGGGCGAGGTGGCGCTGCGCAAGGTGATCGACCAGGGACTCGACGCGGTGCTGTGCAATCCCACCGGCGTCTTCGGCCCACTGGACCACAGCAAGCCGCTCTCGCGCATCAACCGGACGCTCAAGGACGCGGCCCTCGGGCGCGTGCCCGCCATGATCGGCGGCGGATTCGACCTGGTGGACGTGCGCGACGTCGCCGCAGGCCTGGTACTGGCGGGCGAGAAAGGCCGCACGGGCGAGAACTACCTGCTCGGCGGATCGATGATCTCGATGCTCGAACTGTGCCGCGTCGCCGCGACCCATGGCGGCAAGCGCGGCCCGAGGTTCGCCATCTCCCCCAAGCTCGTGTCCGGCGTCATCCCGGTGCTCGCGCCGATCGGCAAGCTGTTCAACTCCGACATCGTCTCCAAGGCGGCGCTGGGCGCGCTGATCTCCGCGCCGGTGGTCGACCACGGTAAGGCCGAGCGCGAGCTCGGCTACCGGCCGCGCCCGCTCGACGACACGGTGCGCGACCTGGTCACCTTCTTCGCCGACCCGGCCGCGCTGACACCGCCCGGCACCAAGCAGATCGCTTGACAGCCGCTAGAACACATGTTCGACTGAGAGGGTGCGGTGGCAAAGCCAGACCCTGGACGCCGAGGACGGCGCCTTGCCCGGGCTGTCCCGGGCCGGTCTGGTGCGCACCGTACGGACGCCGGAGTTCGAGGGCATCACATTCCACGAGGTGTTGTGCAAGAGCGCCCTGAACCGGGTGCCCGAGGGCGCGAACGTGCCGTTCCGATGGACCGTCAATCCCATGCGGGGTTGTTCGCACGCCTGCCGCTACTGTTTCGCGCGCGGCACGCACGAATATCTGGATCTGGACGCGGGCCGGGACTTCGATTCGCAGATCGTGGTGAAGACGAATGTCGCCGCGGTGCTGCGCAAGGAACTCGGCAGGCGGTCCTGGCGCCGCGAGCCGGTCGCGCTGGGCACCAACACCGATCCCTATCAGCGCGCCGAGGGACGCTATCGCCTGATGCCCGGCATCATTCGCGCGCTGACCGAATCCGGCACCCCGTTCTCCATCCTCACCAAAGGCACCCTGCTGCGACGGGACCTGCCGTTGCTCACCTCGGCCGCCCGCGAGGTGCCCGTGAGTATCGCGATGTCCATCGCGATACTGGACGAGGATCTGCACCACAGCCTGGAGCCGGGCACACCGTCGCCACGAGCCCGCCTGGACCTGGTTCGCGCGCTCGCCGACGCGGGCTTCGCCGTCAACGTGCTGGTCACACCGGTCATCCCCTGCCTCACCGACGGACGCGCCCACCTCGACGCGGTCTTCGGCGCGATCGCCGACGCCGGGGCTCAATCGGCGGTCGCGTTCCCCATGCACCTGCGCGGCAGTACCAGGGGCTGGTTCCTGTCCTGGCTGGCCGAGCACCATCCGGCGCTGCTGCGCCGGTACCGCCAGCTGTACCGGCGCGGCGCCTACGTCACGCCGGAGTATTCCGCGTGGCTGCGCGCGCGGGTCGCTCCGCTGCTGGCGGAGCACGGTTTGACGGCGCGCGGACGGCCCGAACCGGAGACACGAGCCGAAACCGCGCACGCGAGCGACGCGCAGCTGGCATTGTTCGCCTGACGCCCGCACCGCCGAATCTCGCCGGTCCGCGCGCTTCACGGGCGCGCACCGCGTTCGACGGAGTAGTTTGGCGATGGCACCTCTCAGCGACGAGGAAGTGAAGCAGGCATATGGTTTCACACCAAAACGATGTCGGCACAGCTAAATTGGAAAAGGTCGTCATTCGGTTCGCCGGGGACTCCGGCGACGGAATGCAGCTGACCGGCGATCGCTTCACCCACGAGGCCGCCGCCTTCGGCAACGACCTGGCCACCCAGCCCAACTTCCCCGCCGAGATCCGCGCGCCCCAGGGCACGCTGCCCGGCGTCTCGTCCTTCCAGATCCAGATCGCCGACTACGACATTCTCACGGCGGGTGACCAGCCCGACGTGCTGGTCGCGATGAACCCGGCCGCGCTCAAGGCGAATCTGGAGGATCTCCCGCGCGGCGCCACCGTCATCGTCAACACCGACGAGTTCACCAAGCGGACCATCGCCAAGGTGGGTTACGCCGCCGATCCGCTGGCCGACGAGACACTGTCGGACTTCGTGGTCCACCGCGTCCCGATGACCTCGCTCACCCTCGGCGCCACCGAATCGACCGGAGTCGGCAAGAAGGACGCCCAGCGCGCGAAGAACATGTTCGCCCTCGGCCTGCTGTCCTGGATGTACGGGCGCCCGATCGGCGGCACCGAGCAGTTCATGCGGGAGAAGTTCGCGACCCAGCCCGATATCGCCGAGGCCAACATCCTGGCGTTCCGGGCGGGCTGGAACTACGGCGAGACCACCGAGAGCTTCGCCACCACCTACGAGATCGCGCCCGCCAAACTCCCGCCGGGCACCTACCGCCAGATCACCGGCAACACCGCGCTCGCCTATGGCCTGATCACCGCCGGTCAGCTCGCCGGGCTGCCCGTCTTCCTCGGGACCTATCCCATCACTCCGGCCTCGGACATCCTGCACGAGCTGAGCAAGCACAAGAATTTCGGCGTCACCACCTTCCAGGCCGAGGACGAGATCGCCGGGATCGGCGCGGCGCTCGGCGCCGGGATCGGCGGTGCGCTCGGCGTCACCAGCACATCCGGCCCCGGGCTCGCGCTCAAGAGCGAGACCATCGGACTGGCGGTGATGACGGAGCTGCCGCTGGTGGTGATCGATGTGCAGCGCGGCGGACCGTCGACCGGACTGCCGACCAAGACCGAACAGGCCGATCTGTTGCAGGCGCTCTACGGCCGCAACGGCGAATCACCGGTGGCGGTGCTCGCGCCGCGCTCCCCCGCCGACTGCTTCGCCACCGCGGTGGAAGCCGCGCGAATCGCCCTCACCTACCGCACGCCGGTGCTGCTGCTGTCCGACGGTGCGATCGCGAACGGCTCCGAACCGTGGTCCATCCCGCAGGTGACGGAGCTGGAGCCGATCGACCCGGCGTTCGAACCGGAAGGCGACGACACCGACCCGTTCCAGCCGTACGCACGCGATCCCGACACGCTCGCCCGGCCGCTCGCCGTCCCTGGCACGAAGGGCCGCGCCCACCGCATCGGCGGCCTCGAGAAGGCGGACGGCAGCGGCAACATCTCCTACGACCCGGCCAATCACGAACTCATGGTTCGCCTGCGTCAAGCCAAGATCGACGGCATCGAGGTGCCCGATCTCGTGGTGGACGATCCGGACGGCACCGCCGAGCTGTTGCTGATCGGCTGGGGCAGTTCCTACGGCCCGATCGGCGAGGCGTGCCGTCGCGCACGGCGGCGCGGTGTGCCGGTCGCCCAGGCGCATCTACGGCATCTGAATCCGTTGCCCGCCAACCTCGGTGACGTACTGCGCCGTTATCGCGTCGTGGTCGCGCCCGAGATGAACGGCGGCCAGCTCGCCACGCTGCTACGGGCGAAGTACCTGGTCGACGTGCGACCGTGGACGAAGATCGCGGGCACCGCGTTCTCCGCCCAGGAGCTGGTCGGGGTCATCGACGCGGCGCTGGACGGGTCGATCGAGGAGCTGGAACAGAACAAGGTCTTCGCCGCACGGGCGCGGGCCACCTATAGAACGCTGCCGGACGAAGGCCGTCCACAGCCCAGCGCAGGCGAGGCAGCCACATATCGGATGTCTGGGGGTATCGCATGACCATCGTGGAAACCTCACTGGTCGGCACCGATCTGGGACTCACCGGTGTATCCGGGGTGCCGTCCGCGGACGGACCGCAGAAGGTGAAGGACTTCACCTCCGATCAGGAAGTGCGCTGGTGCCCCGGCTGCGGCGACTACGTGATCCTGGCGACGGTGCGCGGCTTCCTGGCGGAACTCGGATTGCGCCGGGAGAACCTGATGTTCGTGTCCGGGATCGGCTGCTCCAGCCGCTTCCCGTATTACTTGGAGGCCTATGGCATCCATTCCATCCACGGTCGCGCTCCCGCGATCGCGACCGGATTGGCGGTCAGCAGGCCCGATCTGTCGGTCTGGGTGGTGACCGGTGACGGCGACGCGCTGTCCATCGGAGGCAACCACCTCATCCACGCGCTGCGCCGCAACGTGAACATGACGATCCTGCTGTTCAACAACCGGATCTACGGCTTGACGAAGGGCCAGTACTCGCCGACCTCGGAACAGGGCAAGATCACCAAGTCGACCCCGATGGGCTCGGTGGACCACCCGTTCAACACCCTGTCGGTGGCGCTGGGTGCGGAAGCGACCTTCGCCGCCCGCGCGCTCGACTCCGATCGTGCGGGACTCACCGAGGTGCTGCGCGCCGCCGCCGAACACCGGGGGACGTCGTTCGTGGAGATCCTGCAGGACTGCCCGATCTTCAACGACGGCTCGTTCGACGCGCTGCGCCGGGACAACGCCGCCGACCATCTCGTCCCGCTGCGGCACGGCGAGCCGATCCGATTCGGCACCGAGGGCGAATTCGCGGTGATACGACGGGGTTTCGGGCTCGCAGTGGCTCGGGCCGACAGCGTCGCGGAGTCCGATATCGTGGTGCACGACGCCTACGCCGACGACCCGGAGTACGCCTACGCGTTGTCGCGGCTGTCCGATCAAGGGCTCGAACACGTGGTCACAGGTATCTTCCGCAGCGTCTCTCGACCGACCTACGACGACGCGGTGCGCTACCAGATCGAGACGGCGCGGGAACGGAAGCCCGTCGGTCCCGAATCGCTGCAGTCCCTGCTCACCGGATCCGAAACCTGGACGGTCGGATAGCTGGCCGCGCCTGACCGGCTCTGCGGGGCGGACGCTCGCGGCGCCGGTCAAGCGCGCTTGGCGAAACCGAGGTCGACGACGGCGTCGCGCTCTTGCACCAACTCCGCGACCGACGCATCGATCCGGGGACGGGCCAGAGCATCGATCGCCAAGTCGGGCACGATGGTGTACTCGCCGTTCGCGCAGGTGACCGGGAACGAGCTGATCAGCCCGTCCGGTACGCCGTAGGAGCCGTCCGAGGCAACGGCCATGGAAACCCAGTCACCGTGCCGCGTGCCACGCACCCAGTCGTGGATGTGGTCGATTGCGGCGCTGGCCGCACTCGCCGCCGAGGACGCGCCGCGGGCCTGGATGATGGCGGTGCCGCGCTGCTGCACGGTGGGCACGAACTGCTCGGTCAGCCACGCCGGATCGCCGATCAGGTCGAGGGCGGGACGTCCTGCGATGGTGGCGTGCGCGATGTCGGGGTACTGCGTCGCCGAGTGATTGCCCCAGATCGCGACCCGGGCGATGTCGGCGGCGGGCGCACCGGTCTTCTTGGCCAGTTGCGCGATGGCGCGATTGTGGTCCAGCCGCGTCATGGCGGTGAAACGCTCGGCGGGCACGTCCGGTGCGTTGCTCATGGCGATGAAGGCGTTGGTGTTGGCCGGGTTGCCGATCACGAGCACCTTCACGTCGTCCGCGGCGCTGGCGTTGATCGCAGCGCCCTGCTCGGTGAAGATCGCGCCGTTGGCGGCGAGCAGATCCGAACGTTCCATCCCGGCGGTGCGCGGCCGCGCGCCGACCAGCAGGGCGATATCGGCGCCAGCGAAGCCGATCCACGGGTCGTCGCTGATGTCGATGGACTCCAGCAACGGGAACGCGCCGTCTTCCAGTTCCATCGCGACGCCCTCCAGCGACGCCACCGCGGCGGGGACTTCCAGCAGCCGTAGCCGCACGCGCGTGTCCGGGCCGAGCATCGCGCCGGAAGCGATCCGGAACAGCATGCCGTAGGCGATCTGGCCCGCGGCTCCGGTCACGGTGACGGTCACGGTCCCAGCGGCGGTGCTCACGACGAACTCCTTGCGGTAGGCGGACTTCTGTTGCCCACCCTAACCACTCTCACCGCCGCCGAAGGCCGACGGTGAGCTACGCGACAGTGACTCGTGCGCCGCCCGGCACCGGCCCCGGAGGAGAACCGCGGGGTCAGCTGAGTGTGGCGACCTCGCTGTCGGTCAGCACGATCGGCGAAACCGCGTCCTTGGCGCGCGCCAGCCGCACGGCGCGGTACAGCGGCCGTTCCTCCAGCCCGGCGTCGCGCGCCTCGGCCCGCAACTGCCGCACCAGCATCTCGGAAACCGCTACGGCCGCGGCCAATCGACTGGCGGCGAGCGCGTCCGCGAGCCTGCGCAAACCGACCAGGTGCAATTCGCGGCCGCTGCCCACGTCGGTGTACATGGCCAGCGGAACGACCTGGGAGACCTCACCCGCGGTGACCCGCAGAGCGATCCGGCTCAACCGGGCCGGGAACACCAGGACCTCGACCCCGGTGGCCGCCGACATCTCCACCCGCCGTTCACCGAACAGTCTGCGGGCGTGGATCATCGTGCCGGTCAACCACATTCGCCGCCGACGCAGCGCGACGGCGTACAGGACGGTCGGCGCGCCGACGACGACGCCGACCGCCGCGGCGATCGGCCAGCTCACCACGGTCGCGGCCAGCAACGCCGCGCCGACCCCGATACCCGACGCGGCCAGCGCGAGGCGGCGCAACATCGGCGCGTACAACTCGGGCGCGACCAGATCGAGGCCCACCGGCGCGAGCGCCCGCTGGTCATCAGAATTCGTGGACACTACTCCGCCCTCTCGCGACTCCGGCGGCGGTGGTGTGCGCGCCGGTCACGCTACTGCTCCCGTCACCCGGCCGACGACGGGTTCGACGCACAGTACCGTGCGCGCGGCGGGCGCGTCGCGAAACTCGACGGGCAGCGCGCACCCGCCGCCCCGCTACCCGGCCAGCGACTCCCGGATCACGCCGACCGCCTCGGGCAGCGGAATCTGCCGTTGATCACCGGTCGCCATGTCCTTGAGCCCGATGGTGTTCTCCGCGAGGTCACGATCGCCGAGCACGAGGGTGAACTTCGCCCCGGAACGGTCGGCCGCCTTCATCGCGCCCTTCACACCGCGCCCGCCGTAGGCCAGATCGACCCGGACGCCCGCCGCGCGCAACTGCGCGGCGACCACCACGAGCCGCTGCTTGGCGGCGTCGCCCAGCGGCACGCCGAACACCTCGCAGCGCGCCGGGTTGCCCGCCGACTTGCCCTCGGCCGCCAGCGCCAGCATGGTCCGGTCGACGCCGAGGCCGAATCCGATACCCGACAGCGGCTGCCCCCCGAGCTCGGCCATGAGACCGTCGTAACGGCCACCGCCGCCGATGCCGGACTGCGCGCCCAGACCGTCGTGCACGAACTCGAACGTGGTCTTGGTGTAGTAGTCGAGGCCGCGCACCATGCGCGGGTTCACCACGTACGGCACGCCCAGCGCTTCGAGGTGGCCGAGTACCTGCTCGAAGTGCGCCTTGGCCGACTCCGACAGGTGATCGATCATCAGCGGCGCGTTCGCGGTCATCTCCCGTACCTCGGGCCGCTTGTCGTCCAGCACGCGCAGCGGGTTGAGCTGGGCGCGCCGCTTCGTCTCCTCGTCCAGCGGCAGTCCGAACAGGAAATCCTGCAGCAGTTCGCGGTACTGCGGGCGGCACGTCTCGTCACCCAGCGAGGTGACCTCGAGACGGAATCCGTCCAGGCCCAGGCCGCGGAACCCGGCATCGGCGATCGCGATGACCTCCGCGTCGAGCGCCGGATCGTCGACGCCGATCGCCTCGATGCCCACCTGCTGCAACTGGCGGTACCGGCCCGCTTGCGGCCGCTCGTAGCGGAAGAAGGGACCCGCGTAGCACAGCTTCACCGGGAGCTGACCGCGATCGAGGCCGTGTTCGATGACCGCGCGCATCACGCCCGCCGTGCCCTCGGGACGCAGCGTGACGCTGCGGTCGCCGCGGTCGGGGAAGGTGTACATCTCCTTGGTGACCACGTCGGTGGACTCGCCGACGCCGCGGGCGAACAGGCCCGTGTCCTCGAAGACCGGCAGTTCGATATGCCCGTACCCGGCCAGTCGGGCGGCGCGGAGCAGGCCGTCGCGCACCGCGACGAACTCTGCCGAGCCGGGCGGCACGTAGTCCGGTACCCCCTTCGGGGCGGAGAAGCTGCTGGTCTTGGTCACGATGCTCCAGTTTCCACCACTACGGCACCGCAAGTCCAACCGGTTCCCCGAACCGACTCTCAGGAAGGTTGCGGAACAGTCTCAGGTAGAAATGGCACACTCTTATCCCGATGTAACCGGATACGGGAGGAACGTGGTAGTGCCGAGCAACGAACAGCGACGAGCAGCGGCGAAACGCAAGCTGGAACGTCAGCTCGCCAACCGGGCCGAGCGGGCGCGTAAGCGCAAGCAACTCACCATCGCCGGATCGGTACTCGGTGTCGTCGTCGTGGTCGCCGCCGTGACCGGGGTGTACTTCTTGACCCGCGGCGACGACAGCAACAGCTCCGATGCCGCCGACGCCTCGCTGTCCAGCACTCCCGCCGCGGCCGCCCCGCCCTCCGCGAAGGCCAAGCCCGCGACGGTCGACTGCACCTACCGCGACAGCGCCAAGCCCGCGGACAAGCCGGTGAACAAGCCGAAGGCCGGCCCCGTCCCAACCACCGGCGTCGACGCCAAGGTCAGCGTCAGCATGGACACCAGCCAGGGGCCGATCGGGCTGACCCTGAACAACGCCGATTCGCCGTGCACGGTGAACAGCTTCGTCAGTCTGGCGGCGCAGAACTACTTCGACGGCACCAGCTGTCACCGCATGACCGCGGGCGAGGGCCTGAAGGTCCTGCAGTGCGGCGACCCCACGGGTACCGGAATGGGTGGGCCCGGTTACGAGTTCGACAACGAATACCCGACCGACCAGTACGCTGCGAACGATCCGGCGGCGACTTCGGAGCCGATCTCGTACAAGCGTGGCGTGCTGGCCATGGCCAACGCGGGGCCGGGGACCAACGGCAGCCAGTTCTTCATCGTGTACTCCGATTCCCTGCTCCCGCCGCAGTACACGATCTTCGGCACCGTGGACGACAACAGCCTCGGCACGTTGGACAAGATCGCCGCGCTGGGCCAGGACGACTCCAACGGCCCCGGGGACGGGAAGCCCAAGCAGCCGGTCACGATCCAGTCGGTGCGCATCGACCGCTGAGTGCGGCTCGGGCCCGCGGCCGTCTCGGCCGCGGGCCCGAGCCGTATCCACGTCCCTGCGGCCGAAGCCCGGATAGTGGAACCTTTCTTCGGTTAGGGTGCCCTCAGCCCGAAGATCATCCGGCGCGCCCGAAGACACGCCGGAAATGTGCGATATATGCTGATAAAGCAGCACGCTCGTGCGATTGTGCCGACCTTTGTCAGGTAACCTCGAAACAAGGAGTTCTTGCAGCGTAGTGCGGCCTCGGCCGGGCTATCCCCGGGCAGGAAGTGCCACGCCGCAAGTTCTTCGGGTGTCCACGTTTGCAGGCGGGACCCGCTGCACGGGACTACAGTTCGCGTGGCGGCGTCCGTAACGAAGCACCACCATCATCCATAGTGATCACCGCAGCATCGGGGAGCAGCCATGTCCGAGGAACTGGACGACATCGGCCGGGAAACCGCGGCCATGATGAGGACAATGTTGCAGCTTGCGACGCTCGTCGCCTTGCGTACCCGCGAGCGTGGTCAGAAGGAAGCCGAAGCGCGCGTCAAGCTCACCGAGGCCCGGATCAAAGAGGCCAAGGAACTGCAGTTGCGGGAGGCCAGGGACGCGAAGGCCAAGGACCCGCGCAACACCGAGCTGGCCCGGCTGATCGAGAAGCCGATCCCGGAAAAGGGTGTGTCCCTGGAGAAGGACCGCTTCTCCGCGCAGGCCGAGGCATCACGGATGGCGGCCAATGCCGCCGCCGCCAAGCCGGCCTTGCAGTACGACTCCCAAGAACGCCGGATGGCGATCGCGGCACATCTCGCGAAAATGGGTGTGGCGCCGGAACTCGCCGCGGTGCGGATGCTGATCGAAGTAGGGCAGGCACAGCCGCCGGGTGAGGCCGTACGCACCCGCCCCGGCGAGGCGCCCGCGGTTACCAGGGCAGGACGGGAACAGGATCCCCGTGGCTTGGAGCGCACGCGATAGCACGAGACGGACGAGTGCCCGCTGGATCATCCAGCGGGCACTCGTCGGTTCCGAACCCTTTCGGCGAGAATCGCCGTGACGCATCGCCACTACGGCGGGAAGTTACCGATCGTAGGGTCACTGAACATGCCGTTCTGCGGCGCCTTCGTCGGCAGCGGGTTGAGCATGTCCTTATGACCGTTGCGCACACTGCAATACTTGAACGGTCCCTTGGGATCGAACAATTTCGCCATATGCGGATCGGCATGATCCAGGAACCAGACGCTCAGTCCGGTCGCCCCGTCCTGGCGGTAGTGCTCCCAAGCGCGCCATAACGCGTCCAGCCGGGCAATTGCCTCCGCGTGCTGCCACCACTCCGGGCACCACACGGTGTCACTGAGATCGGTGACCTGCCGACGGTAGATCACGCTGAGATAGTTCTCGACGAACTCGACCACGTTCGCGTAGTGCATGTTCTGCTGCGGTTCGTTCACAGCGGCCGGACCTCCTCGACTTGGCCGTACTCCGGCGGTGGCGTCGACTTGCTCAGCGACGGCGAACCGATGACGTCCGCGATCTGCGTCTTGCGCTGCGGATCATGGTGCGAGATGGACTGTTTCACGTCGGAAGCGTACTCACCCTCCCACCACGGCACAGTACGGATGAGCACCGGTGGCGCACCGGACGGGAACAGGATGGCCCGCCCACGCGGCAGCGTCGCCAGACCGTTGACCGAGAACGTCTTGGACGAGCCCAGCGAGCGTGAGTAGCTCTTGCCGCCCTTGGACTCGGACACCGACTGCGAGATCGCGTCGTACTCACCGAGCACGTCCGAACGCTCCTGCAGGAACTTCGTGTCGTCCACGCCGCTGCCGAGCACTTTGATGTTCGCCGCCGACCACAACGCGTTCATGCCGCTCTCGCCCCAGCAGCGGGCGCCCTGCGCCCAGGACTGCAGCACGGTCATCACGACGATGCCCCGGGAGCCGAAGTGGCTGTACTGCTTGGGCAGATCCTTCCAGCGCACCACGTTTGCCGCCTCGTCCAGCACCGCGAGCAGCGGGATCGCCAGGCGCCCACCGGCCGACTGCGACGCCTTGCGCATCGCCACGTCCACCACCGCCTCGGTGAGCGCGCTCACCAGCGGCGCGGCCGAACCGCGGCCCTCCAGCGACAAGCTGTAGAGCGTTCCGTTGTTCTCCAGGAACTCCAGCTCGTCGAATTCCCTGCGGTCGCCGCCCCGGGAGATCCACGGATGCACGTTCGACAGTTTCAGGCAGCGGATCATCTTCTTGGCCGTGCCGAAGATGCCGCTGCGCGTGCGCGGATCGGTGTTGTACTGCGAGGACAGGCCCGAGGCCGTGTAGTGATGGCGGGCGGCGCGCAGCAGCTCGATGGGCTCGGTGTCCTGCGGATTGGTCACCCACTCCCAGACCTGCACGATCGGCCTGCTGCCGTTGCGGTCGCCGACGGCGGCGGCGAGGAACAACCCGGCCAGCAGGTCCTCGGCCTCGGGATCGAAGAACGCGTCGGTCTTCGTGTCGCGGCCGTCGTCACCGTCGGCGAAGTGCCCCGCAAGCCGCGCCGCGCGCATCTCACAACCTTCGCGCTTGGCGTCCACCCAGGACAGCGGATCCCAGAACCAGGTCGGCTCTTCACCCGCGACACCCTGCGGGTCGAAGACGAAGGTGGGACTTCCCTTGGACTCCCGCACGTCTCGGGTGGCGTCCACCACGTCGCGCTTGTTCGAGGTGGCCAGCACCGGGCCGATCGCGCTGAGGATCGCCGGGATGACCCGGGAGGTCGACTTGCCCTGACGCGGACCCCAGATGTCCAGGTGCAGATCCTCGTACGAACCGTAGAGCATCACCCCGTCGGCCACACCAACGCCGATCGGCACGCCCGGAGCGTCGTCGTAGCCGAGTCTCACCCCCAGCTGCTCGGCCTTCTCCCGGACGCCCGCTTCGGTGAGCATCGAGATCGCGCCGCCGTTGCCCATCACGTCGGCCTTGTCGTCGACCGGCAACCTGCCTTTGGACCGGCGCTTCTGCAACTCCTTGCGGATCACCAGATACGCTACGACGCTGAGGATCACCAGCAGCACGATCGCCGTCGCCGCGCCCGGCCAGCGCAGCCTTCCTCGCGCCAGATCGGCCGCGATGGCGATCGGGTTGAACGGAACCTTCTGCGGGCTGCCCTCGAGCATGTTGCCCAGATGCAGCGCGAGCCAGAGGGTTCCGAAGATCGCGAAGCCGGCGTAGGTCAGTAGCAGGCTGACATCGGGTCCGGGGATGGCCGGATCCGTCACCTTTTTCTTCTTCGCCATGTGTCCCTCCTGGGTCGGCCGTCCGGTACGGAAAGCGAGTGGTCAGCGGAATGCGTCGAGCCGCCAGCCGTCGGGTGTGCGCACGACGGTGGCGATCACCGTCGCGGGCGGCAGCGGCTCCTTGCGTCCGTTCGGATGGACCACGGTCTGCTCGATCCCGATCTTGAACTGCTGGACGTTCGGATCGCTGAGGGCCGCAGCCTTCTCGCCGGACGCGAAGGTGAACGCCTCCACATGCGCCCCTTCCCTCGCCCAATCCGCCCACTGCAGTGTCGACTTCGGCGTCTGCACCGCGGTCGGCGTCGCATCCAGCATACGAATCAGGCTGGGGCCGAGAAACTTCCGCGCTCGGCCCAGAGACTCGCCCTGGGTCTCGGTGGCGGGCTGCCAACTGTAGATTTCCCGCAACGCCGCGACCGCGACGCCGTCCGGCGTCACCGGGTCGGGGGCGGGCACGCCCTCCAGCAACCGGGGTGTGGACGTAGCGGAATGCGCCGCATCGGATCCCGAGTCCGCGCGGTCCGTCCGGCCACAGGCCGCACCCAGCACCGCGACGCTCACCACCAGCATCACCACCAGTTTCGCGCGTGCATTTGCTCTGTCCATCCAGGCTAGCCGCACACCGGGGCGTCGCGGCAGTCCCGCCGCCGTGTGTTCGCGCCCGTGAACGCTCACAGCACCCTCCTCGCCCGTCCGTCTCCTGGCACCGCGACTTCCGAAACGCCGCCGCCGGATCGGACGTCCGCGCCGGGCACCGACTGGATCATCCGGCCGTTGCCCGCATAGACGCCGACCTGCGCGGGTCCACGCGCGCCGAACGAGCTGAACACCAGATCCCCGGGCTGCGCCTTGCTCATCGGCACCTCCGCGCCCGCCTCCCACTGCTGTTCGGCCGTGCGCGGCAACGTCACCGCGCCGGAGGACGCCGCGAACACCGCCGCCGCGGTCAGACCCGGTCCGTCCAACCCCCCGCCGCTCGGTCCTTGGGGTCCCCCGCCGCCCCACACGTAGGGCGTGCCGAGCCACTCGTGCGCGGCTTGGACGATCTGGTCGCCGGCCGAACCCTGCCCAGGGGTGAACCGGCCGAGCGAACCCGGCGCTCGGTATTGCGCTTCCATGGTGAGAATGTTGCGCACGTATGGCTGGGTCTCGGCGTAGTGCGCAGCGAGCTGGTTCGGCATGCCGCCCGAGGCCAGCACCGCGCCTTCGCCGGCGTTGTACGCCGCCAGCGTCAAAGCGACGATGTCGCCCTGCACCCTGCCCTCGGCCTGCCACCGCTGGATCTGGTGCGCGATCGCGCACATGTAACGCCCCTGGCCGACGATCGCGTCCCCGTCGTCCCACACGCTGGCCACGCCGTTGCCGTCGGCATCGATCACGTACGGCTGACCGTCGTCGGGATCGATGCTCACCGCGGTGGTCGGCAGGAACTGGGCCAGGCCCTGCGCACCGGCGGGCGAGGTCGCGCCGCGCCGGAAACCGGATTCCTGCCTGCCCTGCGCGGCCAGTAGCGACGGCGTGATCTGCGGGCAGATCGAACCCGCACGGCGGTACCAGATCTCCAGTTCTTGTGGCACCTTGCCCGCGGCCAGCGCGCCACCGGCGGTGCCGAAACCGAGGCTGCAGCGTGGATCGCTGGAATACGCTCGCGCACCGCCGACATCCGGGGTCGGCGCACCGTCCAGCCAGGGCAGCGGATCGATCTGCCGTCCGCCGGTGAAACGGCCGCCCGGGACGATCTCGAAATGCAGGTGGGGACCGCTGGATTCACCCGCCGACCCCACCGCGCCGATGTGCTGCCCCGCGGTCACCGTATCGCCCGGCCGGACCAGGACACCGGAGTCCCACATGTGGCCGTAGACCGCCGAGTACGAACGGCCGTTGATGTCCACCGAGTCGACGACGATCCAGTTGCCGAATCCGGATGCCGGACCGGCGGCGACGACGCGGCCGTCGGAGACCGAGAAGATGGGCGTGCCGTCCGGCGCGGCCAGGTCGACGCCCTTGTGCGCGCCACCCCGCGCGCCGAACGTGTCCGACACCGTGAAGGTTCCGGTGGCCATCGGCAACGTGCGGCGCAGCGGGCCGACTCCCGCCGCGAGTGAGGGTGTGGCGGTCGCGGCCGGATTGGGTCGGCTCGCGCCGCTAGCTGTTGTCGCGGCGGCGCGCCGATCGCCCGGCGGGTAACCGCCCAGCGGCGGAAGCACCGACTGCGATCCGAGCAGGGAGCCGCCCTCGCAGGCGTCGTCGACCGCGGGCATGACGATGACCAGCACGATGGTCATCAGGCCGAGCACCGCGCCCAGCGCCGTCCACAAGACGGATTTGCCGCTCACCGCCGCACTCCGGCATCGTGCCGCGCGCAGCCCGGGTTCACGTGCGGCGCCGAGTCTCGTTGAGGGTGTCGGCCAGCGTGCGGTTCATCTCGGCGGCGGCAGCCAACTGCTGTTGCAGCAGTGCGACCTTGCGCCGCAGCGCGGTGGCGTCCATCCGCTCGAGACTGGGGCCTTCGGCCGCGCGCACCCAATTGCGCACCGAGTTCGTGTGCACACCGATCTGCTCGGCGACCACGCGGCATGCCTCCGATTCACTGCGCAGCTTGCCGGTCAGCGCGATGACCTGTTCGACCGCCGCTTGACGCACCTCCGGCGAGACGCGTCGGTAGGACCGGTGCGGCATCATGCGGCGCTCCCCGGTGAATCCGTTCCCCGCGAGATCGATTCGGTGAACTCGCTGAACCGCTGGTTGGTGTCGTGGATCCCGCTTTCCTTCTCCGACAGCGTGAATTCCATGTGGAAGGGGATACCGGGGCGGCGATCCTCACCGATTTTCAGCAGGAACTTACCGGTGCCGGGCGGGGAGGGCCGCTGCTGTCCCGGTTTGAGCGCCTCGCCGGTGAGCGCTTGCGGCGCGGACCATCCGGTCACCATCTCCTCCTCGGCCGAGGTGAACGGAACCGTGCTGTCGAGCCGTTTGATCTCCTCGGCCGGAAGCGCGCCGAAGATCTTGGCGCGCGCCCGCTCGAGGAAACCGAGCGCCTTCGCGATGGCGGCTTCCGATCCGAGCGCCTGCAGGTCCTTGATGGTGTGGCTGATCATGATCAGCGCGGTGGCGATGCCGCGCTGCAAGCGGGTGAGCTCGTCGACGCGGTCGACCATGAAGTCACCGAGGCCGAGCACCTGCCACAGCTCGTCCATCACCACTTGGAAATAGCGCTGCGGACCGAGTTTCGCGTCGGCGAGCACGTGCGCGGCCTCGACCGAGGCGAACCCATCGGCCCAGCAGGCCAGCATGACCGCGGCTTTGAGCTTCTTGTCGCCGGTCGGGATGTGTGAGACGTCCATGCAGACCGCGACCGCGCTGGTGTCGATCGGCACGGTGGTCTGGCCGTTGAAGACCGCGCCGAACGGTCCCTGGGTGAGCGCGCGTAGGGAGCGGCGCAGCCCCTTGATCGCCTCCTGGTACTCCGCGGTGTCGTCGGCGCCCGCGTCCAGCATCAATTCCTCGCCGCCGCCGACGATCACCTCGAGCAGGTTCTCCATGATCGGCGGCTGGTCCGGCGTGTACCCGCTGCCCGGCCGGTAGAGAATGCGCAGCGCGGTGGCGATCAGGGTCTCCTCGTAATCGCGGACACGGTCGCCGCGTACCAGTTCCACCAGGCCCGCGATCAACGTCACCTGCCTGGCCCGCAGGTCCTGCAACACCTGCAGCTGCAACGCCGGGAACTCTTCCAGTCGCGGGACGACCGCGCCGAGCACGCCCGCCGCGAGCGGGTTGAGCTTGCCGTGCCCGTAGCCCAGATCGATCACCTGGCCGCCGACGAGCTCGACCATCTTCCGGTAGTCCGGTTTGACGTCGGCGAGAATCAACGGCGTGATCCCTTGCGCGATGCCACCGAGCACGATGCGGCGGACCAGCGAGGACTTGCCGAAACCGTTGAGGCCGAGCACGAACAGGCTGGGCGCGGTGATGAAGCTGCCGCGCATGAACCAGTTCATCGGGTCGAAGCAGACCGGCGCGCCGGTGTGCAGATGCGAACCGAGGGGCGTGCCGATCAGCGGCGCGCCCGCGCCGACCGACCAGGGCCACAGACCGGCGACCTGGGCCGTGGTGGCACGGTACTCGACCGGGCGGCCGACCACGTTCATCCGGCCGCCGCCCGCGCCCGCGTAGCCGCGGTCGGTGAGTTGCGCTGTGCTGCGATCGAATCCGTCCTCGATCGTCTGCTCCGCGCGGGCCGCGTAGTTGCGGCGGCGGATGTCGTCGGTGCGAACCCGGAACTGCGCCCATGCCGCCCGCAAGCCATTGCCCTCCCTGGCGAGCATCTCCAGCTTGGCACGGGTGGCGTCGTCGAGCAGCGGTGGCCCGGATTGCTTGCGCCGATCGGCTTTCGCCTTCGCGCGACGGGCCGCCTTGTCCGTGTACGGGCTGCCCATCGCGCGGTCGGCGGTGTAGTCGACCTTCGCGGGCCGTGCCACGCGACCGTTCCTGGCGCCGCTGCGCTCCGGCCGCGCGGCGATGCGCTCGGTGACCGCGTCGCGGGACATGCGGGGGTTCCGTTCGGCCCGGGAGCGTTCGTTGTGCCCCCGGTCGGCGCGCACGCCGTCGGACCGGCCCGCGCCCGGTCGAGCGCGACGCTCGCCCGCTCGCCGGTCGGTCGTGTCCACGCCCAGCCGGTCCTCGCCGTTCACCCGCGCCGAGTCCCGTGTGGGGCGCCGCCGTTCCGGCCGCTGTCCCCACTCGTCCCGGCCGGATTGTTCGAGCCGCCTGCGGCGTGCGTCCTCGTCCCGTTCCCGCACGGGTGGCTCGTAGTCGCGTGCCATGAATCGCTCACCCCGCCAGTGCCTTCGGAATTGTCGCGTGTTCCGGCAGGATCACCCCGCAACCGAGCGAGGCCGCGAAGGCCGCCGCCTGGTAGCGGTAGCACCGCCGAATCTTCAAGCGCGCCTGGGTCGACAGGTCGCGCGTGATGGCTTCGATGCGCGGCAGGTCACCGCGCAAGGGCTCGGTGATGGTCACCAGCGCCCCGAAGCGGGTCACACCGTGACCCCTGGCCTGCTCCTCGCGGGCCTGCTGAGTCGCGCCCACCCGCAGCGTCGCCGCCGCGGACACGACTCCGCGTTCGCTCTGTTGGGCCACCAACGCGTTCTTGAAATCGTCGTCGACGATCTCGGCGGCGTCGGCGGCCGAGTGCGGACGGTACACGATCGCGATACGTTTGCGCGGCACTTCGGGATTCGGCGCGAGCAGCCGCTGCAGCACCCGCTCGTCGACCGCGCCCTCGGGGGCGGCATCCATTTCCCAGGTGACCGACCGGCCACCGTCGTGCACCAAGTAATCCCACTTCTCGTCGTGGGACACCGGGCCCGCGTCCGCCCAGTCCAGGCCGTGCCCTTCGGGTTCGCCCGCGGCCACCTCCAGGTCGGCCTGCGAGGCGGGATCGTAACTGCGGCGGATGAACGAGATCACCTCGTCCGCCGACATCGGCTGAGCGCGCACACCGGCTTCCGCCAGCGCGGCGCAGATGCCGGGCAGGCGCCGTCCGATTTCCACGGCTTCTTCGGCCGGGTTCTTGCGGCGCTCGGCGGTGGTGGCCTTGAACGTGATAGCCACCCGCGGCAGCAACTGCACGCGCTCCTGCGGCAGTTCGGTGGCCAACTCGTACATCACCTGCTGGGCCAGTTCGGGCGCCTCGGGCCTGGTGATCGTGGAAACCTCTGTGAGCAAACGGTTTCCGGTCTCCGGCACGGTGTCGATCACCGGCACCACGGCGACGATGTCGCTGGTCTGTCCGACCGAGGCCAGGAAGGTTCCCCACGCCGACACCCACCGGTCGATCACGGGCTGGTCCACGGCCTCATGACCTTGCGGCCACGCGCGCAGCACCACGGTGTACTGGGCGAACTGCGGCAAGTGGATCATGCCGAAGCTGTAGCCACCCGCGTCGATGCCCTCATACAACTTGGAGGGCGCGAGCAGGCCCGGCAAACGGGTGACGCCGCCGGGGATCCGGGAGAAGCGGCCACCGCGGTACACGTGCTCGCCACGACTGCGCGAGCGCATCCAGTTGAACATCATCAATCCCGTCTCGTAGCCCGAACGACCTCCGGTCCGCCACACCAGTGGGACCATCACGACGACACCGACGCCGCCGACGATCACACCCCACTGGAAGCCGCCGACCATCGCGGTGATCAGCGCCGTGATCACGACCGCGAAGCCGAGCACGGTTTCCTCCCAGCGCAAGCCGAAAAGACCTGCGCTGCGCGGCTTCTGCCAAAGCCCGTACGAGCGGCGCTCGTAGGTGTCGGTGATTGTCATCGCGGAATGGTGCTCCTCCCGAGGTCGGGTGAACGGTTCGTCCAGCGATCGCCCGCGACGTCACCCATGGCTTGGTCGGCCCGGCTCAGCCCACCGCTCGCGGCGCGCGCCGCGCCGATCCGGCCTGCCGTCCTGGCCGCTCCGGACGCTACCCCGGCCGCGCCCGCAGGTCCGGAGGCGCGCGGAGCCGCGCCGCCCTGGGGGCCGCCGCCCCCACGCGGCGGCGTCGGCCGAGGTGCGCCGCCGCCACCACGCGGACCGCCCGCGCCGCCCGGGCGCGGTCCGGTGCCGCTGCCGCTCACATAGCCTGCCCGGCCCGGCGCCGCAGTGCCCTTCACGCCGACCGCCTTGGTGCCCATGGCGCCGAGAGCAGCCACACCGACCAAGGTGCCGCCCGCCGCGGTGAAACCCGAACCGCCGCTGCCGACGATCGCGACGGCCGGAGTGACCAGTCGCATCAGCGCGGGCAACACGAATGCCACGCTGCACAACAGCACGATCGCCACCAGCATGCGCTGGGCCTGCTCACCGTCGGGCAAGCCGCTGGTCGGAGTGAGCGAGTCGACGTGGCCCGCCGTGGTGAACGCGATCATGTAGACGATCGCCGCCACCGGTTTCCACAGCATGAAGGCGATGATCCAGCCGATGAGCTTCTGATAGGACTGCTTGCCGATGTTCATGCCGGAGGCCGCCGCGGCCAGCGGGAGCACACCGGCCGCGATCACCAGCAGTCCCTGCCGGACGATGGCGAGCACGATCTGCGCGAGCGCGCCGAGCAGGCCCACGATCGCGATGATCAGCACCAACCCGGGCGAAAAGGCCTGCAGCTTACTGGTTTTCACCATCAGCTCGGCGAGGTCCTTGGCATTGCCGTTGGTCGAGTCGTCGATGATCCACTCCGCGAAGCGGTCCGACGCCTGCGTGCCCGCGACGATGACCGCGCCCAGCATCCAGGAGCTGAACACGACACGGGTGAACATCCGGAACGATTCGGCCGCCTCGTTCATCGCGGCCCCGCGTCTGGCTTCGGCCAATCGCGCCCCGGACAGGATCACCGAGGCTATCAGCAGCAGGATCTGCGCTTGATAGGTGTAGTCGTTGATCTTCGTGAACAACGAACCGGAATCGCTGACCGCCTCGTTGGGCACCTTCATCCAGAAGGTCAACGCCAGGATGATGGCCTCGCCGAGACCGTTCATCAGCGAATCGACCACCTTGCCGAAGGTGGAGTCCCAGGCCTTGTCCTTCACCGCCGTCGCAGCCTGGTTGGGATGCGAGGCGGCATTGCCCGCCTTGCACGCGGCGGACGCGGCGTCACCGAGGGTGAAGCCGGGCAGCCCGAGGCCGTCGAGGCTGTCGTGGATCTCGTTGCACGTATCGTCGAAGCCGTACGTCTGGCCGTAGGCCACGGTCGGAGTCGCGATCATCACAGTGAAGATGACCGCGAGGATTGTGACTAGCCGCCTCACCATTGTGTCCACCCATCGATCGAACCGATCGTTTCGAGCGGCTGCGCGTCGCCCGCGGACGACTTCAATCTCCAGCCACCGTCACGCCATACCACGTTGAGTCTCATGGCCACCCAACTTCGCCCGCCGTGCAGGAACTCACGGGTCTTGCGGGCGACACGAACAACAGCGAAATCGTCACCATAGCTTTCGATTCGAAATGCGTCGGACGCGTACAGCAGCGGTTTGACGCTCTCCGGCAAGACGTCGGGCACTTTGCCCTCGGCGATCTTGCGCTCTCGGTCGGCGAGTTCCTCGGGCGTGAGGATCACCAACCGCTGCCACAGCGTGTGGTCGGTGGGCCGCGCCACGGTCCGCCAGTAGATCTGCTCGGCGGCCAGGGCGGCGCCCTGCGGGGTCTTGGCAAACCCCGTCGGCACACCGTTGTCGACGCGCGCGGGTCCATCGGTCGTCGAGAACGGAACCACGGGGCCGCCGTACACCTGTTGCCAACCGCCCGGCTGGTTCGTCCCGCCCGGCGCGCCGGTCTGCCACTCCGGATCGGTCGGCGTCCGTGGCGCCCCCGACTGCGAGAGCGCCTGCCCGGCGGGGTCTTTCGGGATATCGAAACGATGGCCGAACGAGTCCGCACCCGTTCCAGCGAAGGACGACCCCGGACCGGGTGCGCCGGAAAGGTCGGCCGATGCCGTCGTCTGCGACACCCGGCCGGCTGCCGCGTCGTCGTCCCGGACCGCGAACACGGTGACGACCGCGGCCACCGCCACGGCCAGTACCGCTCCCGCGCCCAGCACAGCAGGCGGCATGCGATCGGAAGACCTCCTACGACTCACCATCGCGTCCACCCCTGCAACGACTCGACGTACTCGGTCTGGGCGTTGTTGGTGGTCGTGGGCTTCAGGCGCCAATCGCCCGCGTCCCACACCATGGCCAGACGCGTCGCCGCCCACAGTTGTTTGCCGTCGATCACCGGGCCCCTGGTGGCCAACCGGACGATGGCGAGATCGTCGGCGTAGTCATCCACTTTGAACGCGTCCGAGGCGACGAAGTAGCGGGTCACCTTTTCCGGCTGCTGTTTCGGCAGCCGGGAGTCGGCCAGCGCCTTGTCGTAGGCGGCGATCTGCTGGGCGGAGACCCGGACCTGGCGCACGTACAGGTCACGGTCGGCGGGCCGGGCGTTGAGCCGGTAGGTGATCTGCGCCGCGGCCAGCACCGCGCCCTGCGGGGTGTGCGAGTACCCGACGGCCAAGTCGTCCTCGATCCGGGTCGGCCCGTCGGAGGTGGAGAACGGGACGGACGCGCCGTACACCCGCTGCCAGCCGTGTGGTTCGGCGGTACCCTCCGGCGCGGCGGTCAGCCAGTCCGCGTCGCTGGGCTTGCGCTGCCGGGAGGGGTCCTGCGCGAGTGGTTGCCCGGCAGCGTTGTTCGGGATGTCGACCCGTCTGCCGAGGATGTCCAGCTCGGGGCTCGCGAAGCCGGTGCCGCCGGAGCCTTCGGCGACGGCGGGCGCGCCCGCGACCGGCTCGTCGTCACGGCTGACGAAAACGAAGATGCCGACCACCACGATGAGCGCCAGCACGGCGGCGGAGGCGACGATCCCGAAGGAGACACGGTCGCGCGCGTACGACTCCCTGTCGCTCACGTCGGTGCCTCCACTTTCACGATGTCGGTAGGTAATGCGTCGATCGAATCGATCGGTCGCACGGTCGAATCCGGATCCGGCAGCCGTAATCTCCAGTCGTCGCCGAACCACTCAACGGCCGTGTGGTGCACCGCCTTCGACCTGTCGGAGTACTCCGTATACACGTCCACGGTGGACCGCGACTCCGAGTAGCCGGTGATCTTGTAGCCGAGCAAACGGGGCGCGAACTCCGGGCCCGCCGGGCCGGTGATCGACAGCTGCACCCGGTTGATCGCCCATTCGTCCTTGGCCGGACCCGGAACGAGCTCCGCGGCAGCGACTTTCGCCCATTGAGTATCGGCCGCCACGGCCAGCCGCACGGAGTGGGTCAGCGCGGCGATGGCCGCGCCGCGCGGCGAGTGCTCGAAACCGGTCGCCGCGCCGTCGGCCGTCGACCGCGGTCCCTGGCCGGTGTGCGGCAGCGGCACCCCTTGGAACGGCTGCCACCGCACATCGGTGGGAGCGGCCGAGAGGTCCGGCCCCACCGAGTCCGCGCCACCGCCGCAGCCGACCGCCGCGAACAGCAGCGCGGCGCCGACGACTCCGGCCGCGGGGCGGCGGATGTCACGCCGCCACGCCGCGGTGTCCGCCGGCCGCAGTACTGTCGAATTCATTCCCGCGTCGTCCCCGTCCCGCTCCGGCGGCTCACGCGGGCAGGAACGCCAGGGCGATCCCCGACGCCGTGCTCGCCACCACAGCACCCAGCAGGCTCATCAGAACGCCGTGCGAGGCATCGTTCATGGCCAGGTCACTGCGAAAGACCAGCCACAGCTTCCCCGCGGAGACGATCATCCAGGCCAGGCACACCAGAAGGACGAACCACAGCAGCCAGTTCAGCAGCTGCATCAGCGGTGCGAGAACGTCGGCGGGCATCTGCTTGTAGGCCAGCGGCCCGGCCGCGAGCATGTGTACGGTACCCATCGCCGACATCAGGTCCCGATGACCGCGTTCATGATGGTGCCCGCGCTGGTGGCGACCACGCCGCCGATCATCGCGCCCGCCACCATCTTCGGCGACTCCAGACCACCACCGGTCCACTTCTCCCAGGCGAACTTGCCGCCCGCGTAGACGATGCCGCAGATCCCGGACAACAGGACGAACCACGTGAGATACCGCACCAGCTGCAGGATCTTCTCCGAACCGGGCGGCGCCTCGGGCGTCGGATTACCGACTTGCGCGAGTACGGTGCCGTACGTGTCCTGCACGGCGAGGAGGAGCGTGCTCATCGGGTGCCTTTCTCGAATAGTGGGTGGTGGTCGCCGATGCGATGCGGACGTTCACTCATCGGACGGCTTGCGAAGATCCGGAGACCCGCGGTCGTAGCCGGCCTCCTCCAGTGCCGTCCGAGCTGCCGCCACGATGTCGGCGCCGAGCTCCCGGACATCGAGCGGGACTTCCTCCAGCAGATCGAGCTTGCGTTTCCTCGGTGGCACCAGGTCACCGGGCGACCACACCGGCAGCTGCTCCGGTTCGACCAGCGTCCACTCCTCGTACCACGGCACCTGCCACACCTGTCCGGCCAGGGAGCCGACCACGTCTCGGTAGCGCCGGATCTCGGGAGCCATCCGTCCTGGCCTGGCGGCGACGGTGATCAGGCCGAGCACGTCGGAAGGACCGGCGAAACCCGAAAGATGTTGGCGCAGAAGGTCGTGCGCGCGAGACAGACCGGCGATGGTCTCCCTGGCGACGAGGACGACGAACGGGCTTTCGCGGTCGAAGACGCCGGGCCAGCGGCGGCCCGAATCCGCCGCGGGCGCAAGCACATGCGCGAGGGTACTGGCTCCCGCTCCGCCGTGCACACCCAGCAGCCAGACCAGCGGCGCACGGCCGACACCCGGTACGGGACGGTCCCAGACGGCGGCACGGCGGGACTCCGGCGGGGCGATCACACCGGCGGGCGCGGGATCGGGCTGACGCGGAAAAATCATGGCGGCGGTCATGATGCCACCCCGGCGAGCAGGCGCCCATACGCCCGGCGCGTCTCGTCCGCCAACGAGGAGTGCCGCACGAGTTCACCACGGGCCAGATGCGGATCGTAGGGAATCTCCCTGATATCGCGAACCCAGCCGGACAGGTGCTGGCGCAAATGATCCGCTACCCGGGAGTCGTCGCCGGGATACTGGTGCGAGATGACGATGGTGGTGTCGCCGACGATGCCGCCGCCGTGTCCTTCCTCGGCGTCACCGAACTGGTCGTCGAGCCATTCCAGGGCGACCCGCAGCCGGTTGGCCGCGTCGTTGCGCGCCGGAATGGCAAGTACCAGAGCGACTTCCGCGTCGTCGAGCAAGGGAAGCAGTTGCCGGGCGGCAATCGGATGCCCACCGTCGTAGACGCCGGTGTATCCGGCGTCGCGCACCGCGCGGGCGACCGTGAGATAGGTCGCACGCCTGCGCAGCGGCGCGGCATCGCGCCACAGCAGGCCGACGCCCGAGGTCGCCCGCGACAGGCACTCCTTCAACGGCGCGGGCTCGTCGTCACCGCGTCCGTACAACCAGGACTGCAAACTGATCGGGTGCAGATGCTCGTCCGCGCCACGCAGCGCGAGATCACTGCCCGCCGAAGTGGCGTCCACCGCGACTGTCGGCGTTCCACCCGTGCCCATCTCACCCGCCAAACCCAATGCCGTCGTCGTGGTACCCGCACCACCGCATCCACCGACCACCAGGATCGGCCGCTGCGCCGGACGATCCGCGTCGGAACCGTCACCCTTGCCGCGCCGCAGCCGCACTACCGGAGCCTTCGAACGCACCGGCCGGCTCGACGATGCGCCCTCCCCGGGCGCATCGTCGAGCCAGCGGCTCCAGTCCTCTCCCATCGCCTCTGCTCTCCTTTATCCGGCCGTGATACCCGTGATCAGGGTGCGGCCGTCGATCACCGCGGTGGTGACCGTCTGCCTGTTGTACGTGGCGGGCGCGCCGCCGGGCCGGTACTCGGTGACCTCCACCGAATACCGGTTGTCCGCGACCGTCACGATCCGCACGCAGTGCGTCGTGCCGATCGGGACGGAGTCGATGCCCCGCTGGATGACCCAGGCGGGCTGGACGTCGGCGTCCGGAGCGACGGCCGCGCGGGCGCGGTCCCCCGAACGTTCGACGTAGTACGCGTACTGGAACGACAGCACCGCGTCGGGCCCGGAGCCCGTGCCGCCCGGCTCCGCGCTGCGCACGATCGCGTCACTGCGCTCGGTCGGGCAGGCGCCCGCGCTCACGGCGCGCGGGTCACCGCCCGCGTGCACACCGCCGACGGTGAGCTGCACCGACGCGGACCCATGTGAGTCCTTGGGCAGCGCGGCGCGACCGGCGGCGGAGCGCAGCAGCAGCAGCACGCACACCGCGGCGACGGCGATGATCAGCACCGCCGCGATCCCGATGAGCAGCAGCCGGGCTCGGCGCACCGCCGGATGGTCGCGGGCGGCTTGGCGCAGCGCACGCGACGCCGCAGGGCGCGGCCGCTCGACCGGCTCGGGTATGTCGTCGTCGGCCCACGGCAACTTGACCGGATCGGCCTGCCGCGGCGCGACGTAGTCGTCGTCGGGGCCGGGCGCCCGGCCGGTCACCACCCAATCCGACCAACCGCCGGTGAATTCGCTGCGCTGCGCGGGCAGATCCGACGGGACCTCCTCGGGCTTGCGCTGCCACGGCTCGGTGTCGTCGCGGATGTAGTCCGGATAGCGCGAAGGCGCGTCGTCGTCTGCCGGGGCGATGGTGTCCGCCTCATCCGGCTTGCCCGCCTCTGGCGTTCCGACCGCCGGCTCGAGAGCGCCGTACCAGCGGGAAAGCTGTTTGTACGACTTCAACATTCCCCCATTCCCGCAGAGCAGGGCACGCAGTATCGCATCGTCGGACCCTCTCGGCGATCAGTTCGTGGAGAACGGGTAGGTGTTGGGTGTGCCGGTTCGGTCGGTGGGCGGAATCGACGTCACGCCGCTGGATGAGGCGCCGTCGGCTCCTGTCCCGAACGGAAATTGTCCCGTACCGGACGAACTCGGCGTGGGAGACGCGCCGGAGCCGTCCCCGAAGAATCCGGTCGGCTGCTTCTCCAGCACGGCCCTCGGCTCGGCCTTGCTGCCGAAGGCGTCGGCGATGTCGCGAGCGATCGCCGCGAACCAGTCGGCCACGAACTGGGTGGGAGCGTCACCGTTCGCCGAGACGGTCGCGCTGGTGTAAGCGGTGTGACGCTGCACGGTGTCCCAGTAGCGCACCCACGTGGTCGTGTTCAGCAGCTCACTGTTGTCGGTGATGTTCTGCACCACCGCGTCGAACGCCTGGGTGACCAGACGGACGCCGGTGGTCGGCGGGATCAGCTGCGGAATAGCGCCGAGCAGCTTGACGCCGAGCGACAGCAACGCGGCGGGCGGATTCGCCAGTCCCGCGGTGGCGAGCTCGGCGATGTTCGCCGGGGCGATCACCGTCCGGACCACCGCGATCACGGAGTTCAAACCGATCATGCCGACTTTCAGCAGCGCCTGCAGCGCGGCGGGCAGATTCAGCGGAGTTCGTGGATCCGAGGCGTCGGCGAGGCGCTGCGAGATCGACTTCTGCGGCGAGATCGACAGGGTGGCCAGCGAATTGCCCTGGATGTCGCCGTTGACCACTTCGGTCGCGGTCTTGATGGAGGTGAACGCCAGTGCCTGCGCGATCGATACCAGTGAGGCGATCGGGTCGCCGCCGCTGAGCTTGGACTGGCCCGCCACGTTGGCGACCGCCTTCAGGATGGGCGCGCCGTCCGGGGCGTCGCAGGCGAGATCTCCCGCCGCGCAGAAACTCGCCACCCGGCCGGTGAGCGCCCCGAAATTCGCGGCCTTGTCTCGTTCCGGGCCGATGCCGCCGCCGGTGGCGGGCGCCTGCGGCAGTGCGGCGATGGACACCAGCCGGTCCCCCGAGGTTCCCGGCGCGGGGTCCGGCGTCGCCTTGCCGGGCGCGCCGGGAAAAAGCGGCGCACCGGGATTGCGGGTCGGGTCGCCGAACAACGCGACCGCGGCGACCTTTTCGGCGGGCAGCGCACCGTGCCCCTGGCCGACCTCCTGGGCGAACATCGAGGCGACGTGCGCGCCCTGCGAATAACCGACGACCGCGAACCGGCTGTTCGGGCAAGTCTCGGCAACGGTCCCGGCCATGCTCCGCAGACGGGCCAGGCCGCCGGCCACGGATTCCGAATACGGCACCGCACCACCGGCTGTCGCACCGCCGAAGCCGGATTCGTATGGCACGTAAGCCCGATCGACGAGTCCGGTGTCCGGAGCTTTCGCCATCATCGGGCGGAACACGGTGGAAAGCATTCCGGTGTCGGTGGTGGGCGCGGCATCCGGCGACGATTCACCGGTGCCTTGAATGCCCAAGGCGTACAACGCGGGACAGGTCGTGAGACGGATCTTCGTGGACGGGCCAACAGGATTCGACGGCTCCGCCGCGGCGACACCGGCGGTCGCCACAGCCACGGCGAGTGCTACCAGCATCCCCGAGAGTCTTGCCGAGTATCCAGTCATAGCGATCCGCAATCAAGTCGTCAGCCGCAGCTACCTCAACGCCATGAAACGCAATAGACCGTAACAGATTACGGCTATTACTGCCGCATCGACGGAAAACTTCCACGACACACCGAGATGAACGCGACACGCAGTGGCGCGTTCCGGGGAAGGGTCCGACAAGTTTCCGGCATCGCGCCCCGAATGGCAACCCCTGGAGCCGAGTTGGCGGCAAGCGGAAACCCTTGCGATAAGAGCTAATTGACAGCTACTCGAAGGGTTCGCGCGCGTCAGGCCGCGGAGGTGACGCGGTAGACGTCGTAGACGCCCTCCACGTTGCGCACCACGTTCAGCAAGTGCCCCAAGTGTTTCGGATCGCCCATCTCGAAGGTGAACTTGCTGATCGCCACCCGGTCGCCGTGCGTGGCCACCGAGGCGGACAGGATGTTGACCTTCTCATCGGCCAGCACCTTGGTCACGTCGGACAGCAGCCGCGTGCGGTCGAGCGCCTCGATCTGGATGGCGACCAGGAACACCGAGGACGGCGACGGGGCCCAGGACACCTCGATGATCCGTTCGGCCTGCTCACGCAGGGAGCCGGCGTTGGTGCAGTCGGTACGGTGCACGCTCACCGCGCCACCGCGGGTCACGAAGCCCATGATCTCGTCGCCGGGCACCGGAGTGCAGCACTTCGCCAGCTTGGCGACCGTGCCGGGAGCGCCGGGGATCAGCACGCCCGCGTCGCCGGTGACCCGCTGCCTGCTCGGTGTCGTCGACGGGGTGGAGCGTTCGGCCAGCTCGTTCTCCACGTCGCCGATGCCGCCGAGCTGCGCCATCAGCCGCTGCACCACATGGTGCGCGGAGACCTGGTGCTCGCCGACGGCGGTATAGAGCGTGGAGATGTCGGTGTAGTGCAGTTCGTGGGCGACGGCGGTCATCGCGTCGACGCTCATCAACCGCTGCAGCGGCAGCCCGACGCGACGGACTTCCTTGGAGATCTGCTCCTTGCCGCTCTCCAGCGCCTCCTCGCGACGCTCCTTGGCGAACCATTGGCGAATCTTGGCCTTGGCGCGCGGCGACACCACGAAGTTCTGCCAGTCGCGGCTGGGTCCCGCGTTCTGCGCCTTCGAGGTGAACACCTCGACGACCTCGCCGTTCTCCAGCTGACGCTCCAGCGCGACCAGGCGCCCGTTCACCCTGGCGCCGATGCAGCGGTGCCCCACCTCGGTGTGCACGGCGTAGGCGAAGTCCACCGGCGTCGACTTCTGCGGCAGCGTGATCACGTCACCCTTCGGCGTGAACACGAATATTTCCGGCGATTTCAGGTCGAAGCGCAGCGACTCCAGGAACTCGGCGGGGTCGGCGGCCTCACGCTGCCAGTCCAACAGCTGGCGCATCCACGCCATGTCGTCGACCTCGGCGGTGTCGTTGGAGTGTTTGCCCCTGGTCTCCTTGTAGCGCCAGTGCGCGGCGATGCCGAACTCCGCGGTGCGGTGCATGTCCTGGGTGCGGATCTGCACCTCCAGCGGCTTGCCGTCCGGCCCGACCACGGTGGTGTGCAGCGACTGGTAGACGCCGTAGCGCGGCTGGGCGATGTAGTCCTTGAACCGTCCCGCCATGGGTTGCCACAGCGAGTGCACCACGCCGACGGCCGCGTAGCAGTCGCGCACCTCGTCGCACAGGATGCGGATGCCGACCAGGTCGTGGATGTCGTCGAAGTCCTTACCCTTGACGATCATCTTCTGGTAGATCGACCAGTAGTGCTTCGGGCGGCCCTCGACGATCGCGTTGATCCGGGACGCGGCCAGCGTGTTGACGATCTCGGCCCGCACCTTCGCCAGGTAGGTGTCGCGCGAGGGCGCGCGGTCGGCGACCAGCCGGACGATCTCGTCGTATTTCTTCGGGTGCAGGATCGCGAAGGCGAGGTCCTCCAGCTCCCACTTCACCGTCGCCATGCCGAGGCGATGGGCGAGCGGTGCGATGACTTCCAGCGTTTCCTTGGCCTTCTTGGCCTGCTTCTCCGGCGGCAGGAAACGCATGGTGCGCATGTTGTGCAGCCGGTCGGCCACCTTGATCACCAGCACACGCGGGTCGCGGGCCATCGCGATGATCATCTTGCGGATCGTCTCGGCCTCGGCGGCCGCGCCAAGGTTGACCTTGTCCAGCTTGGTGACGCCGTCGACGAGGTGCGCGACCTCGGAGCCGAAGTCCTGGGTGAGTTGTTCGAGGCTGTAGCCGGTGTCTTCGACCGTGTCGTGCAGCAGCGCGGCCACCAGCGTGGTGGTGTCCATGCCGAGTTCGGCGAGAATGTTCGCCACGGCGAGCGGATGGGTGATGTAGGGGTCACCCGATTTGCGGAACTGATGCTTGTGCCGCTCGTCGGCCACATCGAACGCGCGTTGCAGCAGCGTCAGGTTCGCCTTCGGGTACAGCTCGCGGTGCACGGTGGCCAGCGGCTCCAGCACCGGCTTGACCGCCGCGATACCGCGCTGCCCGGTCATGCGGCGGGCCAGGCGGGCTCGCACCCGGCGCGAAGCCGAGGTCGGAACGGCGGAAGAGGTGCCGGGCTGACGCGGCGGGGTCGCGTTCGCCGACGCCGGCGATTTCGGGGTCTGCGCGGCGTCGGTGGCGCCCGCACCGTTCGACCGCGGGCCCGACGTCGATTGCTCGACCTTCGCCTCGCCCAGATGCTGAGTCATGCCACCACCTCTCCGCGCCTCGATCGGACCACCCTATCCGACCGGTGCAACCTCCCGGACCACCAACTTTAGTCCGGGCGGAGCACCCACGTCCGCTCTGCTGAGGAAGGATGCGCGCCGGAGTGCCGGGACGACGAACCAGCGCGGGCGCGCAGGGGTCCCGGCCACCCTCTTCCACCGTCGTATTTCGGACACATACGGAGCGCGGCGCTCGGTAGCCTCCCTGCGCACGCGACGCTCTCCGCAGCGAGATTCATTCACTTGACCAGCGCTTTTACCCGATGAGGCGTGATACCCGAACCGGTGGGGCGAGAACTACGAGCCGAGGCGAGACAGGCGCGGTCAGCGAATGGCGGCGGGCTGGGATCCGGCGAACGGCGTCCGGTCGGCGCCGGGCTCGGAACGAAGCGAGCGACCGTCGAGATCGGCGGCGGGAGCGACGTCGAGCAGGTCGAGCACGGTCGGGGTGATGTCGACCAGGGTGGCTCGGGTACTGGTGGCGCCGGGCCGGAAGTCCGGGCCGCGAGCGATGACGAAGTTGGTCGTCTCGTCCGGCGACTGGCCGCCGTGCCCGCCTTCGGGAATGTGGCCGTGGTCGGCGGTGACCAGGACGGTCCACCGCTCGGCGGGGTGGGCGGCGGCGCGGGCGTCCACCGCGGCGACGATGCGTCCGACCAGGACATCGATGCGCCGCACCGCGTCGAGGTAGGCGCGCGAGGCGCCACCCGCGCCGTGACCGGCGTGGTCCACCTGGTCCAAGTGGGTGAACAGCAGGTCGGGCGCGAACCTGCCGATCGCGGACGCCACGGCGTCGGCGGTGGCGGCGTCGGTGCGCGACTCGTCCGGATCGTCCGGCACGGGCGCGGTGGAGACGACGACGTCGGCGCGCGGGCTGCCGCTGCCGGTCATCGTGGCGATCTGGTCCCAGGTGGCGATGGACTGGGTCTTCGACGCGGGCCGAGCGCGTTCGAGTTGGGTGAACACCGTGGGGTACCGCGCGAACGGCGCGGCGGTGAACTGGTTGTCCGTGATGCCGTGCTTGCGATCCCACACGCCGGTCAGCACGGTGGCCCAGGACGGACCGGAGATGGTGATGTGCGGGGCGATGGACGAACGGCTGAGCAAGCCCTCGCCGCTCAGCCGCAGCAGATTAGGCGCCTGCGCCTGCTCGACCTTGCCGTACATCAAGCCGTCCAACCCGATCACGACCACTTTGGCCGCGGGCGCCTCGCCCTGCGCGACTCCGGCCGCGGCGGGCAGTGGGAGGAACACAGCCGCCGCGGTGGCAACGACTTTCGACAGCAGTTGCGCTCCGCTCATATCGCGACCATGCGGGAGCGACCGGCGCGCGCGATAGTCCGACGCGGCAGTGTTCATGGACGTTTCATCGGACGCCACACTGCCCGTAGTCTCACTGAACAGCCCTTGAACAAGGAATAGCCAACAGCTATATACCGATCTCACGGTGGGTCGCTGTCGGGTGAACGCGGAGTTTCCTGCTTCGCCCCGGTCGGCCGTCGCGGACGCGCTTCGCGCCGTCGCTCGACACGCCCTTCGCCGGTATGGCTGGCCGGCCGTTGTGACCCCAGCGCGCACCGCCGAGCGCATTCGCGTCGCGGCCGTCGGCGACCTGCATATGCACGCGGCCGTGGCCGGGCGTTTTCGTCCGGACTTCCTGCGCCTGTCCGAAGCCGCCGATGTCCTTTTGCTCGCAGGCGATCTCACCGATGGCGGTACCCGCTCGCAAGCCGATCTGCTGTGCGCGGAACTCGAAAGTCTTCCCATGCCGGTGGTCGCCGTACTCGGCAATCACGACCATGACGACGAATCGGGCGACCTGATCGCGGCACGGCTCACCACGGTGGGCGTCCACGTACTCGACGGCACTTCGATCTATCTCGAGATCAACGGCATTCGGCTCGGCGTCGCCGGAGTCATGGGCGGCAGCGGTGGCTTCCCCGGCCATCCCGGCACACCGGACGAAGGATCCGCCGAACACCGCGCTCGCATGCGGCGCGGACCGGTCGACGCCCTTCGCCTACGCCGGGCACTCGGCCGGATCGACTGCGAAATTCGCATCGCGCTCACACATTTCGCGCCGGTCGTCGACACCCTGGCCGGGGAACCGCCGAAGATCTACCCCGGCCTGGGTTGCCATGACCTGGCCGAGGCGGTCGACGCGGGCGGGGCGGTGCTCGCCGTCCACGGGCATGCCCATGGCGGTACCGAATTCGGCCGCACCCAGGGCGGCGTGCCGGTACGCAACGTCTCCTACCCGGTACTGCGGCGCGCCTACGTCGTCTACGAGGTCGGGCGGGCTCGCGACGTCCGGCGGACCACGAGCAAGTACCGTCCCCGCCATGATCGTCGCCCGTTCACTGCTGCTGTTCGCCCTCGCCGCGCTCGCCGAAATCGGTGGTGCCTGGCTGGTGTGGCAGGGCTGGCGAGAACAGCGCGGCGTCGTCTGGATCGCCGCGGGCGTGCTCGCGCTCGGCGTCTACGGATTTGTCGCCACCTTCCAGCCGGACCCGAACTTCGGCCGCATCCTGGCCGCCTACGGCGGTGTCTTCGTCGCGGGCTCGCTGGCCTGGGGCATGCTGGTGGACAAGTTCCGCCCCGATCGCTGGGACTACCTCGGTGCGGCGATCTGCCTGGTCGGCGTCACGGTCATCATGTACGCGCCGCGCCGCTGACCGGAGCATCGCGGCGCCATCGATCGTTGTCTCGCGAATCCGGTGCACGCCCTCGAGGAACGACCGCGCGAGCGTCCCGCGGGCGAGTGCTCCGATTCACTCGGGTGCGCCGAACGCCCACACCGCCGCAGGCCGGCCGGTCGCTGTGACCCGACGCCGTTCGGCGGTGCGCGCCAGTCCCGGGATGGCCGCCGGCGTCCGGTTCAGGTTCGCCGCACCGGGACGGGCTCCGGACAGCGCCGTGCCGGCCTCCACCGCCGGACTTCGGTCAGTCCGCGGCGTCTGCGGCTTCGAGCACTCCCCCGATCAGCATCGTTCCCGGCGCTTGCCTGCCACCGGGTCCGGAAAGCCACCGGACATTGTCCGCGGTGAGCGACCCACCGCACTCCCGGCACACCACCACGCCGGACGTTGGCCGCCCGCACTCGCGATGGACCACTACGGCGGGCGGGCCTTCCGCGCCCGCGAGCCATTTGTCACCCCAGGTGAGCAGCATCGCGAGGACCGGATACAGGTCACGGCCACGTTCGGTGAGCAGATACTCGTAGCGGGCCGGATTCGACTGGTACGCCCGCTTTTCCACGATGCCGTGCTCACGCAGCACCTCCAGACGAGCGGCGAGCACATTGGAAGCGATGCCGAGGTCGCGACGCAGATCCTCGAAGCGGGTCAGGCCGACGAACAGATCGCGCAGGATCAACGGCGTCCAGCGCTCGCCGATCGCGTCGACCGTGCGCGCGATCGAGCAAACGATGTCGGAGAAAGCGGCCTTGGGCATTTGCCCAGTCTAGTCCATTGCTTTTTGCAAGTGACTTGAACTAGGTTCGGAATCAGCGCCGAGCGAAGGGGTTGACCAGCATGTCCGACGCCATCACCGAGTTCCGATCCGCGACCGAAAGCGGCGACATGGATGCGCTGGCACGGGTACTCGCGCCCGATGCCGAATTGATTTCACCGCTGTCCGGCCGACTGGTCTTCCGCGGCCGGGACGACCTGCGCGTGCTGCTCTCCGCCGCGTACGGCAGTCTCACCGGCTTGCGGTGGACCGAGGAGATCGGCGACGGCGCGCGGCGCGTCCTGCTGGCCGAAGCCGGGATCGGACCGTTCCGGCTGACCGAAGCGCTGGTGCTGCGGCTCGACGACCAAGGCCGCATCCGCACGTTGCAGCCACACCTGCGTCCGTGGCTGACGCTCACCTACCTCGCGGTGCGCTTGGCGCTAGGCCTGTCCAAGCATCCCGGCCTCATGCGGCGTGCGGCCAAGGCCACATAGACTCCCACTCGTGGACCCGCTCGCCCGAATCCGCGCGATCTGCCTGGATCTGCCGGAAAGCACCGAACGGCCCAGCCACGGCTCCCCCACCTTCTTCGTGGCGGCGAAGAAGGCGTTCGTGTACTACCTCGAGGACCGGCACCGGGAGCCGGGTACGACGATCTGGTGCCCGGCTCCCCTAGGCGTGCTGGCCGAAATGGTCGCCGCCGAGCCCACCCGGTTCTTCGTGCCGCCCTACGTCGGGCACCGCGGCTGGATCGGCGTCCGGCTGGACGTGGAACCCGACTGGGACGAAGTCGCCGAGATCGTCCGGGACGGTTACCGACTCGTCGCCCCGAAGCGGCTCTCGGCGCTGCTGACCTGACGGCGGGTCAGGTCACCAGCGTCTCCGTCAATCCCGCCGCGGTGAGTTCCAGACGCCGGGTCACCCCGATGTCGTCGAGGAAGCGCTGATCGTGGCTGACCACGATCAGCGCGCCCTCGAAGCCGGCCAGCGCCTGGGTGAGGTGCTCCAGGCTGGGCAGGTCGAGGTTGTTGGTCGGCTCGTCCAGTAGCAGCAGGCGCGGCGCGGGGTCGGCCAGCAGCAGCATCGCCAGCGCCGCGCGCAACCGTTCACCGCCGGACAGCGCCGCCGCCGCGACGTCGGCGTCCGCGCCGCGGAACAGGAAGCGGGCCAGCTGCGCCCGGATCCGCTCCGCGGAGGCGTGCGGCGCGGTGGAGGCGACATTCTCGAATACCGTCTTCCGCTCGTCGAAGACGTCCAAGCGCTGCGGCAGCATCCGCCACGGCACCTTCGGCCCCTCCTCGACGATGCGCCGCAGCAGCGTCGTCTTGCCGACGCCGTTGCGGCCGGTCAACGCGATCCGCTCCGGACCGGACACCCGCAACGCCACCGTCGGCCCGCACGCCAGCTCGACTCCGTCCAGCTCGATGACGTCCTGACCGGGATACAGCCGCGTGTCGGGCAACTCCACCCGGATCTCCCGATCGTCGCGCAACAACTCCTTGGCCTGCTCGAGCTGTTCCTTGGCGGAGTCCAACTTTTCGATGTGGTTGTTGCGCAACTTGCCCGCGGACACCTGCGCCTGCCGTTTGCGTTCGCCCATCACGATTTTCGGCTCCCGCTTCTGGTCCCACATCTTCTGCCCGTACCGCTGCCTGCGGTCCAGTTTGATGCGCGCCTCGACGAGTTCGCGTGCCTGTTTGCGGACATCGCTGCGCGCGTCCCGGATCGCGGCGCGGGCGGCCTCCTGCTCGGCGGCGACGATCCGCTCGTATTCGCTGAAATTGCCGCCGAACAACCGGAGTTCGCCGTGGCGCAGCTCCGCGATGGTCGCCATCCGATCCAGGAGCGCACGGTCGTGGCTGACCGTGAGCACCGTGCCGGAGAATTGACCGATCACCTCGTAGAGCCGCGCGCGAGCCACCCGATCCAGGTTGTTCGTCGGTTCGTCCAGCAACAGCACGTCGGGCTCGGCGAGCAGCTCGGCGACCAGTCCGAGCAGCACCGTCTCGCCGCCGGACAGGGTGTCGAGCGTGCGATCGAGATGCTCCACCGAGTCGGCGACATAGTGCAGGCCGAGCCGGGCCAGCAGCGCCAACGCCCGCTCCTCGACATCCCACTGGTTGCCTACCGAGTCGAAATCGGCCTCGCTGCCGACTCCGGATTCGATGCGGTGCAAGGCTTTTCGCACCTCCGCGATGCCCAGCACCGCGTCGACGCGCTGCCCCGAGCCCAGACCGAGGTCCTGGCGCAGATACCCGAGATGCCCGGCGACCGTGACGGACCCGCGAACGGGCTTCAACTCCCCCGCGATCAACCGCAGCAAAGTGGATTTACCCGCACCGTTCCCGCCGACCAGGCCGATGTGACCGGGGCCGAGCACAGCGTCGAGGCCCTCGAAAACGGGGGTGCCGTCCGGCCAGCCGAAAGTGAGATCGGAAAAAGACAGATTGGTCATGCCAGCTCCCAGAGGTTGCGACGAGACACGGCGCGCGAATGCGGGCCGCACGGTGGCTACCTCAAATGAGCAACGGCAGAACTCCGATCAACGGAAATAAGACCTCTACAGGTTAATCACAACTTCGGCAGATGCGCCAGTGCGATTCGGATCACGCTTCGTCAGGACGACGCGCCGATGGCGGCGGCGACGGCCACGGGCAACGGATAGGGGCGCTCCTCGGGAAGGGCCCGAGTCGCCGCCTCCAGCTTCCCGTCCGCTAGCAACTGCCGCAGCTGCCGCGCTTCCCCGGTGACATCGCGGATCCCGGTGATCCAGCGGTCGAGGAAATACACCACGGCGATACCGCCCAAGCCCACTTGCAGGGAGCGGTACGCCAGCGGACGATGCGCGAGGTCACGTTCCGGATCCCACTGGACGCGTACCGGACTCGCCCGCAACCGCTCGGCCCACACCTCACGATCCGGGTGGAGCTTCCGGTCGTAATGGCTGAGGCAGGCATGCGCCAGCGCCCATTCGAACCCGGCACGGGTGATCGTCACCGCCAAGACCCGCTCCTGGCCGGGCTTGCTCGCCCACCCGCAGCGATACATCATCCACAGGAACGAGGGCTTGATCCAGGTCATCCGCTCCCGGCGAAACGGCTCGACGAAAGTCCCAGCGGCAACGGCGGGTTCGGCGATCTCCGGGGAATAGGCCTGATAGACGACGATCGTCCGCTCGTCGTAGACCGCCCGGATCCGGCGCGGCGGCTCCTCAGGTCGCATGCCGCGATCCTGACAGTCGCCGCGGTGGCGAGCAACAGAATTAGGCTGCGAGCGGCTCCCCGCGGGCGGCCCCCGCGCACGGCCGGTGTCGGCTCAGAGCTGAACGATCGAGGTCAGCGGGTAGTCGCCCTGCCGGGCGCGCCCGCCAAGGAAGCCGAGTTCCAGCACCACCGCGGCGGCGGCCACTTCGGCGCCCGCCTGCTTGAAGAGCTCGGCCGCGGCGGCGAGCGTGCCGCCGGTGGCGAGGACGTCGTCCAGCAACAGAACGCGACGGCCGGTCAGGTCGAGGCCGTCCGCGGGAATCTCCAGCGCGGCGGTGCCGTATTCGAGGCTGTACTCCCGGCTGATCACCGGCGGCGGCAGTTTGCCCGCTTTGCGGACGGCGAGCACGCCGGTGCCGAGGGACGCGGCGACACCCGCACCGAGCAGGAAGCCACGGGCGTCGACGCCGGCAACCAGATCGGCGTCGGGTGCGCACGCGGCCAGGCAATCGACCACGGCGCGGAAGCCCTCGGCGTCGGCGAACACCGGGGTGAGATCCGCGAAACGTACACCGGGCGTGGGGAAGTCGTCGTGCCAACGGGTCAAACGGTCGACCACCTCGGCGGCTCTGGTGGTCCGTTCGGCGGCTACATTCTCGGACTCGATCGCCGCGTGCTTGCTCATCGACACCTCTCCATGATCACATCACCCACACCGTCTATCACCGCTCGAGCACCCACCGGTCCATGTTCCAGCCGGTTCCGGCCTGGTTGGGGGCAGCGATCCCGTTGCGCAACCCCTTGCCGAAGGCGATCGTGCGCGGGGTGGCGAACAACGGAATGCTCGGCAGCTCCGCCCACAGCAGGTTCTCGGCCTCGGTGAGCAGATTCAGCTGTGCGGCCGAACTGTCGTCGGCCCCGAGCTGATCGGTGATCGCATCGTAACGGCCGTTGCCGTACCGTCCGAAATTGAGACCGTTACCGGTGCGCAACGCGCTGGTCGCGGCCACTCCCCCGATCGAGCCCGCCGGACCGGGGGCCGACGCGGTGCTGCCGAGGACGGCGTCGACCTTGCCCTCGGTGAGCCGGGCGGGAGTGAAATCGGGCGCTCCGGCGTCCACCACGGTGATGCCCGCCGGTTTGCAGGCCTCGGCGATCATGGTGACCGTCTGCGCGCGCCGGTCGTCCGGACCCGCGTAGCCGATCCGGACGGTGGGATTCGGGGCGCCGGAGGCGGCGACGGCCCTGGTCGCGTTCGCCACGTCACCGCCGGAATAGTTGTTCGACGCGCCGATGACCGCCGGGTAGAGCAGGGAATCCTGTTGCACCACATGCGCGTTCAGCGGTCCGGAGCCGAGCCCGGTCTTGGGTGCGTCCGGCATCTTCCCGAGCTTGTCGAACAGCGTCTGGCGCGGCAGGCACAGCGCGAACGCCCGGCGCGCCTCGACCGAGGCGAACACCCCGCCGGTGGACAGCGTCAACTGCTCGGCGCCGCGGCCGGGCAGCGTCTGCACCGAGAATCCGTTCAGATTCAGGTCCTTCACCGAGTGCGCACCGACGTCGAGCACGCCGACGGCGTTGTCGCCGACCTTCTTCTTCAAGTCGAAGGTCTTCGGCCACACCACGATCCGCCCGGTCGCGGGTTTGTTTCCCCACCAGCGCTCGTTGGCCACCAGCACCAAACCGTCTTCGCTGCCGAAGGATTCGATGCGGTAGGGCCCCGACGAGGGGAACCGCGACAGGTCGAGCCGTCCGTCGGCCGGAATGGTCCATCCGGTGTTCCAGAACTCCGCGATCCTGCCGAGGGCGTTCGGATCGCCGGTCTGCAACGCCGACACCACGTTGGGCACGTTCGCCACTTGGGCCGCGACGTGCGCGGGCATCAGCTCACCAGCCGCGAACAGGTTGCGCCACGGCAGGTACCGCCTGCCGGGCCGGAACACCACCGTGGCATCCCGCGAGCCGGGCTGGCAGTCGACCCGCTCGATGGCGTCGTAGCCGCTGGTGCTCGCGGCGTCGAACAGCGGAACGGGGCCCCGATCACCGGGTTTGGTGTACCGCCCGCTGCGGGCGGCCCAAGCCAGGACCAAGTCGTCGCAGGAGGTCGGCACACCGTCGGAGTACACGCCGTCGGGATTGAGGCGGTACTGGATGGTCTGCGACTCGCCCGGCACCTCCTTGGCGGTCCCGAAGTCGGTGTCGGCGACCTGCTGGCCGTCCGGACCGGTGTAGAAGAAGCCGGTCAGTACCCGGGAGAACACCGCGGAGGACCCGGAACTCGCCCCGAGCGAGCTGGCGCCGTTATAGGTGGCGATGGTGGCATCGGTCGCGTAGCCGATGGAGGGCACCTGATTCTTGCTGGAGCAGCCGACCATCAGCCCGGCGGCCAGCGTCCCCGCAGCGAGCGCTCCGATCAGTCGTACCGCACTGCGTGGCTGTCGCATGAAACCCCTTGCCTGGTGTCAGTTCCGCCTCTTGTGCCGTTTGCCGCTCGGGCGCGCGCCGGGTCGCGGCGCCTGCCCGGCCGCGCGCTGCTTGCGCGGCGCCTCTTCGTAGTCCCGCCCGGCTGCCACGCTCGCCCGGCGCTCCGCCGCGACGCCCGCACGGGCGCTCGCCGCGCCGGCCCGCTTGGCCAGAACCTTCTTCGTGTGCGCCGCCACGGGCCCCCAGCGTTCCTTGATCGAGACCAGCAGCGGCGTAGCGAAGAAGATCGAGGAGTACGTGCCGACCAGCAGACCCACCAGCTGTACCAGCGCCAAATCCTTCAGGGTGCCGACGCCCAGCATCCACACCGCGATCACCATCAGCCCGACGATCGGCAGAATGCCGATCAAGGCGGTGTTGATCGAGCGCATGAGCGTCTGGTTCACCGCGAGGTTGGCCTGTTCGCCGTAGGTGCGCCGAGTCAGGTGCAGGATACCGTGGGTGTTCTCCTCCACCTTGTCGAACACGACGACGGAGTCGTAGAGCGAGAAGCCGAGAATGGTCAGGATGCCGATCACGGTCGCCGGGGTGACCTCGAACCCGACCAGTGAGTACACGCCCGCGGTGACCGTGACGTCGAAGGCCAGCGCCGCCAGCGCCGCGATGGCCATGTGCGCCTCGTAGCGGATCGCGATATAGCCCGCGACGAGCACGAGGAACACCGCGAGCGCGATGATCGCCTTGCGCGTGATCTGGCTGCCCCAGGTCTCGCTGACATCGGAGGTGCTGATCGCGGCCCGGCTCGGGTTGCCGGACTTGTCCTTCGGCTGGAACTCGGCGAACAGCGCGCTGTTGAGCGCCTCGACCTGCTTCTGGTTCAGCGCCTCGGACCGGATCAGCATGGTGGCCGATCCGCCCGCGCCGACGGTCTGCACCGAGACCGGGTCGGTGCCGATCGCGCCGCGGTAGACATCCTCCACCGCGCTGGTGGTCGCGTTCCCCGCCGGGAACTGGATGCGCGAGCCGCCCTCGAAGTCGATGCCGAAGTTGAAGCCGCGGAAGATGATGCTGCCCAGCGAGACGAGCACGATCGCGGCGGTGATGATGTACCACATCCGGCGTTTGCCGATCACGTCGATCGCGCCGGTGCCGGTGTAGAGGCGGTTGAAGAAGCCGTGCTTGGGCGTCTGCGCGTCGCCGACCGCCGCGAACACGTCGGTGATCTCGGTGGCGCTCGTCTTGTCGAGCGACGGGGTGGTGTGGCTGTTGGTCATCGTCCTCACGCCTTCCCGAGTGCGGCCTCGGCCGCCTTCCGCTCGCGGGCGACCTGCTGGATCGCGCCGAGGCCGTTCACCGACGGCTTGGACCAGAACGCCGTCCGCGAAGCGAGCAGCACCAGCGGCGAGGTGACCAGGAACACCACGACCACGTCGAGGATCGTGGTGAGACCGAGGGTGAACGCGAAGCCCTTGACCTGTCCGACGGCCAGGATGTAGAGCACCGCCGCGGCGATGAAGCTGACCGCGTTGCCGGACAGGATGGTCCGGCGGGCGCGCTGCCAGCCGCGCGGAGCGGCGGAACGGAAGCTGCGGCCCTCGCGCATCTCGTCCTTGATGCGCTCGAAGAACACCACGAACGAGTCGGCGGTCATACCGATACCGATGATCAGACCGGCGATGCCCGCGAGGTCGAGCGTGAACCCGATCCAGCGCCCGAGCAGCACCATGATGCCGTACACCGCGAATCCCGATGCCACCAGCGACAGACCGGTGACGAATCCGAGCATCCGGTAGTACAGGAGGCAGTACAGCAGCACCACCAGCAGGCCGACCGCGCCGGCGAGCAGGCCCGCTTTCAGCGAGGACAGGCCGAGCGTGGCGGACACCGTCTCGGCTTCCGAGGTCTGGAACGACAGCGGCAGCGAGCCGTACTTCAGCGTGTTCGCCAGTTCCTTCGCCGACGTCGCGGTGAAGTTGCCGGAGATCTGGGTGCGGCCACCCTGCTGCGGGCCCTGCTGCACGACGGGTGCGCTGACCACCTTCGAGTCGAGCACGAACGCGACCCGCTTGTAGACGTACTCACCGGTGAGCGCCGCCCACGCGTCACTGCCGCCGGACTTGAAGTCCAGGTAGACCTCGTGCCTGGCCTGCTGCTGGTTCAGGCCCGAGGTGGCGTCCTTGATCTCCTGGCCGTCGATGCGGCTCTTGTCCAGCAGGAAGACCTCGGTGCCGTCGGTCGAGCAGGTCACCAGCGGAAGGGCCGGGTCGTCGTTGCCCGCGAGCGGATCGGCCTTTCCGCAGTCCATGGTGGCCAGCGCGGCCTGCTGCACCGACTGGTCGGTGCTCTGGCGCAGGGCCTTGGCCGCCTGGATCTCCTTGGTCGACTCTTCGGTGGGCTCCAGACCGGGATTCGTGGGCGGCTGCGTCGGCTGCTGAGCGGGGAACACGCGCTGCTGCGGGGCGGGCGCGGGCTCGGTGGTCTCCGGCGCGGCGGGCTGCGTGGTCTCCGGCGTCGTCGGCTGCGCGGCGGGCGCGGTCTGCGGGGTCGCTCCGCGTCCCGCCGCGGGCACGGCCTGCAGCACGGGACGGATGTAGAGCTTGGCCGTGGTCGCCAGCGCGCGCGCCTGCTGCCCGTCGTCGCCGGGCACGGTGATCACGATGTTGTCGCCGTCGATGACGACCTCGGATCCGCCGACACCGAGGCCGTTGACCCGGTTCTCGATGATGTCCTGCGCCTTCTTCAGGCTGTCCTGGCTCGGCTTGCTGCCGTCCGGCGTGCGCGCGGACAGCGTGACGCGGGTGCCGCCCTGCAGGTCGATACCGAGCTTGGGTGTCGGGGACTTGTCACCGGTGAAGAACACCAGCGCATAGATCACGGCCAGCAGCGCGGCATAGACACCGAGCAGCCGCAGCGGGTGCGCCGATCCCTGGGAAGGTGGCACAGTACGTCATCTCCTAGGCGGGAAGTCGAGGATGGAACATGCGGACGTGCACCAGCGCCGCCGGGTGCGCGGACGGACGGCCGCGGCGACATCCGGCGAGCCGGGGCACAACCGGAACGATCAGTCCTTGGTCAGGCGGGTCTCGGTCTGCTCGGCGGATTCCTCGACGGCCTCGGTGGTGTCCGAGCCGGTGGTCTCCGAGCCGGTCTCCTCGGTGCTCACCTGGTCGTCGGTGCGCACCTCACGGATGGCCTGGCGCAGCCACGTGGTGACCACGTCCTCGGCGATCTCGAGGTCGACCGTGGTGTCGTCGAGTTCGACCACGGTGCCGTACAGACCCGACGTGGTGACGACCTGATCGCCGATCTTCAGGCTGTCCTGCATCTGGGTGACCTTCTCGGCTTCCCGCTTCTGACGGCGGACACCGAGGAACATCGGCACGAGCAGGGCTACCAGTAGCAGCGGAAACAGCAGTTCCATCGTCGAAGTCAGTCCCTAGTGTCGTGGGTGGGATGGGCAAGTACCCACACAGTCTGCCAGTTCGCTGCGCGGGTGCCACACCCGCACGCCCGCTGGGCAGCTACAACGGCCCAGATCGCACACCGGCTCGCCCGCCGGGACACGCTCCGGCGGGCGAGCCGAGGTAACGGTGTCAGGCGGTCTTGCCGTAGACGTAGTCCTCCAGCGGGAAGGCGACCGCTTCGCGATGGGCGTTCAGTGTGCTGGTGGGCCGCAGCAAGGCGGCCTCACCGTGCTGGTTGAAGTAGTAGCTGCGCGCGGTGGCGCAGTCGCCGCCATAGAAGACCGAGGAGCCCAGCTTGTCGGTCACCCGGTCCAGGAACGCGGCGTTGGCCTGCTCGCTGACCTCGAAGGTGGTCTCGCCCCGGCGGCGCAACTCGCCGAACAATCTGCCCATGTGCTTCATCTGGGCTTCGATGGTGGTGAAGTAGGACAGGCCGCTGTAGGAGTACGGGCTGTTGAGGCTGAGGAAGTTGGGGAACTTCGGCACCGTGATGCCCTCGTAGGCTTGGAAACGGTTGTCCCGCCAGAACTTTCCGAGGTTCACCCCGTCCCGGCCGATGATCTCGATGGCCGGGAAGTTCACGTCCCACAGATTGAAGCCGGTGGCCAGGATCAGGGTGTCGATCTCGGTCTTGTGCCCGTCGGCGGTGACGATGCCGTCCGGCTCGATGTGGTCGATCGAATTCGTCTCCAGGCGCACGTGCGGCTGGTTGAACGTGGTGAAGTAGTGGTTGGAGAAGGTCGGCCGCTTGCACCCGAAATCGTAGTGCGGTGTCAGCTGCCTGCGCGTCGCCTTGTCGCGCACGGACGCCCGCAGGTGCGCCTTGGCCAGTGCTCCCGCCCCCTTGTTCAGCAGCTTGGCTTGCTTGAAGTGCAGCACCCCGACCACCATCAGCGCCTCCAGCAGGCTGGTGTTGACCAGTCGCGCGGCCTTCTGCGTGGCGGGGACCCGTTCGAACAGCTTGCGCACCGGGGCGGGAATCGCGGTGTCGACCTTCGGCACCACCCAGATCGGGGTGCGCTGGAACACCGTGAGCGCACGCGCCTTCTTGGCCACCTCGGGCACCAGCTGCACGGCGGTTGCGCCGGTGCCGATGATCGCGGCCGTGCGGCCGGTGAGGTCGAAGTCGTCCTCCCACGCGGTGGTGTGGATGATCTTGCCCGCGAACGAGTCGATGCCGGGGAACGGCGGGGTATAGGGCTGGGACAGGAATCCCGTCGCCGTCAGCAGGTATCGGCCGGTGACGGTTTCCCCGCCCGCGATCGAGACCACCCAGTGTTGCCGCTCTTCGTCCCAGCGCGCGCCGTCGACGACGGTGCCGAAGCGCATGCGGCGGCGCAGGCCGTACTTGTCGGCGACGTGCGCGGCGTACTTCTTCAGCTCCTCGCCCGGCGCGAACAGCCGCGACCAGTGCGGATTCGGTTCGAACGAGTAGGAGTAGGTGACCGAGGCGATGTCGACCGCGAGACCCGGATAGTGGTTGACGTGCCAGGTGCCGCCCAGGTCGTCCTCGCGTTCGAGGATGACGTAATTGCTCAGGCCGAGCCGATCGAGCTGAATACCGGCCCCCATACCGCCGAACCCCGCACCGACCACGACCGCGTCGTATTGAGGCGCCACACCGAACCTCCTGCTAGCTGAACCACATATCACGGAATGACACATCATTCCGTTTGTGATGACTGTATCATCGGGAAGGTGACGAAGCCATCCACGCGTGCCGAGCGACGGAAAGCCGAACTGCGCCAAGAGATCATCGACACCGCCTTCGTCTGTTTCGCGGAGAAGGGCTATCACGCCACCGGCATCGCCGACATCGCGGGACAGCTCGGCATCGGTCACGGCACCTTCTACCGCTACTTCAGCAACAAGCGCGAGATCATCGACCACGTCATCGATGACCTCGCCGCGCGCATCATCGCCGCCCTCGGCACCGAGAACGCCCCGGACGCCGCCGCCACCCTCGACGAATACCGCGCCCAGATCGACCGGATCGGGGTGGCCCTCACCGAAATCCTGCTGACCGATCGCCGGGTCGCCCAGCTGTTGCTGTTCCACGCCACCGGCATCGATGACGAACTCACCCAGCGGCTGTACGGACTGCTCGACACCGCCGACGCGCTGACCGCGGGCTATCTCGACCACGGTGTCGAGCAGGGCTACCTGCGCGCCGATCTGGACACGTCGAACACCGCGCGCGCGGTGACCGGCATGCTGATCGGGGGCATCGTCTACTCACTGCGCGAACCCGACGAGGCCGCGATCGCGGGGCTGAACCAGGCGATCCGCCGCCTGCTCGTGGACGGCGTGCGCAAGGACTGAGCACCTCGGCAATCCCCCTGACACCGCCACCGGCGCTAGGGTGAGGCGCACTGATCCGACGCTTTCGCCAGGGGGACGGCCCTTGTTCGCAAAAGGCCAGGGAATCGCGAAGTTTCCCTTCCGATCGGCCGGACGCGCCGAGCCTGACAGAATGTCGCCCGTGACTCCGGAGGACGTGCGCCGCACCCGTTTCGCGACCCCGACGCTCGGGCATCGCGGCTATCACGCGGACGAGGTGGATGCCTTCCTCGAACTCGTCGCCGCGACGCTGGCCGGGCGCGGCGTTCTCGCCGCCGACGATCTGCGGCATGTCGGTTTCGGCGCGCCCCGGCTCGGCCAGCGCGGCTACCGCGCCGACCAGGTCGACGAGTATCTCGACCAACTGCGCGCGGAACTGGAGTTCCGGCAGCGCGGCGTCCGTCCGGTGCCCGCCGCGAACGGCAACGGCCACGCCATGCTCACCTTCGACGATGTGCAGCGCATGCGATTCAGCCAGGCCCCGGTGGGCAGGCGCGGATACAACGAGGAAGAGGTCGGCGCGTTCCTCGATCTGGTCGCCGCGACCCTCGCGCACGGCGGACCGGGCAGCCTCACCCTCACCGACGTCGAGGCCGTCCGCTTCACCGAGGCCCGCCTCGGCACTCGCGGCTACCAGCGCGACGAGGTCGACGCTTTCCGCGACTTGGTCGCCGCCGCCCTGCGCCATCGCCGCTGACCCGCAACCGCGGCGGCGATCACCCGAGCGCGCGGCTCATTCGAACAGGTCGAGCGTGGGGTGCGGCTCGCGACCGCGCACTTCGATGGAACCGAACACCAGGTCGGGCGGCGGAACGAGACCGAGATGCTCCCACGCGGCGGCGGTGGCGACCCGGCCGCGGGGTGTGCGCGCGACCATGCCCGCGCGAACCAGGAACGGTTCGCAGACCTCTTCCACGGTCGCGGCCTCCTCCCCGACCGCCACAGCCAAGGTGGACACCCCCACCGGGCCACCGCCGAAACTGCGCACGAGCGCGCCGAGCACCGCGCGGTCGAGCCGGTCGAGACCGAGCACGTCCACGTCGTAGACCTCCAGCGCGGCCTGGGCGATGGGGCGGGTGATCCGGCCGTCGGCACGCACCTCCGCGTAGTCGCGCACACGGCGCAGCAAGCGATTGGCGATACGGGGCGTGCCGCGTGAGCGGCCCGCGATCTCGGCCGCCGCCTCCTCCTCGATGACGACACCGAGGATGTGTGCCGACCGTTGCAAGATGCGCAGCAATTCGCCGGGTTCGTAGAAGTCCATGTGCCCGGTGAAACCGAAACGGTCGCGCAGCGGACCGGTCAGCGCTCCGGATCTGGTGGTGGCCCCGACCAGGGTGAACGGTGCGATATCCAGGGGAATGGAGGTCGCCCCCGGCCCCTTGCCGACGACGACGTCCACCCGGAAGTCCTCCATCGCCAGGTAGAGCATCTCCTCGGCGGGGCGCGCCATCCGGTGGATCTCGTCGATGAACAGTACGTCGCCCTCGACCAGGTTGCTGAGCATGGCGGCGAGGTCTCCGGCCCGCTCCAGCGCGGGACCCGACGTGATCCGCAGCGCGGTGCCGAGTTCGGCCGCGATGATCATCGCCATGCTGGTCTTGCCCAGACCCGGCGGCCCGGACAGCAGGACGTGATCCGGTGTGCCGCCGCGCTGTTTCGCGCCGCGCAACACCAGCGCGAGCTGTTCGCGGACACGGGGTTGACCGATGAAGTCGTCCAGCGACTTCGGGCGCAGACTCGCCTCGATCTCGCCGTCGGACTTCAGATAGTTTGCGCTGACCTGCGATTCGGCGGGTTCCTCAGGATGATCCATGACGCCTTACCGGTTCTTGCCGAGCAGGCCGAGCGCCGCCCGGAGGGCGGCGGAGGTGTCGGCGGCGGGCTGTTCCGCCAGCACCGCGTCGATCGCCTGTTCGGCCTGTCTGACGGCGAAACCGAGGCCGACGAGCGCTTCGGTGACCTGGTCACGCACGGGGGTGATCACCGCGGCGGGCGCGGATCCGGGCGGGCCGGCAGGCACGGGAACGAGATTCACCTTGTCGCGCAGTTCCACCACCATGCGCTCGGCGCCGCGCTTGCCGATGCCGGGGACCCGGGTCAGTGCCGCCACGTTGCTCTCGGCCAGCGCTTTGCGCAGCGCTTCGGGTTCGAGTACGGCCAGCACCGCCATGGCCAGGCGAGGCCCGACGCCCGAAACGGTCTGCAACAGGCCGAACAGGTCGCGGGCCTCGGTGTCGGCGAAACCGTAGAGGGTCATCGAGTCCTCGCGGACGATCATCGCGGTGTAGAGCCGGGTTTCCTCACCTCGGGTGAGCCCGGCCAGGGTGGACGGAGTGGCATTGAGCCGGTAGCCGACGCCTGCCGCCTCGATCACCGCGTGGTCGAGGGCGATTTCCAGCACTTCACCGCGTACCGACGCGATCACCCGTGCACCGCCTTCCGTTGTTCGGCCAGCCGCTCCCGGTATCGGCGCTGCGCCGCGGCCGCCTTGGCCTCCGCCGCCGCCATCCGCTCCAGCAGCGGCGCTCGCCAACAATGGCAGATCGCCAGCGCCAGCGCATCCGCCGCGTCCGCCGGTTTCGGCGCGGACCGCAGCCCGAGGATACGGGTGACCATGGCGGTCACCTGCTTCTTGTCCGCGGTGCCGTTGCCGGTCACCGCGGCCTTCACCTCGCTGGGTGTGTGGAACGCGACCGGGATTCCCCGGCGCGCGGCGGCCAGCGCGATCACGCCGCCCGCCTGCGCGGTGCCCATGGCGGTACGGACATTGTGCTGAGCGAAGACGCGTTCGATGGCGACGGCCCCCGGCTCGTGGATGTCCATCCAGCGTTCGGCTGCGTCCGCGACCGCGAGCAGGCGCTGCGCCAGATCCATATCGCCGGGAGTGCGGACCACGTCGACGTCCACGGCGGTGACCTTCCGCCCCGATCCGCCCTCCACGATGCTGAGGCCGCAGCGAGTGAGTCCGGGGTCGACGCCCATCACCCGCACGACAACCCCTCTCGCAGACACGAACAACTGTTCGAGAGTCTAGCGGAGGCTTCGCCTTTCGCCGTCCAGCGACACAGCCCCGGGCTATTCGCCGACAACCGCCGCTTCCCGCCCGGCGCCCGGCAACCCCAGCAACTCCGGACGGCTCGCGCGTGCCGCCCACTGCCGCGCGGGATCGGCCACGAGGCGCCGCGCCGCCAGATCGAGCAAGCCACTGACATTGGTCACCGTCGCGGCCACCACGCCGTCGGCGCGGGTCAGGACGTGCTCGACACGATAGGTCTTGCCGTCTCCCCACTGCCAGGCGCACGAGACGTCCACGGTGTCGCCACCGCGGAGTTCGCGCTGGAAGCGGAGCACGGTCTCCAAGTTGACCGGCCCGAGCCCGGAGGCGATCAGCTCGTCCACCGACACGCCCGCCGCCTGAACACAGGCGAAACGGGCGTGATCGGCGAATTGGTGGTAGGCCGCGCCGGTGACGTGCAACTGGGGATCCAGGTCGGAGACCCGGATTTCGATGCAAGTACTGAACGCCACGCGCCGACTATGTCAGCGAGGACCGACAAGTTCGCCCCACCGGTGCTGCGGACCTGCCGTACCCGTGACGACACGGCGGCTGCCGGCGCAGGAGGTCTCAAGTCCCGCAGACCTGCCGCGCGAACGCACCGTGTGCCCGTTCGTCGAAGAGAACGAATCGCGCCTCCGATACCGCCGTCTCGGTCGTACGAACCGTGTCGACAGCGATTCGCGCCCCGTCGTCCATCGGCCAGCCGAAGATCCCGGTCGAGATCGCCGGGAAGGCGACCGTGCGCGCCCCCAATTCGTCCGCCACACGCAGGGATTCGCGATAACAGGAGGCCAGCAGAGCGGAGCGGTCCTCGACGTCCGACCACACCGGCCCGACGGTGTGGATGACCCACCGCGCGGGAAGCCGACCCGCCGTGGTGGCCACCGCCGCTCCGGTGGCAAGTCCCGCGCCGTAGTGGGACGCCCGCAATCGGCGGCATTCCGCCAGGATTTCCGGGCCGCCGCGCCGGTGGATCGCTCCGTCCACTCCCCCGCCGCCGAGCAGCGACGAATTCGCCGCGTTGACCACCGCGTCGACCTCCTGTTCGGTGATGTCGCCGCGCACCAGCACCAGTTCGACCATGCTCGCATTCTCCTCGCGCACCCCGGACGGCACGACAACATTTCGGGCCGGTCGCACAGGAGGGCCTGAGCCGATTCACAGCGTCTCTCGAGGAACTGCCTGCACAATGCCGGACGTGCCGATACTCGCCGCGCCCACGTCTCCGGCGCCACCGCAGGTTCCCCCGGCGAGTCCGGCCTCGAACCAGCAGCACACCTTCCACCACGGGATCTCACTGCTGCACGGCTGGCTGCCGGTGACCGTCGCGCTCCTCGCCGCGGTGGTCGTGCTGCTCGCCGTCGCTCGGCGCGGCAGACAGTGGTGGCTGATCCAGCTGCCGGTTTGCGTGGCGCTCGGCGTCGCGGGAGCGCTGGGCGCCGCGTGGTACGTGGCCGACGAGGGATTGGCCTCCGATCCGGCGCCCACCCGATTGTGGGCGTGGGTCGGCGCGACCGCCGTCGCCACCGCCGTCGCGGTCGTCGGCTGGCCGGGCGCACGCTGGCGGCGGCGCGGGATCGCGGTCCTCGCCATCCCGCTGACCCTGGTGAGCACCGGAATCGTGCTGAACCAGTGGGTCGGCTACTACCCCACCGTGCAGGCCGCCTGGGGCGCGGTCACCGCGGGTCCGCTCCCGCACGAAACCGACCTCTCGGCGTTGCCCGGCCTGCGGAACACCGCCGTTACCGACGGCAAACTGGTGCCGGTGCGCATTCCCGACGCGGGCAGCGGATTCCCGCATCGCACCGAATACGTCTACCTGCCACCAGCGTGGTTCGCCGGGCCGACCCCGCCCGCTCTGCCGGTGGTGATGATGATCGGCGGCGAGTTCAACACGCCGGCGGACTGGATCCGCAGTGGCCAGATCATGCCCGCCCTGGACAGCTTCACCAAGGCCAACGGCGGCCGCGCGCCGATCCTCGTCTTCGTCGACTCCAGCGGCAGCTTCAACAACGACACCGAATGCGTCGACGGCCCTCGCGGCGACGCCGCCGACCATCTGACCGAGGACGTGCCCGCCTATGTCGAATCGCGGTTCGGCGCCTCGGCCGATCCCGCGAATTGGGCGGTGGTCGGCTGGTCCATGGGCGGCACCTGCGCGGTGGACCTCGCGGTCATGCACCCCGATCTGGTCCACACCTTCGTCGACATCGCCGGTGACCTCGGGCCGTCGTCCGGCACCAAGGAGCAGACCATCGCCCGGCTCTTCGGCGGTGACTCCGCCGCATGGGCCGCGTTCGACCCGCTGACCGTCATGGCCGCGCACGGTCGCTACAGCGGCGTCGCCGGCCTGTTCGACGACCTCGTCCCCGCACAACGCTCCGGCGGGGGGACGAGGCGCGCGCCCGTTCCAGACGACGACCGCGCGGGCCTCGGCGGCCGTGACGGGATACCCGATTCCGGTGAGGTCGGAGCCGCCGACAAACTCTGCGCCGCGGGACGCGCGGTCGGCATCGATTGCACCGTCTACACCACCCAGGGCGGCCACACCTGGCAGTTCGCTTCGGCAGCGTTCACCTCGTCGCTGCCGTGGATCGCAGGCCGCGTGGGTCTGCCCGTCACGGCCGCCGACTGAACCGGTCGGCGCACCGGCGTTCAGCTCGCCGCGGCGCCTGCTCGTGCACGGAACGTACGCCGATAAGCCTGCGGTGACACGCCGATCGCGTCGGCCAGATGTTGACGCAACGAAGTCCCGGTGGCGAAGCCGACCTCGCCCGCGATGCGATCGACGGTCAGGTCGGTGGTTTCGAGCAGATGCCTGGCGCGGAAGACCCGCTGCTGGATCAGCCACCGTCCCGGGCTCATGCCGACCTCGTCGCGGAAGCGCCGGGCGAAGGTTCGTTTACTCATCCGGGCGCGGGCTGCCAGTTCATCGACGGTCAGCGAATGGCGCAGGTTCTCCAGGGCCCATTGGCGGACCGCGGCGGTCCCGGCCGACGTCTCGGGCGGCACGGGTTGCTCGATGTATTGCGCTTGGCCGCCGTCGCGCCACGGGGGAACGACGCAGCGGCGCGCGACCGCGTTCGCGACGGCGCTGCCGTGATCGCGCCGCACCAGATGCAGGCAGACGTCCAGTCCTGCCGCGGCGCCCGCCGACGTGAGGACGTCCCCGTCATCGACATAGAGCACGTCCGGGTCGAGGCGGACCCGCGGGAAGGTGCGCCGGAACAGACCGGCCTGATTCCAGTGCGTCGTGGCTGGTCGATCATCGAGCAGCCCTGCGGCCGCGGCGATGAAGGCACCGGTGCAGATCGCGACGATCCTGGCCCCCGCCGGAATCAGCGCGAACGCGTCGAGCACCGGCTGCGGCAGCGTGCCGGTGAGAGCCGTCGTGATGTCGCAGGCGGGCAGCACCACGGTGTCCGCGTTCCGCAAGGCGCGGCTGTCGTGGGCCACCGCGATGTCGAAATCGGCGGCACTGCGCACCGGACGACCGTCGACCGAGCAGGTGATCACCTCGTATCTACCTGCCGCACTGCCGAACACCCGATTCGGGATACCGAGTTCGAAGGGGTAGACCCCCGCCAGCGCCAACACCACCACTCGATGAGGCGCCGTCGAATCCATGGCATGATCATATCGAAGAATGGCAATCGTGCCATTTTCTTTGCCGTCGGATACCGGCAGGCTGACAGCCGTGACCGAAATCGACAGCACCGCGACCATGCGCGCGATCAGCCAGCAGACCCTCGGCGGACCCGAGGTGCTCACCGAAGTGAAACTGCCGCGGCCGGTGGCCGGCCCCGGCCAGATCCTGGTCCGGGTCCGCGCGGCCGGGCTCAACCCGACCGACTGGCGCCACCGCGCCACCGCGGGACTGTTCCTTCCCGAGCCGCCGTTCGTCCTCGGCTGGGACGTCTCCGGCGAGGTCGCGGCCACCGGCATCGGCGTCACCCTGTTCCGCCCCGGCGACGAGGTGTTCGGCATGCTCCCTTACCCGTACGGCCACGGTTCCTGCGCCGAATACGTCGTCGGCCCCGCCCGCGCCTTCGCCCCCAAACCGGCCGCGCTCGACCACACACAGGCGGCGGCGATCCCGCTCGCCGCGCTCACCGCCTGGCAGGCGCTGGTCGACACCGCCGGGCTCAGCCCCGGGCAACGCGTACTGATCCATGCGGCAGCGGGCGGCGTCGGCCACTTCGCGGTTCAGATCGCCAAAGCGCGCGGGGCGTACGTCATCGGCACCGCCAGCGCGCCGAACCACGCGTTCCTGCGCGATATCGGCGCCGACGAGGTGATCGACTATCGCGACACCGACGTCGCCGAGACGGTCCGCGACGTCGACCTGGTGCTGGACTCGATCGACGACGACAACAGCATCCGGTCCCTGCGCACCCTGCGTCCCGGCGGACTGCTGGTGACGTTGCGGGCCTTCGGCGCGGTCGACTTGGCAGTCGAGGCGGAGGCGCTGGGCGTGCGCGCGATCCGGATGCTGGTGGAGCACGATCACGCGGGCATGCTCGCTCTCGCCGGACTCGTCGAATCCGGCGCGTTGCGCCCGGCGGTCGCCCGGTCGTTCCCGCTGTCCGCGGCAGCCGAGGCGCACGCGCTCGGCGAGACCGGGCGAACCGTCGGCAAATTGGTACTCACCGTGCCATGAAATATGCCACGATCAGGACCTTCGCGCTTCTACCATCCCAGGATGAGCAAAGGCGCAAAAGCAGTCCTCGAAGGCGGGCCGCACGATCTGCCCTCGCGCATCGTCCCGATCACCCCACCCGGCGTGGAATTGAAGGTGCCGTTCCGCGGCGGATACGAGCACTTCAAGGTCAGTCAGCGGGAGCAGGACACGCCTGAAGGGCGGCTGCGCGTGTACGAGTGGTGCGACCGCACCGAGATCGCGGAGTGAGTCCGGCCCCACCTCCCCGGCGGCCGCAGCGCCGACCGGAAGGTGGGGGCGCGGCCGCCGAGCGGTGCGCTGGGAACCAGGAATGAACCCACTCGGGGCGGCCCGTACACAGACCGGCCGCCCCGATTTCGCGCTCAGCATCCCGCCGTGCGGGGGTACGGCGCGCGGTCGATCGACTAGTCCTCGAGCTCGGCGAGCACGTCGTCCGGGATGTCGACGTTGGTGTAGACGTTCTGCACGTCGTCGCTGTCCTCGAGGGCATCCACGAGTTTGATCACCTTGCGGGCGCCGTCGACGTCCACCGCGACCGACACCGACGGCTGGAAGCCGGATTCGGCGGAGTCGTAGTCGATACCGGCGCCCTGCAGCGCGGAGCGGACCGCGATCAGATCGCCCGGCTCGCTGACGATCTCGAACGACTCGCCGAGATCGTTGACCTCCTCGGCGCCCGCGTCGAGCACGGCCAGCAACACGTCGTCCTCGGACAGCCCGTTCTTCTCCAGGGTGACGATGCCCTTGCGATGGAACAGGTAGGCCACCGAGCCAGGGTCGGCCATGTTGCCGCCGTTACGCGTCATCGCGACCCGCACCTCGCCCGCGGCCCGGTTGCGATTGTCGGTGAGGCACTCGATCAGCACGGCGACGCCGTTGGGACCGTAGCCCTCGTACATGATCGTCTGCCAGTCGGCGCCGCCGGCTTCCTCGCCGCCGCCGCGCTTGCGGGCGCGCTCGATGTTGTCGTTGGGGACCGACGACTTCTTCGCCTTCTGGATGGCGTCGTACAGCGTCGGGTTGCCTTCCGGGTCACCGCCACCGGTCCGGGCCGCCACCTCGATGTTCTTGATCAACTTCGCGAACAGCTTGCCGCGCTTCGCGTCGATCGCAGCCTTCTTGTGCTTGGTGGTGGCCCATTTGGAGTGGCCGCTCATTCCCTACTTCCTTCAGGTCGGTGGCACGTCTGGTGGTGTGTACGGTACCGGCACCGCCGGGCGGACAACTTCTCCAGCCTACTCGGGCCTCCACCACGGCCGTACAGAGCGGCCCCGACTACGCGGCGGCCGAACGGACGATCTCCACGAACATGCGGTGCACCCGCAGATCGCCGGTGACCTCGGGATGGAACGACGTCGCCAGGACGTTGCCCTGCCGCACCGCGACGATCCGGCCCGCGGCGGGGCCATCCGGCACCGTGGCCAGCACCTCGACGCCCGCACCCGCCCGCTCGACCCACGGTGCGCGGATGAACACCGCTCGCACCGGACCGTCGGTCAGGCCGGAGAACGGCAGGTCGGTTTCGAACGAGTCGACCTGACGGCCGAACGCGTTGCGCCGCACCGTCATATCGATGCCGGACAGATGCTGGGCGTCCGGGCGGGTGTCGAGCACCTCCGAGGCGAGCAGGATCATGCCCGCACAGGAACCGAACGCGGGCATACCGTCGCGCAGCCGCGCGCGCAGCGGCTCCAGCAGGTCGAAGGCCTGCAGCAGCTTGCTGATCGCGGTCGACTCGCCACCGGGCAGCACGAGCGCGTCCACGGCCGCGAGCTCCGCCTCGCGCCGGACCAGCACCGGCTCGGCGCCGCAGTGCGCGAGCGCGGCGACGTGCTCCCGGACGTCGCCTTGCAGCGCGAGCACGCCGATCATGGGACGGGACCGCGCCTGTCCGGTGTCGGCGGCGGGTGCGGTGACCGAGGAAGCGTTCACGCCGGAAAGCTTACGAGCCGTACCGATGTGGGCCCGCTCACGGTCGGCCGCATCCGCGTCGCGATGGCCGCCGGGTCAGTCCTCCCGCAGCCTGCGGATGAGGCCTTCCTGCACCACGGCCGCGACCAGCGTGCCTTCTCGGGTGAAGATCTTGCCGCCGGTCAGCCCCCGGCCGAAAGCCGCTGACGGCGAGGACTGGTCGTAGAGCAGCCATTCGTCGGCGCGGAACGGGCGCAAGAACCACATCGCGTGGTCGAGCGAGGCATTCTGGGTCGGCTCGTCGGGATGGATGACCTTCGACGAACCCAGCAGCGTCATATCGCTCATGTAGGCGAGGGTGCACACGTGCACCAGCGGATCGTCGGGCAGCAGGTGCCGGTAGCGGAACCACACCTGCTGCTGGGAGACCACACCATCGCGGCGGGACACGTTCTCGTGCGGGACCATGCGTATGTCCCAGTGTTCCCACTCCCGCATCGCCCATAGCCGTTCTGGCGTCATCGTGGTGCTGGCGTCGGGCAGATCCTCCGGCATCGGGACATCGGGCATGACATCTTGATGCTCGGGCCCCTCGTCGCCGATGTGGAACGAGGCCGACATGGTGAATATCGCGGCGCCGTCCTGGATGCCGGTCACCCGGCGGGTGCAGAACGAACGCCCGTCCCGGATGCGCTCGACCTGGTAGACCGTCGGCTCCTGCGGATTACCCGGACGGAGGAAATAGCCGTGCAGGGAGTGCACCTGAAATCGCGGTTCCACCGTCCGGACCGCGGACACGAGCGCCTGGCCGGCAACCTGGCCGCCGAACGTGCGCGCGAGCTGGGTCTTGGTGGACGCGCCACGGAAGATGTCCCGCTCCAGCCGCTCTATTTCCAGCGCCTCTTCGATTGTCGCCATGCGCTGAGATTATCCCGGCCGCTCACGGCGTCGCAGTTCGGCCGCCGGTGAACGCCTGGCTACGCCCACGCCGCACCGGCCGTCGCACTTTGCTGAGATGGATGGGTGCCGCGCTTCCTGCCCATCACGCCCGACGCCCTCGTCACGCAGGTGATCCAGCCCGTGCTGACCGCGACCGCACACACGGTGATCGCCGTCGACGGCGCGGACGCCGCACAGCCGGTGGCGCTCGCCGACCGGATCGTGGAGGCGCTGCGCGACGCGGGACGGTCGGCCCACGTGGTCTCCTTGCACGACTACGTGCGTCCCGCCTCGCTGCGCATGGAGTTCGGCCGCACCGACGAGATGTCCTATCGCACCGCGTGGTTCGACTACGCCGCGCTGCGCCGCGAAGTCGTGGAGGCGCTGCGCGAGCACGGCCGGTGGCTGCCCGCGTTGTGGGATGAAGCCGCCGACCGCTCCGCGCGCGCCGCGATCCGCACGGCGCCGCCCGCGACCACCGTTGTCGTCGCCGGCCCGATGCTCGCGGGCCGCCACCTCGACGCCGACCTGATCCTCCGACTGGAGCTGTCCGAGGCCGCGCTCCGCCGCCGCACCCCACCCGACGCGCAATGGACCATCCCGGCCCTGCTGCGGCACGATGCCGATAATCCCTACACGCCGACCTTCTTCGTGCGCTGGGACCACCCTGATCGTCCGGCGCTTCGAGTCGACCAGGACCGGGCCGACTAGGTTCCCGGGTCCTTGTCGATTACCGCTCGAGCTCGGCTTCTGTGGTGAGGCACAATCTCATCATTGGATGCGCATAACCACGTAGCCATATGTGTTCCCGGCGCCCAGCGGTCAGACCAGCCGATGCCCGCCGTCCACGTGCAGGACCGTGCCGGTGATGAAGGGATTGCGCATCACGCCCAGCATCGCCTGCGCGATATCGGAAGGGCGGCCGATGCGCCCGACGGGCAGGCGTGCGGCGAGCTGCTGGTGACGTTCGGTTTTCGCGGGCCCGGCGATGGTGTCCCAGATCGGTGTGTCGACCCACCCCGGCGAGACCACGTTGACGCGGACCGGGCCGAGCTCCAGGGCCAGCGCGTAGGCCAGCGAGGCGAGCGCGCCGTTGACCGCCGCCACCATGGCGCCGCCCGGCGCGGGCCGATACGCCGCGACGCCGGAAGTGAACGTCACCGAGCCGCCCGGTACGACCCGGGCGTGCTTGGCGAGCAGCATGGGGCCGATCAATTTGGCGGAAACGAGGTTCCGAGCCAGGTCGGCGTCGAACCGATCCAGCTGCTGATAGGCGCCGGTGACATCGGCGGCGGTGGTGACGACATGATCGACCGGCTCCGATTCGGCGAACAAACGCTCGAGGTCGGCTTCGCGGGTGATGTCAGCGACGACCGAGCGCACCGTGCCCGGCCCCGCGGACAAGGTGCGCTCCGCCGCGGCGAGCCGTTCGGCGGAACGGCCCGCGATGGTGACCTGCGCGCCCGTATCGATCAGCGATGCCGCCAGCGCGAGTCCCATGCCGGAGCTGCCGCCCACGATGACGACGCGTTCGGGTGTTGTGCTGCTTGCTGTCATGACTCCACCCGACCATCGCCGCGGTCGAGTGTCCATGTCGCACTGCCGAATACGCCTTAGGCACGGGCTAACACCGCAGGCCGTGGACCGATTCGGTGCACGGACCGCGGTGGGTGGAGCCGACGCCGGTCACGACGAAACGAACGTCACCGCCCGCGCGCCGGGCCGGCTCCCGTCATCACGCGGTGCAGGCCGGGGACTGCTGGTTCAGGTTGGCCAGCGCCTGGCAGGCCCAGGCCTTCTGGACCTTCCACTTGCCGTCTTCGAGGACGAACGGAACGTCGACCTGGTTCGCCTGCCCGTTGACGGTGAACGTGGCCTGGGCGGTGACCGTGTCACCGAAGGCGGTGACGCCCGTGACCACTGCCGTGGCGTTGGCCTGCTGAAACGCCTGGGCCAAGCGGTTGGGCAGGCTCGGATCGGCCTCGATGCCCTGCACGAGGTCGAGCTTCTCCTCGTTCGGCACCGCGGGGTCGAGCGCTCGCTGCAGGTTGGCGTTGAGTTCTTCTTTGGTGGGCGGGGCAGGTACCTTCGCGGTCGCCGAAGCGGCGGCGGTGGTGGTGTGGGTGGAGTTGTGCGAATCGCTCTTGTCGTCGCTGCCGCAGGCGGCCAGGCCGAGGGCGGCCACAAGGGCTAGGCCCGCTGCTGCGATGCGTCCGGTCTTGAGAAGCTTCAACTGTTCGTCCTTTGCGCTCGGATCGATCCGACGGTGATAGGGCGCGATATGGCCGGGACGGCCATCGAATGGCGAAGCTACTGAGCGTGATTGTGAGAACCATGAGACGACCTTCTGGCCGCCGTAAGAAGTGAACCTAGCATCGGAAGCGGTACCGGCGGGCTCATTCCGGCGACAGTTCGGACGCCAGTGCCGCGAGCAGCGCCGCGACGGCCGGATCGCGCACCGCCGCGCGCCAGGCGATCGCATAGGTCACCCGCAGGGGCGCGCCACGTAACGGCCGCCAAACCAGACCGGATAGTCCGTTTACGCGCGACGAGCTGAGCCCGATCGCGTCGGGACGTGACGGCAGCACGGCCAGCATCTGCGCATGGCCCATCGCGCTGTCGCTCAGCCGTACCGCCGCGCCGCGGTCGGCGAGCGTACGCAACAGCGAATCATGCAGGCCCGCGGCGGATTCGCGGGAGAACAAGATCAACTCGTGCCCATCGAGCTCGGCCGGGTCCAACGGCGCCGCCGCCCCGGCGAGCGGATGCCGCTCGGACATCACGACGCCCAGCTCCTCGCGGGCAACCGGACGTTGCGCGAAGCGTTCGGGCAGCTCCACCGGGGCGCGGACCAACGCGAGATCGACTTCGTCGTCATCGAGAAAACGCACCTGATCGGCGGTGGTCCCACCGGTGAGCACCATCCGGGCATCGGGCAGCACGGCGGTGAGCAGGCCGCCGATGTGGGCGGGCAGCCAGGGCGGGACGCCGTTCAACAGCCCGAGACGCAGCACCGGGGCACCGGCGGCGGCAGCGCGCCTGGTCTCGCGCATCGCCTCGTCCATCGCGCGCAGCACGTTCCTACCGGAGCGCAGCAGCACCGCGCCCGCGGCCGTCAGCTCCACCCGCGGCTCCCGGACCAGCAAGGGGCCGCCCAGCTCCCGCTCCAGCACCTTGATCTGCTGGCTGAGCGTCGGCGTCGAGATGAACAATCGCTCCGCGGCCCGGCGGAAGTGCAATTCCTCCGCCAGAACCACGAAGTACCGCAGCTGCCGCAACTCCACGCGGCCGACGCTACCGGCCGGAGCTCACCAGCCGCGCTCGGCCAGGCGGTGCGGCTGGGCGATCTCTTCGACGTTGATGCCGACCATGGCCTCGCCGAGCCCGCGCGACACCTTCGCCAGCACGTCCGGGTCGTCGTAGAACGTGGTGGCCTTGACGATGGCGGCGGCACGCTGCGCCGGGTTGCCGGACTTGAAGATGCCCGACCCCACGAACACGCCCTCGGCCCCGAGCTGCATCATCATCGCGGCGTCGGCGGGAGTGGCGATGCCGCCCGCGGTGAACAGCACGACAGGCAGCTTGCCCGTCTCGGCGATCTCACGGACCAGCTCGTAGGGCGCCTGCAACTCCTTGGCCGCGACGAACAACTCGTCCTCGGGCAGCGACGACAGGCGACGGATCTCCTGGCGGATCTTGCGCATGTGCGTGGTCGCGTTGGACACGTCACCGGTACCGGCCTCGCCCTTGGAGCGAATCATCGCCGCGCCCTCGGTGATTCGGCGCAACGCCTCGCCGAGGTTGGTGGCGCCGCAGACGAACGGCACGGTGAAGTTCCACTTGTCGATGTGGTTGGCGTAGTCCGCGGGGGTGAGCACCTCGGACTCATCGATGTAGTCGACACCGAGGCTCTGCAGGATCTGCGCCTCGACGAAGTGGCCGATGCGTGCCTTCGCCATGACCGGGATGGAGACCGCGTTGATGATGCCGTCGATCATGTCCGGGTCGCTCATCCGGGAGACCCCGCCCTGGGCACGGATGTCGGCGGGGACGCGTTCCAGCGCCATCACCGCGACCGCACCGGCGTCCTCGGCGATCTTGGCCTGCTCCGGCGTGACGACATCCATGATCACCCCACCCTTGAGCATCTCGGCCATGCCGCGCTTCACGCGGGCGGTACCGACGGTCTGGGTGGTCTCGGGGGTGGTCACGGCAAACTCCTCCAGGCATGTGCGCCAAATCGATCACTCGCATACGAACGCCACGATTCTAGGTGGGCGCAAAAGGCCACTTGATAGCCAGTTGGAGTGCACTGGCCTGGTGCGATCTCGGTAATGGCGCCTTACGCCGGGAAGGCTCGGCCGCAGTGCCGTCCCGGCGCCGCACTGGCCTGCCCGGTTCGCGCCGGGCGCCCGATCACAGCGGGCCGACCACCAGCAACTGCGCCCAGTACTCCGCGGCCGCGGGACCGATCAGCGGCAACAGGAAATCGAACAGCAGGTACGACATGAACCAACTACCTCCACAACCGAACAGGAACAGCCCCGCCGTCAGCGGGACCACGACACCGAAAGCACATGCGTCCCCGACAGCAGTACCCTCCGGCGCCCTGGATCATCGCGACGCTATCACGATCGTGAAACACATCACACGTGTTCCGTGGCCGGTCAGCGGATGGAGCGGACCTCCGGATCGCCGGTGCCCGACGCGGCCTGAGCTGCTTCGGCCAGCAGTTCGTCCAGGTGATACGGGTAGACGGTTTCGCCGGAGCGGTCCAGCGTGACGATGTCGGCGGCGGTGCACCATCGGTGCCCGGTGATGGAGCGGCGTTCGATCGCGGTCAGGTTCGCCGGTTGCGGGTCGAAACCACGCACCCGCAGGGCGAAGAACAACTCCTCGCTCCGGATCAGCTCCCCGTTGAAGGGGAATACCGCTACCCGCCGCCAGATCGGACCGCGCAGGGCGGCCGGATCCCCGCGATATCCGGTCTCCTCGTACAGTTCCCGTACCGCCGCCGCGCGCAGGCTCTCCCCCGGCTCCACGCCCCCGCCGACGGTGAACCAGAACGACACCTGCGGCGTCTTCGGATCGTTGCCGCGCATCAGCAGAGTCCGGTCGTTCTCGTCGAACAGCACCACCCGCGCGGTGGTGCGGATGGTGTCCACCGCGAGGCCGGTGGACGCGGCCGGGGTAGCGCGCTCGGTGATCTCGAAGTAGGACGGCAGCGGCGCGGTACCCCCCAGGTGCAGGACGCGGACCGGGCGGCGCGTGCGCAGCGCCAGCGTGTCGCGTACGGCGTCGTTGTGGAAGCGGCGTGCGATCAGCACCCTGGCCTCGGCGTCGGCCAGTTCGGCGACGAGTTGCGGGCGCAGCGTGCCGATGTCGACCGCCGACAGCGCGGTGGACAAGCGGTTCTCCACGGTCTCGCGCTCGGCGCGACCGGCGCGCTCGGCCCGGTCCGCCAGCGCTGCCAGTTGTCCGGCCTGCTCCGACAGAGCCGGATCGGACACCGGACCCGCGATCGCCATGGCGACCGACCTGGCCACCACCGCCCGGCGGGCCAGCGCCGCGTCGAGCGCCTGCCAGGACTGATCCGAGCGCACGTGCAGCCGGTCGAGCCGGTTGGCGGTGGAGTACGCCCACAGACCGATCGCGACGACAACCGCCGCGATCAGCGCGAGGACCAGAACGGTCGTCGCGGAGAAGGTGATCATCCGGCGGCCCGCACTCTCGTGTCGCCCACGGTCACCGTCTCGTAGACGCGCAGGATCTGTTCGGCCACCACCGGCCAGTCGTACTCGCCGACGACCTGAGTCGCGGTGTGCACGAGCCCCTCCCTGCGCACCTCGTCGGTGAGTACGGCATGCAGCGCGGTGGCCAGCGCCGCCGAGTCGCCGACCGGGACCAGCATGCCCGCCGAACCGTCCCGCAGTACCCGGCGGAAGGCGTCCAATTCACTGGCCACGACCGCGGTGCCCGCCGCCATCGCCTCGATCAGGATGATGCCGAAGCTCTCGCCGCCCAGGTTGGGCGCCACGTACACGTCGGCGCTCCGCATCGCGGAAGCCTTTTCCTCGTCGGACACCTGGCCGAGGAAACGCAAGTGGCCGGACAGGTCGCCCGCTTCCCGGCGCAACCGGTCCTCGTCGCCGCGGCCGACGATCAGGATCTCGACGTCGGGATGTTCGCGCACCAGCTCGGGCAGCGCGCCGAGCAGGACCTCCATGCCCTTGCGCGGCTCGTCGTAGCGCCCCAGGAACAGCACCGTCCCGCCGGGGCGCGGATAACCAGGCAACATCGGCGCGCGCGCGAACGCAGGGACGTCGACGCCGTTGGGGATCTCCACCGCGTCCGAGCCGAGCGCCTCGACCTGCCAGCGGCGCGCGAGCTCGGACACCGCGATACGACCGGAGATCTTCTCGTGATACGGCCGCAGCACACCCTGAAAAGTGCTCAGCACCAGCGATTTCGTCGTAGAGGTGTGGAAGGTCGCCACGATCGGGCCCTCGGCGATCTTCAGCGCGAGCATGGACAGGCTCGGCGCGTTCGGCTCGTGGATGTGCAGCACGTCGAAGTCGTTGCCCTCGATCCACCGGCGGATCCTGGTGTAGGCCATGGGCCCGAACGACAGCCGCGCCACCGACCCGTTGTACGGGATGGCCACGGCGCGCCCCGCCGACACCACGAACTCCGGCAGCGGGGTGCCCTCGGACGCGGGCGCCAGGACGCTCACCTTGTGCCCGCGTTCGATGAACACTCGCGCCAGTTCGACCACATGCGCCTGCACCCCACCGGGGACGTCGAACGAATAGGGGCAGACCATGCCGATCTTCATGGCGATACGTCCCCCTGTTCGGCTTTGATGCTCGCCTGCGCGGTGGCGATCCTGGCACGCCGCTGCGGCGAGAGATCGCTCTCCCACAATGGTTGCAGCATGTGCCAATCCGCGGGGTGCTCAGCGATATTCGCCGCGAAAGTTTCCGCCAACGCCTGGGTGGCCGCCGCCACGCCATCGGAAACATTCAGCGGCGCTTCGACTTTCAGGCCCCAGTCCTCTCGGCCATCGGCGTCGACCTCGAACCAGGCGTGCACCGGCAGCAATGCCGCGCCGGTCTCGATCGCCAGTTTCGCCGCACCCGCCGGCATCCAGGTGCGCTCGCCGAAGAACTGCACGGGCACGCCCTTGCCGGTGAGGTCGCGTTCGCCCAGCAGGCACACGATCTTGTTCTGTCGCAGTCGGGCCGCCAGCAGACCGAACGGCGGCTGCTCACCGCCGGTCAGCGGGATCACCTCGAAGCCGAGGCTCTGCCGATAAGCGACGAACCGCTCGAACAGCGACTCCGGCTTCAGCCGCTCGGCCACGGTGGTGGGGCCGCCGTAGTGCTGGACCAGCCAGACGCCCGCAATGTCCCAGTTGCCGGAATGCGGCAGCACCAAGAGCACGCCTCGGCCCTTCGCAATCGCGGCATCCAGATGCTCCAGCCCGCCGACGTCATAGTCGATCGCGGCATGGTCCATCGTGGGCAGCCGGAACGCCTCCCGCCAGTACCGCGCGTAGGACCGCATGCTGGCGACGATCAGTTCGTCCGGCACGTCGGCGGGAAGCACACCGAGCACGCGCGCCAGATTGCGCCGCAACTGGTTCGGCGCGCCGCCCGCGTGAAATTCCCGATTGGCGCGACGGGCGACCCGGTCGGCGCCCCACTCGAACAGTCGTCGTGCCGTCGTCTCCGGCAGCGCACGCACCAGTCGCCAGCCCGCCGCGTATCCGGCGGCGCCGAGCTGTTCCCCGATCGTCATCCGAGCCCCCGAGCTGCAGGTCCGCAATTCATCGTGACGGATACCCGGACGCCACCGTCGATCGGTTCGCGCCCGGCATCGGGTGAGGTCACGTCGGAAGCCCCGAGGTGTCGGCGGTGCCCGCGCCAGGGCGCTGCGACTGCCCGGTCGGGATCACGGTGCGCGCTCCCGGCGAGTTGCGTACGGCCAGCACCCGCTGAACGACGGTGACGATGCTGAGCACGGCGAGGATCCACATGGCCACGTGCACGGCGTAGGTCAGCCATTCGATCCCCCAGTAGCCACCGATGCCGGTGAATCCGGCGCCGACCAGCACGATGATCAGCCGGTCCGGCCGCTCGATGAGGCCGCCGTCCGCGGACAGCCCACTGGCCTCGGCGCGCGCCTTCGCATAGGAGATCACCTGCGAGGTCACCAAGACGACCAGCGTCGCGGCGAACAAGGGCTTGTGCTGCTCGTGGAAGACCGCCCACCAGGCCAGCCCGCCGAAGATCGCCCCGTCGGCCAGCCGGTCACAGGTGGCGTCCAGCACCGCGCCGTACTTCGTGCCGCCGCCGCGCGCCCGCGCCATCGCCCCGTCGAGCATGTCGAACATGACGAACAACCAGATCACCATGGTTCCCCAGAACAGGTGTCCGGTCGGGAAGAGCGTGACCGCGGCGACGATGGAGGCGGTGGTGCCGATCAGCGTCATCGCGTCCGGCGTCAGTCCGGTGCCGACCAGCGCGCGGCCCAGTGGAGCAGTCGCCTTCGCGAACGTCTCGCGGCCGAAGAAACTCAGCACGGCCGACCCGCCCGGTCGCTCATCTACGCCTCCTTCCAGGCCGCCGACAGCAGCGCCCTGGTCTCCCGCAGCAGTTGCGGCATCACCTTCGCCCCGCCGATGACCGTGATGAAGTTCGCGTCGCCACCCCAGCGCGGGACGATGTGCTGGTGCAGGTGGTCGGCCAGCGACCCACCGGCCACCCCGCCGAGATTCAGCCCCACGTTGAAGCCGTGCGGCCGGGACACCTTCTTCATCACCCGGATCGCCTGCTGGGTGAAGGCCATCAACTCGGCGCTCTCCGCCTCGGTGAGATCCTCCAGGTTCGCCACCTTGCGATACGGCACCACCATCATGTGTCCCGGGTTGTACGGGTACAGGTTGAGCACGGCGTACACCAACTCGCCCCTGGCGACGACCAATCCGTCCTCGTCGGACATCTTCGGGATGTCGGTGAAGGGGTGGCCGGTCGAATCCTTGGGACCGGTGGCCGCCTCCGCGATGTAGGACATGCGATACGGCGTCCACAGGCGCTGCAGCCGATCCGGTTCGCCGGCGCCGGTGTCCACGATGCTGCCCGGCTCGGCCGAGGTCGCGGTCCCGTCCAGATCCGCGAGCCCCTCCGGCACCGTCCGCTCGGTCATGCCCCACCCTTGTTCGCTGATCGGATTTCGAAACCCTCGGCCGTCGGCGACGCGTTCTCCCGGTGGGCGATCCACGCGACGATGGTGGCCACCGCGTCGTCGACCGGCACGCCGTTGACCTGGGTACCGTCGCGGAAGCGGAAGCTCACGGCGTTCGCGTTCACGTCGCGCTCACCGGCGAGCAGCATGAACGGCACCTTCTGGGCGGTGTTGTTGAAGATCTTCTTCTGCATCCGGTCGTCGCTGCGGTCCACCTGTGCCCGGATGCCCTCGTCCTGCAACCGTTCGATCACCCGATCCAGGTGCGGGGCAAAGGTATCCGCGACCGGGATGCCGACGACCTGCACCGGAGACAACCAGGCCGGGAACGCGCCCGCGTAGTGCTCGGTGAGCACACCGAAGAAGCGCTCGATCGACCCGAACAGCGCGCGGTGGATCATGACCGGCCGCTGCTTGGTGCCGTCCGACGCGGTGTACTCCAGGTCGAAGCGCTCGGGCAGGTTGAAGTCGAGCTGGATGGTCGACATCTGCCAGGTGCGCCCCAGCGCGTCCTTGGCCTGCACGGAGATCTTCGGGCCGTAGAAGGCGGCGCCGCCGGGATCGGGTACCAGCTCGAGACCGGAGGCCGAGGCGACCTTGGACAAGGTCTCGGTGGCCTCCTCCCAGATCTCGTCGGAACCGACGAACTTCTTCGGGTCCTTGGTGGACAGCTCGAGGTAGAAGTCGTCGAGGCCGTAGTCCTTCAGCAGATCCAGCACGAACCGCAGCGTGTCGGTCAGTTCGCTGTGCATCTGCTCTTTGGTGCAGTAGATGTGCGCGTCGTCCTGAGTCATGCCGCGCACCCGGGTCAGGCCGTGCACCACGCCGGATTTCTCGTAGCGGTAGACCGAGCCGAACTCGAACAGCCGCAGTGGCAGCTCCCGATACGACCGGCCGCGGGCACGGAAGATCAGGTTGTGCATCGGGCAGTTCATCGGCTTGACGTAGTAGTCCTGGCCGGGCTTGCGGACCGTGCCGTCCTCGTTGAGCTCGGCGTCCAGGTGCATGGCCGGGAACATGCCGTCGCGGTACCAGTCCAGGTGGCCGGAGACCTCGAACAGATGGCCCTTGGTGATGTGCGGGGTGTTGACGAACTCGTAGCCCGCCGCGACGTGCCTGCGACGCGAGTACTCCTCCAGCTCCTTGCGGATGATGCCGCCCTTGGGGTGGAACACCGGGAGACCGGAACCGAGCTCGTCGGGGAAGCTGAACAGGTCCAGCTCCAGGCCGAGCTTGCGGTGATCACGGCGCTCCGCCTCGGCGAGCAGGTGCAGGTGCTCGTCGAGCGCCTCCTGGGACTCCCACGCGGTGCCGTAGACGCGCTGCAGGTCCTCCCGGCTCTGGTCACCGCGCCAGTAGGCGGCCGAGCTGCGGGTCAGTTTGAAGGCCGGGATGAACTTGGTGGTCGGGATGTGCGGGCCGCGGCACAGATCGCCCCAGATCTTCTCGCCGGTGCGCGGATCCAGATTGTCGTAGATGGTCAGCTCTTTGCCGCCGACCTCCATGACCTCTGGATCATCGATCCCGGACTTGTCGCTGATCAGCTCCAGTTTGAACGGCTCACCGGCCAGCTCGACCCTGGCCTCGTCGACCTCGACCACCCGGCGGGAGAAACGCTGCGCGCCCTTGACGATCTTCTTCATCCGGGATTCCAGCTTGGCCAGATCCTCCGGGGTGAACGGCCGCTCGACCCGGAAGTCGTAGTAGAACCCGTCCTTGATGTAGGGACCGATGCCCAGCTTGGCCTCGGGGAATTCCTGCTGCACCGCTTGGGCGAGCACATGCGCGGCGGAGTGCCGGATGACGTTGCGGCCGTCGGGGGTGTTCGCCGCGACCGGCTCCACGTCGACGTCCTCGTCCGGGGTCCAGGACAGATCCTTGAGTTCGCCGTCCAGCCGGACGACGACGACGGTCTCCGGCCCCTTGGTGGACAGTCCGGCCTCGCGCACCGCGGCGCCCGCCGTCGTCCCGGCCGGCACCCGGACGAGGGCGACTGGGCTGATGGCGGCTGAGGTGGTCACGGCTGCGCTCTCCTTGGCGTTTCTCGTGCGCGGGCGGGGTCCCGCTGGATGGTGGCCGATCGCAAGTTCGTCCGGCGCGACCATGCTACTGTCCCGCCGCTTCGGCCCGCCCCTCCGGGTTTTGGGCCGTAGCGGTCGGGTGGCGCGAGATTTGCGTTCGGGTCTCTCTCCGGGTGACACCGGAGTTCCTGGCGTTCCCGTCGAGTTGTCGCGCGCCGGATGGTCAGCCCTGGGCGGCCAGGTCCGCGAGCAGTGCGATGCGTTCGGCGGCAGAACGTTTCGGGCAGCTGGTGCACATCTCGCAGCCGGGGACCTCGAACACCAGGCAGCAGGAGATGCGCCGCACGAAGGTGCGTCCGCCGATCTCGACGAAACGCGGAACCGGAAGTTTGCCGCCGACCTCGGCGGCCAGCCGCGCGCCCGCGTCCGGCGACCCGGCATCCAGTGCCCGATTGCCGATCGCGTCGGCCACGATCGCCCACAACGCGGGGACGCCTGCGCTCGACACCCGGGCGACCGGCGGGATGACGGTCGCCAGCGTCTCGCGCAGCGCCGATGCGCTACCGGAAGCCCGGGCGCCGTCCACCGGGATGCGCACCCGTTCGATGCCGCCGTCGGGGCGCACTTCGCATTCCAGCCGGTCCAGCGCGGCCTCGGGGGCGTCCGCGTCGTGCGCGTACGCCCGCGCGATCTGCTCCACCAGCGCGGACGCGGCCATGCACCACCACAGCGTGCCCGCGATACGCAGCGACGTGGTCCCCCAGGAATGGCCCATCTCCGCGATACGCGCGGCCAGCCATTCCGGTTGGGTGAGCATGCGCCCCGGAACGGTGGTCACCGTTACAGGGGGCTGCGCAGCCATTCCCATTCGACTCCGATCCAACTACCCACAAGCCCGAAGGTTCCCAATACCCACAGCGTCGCCACGACCAGCGCGGCGGTGCCGACCGCCCCGGCCACCTGCACGGCCAGACCTTGCCGGGAGTACCAGTCCATCAACTGCCGATACCGGTCCCGCAGCCAGGTCAAGACCCGGTGCGCCCAAGCGAATTCGGTGGCGAGGATGCCCAGCCCGGCGAACACGATCGCCCAGCCGGGACCGGGATAGGGAATCGCGAGCACACCGGCCGCGAGCACGGCTACACCGACCACCGCGACCACGATCCGGTAGCCGAGGTACAGCGTAGGTCGTCGTTCGAGCCCGGCGCGGAAGGCGCGCCAGCGGGTCGGCCGATCGTCCGAGCTCGTTTCGAGGTCTGCCGTCACGTTTCCCAGGGTACGAGGGTCCGGCACAGCGAATCGCGATCCCACTCGCCCGGACACGGTGATCCCGCCCGAGCAGGCCGCCCGGGCGGGATCACCCATCCCCGTCCGATCAGACGAGTTCGGGGGCGGGCTGATGGCCCGCGTCATCGATGTGCGCGATCCCGTTCTCGGTCACCTCGACCACCCGGGCACTGGCGATGTCGAAGAACAGGCCCGACACCTTGACGCCGCGCTCGGCGACCGCCTTGCGCACCGCTGGGTGCCGGTGCAGCAACTCGAGCTGCACCGCGACGTTCACCATGGCCAGCTGATCGACCTCGCCGAAACCGGCCTCCCGCGCGGCACTCGCCACCGGGTGGCCCGCGTGGAACCGCTCCAGGCTCGGTCGCGCATGGGCGAGCCAGGCGTCCACGCCGGGGACCTGGGCCCCGGCGTGCAACGCCTTCATCGCACCGCACGAGGAATGCCCGCAGACCACGATCGAGCGGACGTTCAGCTGCTCGAGCGCGAACACCAGCGCGGCCTCCACCGACGCGTCACCCTCGGCGGGCGCCAGGTTGCCCACGTTGCGCACCGTGAACAGATCGCCCGGCCCGCTGTTGGTGATGATGTTCGGCACGATCCGCGAGTCCGAGCAGGTGAGGAAGAACGAATCCGGGTCCTGCGTGTCGCGCAACTCGTCCAGATGCGGCCGGACGACGTGCGCGTGGCTGCGGTGGAAGGCCGCCACACCCGCCGCGACCGGATTCTCGTGCCGCTCGTCGCGCCGCCAAGGGCCGAGGATGTCGTCCCAGACCGAGCGGGCGAAGCTGCGCGCGGGCGGCTGCGCTGCGGCGTGGGCCATCCTGGCGCCGCCGATCTCCACGAAATCGACGTTGCCGCCGTTGTTCACCTGCTGGCGGGCGAATTCCTCGATGGCCTCGAACGCCGCGTGATCGAGGAAGTCGACGGTCATCTCCACCGTGACGTCGGCTCCCGGAGGTATCTTCGCGAATTGCGCCGACAGCTTCGGCAGCGCGAGGAAGGTGGCCGATCCGTCGATGGTGACCAGCCAGCGCTGCGTGCCGGGTACCTGTCGGGCCTCGATCGCCACCCGCACCACCCGCCACAGCAGCAGGCCGAAGGCCAGGCCCAGACCGATCAGCACGCCCTCGAGCAGGTTCGCGAACACCACGCCGAGCACCGTCACGGCGTAGACCAGCAGGTCGCCGGTGCGCCGCGCCAGTTTGATGTGGGCCAGCTTCACCAGTTGGATGCCGATCACGATGAGCAGACCGGCCAGCGCGGCCTTCGGGATCTGCTCCACCACGGAGACCAGGGCCACCGAGAACACCAGCACCCAGACCCCGTGCAGGATCGCGGAGGCGCGGCTGTGCGCGCCCGCCTGCACGTTGGTGGCGCTACGCACGATCACGCCGGTGACCGGCAGGCCGCCGAGCAGCCCGGAAAGCACGTTCGCCGAGCCTTGGCCGATCAGTTCCCGGTCGAAGTCGGTGCGCTTGCGCGAGTGCATCTTGTCCACGGCCACCGCGGACAGCAGGCTCTCCACGCTGGCGATCAACGCGATGGTGACGACTGCCAGCGCCAGACCCGACCAGTCGCCGCGAGGCAGCGCAGGCAGGCCGATGGCGTCGAACAGCGAGCCGTTCAGCACGATGCGCACCGCGTCGAGCGGAAGCACCAGCGACAGCGCCGTACCCACGAGCACCGCGACCAGCGGACCCGGCACGACGCGGACCCTGGCGGGCAGGTACTTCCAGCCGAGCATGATCGCGATCACGACCACGCCGATCAGCGTGCCACCGCCGTGCAGGGACAACAGCTGCCCGGGCAGCTCGACGATGTTCCGCCAGGCCGAGCTGTGCGAGGAACCGCCGAGCAGCACATGGATCTGCTGCAGCGCGATGGTGATGCCGATACCGGCGAGCATCGCGTGCACCACCACGGGCGCCACGGCGAGCGCCGCCCTGGCCACGCGGCTCAGGCCGAGCAGGATTTGCAGCACACCGGCGGCGAAGACGATGAAACACGTTGTGCGCCAACCGAATTGATTGATCGTCTCGGCGACCACGACGGTGAGGCCAGCGGCGGGGCCGCTCACCTGCAGGACCGAACCACCGAGGCTGGCGGCGACGACACCGCCGATCACGGCGGCGATGAGCCCGGCGGCGACGGGGGCTCCGGAGGCGATCGCGATGCCGAGCGAAAGCGGCAGCGCGACAAGGAAAACAACGATCGATGCGGGCACATCGTGGCGCAGGATTTCGGTGAAGCGATCGGACAGCGGTCCGGAACTGCGGCTCGAACCCGCCGGTGCGGGCTTCGACGGTGGCGGGGCCAAATCGTGATCGATAGCCATGACTCTCCTTCGCCGACTCGGCTGTTTCGCCGAGGTCGGTTGACGATCAACATGTCCAGCAGGGCACAAGACCGCGAACCGGCATCTCGCGGTGAAGCAGTCCCGACACAGCGATGAGTCGAGATGTAAACGAGTGCAAGTCTATTGGTAAAGACTTAGCAAAGCCTGAGAAGTTCGCCGATTGTGTGCGATTCCCCACTGTCCGGCCGTCGTCCATCAGCATGATCCACCGCACAATGCCTGTTCAGACGGGTTCCGCCGCGATACCGCGCCGCTCGTCGCCGAACTCCGCGATGCCGTCGGCCATGACCTCGATCACCCGGGCCGTGGCGAGGTCGAAGAACAATCCCGATACCGCCACGCCCCGCTCCTCGATCCCTCGGCGCACGACCGGGTGCGCGTGCAGCGTCTCCAGCTGCACGGCGACGTTCACCATGCCCAGCTGATCCACCGGGCCGAATCCCGCGACGGCCGCCGCCGCGGCGACCGGATGCCCCAGCCGGTAGCGCTCCAGGCTCGGCCGGGCGTGCGCCAGCCAGTCGCCGAGCCCCGCCCCGGCCCGCACCTCGCGATGCAGCGCCTCCATGGCACCGCAGCCGGAGTGACCGCAGACCACGACCGCGCGCACGTCCAGCCGCTCCAACGCGTAGATCAGCGCCGCCTCCACCGAGACGTCCCCACCGCGCGTAGGCACCAGATTGCCCACGTTGCGCACGGTGAACAGGTCGCCAGGGCCGCTGTTGGTGATGACGTTCGGCACGATTCTGGCGTCCGCACAGGTGAGGAAGAACGAGTCGGCGTCGTGCCGATGGCGCAACTTGTCCAGGTGCGGGCGCAGCAGGTGGGCGTGGCCGCGGTGGTAGGCGGCGATGCCCGCCGCGATGCGGTCCTCCCGGTCGCCCGTGCGCCGCCACGGTCCGATGACCTGGTCGACGACCTGCCTGAAGTGCCCGCGCTCGGGCGGTCCGGCCAAGGCGGTTGCCATCCTTTCGCCGCCGAGTTCGACGAATTCCACTGCACTACCGTGCGTTTCGCGCTCGCGAGCCCATTCGGTGAGGAACTCGTGCGTAGCGTGGTCCAGGAAGTCGACGGCCATCTCGACGGTCACCTCGGCGTCGGCCGGGACCTTCGCCAGTTCCGCGGTGAGCTTCGGCAAGGCCAGGAAGGTGCACGTGCCGTCGATAGCGACCACCCACCGGCGCGAGCCGGGTACGGGAGCCGCGACGATCAGCACGCGCACCACCCGCCACAGCAGCAGCGCGAACGCGAGCACGAGACCGATCAGCATGCCCTGCAAGAGATTCAGGAACACCACACCCAGTACCGTCGCCAGGTAGACGTACATTTCACCGGCCCGCCTGGCCAGCCGGATGTGCGCCAGCTTGATCAGCTGCGCGCCGACGAAGATGAGCAGTCCGGCCAGCGCGGCGGTCGGGATCTGCCGCACGAGGCCGGCCAGGGCCACCGCGAACAGCAGGATCCAGACTCCGTGCAGCACGGTCGCCGCCCTGCTGCGAGCGCCTGCGTTCGCGTTGGTGATGCTGCGCACGATGACGGCCGCGATCGGCAGGCCGCCGAGCAGGCCGGAGACGACGTTGGCCGATCCCTGCCCGATCAGCTCCCGGTCGAAATCGGTGCGGTGACCAGGCCGCATCTTGTCTACCGCGACCGCCGACAGCAGGCTTTCGACGCTGGCGATGAGCGCGATCGTGATCACGGTCGAGGCGACGGCCGCCGGGCCGCCGGAGGGGATGGCGGGCAGGCCCAGGGACTCCAGCAACGACTCGTTCAGCACGAGGTGCTCGACCCGCGTGGGCAGGACGAGCGCCAGCAGCGTGGCGGTGACCACGGCGACGAGCGGTGCGGGGAGCACGCGCACCCGCCGTGGCGCGAAGCGCCAAGCGACCAGGATGCCGATGACGACCAGGCCCACGCACAGGTCGCCGGTGCGCACCGACAACAGCTGCCGCGGTAACCCCACCAGCGCGGCGAACGACGAACTCAGCGAGCTGCCCCCGAGCAGCACGTGCACCTGTTGCAGCGCGATCACCACGCCGATGCCCGCCAGCATGCCGTGCACGACCACCGGGGCGATGGCCAGCGCGGCGCGCGCGACCCGGCTCAGCCCGAACAGGATCTGCAGCACACCCGCTCCGACGGTGATGAAGCACGTTGCCGCCCAGCCGAATTGGTGCACACTCTCGGCGACGACCACGGTGAGGCTCGCGGTGGGCCCGCTCACCTGGATCGCGGAACCACCCAGCAATCCGGCCACCACACCGCCGACGACGGCTGCGATGAGTCCTGCCGCCACCGGAGCGCCGGAGGCCACCGCCACACCGAGCGAAAGGGGAAGCGCGACCAGGAAAACCACGATCGAGGCAGGTAGATCGGCACGGCCGACGCTGGTCAGGCGACCGGCGAGATGTGCGTGCGGCGACGTCCGTGGTGCGGAATCGGTGTCGGTGGACATATTTTCTCCTTCGCCGGGGTGGCCCCGGTTCATCGGTCAAACATGTTCTTGGCATCGAAAGCGAGCGGCGGGCGAAGCTCGGGTCGTTCCTCCGTCGGTGGAGGCGACCCCGTGACACAGTGATCGAAACGATAGTAAAGAGTTCGCAAAGGGTGTGGAAAGGTTCCCGGTTCCCAGAAAGGCAACCGCTACCATAATGTGACTCAGGTCACAGCGCAACAAAGAACGTCGACGGCTGCCGATTCGAGGAGCTTCGCAGCGACAGGACGCTCGACTGGACGGATGGCCAAGAGACAGCCCGCTCACCGGCGAACGACGTCGAAGACGAATCCCTCGATCGTGACTCCCGATGCGAACGAGAACGCCCACGCCACCAGCCCAGTGGAGCACGCGATACTTCGCCCACCGGACGTTCAGCCTGACGCTCACGACGAGCGTCTCCCACTTGCCGCGGTACGCGGGCCGAGGCAGTCGACGAGGTTCGAACGATCGGATACGCAAAATCCCCCCGACCTGGCGATCTGTCGAGGGGATGAAGTGGTCCCAGCTGGGATCGAACCAGCGACCTTCCGCGTGTGAGGCGGACGCTCTCCCGCTGAGCTATGAGACCTGACGGGTTCCGGCGGCGCGTGGCGCCCTCCGGACGAGACGAAACATTAGCACGCGCCACCGGTGGTTCACCAAATCGCCGTCCGGACAGGGATGGTTCGGCGCGGAGCCACCACTCGCGAGCAGTTCCTCCCGATCTTGCGCGAACTCTTGGTGGCGGACAAGCGGGGTCGCGACCACGCCGGCTGCGGTCGCAGATTCGGTGCGGCTCGACCATCGAGAGGACCACCGAGCGCCTCGACTCCCCCATCCACCACATGAGCCACCGGCGTCACAGCGCCCACTTTCCCGATTTCCGCCGTTCTACCAGCGGATTTGTACCTTTCACCGAGCGTCCGCTAATGTTCTGTCTCGCACCACGGAGGCCGGAAACGAGCCCCGGGGAGGCAGAATGCGGATGTAGCGCAGCTGGTAGCGCATCACCTTGCCAAGGTGAGGGTCGCGGGTTCGAATCCCGTCATCCGCTCGAGAGGTAGGGCCAGGCAACATTACGCCGTCCCCCTTTGCGCGGTGGAGTGGCCGAGTGGTGAGGCAACGGCCTGCAAAGCCGTGCACACGGGTTCGATTCCCGTCTCCACCTCGCGCGATTAGCTCAGCGGGAGAGCGCTTCCCTGACACGGAAGAGGTCACTGGTTCAATCCCAGTATCGCGCACCACCGTCTCACGAGGTCAGACCCGGTTTTCACCGGGTCTGATTTTGTTTGTGCCCCGCACGCGGATCGAGTCTCCACTGGCCATTCGTCGCGGTCCGGCTCGAGAACACGTAGTCGGCTACCCGTGAGCAGTCCGATATCTACTGGCAGCGTTCTCCCTGATCACGAGTAGTCGAGTTGGGAGTTCCGATGCGATCTCCGATCAGCCCTGGTCCAGGAGCTACGAGAGCCGCTCGGTTCGCCGGGTGTGCGCCGCACCTGATCGAGAGCGCCGGCTGCCAGGGAACGACTGCTGTCGCCGGCGACCAGGATGGGGCCGCGTGTCGGTGGGTGGGGATACGCTGTGGCGCACAGTGCCGGAGCCGAGTCAGGGGGTTGTCGCGTGACGATCAGCGCGGAGGTCGCGCAAGGCGCGGCGCCGGATGACGACGATCCCGAGTCACTCGACCTGCGCGACGACATCTCGTTCGAACTCGAAGAGGTCAACGAGGTGCTCGGGGAGCTGATCGCGCTGCGCGCCGACCAGAAGGCCAAGGATGGCGACCTGCTGACGGCTCGGCTGGGAGTCGGTGGCGAGAAGCCCGAGACACTCGCCCGGATCGGCGCTCGTTACGACCTTTCCCGCGACCGGGTGCGGCAACTGCACACCAAAGCGGTCGGGCAGATGATCCGGATGGCACAGCTTTCCGGACATCGGGCCGCCGCGGTCCTGTCCGCGCGCTACCCCCTCGACGCCATGGACCGGCAGCTCACACGCGCGCTGCTGGTGGAGACGTACGCGACCGACACCGATATCGCCGCGACCGAGCTGTCGTATCTCAAACTCCGGCTGGCCGGGCACGCCGCCGAGGACGCCAAGCGAATCGCCGGATTCGTCACCCAGCGCATCGCGGCGTGGCAGAAGAAGACCAACCGGCGCCTGGCGAAACTACACGACGCCGAGCCGCGCGCCACGAGTCAGCTGAATACCTGGTTGGGGCAGGTCGACTGGCCCCACGCAGGCACCGCGGCCGCGATCCCGACCTCGTCCGCGCGCACCGTGGACAGCGACGACGACGGCCGGGGGCGCTTCTATCTGGACAAGGTCGGTCGCGACGTGCCGTTCGACTCCGGTCTCGAGGCCAGGCTGCTGCGGATCCTCAACGCCGGCGATCTCGTCGAAACCTTCCTGGAGCAGCCCGCGGCGGTCGTCTACGAACTCGACGGCGCGCAGCGGGTGCACTATCCGAGCATCGTCGCGCGGCTCACGGACGGCCGCACCGTACTGATCGACGTCACGCCGCTGGGCCACGTCGGCTTCCACGTGAACGTCGTGAAATCCGCCGCCGCTCGGGCATACGCGCACGCCAACGGCTGGGGCTGGCTGGTCTGGACCGGCAGCCGCGTCGGCGTCCCGGATCTGCGCGCCCGCCCTGTCGACGCCGCTGGTGAACGGATGCTGCGCGACCTCGTCGAGTGCGGCCCCGTGCACTGGGCCGCGCTCCGCGAGGTGCGCGCGAAGACCGGCCTGGAACTGCTGGACTTCCTCGCGCTGGTGCTGCGCCACGAATGGCGGTGGGACCGGGCGCCGTTCCGGCTCAGCGCACCACCATCGCCCCCGCCAGGAAAGTGACGATCAGCAGCATCGCGCAGATGGTGATCAGCTGCCAGCGGCCGATGGTCACCTCGAGCTTGGCGATCGTGTTGCGCAGGGCCTTGTCGAGCCGGTCGTGATCGGCGATCGTGCGCTGGGCGGCGGCGAGCGCGTCGGCCCGTTCCTGCGCGGCCTGCTCCGCGCGCTCCAGTCGCGTGGTCATCTTCAGCAGATGTTTCTGCTTGTCGCGCAGAGCTTTCCGGGCCACCGCCAGCGACGTGCGCTGGTTGACCAGCTCCTGGCGCTGCCGGGCGATGACCGTGGCCTGCGTCTTCGTGTGGTACTCCCAGTCGGTCACGGTCGCCCAGCCTCCTGTCCTCTCGTCCCGATGGCCCCAGACATACTCGCCGCTCACCCAGCCCGCGATGAACTCGCGTAGCTCGACCGGCTCACGCCGCGGCGCCGCCATCGCGTGCTCGGTGTCGAGCACGCCGGTGACCGCGCGATAATCACAGGCGGCGGGCGCGAAGTCCGCGATGCCCAGAGCGTGCAGGTACGGCACCCAGTAGCCGGGTGGGCACAGCCACAACACGTCCGTGCAACCCTCGGCGCGCAGCCGTTCGGTGTGCTCCTGAGCGAGTCCACGCTCCAGCGGACCGCTGCGCACCTCGATCGCGTATATCCGGTCGCCCTTGCGCCAGTACACGTCCACCGGCAAGGTCCCGATGCGCTGATCCACTTCGGCCTCGTCGGCTCCGTAGGCGAGCAGCCTGCCGCACAACCAGTATTTGAGCCGCCGCATATCCCACTGGGCGGCGGCACATTCCGGGCACCCGCAGGCGTAACCGGTCTTCGATCCACGGATACGGCCGGAGGCCTCTCCGATACCCAACTCGGCGAGCATCGCTCGGCGCCCGCAGGCGATCTCCGCCCGCTGCTTCGTTCTCACGCGACCACTCCCCTGCACAAACCACCGCAGGCCCGGCGACCTACGCCATAGATCAAGAGTGCGTCAGACTCGGCTACCTCGCCAGCCCCGTTCACCCCGCGCTCGGGTGTGCCACACACGTGGCCTGCCGACGAGATCTGCGTTGTACTCTGCGGCACAAGGGCTTTCATCATGCCACGGGACGGCATCGGCCACTGCGGGAACGCTGAATTGACAGTTGCCGCCATCCCACGACGCGCCCGGCCGCTCGCAACCCTGGCCCCGCGGCAACCGGCACGGCCTTCGCGCATCCACCCCTGGGCGTGAACTCGCGCAGGACGCGCTTCGGGCGGATAATGACCGATCAGATGCGTCGGCCCGTTTCCGGACAAACCGGGTCGCCACGTAATCCGCCTGCAGGGGGCTGATTCCGGGGGCCTAGGCTGCTTCGATCAGGTCTTGAATCGGCGGTGCACCGCCGAATCTTTCGCGAGCCGCGGATGTCCAACTGGGCGGATAGAATCGTCCGGCCGAGTGCGAGCTGGGCCGATACGGGGAAGTGGGTACTGGATGGAGCACGGTCAGCAGACCGGCGAGTCGGTCGGCACGATGTTGGCGAGTATCGCGTCGGCTCTCCGAGAGGTCAGCGAGAAGCTCGACGCGGTGGCGGCCCGGATCGACGGTGCGCAGACCGTGGTGAGCGAACCGACCGTCGAGGGGCGGTTGGCCGAGCTCGAGGCGTGGGCTTTCCGTGCCGGACAGGACATCTCGAGTCTCGATGCCAGGGTGGAGCGCCTGGAATCCGGTGACGACCCAGCGCAGGAGGACCAGCGAACTGCGCAACGCCCGCTACCCCGGGCAGCCGCGGGACGATCGAACGCGCGCGGACCGCAGCACGGCGGCGCCGAAGCCACTGCGCAGAAGAGCGATTCCCGCGAGCCGGCCGGTGCCACGAACGGTGTGCGCCCGCAGCGCACGCAGCGAGAGCCGGTGCACGCGGCGGTCGAACCGAGTTCTACTGCGCAGACGAGTTTCACACCGCCGCGCGAGCCCACGCCGACCGTGCTCGATACGAACGCCACGTCCGGGCAGAACTTCACCACGCCCCGCGACCCGGCGGCGAGCTTCACCGCCCCGCCGTCCCGTGAGCCGGCTTTCACCACTCCGGTCCAACGGGAGCCCGTATCGCCTTTCACCGCGCCGACACCACGCGACCCGAGCACGGGACAGCAGGAGGCGTTCATCGCCTCGCGCGAACCCGCCACCTCGTACTCCCCCGGTGAGAACGCCGCGTACGAAAGCATCGTCGCGTCCGCCTCGAGCACGACGCACAACGGCTCGGAGAACGGCACAGCCCCCGGCACCCCGGGCGTGGGACTCACCGGAGCGCACCGCGCCGGCGACGACGACCGCACCCCGGTCGAGAACACGCACGTGGACAAGCTGCAAGCCATGCTGGACGAACTCAAGCGCACGGCGGCGGCTCCGCTGGGCCGCTCCGACCTCTTCGGGCCGGCGCCGGGCGAGTCGACGACGAATGGCTATCAGTCCGACCGCACCGACGCGCAGCGCCGACCGGCCGACTACCGGCTATCCAGCCCGCCCCCGATGTCCTGAAGGGCCTTGACGCGGCGCCGCTTCGGCGGAGGCGCCGCCGCGAAGGAACGCAACAGGATCTGCTGGGCGAGATCGCGCAGCCAGCGATGCCCCCCGTCGGCGGTGTTGCGCGGATGCCAGGCCATCCCGATGGCGACTTCGGGCAACGGCAGGGGTATCTCGAACGTGCTCAGTCCGATCGCGGGTAGGGTAGCGGCGCTCAGCAAGGCGGGTGCGGGGCAGACCAGGTCGCTGCCGCGCACCGCGAACAGCGCGCTGGTCAGCGTGGGCACGGTGGCCACCACCCGCCGGGTGCGGCCGTGCAGGGCGAGGCGGTCGTCGATCGGGCCGTGCGAACGGCCGGTGCGCGAAATGCTCAGGTGCGGCGCGGCGGCGTACGCGGCGACGGTGACGCGATCGGTGACCAGCGGATGGTCGGTGGCGGCGACTCCGATCACCCGGTCGGTGAGCACTCTGCGCACAGTGGTCTCCGGGTCGGTGTGGTCGATCACGCCGACCTCCAGGTCGACGCGTCCATCCCGCAACGCCCCGGTGCCCTCGGCGATGTCGGGCAGGAAGCGCAGCGTCACGCCCGGCGCTTGGGCGCGCACCGCGGACAGCAGGGGCCCGGCCAGTTCGGTGAGCACCATGTCGCCCGCCTGTATCGCGAACGTCCGGCGCAGCGCGGCCGGGTCGAGGTCGTCGCGCGGCGTCAGCAGTGCGCGGCCCTGCTCGACCAGCGTGCTGACCTCGTATCGCAATTCCAGTGCGCGCGGCGTCGGCACCAGGTTGCGACCGGCACGCACGAGCAGCGGGTCGCCCAGTACGTCGCGCAATCTGGCCAGCGTCCGGCTCATCGCGGGCGGCGAGGTGTGTAGGCGCTCCGCGGCCAAGGTGACGCTGTTGGTGTCCAGCAGTGCGTCGAGGGCCACGAGGAGATTCATGTCCAGCGCTTCCACCCTTGGATTATCGCCAACGCAAACAGCGGCCCCCGGTATTGCGCGCGCGATAACTCGCGGCGAGTCCGAACCGAGCGGTTCCACCGGACAGTCGGAGGCGGAACCGTCCGTGCTCGAGCGGGCCGCCGCCGCGGGCAGGGCACCGTTGCGAGCATCCGGCTGGCCGGTGAGCTGGGGATACGCCCCGCACAGGCCAGCTGGGCGGCGGCGCGACAGTCCTCATCGAGCGCGCCGGACCCAGAAAGCAGCACCGCAGACCGATCGGCCATCGGACGGCCCGGCACGATTTGCCGCATGACAGCCGCCGGTTCGGCAGTCGATGCAAGTGTGCGCACGCAGTCGCCCACCCCGCGGCCCGGACCGATCGGAGAACTCGCTGACCGAGTGGACCGGCGCCACCCGGGTCCGCCCCGATGTTCTAGTGGCTGACCCGGCCGCTGTCGCCCTCGTACGGAAGCAGCTCAGCCTCGATCGGCACCGCCGGGCGTGCCACCGGCCCTGGCCCCGGCTTGCGACGGTTGGCCAGTCCGCGGTAGGACTCCGGCCTGATCCGGCGGAACACCTGCGCCACGCGCGTGTGCAGCGGCAGGCGGAACTTCAGGTCGGCGAGCATCTCGTCGATGTTCTGGATGGAGAACGGGACGACCGCGGTGCCGTGCGCGTGGTGGCCGTGCGTGCGTTCCTCCATCCAGCGCAGCCGGGCGTCGATCTCCTCGTCGAGTTTCTCGGCGGGCGGCAGGACGAGCCTGCCGTTGAGCAGCGCGGCGGTCCAGTGCGCGGCGACCTCGGCGTTCAGCGTGCTGATCACCGAGGAGTTGTAGCCGGCGAAGGTCAGATTCGGGACCTCCAACGGCAGGATCTGACGGTGCAGGCGGAAATTGCCGTGCTCATCGGTCAGCATGCGCTGGATGTACGGCGTGAGGAACGGCACGCGCTGCTGGAAGCCGGTCGCGCAGATCACGACGTCCGCCTGCAGCACCTGCCCGGTGGACAGCCGGATCCCGGGCGCCGCCTTGGGACCACCACCCATCTCGGTGATCGTGGTGTCCCGGTGCACCGTGATACGTCCGTTGGCGACCTGCTCGTAGAAGCCTTCGCTCACCAGGCTGACGGTGCTCTCGGCGATCTGCTCGAACCGCCCGCCGGGCACCAGACCGAGTTCACGCAGCTGCGAGTGTTTGGTGACCAGTTCCTGGATCAGATCGAAGTTGCTGATCCGTATCGATTCGCCTGGGCCGTCCAGGAACCGGTCCATCCAGCGGGGCCGCAGGTAGTGGAAGTGCGCCTCGCCGAAGCGGGTCAGCATCAGCCGCTCGTAGTCGATCACCCGCGCCAGCTTGCGCGGCATCTTCCAGAACAGCCGCCGGGCCACCACCGAGGTGGACGCCGCGACCTCGCTCACCGCGGTGGCGATGTCACAGGCGGACTTGCCGTAGCCGACCACGACGACCGACTTGCCGCGCACCGACTCCAGATCGGTGAACTCGGAGGAGTGGCACAAGCGCCCGCCCGCGGCGCGGAACCAGTCGGCGCCGCGGTACTCCGGCATCGCGGGTTCGCTGAAAACACCGTTGGCGATGACCAGGTGATCGCACGAGGCGCGATGGACTCCGCTCGAATCGCGAATCTCCAGCAACCAGCCGCTGTCCACCGGATCGGCGGCGACCACCTCGGTGCCCAACCGCAGGTGGTCGGTCAGCCCGAAGTGCTCGGCGTAGGCGGCCAGATAGGCCTGCATGTGCTGCCCGTCGAGGACGCGCGGGTAGTCGGCAGGCATGGGGAAGTCGGAGAAGTGATATGTGTCCTTGGAGTTCTGCGTCTGCAGTCCCGGGTATCGCCGGGTCGCGCTCCACACACCACCGACATCGGGTGCACGGTCGAAAACCTCGACCGGAAAACCCGCCTGTTTCAGCACTTTCGCGCAGGCGAGACCTGCGATACCCGCACCGACGATCCCGATGCGGCTTCCGCTTGTCATGCGCGAGAGATTACGTCGCCAGCGGCGCACAGCAAAGTCGGTCGACCGAATCCGCTCTTCAGCGCACTACGGGCGTACCCACCGGAACCACCGGAAGCTCGAGCAGCCCACGGATCAGAATGCTCTCCCGCCACCGCAGGTCAGCGTCGTCGACGGCGGGCCGCAGCTGCGGATAGCGCCGCACCAGCCGGGTCAGCGCGATGCGGGCCTCCAGCCTGGCCAGCGCCGCTCCGAGGCAGTAGTGGATGCCGTGGCCGAAGGCCAGGTGCCCGTTCGTGCCGCGGTCCGGGTCGAACGCCGCGGGCGAGGCGAAGTGCCGTTCGTCACGGTTGGCCGACGCCACCGAGACCAGCACCAGCTCCCCTTCCGGGATGACGCCGCTCGCCAGGTGGACCGGCGCGGTGGTGTAACGCAGGGTCGCCACGTTGACCGGGCCGTTGTGGCGCAGCGTTTCCTCCACCAGCGGTGTGACGCCCGCCGGGTCGTCGCGCAGGGCCAGGTAGCGGGCGGGATCGGCGAGCAGTTCCAGCACGGAGTTACCGATCAGGTTCACCGTGGTCTCGTGACCCGCGACCAGGATCAGGAAGGCCATGGAGATCAGCTCGTCGTGACTGAGCCGGTCCCCTTCCTCGGTGGCGAGCAGCAGCTGGGAGATCAGATCCTCGCCCAAGCCCTCTGCGCGCCGCCGGACGACCAGGTCGTCGAAGTAGTCGACGATGGCGTCGGTCGCGGCACGGATGCCCTCCGGCGTGGACATGGGCGTGTCGACCACGGCCGCCGACCACTCCCGGAAGCGCGCGCGGTCCTCGACCGGCACGCCGAGCAGTTCGCAGATCACCGTGATCGGCAGCGGGAACGCGTACTCCGCGAGCAGGTCGACCGGACCGGCGCCCGTCGCACGATCGATCGCGTCGAGCAGATCGTCCGCGATCGCCACGATCCGCGGTGCGAGGGCCTCCATCCGCGCGGGCGCGAACGCCGGTGTGACGAGTTTGCGCAGCCGCGAGTGCCGCGGCGGGTCGGAATTGAGCAGATGCAGGCTCAGGCGCGGGTTGACCGCCGTGACGCCGCTGCCACCTGCTGCTGATCGCCGCGCCTCGGCGCCCATCGGAGCGTGCGGGTCCTTGTGGACGTCGGGATGGCGCAGCACCTCCTTGGCAGCGTCGTAGTCGACCACAAGCCAGGCGCGCACACCGGTGCGCAACCGAACCTGATGCACCGGCCCCTCGGCGCGCAACTGCTGGTAGAAGGCATGCGGCGTGCGAAAGAAATCCGCGGGCAGTTCTCTCATCCGATCGGTTCCCCCTGATTCGTGAGTATCGTTGCGGCCCTTCGATGGTGACACCGATCACGGATCTCGGCCAGGCCGCGCGACCGGACCATCCTGTGATCAGCGTTGCCCCTCGTCGCGGCCCGGCCCGGCGCGCGTCGTCGTCAGGGTCCGGCTACCCTGCGCCAATGAGTTCGATCGCGCCCGTCCTGCGGCGTGCCCGGATCGCGAACTCGTTCGCGTTCGGCGCACAGGGCTTCTTCCTCGCCGTCGTGCTGACCGAGTTGCCGCAGCAGAAGGAGCATTTCGGGCTGTCGGACGGCGTGATCGCGGTCTCGGTGGTGCTGATCTCGTTGCTGGCGGGCGGCGGCAGCGTTCTCGCGGAGCGGCTGGCGCTGCGCTGGTCCAGCCGCGCGGCGGTGCGGATCGGGCTGCTACTCGTGGCCGTCACCGGATCGGCGGCGGCGTTCGCGCCGAACACGCCGCTGCTGGTGGCCGCACTCGGCTGCTACGGGATCGCGGTCGGCATCGTCGACGCGAGCACCAACATGCAGGCCGTGTTCATCCAGCACGGCTATGGGACGTTCATCCTGTCGTCGTTCTACGCCGCGTGGAGCGCCGGAACGATAGCCGGGGCATTGTTCGTATCCGGGTGCGAGGCGCTGGAGGTGACGCTGCGCGAATCGCTGCTCGCGGCCGCCGCGATCGTGCTGCTGCTCGGCTGGGCGCTCGGACGAGGACTGCTCGGCGTGCGGGACGCGGAGACGAGTCCCGTCGAGACCGCCGCGTCCGGTCCCACCGTCGCGCTGCGCGCGTATGTCGGGTTCGGGGTCGCGATGGCGTTCGTCTTCGCGGTCGACCTCGCGGTGGGCAACTGGTCGGCTTTGTACCTGACCGACGACCTGCTCGCCGGTTCGGCGACGGCGGCGCTCGCCTTCGCCGCGTATCAAGGCACGTCGTTGGTCTCCCGGATCGCCGGGGATTCGCTGGTGCGCCGTTTCGGTCCGCGCCCTGTGGTGCGGGCCGCCGCGGGCACCGGAGTCCTCGGTCTGGCTCTCGTGGTGGCCGCGCCGAGTCCGGCGGTCGCGATCGCCGGGTTCCTCGTCGCGGGCGCGGGCCTGCCCGTGATCGCGCCGCTGTGCTTCAGCGCGGCCGGGCAACTTGCGACCGGACGGGAGCTCGACGCACTGATCGCGCGTCTCAACCTGTTCAACTACGCGGGGACGCTGCTCGGCGGCGGTGTGGTCGGCGCGATCGCGGCGAGCGTCGGTCACCGCGTGGGATTCGTGATCCCGCTGCTGTTCGCCGTGGCCCTGATCGGGCTCTCCCGCGTCTTCCGCTCCCATCGGGTCGCGAGCGCGCCTCCTACGCGGAAACTGGACCAGCCCACCGAACTCGGGCCTGCCACCGGCTAGTGCGACCAGCGGTGCACAACTGGACCTCACCTGCTGCCAGGCGCGCGACGAGGTGAGCGCCCTGAGCCGCGCCGCTGACGCGTTGTCGATATGCTCTGATGTAGCCATGAGCAACCTCTCCGTCGTCGTCGACCGCGCCGGGCTGTGGGACGCGGAAGCGCTCAGTGATGTTGCCGCCGCGACTTTTCCACTGGCGTGCCCGCCCGAGGCGACGCCCGACGACATCGCGGTGTTCGTCGGCGAGGTCCTGTCGGGCGAACGGTTCGGCGAATATCTGAGCGATCCGGCCCGGATCGTGCTCAAGGCTGTCGCGGACGACGACATCGTCGGTTACGCGATGCTGGTCACGGGCGGCCCAGCGGACCCTGCGGTGGCCGAGCCGGTCGGGCCGCACCCGATGGTGGAGCTCAGCAAGTTGTACGTGCTGCCCGGCCGGCACGGCACCGGGGTGTCCACCGCGCTGATGAACGCCGCGCTGGACTGGGCGCGCGCCGAGGGATATCCGGGCGTCTGGCTTGGCGTCAACCAGGAGAACGTCCGCGCTCGGCGCTTCTACGCCAAACACGGTTTCACCGAGGCCGGCACCAGGACGTTCACCGTCGGCGCCCAGGTGCATCACGACTACGTGCTGCGGCTGGTCTTCTGATCCCGCCTCAGCGCAGGAAATCGACGAGTGCGGTGTGGAACGCGGGGTTCAGCACCGCCATCAGGTGATCGCCGGGCACCACGGCCAGTTCACCGTTCGGCAGCGCGGCGGCGAGTCGCTCCGGTTCGGCGGCGAAGGGGTCGTCCTCGCCCGCCAGCACCAGCGCGGGCACGGTGATATCCGCCAGCGTCTCGATGGGACGATCGTCCAGACCCGTCGCCACGGCGTGGATGGCTTGCACGTCGGCCTGTACCGCGTCGGCGAGCACCCGGAACATCTTCGCGGTCGGCGACGCGTCCGCGCCGTCTCCGGTCATCGCGGCCTGCAGATCCGGCAGGTCGATCACGCGGCGATCGACGCCACCGCAGTCCAGCACACCCGACCCGATGCCGCCGACGGCCAGCCGCCGCACCCGCCGGTCGGTCGCGGCCACCATCAGCGAGATCACCCCGCCCATCGAGTACCCGACCTGCGCGACCTCCTCGAATTCGAGCTCGTCGTAGAGGGCGCGTACGTCACGCGCCATCGCCTGCCACGAGTACCGCGCCGCGTCGTGCGGCTTGCCGGAACGGCCGTGACCACGCGCGTCCAGGGACACCACGGTGTGCCCGGCGGACTGCAGTGCGGCGACCACACCGGTGCTCATCCAGTTCGCGTTGGTATCCGCGACCACTCCGTGCTGCAGCACGACCGGGATGCCCTCGCCCTCCCACACCCGGTAATTGAGTTCCAGGCCGTCCCATGTCTCAAACTTCGCCATGCCGGGATCGTAGTGCACGGCACGCCACCGAAACTGCCGAAGCGGACGTATCGGGCCGGGTGCCGCGCTCAGCCCAGCAGTCGGTCCCGCAAGGCCGCGATATCGTCGCCGGTGAGTCCCAGGCCGTCCCGGACATAGGCGTCGAAACTTCCGTAGGTTCGATCCACCTGGTCGAAGGCGGCGTCGAGCCAGGATCCCTGAACGCCGTTGAGCGGGTCGTTCTCGCTCGCGTTGCGGAATCGGTTGGACAGCAGATAGTCCTCGGTGACCGTGGCACGATCGACGCCGAGCAGCGTGAGCAGCACGGCCGCCGTCCAGCCGGTGCGGTCCTTGCCCGCGGTGCAGTGGAACAACACCGCGCCGTCGGCGCCGATGAGGTCGCGCAGCACCGAAGCGAACGCCTCGTTCGCGCCGGGCGCGGTGATGAACGCGCGATACAGGCCGTCGCCTCCGGTGAGCGTGGTGGCGATGACCTCCGGCGGAGCCTGGCCGATCACGTCGGCCCAGTGCGCCGTCGCGCCCGCGGGCAGCCGGTCCGGACCGAGCGCGCGCTCGTAGACCGTGCGCAGGTCGTGCACGGAACGCACGCGGCGGCCGGTCAGCGCGGCCAGATCCTCCGGCGTCGCGCTGTTCAGCTGCCCGGTCCGATACACCAGACCGGTGCGCACGATCCGGCCGTCGGTGGTGCGATACCCGCCGATGTCCCGCGCGTTCCGCACCCCTTGCAGGTGCAGGGAGGGATCGGCGACGACGACCGCAGGCGGGTCGGCCTGCGCGATGATGGCTACCGGCCCGAAGGCGACCGCCAGGCCGGCCGCCATCGCGACCGGGGCGCGGAAACGAGTGGCCATTCGGCTGCTCCAATCATCGGGTCTGTGGGGTCTGCCCACGTTCTCTCGCCGGCCGCCGAGGCCGGGCAGACAGCGCTAGGCCGCGACCTCGAACCGCGACAGCGCGAGCAAGCGGGAGATGGCGCGCAGGTACTTCTTGCGGTAGCCGCCCTCCAGCATCTCGGCGGAGAAGATCTCGTCCAGTTTCGCGCCAGAGACCGTCACCGGCACGCTCGCGTCGTAGAGCCGGTCGGCCAGCACCACGATGCGCAGCGCCACGGCCTGATCGGTGACCGGATGCACGCCGGAGACGAACACCGACGACACCCCGGAGATCAGCGCGCCGTACTTCGACGGATGCAAGGTGCTGAGGTGCTTCAGCAGCGCGTCGAACTCGTCGAGCGTGGAATGCGGTGTGCTCGCCGCCCGTTCGGCCAGGACCGCGGCGGCGGTGGGCTCCGGCGCGGGAGGCAGATCGCGGTGGCGGTAGTCCGGCCCGTCCACGCGCACCGCCTCGAAGATGGCGCCCAGCTTCTTGATCTCGCGCATGAAATCCTGTGCGGCGAAACGGCCTTCGCCGAGCTGCCCCGGCAAGGTGTTCGACGTGGCCGCGATCGAGACACCGGCCGCGGACAGTTCGGTCAGCAGGCGCGAGACCAGCATCGTGTCGCCGGGATCGTCGAGTTCGAATTCATCGATGCACAGCACGCTGTTGCCCGAGAGCCGCTCGAGGGCATTGGCGAAGCCGAGCGCGCCGACCAGGTTGGTCAGCTCGCCGAACGTACCGAACGACTTGGGCGCGGGCGAGCTGTGGAAGATCGAGGCCAGCAGGTGGGTCTTGCCGACGCCGAATCCGCCGTCCAGATACAGGCCGGCGCCGCTGACCTGCTTCTTCTTACCGAAGAAGCTCTTCTTGCCCGCGGCCTTGCTGATCTTGGCGACCTGCCCGGCGAACTCCTCGGCCTTGCCGACCGCGGCCGCCTGGCTCGGTTCCTTCGGATCGGGAATGTAGGAGGCGAAGCTCACCTCGTCGAACATGGGCGGCGGCACCATTTGGGCGACGAGCTGATCGGCCGGGACCTCCGGGTGACGATCGACGAGGCGTTCTTGCATGGACGAAGCCTAAAGACGTGGTGAGATCTGATTTCATGCAGCGTAGCCAGAATGCGATCCAGCTCACAGCACTCGGCCCGGACGACCTCGCGCAGATGTACGCCTTCCCCGCCGCGCTCGACGCGCCTTGGGTCCGCGCCAATTTCGTCTCCAGCATCGACGGCGCCGCCACCAGCGGCAACCTGACCGAAGGGCTGGGCACCCCGGCCGACCGAACGGTGTTCATGTTGCTGCGCGAACTGGCGGAGGTGATCGTCGTCGGCGCGGGCACGGCGCGCGCGGAGAACTACGGCGGGGCGCGCACCGACCCGGCGCGCCGCCGCGCGTTCCACGAGCGCGGCATCGGCGGGCATCCCGACGGCGCGCCGCCGCCGATCGCGGTCGTCACGGCGAGCGCGGCGATCGACCCCGGCGCGCGCCTGCTCACCGATACCCAGGTGCCGCCGCTGATCATCACGACGACCACCGCGCCCGCCGACCGCAAGCAGCGGCTGGCGGACGCGGGCGCCGAGGTGATCGAAGCGGGTGGCATCGCGGTGACGCCCAGCGGCTTGCTGCGGGTGCTCGCCGAGCGCGGCCTGCTGCGGGTACTCACCGAAGGCGGCCCGCATCTGTTCGGCGAACTGCTGGAGGCGGATGTGGTCGACGAGCTGTGCCTGACCACCGCGCCGCTGCTGGTCGGCGGCGCGGCGCGGCGAATCTCGCTGTCGGCGCACGAATTCCGCGTCCGCATGACGCGCGCGCACGTGTTGCTGGACGACGACGGCACCATGCTCACCCGGTGGGCCCGTCGATGAAAGAACCGTCCGAACCTGGCAGGCTGTAGCAATGCGCTGGACTCGGGCCGCCGTGCTTGCCGCCACCCTCTCGATCGTGACCGCCGGTTGCGGCGCGGGACCGTCGGATCGTCCCGGTGTCGCGGTGCAGCGCCCGCCGGTCGCCGGCACCGCGACCACCTCCGCCGCGCCCGCTCCGCTGCCCAAGGCCGAGCTGCCCAGAACCGACCTCAGCTGGCGCGAGTGCACCCAGCCGACCTTGGATCAGTTCGGACTCGGCCCCGCGCCCGCCGGGTTGGTGCTCGACTGCGCCGAGTACGCCACCCCGATCGACTCGACGGGCACGGTGCTGGGCAGTTTCCGCGCGGCCGCGTTGCGGGCCAGGCTGGCGCAGACCCCGGCCGACGCGCCGCCGCTGGTGCTCACCTCGGGCTCGGATCGCTCCTCCTCCGCCACCCTGGCCGGGTTGGCCGCTGGCCCCGCCTCCGTGCTGCTGGCCGCCCGCCCGATCGTCGCGGTGGACCGGCGCGGCATCGGCGGCTCGCAGCCGATCGATTGCCTGCCCACGGAGATCCGCCGTGGCCTGGCCGACAACGCCCAGTCCGGTCCCGGCGCGGGCGACCCGGTGGCCCGCATGACGAAGTTGAGCCAGGACGGCACCATCGCCTGCCGCGACTTCCTGCAGCCGTACGAAGGCACCTTCGACGCGCCGCACGCCGCCGACGACATCGAGCAGTTGCGCAGGCAATGGCAGGTGGACCACATCGCGCTGCTGGGCACGGGCAACGGCGCGAAGGTCGCGCTCAGCTACGCCCGCAAGTACGGCGATCACGTCGCCCGGCTGGTGCTCGACTCCCCGGAACCGGTCGGCACCGATGCCGTGACCCGCGCCGAACAGGCCGTGCAGGGCGCCGAGGCGGCGCTGACGGCCTTCGCGCAGCGCTGCGTCGGCGTCGGCTGCTCACTCGGGGCCGATCCGCGCGCCGCGGTCACCGATCTGGTGAATCGTGCCGCGGGCGGCGAACTCGGCGACATCTCGGCGAACGCGTTGCTGACCGCGGTGTCGGGCTTCCTCGGCAGCCCGCGCGCCGACCAGGCCGCTCGGGTCACCGAGCTGTCCGACACGCTGGCCGCGGCCGGACGCGGCGATCGCGGGCCACTGAGCAACCTGATCAGGCAGGAGGCCGCGGCCACCGCGAGCGACGGCCAGTTCGTCAACCGCTGCACCGACACACAGCTGCCGCCGACGCCGGCCAAGGCGAACGAACTCGCGGGCACATGGGCGGGCAAGTATCCGGTTTTCGGCAAGGCGGCGGCCATCGGCCTGATGGAGTGCGCTGCCTGGCCGGTGTCGACCGCGCCGCCGCTGCCCGAAAAGCTGGGTATTCCGGTGTTCGTGCTGGGCGGGGTAGCCGATCCGGTGGTCGGTAACGGCGGTCAGTCCTCGGTGACCGGCGCGATAGGTTCGGCGGGCGCCCGGCACGCGGCGCTGTCCTGGCAGGGCTTCGGGCATCCGGTGTCCACGCATTCCGGCTGCGCGCAGCGGGCGGTGCTCGACTATCTGAAGGACGGCAAACTTCCCGCAGATGGCACCGCCTGCCCGGCGTAGCCCGGGCGTGCGGAGCCGTTCGAGCGGCGCGTCCGACAGGTCCGGCCAACCGCCGGTAACCCATCCGGTGTACCGTGCCCCAGTGTTCCTTCGACAGCTCGAGCCCAGGACCGCTCGCACCACCGCCGAGGTGATCAAGTTCGCACTCTGGCCCCTGGCGGTCATGACCGTGCTGAACCGGGTTTTCATCAAGGCTGTCAACGGCTTCATCACCGACGACTACCGGCCTGTCTACCAGGCGTCGTTCGACTTCCTGAACGGGCGGCCGGTCTACACCGCGAATTTCGACTCGGTGGACCCGCACTACCTGTATCCGCCCAGCGGCACCCTGCTGATCGCGCCGATCGCCGCCATCGACTACGAGAAGTCGCGCTGGCTGTTCATCGCCCTCAACGCGATCGCGATTCTCATCGCCTGGTACCTGTTGCTGCGGCTGTTCCGGTACACCCTGCATTCGGTCGCCGCGCCCGCGCTGCTGCTGGCGATGTTCTCCTCCGAGACCGTGATCAACACGCTGGTGTTCACCAACGTCAACGGCTGCGTGCTGCTGGCGGAGCTGATCTTCATCCACCTGCTGCTGAAGCGGCGCGACCTCTGGGCGGGCGCCGCGCTCGGATTGAGTATCGCGGTCAAACCGACACTGGCTCCGTTGCTTTTGATCGCGCTCGTGCGCGGGCAGTGGAAAGTCTTCGTGACGGCCCTCGGCGTGCCGCTCGCGCTCACCGCGATCGCCTGGCCGCTGGTGAAGGACCCGGAGAAGTTCATCACCCGCACCGCGCCCTACCTCTTCGAATCCCGCGACTACTTCAACAGCGCCATCGTCGGCAACGGCGAGTACTACGGACTGCCGCCGTGGCTGACCTGGGGCATGCGCGTGGCGCTCGGCGTGCTCGTGCTGATCTCGCTGTGGCTGCTGTACCGCTACTACCGCGAGGACGAACTGTTCTTCGTCTGCACCTCCTCCGGCGTGCTGCTGACGGCCTCGTTCCTGCTCAGCTCGCTGGGGCAGATGTACTACTCGATGATGCTGTTCCCCTTCCTGATGACCGTCGTGCTGCGCAACTCGGTGCTGCGCAACTGGCCGGCCTGGCTGGCGATCTTCGGGTTCATGAGCTACGACAAGTGGCTATCGGACCGCTGGCAGCACATCGGCCGCAACCTGGAGTACCTGCGCATCACCTTCGGCTGGGGCCTGCTGCTCATCGTCGTGTTCTGCGTGCTCGGCGACCGCTATCTGGCCGCGCGGCGGGAAGGCAGGCTGCCGTTCGGCATCGATCCCGCGTGGATGAGTTCCGCCCCGGACCCGCGCGGCGAACAGCCGCAGCCGCCGGTCGCCGCGGCTCTCCCGGCGGAAACCCACAGGCCACAAAACGGTTCGACGCCCGCGGAGCAGAATCGTATTAGCGTGGAGCCATGAGTTCCGAAGCCGACACGTCCCTGCCCGCGCCGCGCATCCAGCTCTCGCCGCAGGAATGGCGGTCGAAGCTGAACCCCGAGGAGTACTCGGTGCTGCGCGAGGCGGCTACCGAGCGGCCGTTCACCGGCGAGTACACCGACACCAAAACCGAAGGCGTCTACGTGTGCCGGGCCTGCGGCACCGAACTGTTCCGCAGCACCGAGAAGTTCGACTCGCACTGCGGCTGGCCGTCCTTCTTCGATCCGGCCGCGTCCGACGCGGTGATTCTCCGGTCGGACGACTCGCTCGGCATGCATCGGGTCGAAGTGCTGTGCGCGAATTGCCACAGCCACCTCGGCCACGTGTTCGAGGGCGAGGGGTACAACACGCCCACCGACAAGCGTTACTGCATCAACTCCATCGCCCTGCGACTGCACCCCTCGGACAGCGCAGCGGAGTAACCAGCCCGACGCTCACGGGCAGCGTACGAAGCCCCGGCGCTCGGCGCATGCCCCGAAAACTTCGGGCAAGCGTTTGCCTGCACCGGGGCAGGGCGCGTCAGGGCAGAGCGGCGATCAGCTGCTCGATCTCCACGCGGGGGCCGGTGAAGAACGGGATCTCTTCGCGCACGTGCCGCCGGGCGTCGGTGGCCCGCAGGTCACGCATCAGATCGACGATCCGGTGCAATTCGGGCGCCTCGAAGGCCAGGATCCACTCGTAGTCGCCGAGCGCGAACGAACTGACGGTGTTCGCCCGCACGTCCGGGTAGCCACGCGCGGCCTTGCCGTGTTCGGCCAGCATCCGGCGGCGCTCCTCGTCGGGCAGCAGGTACCACTCGTAGGACCGGACGAACGGGTACACGCAGATGTAGGCGCCCGCCTCCTCGCCGGCCAGGAAGGCCGGGATGTGGCTCTTGTTGAACTCGGCGGGGCGGTGCAGCGCCGCGTTGCTCCAGACCGGCGCGCTGGCCCGTCCCAGCTCGGTGGTGCGGCGGAAATCGGCGTACGCGGCTTGCAGGTCCTCGACGCGTTCGGCGTGGGTCCAGATCATGAAATCGGCGTCGGCGCGCATCCCGGCCACGTCGTAGATGCCGCGGACCACGACGTCGCGGTCGGCCAGACCGTCGAAGAACGCCTTGGCCTCCTTGGTCGCCGCGTCCCGGTCCTCGCCCAGCACTCCCGGCTGCACCTGGAAGACCGAGAACATCAGGTAGCGGATGGTGGAGTTGAGAGCCTGATAGTCGAGTCGCGCCATAGCACTATCGTGCCACTCGCTCGGGAGCGCCCGCGTCGCCGGGCGTGAACTGCTCGATGTGCACGCGGGCGTCGGGGATACCGAGGGCGCGCAACTGGCGTTGCATCTCGCCCAGGAACCCGGATGGACCGCAGACGTATATGTCGGCGTCCTCGGGCACGTTCAGCACCGAGAGATCGGCCCGGCCGTTCCGGGCGCCGGGAGTCGGTTCCTCGTACCAGATCTCGACCTCGGCTTGTTCGAGCCGGGCAGTGAGTCCCAGCAGCCGATCGCGCAGCGGATGGGTGCGCGGCGCACGGTCGGCGTGCACGACCAGCGTGCGACGGCCCGGGTCGTGGGCGGCGAGATAGTCCAGAACGCCGATCGTCGGGGTCACACCGATGCCGGCGGAAATCAGCACCAGCGGTGTCTCCGACGCGGTATCGAGGACGACGTCACCGAACGGAAGGGTGATCTGCAGTGGGTCACCCGGGCGCAACTGCTCGTGCAGCCAGGAGGACACCTCACCCGCCGGGCAGCCGGCGGCCGCCTCGACCCGCTTGACGGCGAACGACAGCGCGCCGTCGTGCGGCTTGCCCACCAGGCTGTACTGCCGCAACTGGCGCGCACCGTCGGGAAGCCGGACACCGACCGAAACATACTGTCCCGGAATGAACCCCGGTAGCTGCGCAGCCGGGTGGGCGGACTCGACGGTGAAGACCGCGACGCCCGAGGGGTCGTCGTCGCGAGCCACGACACGGACGTCCCGGAACACGTCGCCGGAATCCACGCCAGCCTCGGCGTAGAGCCCCTTCTCTTGATCCATCAATGTGTCGGCCATCATCCAGTAGACCCGATCCCATGCCGCCGCGACCGCGTCGCCGACCACATCGGCGCCGAGCACTTCCACGATGGCCGCGAACAGATTTTCGTGCACGATCCGGTACTGCTCCGGAGTCACCCCGAGTGAGGCGTGCTTGTGCGCGATCCGCGACAACATGGTGGCCGGGTGCGGCAGCGCGGGGTCGACCAGGTACGTGGCGAAGGTGGCTATGGAGACGGCCAGCGCCCGCTGCTGACTACCCTGTGCCTGATTGCCCCGGTTGAACGTGTCGCGCAGCAGCCGGGGGTGGGCGTCGAACATCGTGCGGTAGAACACGGCCGTGATGCGGTCGATGTTTGCCGCCACCAGCGGTAGGGTCGCGCGGACGACCTCGGCGTGCCGCGGTTCGAGTTCCGGTTCGGCACGGACGACGCTGTCGAGGTTCATGAAACTTCCTTCATCTCAGGGGTGACACTCGCCGTGGAGCGGACGAGTAAATGCAGCAACCCGGTTGTCGACGAGGTGACCAAATCCTCTATCGAATAACGGTCGAGTTCGGTATAGAAAGCCTTCTTCGCGTCGGCGAGAATTCGACGCAATCGGCACCCGCCGAGTAACGGACACGGATTCGGTTCCCCGCACTCCACCACGTCGCGGTTGTCTTCCAATTCCCGGACGAGCTCACCCACCGACGCGGCGCGACCTGCCTCGGTGATGAACAATCCGCCGGATCGTCCGCGGTGCGCCTCGACGAGGCCCAGGTCGGCCAGCCGCGAAACCGCCTTGGCCACATGCTTTTCGGACGCGCCGACCTGTCGCGCGATGAGTTTGGTGGTGACCCGGGACTTCTTCTCGTCCTCCACCGCGAGCCGCATGATGGTGCGCAAACCGATATCGGTGAAGTGCGAGAGCTGCATGGCGCTCACGGTACCGGCGAATTCCACCGATTCCGCATTCCGACGGGGTGTCTTTAATTACGCCGATCGGTGCGCATTTCGAGTGCGCCGCACATTGTCCGACAGGCCGGAAAAGTGCCGCATAATTGTGGTCACAGGAAAGCGCGTGCGCGGTGCCGCGACGAATCTCGCCGGTACGGGCACGCCCGGCGAACGGTCAACGTACGGTGCCCGCACCGATCTCCGCCGCGATGCGCTGTGCGGCGGCCGCGCCGGAGGCGACGCACGCGGGCACACCGACGCCGTGCAGGTACGCGCCCGCCACCGCCAGCCCGTCCAGCGCCGCGACCTCGGCTTCGACGGCCGCGATGCGGGCCGGATGGCCGGGCGCGTACTGGGCGAGGCCACCCGGCCACCGCTGTACGACGGCCTCGACCGGCTCGATCGCGACCCCGGTGACGGTAGCCAGGTCCGCGGTGGCGGCGGCGACGAGTTCGGCGTCGGGCCAGGACAGCGGGGAGTCGTCGCCGAACTTGCCGAAAGAGACGCGGACGAGCGCGGTTTCACGTTGTGCGAGATGTGTCCATTTGCGGCTGGACAGGGTGAAGGCTTTGGCCCGCAGCGGCTCTCCGGTGGCCACCAGGATGCCGGAGTTCTGTGGCAGGGCGGTCTCGCGGGGCAGCGCCAGCGCGACCACCGCCGACGAGGAGAGTTCGACACCGGCCAGTTCCGCGGCGGCGACCGGGGCGACGGCGGCCAGCAGTCGCGCGGTCACCGGCGCCGGAGTGGCGAGCACCACCGCGTCGACGGCGCCGATCGGGTCGACCACCCAACCGCGCAGCCCTCTGGCCAGACGCGTGCCCGGCGTCGTGGTGACGAACCGCGCCCCGGAACGTTCGGCGAGCGCCTCGAGCAGCACCCGGTAGCCGTCCCGGATGCCACCGAAGACCGGCGCGTTCGAGGGCGGCGGCAGCGCGGCGCCGACGGCGGCGGTGAGACTGGGCGCGCCGTCGTCCAGCGCGGCAGCGAGCGTGGGCAGCGCGGCGCGGACACCGATGGAGCGGGAGCTGCCCGCGTACACGCCGCCGAGCAGCGGATCCACGCTGCGCTCGGCGACCTGCGCGCCGAAGCGGTCGGCGACCAGTCGGTAGACGTCGGTGTCGGAGCCGGGCTCCCAGTCCAGCGGCCGGTCGGGTTCGGCGGCGATGCGTGCCAGTGTCTCGGCGTCGACCAGCCCGCGCATCGACTCCGCGGTCGCCGGGACACCCATCAAGGTGCCCTCCGGCAGCGGGTGCGCGGTGCCGGCGGACCACACCAACGGCCGCAGACCCGCCGGGGTCACCAACTGCGACTCGAGCCCGAGTTCCCGCAGCAGCGCGGGTACCTCCGGCCGTCGCCCGACGAACGCCTCCGCGCCGAGATCCAGTGGCTCCCCGCCCAGTTCGCCCGTGTAGAGGATGCCGCCGATCCGTTCGGCGCGATCGAGCACGAGTACGTCGGCATCCGGCCCGAGCGACATCCGCAACCGATACGCGGCCACCAGCCCGCTGATCCCACCGCCGACCACCGCGATACGCATCCCTCGACCGTATCGCGTACCGCGACGGCGGCCGTTCAACGGTAGGCGCCCGGATGACTCGGAACACACTGCGTCCACGATGTCCGCGGCGATGACGGATACGTCGGCCGGACTCGACTCGGCCGATGGGAGCATGAACCGCCTCGGCCGCTCGCGGATGGATGCCGGGCGTCGGCGCGTGGTACGCGGGTCGACCTGGCGGCCGGGTACGCCGACACGGGCGCCGCGACCACAGCGGGCGGATCCTGACTCAGCGCTCGACGCAGCCGCCGCACTCGCTGCCGTGGCGGCCTACCCGCGTTCGCCCGCGCTACAGCTCGTGGACGAGTTCCACCAAGGCGGTCAGCACGCCCGGATCGGTGTCCGGAAGCACCCCGTGGCCCAGGTTGAAGATGTGCCCGGCGGCGCCGAGCGTGATCGCTTCGTCCGCTTCGCGCGCGATCCGCCGGGCCTGCTCCTCGATCGCTTCCGGTCCGGCGAACAGTACGGCGGGATCGAGGTTGCCCTGCAACGCTTTTCCGGGCCCGACGCGGCGGACGGCCTCGGTGAGCGGCACCCGCCAATCGACGCCGACCACGTCGGCGCCCGCCTCGCTCATGGCGCCGAGCAGCTCTCCGGTCCCCACACCGAAGTGGATGCGCGGCACGCCCGCCTCGGCGATCTCGGCGAACACCCGCTCCGAATGCGGGAGCACGAAATTGCGGTAGTCGGCCAGCGAGAGGGCGCCCGCCCAGGAGTCGAACAATTGCACCGCGTCGACGCCCGCTGCCAACTGCGCCTGCAGGAACGCGATGGTGATGTCGGTGAGCACGCCCAGCAGCTCGTGCCAGGTCTGCGGATCGGCGTACATCATCGCCTTGGTGCGCTCGTGGTTCTTGCTCGGACCGCCCTCGACCAGGTAGGAGGCGAGGGTGAACGGCGCGCCCGCGAACCCGATCAGCGGCGTCTCCCCCAGCGCGTCGACCAGCAGGCGCACGCCGTCGGTCACCGCCCCGACCTCCTCGGGGCGCAGCCGGGGCAGACCGCGCACGTCGCCGACCGTCCGCACCGGCGCGGCGACCACCGGCCCCACGCCCGGCACGATGTCCAGGTCGATCCCCGCCGCTTTCAGCGGAACGACGATGTCGGAGAACAGGATCGCGGCGTCGACGCCGTGCCTGCGAATCGGCTGCAAGGTGATCTCGCACACCAGCTCGGGATCGAAGCAGGATTCGAGCATCCCGATGCCCGCCCGCACCTCGCGGTACTCGGGCAGCGAGCGTCCGGCCTGGCGCATGAACCACACCGGACGCCTGCTGGGCGTCGCGCCGGTAGCGGCGGCCAGGAACGGGGCATCGGTCAACCGGCGGCGGGTATGAGTGCTCATCACGGCTATCGTATGCGGGCCCGGCGGGAGGGGCGGACGCGGAGGCGGCAGCGATGACCGCACGGACGCCGCATGGCCCGTAGCGGCGCGCCTCCGACTGCGCCGGGTGCACAAGGTCTACCGTCAGCATTCGTGACACCGCTCGACTTCCGCGACGGCGCCGCACCGACCGAAGGACCTCATGGCGAGCCAGCTCAGTTTCGCGCCGCGGTCGAGGCGATGGGCACCGCTACCGTGCACCCTCGGATCGAGCTCGCGCCCATCCGGCCCCCGCAACGACTCGCACCGTTCTCCTACGCCATCGGCGCGGAGGTCGCTCATCCGGAAACCCCTGTCGTACCGGCCGATTCCGAAGGCGACGCGTTCGGCAGGCTGATCCTGCTGCACGATCCGGACGGCGACGACACCTGGCACGGCACCTTGCGTCTGGTCGCCTACATCCAGGCCGACATCGACGCCGCGCTCGCCACCGATCCTCTGCTGCCCGAGGTGGCGTGGAGCTGGCTGGTGGACGCGCTGGAGTCGCGCACCGAGCCGTTCACCGCGCTCGGCGGCACGGTGACCTCGACCAGCTCGGTGCGCTACGGAGACATCGCCGGTCCGCCGCGCGCCCATCAGCTGGAGATACGCGCGTCGTGGACGCCGGTCACCACCGACATGCGCCCGCATCTGGAGGCGTTCTGCGAGGTACTGGCCTACGCGGCGGGGTTGCCGCCGGCCGGGGTGACCCAGCTGCAGATCCGGCCCGGCCTGTCCGGCGATCACCCCTGAGCACGCCCGTCGGCGTGCCGTGACCTGCGCCGGAGCCCCTCGTTCTGTGTGCGGGGCACATCGCGCCCGATTCGCCGACACACTTATGCGCCGATAGGACGGCGGCGCCGTGGCGTCGGCACGTAAAGTTCAACACCATGTCCGTACCAGACGAATCCGAACCCTCGGCCGCGACGCCGCTGCTCGCGCCGGTGGAGGGCGTGCCACCGGTACTGGACACCGCCGCCGAGATCAGCGCAGCCGCCGCCCGGCTGGTCGCGGGCACCGGCCCGCTGGCCGTGGACGCCGAGCGCGCCTCCGGGTTCCGCTATTCGGCGCGCGCGTATCTGATCCAGCTGCGCCGTGCGGGCGCGGGCACGTTCCTCATCGACCCGATCCCGGTCACCGAAGCCCTCGGCCCGCTGGCCGACGCGATCAACGGGCTGGAGTGGGTCCTGCACTCCGCGGACCAGGATCTTCCCGGCCTGGCCGAACTGGGTTTGCGCCCGGCCCGGCTGTTCGACACCGAACTCGGCGGACGTCTGGCTGGTTTCGAGCGCGTCGGGCTCGCCGCGATGGTGGAGCGGCTGTTGGGCCACGCGCTGCGCAAGGGGCACGGGGCGGCCGACTGGTCCACCCGGCCGCTGCCCGCCGACTGGCTGAACTACGCCGCCCTGGACGTGGAACTGCTGCTCGAACTGCGCGACGCCGTGGCCGACGCACTCGATGCGCAGGGCAAAACGGATTGGGCGATACAGGAATTCGAGCACATTCGCACCTTGGACCCGCCCGCGCCGAAGGCCGAGCGGTGGCGGCGTACCTCGGGCATCCACACCCTGCGGCGCACCAGGCAACTGGCGGTGGTGCGCGAGCTGTGGACCGCGCGAGACGCGCTGGCCCGTGCCCGCGACGTGGCGCCCGCCCGCATCCTCCCGGACGCCGCGATCATCGCCGCGGCGGCCGCGGAACCCAGGTCCATCGCGCAGTTGCGCACCTTGCCGGTGTTCGGCGGTCCGCGCCAGCGCCGGTACTCCCGCGAATGGCTCGCCGCGATCGAGCGCGGCCGTACGTTGCCCGACAGCGACCTCCCGCCGCTCACCCAGCCGTTCGACGGCCCGCCGCCGGTCAACCGCTGGGAGCGCCGCGACCCGGCCGCGGCGGCGCGCCTGACCCGGGCACGAGCCGCCATGGCCGACCTGTCGGCGCAGCACGCGATCCCGGTGGAGAACCTGCTCGCGCCGGATCTGGTTCGCCGCCTGTGCTGGGACGGACTGCCCGACTACGAGGCGGTGGACCCCTCCGCCGTCGACGGATTCCTGAAGTCCGGCGGCGCCCGGCCGTGGCAGCGGGAACTCGACGTCCCGCGACTTGCCGCGGCGTTGCCGCCGTCGGACTAGCGCCCGCGCCGTCGGCTCGCCCGTGGCTGCGGCGTCAGCGAGCGGCCAGCCACCCGCTGATCCGGCGGGCGATGTCCGGGCCGGTGAGGCCGAGTTCGGCGTGGACCTCACCGCGCGAGGCATGGTCCAGGAACTGTTGCGGCACACCGAGATCGCGGGTCGGGATGTCCAGCCCGGAGTTGCGCAGCCGGGCCGACACCGTGGAACCGATGCCGCCGTGCAGGCCACCGTCTTCCAGCGTGACCACGAGCCGGTAGTTCTCCGCGAGTTTCAGCAGCGCGTCGGAGACCGGCAGCACCCAGCGCGGGTCGATGACGGTGACCGAGACGCCTTCGGAATCCAGCAGATTCGCCGCCTCCAGCGCCGTGCTCGCGAACGAGCCCACCGCGACGAGCAGCACGTCGCCGTGCACCGCTTGCACCGATCCGCCGTCCGGCTCGGCCATCCGCAGCACGTCGATGCCGTCCAGCCGTTCCACCGCCGAGATATCCTCGGCGACACTGCCTTTCGGGAAACGCAGCGCGGTCGGTCCGTCGTTGACGGCCAGCGCCTCGGCCAGTTCCTCCCGCAGCGTCGCGGCGTCGCGCGGCGCGGCGACCCGGATGCCGGGGATGATCCCGAGGACCGACAGATCCCACATGCCATTGTGGCTGGCGCCGTCGGAGCCGGTGATGCCCGCGCGGTCCAGTACCACGGTGACCGGCTGCTTCAGCAGCGCCACGTCCATCAGCAGCTGGTCGAAGGCGCGATTGAGGAAGGTCGAGTAGATCGCCACCACCGGGTGCATGCCGCCGAGCGCGAGGCCCGCGGCGGAGGCCATGGCGTGCTGCTCGGCGATGCCGACGTCGAACATCCGGTCCGGGAAGCGCTCCCCGAACGCCGCCAGTCCGGTCGGGCCCGGCATCGCCGCGGTGATGGCGACGATGTCGGCGCGGCGCTCGGCGTGCGCGATCAACTCCTCGGAGAACACCGAGGTCCATCCGCGCGCCTTCGGACCACCGACCGGGACGCCGGTGAGCGGGTCGATGGGATCGCAGGCATGCATCTGGTCGGCGACATGGTTCTCGGCGGGCGCGTAGCCGCGGCCCTTCTGCGTCACCGCGTGCACCACGACGGGGCCGCCGAAGTCCTTGGCCCGGCGCAGCGCGGCCTCGAGCGCGACGACGTCGTGGCCGTCCACCGGCCCGACGTACTTCAGGCCGAGGTCGCTGAACAGTTCCTGAGGGCTGACCGCGTCCTTGATGCCCGCCTTCACCGCGTGCACCATCGAGTACGCCGATTCGCCCACCCTGGGGATGCTCTTGAGGATGCGCTTGCCCGCGTCCAGGGCGTGCTCGTAGGCGGGCTGGGTGCGCAGCGCGGTCAGCCGCTCGGCCAGACCGCCGATGGTGGGCGCGTAGGAGCGGCCGTTGTCGTTCACCACGACGACCACCGGACGGTCGGATGCGGCGATGTTGTTCAGCGCCTCCCAGCACATGCCGCCGGTGAGCGCGCCGTCGCCGACGATCGCGACCACGTGCCGGTCCTGCCCGCTCAGCGCGAACGCCTTCGCCAGGCCATCCGCGTAGGACAGCGCCGCCGAGGCGTGTGAGGACTCCACCCAGTCGTGCGCGCTCTCGGCCCGGCTCGGGTAGCCGGACAGGCCGCCCTGTTTGCGCAGCGAGTCGAACTGGTCTTTGCGCCCGGTCAGGATCTTGTGCACATAGGCCTGGTGGCCGGTGTCGAAGATCAACGGGTCGGCCGGCGAGTCGAAGATCCGGTGCAGGGCGATGGTGAGTTCGACCACACCGAGGTTCGGGCCGAGGTGCCCGCCGGTCGCGGCGACTTTGCGCACCAGGAACTCGCGGACCTCCTCCGCCAGCTCGCGCACCTGCGGCACGGTCAGCCGGCGCAGATCATCGGGCGTGTCGACCCGGGAAAGCACTCCCACCTGAACTAGCTCCCTCCGGATAGCGCATCTGATCCGATCAGTCTACGGAGCGGCGGCCGGTGCTCCCGCACGAGAACGGTCACACCAACCGACATGGCGTCGAAATGTGAGCCTCGACATACGGTACCCGGCCTAGAGTGACAGGGTGGCCCGGCCCGAGCAAGTGGTCTCCCGGACAATCGAACCCGGCGTGGTGGCACGGATCGTCGACGACGTCCACCGTCGTTGCCGGGACGACCGCTCCGGAACGCTGGCGGACTACATCCCGGAACTCGCCGCGGTGCAACCGGATTCGTTCGCCATCTGCCTGGCCACCGCCGACGGCCGGATCTACGGCGCGGGCGATGTCCGGACCGAATTCACCATCCAGTCCATCTCCAAGCCGTTCACCTACGCCCTCGCGCTGGCCGACCGGGGGCAGGCCGCGGTCGCCCAGCGCATCGACGTCGAGCCCTCCGGTGAGCCGTTCAACGAGATCAGCCTGGATCCGGTGACCGCGCGGCCGCGCAACCCGATGATCAACGCGGGCGCGATCACCGCCGCCTCGCTGATCGACGGCCGCGACCCCGCCGACCGCTTCGAGCGGATCCGGCGCTGCTACTCGAGCTTCGCCGGGCGCGAGCTCACCGTGAACGAGGCGGTCTACGCCTCCGAGGCGCGCACCGGGTACCGCAATCGCGCCATCGGCTACATGCTGCGCTCGTTCGGCATCCTCGACGCCGACCCGGACGAGGCGGTCGATCGCTATTTCCGCCAGTGCGCGGTTACCGTGACCTGCGAGGATATGGCCCTGATGGCCGCATCGCTGGCGAACAACGGGCGCAATCCGGTCACCGGAGAGCAGGCGGCCTCGGCGGCGCTGACGGAGCAGGTGCTCAGTGTCATGACCACCTGCGGCATGTACAACGCGGCTGGCGACTGGGTGACCACTGTCGGCCTGCCCGCCAAGAGTGGCGTCGGGGGCGGGATCGTGGCGGTGCTGCCCGGACAGGTCGGGATCGCGGTGTACTCGCCGCGGCTGGACGGGCACGGCAACAGCGTGCGCGGCGTGGCCGCCTGCCGTGAACTGTCGCGGCGACTCGAGCTGCACTTCCTGCACGTGACCCGAGCGGCGCGGGCCGCGATCCGGGCGGCGTACTCGGTGGCCGAGGTGCCCTCGCGGCTACGCCGCCCGACCGAGGAGATCGCGGTGCTCGCCGCGCACGGGCATCGCGCGTGTGTCTACGAGCTGCACGGCGACCTGCTGTTCGCGGGCGCGGAGCGCACGGTGCGCACCATCGAGGAGCAGGCGGGCGAGCTGGAAGCGCTGGCCATCGACGTGCGCAGGGTCGGCGAGGTGAGCGCGATCGCGGTGCGGATGATCGACGACCTGCGACTCGAGCAGTTGTCGGCGGGTGTCCGAGTGGCGCTGGTCGATCCCGACGCGCGACTGCGGTCCCCGGATTCCGGCATCGATCCCGACGATCCGAGGGGGCCGGTGTTCATCGATCGCGACACCGCGACCGAGTGGTGCGAGAACATCGTGCTCGCGAACCATCGCCCCGCCGGCGAGGCCGCCTGCGCGTCGTTCGGCATCGAGAGTCACCCGGCGTTGGCCGGCCTCGCCGCGGACGAGCGATCCCGCCTGGCGGAGCAGTTCCGGGTGCGCACGTTCGCGCGCGGGGCGGTGATCGCCGAACGCGGCAGCGCGCGCTCGGGTCTCTACCTGATCCTCGACGGCCGCGTGCGCCTGACGGTCGAAGGCACCGACGGACGCACGCACCGGCTGCTCAGCCTGTCGGCCGGGATGTCGTTCGGGGAGATTCCGATGCTGGTCGGAACGCCGTTCGGGAACGAGGTACTGGCGGAGACCGAGACGTGCGTCGCGGTGCTGACCCCTGAACGGTTCGATCGGCTCACCCCGCAAGCGCCCGGGCTGAAGCTCGCGCTGCTCGAACAGCTGGCCGCCGAAGCCTTCGCGCAGATCGACGCGGCTGTGCGGGCGATCGCGGCCCGCGGCGGCGACTACTGAAGCGGGCACGATGGTGCGGTGCGGATCGACAGCGATCGACGAGGAGGCTCAGTGGGCACGAACACCGATTCGCGGGCAGGCACCGTCACCACCTACGGACACGGCACCGCCCGCGCCGTCCCCGATCTGATGCGGGTGACGATCTCCGTCGAATCGCGCGCGAGCAAGGTCGCGCTCGCCTACAGCCGGGCCGGTGAGCGCGTGGCCGCGGTCGCGCGATCGCTGCGCTCCGACGGGGTCGACGGCGCGGACATAGCCACCAGCGGACTGTCGGTACAGACCGAGACGGTGTGGACCGAGGGACAGGGCAACCGCATCACGGGATACCTCGCGAGCACATCGTTGACGGTCGCGTTGCGCGATATCGGCGAGCAGGCCGATCCCGGCCCGGGCACGATCATCGCCAACTGCGTCGAGGCGGGCGGTGACGACGTGCGCCTCGGTGGTCTGACCCTCACCTTCGCCGACCTGGAGTCCCTGCTCACCCGCGCCCGCGACGCCGCGTGGGACAACGCCCTCGCCAAGGGCGAGCAGTACGCCCGGCGGGCACGGCGCTCGCTCGGCGACGTCGTGCAGATCACCGAGGACACCGCCGCCGCGCCTCCGGTTCCGCGCGCACAGGCGATGTCCGCTCCGATGGAGGCCTACCGTGCCGTCGCCATCCCGGTGGAGCTGGGCGAGAGCGAGATCTCCGCGGACGTCCGCGTCACTTGGCAGCTGGACTGACGGCGCCCGGTCCTGGTGCTCCCCCCGGATCAGTCCGCGAGGAATTCCACCCGGTTGCCCACCGCGTCGTGCGTGTGGAACCGCCGCCGCCCCGGAATCTCGGCCGGATCGGCCCAGACAACCGGATATCCGGCCGCCGAGACCGCCGCGGCGACGGCATCGATGTCCACGACGAATGCCGGGTGTGCCTTGCCGGCCGGACGGAAGTCGGCTTCCACGCCGATGTGCAGTTCACCGTCCGGGCCACCGCGACCGGGGACGCGGAACCAGCAACCGCCCCGGGCCGCCAGCAGGGGCGGCTTCGGGAGTTCGGCCCATCCGAGCACTCCGGTATAGAAACCGCGCTGCCGGTCTTCCGCGCCTGCGGGACAGCACAATTGGACGTGATGGATCATGGTTCCATCGTGCCCGAATGCCGGTTCACGACCCGTGACCGAGACCCCGCACCAGCAGGGTGACCGTGTCCGCTCCGGCGTGCCGATCCTTCGAGATCTCCTGGTACTCCGGCGATTCGGCCCAGGCGCGAAAGGACGGCTCGTCCGGGAAGGAGATCAGCACCACCTTCTCGCGATCGGTGACGCCCTCGATGGTCTGCGGGGACTCGTCCGCGGCCAGCAGCGTCCCGGAGTAGCGGACGAAGACGTCGAGGAAGCGCGCCTGGTAGCGATCGTAGGCGGCGCGGTCGGTGAACTTCAGTTGCGCGATTGCGTACACGGTCATGGCGGTGACTCTAATTGGGCGGTCCGGCGACCCGACCCGGATCCGGCGGGTGCCGACCGCGATTCACCGCTGCGCCGCGCCCGGCGTGGCTATATTGAGGTTGTCACCGCTCAGGAGGTCGCATGTCGTTCGTGCTCATCGACAAACCACGGCCCCATATCGCCCTGGTGACGCTCAATCGGCCCGAACGGATGAACGCGATGGCGTTCGACGTGATGATCCCGCTGCGCGAGGCGCTGGAGGGTGTGCGCGCCGACAACGACGTGCGGGTCGTCGTGCTGACCGGGGCGGGACACGGTTTCTGCTCGGGAGCCGACCTGACCGGCGCGGGAAAGGTGCCGAACGTCGACGGGCTGACCGTCACCAGTGTCGCGCGCCGGTCGATGGATCTGCTCAACGACGTGCTGATCACGCTGCGGCGGATGCACCAGCCGGTGATCGCGGCGGTCAACGGCGCGGCCATCGGCGGCGGGCTGTGCCTGGCCGTCGGCGCCGACATCCGGATCGCCGCCGAGGACGCGTACTTCCGCGCCGCGGGCATCAACAACGGCCTCACCTCCGCCGAACTGGGCCTCAGCTATCTGCTGCCCCGCGCGGTCGGCGCGTCGAGGGCGTTCGAGATCATGTTGTCCGGCCGCGACGTCGACGCGACCGAAGCCGAGCGAATCGGCCTGGTATCCCGCACGGTTCCGGCGGCGAAACTGCTGGACACCTGCTATGACCTCGCCGAACGCATCATCGGCTTCAGCCGGGTGGGCACCGAGCTCACCAAGCGCATGTTGTGGAGCGGCCTGGAGGCGGGCGGATTCGAATCGCACATGCAGCACGAGGGCACGGCCCAGTTGTACGTCCGCCTCACCACCGGCAATTTCGACGAAGCGATCCGCGCCCGTAAGGACCGCAGGCCCCCGGTCTACGAGGACTGACCGCTCAACGCTCCAGCAGCGCGAGGCTTTCCACGTGGTGCGTCGCGGGGAAGGCGTCGAAGGCGCGCAGATCGGCGAGCCGGTAGCCCGCCGCCTGATACAGGCCGAGATCGCGGGCGAACGCGGCGGGATCGCAGCCTACGTGGATGATCCGCGTCGGCCCGCTGGCGGTGACCGCGCCGACCACCTCTTTGCCCGCTCCCGCGCGCGGCGGATCGAGCACGACGACGTCCGGGGCGGCCGCACCGACGTGCTCGAGCACCCAGCGCTCCACCCGCTGGGCCCGCAGTTCCACCCAGGGCAGGTCGCGCAACGCGGCGGCGCCGTCCGCGACGGCGGGCCGCGCGGATTCCACCGCGAGCACCACGCCGGTCCGCCCGGCCCGCTCGGCGAGCCGCGCGGCGAACACCCCGGCGCCGCTGTAGAGATCCCACGCCCGGCCGCCGGGACCGAGTTCCGACCATTCCGCGATCAGGTCCGAATACCGTTGCGCCGCACCGTGATGCGCTTGCCAGAAGCCCGTCGCCGCGACCTCCCACCGGCGCCCGGCCACGTACTCGACCGCGCGCCCGCTGCCCTCGAACACCCACTCGTCGCGTGCCGCGTGCGCCGCGGCGCGTCGTGCGGATGCCGCGCGCCGGTCGTCGCTGCGAGCGGACTCCGCGGCGGGCCACTGTGCCCCGCGCCGATCCCGGCCGTGCGGCCGATCGCGGCGACCACCTCCGCCGCCCGCACGCCGATCCCGGCTCCCCGGCTCCGATCGCCGCCCACTCCCGCCGGGACCGCGCCGACCGGGCTCGTGGCCGACCGGTTCGGACTCGGCAGCGGGCGCCAGCTCGACGACGTGCCGTATCCCATCACCGTCCACCGCGATCACCAGATCGGCGCCGGGCGTCCACCGCCGGTCCGCGATCCCGTCCAAAGCCCCCGCGACCGGTTGCGGGCACCGCAGATCCGTGATCACGTCGGTGCTGCGATAGCGGTGCACGCCCGCACGTCCGTGGGCGTCGACCGCGAGGCGCACGCGGGTGCGCCACCCCCCGATCGCGTCGCCGGGCCCGATCGGCTCCACCACCACTTCCCGCTCGATCCCGGCCAGCCGCCGCAACTGTTCGGCCACCACCGTGGCCTTCAGCGCGCGCTGGGCCACCGGCGTGGCGAAGGAGAAATCGCAGCAGCCCGCGCCACCGGGGCCGGACACCGGACAGGTGGCCCGCACCCGATCCGGGGACGCCTCGAGCACCTCGACCGCGTCGGCACGGCAGAACGAGCCGCCGCGATCCTCGGTGACCCGGACCCGCACCAGCTCGCCGGGCAGGCCGTGCCGGACGAACACCACACGTCCCTCGTGCCGTGCGACACAGAAGCCGCCGTGACCCGGCGGCCCGAGCCGCACTTCGAACGTGGCGGTCGGCCGATCGCTCATCCCGAACGCTCCATGGACGTCACATCCGATCCTCGTACCCGCGCCGCACCGCGCCCGGCGCGTTCACCACCCCGGGGGTCCGCGCCCGCGCGGACGAACTCAACTGCCACGGCACGCTGGTCACCATCACGCCCGGCACGAACAGCAGCCTGCCCTTCAACCGCAGCGCGCTCTGGTTGTGCAGCACCTGTTCCCACCAATGGCCTACCACGTACTCCGGGATGAACACGGTCACCACGTCACGCGGGGCGTCCTTGCGCACGCGCTTCACATAGTCCAGCACCGGCTTGGTGATCTCGCGATAGGGCGATTCGATCACCTTGAGCGGCACTGTGATGTCGCTGTTCTCCCACTCCCGCACCAGCGCCCTGGTGTCGGCCTCGTCGACGTTCACCGTCACCGCCTCCAGCGTGTCCGGGCGGCTGGCGCGGGCGTAGGCGAGGGCGCGGCGGGTCGGCAGATGCAGCCGGGAAACCAGCACGATGGAGTGCGAGCGGCTGGGCAGCACGCCGTCCCACTCGTGCTCGTCCAGCTCGCGCGCGACCGAATCGTAATGCCTGCGAATCATCTTCATCACGACGAAGATCGCCACCATGGTGAAGATGGCGATGTAGGCGCCCGCGAAGAACTTGGTGATCAGCACGATGACCAGCACCGCTCCGGTCGCGCTGAGACCGACCGCGTTGATCACCCGCGAGCGCTTCATCCGCGCGCGCTGCGCCGGGTCGGTCTCGGTGCGCAGCAAGCGGGTCCAGTGCCGCAGCATGCCGGTCTGGCTGAGCACGAACGAGACGAACACGCCGACGATGTACAGCTGGATCAGCTTGGTCACCTCGGCGCCGAACAGCACCACGAACGCGATGGCCGCGCCGGAGAGGAACAGGATGCCGTTGCTGAACGCCAGCCGATCGCCCCTGGTGTGCAGCTGGCGCGGCAGGTAGCGGTCCTGCGCCAGGATCGAGCCGAGCACGGGGAACCCGTTGAACGCGGTGTTGGCGGCCAGCACCAGGATCAGCGCGGTCACCGTCGTGATGAAGAAGAAGCCGAGCGGGAAACCCTCGAACACGGTCTCGGCGAGCTGCGCGATCAGCGTCTTCTGGTGGTAGTCCGACGGTGCGCCGGTCAGGTCCTCGACGTTGTGCGCGTACACCACCCCGATCTTCTGGGCGAGGATGATGATGCCCATCAGCAACACGATCGCGATCGTGCCCAGCATCAGCAAAGTGGTGGCGGCATTGCGCGACTTGGGTTTGCGGAACGCGGGCACACCGTTGCTGATCGCCTCCACACCGGTCAGCGCGGCACACCCGGAAGAGAACGAGCGCGCGATGAGGAAGGCGAACGCCAGCCCGTAGAGGTGCTCGTGCTCGGCGATCAATCCGAAACCGGCCGATTCGGCCCGCAACTCCTCGCCGAGCACGAAGATCCGGAACAGGCCCCAGCTCAGCATGAGGAACATGCCGATGATGAACGCGTAGGTCGGAATCGCGAACGCCGTGCCGGACTCCCGCACACCGCGCAGATTCATCGCGGTCAACAGAGCGATGGCGACGACGGCGAACAGCACTTTGTGTGTCGCGACGAACGGGATGGCCGAGCCGATGTTGGACGCGGCCGAGGAGATCGACACCGCGACGGTGAGCACGTAGTCGACCAGCAGCGCGCTGCCGACGGTCAGGCCCGCGTTCGGCCCCAGATTGGTGGTGGCCACCTCGTAGTCGCCGCCGCCGGACGGGTAGGCGTGCACGTTCTGCCGGTAGCTGGCCACCACGACAGCCATGACGAAGGCGACGGCCAATCCGACCCATGGGGCGTACAGGTAGGCCGTGACCCCGGCGGCCGAAAGAACGAGGAAGATCTCCTCGGGGGCGTAGGCGACCGATGACATGGCATCGGAAGCGAACACCGGGAGCGCGATTCGCTTCGGCAGCAGCGTGTGGCCGAGCGAGTCACTACGGAAAGGCCTGCCCAGCAGCACTCGCTTCGCTGCCGTCGTCAACTTGGACACTGGAGCGAGCATAGGCCCCCGCACGGTGGATCGCGCGCGTGGCTCGCAGGTTTGCTCGCCAGCTGGAGGGGGAACGTGGCCGGTGGAATCATTCGGCGGGTAGCGTTCGACCGAACAGCGAAGCAGACCGAACACCACGGTTCCAGGAACGAGGTTGCACGGTGTACGTAGTGATCATGGGGTGCGGGCGCGTGGGCTCGTCGCTGGCCCATGCCCTGGTCCGCGTAGGTCACGAAGTCACCGTGATCGACCGGGACTCCAGTGCCTTTCTACGCCTGGGATCCGACTTTCCCGGCGAGCAGGTGACCGGTGTCGGTTTCGATCGAGATGTGCTGATAAAGGCGGGGATCGAACGGGCGGACGCGTTCGCGGCGGTCTCCTCCGGCGACAACTCCAACATCATCTCCGCCCGGGTGGCGCGGGAGATGTTCGGGGTGGAGCGGGTCGTCGCCCGCATCTACGACGCCAAGCGCGCCGCGGTCTACGAGCGGCTCGGCATCCCGACCATCGCCACGGTCCCGTGGACCACCGACCGCTTCCTGCGCGCGCTCGTCGGCGACACCGGCACCACCACCTGGCGCGACCCCACCGGAACTGTCGCTGTGACCCAGCTGACGCTGCACGAAGAGTGGTACGGCCGCACCGTGCGCGATCTGGAGCAGACCGTCGCGGCACGGGTCGCGTTCATCATCCGGTTCGGCCAGGCAGTGCTCCCCGACAGCAAGACCATCATCCAGGCCGACGACATCGTCTATGTGGCCGCAGCATCCGGCGCCGTGGGCGAAACCGTCGCCCTGGCCGGGAAGCCCCCCGCGAGCGAGGACTGAACATGAAAGTGGCCATCGCCGGAGCAGGCGCCGTGGGCCGATCGATCGCCAGGGAACTCCTGCGCGGCGGGCATCGGGTCATGCTGCTCGAGCGTGAGCTCGAGCACATCGATGCGGCCGCGATCCCCGACGCGGTCTGGGTGCACGCCGACGCGTGCGAACTGGCCCTGCTGGAGCAGGCCGGTCTGGAGACCTACGAGGTGGTGATCGCGGCCACCGGCGACGACAAGGCGAACCTGGTGCACAGCCTGCTGGCCAAGACCGAGTTCGGGGTGCGCCGGGTGGTGGCGCGGGTCAACGATCCGCGCAACGAATGGCTCTTCGACGGTTCCTGGGGTGTCGACGTCGCGGTGTCCACACCCCGGCTGCTGGCCTCCCTGGTGGAGGAGGCGGTCTCCGTCGGAGATCTGGTGCGACTGATGACGCTGCGCCAGGGCCAGGCGAATCTGGTGGAGATGACGCTGCCCGCGGACACCGTGCTGGCCGGCAAACCGGTGCGCACGCTCACCCTGCCGCGCGACGCCGCACTGGTGACCATCCTGCGCGGCGGGCGCGTGATCGTGCCGCAGCCGGACGACGCGCTGGAAGGCGACGACGAGCTGCTGTTCGTGACTTCGGTGGAGGCCGAGGAGGACCTCCGGCTGGAACTCGCCAACCACGGCATCAGACCGTAACTCCCCGTGACACGGCCGGACGCGCGTTCTCGGCGAAGCGCTGCCGGAAAACCCTACGCGGCCAGCTTCAGCTCCGCGCGCAGTTTGTTCAGTGCGCGGTGCTGCATCACCCGCACCACACCCGGGCTGGTGCCGATGGCCTCGGCGGTCTCCGCGGCCGACCAGCCGAGCACGATGCGCATCACCAGCACCTCACGGTGCGCCGGCGCCAGCACTTTCATGAGTTCCCTTGTGGCGGCGCGGCGTTCGGACGCCAACGCCCACTCCTCGGGACCGGCGGCCGAGGACGCGGAGTCCGGGACGTCGGCCACCGGGTAGGCGGGGTGCTGCTGCGAGCGGCGGAACGCGTCGGCGACCTTGTTGGCCGCGATGCCGTAGACGAAGGCCAGGAACGACTTGCCCTGGTCGCGGTAGCGCGGGATGGCGTTGACGGTGGCCAGCAGGATCTCCTGGACCACGTCGTCGGCGGTGACCTGCAGATGGGCCGTGTTGCCCAGGCGCGCGCCGCAGTAACGCCGCACCAGCGGATGAACGATCCGGATGATCTCCGAGACCGCCCGGCGATCGCCTCCGGCCGCCGGACCGATCAGCTTGTCCAGCTCGGCCGAGATCCGCCGGCTCTCCGAGAGCGCGGGGTTGTGGTTGACGGGCAGCGCCGCGGTGTTGTGCTCGGTAGCCACGTCCGAGTCCTTTCTTGCCGATCAATGCGTGTTTTTCGGTACGCATAGATCGTCTGATGAACTCGGAGGACCAACCAGGCACCCCAGGGTGGGGAAGCACCCACCTCGGCGGTGGCGATCTCCCCACCCCTGTGGTTTTCGCCGGATGGCGGCGGAAGGTTAACGGCTCAGGCCGGTTCGGTCGCGCGCACCGACTTGGCGGGCAGGTGACCGGCCCGGCGCACAGCCCAGATCGTGACGGCCAGCGCCACCGCGGTCAGCGGCCAGCCCATCGCGATGCGGGCGAAGGCGAGCCAGCCGGTGCGGTCGGTGTCGTAGAGCTGCGACTGCACCAGGTAGCGCGCCCCGAACACGAGGATCCAGGTGGTGGTGGCCAGGTCGTAGAGGCGCACCGAGCGCGGGTCGGACCGCCAGTCGGAGCCGTGGCCGTTCAGAACGCCCCAGATCACGCCGACCAGCGGCCTGCGGATCAGGATGGACGCGAGGAACACCGCGGCGTAGACGAGGCTGGTGTAGATGCCGAAGAGGAAGAACCCCTTGGCCTCGCCCATCCGGTAGGCGATGAAGGCGCAGATGCCGACGCCGAAGAAGCCCGAGATGGCGGGCTGGATGGGATTGCGCCGCACCAGGCGCCACAGGAGGATGGCGGCCGCCACCCCCAGGGCCGACCAGATCGCGGCGGCCAGCCCGGCGACACTGTTCACGGGAACGAACACGACAACGGGAAGCGTCGAGTAGATCAGGCCGCTGAAGCCGCCCAGTTGTTCCAGGAGGGTCTGCTCGGCACGTTCCTCGTCACGGTCGGGCGAGGGGAGCCCGGTGCGGTCGTCCGATCCTGCGTTGTCGTCGCTCGAAGGCATACGTCAGCTGTTCCCGCGCAATTCGTAGTAGGGGTTGAAGATCACTTTGCGGCCGTCGCGGTCGCCGACCCGGCCACGGACGAGGATGCGCCTGCCCGGCTCGATGCCGGGAATGCGCCTGCGCCCGATCCAGACCAGCGTAATCGCGTCGGTGCCGTCGAAGAACTCGGCCTGGACGCTGGCGCCCGCCGACTTGGGACACGCTTCGACGCTACGGAGCCTACCGAGCATGGTCGCCTCGTCACCGCGCCGACACTCCGACGCGCGGCATGCGCCCGATGCTTCGGACGTCTCGGCCAGCTCTTCGGCATCCAGCTGATCGATGTCTTCGGTCAGCCTGCGGCCCAGACGTCGAAAATACCCTGAGGCTGCGGATGACATTGTGCACGCTCTCCTGCATAGAGCAGATGGCATGGGTCGCACACCATCGTGAGGGATCCGATCCGCACGGCCTGCGGCGGCCGTACAACGCCACTGTAGATGGGCCGGGCCACCCCCGCTACGCTCGGACCGATGTTCGACTCCCCACACCCCGAACGTGTCGTGGCACTGCCCGGCACCGGGTCCGACGCCGATTTCGCCAGGCGCGCCTTCGGTCCCGCGAGCGCCGCACGCGGCCTGGATTTCGTCGCGGTGGAACCCGACCCGCGCCGGGTGGTGGCGAGCTGCCGCGCAGCGCTGGATGCGGCGGCGGATTCGGGCCCGGTGCTGGTGGCGGGCATTTCCCTGGGCGCGGCGATCGCACTGGAGTGGGCCGCCGAGCACCCCCGACGCGTCGTGGGGGTCGTGGCGGCACTGCCCGCCTGGACCGGGCCCGACACCGCGTCCTGCCCCGCCACGCTGAGCGCGGCGGCCACTGCGGCGCAGCTGCGCGTGGACGGCCTGGACACGGTGATCGACCGGATGCGGGCGAGCAGCCCGCGGTGGCTGGCTGACGCGCTGACCCAGTCCTGGCGGGCACAGTGGCCGGAACTGCCGCGGGCGCTCGAGGAGGCCGCGGACTACAAGTGGCCCGATGCCGAGCTGCTGTCGGCATTCGAGCTGCCGCTCGCGGTGGTCACCGCGGTCGACGACCCGGTGCACCCGCGTGCGGTCGCCGAGGAATGGGCGGCGCTGGCCCCGCGCGCGCACCTGTACCGGATCACGCTGGACGAACTCGGCGCCGACCCCGCGATCCTGGGACACACGGGTATCGGCGCCTTCGCGTGAGATCTTCCGCTCAGTTCAGGCCGAGTTGCTGCATGGCCGACCCGTCCGCGCCCCGGCGCGGGCCCTGCGGCATGCGCGGCACCACCGGTTGCGCACCGGTCTGCGCCGCCACCTGCGCGGCCATCGCCTGCTGCTGAGCCTCCACCTGCTGCTGATGGGCCGCGGCGAGTTGCTCGGCCAGCTCCTGCGGCAGCACCACCGGAAGCGGGTCCCGCACCGGCAGCGGGTCCTCGCCGCGCCGCACCACGGTCTCGCTCAGGATCGCCCGCGCCGCCTTGACCAGGGGGCTGCCGTCGTTCGCCGCGCCCGAGGGGCCCGCCGCGACCAGCCGCACCATCCAGCGATAGCCGTCCACGCCGATGAAACGCAGGTCCGCGCCTTCGGTCAGGGCCAGCAGTTCTCGGCCCCACGGCCCGTTCTCGACCGACACCCTGGCGCCGTCCTTGCGCAGCGAGTCGGCGAGATCCGCGGCGACCAGCCGCCACTGGCCGGAGGTCTTGGGCGCGGCGTAGGCCGCGACGGTGATCCGGCCGTGCTCCGTGGCCAGGTGCACCGCCTGCGGCTGGCCTTCCGGGGTCATCTCGACCTGCAGCTGACCGCCCGGCGGGACCGGCAACAACACCGACCCGAGATCCAGCCGCTGCTCGGACACCGAATCCAGCAGCTCGGCGACCTCGTCGTAGTCGTAGGGGCCGGGCCGTCCGTTGGGCCGGTCGACGTCCAGATCCACGCCCTCGTACGAGCGCTCGTCGGTGGGGGCGTCGTCGTAGAAATCGTCGTCGTACTCGCCCTCGTAGTCGGCGTAGTCGCCCGCCTCGTCGTACCGGTCGTCCGCGGCCCGGCTCGAGTTCTTTCTCTTTCCGAACATTCCCGTCATGCCTCCTCGCCGGTAGCCCGGCCCACCCCGTTCGTCTGTGCGGTCAAACTCGCGTGACCGCCGCTGGAGCCATAGCCACCCGCTCCCCTGGTGGTCTCGTCGAGCGAGTCGACCTCCACGAAATCCACCAGCTCCACCCGCTGTACCAGCAGTTGCGCGATCCGATCACCGCGCCGCAACTCGATCGGCGTGCGCGGATCGTGGTTGATCAGGCACACCTTGATCTCGCCCCGATACCCCGCGTCGACCGTGCCGGGGGTGTTCACCACCGACAGCCCGGCCTTGGCCGCCAGACCCGAGCGCGGATGGATCAGGCCGACGGTGCCGACCGGTAGCGCGACGGCGACGCCGGTGCCGACCAGCACCCGCTCCCCCGGCTCCAGGATGACGTCTTGCGTGGTGCACAGATCCACGCCCGCGTCACCCGCATGGGCGCGCGTGGGCAGAGGGATGCCGGGGTCGAGCCGCAGCAAGGGTATGGGTGAAAGTGCGCTCACGTTGGACGAGCCTACGCGTAGGCTGTTTGCCCTCGTGACTTAGTGTTGACTCGTGTCGGACCAGCCCAACCCCATGACCGCGGACGAGAAAGCGCAGCCTGCGCACCGATACCGGGAGCGCCTGTGGGTGCCGCTGTGGTGGTGGCCGGTGGCGTTCGCCGTCACCGGACTGCTCGCGGCGGAGATCCATATGGGCGCGCCGGGACTGCGTGCCTGGCTGCCCTATGTGCTGCTGTTCCCCGTGCCGGTCTGGGTGCTGCTGTGGCTGAGCCGCCACCGCGTCGAAGTGGCGCCGGACGCGAACGGCACACCGGAGTTGCGCGCCGATCGCGCGCATCTGCCGGTGAATTTCGTTGCTCGCGCGGCCGCCGTCGCCCCCACCGCGAAAAGCGCGGCGCTGGGTCGCCAGCTCGACCCCGCCGCTTATGTCCAGCATCGCCCCTGGATCGGGCCGATGGTCTTGCTCGTGCTCGACGACCCGGACGATCCGACGCCATACTGGCTGGTCAGTACGCGGCGGCCCGAACGGGTCCTCGCCGCGCTCGGTCTACCGAGCGCGGGCTGACACTGTTGTTCGATCTCGTCGAGATCAGGCGGCGCAATCCATGCAGATCATCTGACCGCCCTTGTCACTGGCCAGCCTGCTCCGGTGATGGACCAGGAAACAGCTGGAACAGGTGAACTCGTCGGCCTGCTTCGGGATCACCCGAACCGTCAGCACTTCCTCGGACAGGTCGGCGCCGGGAAGCTCGAACGACTCCGCGGTATCGGATTCGTCGATATCCACGACGGCGGACTGTGCCTCGTTACGACGAGCCTTCAGCTCCTCCAGCGAATCCTCCGACACATCGTCGGATTCGGTGCGCCTCGGTGCGTCATAGTCGGTTGCCATGTCGTCTTCCCCTCGTCCTAACTCCGTATATCCCGGACCGGTCCGCTCACACCCGATTCCTGCCGGAATCGCCGCGACCGGTACCGCCCCGCCGGTGGTGCACGTCACACGTACACCGGTCGCCTATCAGGGCGGATCATGCCGATCCACTCCTGATAGCGCTGGGTAAACGCAGGACATGCCCTTCTTGTTCCCGCGACCGACCACTGATTTCCGCACCGGTGATTCGATCTGGGCCGCCAGACAATAGCGGACCCCGGAGCAAAAGTCGCAATCAAAACACAGCCGAGTCGAAAATGAGGGGCAATCGACACCGTCCGTGGAACGCACCGAGACCTTGCGACGCGACCGCCCCACATTTTCGTAGAGTGTGCTGGTGGTTTCACTGATCACCGAAGGCACCGCGACGGATTCGCAAGGGCAACCGTACGTGCGCCGCCGCCCCCAGCCCTGGCTCATCATGCTCGGCGTTCTCGCCCTGATCTGCGGGATCGTCTGGGTCAAAGCCCTCACGACGCACGACACCGACCACACCGCGATGGCGTGCAACTCACCGAGTCCGGCCTCGGATCCCGGTGCGCCGCAACCGACTCCGCTCGGCCAGCGGGTCGGCGCAGGCCGGCTGCAGGACGTGGAACCCGCACCGCTGGCGGCGAGCAAGGTGCGCGTGCTGAACGCGAACAACCAGCGCGGCCAGGCCGCGCACGTCGCCGCCCAGCTCGGCGACCTCGGATTCGCGAGCGCTCCCGGAACGCAATACGGCAACGATTCGGTATACGTCAACGGCGACCTGGAATGCACCGGGCAGGTCCGCTTCGGCGTCAACGGCCGTCCGGCCGCGGCCGCCGTACAGCTGGTCGCGCCGTGCGCCGAGCTGATCGAGGATCAGCGCGGCGACGACACCGTCGATCTCGTGCTCGGCTCGCTGTTCCGGGACATCCGCCCCAGCAACGACGCCGAGGAAGTGCTGCGTTCGCTCAAGAACCCGGCGCCGGGCAACTCCACCTCCATCGACATCAAGCTGCTCGACGCCGCACGGCAGGCCCGCTGCTGATCAGCGGTCCGGAATCGGCTCGGTAGCGCCGACCCGGGCCAGCAGCTCCCCCAGCTCGTCGGCGATGCCGGGCGCGGCGGCCACCACCAGGTCGCCGTCGGTGCCCGGCGCCGTCGCGGGCGGCAGCGTAAGGCGCGCACCCGCCTCGGCGGCGATCAGCGCGCCCGCGCCCCAGTCCCAGGCGTTCAAGCCGTGCTCGAAGTAGGCGTCCACACGGCCTGCGGCGACATGACACAGATCCAGTGCCGCCGCACCGAAACGGCGGATGTCGCGCACGTGCGGCAGCACCTGCGCGATCAATTCCGCCTGCCTGCTCCTGCGGTGCCTGCCGTAGGCGAATCCGGTGGAGACCAGCGACATCGCCACCGAGTCGACGGGCGTGCAACTCAAGTGCTCCACCGCGCCGTCGGCGTCGACACGCAGCGCGCCGAGTCCGAGCCCGGCGCTGTAGGTGGCTGCCCGCGCGACGTCCACCACGGCGCCCGCGACCGGACGGCCGCCGCGCAGCGCGGCCACCGACACGGCGTAGCCGGGAATGCCATAGAGGAAGTTGACGGTGCCGTCGATCGGATCAACCACCCAGTGGACGGTGTCCGCGCTCGCGTCATCGATGCTGCCGCCGCCCTCCTCGCCGAGGATCGGGTCGCCGGGGCGTTGTTCGGCGAGCAGTCTTCGGATCAGCTCTTCGGTCTCGGTGTCCACGATGGTGACCGGATCGGTCTCGTGGCTCTTGGACCGCACGGCGCCTTCGGCGTGCACGCCCGCGGGCCCGAACACCTCGGGACGACGGGCACGGACATGGGCGGCGGCCGTCTCGGCGAGGTCGACCGCGACACGGCGCAGGTCGGCTTCGTCGCCACGCGCGACGATCGAGACGAACGAGTCGGGGGTGTAGTCGGACACTGACGATGAGGTTTCCGGCACGCCCACCATCGCATCACACATCCTCGCCGAACGCCCAGCCTCGTGGTCCCATTACTCTTGTCGTGCACGACACAGCGCCGTCGTCGGGCATCCCATTCGCACGCCCGCCATGGGCGTCCCGGGCCCCGTGCAGCGCTGTCATCACACCGGCCAGCACAGGGAAACGAGGGGTTAGTCATGTCCGCTCGGGGGCACGCATTCGGCATCGACATCGGCGGCAGCGGCGTCAAAGGCGCCACGGTCGATCTGGCCACCGGCGAGTTGGTCCACGAGCGGATCAAGATCGCGACGCCGCACCCGGCGACACCGTTCGCCGTGGCGGAGGCGGTCGCCGAACTGGTCGACAAGGCCAAGTGGACCGGGCCGGTCGGCCTCACCCTGCCCTCGGTGGTGATCGGCGGCGTGGCGCGCACCGCGGCGAACATCGACAAGTCCTGGATCGGCACCGACGCGCGGGCGCTGTTCTCCGCCGCGCTCGGCGGCCGTCCGGTCACCGTGCTCAACGACGCGGACGCCGCGGGCATGGCCGAGGACCACTTCGGCGCGGCGCGCAATTTCGCGGGCTTGGTCATGCTGCTGACCTTCGGCACCGGCATCGGCTCGGCGTTGCTCTACCACGGCACACTGGTGCCCAACACCGAACTGGGTCACCTGGAGATCCAGGGGATGGAGAGCGAGCACCGCGCGGCGGCCTCGATCAAGGAACGCGACGGCCTGAGCTACGAGCAGTGGGCAGCGCAGGTCAGCCTGGTGCTGACGGGGCTGGAGAACCTGTTCTTCCCGGTCGTCTTCGTCGCGGGCGGGGGCATCAGCAGGGAGGCCGAGCAGTGGATTCCCCTGCTCACCAACCGGACTCCGGTCATCCCGGCCCGCCTGCGCAACACCGCGGGCATCGTCGGCGCCGCCATGGCGATCGCGGGGGGCGTCGCACCGTGAGGCGCGCGGGAACCGCGAGGATGCCGTTCCCGGCATCGTGCCGTAGGTACCCTGGTTAGATCGTTACAATGGAACGTGCCCGGCTGAGCCGGAGAAACCCCGACCGGCCCTCCGCCGGTGCAACCCGACAGATCGCTCCGCCGGAAACCCACTCTGGCGTGACGCCGCACGAGACCGTCACGAAAGGGCGTACGTGGTAGCCACGAATACCCGTCAGACCGCCGAATCGGCCGATGCCGACTCCGCAGATGTAACCGCAGCACGGCCGGTCCGTAAGGCTGCCGCGAAGAAGGCTCCGGCGAAGAAGGCCGCCGCCAAGAAGGCGCCTGCCAAGAAGGCGGCCAAGGCTCCCGCGAAGAAGGCCACCACCAAGAAGGCGGGCCCCGACGGCGAGCCCGGCGCCGACGAGGCGATCGAGGACGAGTCGCTCGATCTCGACGATCTCGGCGATCTGGAAGTCTCCGAGGAGGACCTCGCCGACGGCGACGAACTGGTCGACGTCGCCGAGGACACCGAAACCGAGGAAGCCGAGAGCGAGGCCGACGAGCCGACGGCGGCCGACAAGGCCTCCGGCGATTTCGTCTGGGACGAAGAGGAGTCCGAGGCGCTGCGCCAGGCCCGCAAGGACGCCGAGCTCACCGCCTCGGCCGACTCGGTCCGCGCCTACCTCAAGCAGATCGGTAAGGTCGCGCTGCTCAACGCCGAGGAGGAGGTCGAACTCGCCAAGCGGATCGAGGCGGGCCTCTACGCCGCGGAGAAGGTGCGCGAATTCGCCGAGCAGGGCGAGAAGCTGCCGGTCGCCATGCGCCGCGACTTCAACTGGATCGTCCGCGACGGCAACCGGGCCAAGAACCACCTGCTCGAGGCCAACCTGCGCCTGGTCGTCTCGCTGGCCAAGCGCTACACCGGCCGCGGCATGGCGTTCCTGGACCTGATCCAGGAGGGCAACCTCGGTCTGATCCGCGCGGTGGAGAAGTTCGACTACACCAAGGGCTACAAGTTCTCCACGTACGCCACCTGGTGGATCCGGCAGGCCATCACCCGCGCCATGGCCGACCAGGCCCGCACCATCCGCATCCCGGTGCACATGGTGGAGGTCATCAACAAGCTCGGCCGCATCCAGCGCGAGCTGCTCCAGGATCTCGGCCGCGAGCCGACGCCGGAGGAGCTGGCCAAGGAAATGGACATCACGCCGGAGAAGGTGCTGGAGATCCAGCAGTACGCGCGTGAGCCCATCTCGCTGGACCAGACCATCGGCGACGAGGGCGACAGCCAGCTCGGCGATTTCATCGAGGACTCCGAGGCCGTGGTCGCGGTGGACGCGGTGAGCTTCACGCTGCTGCAGGATCAGCTGCAGTCGGTGCTGGAGACGCTGTCGGAGCGGGAGGCGGGCGTGGTCCGGCTGCGCTTCGGCCTCACCGACGGCCAGCCGCGCACCCTCGACGAGATCGGCCAGGTCTACGGGGTCACCCGCGAACGCATCCGCCAGATCGAGTCCAAGACCATGAGCAAGCTGCGCCACCCCAGCCGCTCGCAGGTCCTGCGCGACTACCTCGACTAGGTCGCATCGCCTCGACGCCCGCATTCGTCGTCCGCTCGATTCCTCCAGCGGCCGGTGAATGCGGGCGTCGCGCTTTTCCGCGCCGGGCCGCAGACGCGGCGGAGGAAACAGCGCCACGACGGGGGCACTTCGCCGCGCGCAGCTCGCGCCCGGCAGACTTGCGGGGTGGTTGCCTCGACCTCGACTTCGAGCTGGCTGCGGTCACCGTGGACGCAGACCGTCGACCTGCGCGCCGAGTGGCGCGACGTGCAAGCCTGGCTGCGCCGTCCCGGGCTGCCGCGGCGGCTCCTGCCCGCGATCCGCGCGCACCTGGGAGCCGCCCCCGCCAGCACCGCCTACGCGTTCACGCTGTTCGTCACCTGGTGGACGCTGCGCGGGGTCGGTGACTCGGTGGAGCGCAGATTGATCTTCTCGGCGTCGACCAACCTCTACAACATGCGGCACAACCCGGTTCAGGTGCTGGTCGCCTCGGCGTTCTGGACCGACGGCGGCTTTCCCTGGACGACCATCGCCGGTTTCCTGATCGTCATGGCATATGCCGAGCGCTGGCTTGGCACCGCGCGCTGGATCCTGCTGTTCGCGACCGGGCACATCGGGGCGACGCTGCTGACCGTCACCGGCATCTCACACGCCATCGACCGTGGCCTCATCCCGCTGCGGGTGGCCGTGGCCGCGGATGTCGGTACCAGCTACGGCTTTTCGGCCGTGCTTGCGGCGCTGGCATTCCGGTTCCGCGGCAGGGTGCGGCTGGTGTGGGCCGGTGCGCTGCTCCTGACGCTCGGCGTGGCGCTGTGGATCGAGCCGACATTCACCGACTACGGCCATCTCTGCGCCGCCGTGATCGGGCTGGCGGTCGGGGCGATCGCGAGCCTGTTCTGGCATCGGCTGGAACGTACCGCGGGCCGTAGAGCCCGCACGGCCCAGGACTGATCAGTAGACCTGGGGCTCGCGGCGGCCGCGGTCGGGCAGCAAACCGACCATCGGCTCGACCACTCGCGCCGCGATCGGGCCCAGCACCGCCATCAGCAGGACGTAGGTCGAGGCGAGCGCCGTGAGCTGACCGTCCATCGCGCCCGCGCTCACGGCCAATCCCGCGATGACGATAGAGAATTCGCCCCGCGCGACGAGCGCCGCGCCCGCTCTGGCCCGGCCCATCCGCCGGATGCCCTCGCGTGCGGCGGCCCACCACCCGGTCGCCACCTTCGTGACGACCGTGACCGCCGCCAGCGCGATCGCCCAGCCCAGCACCGGCGGGATCGCTCGCAGGTCGGTGTTCAACCCGAAGGCCACGAAGAAGATGGCCGCGAACAGGTCGCGCAGCGGTTCGAGCATCTTCGCCGCCGCGTGCGCGGTCGAGCCGGAGATCGCGATGCCGAGCAGGAACGCTCCGACCGCCGCCGACACGCTCAGCGCCGAGGAGACGCCCGCGACCAGCAACGCCGCGCCGAGCAGCGTGAGCAGGAAGACCTCACGGTCGGCGCTGTCCACGACCGCCGAGACGTACCGCCCGTAACGCAGCGCCACCACGAGCACCAGCGTGATGGTGATCAGCGCCACCGCCAGGGCGCGCAGCCCGCTGAGCCAGCTGAGCCCCGCCAGCACCGTGGTGAGGATCGGCAGGTAGACCGCCATCGCCAGGTCCTCGAATACCAGGATGGACAGGATCACCGGCGTCTCCCTGTTGCCCAGGCGTCCGAGGTCGTCGAGGACCTTCGCCACGATGCCCGAGGAGGAGATGTAGGTGACGCCTGCCATCGTGATCGCGCCGTCGACACCCCAGCCCAGCATCAGCGCGACCACCGCCCCCGGTGACGCGTTGACCACGATGTCCACCACACCGGCCGCCCAGGAACGACGCAGGCCGGTCACCAGCTCCGCCGCCGTGTACTCCAAGCCGAGCAGCAAGAGCAGCAGCACCACCCCGATCTCGCCCGCGATATGGCCGAAGTCGTGGGCGGCCCGGAGTTCGATGAGACCACCTTGGCCGAAGGCGACACCGCCGAGCAGGTACAGCGGAATGGGCGACATACCGACACGGCCTGCGACACGCCCCAGCATGCCGAGAACGAAGAGAACCGCTCCGAGCTCGATCAGGGCGAGCGCGGTGTCCGTCACGGCTCAGCCGTGCGTCAATATCTTCGCGGCGGCATCCAAGCCCTCCGGAGTGCCGACGACCACGAGCAGGTCGCTCGCGGTGAAGGTGAAATCGGGTCCGGGCGAGGGATGCAACTGCCCGGCCCGCATGACCGCCACGATGGAGGCCTTCGTGCGGGTACGCATCTCGGTCTCGCCGAGGGTGCGGCCGTCGTAGGGGGAATCGTCCCCGATCGGGAGCTGGCGCGTGGTGATCCCGGGCAGGTCGCGGTGGTCGTCGTTGAGCTTGGCGACCAGCTGCGGCGCACCGAGCAAGTTGGCCAGGACCGCGGCCTCATCGGTGGTCAGCGGGATCTGCGCGGCACAGGCGTCGGGATCGTCGAGTTTGGAGACGATCAGGTCGATATCACCATCGCGGTGGGCGACCACGCCGATTCGGCGACCGGATCGCACTTCGAAGTCCTTCCGGACACCGATCCCGGGTAGTGCGGTGACGTCGACGTTCACGCCCTCCAGATTAGCCGGATCACCGCGTCCACGAACGGATCGGTCATCACTTCGGCCGATGGCGCGTCGCGGTCGCTGTGCTGTGATGGAGGCGTGTGGCGGTGGGCGGATGTGCCGGAGCGGACACGGGATGCGCTGGGCGCCGTGATCGCGTTCGCCGGCGGCGCGGCGCTGTACCTCGCAGGCTTGTCCACCATGACCGAGCGGGGCGAGCAGGCGTCGTTGTGGATGCGGTGCGGTGTGCTGGCCCTACTGTGTCTGGCGACCTTCTGCCGGCGCCGGATGCCGGTCGCGGCCATGCTCGCCGGGCTCTTGCCGCTGGCCGTGGACATCTGGCTGGGCGCCACGGTGCCGGTGTGGATCGTCTACGCCGACTTGATCTACGCGGCCGTGCTGTACGCCGGGCGCCGGGCGTCGCGGATCACGGCGCTGTCCTGGTCGACGCTCTCCGTCGTCGTGGTGGCGCTGACCCTCGCCTTGACCGGCGACCTGCGCGCGGTCGCGCTGGCGCTGGTGGCGGTGTTCAGTTTCGTCGCGACGCCGATCTGGTGGGCGAACTCGGTGCGCACGCACAAGGAGGTCGCGCACGCCGAGCGCACCCGCGCCGAGGCGCTCACCTTGGTCGCCGAACTCGACCGGCGCGCGGCCATCGCCGACGAGCGCGCCACGATGGCGCGCGACCTGCACGATGTGATCGCCGGGCACCTGTCGGCCATCGCACTGCACTCGGAGGCGGCGCTCGGCGTGCTGGCCCGCCGCGACGCCGACCCGGCGGTGGCCGGCATCATGCGCTCCATCCGCGCCAACAGCGTCAGCGCACTGGAGGAGATGCGCACCATGATCGGATTGCTGCACAGCGACGACGGCGCGGCGGAAGTAGCCGCGCCGCGCACCCTCGCGCAGTTGCCGATCCTGGTGGACGCCGCACGCGCGGCGGGGATCTCGGTACGGGTGCGCGAATCACTGGACGGCGCCGCGCTGCCCAGCGCTGTCGACCAGGCCGCTTATCGCATCGTCCAGGAGGCTTTGACCAACGCCATGAAACACGCCCCGGGACAGGCGGTCTCCATCGACGTGCGCGCAGAGCGGGAGAGACTGACCATATCCGTCCGCAACAGGACAACGCCCGCGCGGCCCCACCGGGCCGTGGACCGAGCGGGGCGTCGCGGTCTGGTGAACATGCGCGAACGGGCCGCGGCACTCGGCGGAAGCTTGCGCGCCGGAACGGATTCCGGCCACTGGGAAGTTCTGGCCACCCTGCCGCTCGGCTGCGTGGGCGCCGCATGACGATTCGGGTGGTGATCGCTGACGACCACGCCGCGATCCGCGCCGGCCTGCGGATGATCCTGGACGTCGAGGACGATATCGAGGTGGTCGGCGAGGCCGCCGACGGCGATGTCGCGGTGGCACAGGCCAAAGCGCTGCGGCCGCAGGTGGTGCTGATGGACGTGCGCATGCCGGGGGTGGACGGGATCACCGCGACCGAGCGGATCACCGCGGACGGCTTGGCGAAGGTGCTGATCCTCACCACGTTCGACCTGGACGAGTACGTCTTTCGCACGCTGCGCGCGGGCGCCTCCGGGTTCGTGCTGAAATCCACGTCGGGCCGGGCGCTGGTCGAGGCGGTGCGCGCGGTCGCGGCCGGGGACGGCGTGCTGGCTCCGGAGGTGACGCGAGCGGTGATCTCTGCGTTCGCCGCGTCGAATCAGATTGCCGCGCAACCGGCTCCCGCCGGATTCGGCGAGCTCACCGAGCGGGAACGCGAAGTGCTCGATTGCCTCGGCGACGGCCTGTCCAACGCGCAGATCGCGGGTCGGCTGTTCATCGGCGAGACGACCGTCAAAACACATGTGTCCCGGGTACTGACGAAACTCGGTGTGCGGTCGCGGGTTCAGGCCGCCATCGTGGCGCGTGAGATCCGCGACCGGTAGTCACGCCGGGAGCGGGGCGAATGTCCCGTCCGCCGCGGGCAGGTACTCTACGACCCCCGTGACCGCGCCCACCGGCAGGGGGCCGTACAGGTGCGGGAAGAGCATCGACTCCGGATCGGTCGGGACACCCGGCTCCCACTTGATCGGCGACCCGATGCGGCGGGAGTCGATCCGCAGCAACACCAGATCACGCCGCCCCGCGAACAAGCGATTCGCGGGCAGGTGCACCTGTTGCGGCGACGAGAGATGGATGAACCCTGCCTCGGCGAGGGAGGGCGCTCGGTACTCCCCCGTTTGCCGCGCGGATAACCATTCATCCAAAGTGCATAGGTGAACAAGCGTGTGAGTGTCATAGGTCACGGGTAATCTCCCGGTAGACAACTGGATCGGCCGATCGAGAGTGTGACGCAGTGCACATCTACGACAGGACCAGCGGCGTTCGCCCGTAGCGAAATCCCTGGTCGTGTTATCGAAAACACACTGCTTCATCCGCGGGAACAAAGTCCCCCGTCCCGAACGTCTGACAGAGTAGTCATACCCCTGCTGGGAAGTAGCGGTAGCGAGCTCGTGGTGAGTGACCACGGGCCCCACACCAGGTGAACGGTCGTCGGGACCGGGAGCCAGGACGGAGGAGTCATGCCAGGAACCCTGACAAGCACCCCACTGACCGCGGTCGATCGTTGCGACCGCTGCGGGGCGGCGGCCCGTGTGCGCGCCGTACTGCCCGCAGGTGGAGAGTTGCTCTTCTGCCAGCACCACGCGAACGAACACATGGATCGGCTGCGTGAGCTGGACGCCGTGATCGACACGGAGTCCGCTCCCGCGCTCTGACCTGCTCCTCGCGTCCTGACACAACAGCATCGAACAACAGAACACCGTTTCCACCGGCAGCGGGCGACCCACAGGTCGCCCGCTGTCGGTGTGTCCGGCGGCGCTCAGTCCGCGCCGAGGATGCCGTCCAGCAGCCTGGCCAGGCCGTATTCGAACGCGCCGTCCGGGTCGGCCGGCGCCTGGTACAGCTCACCCACCGCCGCCCCGACACGTGCGGCGAGCGGGAACCGGCTCGGCGGCATGACCTCGCTCAGCAGCGGACCGTGCACTTCCCACCACTGCGCGTCGCTCATTCGCGCGGTCTCGCGGGCCGCGGCCACCGCCATGCGCGCGTTTCCGGTGGCGAACTCCGACAGCACGGCGATGGCCCGGTCCATCGCCACGTCCGGCAGGCCGAGCCCGTCGATCGCGGCGAGCTGCCGCTCGTAGCGACGCATCCGTCCCGGCCCGAGCACGAGCCGCCACGGCGACACCTCGAGCAGCCAGGGGTGCGCGAGGAGTTCCGCGCGCACCTGGCGGGCCACCGCGGCGAGGCGCTCACGCGGCGGCAGATCGGCGGGAACCGGCGCGGCTTCCTCGGCCACCGCGTCGACCATGAGCACCGTCAGTGCGTCTTTGCTCGGTACGTACGTGTAGAGGCTCATCGGCCGCAGCCCCAGTTCGGCGGCGACCGTGCGGATGGAGACCTTGTCATAGCCCTGCCGGTCGGCGAGCGCGACCGCCGCGGCGACCACCGCGTCCACGCTGACCGCCTGCTTCGGACCGCGCCCCGTCGGACGCGACGGTAGTTCGTGCCGCCACAGCAAGCTCATCAGCCGCCTGGCCTCGTCGGATGTGACGTCTTCGCTCACTGGCTCCTCGGAACCGATCCGTTACGGTGTCCGTTGTCAGGTTACTCCGTACACCATACGTTGATTCAAGGGGTGCGCTCTGCCAAGCACACACGCCACTTATCTACCGGATCGGCACATGTTCGCGCTCTGGACCTGGCTCGGACACGCCACCGGTCCGGCCCCGACCGGTCCAGGTGACCGCGAGACCCTCGCGCTGGCCGTCCCCATCGGCGCGGACGGAGCCCTCGAGGTCATCGACGTCGATGCCGCCTTGGTGGATCCCGAGACGTTCGCGGACTCGAGCCTGGAGCACCCGGGTGAGTCGGTGCTGGTCTGGCAACAGGTGGTGCGTTCCGCGCTCGCCGACCCCGCCGGTGAGCCGCCCGGCCCGGACGCCGATGCCCTGCCCATCGCCGCGCACGCCGTGCCGGACGCGTCCCGCACGGCAATCGTCTCCGCGCGACGAGCATTGGCCGTCCTGCGCGACACCGAGGCGGTCACGGCGGATCTGCGGGCCACCCTGAAAGCCCGGCTGCGCCCCTACCAGGCCCGCGGGGTCGGCTGGCTGCGCGAAACGGTGGCCGCGCACGGCGGCGCGGTGCTCGCCGACGAGATGGGGCTGGGCAAGACCGTGCAGACCATCGGCTTCCTGCTCGACCGGGCCGAGGCCGGTCCGCAATTGGTGGTGTGCCCGACCTCGCTGGTCGGCAACTGGGCGCACGAGATCGGCCGGTTCGCGCCCGGGCTGCGCGTGGTCGTGTGGCGAGGCGGCGCCGTCGATCCCGACGCCGCGACGATCGTGGTTGCCGGTTACCCGACGCTGCGGTTACATGGGCAGCTGCTGGCGCAGCGGAGGTGGGCGACGGCCGTCTTCGACGAGGCGCAGGCGCTGAAGAATCCCCGCACCCAGGTCGCGAAGGCGGCGCGCGCGATCGACGCGGCCGCCACGGTCGCACTCACCGGCACGCCGGTGGAGAACCATCTCGATGAGTTGTGGGCCCTGCTGCACCTGGTGGCACCCCCATTGTTCGGGCACCGGACGCAGTTCCGGCGGCGCTTCGTGCGGCCCATCCACGAGGGTTCGGCCGCCGCCGCGGCACGGTTGCGCGACACCATCGAACCGGTGGTGCTGGCCCGCACGAAGCGTCAGGTCGCCGCCGCCCTGCCCGCGAAGATCCACAGCGACCTGCTCTGCGACCTCACCGCCGAACAGGAACAGCTGTACGACCAACTGCTCGACAAGGCCGTGGACGACGGATTCGGCGCGGGCATCGAGCGCCACGGCCGCGTGCTCGCGGCGCTGACCGCCCTGAAGCAGGTGTGCAACCATCCCGGCCTGATCACCGGCGAACTCGACGAGCTCGCCGGCCGGTCCGGGAAGCTCGACCTGTGCACCGACATCGTCGCCGCCAATCTCGAAACCGGCAGTCCGACGTTGATTTTCACGCAGTACCGGCAGACCGGTGACCTGCTGGTACGGCATCTCGCCGAGCAGTTCGGCGTGGATGCGCCGTTCTTCCACGGCGGCCTCTCACAGGCCGAGCGCGCCGAGATCGTCACCCGGTTCCAGGCCGAGGACGGGCCACCGGTGCTGGTGCTCAGCCTGCGCGCGGCGGGCACCGGGCTCACGCTGACCCGCGCCGCCGACGTCGTCCACTTCGATCGCTGGTGGAACCCGGCGGTGGAGGCGCAGGCCTCCGACCGGGTACACCGGATCGGCCAGACCCGTACGGTCACCGTCACCACGCTCACCTCCACCACCACCGTGGAGGAGCACATCGCGGGCATGCACGACCGCAAGGCGGCGCTGCGCGACCTCGGCGACGCTGCGGGTATCGCGGCGCTGGCCGCACTGGACGACGCCCAGCTGATCGAGATACTGCGCCGCAAGAGGGAGAACTGATGGCGGACAACGAGTTCGGCTACACCGCGTGGGGCATGGACTGGGTCCGGCTGGCCGAGCCGCTGCGCCAGACCCGGCCGGACCCACTGCTGCCCCGCGCGCGCAGCATCGCGCGCAACAACGGCGTGCGGGCCACCGTCGAAGGACAGGTCGTGCGGGCCACCATCCACCGGGGCGGTCAGGCGTCGGTGACGCAGGTGGAGGTGGCCCCCATGTCCCGGACCGCCGTTACCGCGATCGCCGGATTCGTGCCGGACCCGCCCGTACCGACCGACGATGTGCACCGCGCCATCAGCGCGGCCGGGATTTCCCTCGCACCCGTCCTCGCGGGTACCGACTGCTCGTGCACCGCGCGCAAGACACGATGCGTGCACCTTCTGGCCGTCTTCTACGAGATGGCGCGGCGAGTCGACGAGGATCCGCGACTGGGCTTGGCGATCCTTGGTTATTTCGCCGCCGCGCCGCAGGACTCGGACGAGTCCGCACCGGCGACGCGGTGGACGCCGATCAGTGCACTGGACTCTCGGCGATTCTTCACCACGACGCCGCGCTGAACTGCCGAACCATCTCGGAGTATCCCGGCCACCGATCGTACCCACGCCGTCTGGCCCCGGAAGCGGGGAATTACTGCGCCGGAGGCGATCTCGATAGTTCGCGTCGTTGACGGGTGGCGTACGCGGATCCCGGCCGCATCATTGCCGCTGCTCTGCCACGGGCATGCCGCTCGCGCGGGTCGCGAGCCGATCGGTCCTGCGACGCCGAGCACGTACGTCGCGGCGTTCCAGCGGGCGGTCGTGGTCCCGCAACGGCGGCATTTCGCCGGGTCGATCAGGCGTTGGTACCGCTGTCCACGGTGAGGAACGCACCGGTCACGCTGCGACCGGACGGCCCGGCCAGGAAGGCCACCGTCGCCGCCACATCGTCGGCGGCGCCGAAGCGCCCGAGCGCGGTCAGGTCGCGCTGCCTGCCCGCATGCGCTCCGTCGCCCGGATTCATGTCGGTGTCGGTGGAGCCGGGCTGGACGAGGTTCACCGTGATCGCGCGCGGGCCCAGTTCGCGCGCCAGCGCCTTGGTGAAGCCGTTGAGGGCGGACTTGCTGAGGTTGTAGAGCGTCACCCCGTCGAACGGCGCGTGATCGGTCAGGTTGGTCCCGATGCTGATGATCCGCCCGCCGTCGGTCATGTGCGCGACCGCGGCCTGCGCGCCGACGAACGCGGCGCGCGCGTGCACACCGAGCGCGTTGTCGATCTCCGCGACGGTGAACTCCTCGAACGGCTTCGCCGGGAAGATCCCCGCGTTGTTGACCAGGATGTCCAGCCCGCCGAGTTCGGACGCCGCGCGGTCCACCGCCGTGCGCACGGCGGTGGCGTCGGCGCTGTCGGCCTGGATGGCGACGGCTCGCCGCCCGAGCGCCTCGACCTCGCCGACCACCGTCTTCGCCTGCCCCTCGGCGTGCTGGTAGGTCAGCGCCACGTCCGCGCCCGCCGCGGCGAGGCGGCGCACGATCGCCGCCCCTATCCCGCGGCTGCCCCCGGTGACCAGCGCGACCTTGCCCGTCAGGTCCGGCATCGGTACTCCTCCTATTTTGTGTCGATCAATACATAAATAGCCAAGCGCATCCGCCGCCACGGTGTCAAGGGGTATATTTAACGATCGACACAGAAAGGTTCGGCATGGCAGAACGGGGACGACCACGCGCCTTCGATCGCGCCGAGGCCTTGCGCCGCGCCATGGAAGTGTTCTGGGAGCACGGCTACGAGGGCGCGTCGATGAACGACCTCACCGCCGCGATGGGGATCAACTCACCCAGCCTGTACGCCGCGTTCGGCGGCAAGGAGGCGCTGTTCCGCGCGGCCGTCGACCTCTACGGGCACACCGACGGCGGCTACACCGCCCGTGCGCTGCGCGAGGAACCCACCGCGCGGGCGGCCATCGAGGCGATGCTGCGGGACAACGCGGTGGCCTACACCGAGGAGAACAAGCCGCACGGGTGCATGGTCGTGCTCGCGGGCTCCACCTACACCACGAGAAACACCGGCATCCGCGATTTCCTGATCGACAAGCGCCGCGCGACGACCGAAGACATCCGGCGACGACTCGAGCGCGGCGTCGCCGAGGGCGATCTGCCGCCCGGTACCGACAGCGCGGCGCTCGCCGCTTTCTACACGACGGTCCTCTACGGGTTGTCCATCCAGGCACGGGACGGCGCGGCGCTGCCGGAACTCACCGCGTCCATCGACTGCGCCATGGCCGCCTGGCCCGCCCCGGCCGACTGACGCGGGCTACTTCCGGCGCAGCGCCGCGATGCGCTCACCGAGTTGTTCGGCGGTGGCCAGCGCGGTCGGCGGCCCGCCGCACTCCCGGCGCAGCTCGCCGTGGATCACGCCGTGCGGCTTCCCGGTGCGATGGTGATGCATCGCCACCAGGCTGTTGAGTTCGCGCCGCAGCTCGCCGAGCCGATCGGCGGTGGCGACCCGCTCCGCGGCGCCCGCCACCTGTGGACCGGGATCGGGGACGGGCGCGGACAGGCTCCGATCCGCGACCTGTCTGGCCTGCCGCTCACGCAACAGCGCGCGCATCTGCTCGGCGTCGAGCAGGCCCGGAATCCCGAGGTAGTCGGCTTCCTCGTCGCTTCCGGCGAAGGTCGCGGTACCGAAGGAGGATCCGTCGTAGATCACCTGGTCGAGCTCGGCGTCGGCGGCCAGCGCGACGAAGGACTTCTCCTGCTCGCCCGGTTCGTCCTGCTGCTTGTTCGCCTCGATCAGCAAGTCGTCGTCCAAGCCGTTCTTCTCCCGGTGCGGCTTGCCGATGACGTGGTCGCGCTGCAACTCCAGTTGCGCGGCCAGATCCAGCAGCACCGGTACCGACGGCAGGAACACCGTCGCGGTCTCGCCGGACTTACGGGCACGCACGAAACGCCCGATCGCCTGCGCGAAATACAACGGGGTGGAGGCGCTGGTCGCGTACACCCCGACGGCGAGGCGCGGCACGTCGACGCCCTCGGACACCATGCGGACCGCGACCATCCAGGGCTGGGTGCTGTTGCTGAATTCGGCGATGCGGTTGGAGGAGGCCGGGTCGTCGGACAGCACCAGCGCCGGCTTCTCACCCGAGATGTGTTCCAGCAGTTCGGCGTAGTCGCGGGCACGGTCCTGGTCGGTGGCGATCACCAGACCGCCCGCGTCGGGCATGCCGGAGGCGCGCTTCTGGCGCAGCCGGATGTCGGCGGCGCGCAGCACGGCGGAGATCCAGTCGCCGGCCGGGTCGAGCGCGGTCCGCCAGGCACGGGCGGTCTGCTCGGCGTTCAGCGGCTCGCCGAGGCGGGCGGAATACTCCTCGCCCGCGCTGTCGCGCCAGTGCGCTTCGCCGGAGTAGGCCAGGAAGACCACCGGCCGCACCACGCCGTCGGCGAGCGCCTCGGCGTAGCCGTAGGTGTGGTCGGCGCGGGACTTCGGGAAACCGGACTCGTCGGGTTCGTAGACGACGAAAGGGATCTGGCTGTCGTCGCTGCGGAACGGGGTACCGGTCAGGGCGAGGCGGCGAGTCGCGTCGCCGAACGCCTCAGCGGTCGCGTCACCCCAGCTCTTGGCGTCTCCCGCGTGATGGATCTCGTCGAGAACGACCAGCGTCCTGCGATTCTCGGTGCGCACGCGGTGGCGCGAGGGATGCGCGGCGACCTGCGCGTACGTGACCACGACACCGTGATAGTCACCCGAGGTGCCACCGGTGGAGTTGGAGAACCGCGAGTCCAGCGCGATCCCGGAGCGCGCCGCCGACTGTGCCCACTGGTGCTTCAGATGTTCGGTGGGCGCCACCACGGTGATCTGGTCCACAGTGCGGTCGGCCAGCAGTTCGGCGGCCACGCGCAGCGCGAAGGTGGTCTTGCCCGCGCCCGGGGTGGCCACGGCGAGGAAGTCCCGTGGTTTGGTGGCCAGGTACTTCGTCAGCGCACGTCGCTGCCAGGCGCGGAGGGAACCGCCGCTGACGGCGGGGCCGATCACTTTCGAATCGCCCGGCGTCTCTGCCTCTCCCGCCACAGCGGCGCCACCCGACCCAGTCACGCAGACGACCCTAGCGGCCCGGCACGGCGTGTCGCCAAACCGACGCGGTGGGCGCGACGGGCATCACACAGCCACCAGCCAGGACGCTGGGAGTTCACCCGATGCCCACCGACACGTCGCGCGCACACTCCGATGCGGATCGCCGAAGTGCGCGATGCTGTAAGCACGATGACCGAGCAGCACGCCATTCCGGGGGATCCGCCGCGGACCGACACACCGTCGACCCGCGCCGCCGCTGTGCGCCCTCCCACTTGGGCCGACCGCGCGAGCGCGCGCACAGCGGTGTTGGGCAGACGGGCCGCCGCGCTGATCCTGCGGGTGGCGGCGAAGGCGTGGACGGATTCCATCTTCGCCAAATCGGCCGCGGCCGCGTTCTGGCAGACGCTCTCGCTGGCGCCGCTGTTGCTCGGCCTGCTCGGCAGCCTCGGTTACGTCGGCGGATGGTTCGGCCCGGACACGGTGCAGATCGTCGAGTCCAAGATCATCGCGTTCAGCCGGGAGCTGTTCAGCGCCAACGTGGTGTCCGATCTCATCGAGCCCACGGTGCAGGACGTCCTCGGGCGCGGGCGCGGAGCGGTGGTGTCGGTGGGCTTCGTGCTGTCGCTGTGGGCCGGATCGTCGGCGATGGCGACCTTCGTCGACTCGATCGTGGAGGCCCACGACCAGCAGGACGCGCGGCACCCGGTGTGGCAGCGCATCTTCGCGCTGTTGCTGTACCTGCTGTTCCTGGCGGCGTCAGTGTTCATCCTGCCGCTGGTGGCGCTGGGGCCGACGCTGATCGGGCGGGTGCTGCCCACCGCGTGGCGGGCCACCGGACTGCAACTGCTGGACTTCTTCTATTACCCGGGCGTCGGCCTGCTGCTGATCGTCGGGCTCACCACCCTCTACAAGCTGGCACTGCACACCTCGTTGCCCTGGCACCGGCTCTTCGGCGGGGCGCTGGTGGCCGGCGTGTTCTTCATGGCGGCCAGCGAAGTGCTGCGCCGCTACCTGTCGTGGGTCAGCCGCACCGGCGTCACCTACGGCGCACTGGCGACGCCGATCGCGTTCCTGCTGTTCACGTTCTTCCTGGGCTTCGCGGTGATCCTGGGCGCGGAGTTCAACGCGGCGGTGCAGGAGTTCTGGCCCGCCCGCGCGACGCGCATGGAGCAGGTCAAGGAGTGGATCGCCAATCAGGTGCGCGGCGAGAGCGGAACCGACGCGGACACGACGGATCCCGACGAGGCCGCGGCGGGTCCGGACGACGCGGGCTCCGACGACCTGCGCGCCGTGCTCGATCTGCGCGCGGCGCGGTCCTCGTCCGGCGAGTAGATCGTCGCCTCAGTCGCCCTTGCGTAGGCCGTCGTAGACCTTCTTGCACTCCGGGCACACCGGAGAGCCCGGCTTGGGCGAGCGGGTCACCGGGAAGACCTCTCCGCACAGCGCGACCACGTGGGTGCCGAGCACGGCGCTCTCGGCGATCTTGTCCTTCTTCACGTAGTGGAAGAACTTCGGGGTGTCGTCGCCCGTCGTCTCGTCGGTCGTCGTATCCGGGCGAACCATGGTGTCGGTGCTCACGCACTCCATGATGCCGCATCGCGCGACAACCCCGCTGACCACGGTCTCACCTCGGTGTCGCATCACCGGCCACCGCCGAGCAGGCCCGACCCCACCTCGGTATCGCATCACCGGCCACCACCGAGCAGACCTGACCCCACCTCGGTATCGCATCACCGGCCACCACCGAGCAGACCCGACCCCACCTCCGTATCGCATCACCGGCCACCACCGACCAGACCCGACCCCACCTCCGTATGTGCGCGGAAGGACCACGAGTGGAAGACTCGGGGTATGCAGCAGAACGGCGATTCCCCATCCGCCGACGGCCGCGACCGCGAAGAGCACCCCGACGTGACGATGCCGACGCAGCCCCGCCGTTCCTCCGGATACTTCCCAGGCACCGACGACAAGCACCCCGCGTTGATCACCGAGGCGGCGCCCTCGCTGGACGATCAGCACCGGGCCCGGGTGCGCAGGTACACGATCATCATGGCGTTCCGCATCCCGTGCCTGGTCCTCGCCGCGATCGCCTACAGCGCGTTCGGCAACCCGCTGCTGTCCATCCTGATCATCGTCGCGTCGATTCCGCTGCCCTGGATCGCGGTGCTGATCGCCAACGATCGCCCGCCACGCCGCAAAGACGAGCCCAGCAGGTGGGACCGTCCGCGCACGGCCATCGAGTCGCGTCCGCACAACGCCATCGACGGCTGAGTCCGCCAGGAAGACCGGCTCACCGCGCCGCTGCCGGAGGCCTGCGGACGACGGCCGACATCACGGCGGCGGCGCCGCACAGAGCGCCCGCCAGGTACCAGGCGAGGTCGTAGCTGCCTTGCAGGTCACGGATCACGCCCGCGCCGGTGGCCGCCACCGCCGAGCCGATCTGGTGCGAGGCGAACACCCAGCCGAACGCGACGGGGCCGTCGGCGCCGAACAGTTCGCGGCACAGCACGACGGTCGGCGGCACCGTGGCCACCCAGTCCAGGCCGTAGAAGACGATGAACACCCACAGGCTCGGCTGCGTGTCCGGACCCAGCAGCGCGGGCAGGATCAGCAACGACAGACCGCGCAGCGTGTAGTAGCCGATCAGCAGGTAGCGCGGATCGATCCGGTCGGTCAGCCAGCCCGAGGCGATGGTGCCCGCCACGTCGAAGACGCCGACGACGGCCAGCAGGCTCGCCGCGGCGGTCGGCGGCATGCCGTGATCGTGCGCGGCACTGACGAAATGGGTGCCGACCAGCCCGTTGGTGGACGCGCCGCACACCGCGAAACCGCCTGCGAGCAGCCAGAACCCGGGACGCCGCGCGATCGTCCCGAGCACCGTGAGCGCGCGCGACGCGCCGCCCGCGGCGGGTACGCGCAGGCCCGCCGTGCTGTCCGGCTCGGCGCCGTAGGCTCGCACGCCGAGGTCGCTCGGATAGTCCCGGATGAACAGCACCACCAACGGCGCCACGGCCAGCGCCGCGCCCGCGACGATCAGCGACGGCAGCCGCCAGCCGTGGGCGTGCGCCAGCGCCGACACCAACGGCAGGAAGACCAACTGTCCGGTCGCGCCCGCGGCGGTGAGCACGCCGGTGACCAGACCGCGCTGCCGCACGAACCACCGGCCGGTGATCGTGGCGACGAACGGCATGGACATCGACCCGACGCCGACACCGACCAGCAGGCCCCAGGTCAGCACGAGGTGCCACGGCCGGGACATGAAGACCGTCAACCCGCTGCCCGCGGCGACCAGCAGCAGCGCGCAGGCGACCACCCTGCGGATGCCGAAGCGATCCATCAGCGCGGCGGCGAACGGCGAGATCAAGCCGTATAGCAGCAGATTCAGTGAAACGGCCGTCCCGATGGTGCCGTGCGACCAGCCGAACTCCTCGTGCAACGGGTCCATCAGCACGCTGGGCACGGAGCGGAACGCGGCCGCGCCCAGCAGGGCGATGAAGCCCACGCCTGCGACCGGCCACGCCGGGTGCAAGCGCCGGCGCGGCGCGGTAGCCAGGGAAACGGGAGTCGGCGTCTGCAGTTCGGTCACCCGATGAGCCTGCCCGAACCATGCTCACGCAACGAGTGGCTGAAATGCCACATAACATTGAATTCCTGCCAAATGTGGCGGCGCCGGTATTTTCTCGACAAGGCGGGCACGCGTCCCTAGGGTCGCATGAGGCCTCGCGCACCACGATCACCGGCCACGGTTTGTTGCGGGCGACAAGACAGGAGTGCACATGATTCGGTGGATCTGGGTCTTCCTGGACCGCCCGGCGCAGCGTTTCGACGACTGCGCGAAGTTCTGGTCCACGGTCACCGGCACCGAGCTCTCCCCTCGGCGCGGCGCGAACGACGAGTTCCTCACCCTGTTGCCGGACCCAGCGCTGTTCGCTGCGGCGAGCGTCAAGATGCAAGCGGTGACCGGCCTCGGCGGCGTCCACCTCGACCTGGACGTCGACGACATCCCCTCCGCCGTGCGCACCGCGCTCGGCCTCGGGGCCGAGCTGGTCGCCAACCATCCCGGCTACGCCGTCCTGCGATCCCCCGGCGGCCAGACGTTCTGCCTGACTCCCAGCGGCCGCGCCACCAGCACGCCCGCGCCCGCCGTCCGGGCTCCGGACGGCGCGCTGTCGCGCCTGGACCAGGTGTGCCTCGACATAGGCCCCGACGATCACGAGGTCGAGACCCGCTTCTGGACGCTGCTGACCGGCTGGACCCATCAACCGGGCAGACGGCCGGAGTTCGCCCGGTTGCGCTCCGAGGAACGGCAGCTGCCCGCGCAGTTGCTGTTGCAGCGCCTCGGCGAGAACCGCCCCACCAGCGCGCACGTCGATCTGGCGGCCACCGACATCGACGCCACCGCCGCGTGGCACGAGTCACTCGGTGCGACCGTGGTGGAACGTCACGAACACTGGATAGTCCTGAGCGATCCCGGCGACGCGTTGTACTGCGTCACCGGACGCGACCCCAGCGGGGTCTGACCGACTCCGGCGGCGGCCCGAGGTGGCAGCGCGGTGCCGCGGAACACAGCGGGCACCTGATCCGCGCCCGGTGGTCGCGGTGGCAGAGTACCGGTGTGCCTACGAACCGATCGACGACCACCGGATCGCTGCTCGCCGCGCTGTGCCCGGATCTGCGGACCGCGCTCACCCGGGTGGGCTACGACGCCGACACCCTGCTCGAGGTGCTCGGCGACGCGCACGCTGCGCTGGGCCGGTCGGAGCCGGTACCGGTGCGCCGCGCGGCCCGCGCGGCAGGCGAGCTGGGCACCCTCATCCGTCTGTTGCTGCTGGGCGACGCGCTGCCCGAGCGGGAGGTGGCCGCGGCGCTGGCGCCGGTCGAGATGGATCGCGCGGTCGCGGCGGGCCTGCTGGAGCGCGAGGGCGACGAGGTGCGTGCGGCGCTCGACCTGCGGCCGCTCGACACGGGCGCGGGCACTCGGTGGGTGCTGTCCGACCTCGACGACTCGATGCGCAGGCGCACACTGACCGAGGATCACGTCCTCGGCGTCGGCCACGCCTCCCTCTCGCTGCTGCGCGCCACACCCACCCGGCCGGTCGGCACGGTGCTCGACCTCGGCACCGGGTGCGGCGTGCAGGCGGTGCACGCCGCCTCCTACGCGCGGCGCGTGACCGCAACCGATGTCAATCCCCGCGCATTGTGGCTGGCCGAGGCCACCGCCGCGCTCAACGAGCTGGACATCGAACTGGTGGAAGGCTCCTGGTTCGACCCGGTGCGGGGCAGGCGGTTCGACCAGGTCGTGGCCAATCCTCCGTTCGTGGTGGGCCCGGGGCGTGTCGAGCACACCTATCGCGATTCCGGCCTCGCACTGGACGGCGCGAGCGAGTTGGTCATCTCGCAGGCCGCCGACTTGCTGGCGCCCGGCGGTACCGCCGCGATGCTCGCCGCGTGGGCCCATGTCGACGACGAGGACTGGCGCGGGCGGGTCTCCTCCTGGTTGCCCGCGCACGGGGTGGACGCTTGGGTGGTGCAACGTGACGTGGCCGACCCAGCCCTGTACGTGGGCACCTGGTTGCGCGACGCGGGCGCGGACCCGCGCGATCCCGCCACGCAGGCCCGCGCGGAGCGCTGGCTGGACGCCTTCAAGGCAGCCGACGTGGCGGGCATCGGGTTCGGATTCGTCTACCTGCGCGCCATCGATGGGCCGACCGAATTGCTCGCCGAGGACCTCACCCACGGCTTCGATGATCCGCTCGGCGAGGAGGCCTTCCGGTATTTCGAGCGCTCGGCCTGGTTGCGGGCCGTCGCCGGCGACGAAAATCTCGCCTGGTCTTCACGTTTCGTCGTGGACCGGGCGACGGCGCTGGAGCGGGTGTATCTGCACGACGCCGAGGGATGGGCGCCGGAGGTCGCGCGACTGCATCGCGGCGACGGCCCGCGCTGGCAGCACGAAGTGGATGAGGCGACGATCTCACTGCTGGCGGGAATGCACGCCGACGGCCTGCCGTTGTACGACCTGATCGAACTGCTGGCGCTCGCCCATGGATCCGATGCGGTGGGCACCGAGTTCGCCGCCGACGCGTTGTCCGTGGTCACCGGCCTGGTACGGCACGGATTGATCAAGCCCGTGTGAGAAACGGCAGCCGCGCGCCGGCCGGTGCAGGTCCTGGCCGGGGATCGTCCCCGCGCTGCGGCGCTTCTCAGGAACTTCTCAGACGAGAAGGGCGAAAACCGCTGCTCAGAGCGGTTTATGCCAGCCGTAACGGGGAACTTTCTCCCTGTCGGGTCCGTTTATCGGAGTGAGACACCACCGACAGGAGGCAAGTCATGACAAGCCCCGCCACCACTCGTGTGCGCACCAGCGATTCGGACCTCGACGCTCAGAGCCCTGCCGCCGACTTGGTACGTGTGTACCTGAACGGAATCGGCCGCACCGCGCTGCTCACCGCTGCCGACGAGGTCGAGCTGGCCAAGCGCATCGAGGCGGGCCTCTACGCGCAGTACCTGCTGGAAACCGGCAAGCGACTGTCGGCGTCCCGCAAGCGTGATCTGGCGATGATCGTGCGCGACGGTCAGGCCGCCCGGTCGCACCTGCTCGAAGCCAACCTGCGCCTTGTTGTCTCGCTCGCCAAGCGGTACACCGGCCGCGGCATGCCGCTGCTCGACCTGATCCAGGAGGGCAACCTCGGGTTGATCCGCGCCATGGAGAAGTTCGACTACGCCAAGGGCTTCAAGTTCTCCACCTACGCCACCTGGTGGATCCGGCAGGCCATCACTCGCGGCATGGCCGACCAAAGCCGCACCATCCGCCTGCCCGTCCACCTCGTCGAGCAGGTGAACAAGCTGGCCAGGATCAAGCGCGAACTGCATCAGCAGCTGGGCCGCGAGGCCACCGACGAGGAACTCGCCAACGAATCCGGCATCCCGGTCGACAAGATCTCCGATCTGCTCGACCACAGCCGCGACCCGGTGAGCCTGGACATGCCGGTCGGCAACGACGAAGAGGCCCCGCTGGGCGATTTCATCGAGGACTCCGAGGCCACCTCGGCCGAGTCCGCGGTCATCGCCGGTCTGCTGCACCACGATGTGCGCAGCGTGCTCGCCACCCTGGACGAGCGCGAACAGCAGGTCATCCGGCTGCGGTTCGGCTTGGACGACGGCCAGCCGCGCACGCTGGACCAGATCGGCAAGCTCTTCGGTCTCTCCCGCGAGCGGGTGCGTCAGATCGAGCGTGAAGTCATGGCGAAGCTGCGCAAGGGTGAGCGGGCCGACCGGCTCCGCGCCTACGCCAGCTGATCGTCCGGCGCCGGCCGCCCCGAGACAGCGCCGGCGTTCGGCTCGGTGGCCCTTCCGCCGGGGTCACCTTCCCGCGCCGACCGGTATGCGCGCGTGCCCGTCCCCTCCGGGCGTCGCGCGGGCCGGTCGGCGGTGTCGTATCCCCTTCTCCGCGCCGCGTCGGCTCAGCTCTGGTCCACCGCGATGTCGTATTTCACGGTGTCGCCTTCCACCGAGGTCACCGTCAGCGTCACACCGAGCGTGTCCCCGGCCGCGGTGAGCGTGCAACGCATGGTGGTCCCTTCTTTGCCAGTGAGATCACCGGGGCAATCGATCGCGTCGGGTTCCTGCCCGACCTTCTCGGTGAGCGAGTCCTTGACCGACTTCTCCAAGTCGGCCTCCTTCACCTTCGGGGTGCCGATTGTGACGGAACACGCGGTGAGCGCCGCCGCGAGCAGCGACAAGACGGCAACACTGCGAATCTTCATGGCGAGCAGGCCTTTCTGACGGACGAACGTGACATCCCCAGATCGCGGCAGAAGCGATCGTCCGTTATCGGACATTTCGCGTGTGACGTGTGCGAGCCGATGTCTCAGCCGTGCCACGCGATAGGCGGGGCGTGCTGCGCAGCGAATTCGCCCGGCGGATCCGCCGAGGCTCAACCCAACCGGCGCGGACCGGTGTCGAAACGGCTGGGCTGCGGGCCGATCCGGGCGCGTGCGTACAGGATCTCCGCCGATGTCGGCGAGGCCAGCACCGGATCGAAGGACAGTTCCCGCATCTCCGGCAGGTCGTCGAACAGCGCCGAAATGCGCTGGGCCAGTTCGGCGAGGGCCGCTTTGTCCACGCGGGGACTCGCCGGCGTACCCGACAGCAACGGTGCGGCTCGCGGCGCGTCGATCAGGGCTGTCGCCTCGTCGGCGGTCAATGGCAGTGCCCGATAGGCGCGGTCGCCGAGCAACTCGATGATCAGGCCGGACAGGCCGAATTCGATCACCGAGCCGAACGACGGGTCGTCCTGGACGCGCAGGATGCAGCCGACACCCTTGGTGGCCATCTTCTGGATGTGCAGTACCGGATCACCGCACAACTCCGCCAAGTCCGCGTATCCCTGTCGCACCGCTTCGGGACGCCACAGATCGAGCCGGACGCCGGTGAGATCCGGTCTACGCCGCCATAATTCGCCGGTCGCCTTGGCCGCTACCGGGTAGCCGAGTTCTTCCGCGGCGGCGACGGCCTCCTCGGCGTTGCGCACCTCGCGGAACTCGACGACCGAGATGCCATAGCAAGCAAGCAGTTCCACCGTTTCCAGATCGGTGAGCCGCCGACCGCCCGAACCGGCCATCCAATCGGCCACCAATTGACGCGCGCGGTCGGTGTCGATGCCCTCCGGCCGCACCACCGGCGAGACCGGCCTGGTTCGCCATTCGGCGTATCGCCGCACCCGGGCCAGCGCTCGAGCCGCGCGTTCCGGATCCGGATACGACGGGATCGAGCCGTGCGCCGCCGTGGCGCCGGGACCACGCACCGCGAGCAGGTTCGGAATCCCTTGCTCGGCGACGAACGTGGTGAGAATCGGCTTCTTCGCCTCGGGCACCGCGGCCGCCGCCGCTCGGATCGCGTCGGCGAAACCGGCGGTCGGCAGCGGCACCGGAGGTGCGAAAACGACGATCAAGGCGTCCGTCTCGTCCGAGCGCAACGCTGCGACCACAGCGTCCAGATACGCGCCCGGCGTCGCCTGCGGACCGAGGTTGACCGGCTCGCCGACCTCGAGGCCCTCCCCCTGCGCCGCGTCGACGGCCAGCCAGTTGAGCGCCGCGCTGTTGCCGACGACCGCCAGCCGCGAGCCGCGCGGCAACGGCTGATAGCCCAGCAGAGCGGCGCAGTCGAACAGTTCGGAGATCGAGTCGACCTGGACGATTCCGGCCTGGGCGAACAGATCCCGCACGATCGACCGGTCCATGTCCCCCGCGGGCTGAGCGACCGAGCGGCCGCTGCTCACCGCGACGATCGGCTTGGTCCGGGCCACCCGGCGCGCGATCCGGGAGAACTTGCGCGGATTACCGAAGCTTTCCAGGTACAGCAGCACCACATCGGTGTCCGGGTCGCTGTCCCAGTACTGCAGCAGGTCGTTGCCGGAGACGTCGGCACGGTTACCGGCCGACACGAACGTCGACAAACCGAGATTGCGGGCGGCCGCCTCCCCGAGGATGGCCGCGCCCAAGGGCCCGGACTGGCAGAAGAAGCCGATACGTCCGCGACCGGGCAACACCGGGGCGAGGGTCGCGTTCATGGCGACCGCCGGATCGGTATTCGCGATGCCGAGCGCGCTCGGCCCGACCACGCGCATGCCGTGCCCACGAGCGGCCGCCACCAGTTCGCGTTCGGCCGCCGATCCCCCGGCGCCGGTCTCACCGAAACCAGCGGTCAGCACGACGAGGCCTTTGACCCCCTTGGCCATGCAGTCGTCGAGCACCGACCCGATCGCCGCGGGCGGCACCGCGACCACGGCGAGATCGACCTCGTCGGGAATCTCCCTGACCGTCGCGTACGCCCGTACCCCGCGGACCGACTTGCGGTTCGGGTTCACCGGGAACACCGGGCCCTGGAACAGACCCGACAGCAGATTCGCCAGCACCGCCCCGCCCACCCGCCCGGTCGCGGGGGTAGCGCCGATCACCGCCACCGATCGCGGCGTGAGCAGATTGCCCACGCTGCGCGCTTCGGATGCGCGTTCGCGCGAATCACGCACCGACAGCAATGCTTCGGTGGGGTCGATGGCGAACTCGAGATGCAGGACCGACCCGTCCCGGCTGCGCTCGACCTGGTAGCCCGCGTCGCGGAAGACCGTCACCATGACGGTGTTCTCCGCGAGCACCTCGGCGACGAAGGTCTCGATCTTGTTCTCGGCGGCGGCGCCGGCCAGATGCTCCAGCAGGATCGAGCCGAGCCCGCGCCCTTGATGGCCGTCGGCGACCACGAACGCGACCTCCGCCGCCCGCGGCCCGTCCCGCTCCAGCAACTCGTAGCGGCCCACCGCGACGATCGCCTCGCCGAGTTCCAGCACCAGGCCGACCCGGTCGTGATAGTCGACATGCGTGGTGCGATACAAATCCTTCGGCGAGATCCTGGGGTACGGGCCGAAATATCGCAGATACCTGGTGCGGTCCGACAGCGCGCCGTGGAACTCCTGCAGCCGCTCGGCGTCGGCGGGAGTGATCGGGCGCAGTCGTACGACGCCACCGTCGGAGGCGAGCACGTCGGCGAACCAGTGCTGCGGCGGCGGGGGCGGGGTGGCGGGAGTGTCCGCGGTGTCGGGAAAGTCAGTCACGAGGATCCTCCGGGTCCAGACCCAGCAACCCGAAAGTCGCTCGGCGGGTGGCCAGCACGGCCATGTCGACGGCACGTTGGGCGCGATCGACCCGTACGTCACCGGTCTCACCGGTGCCGCCGGGGCCGTCCCATGGACGGTAGGCGATGTCACCGCCGTCGCCCATGGTGCGCGGCGGGTCCGCCCGCGGCACCGCCGCGCCGATCAGGTCGATCCAGTCCTGCGGGATCGCTGTCGCGGGATCGATGGTGCGATCCAACGCGGTGGCCAGCAAGTGGGTCCAGGCCCGCGGCACCACCCGGACCAACCCGTATCCGCCACCACCAACGGCCAGCCAGCGTCCTTCGGCATAGCGGTCGGCGAGTTCGCGCATGGCGCGGAAGGCCGCGCGCTGTCCGTCGACGGTGAGTTCCAGGTCGGCCAGCGGATCTTCCCGATGGCTGTCCACCCCGCACTGGCTGACCACGATCTGCGGACGGAATGCCTCCACCGCGCCCGGGACCACGGCATGAAACCCTCGCAGCCACTGAGCGTCCCGGGTGCCCGGCAGCAACGGCAGGTTGATCGACGTGCCCTCCGCCGCGCCAACGCCGATCTCCTCCGGCCAACCGGTGTTGGGCCACAGGGTGGCCGGATGCTGGTGCAGCGAGATGGTCAGCACCCGGGGGTCGGCGTAGAAGGCCCGTTGCACGCCGTCGCCGTGGTGCACATCCACGTCGATGTAGGCGATCCGGTCGAAACCGTGGTCCAGCAGCCAGGAAATGGCAACCGCCGCGTCGTTGTACACGCAGAACCCCGCAGCCGAATCGGCCATCGCGTGGTGCATGCCGCCGCCGATGCTCACCGCCCGGTTGGTGCGGCCCTCCGCGATCTCCCTGGCCGCGGCCAGCGTGCCGCCGACGATCGTGGACGCCGCCTGGTGCATTCGCGGAAAAACGGGATTGTCCGGGGAACCGAGGCCGAAGGGTGGAGCGGCAGGCGAACCCACCGGCGGCACGGCGCGTTCGACCGCGTCCAGGTAGTCGGGCGTGTGGACGCGCAGCAGATCGGGGCGTTCCGCGGCGGCGGGCTCGAGCACTTCGACGCCATCGAGCAAGCCGAGACTCTCCGCCAGCGCCATGGTGAACTTCAGGCGCGCGGGCTGCATCGGGTGCTCCGGAGTCCAGCGGTAATCCAGGAACCGCTCGGTCCAGACGACAGTTGCGGGGCGGCTCGTTCCGGGCGAAATCGGCGCCCGAGGTTCGCCGCGCGGTGCAGTGGCCATGATCGCAACGCTAGCGGGAAGCAAGGAACCCCGCGAAACGTTCCTATGCAGTACAAATACAAGAAAGTATGCTCACGGCCGCCTGCCGTGCGCCGATCACGTTCCCGCAATGCCGCCGGAGATGTCGTGCGCAGCGTGGAGCGACACGATCCGGCACACGGGGGTGCCGTCGTGCGTGGGTAGAATTCGTGCCGACGAAGGGGTAACAGGTGAAGGATCTGGTCGACACCACGGAGATGTATCTCCGTACCATCTACGACCTCGAGGAGGAGGGCGTGGTGCCCCTGCGCGCCCGGATCGCCGAGCGCCTCGAACAGAGTGGTCCCACCGTGAGCCAGACCGTCGCGCGCATGGAACGTGACGGCTTGCTGCTCGTCGCCGGCGACCGTCATCTGGAACTGACCGAGAAGGGGCGCAGCATGGCCGTCGCGGTCATGCGCAAGCACCGGCTGGCCGAACGGCTGCTGGTCGACATCATCGGCCTGGACTGGCAGAACGTGCACGCGGAGGCCTGTCGCTGGGAGCACGTGATGAGCGAGGACGTCGAGCGCCGTTTGGTCGAGGTGCTCAATCACCCCACCACCTCCCCGTACGGCAACCCCATTCCCGGCCTGGACGAACTGGGCATCATTCCGCCCGCCGCCGCCGACGAGACGCTGCTTCGCCTGTCGGATCTGCCGAACGGCCAGCAGCACGCCGTCGTCGTGCGCAGGCTCGCCGAGCACATCCAGACCGACCCCGAGGTCATCGGCCGGCTGCGGGAGGCGGGCGTGGTGCCCGACGCCCGCGTCACGGTGGAGACGAGGCAGGGTTCGGTGATCATCACCGTACCCGGCCACGACGGCTTCGAACTGCCCGACGAGATGGCGCACGCCGTCCAGGTGAAGCTGGCCTGACACGTGAGACTTCTCGTCACGGGTGGCGCGGGTTACGTCGGCGGCGTCTGCGCCCAAGTTCTGTTGGAAGCCGGCCACGAGGTGATCGTGGTCGATGATCTGTCCACCGGCAATGCCGAGGGCGTGCCCTCCGCCGCCCGGTTCGTCCAGGGTGACGTGGCGGTCGCCGCGCCGGAGCTGCTGGCCGCCGAACCCTTCGACGCTGTTCTGCATTTCGCGGCCCAGTCGCTGGTCGGCGAGTCGGTGCAGCAGCCGGAGAAGTACTGGCACGGCAACGTCGTGAAGACGTTCGAGCTGCTGGAGGCGATGCGGCGCACGGAAACGCCGCGGCTGGTCTTCTCCTCCACCGCCGCGGTCTACGGGGAACCGGAGCAGGTGCCGATCACCGAGGATGCCCCGACCCGCCCGACCAATCCGTACGGCTCGTCGAAGCTGGCCATCGACCATGCCATCACCTCCTACGCGATCGCGCACGGGCTGGCGGCGACCAGCCTGCGGTACTTCAACGTCGCAGGCGCCTATGGCGGACTGGGCGAGAACCGAGTGGTGGAAACGCATCTCATCCCGCTGGTCCTGCAAGTCGCGGCCGGGCACCGCAAGGCGATCTCGGTCTTCGGCACCGATTGGCCCACCCCCGACGGGACCGCGGTCCGCGACTACATCCACATCCGCGACCTCGCTCAGGCCCATCTGCTGGCCTTGACGACCGCCGAGCCGGGCACCCACCGGATCTACAACCTCGGCAGTGGCACCGGATTCTCCGTTCGCGAGGTGATCTCGGCCTGCGAGCGCGTCACCGGCCTGCCGATCGCCGCGCAAGACGCGCCCCGTCGTCCCGGCGACCCGGCGACGCTCATCGCGTCCAGCGAACGCGCCATCACCGAGCTGGGCTGGCGTCCCGAGCACAACGATCTCGACGAAATCGTCACTGACGCTTGGGCTTTCCTCCGATCGCTCGGCTCCCGCGCGCACAGCGCGCGATAATCCGCCACCTGCGGTCCGAGTCGACCCCGCACCGACTCGGGCCGCGGCGCCGACGCAACGGCCCCGGAGCCGATTTCGCCGCGACGACACCTGCCCGAACGAAGCACGGTGTTCCGCCGAATCGTCACGGTGATCCGGCGCGGGCAGCATCGCGAACTCGTTGTCACCGATCCGCATATCCGGCTTCACGGCGCCGGTTCCCCCAGGTCGACACCGAGACCAGCGGCGGTCCGGTAGCCGCTGCGCGCGAGGCGACGCAACTGTTCCGGGCGCATGCCCAGGCGCAGCGAGGTGTCGAGCAGCATCGCCATCGGATGCCCCGGATCCGCCTCCAGCGCGGCTTCCAGCGCGATGCCCGCCAGTGGTCCGTCACCACGGACATAGGCGCTGTAGCCGAGCAGCGCGGCGGCCTCGGCACGATCCGCGCCGGTCAGCGCGCGGGTCAGCGCGATCCACACCACCTCCGCCGCGGCGGCGTGGTCGCCCACGGCCAGTGCGAACATCGTGTCCCGCACCGCCCGATCGCGCAGGGCCGCGGTGATCTTCGCGAGTTCGGGCGCCATCAGCGCCGCGCCCGAGGCGGTGTTGGCGATCTGCCACAGCACATAGTCCAGCGCTTGCCTGCTGTATCCGATCGGATCGCCGCGACGCGCGGCCCGGGCGTAACGTTCGCCCGCACGCGCGAGCGCGTCCGGCAGGTGCGCCGCCATCTCGGCACATGCGAGCGGATCGGGCGCGACCAGACCGGTGAGTTCGGAGCGCGAACCGCGGATCGGCCTGCCTTCCAGCACGTGGGTCAGCGTCACCAGAGAGGCCGCGGGATCACGGAGCACTCCGCGCCGCCGTGGTCCCGTCAAGGTCCACCACTGCTGCCCGGCGGCGATCGCAGGCACCGCCCAGACTCCGGCCAGCGAGATGTCACACGCTGCCAGCCGCCTGCCGAGCGAGCCGACCAGCGCGTCGAATCGTCCGGCCGCGCATCTCGACCGGTCGGCGCCCGGCTCCACGGCGCGTTCGTCGACGACGACGGCCATGACCTCGGCCGCCTGGTCGTGCGCGCAGATCCGCGCGACCGCGGCCGCCAGCGTCGCACCTCGCACGCGGCGGCCACCGGGCGAATCCAGATCGAAGCGCACCACCGCGTCGACCGTCGCACCGCCGGGCGTCCCGTGCCGCAGGACGAGCACGACCACCGACCGTTCCGGGGTGAATCCGAGCATCGCGGGCACCGCGGCAATCAACTCCGCCGGATCATCCACGCACACAACATGTTCCGGAGCACCATGGAACTGCGGAGGATCTTCGCCGCATCGAGCGTGCCGAGATCGACCACCGGGAGTCCACGCGTCTGTTCCGTCCTCCGCCGCGCGCGAATGCGAGTGCGGCGCGGCGATCGCTGCGGGAACGGCGCGTGGCGCGGTGTCGGAGCGAGCGCCGCACCTCGATGGATGGTTGCGGCCGGAATCCGGCCGCGATTCGTCGTCCATGCCTGCATGTCCGGCATCGACCGGTTCGGGGGCTCGAAACGGGTTCGCGGAAGTGGTCATGCTTCGACCATGCGGCTCGGTGGACTCCGGTCTTCGACGCCGACCTGGCGATTCCGCCGACCTGGGGAATCCGCTTCGCGCTGTGCACGACTCGACCGACACGACGGCGGGATCGCGATTCGTGTCGGAGGCGCCTGCTACCGTGCCGCCCGCGCTACCTCTCGCGCACTTTGCGCACCGCCGTGGCGAACAGCGCATCCAGCGCGGGGGTATCCGGTTCGCCCTCGGCGAACGACATGTAGGTCACCGAGATTCGCACGTCCCCCACTTGCGCGACGTGCGTGCGCATGGTTTGGGTCAGCCGGGCGCCTCCCGACTCCGGCCGCACCGTCCTGCGCAGCGAGAGGGTGTCGTCGGCGTCGATCGGCGGCGGCGAGTCCAACTCGGACGTCACGGTGGTAGCGGCGCCCGCTCGGTTGACCCGCACCGATCCGCACTGCTCCAGCCGAGCGCGCAGGGCGGCCAGCGGCTCGCCGCTGCGGATCAATTCGACGGTCAGCGTCGCGCGGGTCGCGTCGTCTGTGCCGACCGCCATCGCGGTGCGATCGGGCCCGAAGTCCTGATTCGGCGGCACGCACCGGCTGGGCTGGACGTTCGCACCGCGGCCCATGCCGTCCAGGTCGCCCGCCGCCTGAGCCACGGCGTCCTGGGGCAGCACCACCGCCGCGTACGGCGGTGGAAACTGGCTCGGATCCGGTAGCAGTGTCGGCAGTTCCGCGCTGACGTGCCGGGTCACCGCGGTCGGCGCCGACGAGACCGGGCGCCCCGGTACCGTCGACCCGCATCCTGCTAACAGCACCGCGCAGACGACGGGTGCCACCCGGCCCAGCCGCATGCGCCTCGAATCCGCCACGGTCACATCCCCACTGTGCCAAACTCCTCGTGTCCGGTCGGCGATGCCACGCCGCCGGGCCGGGAATGCGCGGCCCACCGATGCTGTTGGCTCGGAGTACGGGTCGGTGTCCGGCCGTGCGCGGCGACCACGACGGCATGGGGGACAATGGACAGTGGTCCCCGGTTCGGACGACTGCTCGTCTCGCACCACCAGGAGTGGCGAACGATCGGGCAGGCAACCACACTGGCGCGTGAGGCACGCGTCCGGGCCGCAGGAGCCGCGCAGGAAGGAGTACGCGATGGACTACGAGTCGCGAATGTACGAACTGGAGTTCCCCGCTCCGCAGCTGTCGTCCGCCGACGGCGCGGGCCCGGTCTTGGTGCACGGACTGGAAGGCTTCACCGACGCCGGGCACGCGGTGCGGTTGGCGACCACGCACCTGCGCGAAAGCCTCGAAAGCGAACTGGTCGCCTCGTTCGACGTGGACGAGCTGCTGGACTACCGGTCGCGGCGCCCGCTCATGACGTTCAAGACCGATCATTTCTCCGATTACGCCGAGCCGGAACTCAACCTCTGGGCATTGCGCGACACCGCGGGGACCCCGTTCCTGTTGCTCGCGGGTCTGGAGCCGGACCTACGCTGGGAGAAGTTCACCACCGCGGTGCGGCTGCTCGCCGACCAGCTGGGCGTGCGGCGCAGCATCGGCCTGAGCGCCATCCCGATGGCGATTCCGCACACTCGCCCGCTGGGCGTGACCGCGCACTCCTCCAACCGCGACCTGATCTCCGAGCACCAGCGGTGGCCGGGCGAGCTGCAGGTTCCTGGCAGCGCGTCGTCGCTGCTGGAATTCCGCATGGCGCAGCACGGTCACGAGTCGGTCGGCTTCTCGGTGCACGTGCCGCACTACCTGGCACAGACCGCCTACCCGGAGGCCGCGCAGACGCTGCTGGAGAACGTCGCCGACAACGCGGGCCTGGAGTTCCCGCTGGCCGCGCTCGGCGAGGCCGCCGCCCGGGTACGCGAACAGGTCAACGAGCACATCGCGGGCAATGCCGAGGTGGAGACCGTCGTGCACGCGCTGGAGCGGCAGTACGACAGCTTCGTCACCGCGCAGGAACGCCAGTCGAGCCTGCTGGTCGGTGACGGCGAGTTGCCGAGCGGCGACGAGCTGGGCGCCGAATTCGAGCGATTCCTCGCCGAGCAAGGCCGTTACACCGACGACGACGAGGGCGAACAGGACTGATCCGCCCGGCCGCCTGGTCCCGATCGCCCCTGCAAACGTGCTCACGGGCGAGGCCGTAGGGTTGTCGGAGTGGATCTGACCGAACTGCTCGACATCCCGGGGACCGACGCCGACGCGCTCTACGAGTCGTTCGGCATCTGGGCCGCCGAGCAGGGCACCCCGCTCTACCCCGCGCAGGACGAGGCGCTGCTCGAGCTGGCATCCGGATCCAACGTCATCCTCGCCACCCCAACCGGTTCCGGAAAGTCACTCGTCGCGGTCGGCGCGCATCTGTTCGCCCTCACCCAGGGCCTGCGCACGTACTACACCGCTCCGATCAAGGCGCTGGTGAGCGAGAAATTCTTCGCCCTCTGCGAGGTATTCGGCGCCGAACGCGTCGGCATGGTCACCGGCGACGCCGCGGTGAATCCGGACGCGCCGATCATCTGCGCGACCGCGGAGATCCTGGCCAATCTGGCACTGCGCGAAGGCGCGGACGCCGCCGTCGGCCAAGTGGTGATGGACGAATTCCACTTCTACGCCGACCCCGATCGGGGGTGGGCCTGGCAGGTCCCGCTGCTGGAACTTCCCCGCGCCCAGTTCCTGCTCATGTCGGCCACCCTCGGGGAGGTCGATTTTTTCGCCCGTGACCTGGAGCGCCGGACCGGCCGCTCCACCGCGATCGTCGCGGGCACCGAGCGCCCCGTGCCGCTGAGCTTCTCCTATGCCCGCACCCCGATCACCGAGACGCTCGAAGAGCTGGTCACCACCCACCAGGCTCCGGTGTACGTCGTGCACTTCACGCAGGCCGCCGCGCTCGAACGCGCGCAGGCGCTGACGAGTGTGAATTTCGCGACGCGCGCCGAGAAGGACGCGATCGCCGACGCGCTGGGCGAATTCCGGTTCGCCGCCGGATTCGGCAAGACGCTGTCGCGGCTGATCCGGCACGGCATCGGCGTACATCACGCGGGCATGCTGCCGAAGTACCGGCGATTGGTGGAGCGCCTGGCCCAGGACGGCCTGCTGAAGGTGGTCTGCGGCACCGACACCCTCGGCGTCGGCATCAACGTGCCCATCCGCACGGTGCTGCTCACCGGGCTGACCAAATTCGACGGCGTGCGCACACGCAGGCTCAAGGCGCGGGAGTTCCACCAGATCGCGGGCCGCGCGGGCCGGGCGGGTTACGACACCATGGGCACCGTCGTCGTGCAGGCTCCGGAGCACGAGGTGGAGAACACTCGGCTGCTGGCCAAGGCGGGCGACGATCCCAAGAAGCAGCGCAAGGTGCAGCGGCGCAAACCGCCGGAAGGCTTCGTCTCCTGGAGTGAGGAGACCTTCGACCGCTTGGTCGCCGCGCAGCCGGAGCCGATGGTGTCGCGTTTCACGGTCACCAACGCCATGCTGCTGAATGTGATCGCCAGGCCGGGCAACTGCTTCACCGCCATGCGCCATCTGCTCGAAGACAACCACGAGCCGCGGCCCGCCCAGCGCAGGCACATTCTGCGCGCCATCCGGCTGTATCGGGCGCTGCGCGACGCCGGGGTGGTGCAGCAACTGCCCGAACCCGACGCGCAGGGCCGCCGCGCCCGCCTGACCGTCGACCTGCAGCGTGACTTCGCCCTCGACCAGCCGCTGTCGCCGTTCGCGCTGGCCGCGCTGGAGTTGCTGGACAAACAGTCCCCGAGTTATACCCTCGACGTGGTGTCGCTCATCGAATCCACGTTGGAGGATCCGCGCCAGCTGCTCATGGCCCAGCAGCACAAGGCGCGCGGCGAGGCCATCGCGGAGATGAAGGCCGACGGCATCGACTACGACGAGCGGATGGAGCTGCTCGAAGAGGTGACCTGGCCCAAGCCGCTGGCCGAACTGATCGAACCGGCCTTCGAGACCTACCGCGCCGGACACCCGTGGGTGTCGGAGTTCGCGCCGGCGCCGAAGTCGGTGGTGCGCGACATGATCGAGCGCGCCATGACCTTCGCCGAACTGATCTCCTTCTACGAGCTGGCCCGATCCGAGGGCGTGGTGCTGCGCTACCTCGCCGACGCCTATCGCGCGCTGCGGCGCACCGTGCCGGAATCGGCGCGCACCGAAGAACTCGACGACATCACCGAGTGGCTCGGAGAGCTTGTGCGGCAAGTCGATTCGAGCCTGCTCGACGAATGGGAGCAACTGACCAACCCGGGCGCGGAGACCGACGCCGACCAGATCGCGTTCGGCGCCGAAACCGTGCGCCCGATCTCCGCCAACGAACGCGCGTTCCGGGTGATGGTCCGCAACGCGATGTTCCGCCGGGTCGAACTGGCCGCGCTGCGACGCTGGGACGAGCTGGCGGCACTCGGTCCCGGCCCGGACTGGGCCGAGGCACTCGCGGACTACTACGCGGAATACGAGCGCATCGGCACCGGACCCGACGCCAGGGGACCGCAACTGTTCCAAGTGGAACGAAGACCCGGATTCTGGCATGTGCGGCAGGTGCTGGAGGACCCGGCGGGCGACCACGGCTGGTCGATCGACGCGGTGGTCGATCTGGCCGAGTCCGACGCCGCGGGCGAGGTCGTCTTCGACGACGTCACCGTGTCCGCCGGCTGAGCCCGCATCACCTACCGGCCACCTGTTCCCGCAGGTCAGCAGCTCCGTCGCGGCCTGATGACAGGGTTGCGCCACCATGGGGCGAATTCAGGTTTGGACGGATTCGTTACTGGGTAGGGGCCGCTGATACTCTCTCCCCCGCTGCCGAAGCGAAAGATCAACTATGCCCGAATCGCCGTACCTTGTCATCCATCCCGAGCGTGTCCGCCAGAATTACCGCGCGCTCGACGCCGCCCTGTCCGCGGGCACGGGTGCCGCGACGAGGATCCGTTTCGCCGTGAAGGCGAGCCCGGTGCCGGAGATCGTGCGCCTGCTGGACGAGGAAGGCGCGGAATTCGACGTAGCCAGCATCGGCGAGATCGACCTCTGCCTCGGACTCGGCGTGGCGCCGGAGCGGCTGTGCTACGGCAACCCGATCAAGAAGGCCGCGCACATCGCCCGCGCCTACGCCCTCGGGGTGCGCCGCTTCGCCTTCGACACCGAGGACGATCTGCTGCGCATCGCCGAGCACGCGCCCGGCTCCGAGGTGGAGTGCCGCTTCCTCGCCTCGGCGCCGGAGTCGCGCACCCCGTTCGGCACGAAGTTCGGCTGCAGCCCCGGCGAGGCGTTCCGGCTGCTGGTCCGGGCCAGGGATCTCGGGCTGGTCGTCGCCGGACCCTACTTCCACGTCGGCTCTCAGCAACTGGATCCCACCGCGTGGCGGATCGGCATCGAGCAGGCGGGCCGGATCGCCGAGGCATTGGCCGACAAGGATATCGCGGTCGGCTCGGTGAACATCGGCGGCGGGCTGCCGATCTCCTACGCCGACGCGGCGCCCGCGCTGGGCGAGATCGCCGCGGTGGTGAACCACGCGGCGGCCGAATTCCTTTCCGGGAATATCGGATTGGTCGTCGAACCGGGCCGGGCACTGGTCGGTTCGGCGGGCACGATTCACGCCGAGGTCGTCGGCGTCCGCACCGCGCCGGACGGTCGGCGCTGGGTGTATCTCGACATCGGCCGCTACAACGGCATGGCCGAGACCGAGAACGAGTACATCGCCTACCGGTTCGTCACCGATCGCGACGGCGACCCCGTCGACGAGGCGGTGGTGGCCGGTCCGACCTGCGACGGCGACGATGTACTGTATCAACGCACGCGAGTCCTCCTACCGACCACGTTGCGAGCCGGTGATCGCGTTCGAATCCTCGACACCGGTGCCTATACCGCGAGCTATTCGTCGGTGTCCTTCAATGGTTTTCCGCCCTTGACCGTTCATGTCTCGGGCGCTGAGCGAGAGTGAGTTTGCCCATGACGGCGGAATTCACCGGTTGGCATGTGCTGGCCGAGTTCGGTGGTGTCGACGCAGCCCTCTGCGACGATCTCGAACGACTCGAATCGGCGTTGCGTGAGTCTCTGATCGCGGCGGGCGTCACCATCTGCGATGTCGTACACAAGAAGTTCGAACCGCAGGGGGTGACCGTCCTCGCGCTGTTGTCGGAGTCCCACGCCTCGATTCACACCTATCCGGAGTCCGGCGACATCTTCGTCGACGTCTTCACTTGCGGCAGCATCGGCGCGGGCGCGTCGAAGGCGGTCGAGCTACTGCGGGACGCGTTGGCGCCCAAGGACGTTCGGATGCAGGTCATCCGCAGGGGACACGGCAGTCAGCGGATCGAGGAGCCGGTGGGCGCGGGCCTGACCCGCATCTGGGACCTGCACGACGTGATCGTCGACACCCACACGCCGTTCCAGCACATGATCATCGCGCGGACCGAGCAGGGCATCAGCCTGTTCTCCGACGACGACCGCCAGTCCACCGAGTTCTCCCAGGTCACCTACCACGAGGCGATGATGGTCCCCGCCTTCGTGCTGGCCGAGAAGCTGGACAAGGTGCTGATCATCGGCTCCGGGGAAGGCGTCGCCAGCCAGATGTCGGTCGCGGCGGGCGCCACTCTGGTCGACCACGTCGACATCGACCAGCTCGAAGTCGAGCTGTGCGCCGAGCACCTGCCCTACGGCTACACCAGGGATGAACTGGCCGCCGCGGTCAAGGGTGAGGGGCCGATCAAGGTCCATTACGCCGACGGCTGGGATTTCCTGGCCGAGGCCGAGCGGGCGGGCACCCGGTACGACGTCATCGTGATCGACCTGCCGGACGAGCGCGTCGAGGACGCGCAGCACAACCGCCTCTACGAGGCGGAGTTCCTGTCCCGATGTCGTGCGCTGCTCGCGCCCGGCGGTGTGCTGTGCGCCCAGGCGGGCTGCGCGACGATGTGGCGCAACGAGACCCTGAAGCGGTCCTGGCAGCGTTTCCACGAGCAGTTCGGCACCGTGGTGCACTACGGCAGCGACGAACACGAGTGGTCGTTCCTGTTCGGCCTGGTCGAGGAGAGCGACGACCCGGTCGGCGGGATGACCGATCGCCTGGCGCAGCTGCCCTACCGGCCCGAGACCATCGACGCCAGGGCGCTGGAGCGCGGCGCGATCGAACCGCACGCCCTGCGGGTCTAGGCAACGGCGCCCGAATGCGCCGGTTCCGGATCCGGAACCGGCGCATTCGGCGTTTCGTGTCCGATCAGAGCCGCGCCGGGTCGACGGGCGGCTGGTCCCGGTTGGTTCAGGAGGGCTGCTGCGCGCGCCACTGCTCGACGTCGACTCCGCCGACGCCCCAGTTCGACAGCGCGACCTCGTCGATCACGACGTACGTGCTCGCGGGCGATTTGCCGAGCACGTCCTGCAGCAGATCGGTGACACCCTTGATCAGCCGCGCCTTCTGCTCGCGGGTCACGCCTTCGTCGGTGACTTTGATGTTCACATAAGGCATTTCAGGCCGCCCTTCCAGAGATGAACCCGCCGTCGACGGGGAGGATGTGTCCGGTGGTGAAGGCCGCGTCGGCGAGATACAAGACCGCGGCCGTCGTTTCGGCGACTTCGCCGATGCGGTTCAACAGCGCGAGTCTGCCCGAAGCAGGCTCGTCGCCGTCGCCGAACAGCGGTGTGCGAATGATGCCGGGGGCGACAGCGTTGACCCGGATGCCCTCGGCGGCGAGTTCGGCGGCGAGGCTGGTGGTCAACGCGTGTATGCCGCCCTTGCTGACCAAAGCCGCGGTGGCGGGCAACCCGGCGAGGGCGTGATCGATCAGCACGGTGCCGATGTTCACGATGCTGCCGCCCCTGGCTTGCGTCAGGAACTGCCGCACCACGGCCTGCGTCGTGAAGTAGGTGCCTTTGAGGTTGCCGTTCAGATAGACGTCCAGGTCTTGCTCGGTCACCTCGACAAACGGCTTGGCTCCGAAGATGCCCGCGTTGTTGACCAGCACGTCCACGCCACCGAATCGCTCCACCGCGACGCGCACCAGGGTCGCCGCGGTCGTGGCGGCGCCGATATCGCCCGGCACCGTGGCCACACGCTCCGGCGCACCGAGTTCAGCAGCCACCCGGGTCAGCTTTTCCGCGTCTCGGCCGTTGAGCACGACGTTGTCGCCGCGTTCCACGAACGCCCGTGCGATATCGCGACCGATTCCGCTCGAGGAACCGGTCACGATGACGGTCTTCACCATGGTGATCCTTTCTTATATACGACCGGTCGTCTTGGAACGGGTAGCCGAAGACGCCGGACAGGTGCCGCCCCTGGAATCAGGGCAGGAAGTAATCGCCCAGCAGACGATCGAGGCACTTGTGCAGCGGCGCGAGGGTGCGCTCCATCTTCATCCTGATGACCGCCCCTTCCCAGGATTCGAGCAGGAGATCGGCCAGCTCGACCGCCTCGATGTCGGCGCGGATCATGCCGAGGCGCTGCGCCTGCACGAGTTGCTCGGCGACGCGATCGCGCCATGCGCGCCAAGCCACCGACAGCGATTCCCGCAACAGCTCACTGCCTTCCAGCTCGCCCCCGAGATTCGCGATGAGGCACCCGCCGGTGAAATCCGCCGCGACGAAATCGTCCATCAGCCGTCCGAAGAACGCCCGCAAGCCGCTCACCGGGTCCGGCTCCGCGCCGAACGCCTCGGTCAGATTGCGCTGTACGCAGACCGAATGGTGCTCGATGATCGCGCGACCGAAGCTCTCCTTGCTGTCGAAGTAGTTGTAGAACGAGCCCTTCGGCACACCGACCTTGTCCAGGATCTGTTTGATCCCCGTGCCGTGGTAGCCGTTGGTCAGAAACCCCGCGGCGCCCTCTTCGACGAGAAGACGCCGGGTGTCCTGGCTGCGTCGCGGTCGTGCCATGCGCTGAATATACGACCGGTCGTCTTGGAATTGCAACAGCCGCACATCTGGCCTCACGCCGAGGGATCCGACCAGCCGGGTCCGGCCGAGTCCGAGAAGCTCGCGGGGTCCTGCCGCCACCGCGCGGACCGGACGGCGAAACGCGCGAGATGCTCGGCGGCGAACCGGTCCCGTTCCCAGTCCGCCGAGTCCGCCGCCACCGTCCAGACGTAGGTCCACACCGGAGCGTTCCGGCCCTCGAGGCGCACTTGGCGCAGGTCGTACTCGTCGTCCTCGAACGCGTCGAGAATCCTCCAGTCCGTCGCGCTGAGACCGGTCAGCACGGCGCCGCGGGCGCGCCCGTGCGCCGCGGCGACCAGTCCCGGATACAACCGCCGCGGCAGCGCGGCGGCGCGCCACCCGGCCAGCTCGGCCGGTTCGAGCGATGGCACTCGCCCGAGCAGCGTCGTCAACACCTCGGGGAACTGCAGGGTGCCGTAGACGAACAACGCATGGTCCGATCCGGACAGGCGGCCGAGCCGCCCCTCTCCCAGCGCCGCCGATGCCAACTCACCTCTCCTCTCACCGGCCTCCACTGTGCCCGGCCGGCGCGTTCGACGCAGCTACATCGGCCGCTGAGCACGGATGATGGCGGCCAGGTATTCGTAATCGTCGGCGCGGGCGCTGGACGTGCGAAAAACCAGGCCGATGGTGCGGCCGGGTGCGGGAGCGGAGAAGTGCGCCACGTCCAACGTGCCGCGCGCGGTCTCCGCCGCGACCGCCATCTGCGGGATCAGCGTGACACCGAGCCCGCCCGCCACGCACTGGACCACGGTGGACAGGGACGCGGCCCTGGTGTCGCCGACGGCGGCGGGATGCACATCGGCCGAGCGGCACGCCTCCAAGGTCTGATCGCGCAGGCAGTGCCCCTCGTCCAGCAGCAGCAGCGGCTGGGCGTCCAGCACCGACGCCGCCAGGTCGCCACGCCCGGCCAGTTCGTGGCCGCGCGGCGTGACCAGCACGAATTCCTCGGAGTACAGCGGAATCTCGACCAGGCCCGGCATCTCGGTGGGGACCGCGAGCAGCGCGACGTCCAGCACGCCGGTGCGCAGCCCGTCCAGCAGCCGGGTGGTCTGGTCCTCGATGATCTGCGGGCGCAGCTCGGGCAGCCGCTTGCGCAATTCCGGCAGCAACCCGGGCAGCACATAGGGGGCGACCGTCGGGATGATGCCCATCCGCAGCGTGCCGCCGAGCCCGTCACCGGTGGCCGACGCGACGAAACGGTCCGCGGCCTCCAGTGTCGCCATCGCCTTTGGCAGCAACCGCATCCCGGCGGCGGTCACCAGCACGCGCCGGGTGCTGCGTTCGATCAGCTGGAGCCCGAGCCCGTGTTCCAGGGCGGCGAGCGCCTGCGATAGCGTGGGCTGACTCACACCGAGACGGGCAGCCGCGGTGCCGAAATGGCGGTATTCCGCGATCGCCACGAACGCACGCAGCTGTGACAGGGTGGGCTGATAAGTCTGATCAGTCACCCCTATCAGTGTAGTGCGACTGATCACCTTTACCTTTTACCGCCCCTTGGGCAAGATCGCCCATGAGCTTTTCACCCGCGGTGTGAGTGCTGAATTCGAGTCGGTGGCCGACTTTCACGGCAACGGTTCGGCAATACCGCAGAACACAGTTGGCAATCAAATGACGAGGAGACGAGCATGGCCCTGCTGACCATCGGCGACCAATTCCCGGCATACAACCTCACCGCGGTCATCGGCGGTGACCTGTCGAAGGTCGACGCTCAGCAGCCCGACGACTACTTCACCCGGATCACCAGCGACGACCACGCGGGCAAGTGGCGGATCGTCTTCTTCTGGCCGAAGGACTTCACCTTCGTGTGCCCGACGGAGATCGCCGCGTTCGGCAAGCTCAACGACGAATTCGAGGACCGGGACGCCGTGGTGCTCGGCGCGTCGGTGGACAACGAGTTCGTGCACTTCCAGTGGCGCGCTCAGCACGAGGACCTCAAGACCCTCCCCTTCCCCATGCTCTCGGACCTCAAGCGGGAACTGGCCGCGGCCACCGGTGTGCTCAACGCCGACGGCGTCGCCGACCGCGCCACCTTCATCGTCGACCCGAACAACGAGGTCCAGTTCGTCTCCGTGACCGCGGGTTCGGTCGGCCGCAACGTCGACGAGGTGCTGCGCGTGCTCGACGCCCTGCAGTCCGACGAGCTGTGCGCCTGCAACTGGAAGAAGGGCGACCCCACCATCAACGCGGGCGAACTCCTGTCCGCCAGCGTCTGAAAACCGCAGTCGCATCCGGGCTTCCTGGTACGTCCCAACCCCACAACATCGAGAACCGACCTGGTCCCCGCACGGGATCGCTTCGAGTAGAGGAATCGCCGCATGAGCATTGAGAACCTGAAGAACTCCCTTCCCGAGTACGCCAAGGACCTCAAGCTCAATCTGTCATCCATCGCGCGCACCACGGTGTTGAACGAACAGCAGTTGTGGGGCACCCTGCTCGCGTCGGCGGCCGCCACCCGGTCGACGACCACGCTGCGCGAGATCGCCGAGGAAGCCGCCGACGCGCTGTCGGCGGAGGCGTACAACGCCGCGCTCGGCGCCGCCTCGATCATGGGCATGAACAACGTGTTCTACCGGGGCAAGGCGTTCCTCGGCGGTCGCTACGACGACTTGCGGGCCGGGCTGCGCATGCAGATCATCGGCACACCGGGCGTCGACAAGGCCGACTTCGAGCTGTGGTCGTTCGCGGTCTCCTCGATCAACGGTTGCGCGCACTGCCTCGAGGCGCACGAGCACACGTTGCGCGAAGCGGGCGTATCCCGCGAAGTGATCTTCGAATCGCTGCGCGCCGCCGCGATCGTGGCCGGTGTCGGCCAGGCGGTGCAGTCGACCGAGGCCCTCACCGCGGCCGCGATCTGATTTCGCTGGGAAAGCGGCCCCTGTCCTGCGACGGGGGCCTCTTTCGCGTTCCATTGTGGTCTGCGTGACAGCTCGCGCCCGCGGCATCCGAGTAGGCTCGGCGAGCATGAGCACACAGGTCGATGTGGTGCGAGTGTTCACCGACGCCGCCGGACGCTTCGGCAACGAGTTGGGTATCGCACGGGCGGCCGACGTGGCCGCGGCCGATCGGCAGGCGCTGGCCGCCAAGGCCGGATACAGCGAGACCGTGGTCGTCGAGGAGCCGGTGGACGGCACCGCCGCGGTGCGGATCTACACCCCCACGATGGAACTTCCGTTCGCCGGGCACCCCTCGGTGGGGACGGCGTGGTGGTTCGCGTCGCAGGGCCTTGCGGTGCGGACGCTGGACGTCCCCGCGGGCCCGGTGGCCGTGGAACTCACCGAGGGATTGACTTGGATCACCGCTCGCGGCGAGTGGGCGCCCGCGTTCACCTTCCATCAACTGGACGACGCCGAGGAGCTGGCCACCTTGCGGCCGGAGGAGTTTCCCGGCGGTCCGCACTACCTGTGGGCGTGGACCGACGAGCATCGCGCGGCCCTGCGATCGCGCATGTTCGCGCCGACCATGGGCATCACCGAGGACGAGGCGACCGGAGCCGCGGCCGTGGCGTTGACGGCGCTGCTGCGCAAGGGACTGGTCATCACCCAGGGCAAAGGCTCGCAATTGTTCACCCGGTGGGACTCCGACGGCTGGGTGCATCTGGGCGGCCGAGTCGCCGCGGACCAGCCGGTGGAGATCTGACGCCGCTCAGGGCAGGGTCACGCCCACGATCGGATCGCCGCTCGGTGCGTCCGAACCGCCGTCCGGTTCGACGCTCACCGCCAGCACTTCGCCGGACCGGAAACCGGTGACGAACGGCCGCTCGGTCGACGGCACGTCGCTCAGCAATCCCGCCGAGCGTGGTTGCCCGTCGGAACCGACCAGCCACACCTGATACACCCGGCCCAACGGCGGCGGAGCGACCCGATCGAAGACGACGACCGCGCGTCCGAGTTCGGGTGAGGCGTCGACGACGAGCAGCCCACCCCCGGCGAACGATCCGTTCACCGTCCGCATGTGCACCCGATCGGCGGCGGCCGGGTCCGAGTGGGAGCCGAGGAGCTGCGCGGTCACCACGCTGCCGCCGATCACCAGGCACAATACGGCCGCGATCGGCGCCACCCAGCGCAGCGAGCGCCGCCACGACGCGATCCGCGTGCTCGACCGCTCGGCGCGCTCGTCGGGCAGCGCGGCCAGGATGCGGCGTTCCAGCTCCGGCGGCGGCGCGAGCTCACCGAGCACGGCCAGCCGCCCCATGACGTCACGCACCTGCCACACGGTGTCGGAGAACGCCTGGCGCACTTCCGGGTCCGCGGCCGCCAGACGGGCATCGATGTGCCTGCGTTCGATATCGGCGACCGCGTCCAGCGCGCAGGGGTAGGCGAGGTCGATGAGGTCCGCCTCCGAGCGCGGCGAGGTGTCAACCATCGCTGCCTTCCCCGGACAAACATTGCTCCAATCGTTTCAGCCCGTCGCGGATGCGGGTCTTGATCGTGGGCAGCGGCACCGAGAGACGATCGGCGACCTCCCGGTAGGTCCACCCGCCGTAGTAGGCCAGCACGATCGCTTCGCGCTGCGTGGGGGTCAACCTCTCCAGGCAGCCTGCCACCTGTTGCTCCTCGATGCGCTGGGTGACCGATTCGGCGACGACATCGTGGGCGCGCCCGAGCTGCTCGTGCGCGTAGACGAGGTCCCGGCTGGTGGCCGAACTCTCCGCGCGAACCCGGTCCACCGCCCTGCGATGGGCGAGCATCATGAGCCAGCCGACCGGACTGGCCAGCGTGGCATCGTAACGATCGGCCATCGACCAGACCTGGAGGTAGACCTCCTGGGTCACCTCCTCCGCGGCGGCATGACTGCGCAGCACTCGCACCGCGAGCCCGAACACACGCGGACTGGTCAGCTGATAGAACTCGGTGAACGCGCCGCGATCGCCCGCGCCTGCGGCGGCAAGCAGCGCCGCGAGCTCACGGCTGGCGCGGGTCACCCCTGCTCGGTCGTAGCCGGTGGGCAGCGGGCACGCGAGCGCCGGGGCATCGGTCTCCTCGCGCGCACGTGCCGGACCGCCGGAGCGATGGGGTGAAGCAGAACCGTGTTCGTTGCTCATGGCCGAATCCCGTGCCTGCATGCACAGGGGTTCGGTATGCGCGGGAAACCGGATTGGTCACGGTCACCGAATGATCACGGCCACGAGCATGTATGCGGTGCCCGCGTCCATCACCACATGCGGCACCGCCGCCCACGGTTTCGCGGGACCGGTGAGGGCGGCGACGCAGCCGCCGGAACGCACCAGCAGCCCCAGTGGCCCCGGCACGTGCGCCCGGGTCCGGCCGGTACAGGCGGTGAAGGTCACCAGAAGCGCGTCGAGCAGGAACAGGACGGCGAGAACGAGCGCCGGTCCGGTGGACGGACCGCCCACATGGCCGGAACCCGTATGGCCGGACATCGCGTAGAGCATCGCCGCGGCGGCGACGATGTGGTAGCCGAGCGGTACCAGCCGGTCGATCGGGAATGGCCGCCCCTGGGTGGCGTGCTCCACGGCACGGATCGTCAGCAACCCGGCGAACACCACGGCCATCGCCGTCAGTACGCCGCGCACCGCATGCGGGCTCGCGCCCGAGGGAAACACCAGCATGCCGAGCATCACCAGGCACATCACCAGGTGGGCCGCATCGGATTCGGAGTGCCCGGCCGAGGCCTCCGACGGTGGCCGCGTCTGCGCGACGGACCCGGTCGACGACGTCGCGGCCGCCGCCACCCGCGACAGCACGATCCCCGCGGCGATCACGAACGCCGACACCATCATCCACCGCAATACGGCATACTCCTGCACGAACTGCGCCACACCCCACCACCTCTCAGCACGGCGACCACGGTCGTCGCCCTTCCATGCTCGCATCCCGGAGCGTTCGAGGTGTCATTTTCAAATCGCGCACATCATGTAGGACGCAGAGGGAAGCCATACCTCAGCAGTTCGATCGCCTGCCCTCATGGCCGAGTTCCGGGGTGCGCGCCGCATCGCGGATTCGGTCGAACGACAGTGGTTTCGATCTACCCTGAAGACAGCGCTGACAGCGTGCTACTTCGATGCTGTTGAAGCCTGCTGTCGGACAGATACTTACGTTCTGAGCACGGCCTGCCGTCCCGGCGACGACTTCGCAGCGTGCTCCGCCGTGTCGCGGAAGTCGGCTCCGCGCGGCGCTCTTCGATTCGAGGCCGCCCGGGGAACGCTCGGGTGCGGCCTCGGCGAGATGCCGAGTCAGTGGCGGGATGCGGATGGAACCGAGCGACCCGCCATGATGGAGCCATGTCCCACCAGGCCGGCAAACACGTCACCGAGATCGAGCGCGACGGTCTGCGCATCGTCGTCGACGACCTCACCGGCCCGGAGGTCGCGGCACTGCTCACCGAGCACCTTGCCGAGATGGCCGCGCACTCGCCCGCGGAGAGCATGCACGCGCTGGACCTGGCGGCGCTGCGTCATCCGGACGTCACGTTCTGGACCGCATGGGACGGTGCGGCCCTCGCCGGATGCGCCGCGGTGAAGCGCCTCGACGACGACCACGCCGAGATCAAATCCATGCGCACCGCCGCGACGCACCAACGCCGCGGTATCGCGACCACCCTGCTGCGTCATCTGCTCGCCGAGGCCACCGCGCGCGGCTATCGCCGCCTCAGCCTCGAGACGGGTGCGCATGATTTCTTCCGGCCCGCACGACGGCTCTACGCCGCCCACGGCTTCGCCCACTGCCCGCCGTTCGGTGACTACCGCCCTGATCCACACAGCGTCTTCATGAGCCGTGACCTCTGACGTCAAGCATCGTTCAACGCGCGGGTGAATCCCTCGACGAGTTCGGCGACCTGGTCGTCGGTCATGACGAAGGCCGGGGAGACCTGCATGGCCCCTTGGCCCGCGGCGCGACCGGAGATGCCGTGCGCACGCAACGTCTTGACCAGGCGCGGCCCTTCGGCGGGATCGGCTAGCTGGATGGCCGCGACAGCGCCGAATCCGCTGCGCACCTCGGCGACCCTGGGATGTTCGGCGAGCACCGACAGCTGATCGTGCAGGCTGGATTCCAGGCGCAAAGCGGCCGCGAGCAGGTCTTCCCGCTCGACGATGTCGAGATTCGCCAACGCGGCGGCCGCCGCGCCCGCGTGGCCGCCGTAGGTGTAGCCGTGCCGCCACCAGACGCCGCCCGCGAAGAACGGCTCCGCCACGCGCGGCGCGGCGAATACCGCACCCATCGGGAGATATCCGGAGGTCAGCCCCTTCGCGGTGGTCATAAGATCGGGTTCGAGCGCGAGCCGGGACGAGGCGAACCACGCTCCGCCGATGCGGCCGAAACCGGTGACCACCTCGTCGGCGACGAACAGGATGTCGTGGTCGCGGCAGATCCGGCGCACCTCGGCGAGGTAACCCGCCGGTGGCGGATACACACCGCCCGCGCCGATGACGGGTTCGCAGAAGAACGCGGCGATCCGCTCGGCGCCGACCTCCTCGATGAGGGCGAGCAGTGCCTTCGCGTCGTCCCATTCCACGGTGCGCGCCGCGGGCATCAGCTCGCCATAGCCTTCGCGGTTTCCCGGGAGGCCACCGAGCGCGGTGCCGCCCACGTGCATGCCGTGGTAGGCCATCCGCCGCCCGACCATGAGCGTCTTGCCCGGCTGCCCTAGTTCGTGCCAGTAGCGGCGGGCGAGCTTGGTCGCGGTGTCGACGGAGTCGGAGCCGCCCGAGGTGAAGAAGATCTTGCTGCCGGGAACCGGCGCGAGCCCCGCGAGCCGCTCGGCGAGTTCCTGGGTGGCGGGCTCGGTGATGTCGCCGAAATTGGAGTAGTGCGCGATCGTGCGCAGCTGCGCGGCCACCGCGTCGGCGATCTCGGCGCGCCCGTGGCCCACGTTGGCGAACCACAGGCCCGCGGTGGCGTCCAGGTAGCGGTTGCCCGCCCGGTCGAAGACGTAGGCGCCCTCCCCGCGGGCGACCACGAACGCTCCGTCCCGCTCGACGGCGCCCATGTCGGCGAAGCCATGCCATAGCGCGTTCATGTCTTCCACCTTTACCGGTTCCCCGGCCGCGGTCCATACCTTCGAATACCGCGACCGCTCCGCGAACCGGACGCATGCACCGCGCGCACCGGCGCTGAACAGCGCATATCCGGGCGTGACACCGCGCCGGTCGCGCACCTCCGGCTTACTCTCGGCTACCGGACGCACCGCCTGGTGGAAAAATCCGCTGGCGGATTTCGCTAGGCTGGTCGATGCAATGACCAGGACAGCCGCCACCGATCTCAGCGACCTTCGCACCCGCCTGGCGAATCTTTCCCTTCGCGACGAACACCGGTTGCGGCGCAGGCTCGACAAAGCGCGCGGCGGCGACCTGGGCGAGGTGGAGACCGAGATCACAGCGGCCGAAATGCGCGTCGAAGCGCGGCGTGCCGCGGTGCCGGAGATCCGCTACCCGGAGCAGCTACCGGTCACCGGCCGCCGCGAGGACATCGCCGCTGCCATCGCCGAGCACCAGGTGGTCATCGTCGCGGGCGAGACCGGCTCCGGCAAGACCACCCAGATCCCGAAGATCTGCCTCGAACTCGGCCGCGGCATCCGCGGCACCATCGGGCACACCCAGCCCCGCAGGCTCGCCGCGCGCACCGTGGCCGAGCGCATCGCCGAGGAGTTGGGTACCGAACTCGGCGACGTGGTCGGCTACACGGTGCGGTTCACCGACCACGCCTCCGAACACACTCTGGTCAAGTTGATGACCGACGGCATCCTGCTCGCGGAGATCCAGCGCGACCGGCTGCTGCGCCGCTACGACACGATCATCATCGATGAGGCGCACGAACGCAGTCTCAACATCGACTTCCTGCTCGGCTACCTCAAACAGCTGCTGCCCCGCAGGCCCGACCTCAAGGTGATCATCACCTCGGCGACCATCGATCCCGAGCTGTTCGCCCGGCATTTCGCGGACGAACAGGGCACGCCGGCACCGATCGTCGAGGTCTCCGGGCGCTCGTACCCGGTGGAAATCCGCTACCGGCCGCTCGCGCTGGAGCTGCCGAGCGCCGCCGAGGACGAAGACGACGAAGATACCCGCATCGTCGACCGAGACCCGGTGGACGCCATCGGTGACGCGGTGACCGAACTGTTCGCCGCGGGCGACGGCGACGTGCTGGTGTTCCTGTCCGGCGAACGCGAGATCCGCGACACCGCGGACGCGCTGCGCGATCTGAAGCTGCCGCGCACCGAGATCCTTCCGCTGTACGCCCGGCTGTCCACCGCCGAGCAGCACCGCGTGTTCGCCCCGCACACCGGGCGCCGGGTGGTGCTCGCGACGAACGTCGCGGAGACCTCGCTCACGGTGCCAGGGATCCGGTACGTCGTCGACCCGGGCACCGCGCGGATCTCGCGCTATTCCATGCGGACCAAAGTGCAACGGCTGCCGATCGAACCGGTGTCCCAGGCATCGGCGCGGCAGCGATCCGGGCGTTGCGGTCGCGTCGCCGACGGCATCTGCATCCGCCTGTATTCGGAGGACGACTTCGAATCCCGGCCCACCTTCACCGATCCGGAGATCCTGCGCACCAACCTCGCCGCGGTGATCCTGCAGATGACCGCGCTCGGACTCGGTGACATCGAGAACTTCCCGTTCGTGGAGGCGCCGGACCGCCGCGCCATCCGCGACGGCGTCGCCCTGCTCGAGGAGCTCGGCGCACTCGCGCGGCGGGACGGCGGGGCCAGGGCGAGTGGCGAGGACGCCGCACTGTCGCTGACGCCGATCGGCCGCGAGATGGCCCAGCTCCCCGTCGATCCCCGGATGGCGCGGATGCTGGTGGAGGCGCAGCGCACCGGGTGCCTGGCCGACGTGCTGGTCATCGTCGCGGCGCTGTCGATCCAGGACGTCCGCGAGCGGCCCGCCGATCAGCAGCAGGCCGCCGACACCAAGCACGCGCGGTTCACCGTCGACGGCTCCGATTTCCTGGCCTACCTGCGCCTGTGGGAATACCTCGGCGGACAGCGCAAGTCGTTGTCGTCCAATCAGTTCCGCCGTCTGTGCCGGGAGGAGTTCCTGCACTACCTGCGGATCCGGGAGTGGCAGGATCTCCACGGGCAGCTGCGCACGATCACCAGGGGCCTCGGCTGGTCGACGCGCGCGGAGAACGCGGAGGACGGCGCGAAACCGGACCGAGCCGAAGCGGCGGCACCGGATCGCAAGTCCGGCAACAGGTCACGCAGGGGTCGCGGTGGCGACGGACGCGCAGGCTCCGAGCCTGGCAGGTCCGCCACCGCGGCCGTCGTGGACGACGGACTCCCCTGGGATGCCACCGCCATCCATCAGGCGCTGCTGGCGGGCATGCTGTCGCACATCGGCGTCCGCGAGGCGGAAACCAGGGAGTTCCTCGGCGCCCGCAACGCCAAGTTCATGATCTTCCCCGGTTCCTCGCTGGCCAAGAAGCCGCCCCGCTGGGTGATGGCCGCCGAACTGGTCGAGACCTCACGGCTGTGGGGGCGGATGGCCGCGAAGATCGAGCCCGAATGGGCCGAGCGGCTGGCGGGCGACCTCGTCAAGCGCACCTACTCCGAACCACACTGGTCGGCCAAGCGAGGCGCGGCGCGCGCCTACGAACGGGTGACGCTGTACGGCATCCCCCTGGTCACCGGCAGGCCCGTGGATTACGGCCGCATCGACCCGGAGCTGTCACGCGAGTTGTTCATCCGCCATGCCCTGGTGCAGGGCGAGTGGCAGACCCGGCACGAGTTCTTCCACCGCAATCGCGCGCTGCTGGACGATGTCGCCGACCTGGAGCACCGCGCCCGCCGCCGCGACATACTGGTCGACGACGAGGTGCTGTTCGAGTTCTACGACAAGCGCCTGCCCGCCGACATCGTCTCGGTGCGGCACTTCGACAGCTGGTGGCGCGCCGCACGCCGGGAGGACCCGGCGCAGCTGGACTTCTCCACCTCCACCGTGGTCAACGAGGGCGCGGCCGCGCTGGACCCGGCGGCGTTCCCCGACTCCTGGCGGCAGGGCGAACTCAGTTTCCCGCTCTCCTACCAGTTCGAACCGGGCAACGAGGACGACGGCGTCACCGTGCGGATCCCGGTGGAACAGCTCGCCCACGTTCGCGCCGTCGGTTTCGACTGGCTGGTGCCGGGCATGCGCGAAGAACTGGCCGCCGCTCTGATCAAGACGTTGCCGAAGGCCTTGCGGCGCAGCGTTGTTCCCGCCCCCGATTTCGCGACCGCCGCCTTGGCGGCGCTCACCCCGCGTGCGGAGCCGCTGCGCGCGGGGCTGGCGCGCGAGCTGTCCCGGCTGGGTTCGGTGCCGATCGCCCCCACCGACTTCGACACCGCCGCGCTGCCCGACCACCTGCGCATGACCTTCGCGGCCGTCGGCGGCGACGGGGCTACGCTCGCGCGCGGCAAGAGCCTCGCCGCGCTGAAAACGCAGCTGGCCGAACAGGTTTCCGCCTCGGTCGCCCGGGCCACCGCCGGCGCGGAACGCCCTCCGGCCACGGTGTGGACCTCCGAATCGCTCGGCACCATCGCGCCGACGGTGCGGCGCGAGGTGGCCGGCCAGACCGTCACCGGATATCCCGCGCTCGTCGCCGAAGGCGACGGCGTGGCGCTCCGGGTTCTCAGCTCCCCCGCGGAGCAGGCCGCCGCCATGCGCCTCGGCACCAGAGCGTTACTGCTGCACGCACTGCCGACGTCGGTCCGCTCCGCCACCGCGGGCCTGTCGCCCGCGGACCGCCTCGCCCTGAGTCAGAATCCGTACGGCTCGCTGGAGGCGCTGCTCGAGGACTGCCGCGCGGCCGCCGCCGACGAACTGCTCGCGGCCGCGGGCGGGCCGGTGCACGACCCGGCGGAGTTCGACGCGCTCGTCGCCCGGATCCGGCCCGATTTCACCGCTACCATCGCTCGTTTCGTGCGCCTGGTCGTGCCGATCCTCGCCGGCGCACACCAGGTCTCCGCGGCGCTGGAGCGAACGAGCGAGCGCGACATCGCCGATGACGTCCGTCATCAGCTCGACAACCTGGTGTTCCGCGGCTTCGTGTCCGAGACGGGCGCGACGAGGCTGCGTGAGCTGCCCCGTTATCTCCAGGCCGCGGTGGCGCGACTGGAGGCGCTGCCCGGCTCCGCCGTTCGCGATCGGCAGGGCATGGCCGAACTCGATCGGGCGCTGGCCGCCTACGACCGCCTGGTCGCGTCGCTACCGGAGAACCGCAAGCATGCACCCGCGGTCACCGAAATCTGGTGGATGATCGAGGAATTCCGGGTCAGCCTGTTCGCGCAGAAGCTCGGCACCCCGTTTCCGGTGTCGGCCAAGCGAATCGAGAAGGCGATCGCCGCTGTGCGGCGCTGAGTCAGTCGGCGGCCGACAACGCTTCCGCACGCGCCCGGCGCATCTCCCTGATCTCGCGTTCGAAGTCGTCGGCCGAGGTGAACGATCGGTAGACCGAGGCGAAGCGCAGGTAGGCCACCTCGTCCAGATCCCGCAGCGGGCCGAGAATGGCCAAGCCCACCTCGTGACTTGGCACCTCGGGAGAACCCTTCGCCCGCACCGCGTCTTCCACCTGCTGGGCGAGCAGGTTCAGCGCGTCGTCGTCGACCTCACGGCCTTGGCAGGCCCGGCGCACACCCCGGATGACCTTCTCACGGCTGAACGGCTCGGTGACGCCGCTACGCTTGACCACCGACAGAATGGCCGTCTCCACCGTGGTGAACCGCCGCCCGCATTGCGGGCAGGCGCGACGGCGACGGATGGCCGCGCCTTCGTCGGCCTCGCGCGAATCCACCACCCGAGAGTCGGGGTGTCGGCAGTACGGGCAATGCATCCGAGAAATCCTTCGTCGATGCGCGTGCTCGCGTCCGGACCGGGCACCGATCGCGGCGATCGGTCCGGCGAGCCCGTGTACAGAGGTCTATACCCCGGCACCAGGTATTCCTCGTGCGACACGCGGAATACCTGCATAACACTTCGAGGATACCCGTCCGAGTTTCCGGTTTGTCGCACTCACCCCGGCTATCGGACGCCGCTCGGTCATCCGGAGATCTGCCAGTGCGCGGTCAGGTCCGCGAGCAGCTCCGGTAAGCGGGCGGCCAGGCGACCGCGCGCCAGCTTGTTCCAGAACGCCTCGCCGAGGACGGCGCCGGCCGACGCGGGATCGGTCTCCATATCGATGTGGCGGGGCACCAGGTCACCGGTGATGTAGTTCCATCGGGTGTCGCGGTCGGCCCAGTTGAAGCCGGGCAACGGGACGCGCAGCGCGAGGCCGCGGCCTCCGACTTCGGCGCTCACCACCGTCGGGGCGAACACGCCTGGCGCGCGAACGCCCGGGACAGCGGGTTTACCCGCGATGGTGCTGACATAGGTGAGCACGCGGCCGATCGGCGCGCGACCCGCCGACGTCTCGTCCCACTGGTCGGCCACGACGTGGTTCTGCTCCCGATCGGTCATCCGGACGAGCGCGTCGATGTAGCCGTCCCGGGTGCCCGAGGCGATCGACCGCCAAGCGGCGTGGATGTCGTCGTCCAGCACACCGGCCGCGTGCATCTCATCGATTCCGCGCATGCCGAGCGCGACGTAGGCCTCGTGCATCGGCACCAGATCCGTGAAGATGTGCTTCTGCATGATCATCAGGCGTGTCTGGTACCAGGCGACGTCCGCCGCGGTCAGCCGAGAACCTTCGGTAGCGAGCAGCCGGATGTCCTCCGGCAGCGCAGCCGCCAGTTCCGGTGGAGTGGCGCGCAGGAGATCGGCGACCGTGTCGCCGAGCCGATGGATGCCGGGCAGGTCCAGGACGAAACCCGCGTCGCTCATGTCGAAGAATCCGGAGGCGAACGATCCGCCCGCGATTCCGGCGAGTCCCGCCCAGTAGAACTCCGGGTGCTGGGTGGCCAGCCGCAGGTAGTTGACGTACACCTGATTGAACGTGCGTTCGTTCGCGCGCGGGCCCCGACCGGGATCCCAGGCCGCCAGGTCGATGTCGGCGTTGCGGGTGGCGACCACCAGCCAGTACTGGTGCAGCAGCGTCGCGTATCTGCGCGGCGGCACTCCGTCGGCCCGTGCCTGCCGCAACGCCTCCGCTAGGTCGAATTCGCTCAGTGGGAGAAGCGGATCGAGTCCACCCGGCCCCGCACCGTCGCCATTGACGGACGGGAGATCGAGATACGCCGCGTAGGCGGGCTCCGCTCTGGCGATGGCTGCCGTGCCGAGCCCGAAGACCAGGCAGAGGGACAAGGCGGCAACGCGGGGGAAGACGCGAACCGAGCGCCCTGCGGTAAGGAGTGTCATGTGCTGAGAAGTCCCGACATCGTTCGGGCGGCGTCGCCCGGATCACGTTTTCAGCACGGTAGCAACACGTTCTAGTTTTCGATCAACAATTCCGGCCGCCCAGGGTGGCCGATTTCCCTTGTGTTCAGCGCGAATTGCCACCCATCGGCACGCTCGGGCCATCCACCACGGCCGGCACCGACCGGCCGGACCCACCGCCCCACTCACCCGCGCGCACATGCGACAAAGCGATCAAGCCCACCACCGTCGAAGCGGTGAGCAGGGCGGCGACGGCGAGGGCGGCGAACCCGATCTGCGCCTGCTCGACCCGGCGCATCGGATGTTCGCCACGAGGACGACGCCGCGCGAAAGTGCTTACGCCCCGGTCATAAGCGAGCATGCCCGCACCGGGACGCGCGCCGGGTGGGCGCCGATCGACCGCGGATCGATGCGCGGGCGTCAGCGTGCGCGGGCGCGCGCCGCCGCACAGCAGCCGCCGAGCAGTCTCATACCCGAGATCATCCTGCGCCGGGGCCGAATCGGCGACGCGGCGCTCGGCTTCGGCCTCCGCCGCGGCGATTGAAGGGGTGACATGGCTGATCGCAGTGCTCATCGGACAAACCTCCGTAGTGGGTGCTCCGTTGCCGGTCGAGCCGTTCGAACACACGTTCCGCGCTCATTCGCTCACATGTTCGAAGAACTGGTGTTCGATTTCTACCACGCCGCGACGACAAAGTCAGCAGAAACACCCGACATGCGTCGAACAGATGTTTGATCCAGCGGCGCTACCGGACTAGATTCGAAGGACCGAAGACACGACAGGCCGAGAAGACACATGCCGGGCGCGGACCGGCCTGGCACAGCAGGAAAGGGCGGTTGCGGTGAGGCAGACGGACGACACGGGTGACGAGACCGAGAGCGGCGCCGACGCGGCGGGTAGCGGGGCGGATCTCACCGTGCGTCAGCGCAAAGTGCTCGAGGTGATCCGCACCTCGGTGAGCGAGCGCGGCTACCCGCCGAGCATCCGGGAGATCGGTGACGCCGTCGGCCTCACGTCCACCTCGTCGGTCGCCCATCAGCTGCGCGCCCTGGAACGCAAGGGCTACCTGCGCCGGGACCCGAATCGCCCGCGTGCCGTGGACGTCAGGGGCCTGGACGAAGTGGTCCGGTCGGTGACCAGCTTGCCGGTCGCCGCGGTCGACGACGGTGAGATCACCGTCGACGTCGACCGTCCCGTTCCCACCTTCGTTCCGGTGCTCGGCCGCATCGCCGCCGGTGGCCCGATCCTGGCCGAGCAGGCCGTGGAGGACGTCTTCCCGCTGCCGCGCGAGCTGGTCGGCGACGGTTCGCTGTTCCTGCTGAAGGTCGTCGGTCAATCCATGATCGACGCGGCGATCTGCGACGGCGACTGGGTGGTCGTGCGGCAGCAGAACGTCGCCGAGAACGGCGATATCGTCGCGGCGATGATCGACGGTGAGGCCACGGTGAAGACCTTCAAGCGCACCGGCAAGGACGTCTGGCTGATGCCGCACAACCCGGTCTTCGAGCCCATCCCCGGCAACGACGCCCAAGTTCTGGGCAAGGTCGTCACGGTCATCCGCAAGATCTGACGGCCCGGCGCAACGATCCACCGTCGGCGGGCCGAATGCTCGTCGGCCGGTGGACGTCCGGTACTCACAGCTGATTGCCAGGATGCGCGCAGGAGATTCACCAGGACGCTTGCGAGACTCCTGCGGTGACAGCGATCCCCGCCGAGGCCGCCCTGCCCGATGCGAATCCGATTGCCACCCGTCCCGAGCCGGGGGGATTACCGCCCGCGCGGCTATGGGAGCGCGCAGGGCTGGCGGCATTGCTGCTCGGGACCGCGGCCGCGTACTTGTGGCACATCACGGTCAACGGCATGGGCAACGGCTTCTACGCCGCGGCGGCCTGGTCGGGTGCGCGGGACTGGAAAGCGGTGCTGTTCGGTTCGCTCGACCCGGGCAACTTCATCACGGTGGACAAGCCGCCGGTGTCGCAATGGGTGATGGGTGTTTCGGGGCAGCTGTTCGGATTCGGCAGCGCGAGCATGCTGGTGCCGCAGGCGCTGATGGCTGTCGCCGCGGTGGCATTGATGTACGCGATGGTCGCCGGGGCGACGACCAGCCGGGCCGCCGGTCTGCTCGCCGGAGCCGCGCTGGCGGCAACGCCGGTGGTGGCGTTGATGTTCCGGTTCAACAATCCGGATGCCGTGATGGTGCTGCTGATGACCGCGGGCGCGTACTGCACGCTTCGGTCGGCGCGGCAGGCGAGCGCGCGCTGGCTGATGCTGGCGGGCGTCGCGCTCGGGTTCGCGTTCCTGGCGAAGATGCTCGAAGGTCTCATGGTGTTGCCCGCCTTGGCGCTCACCTATCTGATCGTCGCGCCGACCTCGGTGCGAAACCGGTTGCTGCACTTGTCGGCCGCCGCGGCGGCACTGGTCGTCTCGTCCGGCTGGTATGTGCTGCTGACGGTGCTGTGGCCCGCCACGGCGCGGCCGTACCTGGCAGGCTCGACGGACAACACGTTCATGGATCTGGTGCTGGGCTACAACGGGTTCGCTCGCTTCCTGGGACAGAACCACCACGGCGGCAACAGATTCGCGCTGCCTCCGGGGTACGAGATGCCTACCTCCGGCGGGCACACCGGCGGCGGGTTCGGCGGCTTCAGCGGACCAGGCCCGGCTCGCCTGTTCACCGGTGAGATCGGTTTCGAGATCTCCTGGCTGCTTCCGGCCGCCCTGCTCGCCTTCGCACTGGTGCTCGTCTCCCGCCGGGGTACGCCACGAACGGACCCGGTTCGTGCGGCCGCGCTGGCGTTCGGGCTGTGGCTGGTCGTCGACGGCGTCGCGTTCACCGTGATGCGCGGCGGTATGCACGCCTACTACACGTTGGCGATCGGTCCGGCCGTGGCCGGGATGTTCGCCATCGGGGTGGCCGAGGTGTGGCGGCGCCGGTCGGAGGCGTTCGGGCGTGTCGGCGCCGCCGCACTGGTGCTGACGTCGGGACTGTGGGCTTTCGTCCTGCTGAACCGCAATCCCGGGTGGCTGCCGCCGCTGCGCTGGACGCTCGTGGCGATCTCGCTGGCGGTGGCGCTCGGACTGGTCGCCGCCGCCTTCCCGGCCGGGGCGCGACGGGTGCGAGCCAGAGCCGTATCGGTGCTCGTCGCCGTGGGCGTGCTCGCAGGGATCGGCGGATCGACGGCATACGCCGCGGCCACTCTGCCGCAGGCGCACACGGGCGGCAGTCCTACCGTGGGCCCGGCACGGCCCACGACGGCGGATCCGTCGAGCGACATGCGCCGCGAGGTGACCGCGTTCGTCGACGGGGAGGTCGAACCCCAACTCGCCACGCTGTTGCGCGACACCTCCACCCCCTGGTCGGCTGCCGTGGACCGGTCCTCGGTCGCCGCGTCGCTGGAACTCGCCACCCACACCTCGGTAGTCGCGATCGGCGGCTTCACTTCCGACGATCCGGTGCCCACCCTCGACGAGTTCAAGACCATGGTGCGTACCCATCAGGTGACGTACTACCTCGCGCAGGAGGTGCGGCTGCCCGATTCGTGGCGGGTGCGCGACCAGCCCGCAGGGGCCGGCCGAAGCGACGCCCCGGACAACGGATGGTGGCGGCCGGCCGGGCACAAAGACATCGCCGAGTGGGTGTCGGCGCACTACAGCGCGGTACACATCGGCAACGTCGCGGTCTACGACCTCACCGCCCCGGCCTGCGACAGTACCCAACCATCGCCGCCCGCGGCCTGCGCGAAATGACCGGGTACTCCCGCCGTCGCGGCCACCCACCGGTGGCTCTCGTCTGGGACGAGAGGTCAGCTGCCGACGCCGAGCGCGGTCAGGAACACCAGCACGACGGTCGTCACGGCGAAAACGCCGTGCGCCGCGACGACGGCAACGGGAAAGTGCTTTTCGGGCGGTTCGGCCGTTCCCGCGGCGGAGCGGCGTTCGACCGTTCCCGCGGCCGAACGCTCTCGATAGGTGGGAATCCAGCGCGCCAACATCGTGAATCCGAGTAGGGCGACCGGAATCAGCAGCACGAAGGCGATCCAGGCCCACGCCGTGTTGTCGACGACGAGGTACACGATCCACACGATCAGTCCGGCCACGGCGAGCAGGAAGTGCCCGAACAATACCGGCGCGGGCAGCTGGGTCGAATTCGGCTGACGCGTGCCGCCCTTGGCGATCCAGGTGCCGAGCAGGAAGAAACCGCCGCCCGCGGTGAGCAGCCAGAAGATCAATGCGGCGATGCCCATGGTGTGCCTCCTGACGTTGGGAAGGGATTCAGCGCTTGAAGCCGCTCGCCTGGGTTGCCTCGTCGGCGACACGTACGCCGTACCGGTAGGCGAGCTTGCCCCCGAGATACCCCGATATCGCCAATGCCACCAGGGCCGCCACCGACAGCGCCAGCGGCCCGGCCGGAACCGCGCGTGTGGTGTCGGCGCCCCGCCGCCAGACGAAACCGACCGCGTAGGCGACAGTGACCAGCAGATTGAGGGTCATGTGCAGCAGGCCGGTGCGGAAGGCGGGCGTACCCGTCGGGATGGCGAGCAGATCGAGGAACCCGATCGTCGCGGCGGCCAAGGCGCCGAGCACGCCGATCGCGATCAGCCACGACGACCCCTTGACCAGGAACTCCGGATCGTCCACCACTCGGGACGCGAGGTCGAACACCAGACTGGCGACCCATGCGCCGATCGGGACGGTGACCAGGATCGGATGGAATGGGTGCCCGTACGGGCCGGCCAGCGCGGCGCTCACCGGCCGCTTCGCCTGCTGCGGATCCTCGGTCATGGCGCACCTCCATCGAGGTCGATCGCCTTCGCATCCGCCGACCGGCCACGGGGCCGAGGCTCGGCCACGGTCCGCCGAGTCATTTCACTCCGCCCGCGCGCAGATGGCCGACGGATTCCACTCTCCTGTATACGGGAATATCGCATCGAATACGGTAGGCCACAAAGTGGATGTACCACCGTACGGAAATTGCACACCTCGTTCGAAAAAGCCGCACCCATCGCCTCGACGCAGAATTGTCGGACGCTTGCACAACTGCGGTTTTCCGGCTTGTGGGACGGCTACTACATCATCGGAAGCATCGGCATCGGCATGCCCGGGAACATGTTGTTCCACATGTCGCGAATCATCCCCATCATCTGATCCAACACTGTAGTTCACCTCCCTTCGGGTGAGATCCGAAATGCGGATCAGCCCGTCGGGCACGATGGCGGGAGGACGCGCCGACACACCGGATGAATCATCCGGGAACAGGTCGGACTTTCGCCGGACGACTATCGGTGAAATACACGTGTCGCTCCCCGAGGTCGGGCTCGACAGCTATATACAGGATACGCGCACCTAGGTGAGCCAAACACGCCTCGCGGATCTGCCGAATTCGCGAACCGTCGAGTTCGCCACGATTGACTGGGGAATCGAAACTTTCTCATCGGCAACCGCCGCGACATATCGGCGCTGTAAGCAAGCAGCCCGCCTCGGTGTCGGGTGTGAACGACCGGCAACTCACGTGCTCGTCAGCTGATCGCGGGGTTCCCTTGTGCGGCGAGTCGTCGGTTGGTGAGCTCCAATTGACGCACCGTGCCCACCTCCAGAGCACTCACCTGGGCGTCGTCCAAGCGCCCGCACAGCCGCCCCCAGTGCACCGCGACCCGCTCCCCTACCGCGACATCCGGCAGCGCCGCGTACCCGTCCACCCGGATCGGCACCGACCGCGCCGTCTCCGCCGACAACGCGAGACGTTCGCCGTCCCAGCTCAGCGCACGGCAGCGCAACACGACCTCGCCGCCGGCACGATCGAGCACCGTTCCCCAGCCGATCCGGCAGTTGTCGAGCACGTGCAGGGGTTGTTCGTTGCCGTGTCCGAGCAGCCGCGACCAGGGATACACACCGAAGACGTGGAAGCAGTGGTTGGCGGCCGCCTCCTCGGCCAGCCCTGGCGTCAGGTATGTCCAGTACCCGCCCGCGACCGGGCCGAGCAGATCCAGCAGTTCGGCGGTGAACTCACGGGCATCCAGTTCCGCGCCGACGCCGCCGCCCAGCCAGTACGCCTCGACGAGCCTGCGGTCCAGCGGGTCCGCTATACCGGTCATGCGCGCCATCACGCGCAGGTACGGCCACGCTCCGGTGAACCGGCGCGCCACCGCCCGCACCTGCTCGTCCGAGCCGTCGCGCAGGGCGGCCGCGTCGGGCGGCCCGCAGTAGCCCAGCCGATTGGGCGCGTAGGCGTACCGGGCGAACATCTCCGCTCCGCTGCCCGCCATCAGCACGGCCCTCCGCCCGCCCGGCCCGGGGACCACCGTTGCTCGATCCGGCCGAATCGCCACACTCCGACGGCGACCGCCCAGGTGAGCAGGAACAGTCCGGCGATGACGAAGCCCATGGCGCCCAGATCCAGCCCGCCGACCCACGCCAGCGGTCCGTCGGCGATGCCGAATTCGTCGGCCAGCAAGGAGATCATCTCCTGCGCGCCGATCAGCAGCGCCACGGCCACCGACAGACCGGTGACGACGATGTTGTAGTAGACGGTGCGCAGCGGTCCGGCGAACGCCCATCCGTATGCGTAGTTCATGAACGCGCCGTCCAGCGCGTCGAACAGCGTCATGCCCGCCGAGAAGAGCACGGGCAGCACGAGGATCGCGTACCACGGCAGGTCGGTCGCCGCCGCGCCGCCCGCGATCACCAGCAAGCTCACCTCGGTGACGGTGTCGAAGCCGAGGCCGAACAGCAGCCCGACGAGGTACATCTGCCACGGCGCGCGCACCGCCCGGGTCAGCGGCCCGGTCACCCGCTGCAACGCGCCGCGGTCGTGCAGCCGCTGCCGCAACGCGGCCTCGTCGTAGCTCCCACGGCGCATCGAACGGAACACCCGCCAGATGCCGATCAGCGAGACCAGGTTCAACGCCCCGATGGCGAGCAGGAAAGTGCCGGAGATGCCGGTGCCGAAGAGGCCGGTCCAGCGTTGCAACCCGGAGTTGTCGTCGCGCAGGTTGCCCGCCAGCGCCTTGACGCCGAATGCCAGCAGCGCGACGAGGACGAACACGATGGTGGAGTGCCCGAGGGAGAACCAGAATCCGACCGACAGCGGCTTGCGCCCGTCCGCGACCAGTTTGCGGGTGGTGTTGTCGATCGCGGCGATGTGATCGGCGTCGAACGCGTGCCGCATGCCTAGCGTGTAGGCGGTGGCGCCGAGGCCGACGCCGAACACCGCACCGTCCACCACGTATCCACCGGGGACAACGAGCAGCAGCAGCGCCGACCACCCGAGGACGTGCAGGATGACCACGACCGACGCCATCCCCGCGACGCCGCGCCGCTGCCGTCCGTCCAGCGGGGCACGCGACGCCGCAGGCGTCTCGGCGATCCGAACGATGATCCACACCTCGCCTTCTGGCTCCGGGCCGATACCGGTCCCCTGTCAGCAGATCCGCGGCAGCTGCTCGCCCGCGGGCAGATCCACCACCCGCGTACCGCCGAGTGCCGTGCGGGCGACCACCATGCCGGGATGTTCGGCGACGCATCGGCCGATCACGGCGGCCTGCGCGCCCAGTGGGTGCTCCCGCATCGCCGCCAGCACGCGTTCGGCGTCCTCGGGCGCGACGAACGCCAGCAGCTTGCCCTCGTTGGCCACGTACATCGGGTCCAGGCCGAGCAGCCCGCACGCGTCGCGCACGCCGTCCGGCACGGGAAGCTGCCGCTCGTCCAGGGCCACGCCGACTCTCGCGGCACGGGCGATCTCGTTGAGCGAGGCCGCGACGCCGCCGCGGGTGGGGTCGCGCAGCACGTGCACGTCGGCGCCGGTGGCCAGCATCGCCGCGACCAGACCGTGCAGCGGCGCGGTGTCGCTGAGCACGGTGGTACCGAACTCCAGACCCTCGCGGCAACTGAGCACCGCGACACCGTGCACCCCGATCTCGCCGCTGACCAGCACGACGTCGCCCGGGGTCGCGCGTTGCGGCCGGATGTCCACCTCGGCGGGCACCACGCCGATGCCCGCGGTGTTGATGTAGATCCCGTCACCGTGCCCGGCGTCGACCACCTTGGTGTCCCCGGTGACCAGCTGGACTTCGGCCGCCAGCGCGGCGGTCCCGACCGCCTGCGCGATGCGTGCGATGTCGGCCAGCGCGGTGCCCTCCTCCAGGATGAACGCGGTGGACAGCACCATCGGACGCGCACCGGACATGGCCAGATCGTTCACCGTGCCGTTGACCGCGAGCTCACCGATGGTGCCGCCCGGGAAGACGAGCGGCTTCACCACGAACGAATCGGTGGAGAAGGCCAGCCGCGCGCCGTCGAGCGTGACGACCGCGGAATCGGTCAGGTCCGCGTTCGCGGCGGAGCCGAACGCGGGCAGGAACAGATGCTCGATCAGCTCGCCGGACATCGCGCCGCCGCCGCCGTGGCCCATGACGATGTTCGGCGAATCCCGCAGCGGCATCGGGCAGACCCAGCCCTCATCGATCGTCACGGGCGCGGCGCCTTTTTCACGCATGGGCCACCTCCGCGGGCAGATCCAAGCGCCGGTACAGGTAGTACGCGGCGCACGCGCCTTCGGAGGACACCATGGTGGCGCCCAACGGATTCCGCGGCGTGCACTGCTTGCCGAAAGCGGCGCACTCGTTCGGTTTGATCAGCCCCTGCAGCACCTCGCCGGAGCGGCAGATGGTCGATTCTTCGGTGTGCAGGTCGCCCACGGCGAAGCGGTGTTCGGCGTCGAACTCGCGATAGCGCTCCGACAGCCGCCAGCCGCTGCGCGGGATGACGCCGATGCCGCGCCAGCCCCGGTCGGTGACCTCGAAGACGTCCTGCAGCATGGCTTTCGCCGCGGGATTGCCCGCAGCGGACACCGCGCGCGGGTAGGCGTTCTCCAGTTCGTGCCTGCCGGACTCCAGTTGCAGCACGGTGCGGCGGATACCCTCCAGGATGTCCAGCGGTTCGAATCCGGTGACCACCATCGGCACTCGGTACTGCTCGGCCAGCGGCGGGTACTCGTCGGTGCCCATCACGGTGCAGACGTGCCCGGCGGCGAGGAACCCCTGCACCCGACAGGTCGGCGACTCCATGATGGCGGCGATGGCGGGCGGGACCAGCACGTGCGACACCAGCAGCGAGAAGTTCCTGATCCCCAGCCGCTTCGCCTGGTAGACCGTCATGGCGTTGGCCGGAGCCGTGGTCTCGAATCCGATGCCGAAGAACACCACCTCGCGGTCGGGATTCTCCTTGGCCAGGTTCAGCGCGTCCAGCGGCGAGTACACCACTCGGACGTCACCGCCCTCGCTCTTCACCCGGAACAGGTCCTTGGAACTGCCCGGCACGCGCAGCATGTCACCGAACGAACAGAAGATCACGCCCGGTCGCGCGGCGATCTCCAGCGCCTTGTCGATCACCTCCAACGGGGTGACGCAGACCGGGCAGCCGGGGCCGTGGATCATCTCGATCTGGTCGGGCAGCAGTTGGTCTATGCCGTGACGGATGATCGAATGTGTCTGTCCGCCACAAACTTCCATGATCGCCCAGCGGCGGCTGGTCGCGGCGCGGATCCCATCGAGCAGATGCCGGGCCAGCTCGGGGTTGCTGAACTCGTCGAGATATTTCATGACTTCGCCTCCGGTTCCTCGCGGGACGGCTCGGCGGCGGGATTGTCCAGGCCCGCCTGCTTCGCGGCGATGGCGAAACCGTCGCCGAATTCCTCGTTCAGTACGCCGAGGTGCTCGAACTCGGCCAGGGTCCGCAGCGCGGACTCCTCGTCCAGACGCTGGATCGCGAAACCGACGTGGACCACGACGTAATCGCCGATCGCCGCGTCCGGGATGTATTGCAGGCACACGTCCTTGTGCACGCCGCCGAAGTCGACGACCGACATCAGCGTGCCGTCCCGCTCGTGCAGGCTGAGCACTTTGCCTGGTACCGCAAGACACATCGTTGCTCTCCTTCGCTCATCCCTCGCTGCACGCGAGGAGTTGCCCGAACGCGAGGCCGCCGTCGTTGGGCGGCAGTCTGTGGTGGGTGATCACGGTGAACCCGTTGTCGCGCAGCAGCGCACACGATCGCGCGAGCAGCAGGGCGTTCTGGAACACGCCGCCGGACAGGGCGACGACCGTCCCCGGGGCGGCGTAACGCGCCGCGAGGTCGAGCACCAACCGAGCGACGGCGGCGTGGAAGCGCGCGCCCACCACCTGCGGGGGCGCGCCCGCGCGAACGTCGGCGACCACGTCCGCGATCACCGGCGCGGCATCGATCCCGGCGGGATCTCCGTCCGCGAGCGGGAATCGGTAGGCGGCGTCGCCTTCCGCCCCCGCGCGCGAGAGTCCTTCCAATTCGATCGCCGCTTGGGCTTCGTAGTCGACGACGTGCCGCACGCCGCACAGCGAGGACACCGCGTCGAACAACCGGCCCATGCTGGACGTGGGCGCGCAGCCCAGTCCGGTCCGGAACTGGTGGGCCAGCACCGAACGCTCGGCGGGCGGACACGCCGCGACCGCGGGAATGTCCTCGGACCAGTCGATCCCGGCCGCGCGCAGATGAGCCAGCGCCATGCGGTAGGGCCTGCGCACGGCGAGATCGCCGCCCGCGAGCGGCACGTACTTCAGGTGCGCCAGACGCCGGTAGCCCTTGTAGCCCGCCAGCAGCACCTCACCGCCCCACACCGCCGCGTCCGGTCCGTACCCGGTGCCGTCGAAGGCGATGCCGACCACCTGCTCGGTCGCGCCGAGCCCGTGCTCGCCCATGACGGCGGCGATGTGCGCGTGATGGTGCTGGACGGTGTAGACGGCTCGCTGGCCCGCGTGCCTGCGCGCCCAGGCGGTGGAGCGGTAGCCGGGGTGCGCGTCGGCGACCAGCTGCGCGGGACGGACGCCGGTGAGTTCGCCGAGGTGGCGCTGCGCGGCGTCGAAGGAACGCAGCGTCGCCAGGTCGTCCATGTCGCCGATGTGCTGGCTCAACCAGGCGTAGCGGCCGTCGGCCATCGCGCAGGTGTTCTTGAGGTCCGCGCCGACGGCGAGCGTCGGCGGCAGCGGCACCGGTAGCAACAGCGGCAGCGGCGCGTAGCCGCGCGAGCGCCGGACCGGCAGTTCGCGGCCGTCGAGCGAGCGCACCACCGAGTCGTCGCAGGGCACCAGGATGCGCCGGTTGTGCGACAGCCAGCCGTCGGCGAGCCCGGCCAGGCGGGTGCGTGCGTCGTCGTCCTGGTAGCAGATCGGCTCGCCGCCGAGATTGCCCGAGGTCATCACGAGCACCTGCGGGCCGGGCGGGTCGCCGGGCAGACCGAACAGCAGCAGGTGCAGCGGGGTGTAGGCGAGCATCACGCCCAGGTCTGGATTACCGGGCGCCACCGATGGCGAGACCGCCGGGCCGTCGTTCGAAGGGAGCTCCTCGGGCGAGGATCGGCGAGCGAGCAACACGATGGGGCGAGCCGGGCTGGTCAGCAGCGTCTCGGCGGCGTCGTCGACGGCGACGATGGCCCGTGCCGTGGCCAGATCCGGGACCATGACGGCGAAAGGTTTGTCACCACGGCGTTTGCGACGCCGCAGTTCCGCGACGGCGGCCTCGTTCGTGGCGTCACAGGCGAGGTGGTATCCGCCGATGCCTTTGACCGCCAGGATTCCGCCCGCGCGCAGCAGTTGCCGCGCGGCAGTCAGCGGCGTACCGGCTCCCGGTCCCGTATAGGCGAGCGTGGGGCCGCAGTCGGGGCAGGCGATCGGCTGCGCGTGGAAGCGCCGATCGGCGGGATCGGCGTATTCCCGTGCGCACCGCTCGCACATGGCGAAGTCGGCCATCGATGTGCGCTCGCGGTCGTAGGGCAGGCTCGCGATGATGGTGAAACGCGGACCGCAGTTGGTGCAGTTGACGAACGGATGGCGATAACGGCGATTGCGCGGATCGCGCAACTCGCGCTCGCAATCGGCGCAGATCGCGACATCGGGTGAGGCGAGCGTGCGACCGCCGCCCTCGCGTGTGGTGCCCGCGATGTGGAATCCGGTGCCGCCGCGCGCCGGGATGTCGGCCTGCTCGACCGACTCGATCACCGCCAGCGGCGGCGGTCGCAGGCGCAGCCGCCGGGCGAACTCGTCCAGATCTCTGGCCGCTCCCTCGATCTCGACGATCACGCCGTTGCTGTTGTTGCTCACGCTGCCGGACAGAGCCAGTTCGGCGGCGGTGGTGTAGACGAACGGCCGGAATCCGACGCCTTGGACCACACCGCGCACCAGCAGACGCCGCCGCAGCCGCACAGTGTTCATGACTGGTCCCCGCGTTGCAGCAGACGCAGCCCTTGCAGCGCCGCCTCGGCTCCCGCCGCGTCGGTCTTCTCCACCGCGAAGCCCATGTGGATGATCACCCAGTCACCCGGCCGGGCCGGATCGTCGTCGAGCAGCCCGATGTTCACCTTCCGCTGCTCGCCGGAGACGTCGACCAAGGCGATCTGATCGTGGTAGCCGTCAGGGATGGCCAGCACCTGTCCCGGGATGCCCAGACACATCGGTCAGTCCTCCTGTCGCGCTGTGGCCCGCGGAAGCGGGGAGCCATCGGATGTCCCGGCGGGCAGGAACGCGGCGAGCACCTCGCCGACGGCGGCGACCGCCTCCGGCACCGCCGCCGCGACCGGCGCGGACAGGCCGATGCCCTCCTCCACGCAGGCGACCTGGCAGCCGATCACCACCGTGGGCGGCAACACGCCGCCCAGCGCGCGTACCCCGGCGAAGACGGCGTCCGGGCTCATCGCGTGGGCGTCGAGCTGGGCGCCGGTGTCCTCCGGCTCGGCGCCGAACACCTCGACCCGGCCGGGCGCGCCGCGGTCGGGCAGCGCGTCGATCAGCAGCAGCGCCGCCCACGGGTCGAGCAGGTCGTAGGCGAGGTGCATGCCGCGGATGCCGTAGTCCACCGCGCGCACACCGGGGTCGGGGTGGTGCGGCAGCCTCCGCACCACCTCGGGTCCGAATCCGTCGTCGCCGAGGAAGATGTTGCCGATCCCGGCGATCAGCACCGCGGCCGTCGAGTCACCCCTCTTTCTCGGTGGGTGTCGTCGCGCCGCCCACTCGCGCGTCGTCGACCTTTCCGGTCGCCGTCTCCGCGGGGGCGTTGGCGGTGTCCTTGCGCTCGTCGTACGGAGGTGCCGCCGCTTCGGTGCCGGTCGGGGCTTCCGAGGAGAACTCGGTGCCCTTCTTGGCGTCTTCCGGATGCGCGGAGGTTATCTCCTCGTGACCGATGTGGCCCGGTTCCCGGTCCGCCGGGCCTCCGGCCGCGACGCCCGTGCCCGCGTCGCGCGAACCCGGCGCGCCACGTGCCGATTGCGGCTCTTCGCGATGCTCACCCATGATGCTCCTTTCCGGTCCCCGCTACATGTGCCGGATCTTCAGATATCGCCGCAGATCCGGGAGCGACCGCACGCCGAGATACACTCCCGCCGCCACCAGCACGGCGACGACGGTCGTCGAGACCACTCCCACGGTTTCCATAGCGGACTTCCTTTCATTCCTCGGTGCCGTCGAGCGGCTCCAGTTCGTCGGGCGCGAAATACAGGTAGCGCCCGTACCATTCGTGCAGCTCGGCCGCCGGATCGGCGTCCAGCACCACCCCGACGTGCGCCTGTCCGTCCACGTCCTCGTGAACCGAGACGACCCGGGCGCACTGCCCGTCGAAGAACAGATCCTGGGCGTCGGCCCGGCGCGCCGGATGCAGCCGGACGCGGCTGCCCTTGCGCACCAGCGCCCCCGCGACCGGCACAGCGTCCAAGTCCGGGCGAACGGCGCTGTCGGCCAGCGGGTCCCACCAATCGACGCCCTCGGGAATCTCCGGGATCAACCCGGGCCCCTCGGCGTGCGGGTCGCGCAGCACCCCGTGCAACTGCCGCATCGCGTCGGGCGACATGGCCTCGCAGCGGTCGATGATCTCCGCCGCGCGCGGGTCGGTGGCTCGGGCGCTCGCCTTCTCCGCATCGGTCATGGTGAGTATGCGCAGCGTGAGGATCTCGTCGATCTCGGTGGAGTCGAACAGCGCTCCTTCGCTCTGCTCCGCGATCTCCGGGTGGTCGTAGAGAATGATCGGCGAGATGAGCAGCACGCTGTAGTCGCCGGGCGGCCCCGCGAGCACCGGGAAACACCGGTACCGATCGCAGCGGGCGGCCACGGCGGTGGCGTCGGGCGGCGGTTCCAGCAGGGAGACGAACTGTCCGCCGGTGATCTCCGCGATGATGTGCGCGCCGATCAGCGAGCGGGCGATGGCGTCGCGCTTGTCGGTCGCGGGTGCGCCCACGTTGCGCAGGACGACCGTGAGCCGTAGGAAGCCGTCGTCCCGGTCGGCGGCGAGTTCCAGCTCACCCGTCAGCGGCAGCCGGGTCCGCACAAACGTGCCCGGCGCGGAGACGGCCGCGGTGGCGATCTGCTCGGCGTCGGAGCCGCCCGGGATGTCCAGCGGCAGGATCGCGCGGGCGGGCGGGACCGGGCCGACGGTGATCTCCTGCTCGACCGCCTCGTCCCAGGACAGCCACGACCGCGCGCCGTCGGTCACCTCGGCGACGGGCGTACCGTCCCCGTCCACCACTTGGCGGCGCTGGAGCTGGAGGAACCGCACGGTGAGGGTGAGTTCGGGATTCTCCTCCGGGTCGATCAGGCACTGCGCCGACAGCGTCGACTCCTCGCCGAGCCCCGCCGCGGCGGCCCCGTGCGGCCCCAGGACGCCGAACTGCCAGCGCGACTGGTTCTTGCGCGCGTCGGCCCGGTAGGGGTACAGCAGGTAGCCCTCGTAGAGCACCGCGTCGGCCACGGCGCGGGCGCGGGCACGAGCTTCGGCGGTCGTCACGGCGTCTCCTCGGTGCTGGTCAGCAGGCGGGTCACCGCGTCGTCGAAGCCGTGCAGGCCGTGGCTGGACTTGTAGGTGGCCAGCGCCCGGAGCGTGTCGTTGTGCAGCCGCACCCACCCGGTATTCGGGAAGTACGCGTCCATCAGGCCCTGCCACACCGATACGGGCATCTCGAACTTGTCCTCCCGGTCCCATGGAATCTGCTGGATGGCGAATCCGGTCGTGCCCCGGATGAAGACCGTCCCGCTGAACAGGAACAGCAGCGGAACCACACCCTCGCGCAACGCGTGCAGGTACTTCGATCCGGTCACCTCGAAGTCGTAGGTGCACGGCATCGGCAGGTCCACTTGGGTGCCGCCGGTGAAACTCGGAACCATGGTGGCGCAATGCATCCAGAGAAACGAGCGCTGGGTCTCGTGCCACCGTTCGCGCGGGCCGAACAGATCGACCAGCCCCGCGGCCTCCTCGTCGGAGTAGCCGCGGCGGAACGGCTCGATGCGCACCTGCGCGCGCAGGGCGATGGCGTGCACGGGCTCCTCCGCGAGCGCGGCGATGCCGACGCGCGCGGACAGGATCGGCGCGACGGCGTACGGCTCGGGTTTGATCTCGAGCACGGCGAACGTCGTCGAGTACACCGGGCTCATGCCGCACCGCCGGTTTTCGCGCGCGCCGACGCCTCGGCGAAGAACTCCTCCAGGTATCGGTGCACGTCCTGGCCGCCGTCGAATCCGTGCCACAGCAGCCGCATCCGGCCGACGAACTCGTAGCAGGCGTCGATCGGTAGCAGCAGGCAGGCCGCCCGCTCGGTGCGGCGGTCGGGCACCCGGATGAGCAGCGCTTCCACGTCCGGGGCGAGCACGTCCAGCTCGGGATGCCGGTGAATGATCGAATTCCATTGCTCCAGAGGTAATTCCGATTCCGTAGCGCCGGCGGGTCCTGGATAGAACGCCACCGTCCGGTCCAGTGCGGAATTGCGGAAGAAGAACGCCAGATTCACGGGGATGTCCAGTGCATCCCATTCGGCCCGGCTGATCGTGAAATCCGGGAACGTGAGATACCGGTCCGGCACCGCGCGATATCGCAGCTCCGCGTTCTGGTCGACGAACAGCAAGTAGCAGCCGCGGCATACGCACATCAGCTGCCTGCCTTCGACGTTCACCACGTGCTGGTGCCGGTCGGCGATCGGTTCCGCGCACATCTCGCACCGCTCGCCGGGCCGGGGGGCGGGCCCGCGATCGGCGGCGATCCGCTGGAGCGCGCGAAACGGTGTGCTCACCCGTGGACCTCCACCGGCACCGCCACCGACAGTTCGCCGGAGCGCACGAGCACGGGGAGCGGCTCGAGGTGACCGTCACCGTCGACCCGGGCGCCCGCGTGCACCACGTCGTAGTGCGCCCGGCAGGTCGGGCACCGCAGCACCGCGTCACCGGCCGGGAACCCCACGCGCCGCTCCAGCGCCGCACCCGCGAGCGAGCGGTCGCATCCGGGGCAGTGGTCGCGATAGGCGTACAGCTCCGTTCCCACCCGGCAGGCGAGCACCGTCAGCCCGGCGACGTCGAAGCCGCCCACCTCGCCCGCGTCGAGTTCGGCCAGTTCGGGGACCGCGACCCAGTTGCCGGACCGCGCGCCGTCCGCGCGCACGCGCGAGAACAGCGAGTCGGCGGAGATCACCCCCGCCGACTCGGTCTGCGCGGCGACGACTTCGATGGACTCGATCTCCGGCGCGGCCGCCCGCACCGCGTCCTCGACGGCCAGTTCGAGCGTCACCGACGAGGACGGACAGCTCTTGCAACTACCCGCCAGTTCCAAGCGCACCACGCCGTCGACGATGTCGACCAGGTGGACGTCGCCGCCGTGGGAACCGAGATACGGACGCACGCTGTCCAGCGCGTTCCCTACGCGGGTGGTCACATCGTGCGGATGCAACCCGTGCACGAGCAGCAGGCTCGCGACCAGATCGTCGCGGGTCAACCGCTCGACCGCCGCGTCGTCGAGCAGCTCGACCACGCGGGTCAGCGCCGCGCCGTAGAGTTCGACCAGTTCGCGCACGAGTTGCTCCGCGCGTTCGCGGGCGAGCGCACCGCCCGCCGAACTCGCTTCCAGCAAGGTCTCGATGCGATCACCGGCTTCGCGCCACCGGGAGTCGTCGAGCGTCGCGTCGTCCCGGTCGTCCGGGCGATCCTCCACCGTCACCTCCGGGTCGTTTCGCCCGACGCGGACTCACTCGGGAGTGAGCGTCTGCGTCGGTGAATGCAGCTTCTCCAGCGTCTTGCCCTTGCCTAGATACATGTGCACGCCACACGGCAGGCACGGATCGAAACTGCGCACGGTGCGCATGACGTCGATGCCCTTGAAGTGCTCGCGGTCGTTCTCCTCGAAGATCGGCTGGCCCTGCACCGCGTCCTCGTAGGGACCCGGCGTGCCGAAGCTGTCGCGCGGGCTGGCGTTCCACGGCGTCGGCGGGTACGGGTGGTAGTTCGCGATCTTGCCGTCCCGGATCACCATGTGATGCGACAGCACGCCGCGCACGGCCTCGGTGAAGCCGCAGCCGATGCTTTCTTCCGGCACCTCGAACTTCTCCCAGGTCTTGGTGTGGCCGGCCCGGATCTCCGCCATCGCCTTCTCCGCGAAGTGCAGCGCGCAGGCCGCCGCGTACGCCTGGAAATAGGTGCGCGCGCGGTTGCGCTCGAGGGTGTTGCTGCCGTGCACCGGCACCTTCCACTCCAGCGTGACCGGCCCCTTGAGCGCGGTCTTGGGCAGATTGATCTGCACGCTGTGCCCGGTGGCCTTCACGTAGCCGATGTCGATGAGGTTGGCCAGCGCCGTCGACCACAGCCGGGCCAGCGGGCCGCCGCCGGTGTCCAGGGGGAGGTGATCGGTGCCGTCGAACCACCGCGGCGACATGACCCAGCTGTACTTCTCGTCCAGGTCGCGTTTCTGCGGCCGGGGGTTGGTGTGCTGGTTCCAGGGATGGCGGCGGTCCACCGGGTTGCCCAGCGGATCGGTCTTGACGAACATCTCCTGATCAGTCCAGTCCTCGTAGTACGAACTGCCCAGCAGGATCCGCAGTCCCAAGTTGATGTCGACCAGGGAGGTGGTCAGCAGTTTGCCGTCGACCACGACGCCGGGGGTCACGTACATCTTGCGGCCCCAGTCCGCCATGTCCTTGTACTCGAAATTGCAGAACTCCGGGTCCTGGAACGAGCCCCAGCAACCCAACAGCGTGCGCCGCAGGCCGACCTTCTCGTAGCCCGGCAGCGCCTCGTAGAAGAAGTCGAACAGATCGTCGTGCATCGGCACGACCTTCTTCATGAACTCCACGTAGCGCATCAGCCGGGACATGTAGTCGGTCATCAACTGGATCGTCGCGACCGTGCCCGGTCCACCGGGATACAGCGTGGACGGATGGACGTGCCTGCCTTCCATCAGGCAGAACATCTCGCGCGTGATCCGGCTGACCTGCAACGCCTCCCGGTAGAACTCACCGGTGAACGGGTTGAGCGCGCGCATGATGTCGGCGATGGTGCGATACCCGTGGTCGCCCGCGTGCGGCGCCTCGGTGTTCTCGGCCCTGGCCAGCACGCCCGGATTGGTCTCGGAGACCATCTTCTCGCAGTAGTCGACGCCGACCAGGTTCTCCTGGAAGATGTTGTGGTCGAACATGTACTCGGCGGCCTCGCCCAGGTTGACGATCCACTCGCCGAGGTGCGGCGGGCGCACGCCGTAGGCCATGTTCTGGCAGTAGCACGAACAGGTGGCGTGGTTGTCGCCGCAGATGCCGCAGATGCGGCTGGTGATGAAGTGCGCGTCGCGCGGGTCCTTGCCCTTCATGAAGATCGAGTAGCCGCGGAAGATGGACGAGGTGCTGTGGCACTCGACCACTTCCCGATTCTCGAAGTCGATTTTGGTGTAGATGCCGAGGCTGCCGACGATGCGAGTGATCGGGTCCCACGCCATCTCGACGAGGCGGTCCGGCTCGATCGTTTTGTGCGACGGCTCCGGAATGATCTGGGTCATCAGAGAACCTCCTACCAGGTGCGGGTCGCGCCGGTTTCCAGCTTCCGGCCGCGGTGCCGCCAGTGCGGCTCCTTGTCGACCGTGCGTCCGGTGATGTGACGGAGGCTGCGGATCACCGATCCGTAGAGCCCCGATGCGCTGGACGAGAGCTTTCCGCCCGGTGGTTCGTCCATGAACGGCATGAACTTGTCCGGGAATCCCGGCATGGTGCAGCCGATGCAGATGCCGCCGACGTTCGGGCAGCCGCCCAAGCCGTTCATCCAGCCACGCTTGGGCACGTTGCACTTGACCACGGGCCCCCAGCAGCCGAGTTTCACAATGCATTTCGGCGAGCCGTACTCGGTGGCGAACTCACCCTGCTCGTAGTAACCCGCACGGTCGCAACCCTCGTGCACCGTCGCCCCGAACAGCCACTTGGGCCGCAACGCGTCGTCGAGCGGAATCATGGGCGCCTGGCCGGTCGCCATGTAGAGCAGATAGGTCAGCGTCTCCGACAAGTTGTCCGGCTGGATCGGGCAGCCCGGCACGCAGACGATCGGAATACCCGCTTTGCTCTTCCAGTCCCAGCCGAGATAGTCCGGCACGCCCATCGCGCCGGTGGGGTTGCCCGCCATGGCGTGGATGCCACCGTAGGTCGCGCAGGTGCCCGCCGCCACGATGGCCGTGGCCTTCGGCGCGAGACGGTCGAGCCATTCGCTGGTCGTCATGGGCTGGCCGGTGGCGGGATTGTTGCCGAACCCGCACCAGTAGCCCTCCTCTTTGATCTGCTCGTTCGGAATCGAGCCCTCGACCACCAGCACGAACGGTTCGAGTTCCCCGCGGTCGGCTTTGAAGAACCACTCCAGGAAGTCGTCCGCACCGCCGTTGGGGCCGCACTCGTAGTCGATCAGCGGCCAATGCACGGCGATCTTCGGCAGACCGGGAAGCGCGCCGAGTGCGATCTCTTCGACGCTCGGCTGCGTGGCCGCCGTCAGGGCGACCGAATCACCGTCACAACTGAGTCCCGCGTTGATCCACAGAACGTGGATCAGCGTCTCTTCGGCTCGTACTGCTTCCTGAGTGGGCATTTCTCGCCACCTTCCGCAGCGGACCACGGGGGCCGAATCTCGCCTTTCTCGAAGAAGGGGTCACCCGCAGATGTGATCCTGATCACTTCACTTTAAGCGCGCCCGGCGGCTTCCTCAAGAGCCGCCGGACCGGCCGCGCGACGCTGCTCGGCCAGCCAGTCGTACCAGGTAGACAGGCCTGTTCCGCTGCTCACGGACAGCGGCAGGACCTCGACGCCGGGGTGTATCGAATGGATGTATTCCCGGCATCGGTCCAAATCGAAATCGACATACGGCAGCAGGTCGGTCTTGTTCACCAGGACCAGCCCCGCCGCCTGGAACATGTGCGGATACTTCAGCGGTTTGTCGGTCCCCTCGGTCACCGAGATGACGACCACCTTCTCCCGCTCCCCCAGATCGAACAGCGCCGGGCAGACCAGGTTGCCGACGTTCTCGACGAACAGCAGCGTGCCCGGCGCCGGGTCGAGCGTCTCCAGCGCGCGATACATCATCTCCGCGTCGAGGTGACATCCCGCGCCGGTGTTGACCTGCACCACACGGCACCCCGTCGCCTTGATCCGGTCGGCATCGAGCAATGTCGCCTGATCCCCTTCGATCACCGCGATCGGGGCCTGGCCGGACTCACGGATGGTGCGCTCCAGCAGCGTGGTCTTACCCGCGCCCGGCGAACTCGTCATATTGAGCGCGAGGATGCCGCGCTCGGCCAGCCAGTCCCGGTTGCGCTGCGCCAGTTCGTCGTTCTTGGCGAGGACCTTCAGCTCCAAGGTGACCGTCTCGGTGGCGGGCACGTAGACGTGGTCGGCGCCGGGGCCGTGCTCGTGTGGATGGGGGTCCTCGTGCGTGTGCTCATGGTCCGCATGGGCGTGATCGTGCCCGTCGGCGTGCTGGTGATCGTGCGGGACGCGAATCAGCGCGGCGGCGTCGTCGCCGCACCCGCAGGTTGCGCACATGCCTCACTCACCTCCATGGATCGGATACGCAGCTCGCGCCCGGACCGAATCTCGACATCGGCGCTGCCGCAGGGACACAGCAGGATCGGGTCCGGCAGCCGGAACTCGGCGCCACAGGTACGGCATGCCGCCACCCCCGGGATCTCCACCAGGACCAGGTCCGCGCCCTCGGCGACCGTCGCCTCGGCCGCGACTTCGAAACAGAACCGCATGGCATCGGGCACCACAGCGCACAGCGCGCCGACCTCGACGGTGACGGAATGGACCCGCCGGCCCGCCGCGTGCTCACAGACGGCGTCGATGACGCCGCGCGTGATGGCCATCTCGTGCATCCGGACCTCGATTCCTCGAGTGGACAACTTGAGGCTACTCCCGGGCAAACCTCCCGCGGGGCAAATCTTCGATGCTCGGCGAACGCGTCTCCGGGGCGTCACGCGTTACGTCGGCCACGGACCACGGATACCGGCGAAGCCACGGCCGGAATCCCCCTCCGGATCCCTGCCGCCCGGCAGCAAACACCTCGTGCTTACCCCCGCACCGACCCGTCACACCTGCGTCCGCCGAGGCGGTCAGTCGGGGTCGACCACGGTGCGGACCTGGCCGCTGTCGGCATCTATCGTCACGTCGTGTTCCACGCCCGCGGGAGTGGTGAGCTCCACCTCCCACACCGCGACCCCCTGGTCCGTGTCGAGCTGAATGGACGTGACCCGTCCGCCCGGCACGGCCGCCAGGGCCTTGTCGATGGCCTGCTGCCTGCTGATACCGGTATCGGCCACCAGCGACCGGTCCGCCGCGACCGAGCGGAACGCGACGGTGTGATCGTCCGGACCGCCGGTGGCCACCGCGGACAGGACCGCGCTCAGACCGACGACGGCGGCCGCGACGGCCGTGCCGACGAGTAGCCAGCGAAGACCTGCGTAAGCACGGCGGAATACGGTTGTCATGGGAAACCTCCTGCGCGAGTGATGATCTCGAATGCGTTCACTGTGGCGAACCGAGCTGAAGGCGAGCTGAAGTCACCTGAAGACGGTTTCAGGATCCGTCTGCCACTCTTGGGGGATGCGTCTGCTGATCGTCGAAGACGAGAAACGTCTGGCTCGCACGCTGGCAAAAGGGTTGTCTGCCGAGGGATTCGCCGTGGATGTGGTGCACGACGGCGCCGAGGGCCTGCATCTGGCGACGACAACCGACTACGACTTGATCATCCTCGACATCATGCTGCCCGGCATGAACGGCTACCGCGTCTGCGCCGCGCTGCGCGCCGGTGGCCACGAGACGCCCGTGCTCATGCTCACCGCGAAAGACGGCGAATACGACGAGGCCGAGGGCCTGGACACCGGCGCGGACGACTACCTCAGCAAGCCGTTCTCCTACCTGGTGCTGCTGGCCCGCATCCGTGCGCTGTTGCGCCGCCGGACCCGCGGCGGCGCCCGTCTGCTGCGCGTCGGTGATCTGACCGTGGACCCGGGCACCCGGACCTGCCGTCGCGGCACGCAGGACGTGACGCTCACCGCCAAGGAGTTCGCCGTGCTCGAGCACCTGGCCGTCCGCGCCGGGGAGGTGGTGTCGAAAGCCGATATCCTGCACCATGTCTGGGACTTCGCCTATGACGGCGACCCGAACATCGTCGAGGTCTACATCAGCACGTTGCGCCGCAAGATCGACGCGCCGTTCGGGCGCCGATCGATCACCACCGTTCGCGGTGCGGGCTACCGGCTGACGGCCGATCGTGCCTGAGCGAACCGCGCGGGCCTGGTGGCGCTCGGTCCGCGTGCGCACCACGGTCGCGGCGACGGTCGTGGTCGCGGTGGCGCTGACCGCGGCCGGGCTCGTGGTGCTGGCCGTGCTGCGGCACAACCTGGTGCACAGCGCCGAAATGCGGGCGGAGTCCACCGCGCAGGACGTGGCGACGCAGCTCGCGACGGGCACGGATCTCGCCCGGCTGCGGCTTCCCGATGCCGAAAGCGAACCGGTGCAGGTCGTTTCGCTCGACCGCCGCGTGCTCGCGGCCGACGACGACCTCGCGGGCAAACCGCCCATGGCCGAGTTCGGCCCGTACGCCAAGACTTCCGATGACGATGACGAAGACGAGGAGGACGAAGAGGACGAGGACGAGAAGCCGGACCGCGAAAGCCTGTCGCAACCCACGGACCCCACGGCGGCCGACGCCGAATTCGGCGACGTGCGGCTGACGGTGGACGACGAGGACGGGCCGCATCCGTTCCGGGTCGCCGCCCTCGCGGTGACCATCCGGGGCGGACAGCCCGCCACCGTCTACGCGGGCTCCTCGCTGGCGACCGCCGACAGCGCGGTGGCGGACGCACGGCAAGCGATGCTGATCGGCCTGCCCCCGCTGCTCGCCGTGGTCGCCCTGGTGACCTGGCTGGTCACCCGGCGCGCCCTGCGCCCGGTGGAGGCGATTCGCAGGCAGCTCGCCGAGATCATGGACGGCGATCTCTCCCGCCGCGTGCCGGAGCCGGGATCTCGCGACGAGATCGGCAGACTGGCGAGCACTACCAACGCCACGCTCGCCGCGCTGGAGGAGTCCACGGAGCGCCAGCGCCGGTTCATCGCCGACGCCGCACACGAGTTGCGCAGCCCAATCGCGAGCCTGCGCACCCAGCTCGAGGTGGCCCAGGCACACCCCGAACTGCTGGAAGTGGACGGACTGATCGGCGACACCATCCGGCTGGAACATCTCGCGGCCGACCTATTGCTCCTGGCCCGCCTCGACGCGGGTGAGCAACCGCGTGCGGATCGAGTGGACCTGACGGTCCTGGTCCGCGAGGAGTTGGAGCACCGTGTGCGTGATCGGGTCGCCGTGCGGATCGCGACACCGAAGGAGCCCGTCGCGGTCACCGGGAGCCGTACTCAGCTCGCCCGCGTCCTGGGCAACCTGGTCGACAACGCGCAGCGGCATGCCGTGAACACCGTTGACGTCGCCGTGGACCACGCCGCCGACGAGCGGGTGGTGCTGTCGGTCACCGACGACGGACCGGGTGTGCCGCCCGCCGACCGCGACCGGATCTTCCAGCGATTCGTCCGCCTGGACGACGC